>NZ_JBIAEQ010000006.1:0-675161 GCF_042868655.1 Streptomyces sp. NPDC007808
GCGATCACCGGGATCTGGGACTTGCGGGCGATGGTCGACAGGGCGTCGGCGTCGTCCTGCGTGGGGCAGGCGACGCGGACGATCTGGCAGCCGGAGGCCGTGAGCTCGGCGATCTGCTGGAGGGTGGCGCCGATGTCCGACGTACGGGTCGTCGTCATCGACTGGACCGAGACCGGGGCGTCACCGCCCACCGCCACCGTCCCGACCTGGATCTGCCGCGACACACGCCTCTCGGCGATCGGCCGAAGGGGTACCTCCGGGACGCCCAAGGGGACGGCGGTCATGGCGTCACTCCCGGTTTCCGGAGACCGTCTCGCGCATGGCGCGCAGCGACTCCTTGAGCGAGCCCATGGTGGCGAGGACGGCGGTCGGCTCGTAGCCGCAGTGCGCCATGCAGTTGGCGCAGCGCGGGTCCTTGCCGCGGCCGTACTTGTCCCAGTCGGTCTCCTCGATCAGTTCGCGGTACGTCGGGACGTACCCGTCGGCCATCAGGTAGCAGGGGCGCTGCCAGCCGAAGAGGGAGTAGTTCGGGATCGCCCACGCGGTGCACGGGAAGTCGACCTTGCCCTCCAGGAAGTCCAGGAAGAGCGGCGAGTGGTTGAGCCGCCAGCGGCGCCGGTTGCCGCCTGCGAAGGCCTTTCTGAACAGCTCGCGGGTCTGCTCGACGCCGAGGAAGTGCTCCTGGTCGGGGGCCTTCTCGTAGGCGTAGGCGGGCGAGATCATCATCTCGTCGACCTTGAGGTCGTCGTTGAGGTAGTTGAGGACCTCGACGATCGTCTGCGGGGTGTCCGTGTTGAAGAAGGTCGAGTTGGTGGTGACCCGGAAGCCGCGCCTCTTGGCCTCCTTGATGGCCGCCACGGCCTCGTCGAACACGCCCTCCTTCGCCACCGACTCGTCGTGCCGCTCGCGCAGGCCGTCGATGTGCACGGCGAAGGCGAAGTAGGGCGAGGGCGTGAAGTCGTCCATCTTCTTGCGCAGCAGCATGGCGTTGGTGCACAGGAAGACGTACTTCCGCCTGGCCACCAACTGTCGTGCGATCTCGTGGATCTGCGGGTGCATCAGGGGCTCGCCGCCGGCGATGGACACCATCGGCGCACCGGATTCGAGCACCGCTCCCACGGCCTGGGCCACCGGCATGCGCTGCTTCAGGACTCCGGCAGGGTGCTGGATCTTGCCGCAGCCCTCGCATTTGAGGTTGCAGGCGTACAGCGGCTCCAGCTCGACGATCAGCGGAAACTTTTCCCGCCTGCGCAGCTTCTGTTCGGCCAAGTAAGTAGCGACCTTGATGGACTGACGCAGTGGCATGGCCATCTGGCTCACCTCCTGGGGAGCAGCAAAGAACGGTGCCATTCGAAGAAAGCGGGCAGGACGGAACGAAGAACGCGGAAAGCCGATATTCCACCGCGCAACGTGCCGATCCGGACGAGTTCATGTTCTGGAGCGTCCACGACCACCCGGACGGCCGCAACCGGGCGCTCGCCCGCGCGCACGGCGCTCAGGAGCGTGGCCGCCGACTCCATGTCGACCGCGATCGCGCCGGTCGCCAGCAGCTCGGAGCGCTCCTGACCACGGATGACGTGGTCGGAGCCGGTGAGCGGGCCGGTGTGGACGGTGCGGCCCGGGACGGTCCGCACGAGTTCCTTGACGAGGAGCTCGGTCCCGACGCACATGGTGGTTCCTCCCGGATCCCGGGTCTCCTCGGCGACCACCAGGTCGCCGGGGTGCATCCCGGGGGCGAGACCGGCGCAGAACCCCGTGGCGAGCACGGCGGCCCCGCTGAGCGCCGGCTCGGCCAGGGCCCGGGTGACGGAGCGCTCGGCCGCCTTGGGCCCCATGCCCGTACGGAGCACGGTGACGGGCCCGCCGGCGCCGCCGCGGTCGCTGGTGCGCAGGGCGAACTGCTCGATGCCGAGCGCGCAGGCGATCAGCAGCGGGGCCGGGGCGGGCTTGGCGCTCATCAGCTCCCCTTGGCCTCGGCGAGCGGTTTTCCGGAGGTCGCCGACCCCTCGGAGGCGGTGGGCTTCTCGGCGAAGGGCTCCCCGTGCACGTACCGGCCGAGCGCGGTCAGCGGGAAGACCTGGCGGTAGAGGTGGTAGTTGATCGAGAAGTCCCACGGGAACCCGGTACCGGTGAAGTACGGCTCGTCCCAGGAGCCGTCCTCGCGCTGGGTGGCCGCGAGCCACTGAATGCCCCGTTCGACCGCCTTGGAGTCCTTCTCGCCCGCGGCCAGCAGGGCCATCAGCGCCCACGCGGTCTGCGAGGCGGTCGAGGCTCCCCGGCCGCTCCACTGGCTGACGTACTTGTAGGAGCGCAGATCCTCGCCCCAGCCGCCGTCGTCGTTCTGGACGGACTCCAGCCAGGCCACCGCACGCCGGATCGCCGGGTGCGAGCCCGGGAAGCCCGCGGCCACCAGGGCGGGTACGACCGATCCGGTGCCGTAGACGTAGTTGACGCCCCAGCGCCCGAACCACGAGCCGTCCGGCTCCTGTTCGGCGAGCAGCCACCGGATGCCGCGCCGGGTACGCGGATCGTGGGCGAGGCCCTCGACCGCGAGCATCTCGACGACGTGCGCGGTGACGTCGGCCGACGGAGGGTCGATGACCTCGCCGAAGTCGCAGAACGGCAGCCGGTTGGGGAACGGGCTGGTGTTGTCGACGTCGAAGGCGCCCCACGCCCCGTTGCGCGACTGCATCCCGAGGGTCCAGCGCACCCCGCGGCCGATCGCCTTCTCGACCCGCTCGGGGTCGTGGTGCCTGACGCGCCGCAGTGCGAGGACCACCTCGGCGGTGTCGTCGATGTCGGGGTAGTTGTCGTTGTGGAACTCGAACGCCCAGCCGCCCGGCGGAAGGTGAGGGCGCTTGACCGCCCAGTCGCCGGGGCGCACGATCTCCTCGCCCAGCATCCAGTCCGCGGCCTTGACGAGCTGCGGATGGTCGGCGGGCACTCCGGCGTCCGCCAGCGCGATGGTCGCAAGACAGGTGTCCCAGACCGGTGACTGGCAGGCCTCGATCATCCGGGCCCCGTCCTCGCGCCAGACGGCGAACCGGTCCAGGGAGGCCAAGCCCTCGCGCATCACGGGGTGTTCGAGGTCGTAGCCGAGCAGGTGCAGGGCGATGATCGAGTACACCGCCGGCGGCTGGATGCCGCCCCAGCAGCCGTCGTTCTCCTGCCGCTCGATGATCCAGCGGGCCGCGCTGTTCATGGCGGCCCTGCGCAGCTTGCGGGGGGCCACCTTGCGCAGCTGGTGCAGCGCCTTGTCGAGCCGTTGGAAGGCGCCGTCCCAGGTCGCCGCCGGAGCAAGGGGTGTGGGCGGGTTGGGGTTCGCGGGATCGGTGTGCAGCTCGTCGAGCGGGAAGGGCGCGGGACGCACCGGCCGCTTGGCGGAGACGATCGTCAGCGGGACGATGGTCTGCCGGGCCCAGCAGCCGAAGTCGTAGATGTTGAGCGGCACCCACTTCGGGAAGTAGATGAGTTCCGGCGGGAGTTCGGGCAGGTCCTCCCACTTCCACCAGCCGAACAGGGCGAGCCAGATGCGGGTGAACACGCGCGCGGCCGCGATGCCGCCCCGCTCGCGGATCCAGGCGGAGGCTCGCGCCATGTGCGGGGCGTCGGGCGCGTCGCCGGACAGACGGAGGGCGACGTACGCCTCGACGGTGGTGGAGAGCTCGCCGGGGCCGCCGTGGAAGGTCGCCCAGGTGCCGTCCTCGCGCTGCTCGCCGCGGATGAAGAGCGCGGCGGCCTGCGTGGTCCTCTCGTCGCGGATGCCCAGGAACTGACGGAGCAGCAGGTCCTCGGCGTCCATCGTGACGTTCGTTTCGAGGTCGCCCTTCCACCAGCCCTGGGCGTCCTGCCTGGAGAGCAGGAAGTCGGTGGCGCGCCGGACCGCGTACACGGCGGCTTCGTGGGCCCCGGCCGCCACGGGGGTCTCGATGTCGATGTCGCTGGCCGCGGCTGCCCGGGGCGGGAGAGCCCCGGTGCTTCCGTCGGTCGTCGCTGTCATGGCTTCCCCTTCGTGCAGTGCTCCTGGTAGTGCGTCTGCTGTGGGTCCGCCGTCGGCCGGTGCGCTGCTTACAGCGGCACCGGCCGGCGACTACGCGAGGGCTATTCGACCGATATGGATCATCTCTTTTCGCCCGGTGGTGATCATCTCTTCCGTACGACGACGAAGTCGGCCAGCGCCGTGAACTGCGCCCGCACCCGCTCGGGCATGTCGACGGCGTCGAGGGCCTCGACGGCGACGGTGTGCTGGCGGCGCGCCTCTTCGGCGGTCCACTCGCGGCCGCCCGCCTCCTCGATGAGGGCGGCGCGGGCCGCGAACTCCTCCTCGGAGAAGGTGGCGAAGTCGCTGCTCTTGGCGTCGGCGGCGAGGATCTCGCCGAGCCGGTCGGAGGCGTCGCCGCCCGCCGCGAGCGCGGCCACCACCGGCAGGGACTTCTTGCGCTGGCGCAGGTCGCTCCAGGTCTGCTTACCGGTGGACACCGGGTCGCCCCAGATGCCGAGCAGGTCGTCGACGGCCTGGAAGGCCAGGCCCAGGTGGTAGCCGTACCTTTCCAGGGCGTCGGCGGTACGGTCGTCGGCGCCGCCGAGCACCGCTCCGATGGAGCTGGCGCAGGCGAGCAGGGCGCCGGTCTTGTTGCCCTCCATCTCCAGGCACTCCTCGACGCTGACGCGGTCGCGGTGCTCGTAGGAGATGTCCTGCGCCTGGCCGTCGATCAGGGCGCGGGTGGCGGTGGTCAGACGGCGGGTGGCACGGCCGGCCTCGACGGTGCCGAGCTCCAGCAGGACCTCGTTGGCGAGGGCGAACAGGGCGTCGCCGACGAGGATCGCTTGAGCGGGGCCGTGCACCTTCCAGACGGTGTCGCGGTGGCGGCGCTGTTCGTCGCCGTCCATCAGGTCGTCGTGCAGGAGGGAGAAGTTGTGGACGAGTTCGACGGCGACGGCGCCGGGGATGCCGACCTCGGGCGCGGCGCCGGTGACCTCGGCGGAGAGCACCGCAAGGGCGGGGCGTACGGCCTTGCCGCCGTCGCCGGACGTGGGGTTGCCGTCGGCGTCGATCCAGCCGAAGTGGTAGGCGGAAACGGTGTCCATGGGAGGGGCCAGGCGGTCGATCGCCGCCCGCAGTACCGGTGTGGCCAGGGTCCTCCCGCGCTCCAGGAGCGCGGCCACGTCCGCCGCGGTCTCTCGAGCGGCCTTCTCGGCCGGGGGCACAGTGGGCACAGTCTCTCCTCTTGTTGCGGTACCGGGGGTGCGGGGGCCTGCCTCGGTGTGCTGGTTCAGCATCAGGCCGCCTCCTCGACGTCGAAGAGGTGACCGGGGCGGGGCCGGCCCAGGGCGCTCAGCGCGGCGCCGGCCGCACTCACGCCGCTGCGGACCGCACTCTCCATGGTCGCGGGCCACCCTGTGGCGGTCCACGCTCCGGCCAGATAGAGGCCGGGTGCCTTGGTACGGGCGCCGGGCCGCAGCCGCCCGACGCCGGGGGTGGGGGCGAACGTCGCCGTGCGCTCCCGGGTGACGAAGAAGTCCTTCACTTCCGCGCCGCGCGCCTTGGGCAGCAGCCGCTCCAGCTCCGGCAGGTACCGCTCGCGCAGCGCGGCGACGGGCTCGTCGATCTCGTCCTGGGCGGCCGACTGGGACAGGGCGAGGTACTGGCCCTGGCGCAGTCCCGAGGCCTCGGTGCGGTCGAACACCCACTGCACCGGGGTGCCGAGGGCCGCGAAGAAGGGCCTGCTGAGCACCTTGCGGCCGTACACGACATGGACGTTGAGGATCGGGGCGGTGCCGATCTCCAGCAGCCGCTCGGGAGCGTCGAGGGCACCGCCGGGCAGCAGGTCGTACGCCTCGCGCTGGGCCACGGCCAGGACGACGGCGTCCGCCTTGAGCGTCTCGCCGGGAACCTGGACGCTCCAGTCTCCGTTCCCCTCAGGGGTGATGGCGGTGACGCGGGTACGGACCTCGACGCGCACGCCCGCGGACTCGAGCGCCTTGCGAGCCAGCCGGTCGTGCAGGTCGCCGAGCGGGACGCGTGCCCAGCCGATGTCGGCGGCGCCAGGGTCGGAGAGCAGACCGGTCTTGAAGACCATCGCGGCGAGCCCCAGCGAGGCGTCGCCCGCGACCGCGTTGAGGGTGGCGACCCCGACCAGGTCCCACAGGGCCTCGACGGCACGCGCCGACTGGCCGTGCTCGGCGAGCCAGCTGCCGAAGTCCCGGGCGTCCAGGGCGGGGTCGCCGAGGTCGAGACCCTTGAGCGCGAGCGCGGCACGTCCGACCCTGGCGCGATCGGCGAGGGAGAGATGCGGATACGACGCCAGGCTCCGGCCCAGGTGCAGGGGTACGGGCAGCGCGTCGCGCCGCAGCCTGCCGAGCCGCCGCCCCTCGGGCCGCGCGAGGTCCAGCACGGGCACGTCGAGACGATCCTGCAGCGGGGCCAGCGCGGCCCCCTCGATCCGGTCGAGGAACCACCGGTAGGCGGTGCAGCAGCGCAGGTACACGTGCTGTCCGTTGTCGACGGTGAGTTCGCCGCGCTGGAAGGAGAACGCGAGGCCGCCGAGCCTCGGCCGGCCCTCGACCAGGGTGACCCGCACCCCGGCATCGGCCAGCGAGAGCGCGGCGGTGATGCCGGCGAGCCCGCCGCCGACCACCACGGCGTGCTTCCCGGAGCGGCCGGGGATGTCCGCGAGCGCCTCGTCGGGCCGTGTGCCGTCGGTCATCGTGCACCCTCCCCTGCGCGACCGTCGTGCCGGTGGGTGAACGCCGTACGGCCGGTCGTCTCAGTCAGGGACGCGGCCGGACGGCGGAGGGTTGCCCACCGCTTCTCACCCGTGGCATCACCTCGGACCGGAATGTCCATCAGGCACGCCTCCTGACCGCACGGCTGACGCTTCGGCGGGTCACATGCCGGGTGTCCAGCCCGCTCAGGCCGCGCACGGCGACGTACGCCTTCTCGCGCCCCGGCAGCGATACCCGGCCGCGCAGCACCGCCTGCGGGTCGCGTTCGATGCGGTCGAGGAGGCGGCGGTAGATGCCGGCCATGGCGGCGACGCAGGCGCCGCTGCGCCGGTCCAACATGGGGAGCAGCCGGTAGCCCTCGGCGAAAAGAGCGCGGGCCCGTCGCACTTCGAAGTGCACGAGGCCCGCGAAGTCGGAGCCCTCCGGTGGTGTCGGTCCGCTGAAGCCGACCGAGCAGCCGAATTTGGCGAGGTCGTCGGAGGGCAGATAGGTACGCCCGCCCTCGCCGTCCTCGCGTACATCACGCAGGATGTTGGTGAGCTGGAGCGCCAGCCCGAGCGTGTCGGCGTACTCCGGCGCGCGCTCGACGCCACGCGCCCCCGGTTCCGTGCCGAACACGCCGAGCGAGAGCCGTCCGATGGCGCCTGCGACACAGCGGCAGTAGACCTTGAGGTCGTCCCAGGTCTCGTAGGTCTCGCCGCGTACGTCCATCAGGACGCCGTCGATGAGTTCGTCCAGGCCGCCGAGCGGGATCGGGAAGGTGTCGGCGGCGTGGGCGAGGGCGACAGCCACCGGGTCGATGTCGTCCTCGTCGACCGCCCGGTCACGGATCCGGGTCAGCAGCTCCCGGGTGTCCTCCAGCCTCGCGACCTTGACCTCGTCGGTCAGGGCGCCGTCGCCGATGTCGTCGACGCGGCGCGAGAACGCGTACAGCGCCGACATCGCGCGGCGCTTGGGCGTGGGCAGCAGGCGGATGCCGTACGCGAAGTTACGGGCCTGCCGCCCGGTGACGGCCTCGCAGTAGCTGTAGGCGGCGAGTACCGGTGCGGACGCGTGTGGTGCGGACTCCACGCTCCGGATCACCCCTCTCCTCGCAGAGTCACGCCCACCTCGCGCAGCAACTGGAACCTGCTGGCTTTGGGCGGGCCGGGAAGTACGTCGTATTCGGCGGCGGCGATCGCACCGATCGCCGCCCTTCCCCCCGCCACGAAACCCGCGAGCAGCAGCTTGAGCCTGCCGTGGACGCTACCCACCAAGGGGGTGCCTTCACTCAGGAGGTCCCGGGCACGTTCGGCTTCGTACGCCACCAGCGCGCGCACCGATGCGCCCGCCCTTTGGGCGGCGAGATCGGTTTCCTGGACGTGGAAGCGTTTCATGTCCGCGGCGGGCAGATAGATCCGGTCACGGCCGAGGTCCTCGGCGACGTCCTGAAGGTGCTCCACGATCTGCAGCGCGGTGCACACCGCGTCGGAGCGGCGGATCCGCTCGGGCGTCGCGGTACCGGTGACCGCGAGGACCAGACGGCCGACGGGGTTGGCGGACAGTTCGCAGTAGGCAAGGAGGTCGTCGTAGGTCTCGTACCGTCCGACGAGCTGGTCCTGGCGGTTGGCGGCGATCAGGCCGAGGAAGGGCTCGGGGGTCAGCGAGCGGCGACGGACGGTCGGCTGGAGGCGACGCAGCAGGGGGTGGCGCGGGGTGCCGTCGAAGACCCGGCGCAGGTCGGCCTCGAAGGCGTCGAGCAGGACGAGGGGTTCCTCGGCGTCCTCGGGCGACACACCGAGCAGCCGGGCGTCGGCGCCGCCGGGAGCGAGGTCGCCGTCGCCGATGTCATCCACCAGACGGGCGAATCCGTATACGGCCATGAGGTCGGCGCGCCAGGCCCTGGGCAGGAAGAACGGCGCCACGGGGAAGTTCTCCGCGGCGGCCTTGTCGAGCGTGTCGCGCTCTGGGTCACCTGCGCGTGTGCGCGTTCCCGTCACCGTGGACTGCCCGGGGCGGGGACGGCACATGCTGCGTGGAGCTGGGGAGTTTCCGTAGCCATTGCCGTCACATCTCCCGTTCTACACCGCCGACCCAATGCATACTATTTCGGACACGCCGCCCGGCCGTCCGCGGCGCAGCCCTGGGGGAGGGCGCCGTTCCTTATCGCCACACTTGCCGCGTTTCGGTACCGGTACAGCTTACGTTGTACAACGGGGCGGGGCCTGTGAGGGTGTCCTGCGCATCACAACAACGCACCGATTGGCGTCAAGATTCCTACCGCCAGCCGGAGTTGACGTTTCCTTTGCAGACGCGGGGCCCCGCGGGGGCAGTTCCGGCGGGGCCCGGTCAAGCGTTCTGGGCCACATGGCCCATGCCGGGGTGGACTACTTGCCCGTGAACTTCTCGTACTCCTTGAGGACCTCGTCCGTAGGGCCGTCCATCCGCAGCTCGCCTCGTTCCAGCCACAGGACGCGGTCGCAGGTGTCGCGGATCGACTTGTTGTTGTGGCTGACGAGGAAGACGGTGCCGGCTTCCTTGCGCAGCTCGCGGATGCGCTCCTCCGAGCGCTTCTGGAACTTGCGGTCGCCCGTGGCCAGCGCCTCGTCGATCATGAGGACGTCGTGGTCCTTGGCGGCGGCGATGGAGAACCGCAGCCGGGCCGCCATGCCGGAGGAGTACGTCCGCATCGGCAGCGTGATGAAGTCGCCCTTCTCGTTGATGCCGGAGAAGTCGACGATCTGCTGGTAGCGGGCCTTGATCTCCTCGCGGGACATGCCCATGGCGAGCCCGCCCAATATGACGTTGCGCTCGCCGGTCAGGTCGTTCATCAGGGCCGCGTTCACGCCGAGCAGCGAGGGCTGGCCGTCGGTGTAGACCTTGCCCCTCTCCGCGGGCAGCAGACCGGCGATGGCCCGCAGCAGGGTGGACTTCCCGGAGCCGTTGGAGCCGATCAGGCCGATGGCCTCGCCGCGGTAGGCGACGAAGGAGACACCGCGGACGGCGTGCACCTTGCGCACGCCCCGCTCCTCGCCGCGCTTGAGGATGCGGCTGAGCGCGGCGGTGGCGCTGCCCTTGCCGGACTTGGCGCCGTTGACGCGGTAGACGATGTGCAGCTCGTCGGCGATGACGGTGGGGACGCGCGGACCGTCCTTCTTCGGCTCAGCCACGGCCGTACCTCTCTTCCGCCTTCCAGAAGTAGACGAAGCCGACCGCACCGGCCAGCAGCGCCCAGCCCAGTGCGAAGGCCCACACGTGCGGGGGCAGATAGGAGGAGCCGTAGCCGTCGATCATCGCGAAGCGGACCAGGTCCATGTAGATCGCGGCGGGGTTCCACTGCAGGACGTCCGAGAGCCAGCCCGGCACGTCCTTGTCCGCGAGCATCGCGGGGATGCTGAACATCACGCCGGACGCGTACATCCAGGTGCGCAGCACGAACGGCATCAGCTGAGCGAGGTCGGGCGTCTTGCTTCCCATCCGGGCGAAGATCAGCGCAAGCCCGGTGTTGAAGACGAACTGCAGGACCAGGACGGGCACCACGAGCAGCCAGGACAGGTCGGGGTAGGTGCCGAAGGCCACCATGATCACGACCAGCACGACCATCGAGAACAGCAGCTGCTGGAGCTGCTGCAGCGCGAACGAGATCGGCAGCGAGGCCCGGGGGAAGTGCAGCGCGCGCACCAGGCCGAGGTTTCCGGAGATGGCACGCACGCCCGCGAGCACCGAGCTCTGCGTGAAGGTGAAGACGAACACCCCGGTCACCAGGAACGGCACGTAGATGTCGTGCGGGATGCCCTCCCGGGCCCCCAGCAGCAGCCCGAAGATGAAGAAGTACACGGCCGCGTTCAGCAGCGGGGTCGCCACCTGCCAGAGCTGGCCGAGCTTCGCCTGGCTGTACTGGGCGGTCAGCTTCGCCCGCGAGAACGCGAGGATGAAGTGCCGCCGGTCCCAGAGCTGGCGGACGTACTGGAACAGCGAGGGGCGGGCGCCGCTCACGGACAGCCCGTACTTGGCGGCGAGCTGTGCCGCCGTGAGGCCCTCGTCGGGCGACGGAGCCGCGCTCACCGCGACTCCGCCGTCGTGCGTTGTCTCACTCACCAGTTGAAACTTTCGTCTTCGAGATGCGCAGCCTGTGCGGGCATGGCATGAACCTGGGGCCCGGATGGGGCCCGGGGGCTCTCAGGACCGAGCTTGTCAGATGACGGGAGGCCGGCCCAGTCGAGTCAGCCGCCACACCGTACGCCACTTCATGGGCCGGCGTGGACCGCAGGCAGTGGTCCACCCTTCCCGGAATCCGCCGAACCATGCCTTCAGGGCGGGGCGGGAGGGCCGGCGTGCGAGGGTGAGCAGCATCCAGACGCCCAGATAGACGGGGACGAGGAGGGCCGGGAGGTTGCGGCGGGCGAGCCAGACACGGTTGCGGGCGACCATGCGGTGGTAGACCGCGTGCCGCGAGGGCGCGGTCGTGGGGTGGTACAGCACCATGTCGGACCGGTAGTCGATCATCCAGCCCGCGTCGAGGGCCCGCCATGCCAGGTCGGTTTCCTCGTGGGCGTAGAAGAATTCGTCCGGGAGCCCGCCGACTTCGGCGAAGACCTTCGTACGGACGGCGTTCGCGCCGCCGAGGAAGGTGGTGACCCGGGAGGAGCGCATCGGGTCGGAGGCCCGCAGCCGCGGGACGTGCCGGCGCTGGGTGACGCCGGTGTCCGGGTCGGCGATGCGGAAGCTGATGATGCCGAGCTTCGGGTCGGCCTCGAACGCCTGGCGGCACAGTTCGGCGGTGTCGTGGTGGGCGAGGAGGCCGTCGTCGTCGAGGAAGAGCAGGATGTCGACGTCGCGACCGCTGGGGCCGAAGGCCTCGATGCCGACGTTGCGGCCGCCGGGGATGCCGAGGTTCTCGGGCAGCTCGACGGTGCGGACGCCCTCGGGGACGTCCGGGACCGGCGAGCCGTTGCCGACGACGACCACCTCGACCCGGTCGCCGTCCTGCTTGGCGACCGAGTCGAGCAGGGCACGCAGCTCGTCGGGGCGGTTGCCCATGGTGATGATGACCGCGCCGACCTTCGGCGAGGTTGCCGGTGAGGAGCCCATGCCGCTCACTTCAGCCTGCTGGAGGCGAGGATGGAGACCAGGTGCAGCAGGGTCTGCAGCAGCGCGATACCGGCGAGCACGGCCACACCGAGCCGGGAGAAGAACAGGTCGCCGCGGACCTGGTCGGCGATGGCCAGGGCCAGGATCAGCAGGGACGCCTCGATGCCGAGGATCAGACGGTGGAACTTGAGCGCGGCGGCGGCCTTGCGGGCCAGCGCCATGCCGGAGGAGCGCATCTCGGCGGCGGCCTCCTTGACGGGGGGCTTGCCGGCCTGGTGGCGGGCGACACCGACGAGGTCGGTCTCCGCCTTGATCAGGATCGCGCCGAGCGCGGCCAGGGTGCCGAGGAACGCCCACAGCCAGTCGATACGGCCGCTGCCCCACAGGTCGGCCGCGCGCAGGCCGAAGCCGACGAGCACGGCGGCATCGGTGAGGTAGGCGCCGACGCGGTCCAGGTAGACACCGTTGAGGGAGTACTGCTTCTTCCAGCGGGCGATCTCGCCGTCGACGCAGTCCAGCAGCAGATAGAGCTGGACGCACACCACACCGAGCACGGCACCCGGGATCCCCGGCACGAGGAGCGCCGGGGCCGCGAGCACGCCGAAGACGGTCATCAGGTACGTGAGCTGGTTGGGCGTGACCCTGGTGTTCACCAGGTAGCGGTCGACCCGCAGGGACACCTCACGCATGTAGAGGCGTCCCATCCAGTGCTCACCGCTGCGCCTGTCCTTCACCCCCGCGGGGTGAACGACGGGGCGGAGTTCAGCTACCGATGGCCTTGACATAGTCGGCGTAGATGTCCTTGATCTGGTCGGTTGTCAGGTCGAGGTGTTCGAGGATCGTGTAGCGGCCGGGCCGGGTCTGCGGAGCGAACTCCACCACGCGGACGAACTCGTCGTCCGTGAAGCCGATCTCACGCGGCAGTACCGGCAGCCCGTGCCGACGCAGCACCTCGGCCATGAAGGCCGACTCCTCGTGGGCTCCGCGCAGGTACATCGCGAAGGCCGCGCCCAGACCGCACTGCTCGCCGTGCGCGGCCGCGCGCTTGGGGAACAGCAGGTCGAAGGCGTGGTTGATCTCGTGGCACGCCCCGGAGGACGGGCGGGAGTCACCCGACACCGACATCGCGATACCGCTCAGCACCAGCGCCTCGGCCAGTACCTGCAGGAAGTCGGTGTCCCCTATGCCGCCGGGGTGCCGGAGCACCGCCTCACCGGCCTGGCGGGCGATCGCGGCGGCGAGGCCGTCGATCTTCTCGCCCGTGACCCGGTGGGCGAGCTCCCAGTCGGCGATCGCGGAGACGTTGGAGATGGCGTCACCGATGCCGGCGCGCACGAAGCGGGCCGGTGCCTCGTGGATGACGTCGAGGTCGATGACGACGGCGATCGGGTTCGGCACACCGTAGGAGCCGCGGCCCGCGTCGTTGTCGAGGGTGGCGACCGGCGAGCACAGGCCGTCGTGCGCGAGGTTCGTCGGTACGGCGACCAGGGGCAGGCCGACCCGTGCCGCGGCGAACTTGGCGCAGTCGATGATCTTGCCGCCGCCGAGGCCGACGACCGCGTCGTAGTGGCCGGCCTTTATGTCACTGGCCAGCCGGACCGCGTCGTCGAGGGTGCCGCCGCCGACCTCGTACCAGCTGGCGCCGGGCAGCGCGGGAGCGAGCCGCTCCTTGAGCCGGGCCCCGGAGCCGTTGCTGACGGCGACGGCCAGCTTTCCGGAGTGCGAGATGCGTTCGTCGGCGAGCACGCAGGCCAGGTCGTCGAGGGCACCCGGGCGGATGTCCACGACGACCGGCGAGGGGATGAGCCGGGTCAGTACTGGCACGCGATCTCCCGTCCGCGGGCGAGATCGTCGTGATTGTCGATCTCCACCCACTTGACGTCGCCGATCGGCGCCACGTCGATCCGGAAGCCGCGGTTCACGAGCTCCTGGTAGCCGTGCTCGTAGAACTGCTGCGGGTCGGTCTCCCAGACGGTCTTCAGGGCGTCGGCCAGCTCGGGGGCGGCGTCGCCCTCGATGAGGGTGACGCCGATGTACTCGCCGGTGGCCTCGGCGGGGTCCATCAGCTTGGTGATCTTCGTCATGCCCCGGTCGGGGTCGACGACGACCTTCATCTCCTCGTCGGCGAGGTCCTTCACCGTGTCCAGGGCGAGGATGATCCTCTTGCCGTCGCCGCGGGCGGCGAGCAGCGTCTTCTCGACGGAGACCGGGTGGACGGTGTCGCCGTTGGCGAGGATCACGCCGTCCTTGAGGGCGTCACGGCCGCACCACAGGGAGTAGGCGTTGTTCCACTCCTCGGCCTTGTCGTTGTCGATGAGGGTGAGCTTGAGGCCGTACTTCGCCTCCAGCGCCTCCTTGCGCGCGTACACGGCCTCCTTGCGGTAGCCGACGATGACCGCGACCTCGGTGAGACCGATCTCGGCGAAGTTGCCGAGCGTGAGGTCTAGAACCGTGGGTTCGCCCTCTATGCCCGCGGGGCCCACCGGCACCAGAGCCTTGGGAAGGCTGTCGGTGTAGGGGCGCAGACGCCGTCCGGCGCCGGCCGCCAGCACGAGGCCGATCATGCGGGTTCTCCTTCATCGTGTACGGCGGGTGCGCCACCCTGGTGGGCGGACACCCAGAAGCGGATGCTCTCGACGAGCACCACCAGGGCCACGGCCACGGCGAGGACCGTGAGCGCGACCGTGAACTGCGAGGCGGAGAGCACCGCGGCGAGGACGGTGACGAGCAGCGTCCGTCCTTCGTGCCCCCCGATGGCGCGCACCAGCCAGGCCGGGGGCGCTCCGGCGTTGCCGCGGATGCGGTACACCGTGTCGTAGTGATGGTAGGCGACCGCGGCCACCAGCCCGAAAGCCGCAGGAAGGGCTCCGTTCACGTCCGCCTTGGCCGCGAGGATCAGGACGGTGCCGTACTCGGCGGCGCGGAAGAGGGGCGGGACCAGCCAGTCGAGGGCGCCCTTGAGCGGCAGGGCGACGGCGGCCGCGGAGGTGAGCACGTACAGCACGGCGAGGGCCGCGGGCAGGGCACTGCCGTAGCCCTCCAGGGCGGCGGCGAGCACCACCAGGGCGGCGCCGGGCAGGGCGACGAAGGCGCGGGAGCCGAGCGGTCCCCTGGCGGGCAGCTTGCGCAGCAGCGAGGCCAGGCCGGCCGCTGACGCTCCGCTGTCCGCGAGGTCGGCCAGCGCCTTGGCGGCGCGGTCGGTGCGCCGTGCCTTGCGGGTGAGCGAGCGCAGCACACGGCCCGCCGTGGTGTACGTCGCCGCGAAGGCGCAGCCGACGAGCAGCGCGTAGAAGGTGATGCGGGGGGTGGTGAGCGCCGTCAGCACCGCGATCATCGCCCAGCGCTCGCCGATCGGCAGGACGATCATCCGGCGCACCCACACCGTCCAGCCGACGCTGTCGAGCTTGTCGGAGAGGGCGGCGGTGGGGCTGGTGTTGGCCGTGGCGTCGTGGTTGGCCTCGTTGAAGGAGAAGTCGACGACGTGCCGGCAGGTCTGCAGGACCATCGCGCCGAGGGCGAGGGCCCACACGTCGTCGCCGCCGCGGGCCGCGCCCAGGGCGAGGCCCGCGTAGTAGGCGTACTCCTTGGCCCGGTCGAAGGTGGCGTCGAGCCAGGCGCCGAGCGTGGAGTACTGCAGGGAGTAGCGGGCGAGCTGACCGTCGGTGCAGTCGAGTACGAAGGAGAAGATCAGCAGGACGCCGGCCGCGACGAAGCCGCCCCGGGTGCCGGTGGCCGCGCAGCCCGCCGCGATGAGGGCGGTGACCAGGGAGGCGGTGGTGACCTGGTTCGGGGTCAGACCCCGGCGGGCGCACCAGCGGGCGATGTAGCGGGAGTACGGGCTGATGCAGAACGTCGTGAAGAAGCCGTCGCGGGCCTTCACGGCCGACCTCAGGCGTACGGCCTCGTCGTCGACGGAGGCGACGGACTGCCGGGCCTCGTTGCGGGTCTGCGGGTCGGCCGGGACCACGGCGACCAGGCTGCCGAGCTCGGGGCGGTGCACGTCGGTGCCGTCGGCGTCGAGGGCGGTGACGACGCGGTCGGCGAGGCTGTCCACGGCGACCGCCGCGCCGCCGTCCGCGGAGGTCTCGCGGGCCATGGCACGGGTCAGGGCCTGCCGTCCGGCGGCCTGGGCGGTCACGGCGCCCGGGATCGCGGCGAGCGGGAAGCGCGGGTCGGTCAGGCCTAGGCGCAGGGCGTGCAGGTGGCCGACGAAACGGGCGTCGACGACGGCGACCCGCTGGTCGCCGGGCACCTGGGCGAGGAGGGTCTCGGCGTCGGCCGGGTCGGTGGCGACCCGCACGTCGTAGCCGAGGGACCGCAGATCGCCCTCGATCGACGATCCGGGGACCGGCTGACCGGTGAGGATGGCGGTCGACAACCGAACTCACTCCCTGGGTGCCGGCGTGTCCGCGCCGGTCATGTGCATGTGTGGGGGCGCCCCTTGCCGGTGACGGCCGAGCGGCATGTCGGCAGAGGCTATCGGATGGTTGGAAGCCTGCGTTCACCACCCGTTCGGCGGAGCGATCAACGTGGTTCGCCCGGCGCCTCGCCGCGATCATCATCGGGGATCCGGGGGCCGGCCCACAAACCCGCGCCCGCAGACCGGGGCATCGGGGACATTGCATCCGGCGCCGGTGCCTCGACATAGGGTGGGCCACCATGACATGGCTGATCACAGGCGGAGCCGGCTACATCGGGGCACATGTGGCGCGGGCCATGACCGACGCCGGCGAGCGCGTTCTCGTACTGGACGACCTCTCGGCCGGGGTTCCCGCGCGGCTCCCGTCGCGGATCCCGCTCGTCGAGGGCTCGTCGCTGGACGGCGAGCTGCTCAAGCGGGTGTTCGCCGAGCACGCGGTGACGGGGGTGGTGCATCTCGCCGCGCGCAAGCAGGTCGGTGAGTCCGTGGCACGGCCGACGCGCTACTACCAGGAGAACGTGGGCGGTCTCGGCACGCTCCTGGAGGCGGTGGCCGAGGCCGGGATCAAGCGGTTCGTGTTCTCGTCGTCCGCGGCCGTCTACGGCGCCCCGGACGTCGACCTGATCACGGAGGACACCGCGTGCGCGCCGGTGAACCCGTACGGCGAGACCAAGCTCGCCGGGGAGTGGCTGGTGCGGGCGGCGGGCCGGGCGCACGGCATCGCGACGGTGTGCCTGCGCTATTTCAACGTCGCCGGGGCCGCTTCGCCCGAGCTGGCCGACACGGGCGTCTTCAACATCGTCCCGATGGTCTTCGACCGGCTCACCCGGGACGAGGCCCCGCGGATCTTCGGCGACGACTATCCGACGCCGGACGGCACCTGCGTCCGTGACTACATCCATGTGGCCGACCTCGCCGAGGCGCACCTGGCGGCGGCTCGACGGCTGACGGACCCGGACATCGGCGGCGACCTGACGGTCAACATCGGTCGCGGCGAGGGGGTGTCCGTGCGCGAGCTGATCACGGTGATCGGCGAGGTCACCGGGGACCGGCGGCCCGCGCTCGTCGAGGCGCGGCGTCCCGGGGACTCCCCCCGCGCGGTCGCCTCGGCCTCGCTCGCCGCCGCGGAACTCGGCTGGACGGCCCGGCGCGGGGTACGCGAGATGGTCGAGTCGGCGTGGCGGGGCTGGCTGCTGCACCACGGCGGCTGACCGCCCGAAAGCTCTGACCTGCGGACTCGTTTCCGCAGGTCAGGGCACATGACAACGGTGTTCAGTGCCGCGTTGCCCGATACCCCCCACCCGTAGTTGACTGTGATCCCGGAACGCACATCCGATCATCCGACGGACCGCAGAAGGGCGGCTTTCTCATGGGGGCTGGGCACGACCACGGGCACGGGCACACGCACGTGCCGACGAGCGGTACGGCTGCTGCCGCGTATCGCGGAAGGCTGCGCGTCGCGCTGTCGATCACGCTCGCCGTCATGCTCGTCGAGATCGTCGGGGGCGCCGTCGCCGACTCGCTCGCCCTGGTCGCGGACGCGGCGCACATGGCGACGGACGCGGTGGGCCTGGGGATGGCCCTGCTCGCGATCCACTTCGCGAACCGCCCGCCGAGCACGAAGCGCACCTTCGGCTACGCCCGCGCGGAGATCCTCGCCGCCCTCGCGAACTGCCTGCTCCTGCTGGGCGTAGGTGGCTACGTCCTGTACGAGGCCGTCGAGCGGTTCTTCACGCCGGCGGACACCGAGGGCGGCCTGATGATCGTGTTCGGCGCGATCGGCCTGGTCGCGAACATGATCTCGCTGACGCTGCTGATGCGGGGCCAGAAGGAGAGCCTGAACGTACGCGGCGCGTTCCTGGAGGTGGCGGCGGACGCGCTCGGCTCGCTCGCGGTGCTGGTCTCGGCGGCGATCATCCTGGTCACCGGCTGGCAGGCCGCCGACCCGATCGCCTCGCTGGTCATCGGCCTGATGATCGTGCCGCGCACCTTCAAGCTGCTGCGCGAGACCCTCGACGTGCTGCTGGAGTCGGCTCCGAAGGGCGTCGACATGGCCGAGGTGCGGTCCCACATACTCGCTCTCGACGGCGTCGAGGACGTCCACGATCTGCACGCCTGGACGATCACGTCCGGCATGCCGGTGCTGTCGGCGCACGTGGTGGTCAGCTCCGACATCCTCAACGCGATCGGCCACGAGAAGATGCTGCACGAGCTCCAGGGCTGTCTCGGGGACCACTTCGACGTGGAGCACTGCACCTTCCAGCTGGAGCCGAGCGGGCACGCCGAGCACGAGGCGCGGCTCTGTCACTGAACATCCGTACGGTCCGACAAGACGCCAGTACGGTCGGAATGCAGCGATCCGGTGGTCGGTCGCGTCCTCATGCCCACAGCGCCCCTTCGGACGGTTCCGTGCCCGCCGCGCCGGGCACGATCAACTGCCGGGAGTGCCGGATTCGTACGGCACACTTGGGGCGCGAAGACCGACGTGAAGGATGGCTATGCCGATCACACCTGCGACCGCGACACACAGCCCGTCGAACGGCGCCGCAGACGCGATTTTGCTGGAACTGGTCGACGAGAACGGTGTGACGATCGGCACCGCGGAGAAGCTCGCCGCCCATCAGCCGCCGGGGCAGCTGCACCGCGCCTTCTCCGTGTTCCTCTTCGACGAGTACGGCCGGCTGCTGCTCCAGCGGCGGGCGCTCGGCAAGTACCACTCCCCCGGCGTGTGGTCCAACACCTGCTGCGGTCACCCCTACCCCGGCGAGGCGCCCTTCGCGGCCGCGGCCCGGCGGACGCACGAGGAACTCGGCGTCTCCCCGTCGCTGCTCGCCGAGGCGGGGACGGTCCGCTACAACCACCCCGACCCGGACTCGGGCCTGGTGGAGCAGGAGTACAACCACCTCTTCGTCGGCATGGTGCAGGCCCCGGTGCGGCCGGACCAGGAGGAGGTGGGCGAGGTCGCGTTCGTCACCGCCGCCGAACTGGCGGAGCGGCACGCCAAGGACACCTTCTCTTCGTGGTTCATGACCGTGCTCGACGCGGCCCGCCCCGCGATCAGGGAGCTGACGGGCCCGTCGGCCGGCTGGTGACGAGCCGGGCCCGGCGGGCGGGTGTCAGGGCACGTGCACGGGTTTGAGCGGAACGGCGGCCCAGATCACCTTGCCGCCGTTCGCCGTGTGCTCGACATCGCACACCCCGCCCGCCTCCCGCGTGATCTCGCGCACCAGGAGCAGGCCGCGGCCGCCCGTCCGGCCGTGGTCCGCCTCCAGCGCGGTCGGGCGGTAGGGGTGGTTGTCCTCCACGGAGACCCGCAGCCACTCGGCGCCCACGGCGACCTCCACGGCGAGCATCGGTGACAGCAGCGCCGCATGCCGGACGGCGTTCGTGACCAGCTCCGAGACGATCACCAGCAGCCCCTGGACCAGGTCGTCCGGCACCGGCACCCCCTGGCGGTACAGCAGGTCCCGCACGGCGTGCCGTGCCTGTGGGACGGAGGCGTCCACGGCCGGGGCGGTGAACCGCCAGACGCCCTCGTACGGCAGTGGATTCGGCGGCCGCTGATCGAGGGGCTCGTCCGCGCCGCCTGCTGGGCGTGGGCCGGACCCGCGCCCGTGGTTCTCCATCGTCCGGTCGCCACCCTCGCGCTCGATTGTCACCACACGTCGAGTGTTGGTAACGCGCAGGGCCGGACCATGGCACTGAACACAAGTCAGCAGGTATCGAGCGTTTCTGATCGTTGGCGTATGACACCGTCAGATGTGGGACCGCTCCTGTCCCGCTCCTGCCGACTTGACGAACTATTCGGGTTGTACGGGTTTGACAGGCTCTGCGTCAGGCGCCCGCCGCGCTTCGGCCTCGTCCGCGAGGCGTTCGGAGACCATGCCGACGATATGGCGTCCGCCGAAGCCGGTCGCGATCAGACCGAGTCCGTCGAAGAGCAGCACGAGCGAGAAGAGCACGCCGATGACGTACCGGCTGCTCGGCCACGTGCTGAGCACCAGGATGCCGAGGAGCAGGTCGAAGGCACCCTGGACCAGGGTCCAGCCGAACTGCGGGCCGCGTACCACCAGGGCGCCCACCAGCCTGAACAGCCCTCCGGTGAGGAACAGCAGGGCGGCGAACATGGCCAGCGCCTCGGCCGCCGCCTCCGGCCGGCGGATCACCACGACGCCCGCCGCGATGTTCAGCGCCGCCACGACCACGCCCAGCCAGAAGAAGTTGCTGCCGCGCGCCTGGACCGCGTGCAGCAGCCCCACGACACCGCCGATCAGCAGCAGCCAGCCGAACAGGATCATCGAGGTCAGGGTGGCGAAGCCGGTGTAGACGAGGCCCACGAGACCGGCGAGGACCAGCAGGACGCCGAGCGCGCCCAGCCAGCTGAAGCCCCGCCGCATCTTCGCCGCCTCGCCCGTGGGCCTGGTGGACCTGGACCTGCCCATCGCGCCTCCTCGATCGACCCCCGTCGGCCCCTCCCTCCGAGTCCCCTTTGCGCCGTGTGTCGTAACTCGACGGTTCGACCCTCCCTGATCGGCCGTTCGACGCGGCCGGATAGCATCCGGGCCATGGAGCCCCAGCTGCTGCACAGCGTCGCCGACTCGGTCGCCACCGTCGTCATCCACCACCCGGCCAAGCGCAACGCGATGACGGCCGCGATGTGGCGGGCGCTGCCGCCGCTGCTGGACACACTGGCCGCCGACCCTGCCGTACGGGCACTGGTGGTCACCGGTGAGGGCAGAACCTTCTGCGCGGGCGCCGACATCTCCACGCTCCAGGGGTCGCCCCGGGAGGCGCAGGGGCTCGCCGTGGCCGCCGAGGAGGCGTTGGCCGCCTTCCCCAAGCCGACGCTGGCGGCGATCAAGGGGCACTGCGTGGGAGGCGGGTCGCAGCTCGCGGCGGCGTGCGATCTGCGGTTCGCCGGGGAGGGGGCGCTGTTCGGGGTGACACCGGCGAAGCTCGGGATCGTGTATCCGGCCTCCTCCACCCGGCGGTTGGTGTCGCTGGTGGGGCCCGCAACCGCCAAGTACCTCCTGTTCTCGGGCGAGTTGATCGACACGGAACGGGCGCTGCGCACCGGTCTGGTGGACGAGGTGCTGCCGGAGGGCGAACTGGACAAGCGGGTCGCGGAGCTCGCTCGGATCCTGGTGTCGCGCTCGCAGCTGACGCAGGCCGCGGCGAAGGAGTTCGCGAACGGGCGCACCGATCGCGACGACCACTGGGCGGGGCAGGCACGGGCGAGCGGCGACACCGCGGAGGGTGTCGCCGCGTTCCTGGAACGCAGGCAGCCGCGCTTCACCTGGACCACGGGCGCTACATCAAGCTGAAGCGGCTGTTCGTGCGGAACTCCTCGACGAGGTGGGCGGGGGCCTTCTGCGGGGAGCCCGCGTCGTAGGGCGGCTGCGGGTCGTACTCGGTCAACAGCTGCACGGCCTGGGCGTGTTCGTCACCGGCGATCTTCCCTACCAGTGCCAGACCCATGTCGATGCCGGAGGAGACCCCGGCTGCGGTGACGTACTTGCCGTCGGACACGACCCTCTCGCCGGTGGGCTCGGCGCCGTACTGCGGCAGGAAGTCCAGGGTGAGCCAGTGGGAGGTGGCGCGGCGGCCCCTCAGGAGGCCCGCGGCGCCCAGGAGCAGCGAGCCGCTGCACACGGACGTCGTCCAGGTGCTCGTGGCGTCGGCGGTCCTCAGCCACTCCAGGAGGACCTCGTTCTCGATCTCGGCGAAGGTTCCCGGGCCGCCCGGCACCACGACGACATCGGGGTGCGGCACCTCGGCCAGTGTCCTGTCCGCCGTGAGAGCGAGGAACCCGGTGTCGGCGCGCACGGGACCGGCCTGCGCGGCGACGAAGTGGACAGTCGTGTCCGGGATGCGACTGAGGGCCTCGTAGGGCCCCACGACATCGAGAGCGGTGAAGCGGTCGTAGAGGACCATCGCGATCTGCATGGGCGGCTTCCCTTTCGGCGGGGGCTCACTGGGCGGTTGCGGGGCGGAACCGGCGGCGGTACTCGACCGGGGGCGTCCCGAGGTTCTTGACGAAGGCGCGCCGCATGGCCTCGGGGGTGCCGTAGCCGCTGGCGCGGGAGATCTCCTCGACGCCGTCGCCGGTGTCCTCCAGCAGGCGCCGGGCGTGTTCGAGGCGGACGCGGTCGACGTACCGGCCGGGCGTCATGCCGGTCTCGGCCCGGAAGGCGCGGGCGAAGTGGCGCGGGGAGAGGCTCGCGCGGGCGGCGAGCGCCTCCACGGTGAGGTCGGCGTCGGGCTGCTCGGTGATCCAGCGCTGGACTTCCCTCAGGGGTTCGCGCCGGGCGGTCTGGGCGGCGAGCTGGGCGCTGAACTGTGCCTGGTTGCCGGGGCGGCGCAGGAACACGACCAGGTGGCGGGCGATGCCGAGGGCCACGTCCCGGCCCAGGTCCTCCTCGACCAGGGCGAGAGCGAGGTCGATGCCCGAGGTCACACCGGCGGAGGTGGCGACATGTCCGTCGCGCACATAGATCGGTTCCGGGTCGACCTCGACGGCCGGGTGGTCGCGGGCGAGCTTGTCGCAGTACGCCCAGTGGGTCGTGGCCCGGCGACCGTCCAGCAGCCCGGCCGCGGCCAGCAGGATCGCGCCGGTGCACACGGAGACCAGGCGCTCCGCGCGGGGGCCGTGCTCGCGCAGCCAGTCGGCCAGGGCGGGTCGAGGGCTGCGCGTGCCCGCACCGCCCGGGACGACGAGGGTGTGCGGCGGTTCGGGGACGTCGGCGAGCGCGTGCGTCCGGTACGACGGTCAGGCCGCTGGAGGTGCGGACCGGACCGCCGTCCAGGGAGGCGGTCCGGACGCCGTAGGTGCCCGGCATGTGCTTCTCGGCCCCCATGAACACTTCCAGGGGCCCGGTGACGTCGAGGCTCTGCACGTCGTCGAAGAGCACGAAGAGAACGGTCCGCTGCGCCATGGCACCGATTCTTCGCGGCTCACGGGACGGCCGCAATGACGGGTGGCCCACCTTTCCTGCCATGCCCCGCAGGCCCTCCCGTTACGTACCAAGCGGTTGGTAACCTCCGGCTCATGACTTCTGCAGCCCTTGAGCCCCGAGCCGGTCGCCGCTGCCACAACGCCCTCAACACCCTGCACGCGACCTCCTACTTCGCCCCCGAACTGGGCCAGGAAGCGGCCGCACTCGGCATCACGCACCCCCGGGCCGTCAACTTCGCGGTGCGCGCCGCCGCGCTGGGGCCGGTCGGCGCGGGCGCGGTGACGGCCGCGTTCTACAACTACAAGCACGAGCTGGTGGCCCGGCACGTCCCCGCGGTCTGGGCGATCGCCTCGCCCGAGGACGTACTGGCGGCACGCGCGCGTGCCGTGGACGCCTCGATGCGGCGCCTGCTCGGCGCGGACGCGCTCAGCTCCCCGGAGATGGCTCAGGCCGCACGGCTCGCGCTCCGGGCCGCCGAGGCCTGCTCCCGCAGCGCCCGGCCGCTGTACTCGGCCCACGCCGACCTGCCGGTCCCCGAGGAGCCGCACCTGGCGTACTTCCACGCGGCCACCCTGCTGCGCGAGCACCGGGGCGACGGGCACCTCGCCGTGCTGGTGTCGGCGGGACTCGACGGGCTGGAAGCCGTGGTCACCCACACCGCGACCGGCAAGGGCATGACGCCGAAGTGGGTGTACACCACGCGTGGCTGGACCCAGGAGGACTGGGACGCGGCGTCCGGGAGGCTGCGCGCCCGGGGGCTCCTGGACGAGGAGGGTGAGCTGACACCGGAGGGCGTCGCCCTGCGCGAGGAGATCGAGGCCGAGACGGACCGGCTGGACCGGGCACCGTACGAGCACCTCGGCGCGGAGGGGGTCGCGCGGCTCACGGAACTCGGTGCGGGCTTCGCACGGGCGGCGGCGGTGGCGGGGGCCTTCCCGGCGGACCTGATCGGGAAGGGCTGAGCGTCGGCGCGGGCGCCTGGGCGCAGGAGCGGGGCTCGATGACGCCGGGGCCGGGCGCCCGGATGCCGGGCGCGACGCCCATGGGCGACCGGCGACGGAGGCCCGGATGCCAGGCGCCAAACCCATGAACGACCGGCGACGGAGGCCCGGATGCCAGGCGCCAAACCCATGAACGACCGGCGACGGAGGCCCGGATGCCAGGCGCCAAACCCATGAACGGCCGACGACGGAGGCCCGGATGCCAGGCGCCAAGCCCATGGACATCGGCGAAGGGCGCCCGGATGCCAAGCGCGGGCCCGCGCCGGGGCGAGCCGGGGGCGGCCGGGGCGAGCCGGGGGCGGCCGGGGCGAGCCGGGGGCGGGCACGGCTCAGTTGGCCGAAAAGGAACCCGTGACCGCCTTCCCGCATGGCCGGCGTGCACTGCGGTACCCGGTCCTCAGCCGGCCGTCGTGGCCGGGGAGAGGAAAGGTGGATCACGTGTTCCGTGCAATAGCAGACGTGTTGCGTCAGATCGGCGGCGCCATCGCGACCGTGGTGACACTGCCGTTCCGGGCGCTGGCCCGGCTCTTCGGCGGTGCCTCCAGCAGTACGCGCAGCCGCAGGGCCTGATTCCGTCCCCGCCGCGACCGGCCGGGGAGCCGCCCTGATCCCCGGTTGTCGGTGTCACCTGCCACAATTGCCGCGCAACCTCAGTGAGAAGGCGGGACGGGATCGTGACGACACCCCTCGTAGGGTCCATCGAAGGCAGGATCGCCGCGGAGCTCGGCGTACGGGAGCGGCAGGTGAAGGCTGCCGTGGAGCTGCTGGACGGCGGTTCGACGGTGCCTTTCATCGCCCGCTACCGCAAGGAAGCGACCGAGATGCTCGACGACGCGCAGCTGCGCACGATCGAGGAGCGGCTGCGTTACCTGCGGGAGCTGGAGGAGCGGCGGTCGGCCATCCTCGACTCGGTGCGCGAGCAGGGCAAGCTGACCGAGGAGCTGGAAGCACAGATCCGCGGGGCCGAGACCAAGGCGCGGCTGGAGGACATCTACCTCCCGTACAAGCCCAAGCGCAGGACCAAGGCGCAGATCGCGCGGGAAGCCGGGCTGGAGCCCCTCGCCGAGGGGCTCCTCGGCGACCCGACCGTCGAGCCGCTGGCGGCCGCCGCCGCGTTCGTCGACGCCGACAAGGGGGTCGCCGATCCGCAGGCCGCCCTGGAGGGCGCGCGGGCGATCCTCACGGAGCGGTTCTCGGAGGACGCCGACCTGATCGGCGAGCTGCGTGAGCGCATGTGGGTGCGCGGACGGCTGTCGGCCAAGGTGCGCGAGGGCAAGGAGGAGGCGGGCGCGAAGTTCGCCGACTACTTCGACTTCGCCGAGCCCTTCACCGAGCTGCCCTCGCACCGGATCCTGGCGATGCTGCGCGGCGAGAAGGAGGAGGTCCTCGACCTCGTCCTGGAGCCGGAGGAGGCCACGGACGGCCCGTCGTCGTACGAGGGGATCGTCGCCTCGAAGTTCGGGATCGCCGACCGCGGCCGCCCCGGCGACAAGTGGCTCACGGACACGGTCCGCTGGGCCTGGCGGACCCGGATCCTGGTGCACCTCGGCATCGACCTGCGGCTGCGCCTGCGCACGGCCGCCGAGGACGAGGCCGTGGGGGTGTTCGCGGCCAACCTCCGGGACCTGCTGCTCGCCGCCCCCGCCGGCACGCGCGCGACGCTGGGCCTGGACCCCGGATTCCGTACGGGTGTGAAGGTGGCGGTGGTCGACGCGACCGGCAAGGTCGTCGCGACGGACGTCATTTACCCGCACGTCCCGGCCAACAAGTGGGACGAGGCGATCGCGAAGCTGGCCCGGCTGGCGAAGGAGCACGCGGTCGAACTGGTCGCGATCGGCAACGGCACGGCCTCTCGCGAGACCGACAAGCTCGCCGGTGAACTCATCACCAAGCACCCGGAGTTGAAGCTCACCAAGGTGATGGTGTCCGAGGCCGGCGCCTCGGTGTACTCGGCGTCCGCGTTCGCCTCGCAGGAGCTTCCCGACATGGACGTGTCGCTGCGCGGCGCGGTCTCCATCGCCCGCCGGCTCCAGGACCCGCTCGCCGAGCTGGTGAAGATCGACCCCAAGTCGATCGGTGTGGGCCAGTACCAGCACGACCTGTCCGAGGTGAAGCTGTCGCGCTCGCTGGACGCAGTGGTCGAGGACTGCGTCAACGGTGTGGGCGTGGACGTCAACACGGCGTCGGCGCCGCTGCTCGCCCGGGTCTCCGGCATCACCTCGGGGCTGGCCGAGAACATCGTGGCGCACCGGGACGCCAACGGCCCCTTCAAGTCCCGTACGCAGCTGAAGAAGGTGGCGCGGCTGGGCCCGAAGGCCTACGAGCAGTGCGCGGGGTTCCTGCGCATCCGCGGCGGCGACGACCCGCTGGACGCCTCCAGCGTGCACCCCGAGGCGTACCCGGTCGTCCGGCGCATGGTGAAGACCTCCGGCCAGGAGGTGGCCGCGCTGATCGGCAACACGGGCGTGCTGCGCTCGCTGAAGCCGGACGACTTCGTGGACGAGACCTTCGGTCTGCCGACCGTGACGGACATCCTCAAGGAACTGGAGAAGCCCGGGCGCGACCCGCGGCCGGCCTTCAAGACGGCCACCTTCAAGGAGGGCGTCGAGAAGATCTCCGACCTGGCGTCCGGGATGGTCCTGGAGGGTGTGGTGACGAACGTGGCCGCCTTCGGGGCGTTCGTGGACGTCGGTGTCCACCAGGACGGGCTGGTGCATGTCTCGGCGATGTCGAAGACCTTCGTCAAGGACCCGCGGGACGTGGTGAAGCCCGGTGACATCGTCAAGGTGAAGGTCCTCGACATCGACATCCCGCGCAAGCGGATCTCCCTGACGCTGCGCCTCGACGACGACGCGGCTCCGCAGGGGCAGCAGGGCGGCGGCGGTGAGCGCCGGCAGCGGGGCGGACGGCCGCCGCAGCAGCGGCAGGGGCGCGGCGGCGGAGGTGGCGGGGGCGGCTCCCGCCAGGCGCCGCCGCCCGCCAACAGCGCGATGGCCGACGCGTTGCGTCGCGCGGGGCTTCTCAACCCCGACAAGGGCAGGCGCTGAGCCGACACTCGGGCCCGGCCCCTCCGGTGCGACATGGAGGGTCCGGGCCGTTTCGCCCGTAAGGTGGCGGGATGCCGACAACGCGTGTCATCACCTGGGAAGTGGCGGGGAGCAGAGGGCTCGAGACCGCCTGGGTCGAGTTCGGCGAGGATTTCCTGAAGGGCCGCGGCCGGGCCGTGGGGACGGTGCCGGAGCCCTACTGGATCTCGTACGAACTGGACACAGCCGACGGTTTCGTGACACGTCGGCTGCGGGTCACCGCCGAGTCGGCGGCAGGTGTCCGCACGCTCGATCTGCGGCACGACGGAGCCGGCCGCTGGACGGCGAACGGCGCGCACCTGCCCGACGTCGACGGTGCCCTCGACTGCGACCTCGGCCGGTGTCCGCTCACCAACACGATGCCGGTGCTGCGGCACGGCCTGCACGGGGCGCCCGGGGAAGCCTCGTTCCTGATGGCGTGGGTGTCCGTGCCGGACCTGGCCGTGCTGCCGTCACGGCAGACGTACACACGGCTGGAACAGGGCGGCATCCGCTTCGTCTCCGGTGACTTCCGCAGCGACATCACGTTCGACGACGACGGGTTCGTCGTCGACTACCCGGGGCTGGCGACCCGGCTCGGCGACTGAGCCGTTCCGGCCGTCCCGCAGTACAGCGGCGCCGGGGCGCGCTGTCCCTCGTCGACCGCCGCGAACCGAGCCTTCACGACACCTTGGGCGAGCGGCTGCCGCGGGCCCGGGGTGCGTGAACGCCAGACCCCTGGCGTTCCGTCACCTTGCCGTCGGCGACCTCCAGGCGGCGGGTGACGTGGACGGCGTCGAGCATGCGGCGGTCGTGGGTGACCAGGAGCAGCGTGCCCTCGTAGGCGTCCAGGGCCGACTCCAACTGCTCGATGGCGGGCAGGTCGAGGTGGTTGGTGGGCTCGTCCAGGACCAGCAGGTTGACGCCCCTGCCCTGGAGGAGGGCGAGGGCGGCGCGGGTGCGTTCGCCGGGCGACAGAGTGGCCGCCGAACGCAGGACGTGGTCCCTCGTCAGGCCGAACTTGGCCAGGAGGGTTCTGACTTCGACGGGCTCCGTGTCCGGGACGGCAGCGCAGAAGGCGTCGAGCAGGGACTCCTCGCCGTGGAAGAGCTTGCGGGCCTGGTCGACCTCGCCGACCAGCACGCCTGAGCCGAGCGACGCCTGGCCCGCGGTGAGCTCGACGCGGCCGAGAAGAGCGGCCAGCAGTGTGGACTTGCCCGCGCCGTTGGCGCCGGTGACGGCCACCCGGTCCGCCCAGTCGATCTGGAGGGACACCGGGCCGAGGGTGAAGTCGCCGCGTCGGACCTCGGCGTCCCGCAGGGTCGCGACCACCGCGCCCGAGCGGGGTGCCGACGCGATCTCCATACGCAGCTCCCACTCCTTGCGGGGCTCCTCGACGACCTCCAGGCGCTCGATCATGCGCTGGGTCTGGCGGGCCTTCGCGGCCTGCTTCTCACTGGCCTCGCTGCGGAACTTGCGGCCGATCTTGTCGTTGTCGTTGCCCGCCCTGCGCCGGGCGTTCTTGACGCCCTTGTCCATCCAGGCGCGCTGCATCTGCGCCCGGTCCTGGAGGGCCGCCCTCTTGTCGGCGTACTCCTCGAAGTCGTCGCGGGCGTGCCTGCGGGCCACCTCCCGCTCCTCCAGGTAGGCCTCGTAGCCGCCCCCGTACAGGTTGATCTGCCGCTGGGCGAGATCGAGTTCGAGGACCTTGGTGACGGTGCGGCTGAGGAACTCGCGGTCGTGGCTGACGACCACGGTGCCGGCGCGCAGCCCGGTGACGAAGCGTTCCAGGCGCTCCAGGCCGTCGAGGTCGAGGTCGTTCGTCGGCTCGTCGAGCAGGAAGACGTCGTACCGGGACAGGAGCAGGGAGGCGAGGCCCGCGCGGGCGGCCTGGCCGCCCGACAGGGAGGTCATCGGCTGGTCGAGGTCGACGGCGAGGCCCAGGGAGTCGGCGACCTCCTCGGCACGCTCGTCCAGGTCCGCGCCGCCGAGGTCCAGCCAGCGCTCCAGGCTGGTCGCGTACGCGTCGTCCGCGCCCGGCGCCCCGTCGACGAGGGCCTGCGTCGCCTCGTCCATCACCCGCTGCGCCTCGGTGACGCCGGTGCGGCGGGCCAGGAACCCCCGCACGGTCTCGCCGGGCCGTCGCTCCGGCTCCTGCGGCAGGTGACCGACGGTCGCGGTCGGCGGAGAGAGCCGCAGCTCGCCCTCCTCCGGTGCGGTCAGCCCGGCGAGCATCCTGAGGAGCGTGGACTTGCCCGCGCCGTTGGCCCCGACCAGGCCGATCACATCACCGGGCGCGACGACGAGATCGAGCCCGCTGAACAGGGAGCGGTCGCCGTGGCCGGCGGCGAGGTTCTTGACGACGAGGGTGGCGGTCACAGAGGGCGATCCTAGTGGCCGCGCCGCCTCGGCCGCGTCGGGGTTCCGGGGCGCGGGGCCCCGTGGCAGGGCGCTCGGCGCCCCGTGAGGAGCACGGCAGCCGCGCCACCCGCCCGCTACGAACCCACCAGAACCCTCGCCACCAGCGGCGACGAACCCGCGGGCGACCGACGGCACGGCGCCGCGCCCCTCCTCGTACCATCCCCTAGGGGGCCACCGCCTCCACCAGTACGCTCCCCGACGTCCGGGCCACCACGAACGCCTCCCCCTTCACCGTTCTGGCGTCCAGCGCGATGCGGTGGCGGCCCGGTTCCAGGATGCCGTCGAAGATCTCGTGGGTGTGGGTGCGGTACAGGCGGTCGAGGCGGTACGCGGTGAGTTGGACCCGGCAGGGCGAGGTGACCTCGACGCCCGCCTCGCCGTCGGCGGCCACCAGGCGGGTCAGCCGGCGCTGCTCCACCGGACTGCGGTCCAGGGCGTGTTCGATCTGAGCGACGAGCAGCGGCACGATCGGCGCGAGGCCGTCGACGTACGCCACGTCGACGCCGGCGTCCGCGAAGGCACGGCGTACGGCGGCACGCTGCTGGTCTTCGACCGCGCGGCCGAAGGCGACGGCGCCGTAGGCGCGCAGCTCGTCGGCGGGGACGCCGCCCACGTCATGGGTGATGTCGGCGCCGATGCCGATGGTGCGCAGGGCGGCGGCCAGTTTGGCGAGGAGCGCGACGCGGGCCCCGATGAGGAGCACCCGGCGGCGCGGCGGCCCGGAGTCGCGGTCGAGGAGGGAGCCGAGCGCGGCGCGGTACTGGGCGCCGTGGAAGCGGAAGGGTCCGATGCCGTGGTAGCCGTTGAGCTCCAGGTCGGCTCGTTCGTCGGTCTGCCAGGCGAAGTCCCGCCAGATGTAGTCGTCACCCTGTTTGTCGATGACGGCGGTGACGGCGCCGCAGGCGAGGTCCTCGCAGTCCGGGCAGCCGTAGATCACGTATCGGCCGCCGGGCAGCGGTGCGTGGGCCTCCAGGAGCAGGCTGCGTACCTGTGCGGTGAAGATGGCGGGCGGGACGTCGGAGGCGAGCGGGGAGACGGCGTCGAGGTCGGAGAGCTGGAACAGCAGCGGGCGTCCGTCGACGATGAAGTCCACGAAGTCCCGGTGCACCTGGTAGTCACCGTTGGCGAGGACGCCACCGGCACGCATCGCCGGTGCCAGGCCGAAGGTCGCGTACTCGGCAGACATGGTGTGAGTATCCCCAGGACGGGACCGATATGAGCGCGGCATGACATATTCCGCTACATCGGGCATGGGGAGCGAGCAGGCGCCGGGGAGGCGTGCGGGGCGCGGAGGAGGCGCCGGGTTCGCCTCCTCCCGCCTGCGGGCGCGCGCTCAGCTGTATTCGTGGCCCAGCGGGTCGCCCTCCGTCTCGGTGCCGGGGCCCGGGCCGACCCTGATCTCGAAGTCTCCGTCGTACCTCTTGTGGCCCTCGATCACGGCGAGTTCCACGGCCTCCGAGCCCATCTCGTTGCGCACGATGATGGGGTCCCGGCGCAGGTCGCGCATGAGGGCGACGCACATGCCGATCATGACGAGGACGAACGGCGCGGCGGCCAGGATCGTGAGGTTCTGCAGTCCGGTGAGCGCGTCGCCCTGGCCGCTGCCCACGAGCAGCATGATGGCGGCGACGGCTCCGGTGACCACGCCCCAGAAGACGACGACGAAACGGCCGGGTTCGAGGGCGCCCCGCTGGGAGAGCGTGCCCATCACGATGGAGGCGGCGTCGGCCCCCGAGACGAAGAAGATGCCGACCAGGATCATCACGAGCAGGCTGGTGACGGTGGCGATGGGGAACTCCTGCAGCACGCCGAAGAGTTGGCCTTCCGCGGTGTCCTCGCCGCCGAGCGCGCCGCCTTCCCTCAGCTTCATCGCCGTACCGCCGAAGATGGCGAACCAGACGAGGCTGACCGTGCTGGGTACGAGGATGACGCCGCCGACGAACTGCCGGATGGTGCGGCCGCGGCTGATGCGGGCGATGAACATGCCGACGAAGGGCGTCCAGGAGATCCACCAGGCCCAGTAGAAGACGGTCCAGCTGCCGAGCCAGTCCGCGACGCCCTCGCCGCCGCTGGCCTCGGTTCGGCCGGCGAGCTGGGGCAGGTCGCCCAGGTAGGAGAAGATCGAGGTGGGCAGCAGGTCGAGCACGATGATCGTGGGACCGGCGACGAACACGAACAGGGCGAGGATCAGGGCGAGCACCATGTTGGTGTTGGACAGCCACTGGATGCCCCGCTCGATGCCGGAGACCGCCGAGGCGACGAAGGCCAGGGTCAGCACGGCGATGATCGCGACGAGCAGGCCGGTGCTGACGTCGTCCATCCAGTTCAGCTCCTGGAAGCCGGAGCCGATCTGGAGTGCGCCGAGCCCCAGGGAGGCCGCGGAGCCGAAGACGGTGGCGATGATCGCGAGCACGTCGATGCCCCGACCGACGGCGCCGTTGGCGTGCTTCTCCCCGATGAGCGGGGTGAAGACCGCGCTGATGGTCTGGCGACGGCGGCGACGGTAGGTGCTGTAGGCGATGCCGAGGCCGACGACCGCGTAGATCGCCCAGGGGTGCAGGGTCCAGTGGAAGAGGGTGGTGGCCATCGCCGTCTCCATGCGCTCGGCGGAGTCGGCGGGGCTGGTGCCCGGCGGTGGGGCGTTGTAGTGCGAGAGCGGCTCGCTGACACCGTAGAACATCAGGCCGATGCCCATGCCGGCGCTGAACATCATCGCCACCCAGGACACGGTCTTGAACTCGGGTTCCTCGCCCTCGGCGCCGAGGTGGATGCGGCCGTAGCGGCTGATCGCGAGCCACAGGGCGAACACCACGAATCCCGAGGCGGCCAGCATGAAGGCCCAGCCGCCGTTGTGGATCAGGCCGTTCAGCATCTTCGTGGACACGCTCTCCAGCGAGTCCGTGGCGGCCCAGCCCCAGATCACGAAGGCCAGGGTGATCACGGCGGTGACGCCGAAGACCACACGGTCCGTCTGGTGGCCGGAAACGTCCGACGGACCTTCCCGGCCACCTCTCTTCTTCAGGTCGTCAGTCATCTGCGGCACCTTCCCGGGAAAACGCTGGATACGCCGGGCCTCACGTCGTCTCCCAGGACCTACCACAGATTCCGCCGATCAGATCCGTTTCAGCAGTCGGTGTCGGGCTCACCTGCTGTGATGTGGTACGGGCCGCGCTCGTCGAGGAGGAGCGGGACGAGCGCGCGCAGTGACTGGCGGAGCGGGACCAGCGCGCCCGCGGCGGTCGGTCTCGCCTTCACCCCGTGCAGGGCCAGTTCATCCCTGACCTGCGTGTACTGGTCGGCGGTGAGCCGGTAGCCGCAGGGCGGGTCCTGGATCACCTCGGCCGGGTCGGGCGGGTCGTTGTCCGCGCCGCCCAGGTGGACGGGCCCGGTGTCGGTGTATCCGGCGAGGCGGGCCAGGCCGGTCGCCGCCTCGACCTGCCCCCTTCGCTCGCCGCTGAACCGGAACAGTCCCTTGAGAGCGGCGAGTTGGGAGTTCACCCGGCGCCGGTTGTTCAGGGCCTCGTCGGCCTTCTCGGCGTCCGTGAGCGGGTCGACGCGGCTCTCGATGAGCAGGCCGACCGAGTGCTTGATTCCGGACATGTTCCGCAGGATGCGTTCCTGGCCGTCACCGGCCACCTGCCTGATCGGTTCACCGGTGACCGGGTCGGTCCAGATCCCGTATGTGCCGGTGGTGTGGCCGGCGTGCGCGGCGGCGGGGCGTACGTACGACTCGGACAGGGTCTGCGCCTCCTCGTGGACGTGCGCGTCGGTGTTGAGGTTGCGCGGCCACAGGTCGAACAGGTCCTTGTCGTAGTACGGGGGTGTGGCGCCGTACTCGTGCAGGTCGTAGACGACGTCGGGGCGCTGGTCGCGGATGAGGGCGGCCATGGCGCGACCCTCGGCGGTCTGCAGCGCGAGGTGGTCGCGGTTGATGTCCACGCCGTCGCTGTTGCCGCGGGTGTCGGCGGCCCGGCCGTCCGGGTTGGCGGTGGGCACGACCAGCAGGGTGGTGTGTTCCAGGAAGTGCCGGGTGCGCCGGTCCTCGGTGTGGGCGAGGTCGCGGACGGTGGACAGGCAGGCCTCGCGGCCGGAGGGCTCGTCACCGTGCTGGCTGCACACCAGCAGCACCTTGTGGGGGCTGGGCCGGGTGCCGATGCGGACGACCTGGAGCGGGCGGCCCTGCTTCGTGGTGCCGATGCGGGCGACGGAGACCCGCTCGCTCGCCCGGTCGACGGCCGCCAGGAACTGCTGTTCCTCGGGTTGGCTGGTCCAGCGGGCGCCGTTCGACGTCTCGAAGCCGGTGCGGGGCGGGGAGTCGGTGGCGTGGGCGGGGACGGCCACGAGGCTTGCGGCGACGGCCGCCGCGGTCACGGTGAGGGTTCGGATGGTGGTCACCGGCCTCCCTCCGGGATGCGGTGGACGGTGTGCGGTGCGCCGACGCCGTGCAGCGGAGCGCCGTGCAGAGGGGTGGCAGCGGCGGACGGCGAGCCGGCGGTGGCGCGCGCGAACGCGTGGGCGCCGCCGACCAGCGGGACGCGGGCCTTCGTACGGGAGAGGTCGAGGGTGAGGGTCGGCCTGGTCGACGGGGGGTCGATGAGGTCCTTGTCCGTGCCCGCGACGATCAGGGCGAGGCGGTGACCGGCCGGGACGACGTGGTCGGTGGCCGCCAGGTCGAGGGTGATGGTGTACGGCCTGCCCGGGGTGAGCGGTTCGCCCCGCAGGTCGGAGGCGTGGTTGCCGAGGTCCGCCCAGCCCCGGCTGACGACCGTGTGGTCGACGTCGGCCGTCCTGGCCCTGGTCTCCTTGAAGCAGGCGCTGTCACCCGTGGTGCTCTCGCCCCAGCAGGTGCGCTCGGTGAGGGTGCTGATGCCTTCGCCGCTCGCGGCGTAGTCGCGGATGGTGTCGGGGCCGAGGTCGACCAGGACGGCCGACAGGTGGGCCGTCGAGGTGCTCGGGGTCGCGGTCACGGTGACCTTCGAGGAGCCGGACAGACGCAGGTCGCGGCTGAGCGGACCGGTCACGAAGCCCGCCTTGTCGGGGGTGGGCGTGTCGATGTGCGCGGCCCAGTCGGCCTCGCTGTGCTGCGGGTCGTCGGTGAAGGTCTCGGTGCCCTTGTCCTTGCGCAGGCCGAGCGTGCCCACGCCCGGGTGGGGGCCGTCGGCGGGACGCAGGGTGGTGCCGGCGGTGCCGCGCGGCGGCCAGACCTTGGAGGTGACCCACTGGTCGGGGTGGCGTTCGATGTCGGCCATCGGCTCGCGGTCGATGCCGTTGTCGTGGCCGAGGAGTTCGTGGTCGAACCAGCGGTGCAGGGTCTTCACCCATGCGGCGCGGCGGAAGTCGAAGGGGTCGACGTGGCCGGTCTGGGAGAGCCAGATCTTGCGCTCGACGCCGTGCTTCGCCAGGGCGTCCCACCACTGGCCGACGTGCTTCATCCGGACGTTGAGGTCCTGCATGCCGTGGATCAGGAAGACGCTCGCCCTGACCTTCCGCGCGTCCTTGACGTAGTCCCGCTCGCTCCACAGCGGCGTCCAGTCGCCGCTGCGCGGGGCTCCCTCGACCAGCGTCTGCTGGACGGCACCGCACTTGGCGCGGGCGTCGGGGCTGTCGACGTAGTTGGACAGCCAGTCCGGACCGGAGTCGTACAGCGGGGCGCCCTGCTGGAAGTAGTAGTCGTACCAGGAGGAGATGGCGCTGATCGGGACGATGGTCTCCAGACCCTCGACGCCGGTGGCGGCGACCCCGTTGGCGATGGTGCCGTCCCAGCTCTTGCCGATCATGCCGGTGCGGCCGTCGGTCCACGACGCGTCGGCCTCGGTGGTTCCGGTGCGGGTCGTGTACGCCGTGGCGCGGCCGTTCAGCCAGTCGACGACGGCCTTCGCGGAGAGGATGTCGGAGCGTCCGCCCACGTCCACGCAGCCGTCGGAGCGGTTGGTGCCGGCGAGGTCGACGCCGACGACGGCGTAGCCGCGGGGCACGAAGTAGTTGTCGTAGAACAGCGGCATCCGGTCGACGTCGCCGTTCGCGTCGTACGTCTTCTTCTGGCTCTCGTTGCCGCGCCCGCAGCAGGAGTAGTACGGGCTGGCGTCCATGATGACGGGCACCTTGCGGCCCTGCTGGGCGGCTTCGCGGGGCCGGACGATGTCCACGGCGACGCGGTCGTGCCTGCCGTCGCGGTCGAGGTCGAGTCCGGTGTCCACCCAGACGGCCTCGCGGACGGCGTTCTCGTACGAGTGGACGGGGCGGCTCTCCCGCGGGGCGGCCTGCGCCGTCAGGGGGGTGAGGAACGCGGCCAGCAGAGCGACCGTGGCCGCCGTCGCGAGCGGTCTCCAGATCGTGAAGCGCATGCGTATCGGCATGCGCGGACGGTACATCGGTGAACTCCGGTGCAGAAGAGGGCGGCTGACGGCGTGTGAGGTCCAGTGTGGCCGATATTCGTCCCTGGGGCGGGCCGCATCATGTCGGCCGAATGGCGATCGTGTGACGGCAGTGGTCATGGACACACCCGGGCCCCGGGTGGTGAATAGGCTCCGGACAGACTTCGGGCCCCTACGACTTGGAGCTTTCGTGCACCGCAGAATCATGGCGCCGGGCGCACTCGCAGCCGCCTCTTTGATGCTGGTGATCCCGGCGTCGGCCGCGAGCCACTCCCCCGGCGCTCCGGGCATCGGCGACCCCTACTACCCGGCGTACGGCAACGGCGGATACGACGTCTCCCACTACGACCTGCGACTGAAGTACCAGCCCGCCACGGATGAGCTGGAGGGTACGGCGACCCTGCTGGCGAAGACCACGCAGGACCTGTCCCGCTTCAACCTGGACTTCCTGCTGGACGTCAGCGAGGTCCGGGTGAACGGCCTGAAGGCGTCGTTCACGGCGTCGGGCGAGCACGAGCTGGAGATCACACCGAGGAAACCGCTGGCCAAGGGTACGGCCGCCACGGTCGTCGTGCGCTACCGCGGAGTGCCGTCCTCGAAGAAGGCGTACGGCTTCACCAGTTGGCACCGCACCCCGGACGGCGGAGTCGCGGCGAACGAGCCCGAGGCCGCCTGGTGGTGGTTCCCCAGCAACGACCACCCGCTCGACAAGGCGACCTACGACGTCTCGGCGCTCGTCCCGGACGGCACGCAGGCGATCTCCAACGGCACGCTCCAGTCGACGAGTTCACGCCTGGGCTGGACCCGTTACAACTGGCGTTCCGACAAGCCGCAGGCGACGTATCTGGCCACGCTCGCGGTCGGCAGGTTCGACATCACCACCGGGACGAGCGAGAGCGGAATCCCGGTCCTCAACGCCTACAGCAAGGACCTGGGCGGGCACGCCGGCGCGGCGCGGGCCAGCATCGAGCGGACCGGGGAGATCGCCGACTGGCTGGCCGGGTACTTCGGGCCGTATCCGTACAACGCGCTCGGCGGGTACGTGCCGAACACCGACACCGGGTACGCGCTGGAGACGCAGACCCGGCCGTTCTACAGCCCGCGGAACTTCGCGAACGGGTCGAACACCTCCCTCGTCGTCCATGAGCTCGCCCACCAGTGGTACGGGGACCTGGTGTCCGTCGAGTCCTGGAAGGACATCTGGATCAACGAGGGGTTCGCCCGGTACGCGCAGTGGCTGTGGTCCGAGCACGAGGGTGAGGGGACGGCGCAGGAGATCGCCGACTACGTGTACGCCTCACGGTCGGCCGACGACCCGTTCTGGAAGGTCGAACCCGGGGATCCGGGTCCGGAGAACCAGTTCCACAGCGCGGTCTACGACCGGGGTGCGCTGACCCTGCAGGCACTGCGCAACGAGATCGGGGACGAGGCGTTCTTCGCGATCCTGAAGGGCTGGACCGAGAAGTACGCGTACGGCAACGCGTCGGTGGCCGACTTCGAGCGGTACGCCGAGGAGGTGTCGGGGCAGCCGCTGGCGGCACTGTTCGACACCTGGCTGTTCCAGCCGTCCAAGCCGACCACCGCCGCGGCGCGCGGTGCCTCCATCGCCCGGTCGGCCGGCACCGCCCCGGTGCAGCCGAAGTCGTGGAAGAAGATCGCGGCGACGAACGGTGCGCACGATCACGGGCGTGAGCACGCGAGCGGGCACACCGGACGCGCGCACGGGCACTGACGGGCCAGGCCGTGTCGCAAAGACCCGCCTGCCCTCCGGGCGGTCGACGGGACTTTGCGGACACGACCTAGCTGGTCTCGAACGCGGCCGCTCGCGCGACCAGTTCGTCCCGGCCCATCGCGTCCGTCTCCGTCGAAGGCACCGTGCAGGCGTGGGCGCCGGCCACCGCGCCGAACAGGGCGCATCGGTGCGGCGGCTCGCCGGACAGCCAGCCGTGGAGGAAGGCGGCCGCGAAGGCGTCGCCGGCACCGTTGGAGTCGACCACCGGTGCCGGCGGCGTCACCGTGGGGACATGAGTGACCTCTCCGTCGGTCAGGAGGTACGCGCCGTCGGCTCCGGCGGTGGCGACGACCACCTGGGCTCTTCCGCGCTCGGCGATGCGGCGCATGGTCCGGGGCGGGTCCGTGAGGGCGGCGGCGGAGAGGAACACCACGTCGGCGGTGTACGCGAACGCCTCGTGGTAGGGGTTGTGTCCGTCCCAGTTGTGCAGGTCCGTGGAGAGTGTCACGCCGGCCTCGCGCAGGACGGGGAGGGCGTGCGAGCAGGGGTGCGTGATCGACACGTGCGCGTGGCGGCTCACCGCCGCGAGAGCGCGCAGTGTGTCCTCGGGGAACCGGTCGTCCGCGTGGGCCCTGCTGGTGTCGTACAGCGACAGCCGCCGTCCGTCCGGTCCGACCAGGTTCACCGCCCGCTTGGTGCCGGCGGGTTGCGGGATCGCGGTCAGGGCGATGCCGCGCTCGCGGTGCATGGCCCGCACGAGGTCGCCCTCCGGGTCGTCGCCGAGGAAGTCGAGGTGGTGGGTGCGCAGGCCGAGGCGGCTCAGTCCGAGGGCCACGAAGTCCCCGGTCTGCCCGGCGCGGGCGCGGATCCCGCTGTCGACCATGTAGCTGTCGGCGTACGGGAGCGGCAGCTCGGGCACGTGCACGATGGTGTCCACCCCGGCACCACCCAGCACGAGCACGTCGATGTCGTGAGTCAACTCCGGTTCCCCCCGTGGTCGTAGACGGTGACGTCGATTCCTCGCCGCACCAGCCGCTCTTCGACGAGCGGCTCCATGCGGGACCATGTGCCACCGGCCAACCCGCACCCTATCCGCGGCATGTGCACGGACGCGTCGAGTTCGACCGCCTTCTCACCGAGCGGCTCCAGGGCCGCGTCGATCGCCTCGTACCGCACGGGCGCGCCCCCTTGCCCCTGGTGCGGAGGCCCCGCTGCCCGACCAGGTTGGCCACCCAGACGTACGGCTCGACCTGGACGAACTGGGCCGCGCCCAGTCCGAAGTCGTTCGAGGCGCGGTCGCGGTGCCAGGCTCGGTAGGACTTCTCCGGCTCCGGCCAGCGCCGCGACACGGCCAGGACGAAGCCCTTCCCCCATCCCCCGATGTCGTTGCAGACATGGGCGATCACCTTGACGCCCTGCACCGACGCAGCGGTGGCGTCACCCCGGATGTACGTGATCTCCGACATGACGCCACCGTAGAGGGCCGCACTGACAACGGCCTCCGACTACTTCGTGAGCTCGGTCAGCTCGCGGTCCTCCTGACGGGCCACCCGGTGGCGGACCGCGTACCAGCCGCCGACGAGCATCGCGGCGATGACCGGGATGAGGAGGAGGGTCTTGCGGCCGACCTCGGGGTCGTTCCACATCATGCCGAGGCAGGCCAGCAGGAAGGCGATCGTGGCGATCTCCGTGACGGGGCTGCCCGGGAGGCGGAAGGAGGGGCGGGCGACCAGGCCGGCCTTGGCGCGGCGGACGAAGACCAGATGGCAGACCATGATGATCACCCAGGTGCTGATGATGCCGAGGGAGGCGACGTTCAGCACGATCTCGAACGCCTGGGCCGGCATCAGGAAGTTCAGGCCGACGCCGAGGACGCAGACCGCGCAGGTCAGCAGGATGCCGCCGTAGGGCACCTGGCTGCGGTTCATGCGGGCGGTGAACTTCGGCGCGGAGCCCGCCATCGCCATCGAGCGCAGGATGCGGCCCGTGGAGTACAGACCGGAGTTGAGGGAGGACATCGCGGCCGTCAGGACCACCAGGTTCATCACGTCGCCGGCGCCCTCGACACCGATCTTCGACAGGACCGTGACGAAGGGGCTCTCGTCGGCCGAGTAGACCGAGCCGGGCAGGAGCAGGGCGAGCAGGACGACCGAGCCGACGTAGAAGAGACCGACCCGCCACATGATCGAGTTCACCGCGCGGGGGACGATCTTCTCCGGCTCGGCGGTCTCACCCGCAGCGACACCGACCAGCTCCAGGGCGGCGTACGCGAAGATCACGCCCTGCATGACCAGGACGACGGGCATCAGACCGTGCGGGAAGACACCGCCGTTGTCCGTGACGACGTGCAGGCCCGGGGCCTGCCCGCCGACCTCCTGCTGGGTGGCGAGCAGGAAGATGCCGACGAACATGAAGGCGACGAGCGTGGCGACCTTGATGATCGCGAACCAGAACTCCATCTCGCCGAAGATCTTCACCGAGATCAGGTTCACCGCGAGCACCACGGCCAGCGCGATCAGCGCCAGCACCCACTGCGGGATGTCGGTGAACATGCTCCAGTAGTGCGTGTAGAGCGCGATCGCGGTGATGTCGGCGATGCCGGTCGTCGACCAGTTCAGGAAGTACATCCAGCCGGCGACGTAGGCGCCCTTCTCACCGAGGAACTCGCGCGCGTACGACACGAAGGATCCGGAGGAGGGCCGGTAGAGGACGAGTTCGCCTAGGGCGCGCACGACGAAGAAGGCGAAGATGCCGCAGACCAGGTAGGCGATCGCCAGGGCCGGACCGGCGTTGTGGAGGCGGCCGCCGGCGCCGAGGAAGAGACCGGTGCCGATGGCACCGCCGATGGCGATCATGTTGACGTGGCGGGCCTTGAGGTCCTTGCTGTAACCGGCGTCGCCCGCGTCCGCGGGCACCTGGGCCGCGTCGGTACGGGGTGCGGCCACTGCCGTGTTCACGGCGTCCTTGCTCACGGGGGTACCACTCTCTGGTGCGCCCGAGCGGGTCTCGCTCGGGTGGTGCCGGACGTGCGTATGGCCTGCGCCCTCGGTAAAGGCACAGACCAAGGGGCCACCTTCCCCCGGCGTGGGTCGATCACGCGGTGGCGGATGTCACAGAGCGTCGCTTCTCACACGGGCCGTGCGCGGCGCCTCGGAGCTGTCCGGCCGTGTGTGTCAGAGAGGTGTCACAGCATTGGTGAGACAGCGATACTGCTGCACATGACGACCGACGCCGGGGAGACGACCCTCACGATCGACGAGCTGGCCGCGCGGGCGGGAGTGACGGTCCGCACGGTGCGGTTCTACGGCACGAAGGGGCTGCTGCCTCCTCCGGTGATCGGTCCGCGCCGGGTGGGCCACTACGGACGCGAGCACCTGGCCCGGCTGGCGCTCATCGAGGAACTGCAGCAGCAGGGCATGACGCTGGCGGCGATCGAGCGGTATCTGCAGCAGTTGCCCCCGGATCTGGACGCCCATGACCTCGCCATCCACCGTGCCGTGGTGGCCTCGTGGGCGCCGGACGCCGTCGAGACGGTGCCGCGGGCGGAGCTGGAGCGACGAGCGGGGCGGGCGCTCGGCGACGGCGACGTGGAGCGGCTGGCGGCCATGGGGGTCGTCGCGGCCGGTGACGACGGCTACCGCGTCGACCTCGGGCTGCTTCGCCTCGGGGTCGGGCTGCTGGACGTACCGCTGTCGCAGGAGGCGATCCTCGCGGCGCGCACGGTCCTCATCGAGCACTCCCGGGCCGCCGCGCACGAACTGTCGCAGCTCTTCCGGGGCGAGGTGTCCCAGCGGGCGGCGCGGGATGTGAAGTCGCTCTCCGCGCACATGCAGCCCCTGGTGATGCAGGCGCTGCTGACGACGTTTCAGCGCTCGCTGAAGGAGGAGCTGCGGGACTGGCTGAACGGCATGTCGGAGGAGGACGGCGGCACCGCCTGACGCGTCGGGCGGCGCCGGACCGGCCCGTCTCGACGGCGCGGTGCCGGGCGGGGTCTCCCCGCCCGGCACCGGGCGTCATCCGTCACGCCGCACGGGACGCGTGTCCTGCCTCACGCGTCCTCGAAGCGCTCCCCCTTCTCCGCCTTCTCCACCAGCAACGCCGGCGGCGTGAACCGCTCCCCGTACCTGTCGGCAAGCTCACGCGCGCGGGCCACGAAGCCGGCCACACCGCCCTCGTAGCCGTTGATGTACTGCAGGACACCGCCCGTCCAGCCGGGGAAGCCGATGCCGAAGATCGAGCCGATGTTGGCGTCGGCGACGGAGGTCAGCACCCCCTCCTCCAGCAGCCGGACGGTGTCCAGGGCCTCGGAGAAGAGCATGCGCTCCTGCATGTCCCGGAAGGGGATCCGCACGTCCTCGCCGGTGAAGTGCTCGCGCAGGCCCGGCCACAGGGCCACCCGCTTGCCGTCCTCGTCGTAGTCGTAGAACCCGGCGCCCCCGCTGCGGCCGGTGCGGCCGAACTCGTCGACCATACGGTCGATGACCGCCTCGGCGGGGTGGGCCGTCCAGGTGCCGCCGGCCTCCTCCACGGCCCGCTTGGACTCGCCCCGGATCTTGCGCGGCAGCGTGAGCGTCAGCTCGTCCATCAGGGCGAGGACCTTGGCGGGGTAGCCGGCCTGGGCCGCCGCCTGCTCCACCGACGCGGGCTCGATGCCCTCGCCGACCATCGCGACGCCCTCGTTGATGAAGTGGCCGATGACCCGGGAGGTGAAGAAGCCGCGCGAGTCGTTCACGACGATCGGCGTCTTGTTGATCTGCCGGACCAGGTCGAAGGCGCGGGCCAGCGCCTCCTGGCCCGTCCGCTCCCCCTTGATGATCTCGACCAGCGGCATCTTGTCGACGGGCGAGAAGAAGTGCAGTCCGATGAAGTCGGCCTGGCGCTCGACGCCCTCGGCGAGGGAGGTGATGGGCAGCGTCGAGGTGTTGGAGCACAGCAGCGCGTCCGGCTCGACGATGTGCTCGATCTCCTGGAAGACCTTGTGCTTGAGCTCGGGGTTCTCGAAGACGGCCTCGATGACCGCGTCGCACCCGGCCACGTCCTGCGGGTCGGCCGTCGGCGTGATGCGGGCCAGCAGCGCGTCCGCCTTCTCCTGTGTCGTACGGCCCCGGGAGACCGCCTTGGCGCACAGCTTCTCGGAGTAGCCCTTGCCCCGCAGGGCCGCTTCCAGGGATACGTCCTTCAGCACGACGTCGATCCCGGCGCGGGCGCACGAGTAGGCGATGCCCGCGCCCATCATGCCGGCGCCCAGGACGGCGACCTTGCGGACCTTGCGCGGTTCGACGCCCTTGGGGCGGTTGGCGCCCGAGTTGACGGCCTGCAGGTCGAAGAAGAACGCCTGGATCATGTTCTTCGACGTCTGCCCGGCCGCCAGCTCGACGAAGTAGCGGGCCTCGATGACCTGTGCCGTCTCGAAGTCGACCTGGGCGCCTTCGACGGCGGCCGCGAGGATGTTGCGCGGGGCCGGGTAGGGGGCGCCGTTCGTCTGCTTGCGCAGGGTGGCCGGGAAGGCCGGCAGGTTCGCCGCGAACTTGGGGTTGGCGGGCGTGCCGCCGGGGATCCGGTAGCCGGGCCGGTCCCAGGGCTGCTGCGACTCGGGGTGGGCCTCGATGTAGGCGCGGGCCTTGGCGAGCAACTCCTCCCGGGTGGTGACGACGTCGTCGACCAGACCGTTCTGCAGGGCGCGCCGCGGGTTGTACTGGGTGCCCTGGAGGAGGACCTTGAGCAGGGCGTCGGCGATGCCGAGGAGGCGTACCGTGCGGACCACGCCGCCTCCGCCCGGCAGCAGGCCGAGGGTGACCTCGGGGCAGCCGATCTTGGAGCCGGGGGCGTCGAGGGCGATGCGGTGGTGGCAGGCGAGGGCGATCTCGTAACCGCCGCCCAGGGCAGCGCCGTTCAGCGCGGCGACGACCGGCTTGCCGAGGGTTTCGATGCGGCGCAGGTCGCGCTTGATGGCCATGCCGCCGTCGAACAGCTCCTGCGCGGTCTCGGGGGTGACCCGGATCAGGTCGCGCAGGTCGCCGCCGGCGAAGAAGGTCTTCTTGGCGGAGGTGATGATGACACCGCGGATGGTGTCCTTCTCGGCCTCCAGGCGGTCGGTGATCACGGCCAGGGAGTCGCGGAACGCCTGGTTCATGGTGTTCGCGGACTGGTTCGGGTCGTCCAGGACGAGGGTGACGACGCCTTCGCGGTCCTGCTCCCAGCGGATGGTGGTGGACTCAGTGCTCATGTGGAGGTGCTCCGTGTGATCCGTCGGGAGGGGGTCAGATGCGCTCGACGATGGTGGCGATGCCCATGCCGCCGCCCACGCACAGCGTGGCGAGGCCGTACCGCTTGTCCTGGCGCTCCAGTTCGTCGACGAGCGAGCCGAGGATCATGGCACCGGTGGCGCCGAGCGGGTGGCCGAGGGCGATCGCGCCGCCGTTGACGTTGACCTTGTCCAGGGACAGGCCCATGTCCTTCACGAAACGCAGGACGACCGCCGCGAACGCCTCGTTGATCTCGACGAGGTCGATGTCGTCGATGGTCAGACCGGCCTTGGCGAGCGCCTTGCGGGTGGCGGGCGCGGGGCCGGTGAGCATGATGGTGGGCTCGGACCCGGAGACGGCGGCGGAGACGATCCGCGCGCGGGGGGTGAGGCCGTAGCGCTCGCCGACCTGCCGGGAGCCGATGGCGACCAGGGAGGCGCCGTCGACGATGCCGGAGGAGTTGCCCGCGTGGTGGACGTGGTCGATCTTCTCCACCCAGTGGTACTTCTGCAGCGCCACGGCGTCGAAGCCGCCCAGGTCGCCGATGTCCGCGAAGGACGGCTTCAGCTTGGCCAGGGAGTCGGCGGTGGTGCCCGGGCGCATGTGCTCGTCGTGGTCGAGGACGACGAGGCCGCTGCGGTCCTTGACCGGGACGACGGACCTCTCGAAGCGGCCCTCCTTCCACGCCGTGGCCGCGCGCTCCTGGGACAGGGCCGCGTACTCGTCGACGTCGCGGCGCGAGAAGCCCTCGACGGTGGCGATCAGGTCGGCGCCGATGCCCTGCGGCACGAAGTTGACGGCGAGGTTGGTCATCGGGTCGTTGAACCAGGCGCCGCCGTCCGAGGCCATCGGCACCCGGGACATCGACTCGACACCGCCGGCGAGGACCAGGTCCTCCCAGCCGGAGCGCACCTTGGCGGCGGCCAGGTTGACGGCCTCCAGGCCCGAGGCACAGAAGCGGTTCTCCTGCACGCCGGCCACAGTGTCCGGCAGTCCGGCCGCGATGGCGGCGATACGGGCGATGTCGGAGCCCTGGTCGCCGACCGGGCCGACGACACCCAGCACGATGTCGTCGACGGCGGCCGGGTCGAGGTTCGGGAAGCGGTCGCGGATCTCGTGGATGAGGCCGACGACCAGGTCGATGGGCTTGGTGCCGTGCAGGGCGCCGTTCGCCTTGCCGCGGCCGCGCGGGGTGCGGATCGCGTCGTACACGTACGCTTCGGTGCTCACAGGGAGGCCTTTCGGTGAGGGTCGGCCCGGCGAGGGGGCTTCAGCCGAGCAGGGAACGGCCGATGATCTCCTTCATGATCTCGGTCGTTCCGCCGTAGATGGTCTGGATGCGGCCGTCGGTGAAGGCACGGGCGACCGGCTGTTCGCTCATGTAGCCGTAGCCGCCGTGCAGTTGCAGACAGCGGTCGGCGACCCGCTTCTGGAGCTCGGTCGCCCACCACTTGGCCATCGAGGCGTGGACGGCGTCGAGCTCCCCGTTCGCGTGGTCTTCTATGCAGCGGTCGAGGAAGGTGCGGGTGACGGCGCACTCGGTGGCCATCTCGGCCACCTCGAAGCGGATGTGCTGCTTGGTGGCCAGCGGGCGCCCGAAGGCCTCGCGCTGCTTGACGTACTCCGTGGTGATCTCCAGCAGGTGCTCGGCGGCGGCGATCGCGGAGACGGCGATGCTGAGGCGCTCCTGGGCGAGGTTCGTCATCAGGTGGACGAAGGCGCCGTTCAGCTCGCCGAGGAGGTTCTCCTTGGGCACGCGGACGTCATGGAAGAACAGCTCGGCCGTGTCCTGCGCCTTCTGGCCGATCTTGTCCAGGTTCCGACCGCGTTCGAAGCCGTCCGTGCCGCGCTCGACGACGAGCAGTGACAGTCCGTGCGCGCCGCCCTCGGGGGTGGTCCTGGCGACGACGATCACCAGGTCGGCGAGGATGCCGTTGGAGATGAACGTCTTGGAGCCGTTGAGCACCCAGTGGTCGCCGCGGTCCTCGGCGTGGGTGCGGATGCCCTGGAGGTCGGAGCCGGCGCCGGGCTCGGTCATCGCGATGGCGGTGATCAGCGTGCCGTCGCAGAAGCCGGGCAGCCAGCGGCGCTTCTGCTCGTCGGTCGCGAGGCCGGTCAGGTACGGCCCGATGATGTCGTTGTGCAGGCCGAGGGCGAGGCCCGGGGCACCCGCGCGGGTGAACTCCTCTGCGAGGACGGCGCTGTAGCGGAAGTCGGGGGTGCCGCCGCCTCCGTACTCCTCGGGTACGGCGAAGCCGAGCAGGCCCTGCTTGCCGGCCGCGCGCCAGGCCTCGCGGGAGACGATGCCGTCCTTCTCCCACTGCTCGTAGTGGGGCAGCACCTCCCTGGCGAGGAAGGCCCGCACGGTCTCCCGGAACGCGTCGTGCTCGGGGGCGAAGATCTGCCGCTTCATTCGAGGCCCTTCGTGTCGGCGCCGTACGGGTCGGGGCGGGTCGTGCCGGAGGCCTTCGGGTGCGGATTCGGGGCCTCGGCGCGGGTGGGGCTGTGGGGGCGTGTGGCGTCGGCCCCGTCAGGGACCGGGTACGGGGCCTCGGCGCCGTCCGGATGCGAGGTGGCGGCGTCGCCGCTGCTGGCGAGCGGGGCCGTCGGAGCGGCGGGCGCCGAAGACGGGTCGACCACCCCGGCGCCCCGCAGGTCAGGACCGGTGCCCCCGGTCTCCGCCGGGTTCGGGGCGACCACCTCGGCGCCCCGCAGGTCCGGGCCGACGCCCCCCGTCTCCGCCGGGCTCGGGGCGACCACCTCGGCGCCCCGCAGATCCGGGCCGACGCCCCCGGTCTCCGCCGGGTTCGGGGCGACCACCTCGGCGCCCCGCAGATCCGGGCCGACGCCCCCGGCCTCCGCCGGGCTCGGGGCGACCACCTCGGCGCCCCGCAGGTCAGGACCGGTGCCCCCGGGCTCCGCCGGGCTCGGGGCGACCACCTCGGCGCCCCACAGATCCGGGCCGGTGCCCCCGGGCTCCGTCGGGTTCGGGTCGACCACCTCGGCGCCTCGCAGGTCCGGGCGGTCCGTCGCTTCGGCGTCCGTCGCCGCTGTGTCCGCCCCACCAGGGTCGCCCGGCAACCCGCGTACGCCCCAGTCGCGGGCCACCTCGGCGGTGTCGGCGCCGGGCCGCGCCGGGCCGGTGCGTACGGCGGTGGGGGTGACGGAGAAGCGGGGGGCCGGGGCGGGCTGGGTGATGCCGCCGTGCTCGGTGAAGGTGCCGCGGGCGGCGAGGTGCGGGTGGTGCGGGGCCTCGCGCAGCGACAGGACGGGCGCCACGCAGGCGTCGGTGTCCTCGAAGACGGCCGTCCACTCGGCCCGGGTACGGGACTTGAAGCGGTCGGTGACCGCCTCGCGCAGTTCGCCCCAGCGGGTCCAGTCCTTGCGGGCGTCCGCGAACTCCGTGAGGCCGAGCAGGCCGAGGAACTCGGCGTAGAACTGGGGTTCCAGGGCGCCGACGGCCATGTACCCGCCGTCGGCCGTCTCGTAGGTGCCGTAGTAGGGGCAGCCGCCGTCCAGCAGGTTGGCGCCGCGCCGGTCCTGCCAGCCGCCGGCGGCGAGCATGCCGTGGATCATCGCGGCGAGGTGGGAGGTGCCGTCGACGATGGCGGCGTCGACGACCTGGCCGCCACCGGTGGCCCGCGCGTGCAGGAGGGCGGCGAGCACGCCGACGACGAGGTAGAGGGAGCCGCCCGCGTAGTCGCCGAGCAGGTTGGCGGGGACGGCCGGTGGCTCGTCGGGGCTGCCGATCATGCCGAGGGCGCCGGTGACCGCGATGTACGCGATGTCGTGGCCGGCGCGGTGGGCGAGGGGCCCCTCCTGGCCCCAGCCGGTCATCCGGCCGTACACCAGCGCGGGGTTGCGGGCGTGGCAGTCCTCGGGGCCGACTCCCAGACGCTCGGCGACACCGGGGCGGTAGCCCTCGATCAGGATGTCGGCGCGAGCGGCGAGGTCGAGGACGCGGGCCGCGCCGTCGGCCGACTTCAGGTCGATGACCACCGAGCGCTTGTTGCGGTTGGTGATGTCGTACGCGGCGTCGATCGCGAGCCCCGGGCCGCCGGGGCGGTCCACGCGTACGACGTCGGCGCCGAGGTCGGCGAGGAGCATGGCGGCGAACGGGCCCGGCCCGATGCCGGCCAGCTCCACCACCCGTACGCCGGTGAGCGGGCCCTGTCCTGGCGTCGTTGCCATCCAGCCCCCAGGGGATCGGACACGAGGTGAGAGTGCGGAAGTCAGCGGTGCGACCGAAGCGTGACGATATGCGACCGCCGGATGACGGAGCGCGACGGCACGTGACCTGTGGTTTGACACAACTGCTGTAACACCGACGATGCTAGGAACATGCTCCGCCGGACACAAGAGCAAGCGCTTAGGAAGTTACCCGCCCGAGGTCGGGTGGCACGGGTGGAGGCACCCCGGGCCGGCCGGAGTCAGCGCCCGTCCAGCTCAACCGTCAGCCGCTTCGGTGCGATGGTGCGGTAGCTCTCCTCGACCCAGTCGCAGAGCAGCTCCGCCGTGGGAGCGCCCGTCGGCTGCAACGGGATGCTCACCCATCCCGACTTTCCCAGGCCGTATCCCGCGGGCTCGGCGCCGGGGCAGGTCAGGGCGTGGGCGTGGGCCGACTCGTCCTTGAGCTTCACCGTTATGCCCAGCGGGTAGCTGCCGTCGTCGACTCCGAGGAAGACGAAGACCTTCTTGTTGACCTTCGCGACCGTCTCGCCCCAGGGGAACTCCTCGGTGGCGCCGGGGAGGCCCAGAGCGAACGCGCGCACTTTCTCCCACTTCTTCAGGGCATTCCTGGGCACGGCCACCGCTTACCTCCGGGCTCGTCGTCGGGCTCCGCATCCCTCACGCTAGCCTCGGCCACCGACAACGGCGCGAGCTGCGAGACCGAGGGGTGTCATGAGCAGGCTGAACAGGGCGGATCGCCCGTACGACATCGTGCTCTTCGGAGCGACCGGCTTCGTCGGGGTGCTCACCGCGGAGTACCTGGCCGCGCAGGCGCCCGAGGGTCTGCGCTGGGCGATCGCCGGCCGCAGCAGGGAGAAACTGGAGCGGCTGCGCGACCGGCTGCCCGGCGGCGAGGGGGTCGCGGTGCTGGAGGCGGACGTCTCCGATCCGGCCTCGATGCGCCGTCTCGCAGAGCAGGCGCACGTGGTGGCCACGACCGTGGGGCCCTACGTGATGTACGGCGAGGACCTGGTCGCGGCCTGCGCGGACACCGGCGCCGACTACCTCGACCTCTGCGGGGAGCCGGAGTTCGTGGACCGGACGTACGTCCGGCACGACGCACGCGCGCGGGAGACCGGCGCGCGACTGGTGCACGCCTGCGGCTTCGACTCCGTGCCGCACGACCTGGGCGCGTACTTCACCGTCCGGCAGCTGCCGGAAGGCGTACCCCTCACCGTGGAGGGGTTCGTGACGGCCGACGCCACCTTCTCCGGCGGTACGTTCGCGTCGGCGCTCAACCAGTTCTCACGCGGGCGTCAGATGGTGGCCGCCGCGCGTGACCGTGCCCGCCACGAGCCCCGGCTCATGGGACGCAGGGCGCTGGCGCCGACCGGCGCACCCCGGTTCGCCAAGGAGGTCGGCGCGTGGGCGCTGCCGCTGCCGACCATCGACCCGCAGATCGTCAAGCGCTCCGCGCGGGCCCTGGAACGCTACGGCCCCGACTTCCGCTACCGCCACTACGCCGCCGTACGGCATCTGCCCGTCGCCGTCGGTGGGGTGGCGGCGATGGGCGCGCTTTTCACGGCCGCCCAACTGCCGCCCGCCCGGCGCTGGTTGTCCGACCGGCTGAAGCCCGGTGACGGGCCTGGGCCGGAGAAGCGCGCGAGGAGCTGGTTCTCCGTCCGCTTCGTCGGCGAGGGCGGGGGCCGACGGGTCTTCACCGAGGTCGCGGGCGGTGATCCCGGGTACGGCGAGACGGCGAAGATGTTCGCCGAGTCGGCGCTGTCCCTGGCCTTCGACGACCTGCCGCCGACGGCCGGGCAGGTCACCACGGCGGTCGCGATGGGGGACGCGCTGATCGAGCGGTTGCGGCGGGCGGGGATCACTTTTCGGGTGGCGGCACGTCGGTGAACCGCTGACACGGCCACGCGTACCGGCGCTGCATGCGGCGCTGAGCGCGGCGCTGAACGCCGACAGCACCGGCGGACAGTCGGCGGCCCACCCCTGGGCGAACCGCACCGGGAACGGCCGGGCGCGGCCTCGGACACCGCCTCGACCGGCCTCGGACACGGCGGGAGGGGGGCGCACGGGCTCGCCGTACGCCCCCCTCCGCCGGGAAGCGGCGGGTTGCGGAACCGCCCGCCGGGGCGGCCGTAGCGGATCCGTCAGCAGATCGTGCCGGTCTCGCGGCCGAAAGCCTCGCCGACGGCCCAGGCGTCCGCCCATGGGCGCCGGACCCGCGGGTGCCTGACCCACGGGTGGGGAGCGACAGCCATGCCCTCCGGTCCGAAGCGCCCGCACTCCCCAGGTCGCCGGGGCTGCCGGCGGTCCGCACGTGCGGACAATGGAAGGACGGCGGTGGGATGCTCCCCGGGGTGGGGCCGCGGGAAGGAGCGAGATGCCGCAGCGGGCGTCGTCACCCGACCGTGTGCAGGCCGCACGCCGGGCGGTGCGGGTCACCGTGGCGGCCGCCGCCGGGTTCTATCCGGCGGTGTACGTCCTGGACGCCCCGGTGGTCGCGCTCTACGCCCTGTTCACCCCGATCGCCCTCGGCATCCTGTCCCCCCTGCCCGGCTCGGGCCGGGACCGCGCACGCGTGGTCCTGTACGCCCTCCCGGTCGCCGCGGCCCTGACCGCGCTCGGCACCGCGCTCGCCGTCGGCACCGCCCCGGCGGTCGCCGGGATGGTCCTCGTGGGCTTCGTGCTGTCCTTCGGCGGGGCCTGCGGGCCCGCCCCGGCCGGCGCCGCCCCCGGTCTGCAGCTGTTCTACATCCTGGCCTGCTTCCCGCCCTACCAGCCGGACACCCTCCCCCAGCGGCTGGCGGGCCTGCTCCTGGGCGGCGCTGTGACGGTGCTGTGCGAGACACTGCTGCTGCCGGCACCCGCGGAGGTCCCCTACCGCGAACGGGTCGCCGCTGCCCTGGAGGTGGCGGCCCGCGCCGCGAGAGCCTCGGCGGGCGGCGGTACGGCCGAACCCGCTCGCGTCCGCGAGCTGCGGTCGGCCGGCCAGTCCCTGCGTCTGTCGCGACTGCCGCCCGCCGTACGACCGACCGGCGCGGGACGCACCGACCGCGCGCTGGCGCACGTGGGTGGTGCGACCCGGCGCCTCCTCGACCAGCTGGCCCGCGCCGCGGAACACCCCGCGCCCCCACGCGCCCGGGACCCCCTGTCGGCGTCGCTGCTGACCGAGATCGCCGCGGAGTGCGCCGCCATGGCGGAGAACCTGCGCGGTCGGCGTCCCGTGGCCGGCCCCGAGGCTCTTGAGGAGATGGTCGAACAGTTCCTCCTCGCTCGCGGGCGTGCCGCCGGGGCACGTGAACCCCCGGCGTTGACCGTCCTGCGGCGCCAGTCGGCCGTTCTCGCCGAGGCCGCCTCGGCGGTGACCGCCCGGGCCGCCCTGTCCGTCGCGCTCGGCGGCAGGCGCGTGGTGCGCGGGCTGCCGCGCGAACAGCTCTGGTACGCGCGGCCGCCCGCGATCGACCTGTGGCTGCGGCGGCTCACCGGGAACCTGACGCTGCGCTCGGTCGTGTTCCAGAACGCGGTACGCACGGCGCTCGGGCTGGGCGTCGCACGTCTCGTCGCCGGTTCGCTGGACCTCTCCCACGGATTCTGGGTACTGCTGGCCGTGCTGACGCTCGGACGCACCACGGCGGGCGCCACCTGGTCCGCCGTACGACTGGCGGTGATCGGCACGTTCGCGGGGGCTTTGACGGCCGGCACGCTGATCCTGTGGGCGGGCGAGACGACCGACGTCTACGCGGCGCTGCTGGTCCCCCTCATGCTGCTGGCCTTCACGGTGGGGCCCGTCGCCGGAATCGCCTGGGCGCAGGGCCTGTTCACGCTGGTCGTCTCCACGGCCTTCGCCCAGCTCGTACCGGTCACCTGGCGACTCGGGGAGATCCGGGCGCTGGACGTCCTCACGGGCTGCTGCATCGGTCTGCTGTGCGGGGTCGTGGCGTGGCCGGCCGGAGCGGCCGCCGAGGTCCGGCGGAGCATGGCGAGGATGCTTGTGGAGGCGGCACCCCTGGTCCGGACGACGGTGGCGGCCACGCTGCCCACACGTGCGGCGGCCGTGGCGACGGCTCCCACGAAGTCCCGCGAGGGCGCCGCCGAGCCGTCGAAGGCGCACCCGGTACGCCCCGACGACAGAACCGAACCGCCCGACGACCGCACCAGGCCGGACGACGGCACAACCCAGCCGTACGACAGCAGGGCGAAACCGCACGAAGACAAGGCCGAGCCGCCCGACGTCAGGACGGAGCCCACGCAGCCGACACAGCCCACGCAGCCCACGCAGCCCACGCAGCCCACGCAGCCCACGCAGCCCACGGAGGACAACGAGCACGCCCGGTGGCGGACCCGGCACCGGCTGCGGCTCGCCGAGGCGGCGTACGCCCAGTACCGCAGCGAACCCGCGAGCCATCACGAGGCGGCGCCCGACTGGCCGGCCGCCCTGAACTTCGCGATCCACACCCTGGTCGCCGCCGACTGGCTGCCGCGGATCGCCGCGCACGACCTGGACGGCGAGGTGTCCGACGCGGCGGCGGCCTGGGCGCGCGAGGCCGCCGAGTCGACGGCGGACGCGGCCGACCGGGCCGCCGGCTTCCCGCAGGGCGGCGTGCGGGTGCCGCCGGTGCGCATCCCGTACGCGATCGAGTCGTCCCTGACCGGCCCGTTCCTGCCGGTCCTGGTGGACGTGGAGAACTGGCTCGGCACCCTCGGTGCGGACCTACGGGCGATCGGCGACGACACCGCGCCCGCGGTCAGGGCGGTGACGTCGGCGTTCCCAGGCGGCGCCGCAGGAAGGGCTCCTGGGACAGCACGGCGCCCACGCTGAGGCCGATGGCGACGGCCACGCACACGACGATCAGCCAGGACAGCAGCACGAAGACGGAACCCGCGGAGCCGTAGCCGGCCAAGGCCCGGTCGAGCGCCCGCGGCATGTAGAAGTGGGCCGTCACCGACAGACAGCTGACCGCGACCGCCGTGACGGCGGCGCCCGGCACGAGGGGCGCCCAGCGGACCGCCCCGCCGAGCAGCAGGTGCTGGGTCCACCACCACATCACCACCTGCATGGCCAGGACGATCGGGAACCCGGCCCACGCCCCCAGCCCGAGCCCGTTGTGCAGCAGCCCCTGCACGACGAGTGAGCAAAGCCACAGGAGGATCCATGCGACCCAGCGCCACGGAGCGACCTTGCCCGCTGTCCGGGGCAGCTGCCAGGCGCGTCTGCACAGTCGCTGCACCGCGCGGCTGACCGCGGTGGCCGACAGCAACACCATCAGCCCGCCCACCAGGCCGGTCGCCTGGCGCAGGTCCTCGGTCGGGGGCTCGAACGCCTGCTCCACCTGCGCCTTCGTCTGCCCGGTCAGTCCGAAGACGGAGCTGATCGACGCGGCCACCTGGTCCTGCACCGCCTCCGGGGCGTAGGCGCCGAGCACGAACAGCAGGGGCACCGCGGTCAGGAAGCACTGCGCGGCGATACGGGTGGCGGAGTCGAAGATGTTCACCGACACCAGGCGGTCCACGAGTGCGGTGACCACCGGGAAGCGGGTCTCCACGCGCGCGTGGAGGGTCTTCTGCCAGGCCGTCAGGTTCTCGATGCGGCCACGCCACCACGACGGGCGCAGCAGGGCGCGGATCCGCCGGTGGCCGCCGGCTGCACGGCTCACCCGGGCGGGCCGGCTCGGCGGCTTGCCCGCGCTGCCGGCGGCGTAGCTGCGGAAGTCTCCATCGAGCCGCTCCTTCCCGACTCCAGGGTGCGCGACGAGGCGGGCCTCGGCACGCCGCGTCACGAGGCGCCGCCCGGGTCCGCCGCGTGCGGATACGGCGACCACGGCCCTGCTCACCCTCGACCCGTACGGCGCACGCGTGGGCGGCGTGCCTTCGGCGCGTCTCCTCCCGGTGATCGTCCGGGTCCTGGCTCTGACCGGCGGGCAGCCCCGGAGCCGAGGGAGTCTCGGTCGACACTGCACCTCACGGCGGGGCTGGTCGTCGGTCCGGCACCGGCCGCGTACGGCCCGCGCGGCGTGGCGACGGCCCTCGCCCGCGCGCCGTTCCGGGCCCCTCGGCTTAGTCTGATCCAGGGGCGTTCGGGTGAATCGCACACCGAAAGGGCGGGCCCCGATGCACGACTACCCGCTGATCGAGAACCACGGCCTCCTCGGCGACCTCCAGACCGCCGCACTGGTGACGACCGACGGAAGCGTCGACTGGTTCTGCGCCCCGAGATTCGACTCGCCCAGCGTGTTCGGCGCGCTGCTGGACAAGGACAAGGGCGGGCACTGCACGGTCCGCCCGATGCACCGGTCGTACGCGACCAAGCAGTTGTACCTTCCCGACACGGCGATCCTGGTCACCCGCTTCATGACCGAGGCGGGCGCCGGAGAGGTCATCGACTTCATGCCGGTGACCGGCCGCACGGTCACCGAGCGCCACCAGCTGGTGAGGATGGTCCGCTGTGTACGCGGCAGGATGACGTTCGAGGTGGAGATAGCGCCGAGGTTCGACTACGGGCGGCGGCCGCACCGTCTGCACATCAGCACGCACGGGGCGGTGTTCACCGCGCAGGGCGGCGCGCAGCTCACCGTGCACCCCATCCGCGAACCGGACGACGAGCGGCTGCTGGACGTGCTTGCCGATCGCCGGGACGCCCTGCACTTCACGCTGAGGCTGGAGGCGGGCCAGGAGCGGGGGCTGGCCCTGGAGTGGGCCGCCGACGGGCCGCCGAGGGAGATGCGGCTGCCGGAGTACCAGCAACTCTTCGACGAGACGGTGCTGTTCTGGCGCGGCTGGCTGCGCCAGTCGCGGTACACGGGACGCTGGCGCGAGACCGTGGAGCGCTCCGCGATCACGCTGAAGCTGATGACCTTCGCGCCCACCGGCGCCGTGGTGGCCGCCCCGACCACGGCGCTTCCCGAGCAACTGGGCGGGGAGCGCAACTGGGACTACCGGTTCACCTGGATCCGGGACGCGTCCTTCTCGGTGTACGCGCTGCTGGGGCTGGGCTTCACCGACGAGGCCAGGGCGTTCATACAGTGGCTCTCGGACCGGGTCAGGGAGCGGGCCGGAAGGGAGGGCGACACCGGTCCGCTGAACGTCATGTACAGGGTGGACGGCTCCTCCGACCTGGACGAACAGATCCTCGACCACTGGGCGGGCTACGCGGGTTCGGCGCCGGTGCGCATCGGGAACGGTGCCGCCGCGCAGCTCCAACTGGACATCTACGGCGAGGCGCTGGACAGCATCCACTTCGCGCACCGGCACGGACTGCAGATGGGGCACCGCGGCTGGAACGCGCTGCTGACCAACCTCGACTGGCTGGTGGACCACTGGGACCAGGCGGAGGAGGGACTGTGGGAGACCCGCGGCGGCCGGGAGGACTTCACGTACGGCCGTGTCATGTCGTGGGTTGCCTTCGACCGCGCCCTGCGGCTCGCCGAGTCCAACGGCCGGCCCGCCGCCGCCGACCGCTGGCGCGGCGCCCGGGACGACTGCTACGAACAGGTCATGGCCAAGGGCTGGAGCGAGGGGCGCCATGCCTTCGTCCAGCACTACGGCGGCGATGTCCTCGACTCCTCGCTGCTGCGTATGGCGACGGTCGGGTTCATCACGCCCGACGACCCCCTTTGGACGTCGACGCTCGCCGCCATGGAACAGGAACTGGTCAGCGACAGCCTGGTCTACCGCTACAACCCGGAGGCCTCACCGGACGGCCTGCGAGGCTCGGAAGGCACCTTCTCCCTGTGCACCTTCATGTACGTCGACGCCCTGGCCCGCGCGGGGCGGACCGGGAAGGCGCGGCTGGTGCTGGAGAAGATGATGGGGTACGCCAACCATCTCGGTCTGTACTCGGAGGAGATCGACCCGACGGGCCGTCAACTGGGCAACTTCCCCCAGGCGTTCACCCATCTCGCCCTCATCGACGCGGCGATCACCCTCGACTCGGCCCTGGACCGTGCGTAGCCCTGCCGGCTGCGGCCCGGCCGGCGCACCGGGGACGGTCAGCCGCCGGTGGCGAATCCCGGGAAGAGGGTCATCCCGCCGTCCACGAAGAGCGTGGCGCCGACCACGTAGTCCATGAGGTCGGAGGCGAGGGCGACGGCCGCGCGCGCGATGTCCTCCGGGTCGCCGATGCGGTCGTAGGGAATCAGCTTGAGGAGGTCCTCGCGGGCCTGGGCCGTCTCCCAGGCGCTGTGGTTGATGGGGGTCTGGATGGCGCCCGGGGCGATGGCGTTCACGCGGATCTTCTTCGGCGCGAGCTCCTGGGCGAGCGTCTCCATCATCATCCGCACGCCGCCCTTGGAGGAGGCGTAGTTGACGTGCCCGGCCCAGGGGATGACCTGGTGCACGGAGCTCATGCAGATGATCTTCCCGGCCGCGCGCGACACCTCGGGGACGACGCCGCGCCGCAGGAACTCCTTGGTGGCCTCGCGGGCGCACAGGAACTGGCCGGTGAGGTTGACGTCGATGACCTTCTGCCACTGGGCGACCGTCATCTCGGTGAAGGGGGCGTCGCGTTGGAGGCCGGCGTTGGCCACCAGGATGTCGAGGGTGCCGAACTCCTCGACCGTCCGGTTCACCATGGCGACGACCTGGTCCTCGTCGGAGACGTCCGCCTCGTGGGCGACGGCCCGCACGCCGAAGGACCTGATCTCCTCGACGACCTTCTCGGCTTCCTCGCGTCCGGCCACGTAGTTCACGACCACATCGGCCCCGGCCCGGCCCATGGCCAGGGCCGTCGCCCTGCCGATGCCGGAGTTCGCACCGGTGACCAGGGCCTTCTGGCCCTTGAGCAGTTGGGCGGGGATCACGTCGCGGGGCGTGCCCTCGGGGGAACTCACGATGGCTGTCTCCTGCACTGCGGGGCCGGGTCGCCCGGGCCGTGGCCCGGAGGTCGAAGCGCCACCCAATCACCGGGGGCGGGCCGCGTCGTCGCGGCACGAACCGGTGTTGCGCCGACCGGCGGAGGATCTTCCCCCGCCCGAAGGCGGGTCCCCCGCCCCCGGTCAAGTCAACCGCTCCATGAGGTGATCGCCCACCCTCAGGGCGTTCGCCCATGGCCGTCAGGGATGGGTTGACCGGGGCTGGGCCGTGTCGTCGTCGCCGTCCGTCCCGAGGACGGCCACGCCCCGCTCGGGCCGGCAACCGCATCGCCTGCGGATGCGGACCGGCACGGGCCCGAGCGGGTCCTGGTCACCGGGTGAGGCGGCCGACGACGGTGCTCACCCGCACGAACAGCAGGTCGCCCGGCTCGACCGTGCCCCCTGGGCGGACCGGGCGGCCACCGGGTCACCGGCGCTCACCTGATCGACGGGCTGCAGCCACGGCACGTTCCGCAGCCGGGGGAAGTCAGCAGCACACCGCGTCCGGCACCCACTACGGCCACCACACGCTCGGGCGTGAGCGAGGCCATGGCCCCGGGCCGGCCCTCCGTGTCCGCGGCCGCCCGCGCGGACAGCCTTGGCACGGGCCCGGGGTCCGTGTCCGTGGTCGCCCGCGCGGACAGCCTTGGCGCGGGCCCGGGGTCCGTGTCCGCGGCCGCCCGCGCGGACAGCCTTGGCACGGGCCCGGTGGTCCGTGTCGGACATGCGGTGCGTGCGGTCTCGGGGGAGCCGGTCAGGTGGCTCCTTCCCGGCAGGGCTCCGGTTGCCGACTGCGGGTCGCCGTCGGCGGGCGCGCATGCCCAGTCGGTGCGGCGCGAGGGCGGGACGGGAACGCGTCTCGGGGTCCGGCGCACCAGCGCCGCGGCCCGCGACCGGGTCAGCCGCGCTCGGGTCCGGCGCACCGGCGCCCCAGCCCGCGACCGGGCCAGCCGCTCCGGTCCGGCGCACCAGCGCCCCAGCCCGCGACCGGGCCAGCCGCTCCGGTCCGGCGCACCGGCGCCCCAGCCCGCGGCCGGGTCAGCCGCGCTCGGGCCCGCCGTCCCGCCTGCCGGGGGCCCGTACGGCCGTCGCCCGCTCCGGCTCTTCGGGTGGCGGCACGGCGCGGCCCGGTGGCAGCAGTTCGGCCGTCACGAAGCTCACCACCGCCGCGATGATCACCACGGAGGTCATCGCCCCGCTGCCCAGGAGCAGGACGACCAGCACCGCGCTGCTGACCGGCAGCCGCAGGGCCGCGGCGCCTGTGGCCGCCATGCCGGCGGCCAGCCCGGGCACGACGCCCAGGCCGGGGAGCGGGGCCAGCAGCACGCCCGCCGCCGCCCCTAGGAACAGCGCGGGGAAGACCGGGCCACCGCGGAGGCTGCCCAGGCACAGCGCGTACGCCGCGGACTTGCACAGCAGTACGGCGATCAGCGCGCCGACGCTCCAGGCGTGCGGGTCCTCGGCGAGGCGGGCGAGGGTGGCCTGGCCGGACGAGGCGACCTCCGCCGGGGAGCGGTCCGTGGCCAGCGCGTACACCGAGGCGCACGCCCCGGCGGCCAGGGCACAGACCACCGTGTGCACGACGGTTCGTCTGCGGACGAACAGCGCGGTCAGGCGGCCGGTGTTCAGCACGTAGTGCGTCGCGGCACCGAGGGCGACGGCCATCGGCACCGTCCAGAGGATGTCCCCGGCATCGAGGCGGGGCGCCGAGATCCCCTTCAGTGTCAGGTCGCCCGTGGACAGGCCGGTCCAGCGGCCGAACCCGGTGAAGACGAGCGAGCCGACCCCGCTGGACAGGAGTGCCGGAAGCATGACGGCGAACAGCCGCGGGCCGCCCACGCCGGCCACCTCGATGAGGATCACCGCTCCGACCAGCGGATTGCCGAAGATCGCCGGAAGTGCCGCGGCGGCGCCGGCGACGCCGAGGAGGGCGGTGCCCTGCGGTGTCACCGGCGCCCTGGCCAGTCGCGCGAGGAGGGGGGCCAGACCGCCGCCGAGGGCGATCAGCGGGCTTTCGGGGCCGAGGGCGGCACCGAGCGGCAGGCCGGCGAGGGCCGCGAGGAGGATCCCCGGCAGGGCGGAGGGGGCTGCTCCCTGGGGGTGCAGACCGGCGGCGGCGACGTGGCCGCCGGCTCCGGGCAGGTGCCGTACCACCAGACCCACGGCGACCCCGGCGAGGGTCAACAGGGGCAGCGGCCACCACCAGGGAGGGGTGTGCCAACCCAGTGCGGCGGGCAGTTCGTCCCACCACGCGTGTTCGAGCTCGTGCAGCGCGGCCAGGAACCAGAACGCCATGAGGGCGACCGGGGCGCCGATGAGCGCGGAGAGGACGAGCGCTTTCTGGTAGGCCGGTTGCCGCAGCAGGTCGCGCAGCCGTTCGGCCGTCTCCGGCTGCGTGCCGGGGGTGGACGCAGCCGGGTGCTCCGGTTCGGGCACGACCCGTGCCTCCGCGTCAGCCGAGGACCCGGCGCTTCTGGGCCGCGAACTCCTCGTCGGTGAGCGCTCCCGCGGCCCTGAGGTCGGCGAGTTGCTTCAGCTGGTCGATCTTGCTGGTCATGTCGTCGGCAGCCGGTGCAGCGGCGGCGGGCGCGGGCGGCACGACGTCCTGCTCGTAGGTGCGCTGCCGTTCGCGGTCCTGCTGCGCCCATCGGCCCGCCTGGCGCCGTGAGACGCGGTTGGACACCGCTGTGGCCGTACCCGAGATGACGGCGGTGCGGGCGACGCCGCGGAGGAGTCCTGGCATGTCACTCATCTCCCTGCGATCCGTGCGCGGTGTGGCGCTGCCGGCCGGCGGAAGCCGCTCTCACCCGGCGGTGACCCCGCCCGCAGGGGTAGTCCCCTCGGCGGCGTCCAGCGAGGCCAGCAGGGCGTTCACGGGGATGCGCCCACTGGCCACCAGTTCGGCCCCGCCGCGCCGCAGCGCACCGGCCAGGGGCGCGGCCCACACGTTCTCGTACACCAGGACCGCGGCGGAGTTTCCGGGCTCCAGAGCGCCACCGGCGTCCTCCAGGTCGCTCTGGTCCAGCAGTCCCGAGGAGGCTCCCTCGAACACCGTCAGATCGACCTCGTCCCCGATGTTCCTGAGCTCCAGCGCCTCGACCGACCCGTCGGTGCCCTTGCGGAGGAAGACGAGGTCGAGGATGCGGATGATGCCTCTGTCGACGAGGTCCACGAGGAGAGGCAGGCCCTCTCCGGTCATACGGCTGCCGGGGAACTCGACGATCAGGTAGTCGACGGGCCCCATCTCCCCGATGTCCTGGTGCATGGCCGCTCCTCAGCCGGACGGGCCCCCTCAGCCATTGCAGCATTGTGAACGGCCGTCTGCATGTTCAGGCGCGAGCCGGTCCGCCGGGTCCGGGCGGTCCTAGAGGGGCCATTCCGAGAGCGTGTAGATCATCCCGGCGATCCAGCCCAGCCCGGCCAGTGTGGCCAGAACCAGCGCCGCCGTCACGGCGCGCTCGACGGGGCGGTCGGGGTCGGCGAGGGGCTTCGGGGAGCGGTGCGTCGTCATGCGGCCCACCCTGCCGACGGGGCCGGTCCCGCCACATCCGTACGGGTACTCAGGGCACGTACTCAGATCGCGCGGGTCGCCTCCTTCAGCGCCTGCCGGCACAGGGCGTCCGCGCGGCGTGTGGTCTCCGGCAGCCGGTACGCGGGCGTCAGCGCCAGGGTGTGGGCGCAGGCGTTGTCGAGGCTCACGCGGTGGCCGACGGACACGAACACCGGTTTCACGCCGTCCCGGGTGCGCAGGGCGCGGCCGACCTCCTCCTCGTCGGCCATGAGGGGCGCTGACGAGCCGCGTGCGGCGCCGGGGTCGTCGTAGGTGAAGGTGAAGGGGTTCTTGGCCACGCCGATGGTCGGCAGGCCGGTGAGAACGCCGAGGTGGGCGGCGAGGCCGAAGCGGCGGGGGTGGGCGAGGCCGTAGCCGTCGCAGACGACGAGTCCGGACGGACAGGGCAGGGCGTCGAGCGCGGCCAGCACCGTGGGGATCTCGCGGAAGGCCAGCAGGCCGGGGACGTACGGGAAGGAGATCCGCCCGACGGCGGTGGCCTCGGCGACGACGTCGAGGCTCGCCGCGTCCAGGACGACGGCCGCGGCGGCGACCACGTCCCGTTCGTCGTCGTAGGCGACGTCGACACCGGTGACGTGTCCGGAGCCCGGCGGCGGTCCCGGCTCGTCGAGCACCACCCGCTCGCGCAACTCGTCCTGGACGGCGCGGGCTTCTTCGTCGGTCGCGGGCCAGCCCGCGGGAATGCGTACGGTCGTCATGGTGGGCACGAGCGTACGGGGCCGGAGCCGGCGGGCGCGGGCCGCGGGGGTAGTCTCGCGATCATGTTCGTACTGGAGTTGACCTACACCGCACCGCTCGCTGCCGTCGACGCCGTGCTGGAGGCGCATGTGGCGTGGCTCGACGAGCAGTACGACAAGGGCCTCTTCCTCGCGTCCGGGCGCAAGAACCCCCGCGACGGCGGGGTGATCCTCGCCGTCGCGGGGGACCGGGCGCTCATCGAGGAAGTCGCCGCCACGGATCCGTTCGTCGTGGCCGGGGTGTGCGCGTACCGCGTCACCGAGTTCGCCGCCACGAAAACGGCCCCGGAGCTGGCACGGTACCGTGAGACGCCCGGCTGAGCCTCACTTGCCCAGTGCCTGCTTGAGCTGGCTCTTGTTCATGTCCGAACGTCCGTGGATGTTGCGCTTCTTGGCCTCCTCGTACAGCTGGTCGCGGGTGGGGCCCTGGGAGCCCTGGCCGGACCGCCGGCCGCCCCGCTTGCCCGAGGACATGTCCTGGGTGGAGGTACGGCTGGCGGACTTGGACTCGCCGGACCGTGCGCGTTCCTTGTTCACCGTCCGCGCCGCGATCTCCTCGGCGCGCGAGGCGCTCTCGCCCCGGTCCTGGGCGCTCTTCTTGATGTGCTCGTACTGGCGTTCCCGCTTCGGGCTCGAACCGGCTGGCATGTGAGTCACTCCTCTCGCAGTCCGCGACCGAGTACCCACATTCCGGCGTCAGCTCTCCAGCCGCGCGACCCTGCCCTTCTCCCCCGCCGCCCAGCAGCCGAGGTCCGGCGTGCAGTCCACGGTGTCGTACGAGCCGTTGTCGACGGTCCGCCAGGTGCGGCCGCCGTCCGTCGTCAGGTCGGTCCCGGTGGGCCCGACGGCGAGGGCGGCGGTGCGGCTGTGCGGGAGCCAGGCGACCGCGGAGCGGTAGGCGGGCACCGGGTTCGCGGCGGCCCGCCAGGTGGCGCCCCGGTCGCCGGTGCGGGCGGCGGCCCGCGGGGAGGGCTGGTCGGGGCGGTAGTCGCCGCCGACCGCGAGGCCGTGCGTGCGGTCGCGGAAGGCCAGGGCGAAGACGCCGCGGGCCGGGTCGCCGGCCGGGACCGGTGTGTCGGCGGCCGTCCAGGTGAGCCCTCGGTCGGCGGAGTGCAGCACGCGCGCGCGTGCGGCCCCGCCGGTGGCCAGCCAGACGTCCTTCGGTCCAGAGGTGACCAGGCACTGCCCGCTCGCCGCGAAGCCGGCCTCACCCTCCAGCGCGGCGGGCATCCCCGAGTTCGGCAGCACCGTCCAGGAGCGGCCGCCGTCACTGGTCGACAGGATGCGGAACCGGCCGTCCACCGGGTCGCTCATCGCCAGGCCGTGCCGGTGGTCGAAGAAGGCGAGGCAGTCGTAAAAGGCCCGCGCGTCGGTGTTGCGGAAGGACTCGGTCCAGGTCGCGCCGCCGTCGTCCGTGCGGTACACACGGGACGCCTCACCCTCTCCGATGGCCAGCACCACGGCGCGGCGCGCGTCGAACGCCTCGACGTCCCGGAACTGGAGTTCGCCGGCTCCGGGCGGTGAGACGTTCCGCCAGGTCGTGCCGCCGTCGGTGGTGCGCAGGACGGTGCCCTGGGTTCCGGCCAGCCAGGCGGTGCTCCGGCTGACCGCGGACAGCCCGCGGAAGCGCACCTCGGGCGCGCCGCTGTCCTTGGGTTCCCAGTGCGGGGCCCTGCGCTCCGGCAGGTCCGTCTGTGCCCGCGCCTGTGCGGGTACGACGGTCAGCGCGGTCAGCGCCGCACCGCAGGCCACCCCCGCCGCACTTGTCCGAAACCAGTACCCCGACCGTCGCGTGTTCCCCGAACGCCTCATGGCGGGCGAAGCTAGTCCAGTGCCGTATCGGCGTCCAGATGGCCTCGGGAGCCACAGCAGGGACCGGGAGACACAGGTGACTTTCCTGGCACACAGGGGCATACGGATCCCTCCCGTGCATGAAGGCGGTGACCGAGGTCACTCGGCTTCGGGGTGCACGGATTGGCCGATTCCATCGTCTCTACCAGTGCCCCGTCTCGTCCGCCCGGATAGTCGTCCAGCCGTCACAAGGGAGCAAGGCGTTGTCCACCGTCATCGAGCAGCCCGTCGAGGCCCGTCTCGTCGCCGCCGCGCCGCGGATGCCGAGCATTCCCGCGACCCTTCACTACGACCGGCGCGACCCCTTCGCCGTCCGTATGACCTTCCCGGCGCCGGCCACCCTGGAGGGTGTCGAGGTCTGCTGGACCTTCAGCCGTGAGCTGCTGGTGTCCGGCCTGGAGGGCCCCGAGGGCCACGGGGACGTCCGGGTGCGGCCGTACGGCTTCGACCGCACGGTCCTGGAGTTCCACGCCCCCGAGGGCACGGCGGTCGTGCACATCCGTTCCGGCGATGTGCGGCGCTTCCTGCAGGCCACGAGCGAGCTGGTGCCCTTGGGGCTGGAGCACCTCCAGCTCGACCTGGACCACGACCTCGCGGAGCTGATGCGGGACGCCTGCTGAGGCGTCCCGCCCGGGGTCTGCCCCGCTGAGCCCTCCGCGGCAGGACCGTCAAATGCGTTGACACCGTCGGCACCCGCTCCTACGGTGTAGAACGGTCCTGTTGCCGTCGATTGGAGAAGGACGTTGCTCGTCTGAGGTCCTGAGACACCGCGTCACACCTGAGGTGTGTGCGCTGCGTGCGACCTCGGCGTTCGAGCCGTCCTCCGGAAACAGGGCTTTTCTCATGCCCTCCTGAGGCCTCCCCGTGGGTCGCCGGTGTCTCGAAACGCGTTTGCCCTTGATCGCTTCGAGCATCCGCGGAGGCCCCGTATGTCTACTTCCATCACCTGTACGTCCCTTGCCTTCACCTGGCCCGACGGCACCCCCGTCTTCGAGAACCTCGACGTCGCCTTCGGCCCCGGCCGCACCGGCCTCGTCGGGATCAACGGGTCAGGAAAGTCAACCCTGTTGAAGCTCATCGCGGGTGAACTCACCCCGCTCGACGGCGCCGTACGCGTCGCGGGCGAGGTCGGCTACCTCCCGCAGAACGTCACGCTGGACACCGGCCTGAAGGTCGACGAGGCGCTCGGCATCGCCGCCAAGCGGGCCGCGCTGCACGCCATCGAGGCGGGCGACGTGGCCGAGGTGCACTTCGAGACCGTCGGCGACGACTGGGACGTGGAGGAGCGCGCCCTCGCCACGCTCGGCGAACTCGGGCTCGGACACGTCGAGTTGGACCGCACGATCGGCGAGGTCTCGGGCGGCGAGTCCGTGCTGCTGCGCCTGGCCGCGCTGCTGCTGCGCCGCCCCGACGTCCTGCTGCTCGACGAGCCCACCAACAACCTCGACCTGTACGCGCGCCGGCGGCTGTACACGGCCGTCCAGTCCTGGCCGGGCGTGATGGTCGTCGTCAGCCACGACCGGGAACTGCTCGACCTCGTCGACCAGATCGCCGATCTGCGCCGAGTGAGTCCTGCGGCGCGAGGCGCCTCGGCCGAGGGTGGTGGTGGCAGACGGGTGGGCGAGATCACCTGGTACGGCGGCAACTTCTCCGCGTACGAGCAGGCCCTGGAGATCGAGCAGGAGGCGGCCGAGCGCATGGTGCGGGTCGCCGAGGCCGACCTGAAGAAGCAGAAGCGTGAACTGGTCGACGCTCAGGTCAAGTTGGCCCGCCGCAAGCGGTACGGCCAGAAGATGTGGGACCAGAAGCGCGAGCCGAAGATCGTCATGGGGGCACGCAAGCGCGCGGCGCAGGAGTCCGCGGGCAAGCACCGCATCATGCACGAGGAGAAGCTCGCCGAGGCCAGGGAGCGGCTCGACGACGCGGTGGAGGCCGTACGGGACGACGACGAGATCCGCGTCGACCTGCCGTACACGGCCGTTCCGCCGGGCCGCAGCGTCCTCACGCTGCGGGAGCTGGAACTCGTGTACGGCGCCCGGGTGACCGGTGGTCTCGATCTGCACGGCCCGGAGCGGATCGCGCTGATCGGGCGCAACGGCTCGGGCAAGACGACGTTGCTGCGGACGATCGCCGGGGAGCTGGCGCCGGTGGCGGGTGAGGTGACGGCCCATGTCCCGCTGCGCTTCCTGCCGCAGCGGCTGGACGTCCTCGACGCCGAGCTGACGGTCGCCGAGAACGTGGCCCGGTTCGCGCCGGGCGCCACCAACAACCGGATCCGGGCGCGGCTGGCCCGCTTCCTGTTCCGGGGCGCCCGTGCCGACCAGAAGGCGGAGACCCTCTCCGGAGGCGAGCGCTTCCGGGCGGCGCTGGCCGCGCTGATGCTGGCGGAGCCGGCACCGCAGCTGCTGATGCTGGACGAGCCGACGAACAACCTGGACATGGCGAGCGTGCGCCAGCTCACCACCGCCCTGGAGTCGTACGAGGGGGCACTGATCGTGGCCAGCCACGATCTGCCGTTCCTGGAGTCGATCGGCATCACGCGCTGGCTGATGCTGGAGGACGGAGAACTGAAGGAAATCACGCCAGAAGCTGTCGGGTATACCGCCTAGCTTCGACTGCATGCCCGATTTCATCACCATCACCGGAGCCCGGGAGAACAACCTCAAGGACGTCACGCTCCGCATCCCGAAAGGCCGGCTGACCGTGTTCACCGGCGTTTCGGGATCGGGGAAGTCGTCGGTCGTGTTCGACACGATCGCGGTGGAGTCCCAGCGCCAGCTGAACGAGACCTTCACGTGGTTCGTGCGCAACCGGCTGCCCAAGTACGAGCGCCCGCACGCGGAGGACCTCCAGGACCTCTCCCCCGCGATCGTCGTCGACCAGCGGCCGATCGGGGGGCACTCCCGGTCCACGGTCGGCACGATGACCGACATCCAGTCGGTGCTGCGGGTGCTGTTCTCCCGGTACGGCGCCCCCAGCGCCGGACCGGCGACCGCGTACTCGTTCAACGACCCGTCCGGTATGTGCCCGGAGTGCGACGGCCTCGGGCGGTCGGTCCGGCCCGACTGGGACCGCATCCTCGACCCGTCCCGTTCCCTGGCCGACGGCGCGGTGCGCTTCCCGCCCTTCGCCGCGGGCACCTGGCAGGGGCAGACGTACACCAACAGCGCCGACCTCGACCCGGACAAACCCGTCGGGCGCTTCACCGCCGCCGAACGCGAGTTCCTGATGCGCGGCCGCCCCGGCAGCAAGGTCAGCGTGTCCGGCTCGGGCGGCACCTGGACCACCGACTACGAGGGCCTGGCCACCCGCTTCGAGCGGTTGTACCTGAAGCGGGACCTGTCGGCGATGAGCCAGAAGACCCGCGACCTGGTGCGGGCGTACCTGACGGAGGGCACCTGCCCGGCCTGCGACGGGGCCCGGCTCAACGCGGCGGCGCTCGCGACCCGGATCAACGGCCGGAACATCGCGGAGTGCGCGCGCATGCAGGTCACCGACCTGATCGCGGTCCTCAAGGACATCGACGACCCGGTAGCCGGCCCCGTCGCACGCGCCGCCGTCACCGCACTCGAACGCGTCGACGCCATCGGCCTGGGCTATCTCAGCCTCGATCGCGAGACGTCCACGCTCTCCGGCGGCGAGGGACAGCGCCTGAAGACGGTCCGCCACCTGGGCTCCAGCCTCACGGGCATGACCTACATCTTCGACGAGCCCAGCGTCGGCCTGCACCCACGCGACGTCGGACGGCTCGGCGACCTGCTGCTGCGACTGCGCGACAAGGGCAACACCGTGCTGGTGGTCGAGCACGACCCGGACCTCATCGCCCTCGCCGATCACGTCGTCGACATGGGACCGGCGGCCGGCGCGGACGGCGGACGGGTCGTGTTCGAGGGGACGCCGGCCGAGCTGGCCGGGTCGGGCACGGTGACCGGGCGGTGCCTGGGCCGCCGTACGGCGATCAAGGCGGACGTACGGCCGACGAACGGTGGGCTCTGGGTGAAGGGCGCCGACCGGCACAACCTGCGGGAGGTGACGGTGCGGTTCCCGACCGGGGTGCTGACCGTGGTGACCGGCGTCGCCGGGTCCGGGAAGAGCACGCTCGTCGCGCAGTTCACGACGGCTCACGAGGGCGCGGTGGTGGTGGACCAGTCGTCGATCGGGATCTCGGGGCGGTCGACTCCGGCGACGTACCTGGGAATCATGGACACGGTACGGAAGATCTTCGCCCGCGAGACGGGCGCCGAGCCGGGCCTGTTCAGCTTCAACTCCTCCGGTGCGTGCGGCACCTGCGAGGGCCGCGGGATCATCTGCACCGACCTCGCCTTCATGGATCCGGTCACCACGACGTGCCACGACTGCGAGGGACGGCGCTTCAAGGACGAGGTGCTGCGGCTGACCGTCGGGGGCAACTCCATCGCGGACGTGATGGAGATGACGGCGGACCAGGCACTGGAGTTCTTCCGGGATCCGGGCCTGCGGCGGCGTCTGCGCGCCCTGCGGGACGTGGGGCTGACCTACCTCACGCTGGGCCAGCCGCTGTCCACGCTGTCCGGCGGGGAACGGCAGCGCATCAAGCTGGCGACGCGGCTGCACCGCACCGGCGCGGTGTACGTCCTCGACGAGCCGACGACCGGGCTGCACATGTCGGACGTCGACGGGCTCCTCGGGCTACTGGACCGGCTGGTCGACGCGGGCAACACGGTGGTGGTCGTCGAGCACAACCTGGACGTGGTGGCGCACGCCGACTGGATCATCGACCTGGGGCCGGACGCCGGTCGCGACGGAGGCCGGGTGATCTTCGAGGGGACCCCGCGGCAGCTCCTCGCGGCACACGGCTCCTTCACCGCGGAGCATCTCAGGAGGGCCACAGCCTGACCACGAGGGTTTTGTACCGGCGGGTAGGCCCTGCATGATGGCGGACCGGTGGCCGATGCATCATGGTCGCCGACACCCGCCACCGATCCGGAGATCCCGTCGTGCCCAGCAAGAAGGCCCTCGTCCGCCGCCCCAGCCCGCGCCTCGCCGAAGGGCTGGTGACGCACATCGAGCGGGAGCAGGTGGACGTCGACCTCGCGGTCGAGCAGTGGGAGGCGTACGTGGCGGCCCTGCGGACGCACGGCTGGGAGACGATCGAGGTCGACCCGGCCGACGATTGCCCCGACGGGGTCTTCGTCGAGGACACGGTCGTCATGTACCGGAACGTCGCGCTGATCACCCGGCCCGGTGCCGAGTCCCGGCGCGGGGAGACCGTCGGCGTCGAGGAGGCCGTCGCCTCGCTCGGCTGCTCCGTGAACTGGATCTGGGAACCGGGCACGCTGGAGGGCGGCGACGTCCTGAAGGTCGGCGACACGATCTACGTAGGCCGCGGCGGCCGTACCAACGCGGCCGGCATCCAGCAGCTGCGGGCCGCCTTCGAACCGCTGGGCGCACGGGTCGTCGCCGTACCGGTCGGCAAGGTGCTGCACCTGAAGTCGGCGATCACGGCGCTGCCCGACGGAACGATCCTCGGCCGGATCCCGCAGCTGGACGTCCCGTCACTGTTCCCGCGCTTCCTGCCGGTTCCGGAGGAGTCCGGCGCCCATGTGGTGCTCCTCGGGGGCGACAAGCTGCTGATGGCCGCGAGCGCGCCGAAGACGGCGGAACTGCTCGCCGACCTCGGCCACGAACCCGTCGTCGTGGACATCAGCGAGTTCGAGAAGCTCGAAGGATGTGTGACATGTCTCTCGGTCCGCATGCGGGAGCTGTACGCCTGACCGGCTGAACGCGAGACTCTCCAGCCCCAGGACCTGCGGGTCCTGGGGCTTTTCGCGTCCCCGGTGAGGCGGGACGAAAACAGCCGCTGATCAGCGGCCTTTACATCACTCTTAACCTACGGCTTCGTAACCTACGGCTTCGTAGCCTACGATCCCGTAAGTTCCCGGCGACCGCTCGCCGGGGGCCTGCCTGTGTTGTGCGTCCCCCTGGAGTACCCGTGACGATCACTTCCCCTCACCTCGGCAGTCCTGCCGTCTGGACCGACGCCCGGCTGTTGTACGCGCTGGAGGAAGTCGTCGAGCAAGAACTCAACCGGCATCTGAAGATCGCCAAGGACTGGATGCCGCACGAGTACGTGCCCTGGACGGACGGCCGTAACTTCCCCGGCCACTTCGAGGACGGGGAGGCCTGGGACAAGGAGCAGTCCAAGGTCACCGAGATCGGCCGCATCGCCCTGGTCGTGAACCTCCTGACCGAGGACAACCTGCCCAGCTACCACCACGAGATCGCCTCGCTCTTCGGCCGGGACGGCGCCTGGGGCACCTGGGTGCACCGCTGGACCGCCGAGGAGGGCCGGCACGGCATCGTGATGCGCGACTACCTGCTCACCTCGCGCGCGGTGGACCCGGACAAGCTGGAGCAGTTCCGGATGGCCCACATGAGCGAGGGCTTCGAGTCGGACAACCGGCACTCGATGCTGCACTCGGTCGCCTACGTGGCCTTCCAGGAGCTCGCGACCCGCATCTCGCACCGCAACACCGGCCACCAGTCCGGTGACCCGGTCTGCGACCGCATGCTGGCGCGTATCGCGACCGACGAGAACCTCCACATGGTCTTCTATCGCAACCTGCTCAAGGCGGCGTTCGAGCTCGCGCCGGACCTCACGATGCAGGCGGTGCGTGACGTGGTCGTGAACTTCCGCATGCCCGGGCACGGCATCCCCGGGTTCGAGCGCGCCGCCGCCCAGATGGCCATCGGTGAGGTGTACAACCTGCGCATCCACCACGACGACGTCCTGCAGCCGGTGCTCCGCTTCCTGAAGATCATGGAGATCGACGGACTCGGCCCGGAGGGGCAGAAGGCGCAGGAGGAGCTGGGGCTGTACATGGGCGGCCTCGACGCCGAGGCCGCGAAGTTCGACGAGAGGCTCGCGGCGCGCAAGGCCCGGATGGCGGCCCGCGCCGCCGGCTGACCGGTAGCACCCGCCGAGACGACGGCCGGCCCGCTCACCTGCGGGCCGGCCGTCGTCGTCCCGGTACGGGCCCCTGCTCGCCCTGTACGCGTGCGAACAGCGGGGTGGAGGAAGGCGGTCGGGCTTCTGCCCGGCCCGGCCGGCGAGGACACCGCCCAGCGGGTCAGGCAAGGACCGGCATGAGCACGTGGGTGACGGGTGACCGTGAGGACGCCCGGCCGGCGCTGATGGGGACGTTCCACGGGAACACGCGGAAGCCGTGGGGACGGCGGGCGCGATCGTCTGGCGTGCTCAGGCTCCCCCTCGCGAAGAGGGCGGGGCGGCCGGCTGCGAACCAGTGTGTTCCGGTTCCGGCGGACATCGCCCGGGAATCGGATGCGAACCGACCGGGCGAACGGCCGCACCGGTTCACGTCCAGCGGGAGGTGCGCCTGAGCTGGAGTCGTTCCTTCTCCGAGAGGCCGCCCCAGACGCCGAAGCGTTCGTCGTTGTTCAAGGCGTACTCGAGGCAGGCGGAGCGGATCGGGCACATGCCGCAGATCCGCTTCGCCTCCCGCACGGAGCTGCCCGGCTCGGGGAAGAAGAAGTCCGCTCCGGTCTGCGCGCACAACGCCTCCTGCTGCCAGGCCAGATCGGGCGAGGTGATCGTTGCGATCGTTTCGATGTGCATGCCCGGGATCGTGCCGGTCGGCGAAAAACGTTCGATCAACGCGCGATATACGAGGCGCGGCCGGGCCCCGGGCCGAGCCGATGGTCCCCTGCCGCGCGTCGCGGTGCACGACGGCGCGCGGGAGCGAGCGGGAGCGGAGCGGGCGCCGGAGGGCGGCAGCCGGTCACGACCCCGGTCACCGTAGGTCGCCTCCGCCGACTGCGTGCTTCCGGCAGCGGTTGTCAGTGGGCGGTGCGAGACTCGGCAGAGCAGGCAACGGGACCCTTCCGAGGAGGGCGATCATGCTCACCACCCGTTATGTCACGGGCGCGCCGAACTGGATCGACCTCGGCACGCCCGACATCGAGGGCGCGAGTTCCTTCTACGGCGGGCTGTTCGGCTGGCGTTTCCAGCCTGGCGGGCCCGAGACCGGTGGTTACGGCCTCTTCCAGCTGGACGGCAGGACCGTGGCCGGCGGCATGCAGACCACACAGGAACAGGGCCCGCCGTCCTTCACCGTGTACTTCCGGACGCCGGACGTGGACGCCACGGCCAAGGCCGCCGAGCAGGCGCACGGCTCGGTTCTGGTGCAGCCCATGGACGTGATGGACCTGGGCCGCATGGCCGTCCTGGCCGACAAGGCGGGCGTCGGCTTCGGCCTGTGGCAGCCCGGCACCAACAAGGGCATGGACGTCGTCCAGGAGCCGGGCTCACTGTGCTGGCTGGAGCTGTACACCACGGACGTGCCGGGCGCGGCGGGGTTCTACAACGCGACGCTCGGGATGGAGACCTTCGCGGTCGACTTCTTCGGCGGCACGTACACGACGTTCGCGCCCGGAGGTGAAGGGGAGGACGCCATGTTCGGCGGGGTCGTGGACAAGGCCGACGACCCGGCGGAGGCGCACGGCCCCGCGTACTGGCTGCCGTACTTCGAGGTCACCGACACGGACGCCACGGTCGCCAGGGCGCAGGAACTGGGCGGCACGGTCCGGATGCCCGCCACGCATCTGCCGGACGTGGGCCGGGTGGCCAAGCTCGCCGACCCCTACGGGGCACGTTTCGCGGTGATCAGGAGCGAGCCGCCGCAGGGCTGAGCAACGCCGGGGGCCCGCTCGGGCCGGCTACGTGCAGCCGTTCGCCCCGGCCGACCCGAACGAGGGGCCCCGGTCTGCTGTTCGGGTGGGCTGAGAGGCGCAGTCTCTCTCAGCCCACCTGATCCGAACGACAGACCCTAGGCGGAAGCCCGCCGCACCAGCGTGGTCGGCAGGACGACGCCGGACGGCATGGCGTCCAGGTCCGGCTCGGCCGTGTGCCGGTCGAGGCCCCGCAGCAGCAGGCGGGCCATCAGCCGGCCCATCTCCTCGATGTCCTGACGGACCGTGGTCAGGGGCGGGTCGGTCTGCTCCGCGACAGGCAGCATGTCGTCGAACCCGACCACGGCGACGTCGTCCGGCACCCGTCGTCCCGCCTCGCGCAGCACCCGAAGGGCGCCGGCCGCGGTGAGGTCGTTGGCGGCGAACACCGCGTCCACATCGGGACAGCGTTCCAGCAACTCGCGCATCGCCCGTTCCCCGCCGCCCGGCGTGAAGTCGCCCTCGACGACGAGCCGGGGATCGGCGCCGACCATGACGTCCCGGTAGCCGTCGAGCCGGTCCACCGCCGAGGTCTGGTCGAGGGCGCCGGTGATGTGCGCGATGCGGGTGCGGCCGAGGGAGGCGAGATGGCGTACGGCGTCGCGGGCACCGCCGCGGTTGTCGCTGTCGACGTAGACGACGCCGTCCCGGTCACCGTGCCAACCGGGGCGTCCGCCGAAGACGGTGGGTACGCCGGCGCGCTGGATCAGCTCGGGCAGCGGGTCCTGGAGGTGCAGCGAGAAGACGAGTGCCCCGTCGACATGCCCGCCTGCGAGGTAGCGGCCGACCCGGGCGTGGTCGTCGCGGCCCTCCGTGAGCAGCAGCACCAGCTGGTTGTCGTGGGCGGTCAGCTCCTTGCTGATGCCGCGCAGTTGCAGGGCGAAGAAAGGGTCGGCGAAGACCCGGGTCTCGGGTTCGGCGACGACGACCGCGATGGCGTCGTGCCGCCGGGTCACGAGGCTGCGGGCGGCCTGGTTGGGCACGTACCCGAGCTCGTCGACGGCCTTGCGGACCCGCTCGACGAGTGGCTCCCTGACCCCGTCCCCGCCGTTGACCACCCGGGACACGGTGGCCCGCGAGACACCGGCCCGTGCGGCCACGGCCTCCAGGGTGGGACGCGGGGCGGTGTCGGTCACTTCGGGGCTCCTCGTCGGCGGTTGCGGATCAGGATAGCCGCCGGGAAGCCGGAGGTGAGAGCGCTCTCGGGTCGTTCGTGGATCACCGAAGGCGCTCCTGGACCTCAAGCCGGCAGGTCCACCGTCCGCCCCACACCCTCCCGCCGCGCCGCCCGGTACGCCGGCCGGCTCGGCGCCAGGTCCTGCCAGGGCAGCCCCACGCGCGCGTAGACCTGGCGGCCCCACGCGCGCTTAGACCGTACGGCTCCGGGCGCTCACCCGCCCCGGATGGTCGCCCCGCGGCACGTCCCTCAAGGTGGCGTCGGCGGCGGGCGGCGCGCGGCGGGAGCCGACCGCCGCCAGGTCCTCCGTACTCGCGGCGAGTTCACGCTCGTCCACCATGAACAGCGCGGCCCGCAGCAGGTCGGCGGACAGCAGATCGGCGGACAGCACCTGCTTGCCGGGTTCGTCGGCGCCCAGGCTCGTCAGGTCCCGGCCTTCCGATGTGTCCGGCAGCCGCAGCAGCGGCTCTCGGGCCCAGGTCGCCGGCAGCACGGTGTCGGCGGCCGCGGCGCCTCCCGCGCCGAGGACACGGCCCGGCCCCGATGCCGTAGCGCGAACGCGGCGGCCCGTTCGGCGTCCGTGTCGTGGACGACGAGCGCGCGGTGCTGCCGCAGCTCCGCCAAGCCCCGCACCATCGACTCGCCCTGGGCTCCCGCGCCGATCACGCCGAGGACGCGCGCCGGGCCGGCCAGCAGGTGGGGTCCCCAGCGCCGGCGACAGCCCGGTGCGCCACGCCGCCACGGTCGCCGGAGACCCGCAGCGCCGGCAACTCCCCGTCCTGCCCGCTGTGCAGGCAGAGCACCCCGCGCAACGCGGGCCGCGCGCCGGGGAACTTGGCGTTCACCTTCACCGTGTACGCCTCGACGCCCGGCAGCACACCGGGGATCAGCGCGGTGGCGGTGCCGGGGAACGGCAGGTCGGTCCGCACCCGTTGCCCGTGACCGCGGCGTCCGGGGCGCGCAGGAAGCCGTCCCGCAGCGCCTCCGGACCGGGTCCGGGTGCCAGTACCGCTTCCAGTTCGCCACGCGTCAGGACAGGGTCACCCGCACATGGGGGTCAATGCCGGTGCGCGGACCCCGAGGAGGACGATCCATGGCCGTGTTCGTGCGGGTCGTACCCGGGAATCGTCCCGTCCGCCTTCTTCACCAGGAACAGCCCCACCATGCCCATGTCCGAGTGGCTCTGCACATGGCAGTGGTACATCCAGGCGCCCGCGCCGACGCCCTCACCCGCGATCACCTGGAAGCCGAAGGAGTCCGCAGGGCCGACGATCTTGTTGTCGACGACCTGGCTGGGGTCGTCGGGCCCGGTGAGCATGCCCGTACGGTTGTCCGCCCAGCGGTGACCATGCATGTGGAAGGTGTGGTAGTACTCGCCGTGCGTGATCACCACGAACTCGACGCGGTCGCCCACCGTGGCCTCGAAATGGGGGCCGCTGTGCGCCGGTCGGTTGTTGATGAGCATGTCGTTGAAGACGACGGTGTGGGTCGCGTCGGGAAGGACGTCGCCCTTGCGGCGCACGATCACCGGCCCGTACAGGCCCTTGCGGATGCCGCCCGTGCCGTGTTCGGTGCCCACGACGTGGTCGTGGTAGTGCCAGTAACCGGCGCTGCCCGCCCGCCAGGTGCCGTCCTTGCGGCGGCCGGGGGCGTGGGTGCGCCAGGTGTAGGTACGGGTGCCGCCGGGTTCGACGTGGCTCCTGTTCAACTTCGTGCCGTCGCTGGTGATCTCGTAGTCCAGCCCGTGGACGTGCAGGCTCACCGGTACGTCCATCGCGTTCTCGAACTCGATGTGCAGGGTGTCGCCCTCGTTGAGCTCGATCGGCGGGCCGGGGATCGTCGCCTTGCCCTTCTCCAGGCCGTATCCCATCTGCCCGTCGGCCAGTTTCTCGGCGTACAGCTTGATGTGTCGAATCTCGCCGCCGGCCGGGGCCGTCCTGGGCGGGGCGTCGGCGCCCGCGGCCTCGGGCACCGACCCCAGCGACAACGATGTCGCGACGGTCGCGCCGCCCAGCAGTACGCGCCGGTTGAAGGTACGCCTGTCGACGTTGCGTCTGTTGCCTCTGTCCATGCCGAACTCCCCATGGCAGTACGGACATTGCGGGGATGAACCGGTGAGACGGTACCGGCCGTCGCGCCGTTCATCCACTGTCAGGACAAAGTTCGCCCCAGTCCGGTCATAGGTATTGGCGAGTCGCTCAAAGGGGTCTAGCTTCCTTGTCGCTGTTGCTGTGACCGAGGAGGTGCCCATGCACGTGCGAGGGCTGAGCGCGAGAAGACGCACCTGGGTGGCCACCGTGGCTGCCGGGGCCGTCGCCGCCGGAGTGATGTCGGCCCCGGCAGCCGACGCACGCCCGGCCCCTGAGCCATCCCTGACAACGATGTCCGTCAAGTCGCCGCCGGGCGGCGCAAATGTACGGGTGCTGATCTTCCACGGGTCGGCGGCGGCCGGTGAGGAGTCGCCCCTGGTGAACGCCGGTATCGAGGCGATCGAGAAGATCGGCCTGTCCGGGCCGGCCGACCGGCGCTTCAAGGTCGAGGCCACCAAGGACGCCTCGGTCTTCACCGACGGGACGAAGCTGGGCCGCTTCAACGCGATCGTGTTCCTCACGGGCGGCGGCGACGTACTCGACCCGGAGCAGGAGGCGGGCCTGGAGGCCTACATGGAGGCGGGCGGCGGTTTCGTCGGCATCCATGACGCGGCCCGCGCCGAACCGTACTCGGACTGGTTCAGCGGATTGATCGGCGCCCGCCCGGCGTCCGGTGGCCCGGCGGACGTGCAGCGGGCGGTCGTCGAGGTCGGCGACCGGCGGCATCCGGCCACCAAGGACCTGCCGTTGCAGTGGAAGCGGCCGGACAAGTGGCTGAACTGGGCCAAGAACCCGTCCGGCACGGTGCACACGGTCGCCCGGGTCCGGGAGGCGTCGTACCGGCCCGGCACGGGCGCCAACGGCTGGGACCACCCGGTGAGTTGGTGCCGCGACTACGACGGCGGCCGCTCCTTCTACACCGGCATGGGCGGCACGGTGTCGTCGTACGACGAGACCGACTTCCGTACGCATCTGCGCGGCGCCCTGCTGTGGACCACCCGGCTCGCCCAGGCCGACTGCAAGGCCACCATCACCGGCAACTACCAGGCCGAGCGCCTGACCAAGGCCAACCAGCCGGGCCGCAACGACCAGATCGGCGAGCCCCACGGCCTGGTCACGGCGCCCGACGGACGGGTGCTGTACATCGGGCGGGGCGGGGCCGACTCCTCCCAGCCGGTCGTCACCGACTGGAACAACCCGGACATCGGCAAGGGCAAGGGCGAGATCCACGTCTACGACCCGAGGACCAAGAAGGTCACGCTCGCGGGCGAGTTGACCGTCTTCGGCAACAAGGGCGGCGGGGACGAGCTGATCAAGGTGGAGGAGGGGCTGCTCGGCATCGAGCTGGATCCGCGCTTCGAGCAGAACGGCTGGGTGTACCTGCACTACACCCCGCACTCGCGGATCAACCGCGACACGCGGATGGCCGAACGGCGGGTCTCCCGCTTCACCCTGGACCCGGCCACCGACAAGCTGGACCTGGGCAGTGAGAAGGTGCTGCTCTCGTGGCCGGTGCAGATCCACAGCTGCTGCCACGCGGGGGGCGGGATGGCCTGGGACTCCGAGGGCAACCTGTACATCGCGACCGGCGACAACAACTCCAGCCGCTTCAGCGACGGTTACTCGGGCAACAACCCGGAACCGAACTACAAGGGCGTGTCCTTCGCCGACGCGCGCCGCACCGCCGGCAACACCAACAACCTCAACGGCAAGATCCTGCGCATCCACCCGGAGCCGGACGGGACGTACACGCTCCCCGAGGGCAACCTCTTCACCGGCGAGGAGACCGCCGAGGGCGGAGGCAAGACGCGCGGCGAGATCTATGTGATGGGCGTCAGGAACCCGGCGCGCATCTTCGTCGACCAGCGGACCGACACCCTGTACGCCGGCTGGGTCGGCCCGGACGCCTCGGCGCCCTCCCCGACCTGGGGCCCGGCGAAGTACGACACGTTCGCCGTCATCACCGAGGCGGGCAACCGGGGCTGGCCGTACTGCATGGGCAACAAGCAGCCCTACCGGGACCGCAACCTGCCCGATCCGACGAAGCCGCTGGGCTGGTACGACTGTGACCACCCGAAGAACGAGTCACCGAACAACGACGGCCTCGTCAACCTCCCGCCGGTCACCGGCAACAACATCTGGTATTCGCCGCAGGGCGGCGCCCCGGACTTCCCGCGCGACGCGAACGGTGTGCCGTCGTACAAGCAGGACGAGGCCACGTACGGGCTGCCCTGGCTCAAGGGCGGCGGACAGGCGGCGATGAACGGGCCGGTCTACCGGTACGACGACGCCGCATCGGCCGACAGTGGCGTCAGGTGGCCGGCGTACTGGGACGGCAAGTGGTTCGTCGGCGACTTCTACGACGGCGACCAGCCCCGCAACGCGGTGATCACCGACCCCAAGACGCACGGGGACGGCGGGCTGCCGGTGCACTCGGAGTCGCTGAAGAAGATCGTGCCGACCGGCAACGAGGGGATCAGGAACCTCATGGACTGGAAGTTCGGCCCGGACGGCGCGCTGTACGTGCTCGACTACGGCCGCGGCTTCTTCACCTCGGACGCCAGGTCGGCGCTGTGGCGGGTGACCTACACGGGCGGTGGGCCGACTCCGGCCGCCGACCTGCTGGCGAGAGGAGGAGGCCGGTGATACGCCGAAGTCGGCAACGAAGAGTCTGGACGACGCTGCTGGCGGCGCTGCTGGTGATGCTGGGCCTGCAGGCCGCGCCCGCCGCCGGGCAGCCCGAGGCCCCGTCCGACGCGGCCGCGGCTGCGCAGGTGCTCACCTGGACCGCCGGTGACGACATCACCAAGTACACGACGGCGCCCACGACGGCCGTCGCGGGTCGGGCGACGATCGTCTTCGAGAACAGCACGGCGACCGGGAACACCACCGGGATGCCGCACACGCTGACTTTCGACACCTCGGACGTCGAGTTCAACAGCGATGTGCAGCTCAACCTCCTCGCCAACCCGAACGACGACCAGGGCGGCCGGCACACCGCCGAGGTCACGCTCACCCCCGGCCGCTACCGTTACTACTGCACGATTCCCGGTCACGGGCAGATGCAGGGCATCCTCGTGGTGACCGAGGGCACCGGCGAGGACACGACGGCGCCCGAGGCGTCGGCCCACGTCAGCGGGGTGCAGAACGCACAGGGCCAGTACGTCGGTTCGGCGAGCGTGGCGATCCACGCCACCGACGAGGGCGGCTCCGGACCGGACCGGATCGAGTACGCGGCCGGTGACGCGGGCGTCTGGCAGCCGTACACCGCCCCGGTCGTCGTCGACCGGGTCGGCGACCACAGGATCCGTTACCGCGCCTTCGACAAGGCGGGCAACGTCTCGGCGGAGAAGAGCGTCGCGTTCACGGTCGTCGCGCCGCCGACCGACGACACGACGGCGCCCGAGACGTCGGCGACGGTCACCGGCGAGCAGAACCCCGACGGTGCGTACATCGACATGGCGACCGTCACCGTCACCGCCTCCGACACCGGTTCCGGCGTCAACACCGTCGAGTACGCGATCGGTTCGGGCGCCTGGCGGCCGTACACCGCGCCCGTCATGGTGCACGAGGCCGGTACGCACACGGTGCGCTACCGGGCCACCGACAAGGCGGGCAACGTCGCCGCCGAGAAGAGTGTGCGGTTCACCGTCGTGGTGACGCCGGACCCGGACACGACGCCCCCGGTGACGGGTGTGACGGTCGAGGGCACGAGGAACTCGGACGGGGCGTACGTCGGCAACGCCAGGGTGACCCTCACGGCGACCGACGCGCACGGTTCGGGGATCGACCGGATCGAGTACGCGCTGGACGGCGGGCCGTACCTGGCGTACGGCGCCCCGGTGGTCGTCGACCGCGCGGGTACCCACACCCTGGCGTACCGGGCGACGGACAAGGCGGGCAACACGTCGGCGGCGCGCACGGTGACCTTCACCGTGGTGTCCGGTCAGGTGCCCGCCCCCAACTGCCCCGAGTTCGACGAGCGGTTGACGGTGATCGTCGGCACGGTCGACTCGGGTGTCCCGAACCGCCTGACCGACAGCCGGTGCCGGATCAACGAGTTGATCGAGGACGAGAAGCAGTGGACGTCCCACGCGCTGTTCCTCAAGCACGTCACGACGGTCCTGGACGAGCTCCTGAGGGACGGCGTCGTCGACCGGCGCGAGTACGACGCCGTCCGCAAGGCCGCCCGGCAGTCGGGGATCGGCAAGCCGGGTCAGACCGAGGGCTACCGTCCGATCCTCGACGGAAGCGCGGAGTCCTTCGCCAAGTGGCAGCACGTGGGCGGCGGTTCGTTCGGGCTCAACGCCGACGGGTCGATCACCAGCGGGACGACCAGGCCGGGTCTGGGCATGCTGTGGTTCCCGCAGCGCAAGTACGGTGACTTCTCGCTGCGGCTCCAGTGGCGGGACGACGCACCGGGCACGGGCCACGCCAACTCCGGCGTGTTCGTCCGCTTCCCGTGGATCCACGACCACCCGGAGGAGCCTCGTCCGGAGTGGGTCGCCATCAAGTACGGCCATGAGGTGCAGGTGCTCGACCGGCCCGACGGCGACATGTACAAGACGGGCTCGGTCTACGGCTTCGACCGCGTCGGGCTCGCGGGCGCCGGCGTCACGCAGAAGGGCACCTGGAACGACTACGAGATCCGTGTGGTCGACCAGCACTACTCGGTGTACCGCAACGGCGTGCTGATCAACGAGTTCGACAACGCCGGCGGCCAGGCGTTCACGCCGCCGCGCTCGGACGACCCGGGCACGGACGGGCGCCGGTTCGCCTCCGGCTACGTCGGGCTCCAGGTGCACGGCACGACGGACGTGGTGTCGTACCGGGACATCCGGATCAAGGAGCTGTAGGAGGCGCCTCGGGTGCCTTTCTGGCGCGGCTCGGCTGTACCCGCTTGGGTTCTCCCGGCATCTTCGGATACTCGGGCGGGTACGGCAGATCACCGAGTCCGTGGTCGCGCTCGTCCTGGTTGGCCAGCTCCAGCAGGGCCTCCAGGGAGAAGCGGTGGTCGTCCATGTCCGCGTGTACGTCGCCGAGTTCGGCGAAGCGGGCGGGCATGGTGGCCAGGTCGAAGTCCCGGGGGTGGGCGACGCCCACCTCGTCCCAGCGCAGCGGCGCGGAGACCGGGGCGTGCGGGCGTGGCCGTACGGAGTAGGCGGAGGCGATGGTCCGGTCGCGGGCCGTCTGGTTGTAGTCGAGGAAGATGCGCTCGCCCCGCTCCTCCTTCCACCACTTGATCGTCACGCGGTCCGGCATCCGCCGCTCCATCTCCCGGCCCACGGCGATCGCGGCCCGCCGCACCTGGGTGAAGGTCCAGCGCGGCTCGATCGGTACGAAGACGTGCAGGCCGCGGCCGCCGGAGGTCTTGGGCCAGCCGCGCAGGCCACCGAACTCGTCGAGCACGGCACGCAGTTCGTGGGCGGCGCGGACGGCGTCGTCGTAGTCGGTGCCGGGCTGCGGGTCGAGGTCGATGCGGAGTTCGTCGGGACGGTCGACGTCGTCGCGCCGCACCGGCCAGGGGTGGAAGGTGAGCGTGCCGTACTGGGCGGCCCACAGGACGGCGGCCTCCTCGGTGGGGCACATCTCGTCGGCGCTGCGGCCGCTGGGGAAGGTGATGTGGGCGGTGGGGATCCAGTCGGGCATGTTCTTCGGTGCCCGCTTCTGGAAGAACCACTCGCCGGTGACGCCGTCCGGGTAGCGCTCCAGGGTGGTGGGTCTGTCGCGCAGCGCGCGCAGGATGCCGGGCCCGACGGCGACGTAGTAGCGGGCGAGGTCGAGCTTGGTGAAGCCGCGCTCGGGGAAGAAGACCTTGCCCGGATTGGACAGGCGCACGGTCCTGCCGCCCGCCTCCAGCTCCACCGCTTCTGCCATGCGTGCCACGGTAGGCGGACGGCGCACACCTCGCACACCGGGCGGCCGTGCATCCGGGCGCCCGAGCCGGGGCGCCCGGATGCGGGCCCGGGGGCGCCGCATGATCCTGGTGCCATGCAGACGCCGCCGCCCGTGATCGTCTACCCGCCCGCCGAGGACGGCGGGCGACGGGTCCGTGCCGGTGATCACTTCCTCGGGATGGCGTACACGCTGCTGGACATCGTCGAGTTCCTGCGCCGCTTCGGCCATGAGGACGTCGAGCCGGAGGACGTCGCGGCGGCCACGTGGATCGAGTGGCGGGGCGGCGGCCCACAGGTCTGGACCGGGACCGCCGGGTGAGGACAGAACCTCGACTCGGCGCCTCGGCAGGACCGGCTGAGGAAGCGCTGTCGTACGCCCACGGGCTCGGCCTCGCTCGGTAGCGCATTCCCGGGTGGGCGCGTCGGCAGCGGCATGCGTTCCGGGCGGTCTGGCCGGGCCCGGCGGGACGGGGCAAACACCCAGGTGACGGGGAGTGCCGTGGTGCGGGCGTGCGGCAGGCGGGCTTCGGGAACCGCTCGTAGAGTCGGAGCATGGACCTGCCGGTGATGCCGCCCGTGAAGCCGATGCTCGCCAAGTCGGTGGCGAGGATCCCGCCGGGCATGCAGTACGAGGCGAAGTGGGACGGGTTCCGGGCGATCGTGTTCCGGGACGGGGCCGAAGTCGAGCTGGGCAGTCGTACCGGAAAGCCGTTGACCAGGTACTTTCCGGAGCTGGTGGCGGGTCTGAAGGAGCGGTTGCCGCAGCGGTGCGTCCTGGACGGGGAGATCGTGATCGCACGGGAGGGGCGGCTGGACTTCGACGCGCTCACCGAGCGCATCCACCCGGCCGACTCCCGGGTGCGGATGCTGGCCGAGCGGACCCCCGCGTCCTTCGTGGCTTTCGACCTGCTCGCGCTGGACGACAGGTCCACGCTGGACGTCCCGCTCGCGGACCGGCGGGCGCTGCTCACCACGGCGTTGTCCGGTGTGACGGCTCCGGTGCATGTGGCCCCGGCGACCACCGACATCGAGACGGCCCAGGGATGGTTCGAGCAGTACGAGGGGGCCGGGCTCGACGGTGTCATCGCCAAGCCGCTCACCCTGCGCTATCTCCAGGACGAGCGCGCCATGTTCAAGATCAAGCACGAGCGGACGGCGGACGTCGTCGTCGCGGGCTACCGCCTGCACAAGAGCGGTCCGGTGGTGGGATCCCTGCTGCTCGGCCTGTACGACGACCACGGCGTCCTGCAGCACGTGGGCGTGTCGGCGGCGTTCCCGATGAAGCGGCGCGCCGAACTCGTCGAGGAGCTGGAGCCGCTGCGCATGGAGGAGGTGCGGGGGCACCCGTGGGCCGCCTGGTCCGACGAGGCGGCGCATGAGTCGGCCCGGCTGCCGGGCGCGCCGAGCCGCTGGTCGGGCAAGAAGGACCTGTCCTGGGTCCCGCTGCGGCCGGAGTGGGTGGCCGAGGTGGCGTACGACCACATGGAGAACGGGGCGCGTTTCCGGCACACGGCCCGCTTCCGCCGCTGGCGCCCCGACCGCACCCCGGAGAGCTGCACCTACGCGCAGTTGGAGGAGCCGGTGCGCTACGACCTCGCGGAGATCTTCGCGCCGCAGGTCTGAGCCACCGCAGCGTCAGGGCTTCATCAGCACCTTGATGGCGCCCTCCTCCTTGCGCTGGAACATCTCGTACGCGTGCGGAGCCTCGCTCAGCGGCACCCGGTGCGTGGCGAAGTCGTCGACGCCGAGGGGATCGTCGTCCGTCAGGTACGGCACGATGTCGTCGCTCCAGCGGCGGACGTTGGCCTGGCCCATCCGGATCTGGATCTGCTTGTCGAACAGCGTGAGCAGCGGCAGCGGGTCGGCCATACCGCCGTAGACGCCGGACAGCGAGATGGTGCCGCCGCGCCGTACCAGGTCGATGGCGGTGTAGAGGGCGGCGAGCCGGTCGACGCTGAAACGCTCGGCCATCGGGCCGCTCAGCTTGCGCGGCAGCAGGGCGGAGGTGTTCTGCACCAGCCGGGCCACCGCGCTGCCGTGGGCCTCCGTGCCGACCGCGTCGATCACCGCGTCCGGGCCACGGCCGTCGGTCTCGTCGCGGATCGCGGCGACCAGTTCCTTCTCGTCGTCGAAGGACGTGAGGTCGTACGTGTCCACGCCCCGCTCCCGCACCCGGCGCAGTCGTTCCGGCACCAGGTCCACGCCGAAGATGCGTCCGGCGCCCCGCAGCCGGGCGATCCGGCAGGCCATGTCACCGATGGGCCCGAGGCCGAGCACCGCGACGCTGCCGCCCTGCGGGATCCCGGCGTACTCGACCGCCTGCCAGGCTGTGGGCAGGACGTCGGAGAGGTAGACGAACCGGTCGTCGGCCGGGCCCTCGGGGATCTTGATCGGGCCGAACTGCGCCTGCGGTACCCGCAGGTACTCGGCCTGGGCACCCGGCACCGAGCCGTACAGCCGCGTGTAGCCGAACAGGGCGGCTCCCATGCCCTCGCCGCTGACCTGGGTGGTCTCGCACTGGGTCGGCAGCCCGGTGAGGCACATCCAGCAGTTGCCGCAGGCGATCTGGAACGGCACCACGACCCGGTCGCCGGCCTGGAGGTCCGGCACGGCGGCTCCGACCTCCTCGACGATGCCGATCGGTTCGTGGCCGAGGATGTCCCCCGGGGTCATGAACGGGGTGAGCACCTCGTACAGATGCAGGTCGGAGCCGCACAGCCCGGTCGACGTGACGCGGATGACCGCGTCCGTCGGCTCCTGGATCCGGGGATCCGGCACGTTCTCCACGCGCACGTCACGCTTGCCCTGCCAGGTCACTGCCCTCATCGCCCCGTGCTCCCTCCGTCGCCAGTGCGCGTCCGTTCGTACGGTGGGCGCCGGGTACCCCTGGGGTCCTCGGCCGAACCGCTCGACGGACCCGATCGGCCGCCGGCCCGTGGGCCGATAGGTGGACCACCGCAGACGGGTCGGAACCGAACGGGTATGGGCATCTATTAACTGATAAGCGCACAATTGATGACACAGATCGGGCGGGTGGGTGCGGGTGACGAAAGCGCACGGACAACGAGGGGCGCGCACCAGACGCGTCACGACCCTGGCGGGCCTTCTGGCCGCCGCGCTGACGGCCTCCCTGGCGGCAGGCTGCACGACGTCGGACGGTTCTCGCGACGACGGCCGCGGCCAGGTGCTCCCCCCGTCGCCGAGCGAGCGCGCGAACGAGTCCCTCGCATCAGGGGAGGCGGTGCTCGCCGTCAAGATCGACAACGCCCGCGCCGCTCGTCCCCACACGGGCCTGAACGCCGCGGACATCGTCTACGTCGAGCAGGTCGAAGGCGGTCTGAGCCGTCTGATGGCGGTGTACGCGCAGCAGCTGCCGAAGTACGTCGGGCCGGTACGCAGCGCGCGCGAGACCGATCTGGAGCTGCTGCGCCAGTTCGACCGGCCGATGCTCGCCTACTCGGGAGCGCAGAGGAAGCTGGAGCCGCTGATCGACAAGGCCCCGCTGCAGGCGAGGCCGGCGGAAGACAAACACCCCGCGTACTTCCGCTACTCCAAGCGGCCCTCGCCGCACAACCTCTACCTGCGCCCGCACCGGCTGATGGCTTCCCCGCCGGGCACCGACGTCCTGACGACCGGCTTCCGCTTCGGCGCCGCCCCGCCGGGCGGCAAGGCCGTGGCCTCCCAGACCGTGCGCTACCCGGCGGCGCGCTTCACCTTCACCTGGTCCAGGAGTCACGACCGCTGGCTGGTCGCCATGGACGGCAAGGCCGCGAGGACGACCGACGGAAAGCGGGTGACGGCCGGGACGGTCATCGTCCAGTACGTCAAGGTGCGCGCGTCCGCCTTCCACGACTTCCTCGGCAACAACACGCCGTACACCGAGACGGTGGGTGCGGGAAAGGCGCGGGTGCTGCGCGACGGGCTCGCCTACGACGCCAGATGGAAGCGCCCGAAGACCACGTCCGGCACGAGGTTCACCACCGCCGCGGGCAAGCCGATGCTCTTCCAGCACGGTCAGGTGTGGGTGGTCTTCGCGCAGGCGCGCTGAGCGTCCGGCAGGCGGGTCAGGGCCGGCCGGTGAGGGGTTCCGCAGGGTTGCGGAGCCCCTCGGCCGCGTCCGCGACGCGCCGGATGAGAGCGAAGAACTGCGTCTGCTCCTCGGCTGACAGCGGAGCGAGGAAGACCTGGTTCATCCGGGCCGTGCGGACGGTCAGCTTGCGGTGGGTGCGCAGCCCGTCGTCCGTCAGTCGCAGCAGGAAGCGGCGGCCGTCCTGGGGGTCGCGCACCTTGTCCAGCAGCCCGCGACGGCCGAGCCGGCTGATCACCTCGGCGATGGTGGACCGGTCGAGTCCCACCCGCTCGCCCACCGTGCGCTGGTCGAGACCCGGTTCGGCGACGAGGGTGTTGAGGACGGCGAACTGGGGCGAGGTGATCTCCTCGGAGACCATCGTGTTCCACAGCAGGTAGTGCGCCTGCTGGAGCCTCCGGGCCAGATGCCCGGGGTGCGTCGCGAGGTCCACGGCGGCCATCCGCGCTCCCATGCTCGTCATCATCGGTGCACTGAACAATACTCGCCCCTGCAGGACGTGTCTCGGGTCCCAGCACCCCAGGCGGGTTCACGTTTGGCGAGGTCTTGACGGTTTACCAGAGCAGTGGCAGCGTGAGAGCCAACCTCACACAAATAATCAGTGCCCTGATTAACTCGGGTGCTGACGCTCGGGAAGAGATGGGGCTCCTCGGATGGACAAGGTGGTCGCCACGGCCCTGGAGGCGGTGGCCGATGTGGGCGAGGGCGCGTCGCTCGCGGTGGGTGGCTTCGGACTGAGCGGTGTGCCGAACGCGCTGATCCAGGCGCTGTACGAGCGTGGCGTGTCCGGGCTGTCGGTCGTCTCCAACAACTGCGGGGCGATGGAGTCGGGGCTGGCCATCCTGCTCTCGGCGGGGCGGATCGCGCGGGTGACCGGCTCCTACATCGGCGCCAACAAGGAGTTCGCCCGCCAGTACCTGGCCGGGGAGCTGGAGGTGGAGATGATCCCGCAGGGCACGCTGGCCGAGCGGCTGCGGGCCGGCGGGGCGGGAATCCCCGCCTTCTACACGCCGGCCGGGGTGGGCACGCAGGTCGCCGAGGGCGGGCTGCCCTGGCGCTACGACGGCTCCGGCGGGATCGCGCTCGCCTCACCGCCCAAGGAGGTGCGCGAGTTCGACGGCACCGAGTACGTGCTGGAGCGCGGGATCCGCACCGACTTCGCGCTGGTGCGGGCGGCGAAGGGCGACCGGCACGGGAACCTGGTGTTCAACAAGTCCTCCCGGAACTTCAACCCGCTGGCCGCGATGGCCGGGCGGGTGACGATCGCCGAGGTGGAGGAGCTCGTGGAGCCCGGGGAGATCGATCCGGACGCGGTGCACCTTCCGGGGATCTTCGTGCAGCGGGTGGTGGCTCTCACGCCGGAGCAGGCCGCCGACAAGGGCATCGAGAAGCGGACGGTGAGCAGCTGATGGCCTGGACACGTGAGGAGATGGCCGCGCGGGCCGCGCGCGAGCTCCGGGACGGGCAGTACGTCAATCTGGGCATCGGGCTGCCGACGCTGATCCCGAACCACCTGCCCGAGGGCGTCGAGGTCGTCCTGGAGTCCGAGAACGGCATCCTGGGCACCGGCCCCTACCCCACCGAGGACGCCGTGGACCCCGACCTGATCAACGCGGGCAAGGAGACGGTGACCGTCCTGCCGGGCGCCGCCTTCTTCGACTCGGCGCTGTCCTTCTCGATGATCAGGGGCGGGCACATCGATGTCGCGGTACTCGGTGCCATGCAGGTGTCCGAGAAGGGCGACCTGGCGAACTGGGCGATCCCCGGCAAGATGATCACCGGGATCGGCGGGGCGATGGACCTCGTCCACGGCGCCCGCACGGTCATCGTCGTGATGACCCACACCGCCAAGGACGGCTCGGCCAAGATCCTCACCGAGTGCGCGCTCCCCCTGACGGGCGCGGCGTGCGTGGACCGGATCATCACCGATCTCGGGGTGCTGGACGTCACCGGCGAAGGCCTGGTGCTCGTGGAGACCGCGCCGGGCGTGAGTGTCGACGAGATCACCGCGAGGACCGACGCGAAACTCACCGTCGCGGAGAATCTGCTGTGAAGACCGTGTACATCGTCGACGCCGTCCGCACACCGATCGGCCGCTACAACGGTGCTCTCGCCCCCGTACGCCCCGACGACCTGGCCGCGCACACCCTGCGCGCACTCATCGGCCGTACGCCCGCCCTGGACCCGTCCCGCATCGAGGACGTGTACTTCGGCAACGCCAACGGCGCCGGCGAGGAGAACCGCAACGTGGCCCGCATGGCGGCGCTCCTCGCCGGCCTGCCCACCTCCGTACCCGGCGTGACCGTCAACCGGCTGTGCGCGTCGGGACTGGAAGCCGTCGTCCAGGCGGCCCGCGCCATCGCGGTCGGCGACGCCTCCATCGCCGTCGCGGGCGGCGTGGAGTCGATGACGAGGGCACCGTACGTGCTGCCCAAGTCCGACAAGCCGTTCCCGGCCGGGCACACGGAGCTGTACTCCACCACCCTCGGCTGGCGCATGGTCAACCCCAGGATGGAACCGCGGTGGACCATCCCCCTGGGCGAGTCCGCGGAGCTGATCGCCGAGAAGCACAAGATCAGCCGGGAGCAGCAGGACGAGTTCGCCCTGCACAGCCACCGCAAGGCCGCCAGGGCCCAGGCGGAGGGCCTGTTCGACGCCGAGCTCGCGCCCTTCCCGATCCCGCGAGGCAAGGGTGATCCGGTCGTCTTCGGCGCCGACGAATGCGTACGGCCCGATGCCTCGCCGACCGCGATGGCGGGGCTCAGACCGTCCTTCCGCACCTTGGAGGGGACCGTCACCGCGGGCAACGCCTCCCCGCTCAGCGACGGTGCCGCCGCCCTGCTCCTCGTCGACGAGGAGGGCCTGAGGGCCACCGGCCGCGAACCCCTCGCCCGTGTCCGCGCCACCGGTGTCCACGCCCTCGACCCCGACTACTTCGGCCTCGCCCCCGTCGAGGCCGTCAACCGGGCCCTCGCCAAGGCGGGCAGGACGTTCGACGACCTGTCGGTCCTCGAACTGAACGAGGCCTTCGCGGCCCAGGTGCTGGGCTGCGTCGCCGAGTGGCCCGACCTCGACCCGGCGATCCTCAACCCGCAGGGCGGCGCCATCGCCCTCGGCCATCCGCTGGGCGCCTCCGGTGCCCGCCTCGCCGGTACCGTCGCCCACCAACTCGCCCGCCGGGGCGGCGGAGTCGGTGTCGCCACCCTCTGCATCGGCGTCGGCCAGGGCCTCGCCCTCGTCCTCGAACGCTGAGAAACCCAGGAACCCGCAGGGAGCCCCATGACTCTCACCCAGCACGACATCGACCAGGAGATCGCGGCCGAGCACGCCGCGTACGAGAAGCGGATCGCCGACGGCGCCCCCGTCGAGCACCACCCGCGCCGCGACTACGCGCCGTACCGCTCCTCCGTCCTGCGCCACCCCAAGCAGCCGCCGATCGCCATCGACGTCACCAAGGACCCGGAGCTGGTGGAGCTGTCCTCCCCCGCCTTCGGCGAGCGCGACATCACCGAGATCGACCACGACCTGACCCGGCAGCACGACGGCGAGCCGATCGGTGAGCGCATCACCGTCTCGGGCCGGCTCCTCGACCGCGACGGCCGCCCGATCCGCGGCCAGCTCATCGAGATCTGGCAGGCGAACTCGGCCGGTCGCTACGCCCATCAGCGCGAGCAGCACGACGCCCCGCTCGACCCGAACTTCACCGGTGTCGGCCGCACCCTGACCGACGACGGCGGCCGCTACGCGTTCACCACCGTCCAGCCGGGCCCGTACCCGTGGAGCCAGCACGTCAACGCCTGGCGGCCGGCCCACATCCACTTCTCGCTGTTCGGCACGGCGTTCACCCAGCGGCTCGTGACGCAGATGTACTTCCCGAACGACCCGCTGTTCCCCTACGACCCGATCATCCAGTCGGTGACGGACGACGCGGCCCGGCAGCGACTGGTCGCGACCTACGACCACAGCCTGTCGGTGCCGGAGTTCTCGATGGGCTACCACTGGGACATCGTGCTCGACGGCCCGCACGCCACCTGGATCGAAGAAGGACGCTGAGCTGCCATGACGAAGATCGACACGAGCCGTCCGGAGACCGTGCTCCCCACTCCGTCGCACACGGTCGGCCCCTTCTACGGACACGCCCTGCCCTTCCCCGGCGGCGGTGACATCGCGCCGGTCGGCCACCCGGACACGATCGCCCTGCAGGGCTACGTCACCGACGGCGCGGGCAAGCCGCTGCCGGACGCCTTCCTGGAGCTGTGGGGTCCCGACCCGGACGGCAACCTGCCGCGGGTCGACGGCTCGATGCGGCGCGACCCGGCGAGCGGCGGCTTCCTGGGCCGCAACGGCGTGGAGTTCACCGGCTGGGGGCGCGTCCAGACCGATGCGAACGGGCACTGGACCGCGCGGACGCTGCGGCCGGGGGCACGCGGGCGCAGCGCGCCCCATCTCAGCGTGTGCGTCTTCGCACGCGGGCTGCTGGTGCACCTGTTCACCCGGATCTACCTGCCCGGCGACGAGGCCGCGCACGCCGCCGACCCGCTGCTGTCCCGGCTGGACGCGGAACGCCGCGACACGCTGATCGCGGTGGACCAGGGCCGCGGGACATACCGTTTCGACATCCGCCTTCAGGGCGAAGGCGAGACGGTCTTCCTGGAGTTCCGGTGACACCACCTGTCGACCCCGCCGTATCCGAAGCCGACGTCGGCCTGCTGGCCCCGGGGCGGGTCGGCTCCCCCGCCGCCGCCGCGACGAGCGACACCGCCTGCCTGCGGGCGCTGCTCGACGCGGAGGCCGCGCTGACCCGGGCCCAGGGGGCGCTCGGTCTCGCCCCCGCCGAGGCGGCCACGGCGGTGACCGAGGCGGCCGGCGGCCACCCCTTCGACATGCGGTCCCTGGCCGAGCGGGCCCGCGCGGGCGGCAACCCCGTGATCCCTCTGGTCGCGGAGCTGACGAAGGCGGTCGGCGACGAGTACGGCCCCTACGTCCACCGGGGCGCGACCAGCCAGGACATCATGGACACGGCCCTGATGCTGGTCGCCGTGCGCACCCTCGACCTGATCCTCGGCGACCTCGGCCGCACCGAACGGGCACTGGCCGCTCTGGCCGCCGAGCACCGGGACACCGTGATGCCCGGGCGCACACTGACCCAGCACGCCGTGCCGACCACGTTCGGACTGAAGGCGGCCGGATGGCGGTCGCTGGTCCTCGACGCCCGGGACCGGGCCGCGGCCGTACGGGACTCGCTGCCCGCCCAACTCGGAGGCGCGGCCGGGACGCTGGCCGCCTTCGGGGCGTACGGCGCGAGTGATCCGACCGCGCTGCCGGCGGCGTACGCCCTCGAACTCGGCCTGCGGACGCCCACCCTGCCGTGGCACACCCTGCGCACCCCCGTCGCCGACCTCGCCGGGTGTCTCGCCTTCACGGCGGGCGCGCTCGGCAAGCTCGCGGCGGACGTCCTCACCCTTTCCCGGACCGAGATCGCCGAGGTCGCGGAGGGCGGCGGCGGGAGTTCGTCCGCCATGCCGCACAAGTCCAATCCCGTACGCTCCACCCTCATCGCCTCCGCGGCACGGCGCGCGCCCCAGCTCGCGGCCGTCCTGTACGGCGCGCTGGCCGCGGAGGACGAACGGCCGGCCGGCGCCTGGCACGCGGAGTGGGAGCCTCTCAGGGACCTGCTGCGGCTGGTCGGCGGGGCCGCCCGGGACGCCGTCGAACTGGCCGAGGGACTACGGGTCGAGGACCACGCCATGCGCGAACACCTCGACCTCACCCATGGGTTGATCGTCTCCGAGCGGCTGGCCGCCGAGCTGGCCCCGGCGCTGGGCCGGGACCACGCCAAGGAGCTGCTCACCAGACTGGCCCTGGCGGGTGAACCACTCGACGGGGCACCGGAGTTGGCGGACGTCGACCTCGACCCCACGCACTACACCGGCTCCGCGGGAGCCCTCACCGACCGCGCTCTGGAGCGACGTTGAAACTGCTGCACCACCGTGCCGAAGGACCCGCTTGCGGGCCTCCCCTGCTGCTCGGGCCCTCGCTCGGCACCTCGTACGCCCTGTGGGAGAAGGTCGCGCCGGAGCTGTCGATCACGCATCGGGTGATCCGCTGGGATCTGCCGGGGCACGGCGGTTCGGCGGGCGATCTCATCGCGGCGGGGGCCACGGTCGGTGACCTCGCCGGCCTGGTGCTCGCGCTCGCCGACACGCTCGGGATCGAGCGGTTCGCGTACGCCGGGGTGTCGCTGGGCGGTGCGGTGGGCCTGCACCTCGCCGTGCACCACCCCGAGCGCGTCGAGTCCCTGGCCGTGATCTGCTCGTCGGCCCACTTCAACGGTGCGAAGCCGTGGCGGGAGCGGGCCGCGCTGGTGCGGCGCGAGGGGCTGGCGGCTCTCGCCGAGACCGCGAACGACCGCTGGTTCACCTCCGGCTTCACCGTGCCCGAGCTGGTCCAGGACCACCGGGACGCCGACCCGGAGGCGTACGCAGCATGCTGTGACGCGCTCGCCGCCTTCGACGTGCGCGACCGGCTGGCCGGGATCCGCGCGCCCACGCTGGTGATCGCCGGACGCGAGGACCCCGCGACCCCGCCGGCCCATCTGCGGGAGATCGCGGACGCCGTGCCGGGTGCCGCGCTGGTCGAGATCCCGGGCGCCTCGCATCTGGCTCCGGCGCAGTGCCCGGAGGCCGTGCTGACGGCCCTGCGTGCCCACCTGGGCGGGAGTGCCGGGCGGGGCATGGAGGTACGGCGACAGGTGCTCGGGGACACCCATGTGGACCGTGCGCAGGCTCGGCAGACCGCCTTCACGGCCCGCTTCCAGGACTTCATCTCCCGTTACGCCTGGGGCGAGATCTGGACCGATCCGACGCTCAGCCGGCGCGAGCGCAGCATGATCACCCTGACGGCGCTGGTGGCGCACGGCCACCACGAGGAGCTGGCCATGCACGTACGGGCGGCCCGGCGCAACGGGCTGTCCCCCGACGAGATCGGTGCGGTACTGCTCCAGACGGCCGTGTACTGCGGTGTTCCGGCGGCGAACTCGGCGTTCGCGACGGCCCAGCGCGTGCTCGCCGAGGAGTCCGAGGAAGACGCCGGCACCTCAGGGTGACCCCGGCGGTCGTACGCTCGGCGGCGCCTCGCACATGTCTCCACCCGTGCCTACGGTGGAGACATGCCGACCGTTCTGCTCACCGGCGCCACCTCGGGGCTCGGCCGCCACGTCGCCTTCGAGCTGGTCCGTGCCGGGCACCGTGTCCTCGCGCACGGACGGGACGCGGACCGCACCGAGGGGCTCGTCGAGGAGCTGCGGGCCGAGGGCGAGGCCGAGGGGTTCGTCGCCGACCTGGCCTCGCTGGGGCAGGTCCGGGAGCTGGCGGCCCATGTCGCCGGGGCGCACCCCGAACTCGATGTGCTGATCAACAACGCGGCCGTGGGCACCGGGCCGCCCGGGTCCGGGCGGGAACTCAGTGCCGACGGGCACGAACTGCGGCTGGCCGTGGATTACTTGGCGCCGGTCGCGCTGACCCGCGCCCTGCTCCCGGTGCTGCGCTCCAACGCTCCCGCGCGGGTGGTGAACGTGGGCTCGGCCGGACAGGAGCCCCTCGACTTCGACGATCCGGAGTCGACCCGCGGCTACTCGGGACTCTCGGCGTACTGCCGCGCCAAGTTCGCCCTCGCCGCGTACACGTTCGTCCTCGCCGAGGAGCTTCGGGGCACCGGCGTCTCGGTGAACGTGGTGCACCCGGCGACCCACATGGACACGGCGATGGTCCGCGAGGGCGGCTTCCCGCCCCGGCACACGGTCGCCGACGGCGCACCCGGTGTCCTGGCACTGGCCACCCGGGACCTGGGGACGGGCCGGTACTTCGACGGCACCCGTCCGGCACGGGCGCACGAGGGGACGTACGACCCCGAGGTCCGCAAACGGCTGGCGGCGGTCACCGCCCAGCTGCTGGCCCTCTGAGCGATCCGGCCCCGCCTACACCAGCCCCGCCAGCAGGGCCGCCTCCGCCTGTGCCACCAGTGCGTCCGCTCCGCACGAGCGGGCCAGTGTCAGACCTCGCCGCAGCTCCGCGGACGAGCGGGCGGCGATGCCGAACTCGACACGGGCGGCCGCGTGCTCGTACTGGCAGGGCGATGCCTCCAGATAGGTCACGGCCTGCTCGGCCAGGCGTACCGCGCGCTGGCCGGTCTCCAGGGCGGCGGCGCAGCGCAGAGCCTCGCCGATGGCGGTGTCGGTGCCGAGGCGCTCGGCGCGGCGGCGGACGTCGGTGGCGAGCCGGCCGGCGCGCGCCGGGTCCTCGTTGGCGAGGGCGCGGGTCAGGTCGACGGCCCAGGGCACCAGCACCGGGTTGTGGTGGCCGCGCACCGCCGCCGCCTTCTCCGCCGCCTCCAGTTCGTTGATGCCCTCCTTGGTGCGGCCGACCGCGAGGAGCAGGCGACCGCGGACCGAGCGGGGGTCGGGCAGGACGATGGTGGACGGGTAGGGCGGGGCGAAGCCGTACTCCTCGGCGACCTGCCACGCCTGCTCGACATGACCGCGGGCGAGCAGGGTGTCGACGAGGTTGCAGGTCGCGGACCAGTGCAGGGGCAGTCGGCGGCCGACGCGCTCGGCGAGCGCCAGCGACTTGCGCAGGGACGCCTCGGCCTCGCGGAGCCGGCCGCGTCTGCGGTGCCCGAGGCCGACGTAGGCGTGGGCCAGGGAGAGGTGACCGCCGCTCCACCCGGCGGACTCGTAGGCGCGCAGGGCCTCGTTGTAGAGGGTCTCGGCCCGGTCGAGCCGGTCGGTGAAGGCGTAGGAGCTGGCCAGCATCATCGGCAGCTCAAGGCCCCATTCGGGGTCGGTCCAGCCGAGTCCGGGGGCGAGGCGGCCGTTGATGAGGGCACGGTCGCACAGTTCGACGACCTCTTCGGCGTTCTCGCCGCGGGCCATGGCGTCGAAGCCGCGCAGGATGAGCAGGGCGCGCTCGGCGTTGTCGCGGCCGGTGCAGGTGGCGGCGAGTTCGGCGAGGCGTGCGGAGCGTCCCGCGGCGGTCGCCTCGCCCGCGTGGATGCCCTCCCACATGAACTGCACCGCTTGGAGCCGGAGTTTGACCGGCCCGGCCGGGTGGCGTGCGGCCTCCGCCTCGACGGTGCGGACGGCCTCCTCCAACTGGTCGTTGTGGAGCAGGGCCTGGGAGAGGCGGTAGACGGCGTCGATGCGTTCGTCGCCGTCCAGGCCGGGCATGGCGAGGGCGGTCTGGAGGTGGTCGATGGTGGTGGCGGGCGCGGTGAGGAGGGTGGCGCAGCCGAGTTCGTGGAGCACGCGCGCGTGGACCTCGGGCTGCGGCGGTTCGAGCAGGGCCCGCTCCAGGCAGCGGCGGGCGGCGTCGGGCGCGCCGACGGCCAGGTGTTCACGGGCGGCCTCGCGCAGTTGCTCGACGAGTTCCTCGTCGCTGTCCGGGTGGACTTCGAGCAGGTGGCGGGCTGCGACGGCGGCTCCCCGGCCGTTGTCGGTGACGACCCGGGCGGCGATGCCGTGCATCGCGGTGCGCAGCGCGTCGGGGATGGAGTTGTACACGGCGGTGGCGATCAGGGGGTGCACGAACTGCAGCTCGCCGTCGTCCGGTTGGACCCCCGCCGGGTCGGGCTCGGTGAGGATGCGCGCGGTGCGCAGCAGGTCGGCGCAGCGCACGGCGTCGTCGAGGCTCATGGTGGCCAGCTCGGCCACCAGGTCGACGGAGATGCCGGTGCCGAGGATCGCCGCCGCCCAGGCGAACCGGGTGGCGTCGATGCCGAGCGTCTCCAGGCGGGCGACGAGTCCGCCGCCGCGTGCCGCGCGGTTCAGGGCGCGCAGTTCGCCGGCCGCGGACTCGGTCGGCTCGAACTCGCTGTCCTGCACCTTGGCGAGGAGTTCGACGGTCTCGTACGGGTTGCCGCCGGTGACGGCCCAGACCTCACGGCAGAACGGGGCGTCGGCGTGCGCGCCCAGGGTGGCGCGGGTGAGGCCGGTGGTGGCGTCCGGGGTGAGGGCGCTGAGGTTGGCGACGGAGCTGCCGGCGGCTGCGACCGTGTCCAGGTGGCGGGCGCTGTCGCCGCCGACCTCGCCGGGGCGGCGGGCCACCATGACCAGGACGTTCTGCTCGCCCACCCGTTCGGCGAACGCGGCGAGCCAGCGCAGGGACTCCTGGTCGGCCCAGTGGGCGTCGTCGATCAGCAGCACCAGCGGCCAGTCGCGCCGGGCCAGGCGGCGCACCGCGGCCACGAGGCCGTCGCACACGCCCTGCGGATCGGCCTGGCGCTCACCGGGGTCCGTGATGCCCAGGGCGGGTCCGGCGATGTCGTACCAGTCGCCGAGGTACTCGCGTGCCTCTTCCGGCATCAGCGACAGCAGCGCGGGCTGCATCAGCTGCCGTACGACGTTGAAGGGGACGGAGCTCAGGGTCTCGCTGCCGCGGGCCGCCCACACCGTGCAGCCACGGGCTTCGGCGATACGGCGGGTTTCGGCCAGCAGTGCGGTCTTGCCCAGTCCGGCCTCGCCCCGGAGCACCAGGAGACTGCCCGAGGAGGACTTGTCCGTGCACAGGGTGTCGAGCGCCCGCTCGACGACGGCGAGTTCCTCGTCACGCTCCCACAGGGCGGCCGAGGCGGCCGGTGTGGGCCGTACCTCCGTCATCTCGCTCCCTCCCCAAGTAGCCCGAACGACGTTCAGGTCGAGCGTAGCCGTCCGGTCGACCGAGCGGAGGGTGCTCGGGGCAGCTGTTGCCGTGAAGGGTGACGGCGGGTCGGACGGGCGACGCGCAGGGTCCCCGACCTGCCCGGCTGAAACTTACTCATAGTCAAAAACCGTCGGTGGCAAGGCGCGTGCACGATTCCCGCGGTCCGTGACCGTGGCCCGGCCCACCGGTCGACGGGCGGCGCGGGGGTCCAGCGGCGGGTCGGCGGTGCACGGCGCGGACGGGGCCCGGGCCGGGTCCGTGACGCTGCCGGCGGATGACGTCGTCGCCTCGCTGACCTCGCCCACGGCCCGCACGATCGCCGTGGCCGTGCGGGCGCCGCGGGCGACGGAGGTGATCGCCTCGGGTGGCGGGCCGTGTGATCACGCCGGGACGCGACGCCCTGCACCCCGGCCACCACCTGCTCGGCAGTGGCCTGTGCGGCCTGTCGTGGAGTGTGGTCGGCCGGGATCCGCGGGCCCGTGACCCGGGTCCTCTCATCCGGCTTTCACCGAGACCTCATACGGTGGGCCCATGACGCAGGTGACTCCACCCGGCTGGTACCCCGACCCCGGCCGGAAAAGTGACGGTCCGCCCACCGAGCGCTGGTGGGACGGCAAGGCATGGACGGACCAGGTCCGGCCCGCGGGGTCGGCCGCGGCGTGGGCCCCTCCGCAGCCGCCGGGCCCGCCCGTGGGGCAGCCGACGGCCCCCGGGGCGCCTGCGGCCTACCCGGGGTATCCGGTGCACCCGGGGTATCCCGGTCAGGTGCAGTCGGGTGGGCGGCGTGGTCTGCGTACGGGCATAGCCGTGGGCGTGGCGGCCGTGGTGCTCGCGAGCATCGGCGTCGGTGTGTACGCGCTGACCGCCGACGGCGGCTCGGGAGGCGGTGGCGCCGAGTCGCAGCGGCGGGGCCCCGGTGGGCCCGGCGGGCCCTTCGGTGACCCGGACGGCGGCGGTGGCGGGGGCGGCGGGCGCTCGCCCTCTCCGGACGGGTCCCAAGGGCCGCGGGTCGAGAGCGGCGCGGTGACGGACTCGGTGAACGGGATCAGCCTGCCGGTGCCGGACGGCTGGTACGGCGAGAAGATCAACTGGGGTGCGCAGGTGTCGTCCGACGACAGCTACAAGTGCCCCGACGGCACCTCCGACCGCTGCACGAAGGGCGGCGCCTACTCGGCGCCCGCACTCGTGCTCGGCACCAAGGGCGACACGGCCGAGGAGATCGCCAAGGCGGACATCTCCGAGAACGCGGAGCAGTCCTACGGCAAGGGGTACGGCGAGATCACCTCGCACCAGGTGCTGGCCTCCAAGGCGGTGACGGTGGCCGGGCAGAAGGGCTACATGGTCCGCTGGAAGGCCGTCACCAGCAAGGGTGCCGACGGCTATGTCGAGTCCCTCGCCTTCCCGTCGCCCGTCAACGAACAGCAGCTCGTCGTGGTCCGGTTCGGCGTCGACGTCGACGAGGGGCAGGCGGTCCTGGACGAGATCACCAAGGGCATCAAGGTGTCCACGGGCGGCGGCGACGGCCAGGAGGTCTAGGGAGTCCCGGGCGGCCGGGTGGGGTGCCCCTCCGCTCAAGGGGAACCCCACCCGGCCGGGGGGTGCGCGCCGCCCCCGTCCCCACGGTGCGGCGCGGAAACAGGTCGCCGCCCAGTCATCCCGTGGACGGCGGCCTGAGTCTCAGGTCAGTCCCAGGCAGGGCAGCACGGCCGCCTCCACGAAGCCGACCAAGTAGTCGGGGTCGGCGTCCTCGCCCTCCAGGACGGGACGGGCGCGCAACACACCGAAGATCTGGGCCGGGACGTACTCCAGCGCCGGGTGGTCGGCGGCCACCTCGCCTCGGGCCACTCCCCGTCGCAGGAGCTCCTTCAGCGCGTCGATCTCGGGTTCGATGAGCGCCTCGCGCAGGGCGCACCTGAGTTCCGGGTCCTGCGTCGCCGCGTGACCGAGTGCCTGGAAGAGCCGGGTGTCCTTGCCCGACCAGGCGCCCGCGACCCGCGCGGCCTGGCGCAGGTCCCCGGCGAGCGTGCCGGTGTCGATGCCCTCGAAGCGGCTCCGGCGGCTGGCGCGCAGGGCGGCCGCCACGAACTGCGGCTTGGTCTTCCACTGCCGGTAGAGCGTGGACTTGCTGCAGCGCGTGCTGGCGGCGACGCCCTCCATGGTGACCGCGTCGTAGCCGCACGCGCGGATCTGTTCGAGCACGGCGTCGAAGAACTCCCGCTCACGCTCGGGCGTGATCTTGGAGCGGCGCGAGGCGATGACCGTCTCCGGTCCGTCCGCTGCCTGGGACGTCATGACTCTTCTCCTCACTCGGTGCGACGACCGGTACGACCGGCGGTGGGTGGCCCCGACTCCAGTGTGTCGCACGTCTATCGATACGCCACTGTACCGGAACGGTCGCGTATCGGTACAGTGGCGTATCGGTACAGATGCGTTTCGGTACGCAGACGTATCGATGCCACACGCACCAACCGTTCGGCGAAAGGGCCGGGGGAATGAATGGCCGCACCGAGCCCGCACCGACGCGGACCGCGCCGACGCAGACCGCACCGACGCAGACCGCACCAACGACGCGGCCCCCGCTCGTCCGTGAACTCCTGCTGGTCGCCGGGCTCTTCGTCGTCTACAAGTCGGGCCGACAACTGGCCACCGGCCACACCGGCGAGGCCTTCCGCAACGCCGACCGCGTCTGGGACCTCGAAAGAGCCCTCCACCTGCCCGGCGAGGGCTCGGTGCAGCACCTGCTGCTGCACGGCGACACGCTCATACGCCTCGCGAACACCTATTACGCGACCGTCCACTTCCCGGCCACCGCCGCCTTCCTGATCTGGCTCTGGCTGCGGCGCCCCGCGCACTACGTCTGGTCCCGCCGCGTCCTCGCCACCGTCACCGCGGCCGCCCTCGTGGTCCATCTGGCGTTCCCGCTGGCCCCGCCGCGCATGCCGGCCGCGACCGGCCTGATCGACACCGGGCGGGTCTACGGCCCCTCCGTGTACGGCTCCCCCGAGACCGACCATCTGTCGAACCAGTTCGCGGCGATGCCGTCACTGCACTTCGGCTGGGCCCTGATGGTGGCGATCGGGCTGATCGTGGCGACCCGGTCGCGGTGGCGTCCGCTGTGGCTGCTGCATCCCCTGGTGACCCTGCTGGTCATCGTGGGCACGGCCAACCACTACTGGCTCGACGCGATCGTGGCGACGGCCCTGCTCGGCCTGGCGCTCGCCGCGGTCGGCCGTCCCGGGCTCACGGCCGCGACGGCCGGGCGCGGCGCCGACCGGTTCGCCCCGGCCGAGGCGGCCCGCAGCGGGAAGAGCGCCGAGAAGGACGTCATACTCGCGGGAGCGACCCGATGAACGCCACCGTCCTCGCCGTCACTCTGTCGCTGTTCTCCGCCGCCGCCTACGCCGCCGCGGCCGTCGCGCAGGAGCGGCTGGCCGCCCGCGCCCCCGGCACGGGCCTCGTAAGGCTGCTGGGCTCCGGTGCCTGGTGGGGGTCGGTCCTGCTCAACGGCTCCGGCGCCCTGCTGCACGTCGTGGCGCTCACCTACGGCCCGCTGACCGTGGTCCAACCGCTCGGTGCGCTCACCCTGGTCGCCGCGGTACCGCTGGGCGCGCGACTCGCGGGGCGGCGGGTCGGCGCGGTCGAGTGGCGGGGTACGGCCCTGACCCTGGCCGGGCTGTCGGCGATCCTCGTCACGGCGTCCGGACCCGCCCCCCAGGACGTGCTGAGCGCGCCCCAGGCGCTTGCGGTCGCGGCGGTGACGACGGCGCTGATCGGCATGCTCTCGTGGCCGGGCGCCCGGCCCGGCCTTCGGCACGCGACCGCGTCCGGCATCGCCTCCGGGGTCGCCTCGGCGCTCACGCAGACCGTGACGGTGGCCGCGTCCGACCGTGCCGGTTCGCTGCTCAGCGTGCAGGTGGTCGGGGTGGCCCTGCTGGTCGCGGCCTTCGCGGCGAGCGGACTGCTGCTGTCGCAGACCGCCTACCGGGGCGGCCTGGGCGCCCCGCTGGCGGTGGTGACCCTCGCCAACCCGCTGGCCGCCGCGCTGATCGGCCTCGTCCTGCTCGGCGAGCGCCTACAGGGCGGCGCGGTGGGCGTGCTCCTCGCGTCGGCCGGTGCGGGGCTCGCGTCCTGGGGCGTGGTGCTGCTCAGCCGGGCCGCGCCGGAGCCGACCGGCATGGACGGTGAGCCGATCGACCCCGCCTCCGGGGCGGACCACCCCGTGGCCGCGGTCCTGGCCCTGGAGCCCGGGTCGGCCGCCCCGGAACCGGCGTTGGTGCCCCGGCAGCCGGAACCGGGGCACCTCAGCGCGCTGTGAACGGACCTCCGGTGGGGACTACTCCGTGATGATCGCCGGGTCGCTGACCCCGGGCCGCCCGTTCTCGACGTGCCCCGCGAACCGCCGCAGGAACGCCGGGTCGGTGTCCGAGGTGACGGTCAGGTCGTACCAGCGCCTGCTCGCCGCGAGGTCGATCCTGCGGCACACGGTGGCGCCGGGTCGTACCGTCACCGTCGTGGGGCGACCGCCGTACCCGTCGACGATCTTCAGGCGGGCGCTCCCCTTCCCGTTGTTGGTGCAGGTCAGCTCGATGTCGTCGCCCCGGTGCCGCGCGGTGACCTCGGGCCCGCCGACCTTGTTCGAGCCCTTGAACCAGCGCACGAAGCCTCCCGGGCCGTGCACGGTCAGGTCGTAGGAGCCGTTCGAGTACGCCGAGTTCCAGGTGTCGGCGATGCTCTTGCCCGCCTCGGTGGTGTACGTCCACGGGCCGTCGGCGCGGTTGCCCGAGGTGACGTGGAAGGCGGCACCGGCCTTGGCGCCGGAGGCGAAGGTGAGCGTGAACCCGCCCGCGGCCACGTCCACCGAGCCGTCCACGTGCGGGGCGTACTTCAGCGGGCGCGACGGGCGCAGGCCGGGCTCCTGCCCGGGCATGTCCGGGTCGGCCGGGGGCGTGGGCCGGTAGTCGGGGTGACGCTCGCGGTCCGGCGGCTCGTACGCCTCGGTCCCCGGCAGCGCGGCCGGGCGGCTGTCCTTGCGGGAGAAGTCGAAGGCCGAGGTCAGGTCGCCGCAGACGGCCCGGCGCCACGGCGAGATGTTGGTCTCCCGGACGCCGAAGCGGCGCTCCATGAACCGCAGGATCGAGGTGTGGTCGAGGGTCTCGGAGCAGACGTAGCCGCCCTTGCTCCACGGCGAGACGACCAGCATGGGCACGCGCGGGCCGAGGCCGTAGGCACCCGCCGGGCGCTTGCTGTCGCCGGGGTACAGGTCGAGGGAGACGTCGACCGTGGACCTGCCCCGCGAGGCGTCCTTCGGCGGGAGCGGCGGCACCACGTGGTCGAAGAAGCCGTCGTTCTCGTCGTAGGTGATGAACAGAGCGGTTTTCGACCAGACCTCGGGGTTGGAGGTGAGGGCGTCCAGCACCTGGGCGATGTACCAGGCGCCGTAGTTCGAGGGCCAGTTGGAGTGCTCGGAGAAGGCCTCGGGGGCGGCGATCCAGGAGATCTGCGGCAGCCTGCCGGCCTTGACGTCGGCGCGCAGCCGGTCGAAGTAGCCGTCGCCGTTCTTGACGTCGGTCCCGGTGCGGGCCTTGTCGTACCAGGGGTCGCCGGGCTTCGCCTCGCGGTACTTGTTGAAGTACAGCAGCGAGTTGTCGCCGTAGTTGCCCCGGTAGGCGTCCGCGATCCAGCCCCAGGAGCCGGCCGCGTCGAGTCCGTCGCCGATGTCCTGGTAGATCTTCCAGGAGATGCCGGCCTGCTCCAGGCGCTCGGGGTAGGTCGTCCAGCCGTAGCCGAGCTCGTCGTTGCCGAGCACCGGGCCGCCGCCGGTGCCGTCGTTGCCCGTGCAACCCGTCCACATGTAGTAGCGGTTCGGGTCGGTGGAGCCGATGAAGGAGCAGTGGTAGGCGTCGCAGACGGTGAAGGCGTCGGCGAGGGCGTAGTGGAAGGGGATGTCCTCGCGGGTCAGGTACGCCATCGTCGTGGTGCCCTTGGCGGGAATCCACTGGTCGTACCTGCCGCCGTTGTAGGCCTGCTGGCCGTCGTTCCAGCCGTGCGGCAGGCCCTCCAGGAACTGCATCCCGAGGTCGTCGGCGTCCGGGTGGAACGGCAGGACGTCCTTGGTGCCGTTCGACTGGTGCCAGATGGACGTGCCGTTGCCGTGCTTCACCGGGTGCGGGTCGCCGAACCCGCGGACGCCGCGCAGCTTGCCGAAGTAGTGGTCGAAGGAACGGTTCTCCTGCATCAGGACGACGATGTGCTCGACGTCCTGGATCGACCCGGTGCGGTGGTTCGCCGGGAGGGCGGCGGCCCGCTGGATGCTGCTCGACAGTGCCGTGAACGCCGTCGTGGCGCCCGCGAGTTGGAGGAATCTGCGCCGGTTGACTTCGGGCATGAGTGAGGGCCCTCTTCCCATAGGGGGGTGGTGTGACCGGCCGTTGGTGACGGAATGCGCGCGGAAGGAGTGTTCCAGGAGCACCAAACGTCAGGGAAGGGTCCGGTGGCGCTCGTGTGAAAGTCGCCGGTACGGGAGGTGTGCCGGCGCCGGTCCACGGGGATGGTCGCGACCATGACACAGACGACGCGCACGGGTTCCCCGCCCGCGAACCGGCCCGCACGTCAGCTTCTCGCGGCCTCCGTGGGCAACGCCGTGGAGTGGTACGACTGGTACGCCTACACCTTCCTGGCCACCTTCATCGCCGCCCAGATCTTCCCCAAGGGCGCCGGCAACTCCCTGGTGCCGCTGCTGTCGACGTTCGCGGTCTTCGCGGTGGGCTTCTTCATGCGGCCGGTGGGCGGGCTGCTCATGGGTGCGATCGCGGACCGCCGCGGCAGGCGGACCGCCCTGACGGTCACCATCCTGCTGATGGGCGGCAGCAGCCTGCTGGTCGGCCTGACCCCGACGTACGCGTCGGCAGGCGTCCTCGCCCCGGTGATCCTGGTCCTCGCCCGGCTCCTGCAAGGACTGTCCGTCGGCGGCGAGTTCGCGGCGTCGACGACCTTCCTGGTCGAGTCGGCCGGACCGGGCCGCCGCGGGCTGTTCTCCAGCTTCCAGTACGTGTCGACGACCACCGGGCAGCTGGTGGCGTCCGGCATCACGGCCCTCTTGGTGGACACGTTGAGCGAGGACCAGATGAACGGCTGGGGGTGGCGGGTGCCGTTCGTCCTCGGGGCCGTGCTGAGCCTGGTCGGCTTCTGGATCCGGCAGGGCGCCCAGGAGACGAGGAGCGCCGAGCAGCAACAGGCTCCCCGTCCCGGCCTGTTGGAGGCGCTGCGGCGCCATCCGCGCCAGTCCCTGCTGATCTGCGGGATCACGGCGGGCGGCACGATCGCGTACTACACGTGGACGTCATACCTGCCGACGTACGCCGAACTCAACGCCGGCGTCGAGAAGTCCGACGCGCTGCTCGCGGGCACCATATCGCTGGCCTTCTTCGCCCTGCTCCAGCCCGTCGGCGGACTGCTCTCCGACCGCTTCGGCCGCCGTCCCCTGCTCCTCTTCTCCGGCCTGGGGTTCACCCTCCTGACCGTCCCCCTGCTGCACGCCCTGCGCGACTCCTTCACGGTGCTGCTGCTGGTGCAGTGCGCCGGCATGGTGCTGCTGACCGGGTTCACGTCGATCAGCGCGGCCGTGAACGCCGAGCTGTTTCCGCCGCGGGTGCGGGCGGCCGGTATCGGGTTCCCGTACTCGCTGACGGTGGCGCTGTTCGGGGGCACGGCGCCGTACGTGGGGACGCAGTTCAAGGAACTCGGGCACGCGGATCTCTTCCCCTGGTACGTCGCCGCCCTGTGCCTCGGCTCCTCGCTGGTGTACCTGCGGCTTCCCGAGACGGCGCACAAGGCGTTGCGGCGCTGAGCCCGCCTCCGCGCCGTCCGGGACCCGGTCGTCAGATCCGTCCGCCGGTCAGCCGGGTGATCGGACCCAGCGTCCGGCGGCCCGCACGCCGGCCGGCCGCGTACGACGTCGCGCCCAGGGCGGTCAGTCCCGCGCCCAGCCCCGCGGCGAGCACCTTGCGCTGGGCAATGACCGTCCAGGCCGTCTTGGCGAGGGTCACCGCCTGACCCGATGCGGCGACGACGGCCTGCCGGCCGGACTCGACACGCTCGGCCGCCGTGTGGGCGACCTTGGTGGTCACCTCGGCCGCGCGCCCCGCGCCACGTCCCGCCGTGTCCGCCGCCGCGGACGCCGCGTCACCGGTCTTGTCGGCCGCCTTCTCCGCCGCCCTGGACGCCGGTGCGGTCGCCTTCGCCGCGGTGCTTCGGGCCTTGGACGCCGTCCCGCGCGTCGATCCGGACTGCTGATTCGTGTCGTTGTTCGAAGGGCTCATGGACAACGCGTTGCCGCTCCCTTCGACGCCAAACACGTTCGGGCCGGCCCATGTGCGCCGGGCCCCCGACGGCCGCCCTCACTTCCACAGGTCGTCGCTCGCACAGACGTGGGCGCCCATGTTCCGTTCCATCATGCGGAGCGCGGCGTCGGCCAGGTCGGAGTGGATGTGGGCCACCGCGTCCCGGGGGACGGTCACGTCGAGGTGGCGGATGTGCGCGTCCAGCGCCGAGTAGAGGACGCACTGCTCGGTGACCTGCCCGGTGAGGACCAGCCGGTCGATGCCCTGCTGGGACAGCAGGTACCCCAGGGGGGTCTCGAAGAAGATCGAGTGCCGGGCCTTGACGACGAAGAGGGAGCTGCTGTCGGGCCGCAGCGGATCGACGAGCGAGGCGTGCGGCCCGGCGAGCGCCTTGTCCAGGAGCTCACCGTGGTGCGAGCGCCACTCGCCGAAGTTGTCGTTGACGTAGATGACGGGGGCGCCGCTCCCGCGCGCCCGTTTGAGAAGTGCGGCGACGTTCGGCACCACTTTCGCCGCGGCGGGCAGAAGCAGGTCGGCGTCGGCGTGATCGTAGGTGTTGATCATGTCGATGACGATCAGCGCGGTCGTGCCCATGCTCTCCAGGGTGCCCCGAAACACGCCGACGCGCCTCACACGGCCCCAGGAGGTCACCGGAGCCACGCTGCGACGTCGGCCCCTTCCCTTAGGTACACGGGGATCCGTTCCAGCGGGGCCTGCGCGTCCAGCCGCGTACCGCCCGTCAGCACGCGCCCGGTGATCGCGTCGAGCCACCGCGCGCCGACCGGCAGATACACCTGGCGGGCCCGCGCGCCCGCCTCGTACACCGGTGCCACCAGCACATCGGGGCCGAGCAGGAACTGGTCGTCCACGTCCCACGCCCGTGGGTCCTCGGGGAAGTCGAAGAACAGCGGGCGCATCGCCGGGGCGCCGGTGCGGTGGGCCTCCTCGGACAGCCGGGTCAGGTACGGGCGCAGCCGCTCGCGGAGCATCAGGTGGTCGCGGAGGATGCCGTACGCCTCTTCGCCGTAGGACCAGACTTCGTTGGGACCCCCGGTCATGTCCGTGGAGAACGCGGGATGGTTGGGCCGGCGGTCCCCGTGCAGCCGCATGACGGGGCTGAAGGTGCCGTACTGGAACCACCTGATCAGCAGCTCGCGGTACGCGGGGTCGTCCGGGTCGCCGCCGGCGAAGCCGCCGATGTCGGTGTTCCACCAGGGGATGCCGCTCATCGCGACGTTCAACCCGGCCCTGATCTGGCGTGCGAGGGAGTCGAAGGTGGTGGGGACGTCACCGGACCACAGCAGGGCCCCGTGCCGCTGGCTGCCCGCCCACGCGGAACGGACCAGCGAAAGCGGCCGGTCCTCGCCCGCCGCGCGCAGGCCGTCGGCCACCGCGCGGGTGTGCAGCAGGGGGTAGAGGTTCGCGGCCTCGGCAGCCGGCCCGGCCGCGTAGACGGCGCGGTCGGCGACCTCCCGGGGCAGATCGGGCTCGCAGGCGTCCAGCCAGAAGCAACCCACCCCCAGCGCACGGTAGTTGTCGGCCAGCCGCTGCCACAGCGCGGCGCGGGCCCCGGGATGGGTGGCGTCGTAGTACGCCATGGGGAGCGTCAGCGCCTGCCCGGCCTCCCGGGACGGCCACGCGCAGGTGAGCAGAGCGCCGTCCGCGTCCCGAACGAGGTGTCCGCGGGTGCGCAGCTCGTCGTAGGTGTCGCTGCCGGGTTCGACGGTCGGCCACACCGAGACCGCGAGTTTCACCCCGAGGCCCGCCAACTCCTCGGTCATGGCCGCGGGGTCGGGCCACTCGCTCTCCTCGAAGCGCCAGTCACCCATCTTCGGCCAGTGGAAGAAGTCGCAGACGATGACGGACAGCGGCAGCCCTCGCTCCTTGTACTCCCGCGCCACCGCCAGGAGTTCGTCCTGAGTGCGGTAGCGCAGTCTCGACTGCCAGAAACCGGACGCCCACTCGGGGAGGAGGGGCGGGCGCCCGGTGACCAGGGTGTAGGCGTCGAGGATCTGGGCCGGGGTGTCCCCGGCGGTGATCCAGTAGTCGATCCGCCGGCCGCCGTCGGCGGTCCACCGGGTGGTGTCGGCGCCGAGCTCGACGCGGCCGGTGGCGGGGTTGTTCCACAGCAGTCCGTAGCCGCGCGAGGAGTGCAGGAAGGGGATGGCGGCCACGGTGTTGCCCTGGACGAGGTCGATCACACAGCCCTTCTGGTCCAGGCGCCCGTGCAGATGCTGCCCGAGGCCGTGCAGCCGTTCCCCTTCGTACGCCTCGAAATGCTGCTCCGTGCGGCCGCCCGCCGCGTGGACGCGAGGGCCGGCGTGATGGGTGTAGGGCGCCTTGTCCGCGAGGAGTTCACGGCCCGAGACGGCGTGGCAGAACCTCAGCCGGCCGTCGGCCGAGGCCTCGACGGCGAGGCGGCCGTTGCGGAGACGGGCACGGCCGTCGTCCGGTACGAGCACTTCGGCCTGCGGGGAGGGCGAGGGCGGGCTCTCCAGCGCGCTCGGGGCGGTGGGGTCGATGCTCCCCGATGAGGCCCGGACCCGGACGGCGTCCGGCCCCCAGGGCTCGATGCGGAGGACTTCTTCGGCGGTGTGCCGTTCCAAGCCGCCTTCACGGACACGGTAGGACAAGGGGAATTCCTCGGTTCGGCTCAAGTGCCCGGGCACATGGTCCGTGCGGGCAGGGGCTGCTGTCGGTGTCCACGCCTTCATCCGAAGCGGCGCAGGCGGGGCGGGAGCCCTGTCGACAGTTCGAGCTGACCTTTTCCAGCTCTCCCCCTCCTCACACTCGTCACAGCACTCCAATGTCTGACACAGCGTCAGACGACCGGCCGAACACATACCCGCAGGTAATAAAGTTCTTCGTGTCGCAAGACTAGACAGAGGCAACGTTCGTATTCGTTAATCCATCCCATGTATCAGTGGAGAGTGCTGATGGGATCGAGACCTCCTATGAATGCCAGGCCTCGTTGTCCAGCAGGGCTGCCGCCTGGCTGACAGGGGCCGCCAACGGCTCCGCTGTGATGTCGTCGGCCTGCGACGTACGGCGCCGCATCGGCAGCGGACCAGCCCGTGACCCACCGCGCCCGACCGTCCGACTGGCGGGCGAAGGCATCGACGGCCAAGCAGTCCCTCTCCCCCCACCGAAAGGTTCAAGATGTCTTCCTCCTTCAGCAGACGGCGTCTGCTGCAGGTGGCCGGGGCCACCGCCGCCGCCTCTGCCACCGGGTCCTTCGTCGGGGCGTCGGCCGCCCACGCGGCGGCCGTTCCCCCCGCCAGGGCCGACATCGGGGCCCTGGCGCACCCCTTCGAACTCGGCCAGGTCCGGCTCACCGCGAGCCGGTGGCTGGACAACCAGGACCGTACGCGGAACTACCTGCGGTTCGTCGATGTCGACCGGCTGCTGTACAACTTCCGCGCCAACCACCGGCTCTCCACCAACGGCGCCACCGCCAACGGCGGGTGGGACGAGCCGTCGTTCCCCTTCCGCACCCACGTGCAGGGGCACTTCCTCACGGCCTGGGCGCAGCTCTACGCGGTGACCGGCGACACCGTCTGCCGGGACAAGGCGACGTACATGGTCGCGGAGTTGGCCAAGTGCCAGGCCAACAACAGCGCCGCCGGTTTCGACACCGGGTACCTCTCCGGCTACCCCGAGTCCGACTTCACCGCTCTGGAGCAGCGGACCCTGAACAACGGCAACGTGCCGTACTACACCATCCACAAGACCCTCGCCGGCCTGCTGGACGTATGGCGCCACATCGGCAGCACGCAGGCCCGGGACGTCCTGCTCGCCCTCGCGGGATGGGTGGACCGGCGCACCGGCCGGCTGAGCAGCCAGCAGATGCAGGCCATGCTGCAGACCGAGTTCGGCGGCATGAACGCCGTGCTGACCGATCTTTACCAGCAGACCGGCGACGCACGGTGGCTCACCGTCGCCCGGCGGTTCGACCACGCCGCGGTGTTCGACCCCCTGGCCTCCAACCAGGACCGGCTCAACGGACTGCACGCCAACACCCAGGTGCCCAAGTGGATCGGGGCCGCCCGGGAGTACAAGGCCACCGGCACGACCCGGTACCGGGACATCGCCACCAACGCCTGGAACTTCTGCGTCGGCACGCACACCTACGCCATCGGCGGCAACAGCCAGGCCGAGCACTTCCGCGCCCCGAACGCCATCGCCGGCTATCTGAACAACGACACGTGCGAGAGCTGCAACACCTTCAACATGCTCCTCCTCACCCGGGAGCTGTTCGCGCTGGACCCGAACCGCGCCGCGCTGTTCGACTACTACGAGCGGGCATGGCTGAACCAGATGATCGGCCAGCAGAACCCGGCCGACGACCACGGCCATGTCACCTACTTCACGCCGCTCAACCCGGGAGGCCGGCGCGGTGTGGGCCCGGCGTGGGGCGGCGGCACCTGGAGCACGGACTACGGCACCTTCTGGTGCTGCCAGGGCACCGGCCTGGAGATGCACACCAGGCTGATGGACTCCATCTACTACCGCAGTGACGACACCCTGATCGTGAACCTGTTCGTGCCCTCGGTGCTCAACTGGTCGGAGCGCGGAATCACGGTCACCCAGACCACCACGTACCCCGTCAGCGACACCACGACCCTGCAGGTCACCGGCAACGTCAGCGGAACCTGGGCGATGCGCATCCGCATCCCGGACTGGACCACCGGGGCCACCATCAGCGTCAACGGCGCGGCGCAGAACATCACCACCACCCCCGGCAGCTACGCCACCGTGACGCGGTCCTGGACCTCCGGCGACACTGTGACCGTCCGCCTGCCCATGCGGGTCGTCATGCGAGCGGCCAACGACAACGCGAACGTCGCCGCGATCACCTACGGCCCGGTGGTCCTGTCCGGCAACTACGGCAACTCCGCGCTCAGTTCCCTGCCGAAGCTCGAGACGTCCTCGATTCGACGGTCCAGCGGCAGTTCGCTCGCCTTCACCGCCACGGCCAACGGCTCCACCGTCAACCTGGGCCCCTTCCACGACGCGCACGGCCACAACTACACCGTCTACTGGAACGCCGGCGGCAGCGTCCGCCTGGCCAACGTGGGCAGCGGTCTTCTGCTGGGCATCCAGAACATGTCGACGGCCGACGGGGGCCGCGCCCTGCAGTGGTCGGACAACGGCACCGCCGACCACGACTGGTACATGATCACCGACGGGAACGCGGTCCGTTTCCGCAACGCCCACAGCGGCAAGGTGCTCGGCGTCTTGAACATGTCCACGGCCGACGACGCGACCGTACTGCAGTGGTCGGACAACGGCACCGCCGACCACCGATGGACGCTGCTCGACCAGGGGGACGGCACCTTCAAGATCCGTAACGAGCACAGTGGAAAGCTGCTCGCCATCGCGGACAACTCCACCGCTGTCGGTGCGTTCGCGGTTCAGGACTCGGACGACGGCACCGCCGACAACCGGTGGCGCCTGCTGAGGAACTGAGAACCGGTCACGCTCCGCCCTTCAGTTTGCTCGACGCTTCGACCATTGTTCGACATAACGAACAACTGGGTCGGGTCGCAGCACCACAGTCCGGACAGCCTCCGCCGGGGCCGACCGGAACCGCTCACCCAAGAAATGAGGTCCCCATGCTCAGACGCACTTTCAGCCGCAGGCATCTGCCTGTGATGGTCGCGGCCCTGGTCGCCTCGGCGGCGACGCTCATCGCCGACCCGGCTCAGGCGGCCACCAGCGGCACCTTGCGCGGCACCGGCTCCGGCCGATGCCTCGATGTGCCGAACGCCAGCCAGACGGACGGCACGAACCTGCAGATCTGGGACTGCAACGGCGGGACCAACCAGCGGTGGACGCTGACGGACAACAACCAGCTGACCGTGTACGGCAACAAGTGCCTCGATGTTCCGGGCCACGCCAACACGGCCGGTACGCGGCCGGTGATCTGGTCCTGCAACGGCGGCACCAACCAGCAGTGGCGGGTCAACTCCGACGGCACGATCGTCGCCGTGGAGTCCGGGCTGTGCCTGGACGTCTCGGGCGGCGCCACGGCCAACGGCACGGCCGTGCAGCTGTGGAACTGCAACGGCGGCAACAACCAGAAGTGGACCGGCCTGACCGGGACGCCGAACACGTGTGCTCTTCCGTCGACGTACCGCTGGTCCTCGACCGGTCCGCTGGCCCAACCGTCGAACGGGTGGGCCTCGCTGAAGGACTTCACCACCGTGACGCACAACGGCCGGCACCTCGTCTACGCGACCTACTCCGACGGATCGTCGTGGAAGTCGATGGCGTTCAGCCCGTTCACGAACTGGTCGGACATGGCATCGGCCACCCAGACCGGGATGAGCCAGGGCGCGGTGGCTCCCAAGCTCTTCTATCTCTCGACCAAGAACATCTGGGTGCTGGCCTCGAACGGGTGGGGTACCCAGTGGCCCTTCGTCTACCGCACGTCGAGCGACCCCACCAACCCCAACGGCTGGTCCGCCCCGCAACCGCTGTTCACCGGCAGCCTCCCCGACGGCAGCGCGATCGACCCGACTCTGATCGCCGACGACCAGAGCATGCACATGTTCTTCGCCGGTGACAACGGCAAGATCTACAAGTCGACCATGCCGCTCGGGAACTTCCCGGCCAGCTTCGGCTCCTCGTACACGACGATCATGACCGACACGGTGAAGAACCTGTTCGAGGCGCCGGAGGTCTACAAGGTCCAGGGCCAGAACCAGTACCTCATGATCGTTGAGGCTCGCGGTGTGAACGAGGACCGCTTCTTCCGCTCGTTCACCGCCTCCAGCCTGAACGGACCGTGGACGCCGCAGGCCGCCACCGAGTCCAACCCCTTCGCGGGCAAGGCCAACAGCGGTGCCACCTGGACCAACAGCATCAGCCACGGTGACCTGGTCCGCAACAACCCCGACCAGACCATGACCGTCGACCCCTGCAACCTGCAGTTCCTCTACCAGGGCCTGTCCCCCGACACCCCGTCGGGCACCGACTACATCAAACTGCCGTACCGGCCGGGCCTGCTGACCCTGCAGCGCTGACCCGCGAGCACACGACCGGAAGCTGGTGACCGTGCCTGTCAGGCACGGTCACCAGCCGCTCGCCCCGTCTCCCAGGAAGGAACGAACCCCCCATGGCCCCCCTGCACAGACGACTGGTGCGCCTCCTCGCGGCCACCGCACTGACGCTCACCGCCTGTGTCACCTCCTCGGTCGGCACGACCGCCGAGGCCGCGCCGGGCAGCCCCGCGCTCACCCCGCCGCTGGGCTGGAACAGCTGGAACAGCTTCGGATGCGGGATCACCGAGGCCCAGGTACGCCAGGCCGCCGACGCGATGGTGTCCTCGGGCATGCGCGATGCCGGCTACCAGTACGTCGTCGTCGACGACTGCTGGTTCGACCCGCAGCGCGACGCGGCCGGCAACCTGCGGGCCAACCCGACCAAGTTCCCCAGCGGCATGAAGGCGCTCGGGGACTACATCCACAGCAAGGGCCTGAAGTTCGGCATCTACCAGGCGCCCAACGAAAAGACCTGCGCGCAGGGCGTGGGCACCTACCCCGGCTCCACCGGCAGCAAGGGCCACGAGGTCCAGGACGCCAACACCTTCGCCTCATGGGGCGTGGACTACCTCAAGTACGACTGGTGCTCAGGCAGCGGCACCCTCAGCGAGCAGGTCGCGCAGTTCACGCTCATGCGCGACGCCCTGCGCGCCACCGGCCGCCCGATCGTCTACAGCATCAACCCCAACAGCTTCCACGCTCCCACCGGTGACAAGTTCAACTGGGGCGAGGTCGCCGACCTGTGGCGGACGACCGAGGACCTGCTCGACATCTGGCAGAACAACAACACCAACAGCTATCCGATGGGCGTCGGCAACGTCCTGGACATCACCGCGCCGCTGGCCGCTCAGTCGGGTCCGGGCCACTGGAACGATCCCGACATGCTCGTCGTCGGCCGTCCCGGCTTGTCCCTGACCGAGTCCCGCTCCCACTTCGCCCTGTGGTCGCTGCTCTCGGCCCCGCTCATGGCCGGCAACGACATCCGCACCATGTCCGCCGACGTGAGCGCGATCCTGCGCAACCCGCGTCTGCTGGCGGTGAACCAGGACTCCCTGGGCGCGGGCGGGCGACGGGTGCGCGACGACGGGGACACCGAGGTGTTCGCCAAGCCCCTGTCCGACGGCTCGGTCGCGGTCGGCCTGTTCAACCGGGGAGGGAGCACCACGACCATCACCGCCACGGCCGCCCAAGTCGGCCTCACCGGCGGACCGTTCACGCTCACCGACCTGTGGACCGGCGGCACGTCCAGCACCTCCGGCCAGATATCCGCGAGCGTCCCCGCACACGGTGTCGCCGTGTTCAGGATGACCGGCGGTAGCCCGCTGGCCGCCACCACCGCACGCCTGCGCGGTACCGGCTCCGGCCGCTGCCTGGACGTGGACAACGCCGCCACCGCGGCCGGGACGAAGACGCTGATCTGGGACTGCCACACCTCCGCCAACCAGCTGTGGACCAGCTGGGCCGGAGGCGAGATCCGCGTCTACGGCGACAAGTGCCTGGACGCCTCTGGGCAGGGCACCGCCAACGGCACACCGGTCGTCATCTGGCCCTGCAACGGCCAGAACAACCAGAAGTGGACCATGCAGGCCGACGGTTCGGTCCGCAACGTCCACGCCGGGCTGTGCCTCGACGTCAACGGGGCCGGCACCGCCAACGGGACACCGGTCATCCTGTGGACCTGCAACGGCCAGAACAACCAGAAGTGGACCACGCTCCGGTAACCCCGCACCCCGCGCCACCCCTTGCACCACGCAGCACGACATCCGACCGGAAGGAGGGCAGTCCCCCCGCAGGCAGTTGGCTGCGGGGGGACTGCCCTCCTGCGCCGGGACCGGGACTTCGCGCCCGTCGCCGACCCCCGCCGATCGGAGGGGGTCGGTCGGCCGTGACTGAGGCAGGTTGTCCTGCCGGAGTCTGAGCCCGGAGGGGGCTCAGACCCCGGGCGCGGGGTTCATCCGGCGGTCAGAGCGGTCCACTTCTGGTTGTTCTGGCCGTTGCAGTCCCACAGCACGAGCTGTGTGCCGTCGGTCGTGGAAGAGCCCGGGACATCGAGGCAGCGACCGGAGGCGGGGTTGCGGTAGCCGCCGTTGTAGGGCTGCCAGACCTGGTTGGCGCCACCGTGGCAGGACCAGATCTGCACCTTGGTGCCGTTGGCGGTGCTGCCGCCGGCGGCGTCGAGGCACTTGCCCATGGAGCGCAGGGTGCCGTCGGTGTAGAGCGACCAGATCTGGTTGGGGCCGCCGCTGCAGCCCCAGGTCTGGACGGTGGTCCCGTCGGCGGTGCCGGCGCCGTTGACGTCCATGCACTTGCCGGCGATGCCGGACCGCACGGGGGCGGGGGCGGGGGCGGGGTTCTTCAGCCACCCGGCGCTGTCCGCGGCCTGGACCCCGCGGCGGAAGGCCTCGGCCATCTTCTCGTAGCCCGAGTCGTTGGGATGCAGGGGATCGGCCAGGTCGGCCGTGGTCAGGCTGCTCATGTCGACGAACGCGACCCGCTTGCCCGCGGCTTGGGCGTCGCTGACGATGCGGCGGACGGCCTGGTTGTACGTGCCCCGCCACTGCTCCTCCGAGCTGCTGGTGGACACGACCAGGGAGGCGACGAGGACGGTCGCGTCGGGGACGTCGGCGGTGATCTGGCTGACCAGCGACCTCAGCCGGGCGATGGCGGTGTCGACCTCCGAGGCTCCTTGGAGGTCGTTGGTACCGATGTGCAACGTCACGACGTTGGGCCGGTAGCGGGTCAGCGAGGCGTCGGCGAGTGCGGCGATCTGGTCGATGCGGTACCCGGAGTGGCCCTCGTTGTCGGGGTCGGACATCGAACCGCCCCGCACCGTGCCCACGAAGTCCAGCGGATGACCGTCCGCCGCGAGCTTGTTCCACAACGGCCCCCGGTAGCCGTTGCCCGTGCTGCTTCCCACACCCCACGTGATGGAGTCACCCAACGGCATCACCCGCAATGGCGTGTCGGAGGCGGCGGAGGCAGGGGCCACCCCTGCCGCTGTCACCCCGAGCGTGGCGGCGACGAGCGTGATCAGGGGAAGAACCCAGGACTTTCTCATGCGGTGCTCTCTCTTTCGTGAGTGATTACTGATCGGCGGGGCTGATCGGCGCACGGCCGTACCAGGGTGTGATGCGCGACTACGCCCCCTCGGCTGCCGGCTGCCGGCTGCGGCGTCAGGCGGGGTCTCCGCACTGCACGCCGCGTCCGTGGGTGGAGACGTGGACCCGGCTGTACACGCGTGGGTCACCGGTGATGGCGGCTCCGGTCCAGTGGTGCCGTGGTGTCCCGTCCGGCCTGTCCCGGCCGTCAGAGGCATCAATTGCCACTGCCGTTCTTGTCGAGGAGCTCCTGGTACCAGGCACGCAGCTTGTCGCCGCCGGAGGACTTCCAGGTGGCGATGGCGTCCTGCACGTCGGACAGCTTCTTGTGACCCCGTACGTAGTCGAGTTCGAGCTGCTCGAACTGGCTCCGGAGGTTGGCGTAGCGGCTCGGCTCGACGATGTTCATGCCGTACGTGGACGTCTTCTTCATGAAGACGCCCATCCGCTGCTGCCACTCGACCTGCTTGCGGGCCACGTCCGGGAAGTCCGGGTGGGCGAAGTACGGAGCCGGCGCCGCCAGCGACGACCAGGCGTTGACCACTTCGGAGTTGCCCCGGTCGTTCTTGACCGGGACGCCGTCGTCGATCGTGTAGTGGGTGCCCTCGACGCCGTAGTCGACGAGCATCCGCTCCTTGGTTCCGTAGGGCGCGGCCGCGAAGTTGGCGGCGGCCAGCGCGTTCTCGACCGTCTCCTTCGAGGCGCCCTTGCGGATCAGCGACCAGATGCCGGCGGGCTGGCCGGCGTACAGCGTCGGGTCGCCGCCGTCGGCACCGAAGTAGTCCATGCCCTCGATCTGGAAGTCCGGGTTGGACTGGGCCTGTTCGGCGGTTTTGGTGTACCAGGCGGACATGTCGCTGTTGAAGACCAGGATCTGTCCGGCGGTGAATCGCTGGCTCGGGTCGCCGGAGCGCGCCTTGTCGTCGGGGTGGACCGCACCGGCGGCGAACAGCTTGCGGACCCACTCCAGGGCTTCGAGGAACTCGGGGTGCTCGACGCGGTAGGTCACCTTGCCGTCGTCCTCGATGTTCCAGCCGAGCGTCCCTGCGGGGCGGACGCCGAAGAACGCCTGTGCGCTCCAGCTCATGTCACCGCAGGCGTACACCTTGGCCTTGGCGCTGGTGACGTCCTTGGCCCAACCGAGGAACTCGTCGGCCGACTTGGGGACGGACCAACCGTTCTTGTCGAAGATGTCCTTGCGGTAGTACGGCACGATGAAGGTCGTGGGAGCGGCGGGCATCGGGATGCCGCGCAGCGCGCCGCCGAAGATGCTCATGCGCCAGGCGTCGGACGGGATCGCGGCCAGGTTCGGGTACTTCTTGACCTTGTCACCCGCCAGATACGGGCCGAGGTCCATGAACTTGGCGGTGACCGCGTTCGGGATCTTGCCGCCCAGCTCCCAGCCCGGCACGACCACCATGTCGGGTATGGAACTGGAGGCGAGGACGGCGCCGAGCTTCTCGCCGTAGGTGTTGCCGTCCTGGTTCTGCCAGGTGATCTTGGTGCCCGCCGCGGTGTCGAGAGCCGTGTAATAGGGGTTCCGGGGCTTCGGCGGGGCGCCCCAGAGCGGGGACATGATCTTGAAGGGGGCGCCGGTGCCGAGCTTCTCCGGGACGGAGGCCTTCAGCGCCGCGAGGTCGACCTTGCCGGTGTACCCGGCCGCCGAACCGTTCTTCGACGGCAGGTCCGGATCGGCGAACGTGCTGGCCACATAGGTCGGGAGCAGCTTGTCGGCGGCCTTGCCCGACGTGGCCCCCTCGCGCGCCCCGCTCTCCGAACCGCCGCACGCGGCGAGCAGCGGCATCCCCCCGGCCACCGCCGCTGTGGCGATCGCCGTGGAGGCGAGGAAGCTTCTCCGGCTGGGTCCTGAGGAGGCCGAGGAGGCAGAGGAGGCGGAGGAGGCGTTCGGCGTCATTGCGTCAACCCTTCATGGCACACCTGGACACCCGGCGGCGGGCCGTCGGCTGCGGTGTCGGGACCGGAACTGGCCGAGCTGAGGGAAAACATCCCATTACTGCGATGCGTCACGTAATCGAAGCGCTTCGATACCGCTGCGAGGTTAAGTGAAGGCATGCGGGCGCACAAGGGTCGGTTCACAAGATTCCACCGAGCCACAGGAAAGGACTCACCACATGCCGTGTCGGACTCAACGACGCGGGTCCTTTGACGTCCCCTACTACTCCGACGAGCATCGAAGCGCTTCGAGGGACCTCTCTCCCCCACCTCACGGGAATCCCAGACGCCGGAACCCACGCCGCACAGACCAACGCCGTTCCGCGTACTCGGCTGCCGTTCGCGAGGCGCGTCGACGCTCCTCTGCCGCGGCTCATTCTGCGACGAAGAGATGGGATGACTGGTCAGTGCACTCCCGCGGTCGAGCGCCCGGGCATCGCGACCCGGCACACCGGCCAGAAGGCCCGGCACGAGTATCGCGAACGCTCTGCGGCCGACTCCGCGTCTCGGGTGCGGCCCGCGCCGTCGACATCGGCGACTGCGCCCGCCAACTCGACCGAGTACGCCGATCCGCACGGTTCGCGGCGCTCACGGCGCACCGCTCGCGGCCGGGGACCTGATCGCGCTTCTTCGGAGGCGTCTCATCTCATCGGAGTGTCAGGCCTCATGGGATGCGTCGGGTCTCATCACACGCGTCGGGTCTCATCGGACGCGTCAGGTCTCATCGGACGCGTCGGGCGATCCCGGTCGCCCTGCCCAACAGCCGTTCCAGCGGCCCCCGCTGGATGAAGCGGGACCGCCTGCCGACTGGTGGGTGCCGGCCCGCCGTGGGGCTGGAGGTGCCGCTCGCCGGGCCGTGGGGGCTCCGCATGGCTTCAGGGTCGAAACGGCCTGGGCCGGACGGCGTGAACCAAGGCGAGGCGGAGCGCGTGATCCGGGTGGTGGCGGCGGACCACGACTGAGGCCCGGACGCCGCGCCGGTGTTCCGGGGCGGCGTCCGGGCAGGCCAAGAACGCGTGCTCGGGAGGACAGCGCGCGTTCTTCGGCGACCGGTGATGCCGCGCGATAAGCGCACCATGCGGGTCAGTGCGACGTCTCGGCCATGTCGCAGGTGTGGCACACCACCCTGCGTGCCGGGATACGGCCGGACGAAGCACCCATACCGAGCTGGCGGGTGACCTTCACCTGACGGACGCGGGCGTGGTTCTCGCAAGCGGCCAAGCCGCAGCGCGAGCACACGCCGATGCCGGTGATGTCGTTGCGCGCCTCCTGGAGGCAGTCGTAGCACCTCATGTCCAACTCCGATGTCAGTAAGGGACAGGTGCGGCAGCCGGCCAACATGCACAAACCCGACCAGGTCACGCACACCTACTCAAGGAGCTTGAAAGTAGGCCGCTAGTTTAGACTTTGTCAAGACTGAGACTCGATCGCGCCGTGAGAGATGCGCGCTCGCGCCGACCGACGACAGCGGAGCGGTCGGGGCTCCCGCCCGGATCAGAATGCCGGCGCAGCCTGTTCCTTCTTCGGCCCCTGAGCGCGCGCCTTGAGCAGCGCGTCCTGCAGGCGGTTGTGGGACATGGCCAGGCAGGCGCGCACCGCGCCGCGTGCCACCGAGAGTCCCAGAACCTGGGAGACGGTCGTGATCCGCGGCACGGCCGGCAGGCTGCGGTCGAGTCGCTCGCGCACATCGGGGAGCACCTCGTCCACCAAGGGGCGCAACCGGCCGACGAAGTAGACGGATTCGGGATCGAGGGTCACGGCGACGATGCTCACGGCGGTCGCGACGGCCGTCGTGAACGGCTTGAGCATCTCCGCACGGGCGCGAGGGTCCTGAGATGTGAGCCACAGGTCCTCGACGCGCTCGGCGTCCAGCCCGTGTTCACGAGCGAGCCTGGCAAGCCCCGCGGTGCTCAGCAGCCCGTCCAGGGTGCGGTCGCCGACGTTCGCCGGCAGGGATCCGATGTCGCCGAACGCGGGAGTACGTCCCCGAGCCAGTTCGCGGTCGCTGCAGGAGGCGAAGCTCAGCGTGCTGCTGACGCTGAACAGGGCGGCGTTGCGGATGCCCGGCTCGTCCCCGAGTACCTGCAGCAAGGACGCGTTCGCGTCGCTGTCGAAGGTCACCGGAGCACCGAGGAGCGTTTCGAGGGTTCGGTGGAGGTCTCTGCCGGAGAAGATCCTCATCGGATCGGCAGGCCGGAACACCTCGGCGCCGTCGCGGACATGGGCGGGCAGTGCGACGACGACCTGACGCAGTGGCCCTCGGGCGGATGCGCTGGTCCGCGTGATCAGGTCGACCAGCCACCGGCCGGCAGCGGGGACGTCGTGGTGCTCGACCGTCGGAACGATCACCTGTCCGATCTCACGGCCGCGCAGGTCGGTCACCAGCACGCCGGTGGTCAGGGCGCCGAAGCCGACGCCCACGACGTGTCCGGCCGTCTCGGGCACATCGAGGTACGTCGACGGACGGCCACGCCCGGCGACGGCGTCGACTCCCCCGTCCACGACGAACCCGTCGGAGCGCAGTTCCTCGACGGCCCGCGACACCGTCGCCTTGCTCAACCCCGTGAGCTCCATGAGTCTGTTCCGGGTCAACGGCGCATGGGAGAGAACCACGTCGAGGACACTTGCCTTGTTGTAGTCGCGTGGTGTGGGGTTGATGCTGCTCACCTCATGACCTTAGCGAGACCGCACGCAGCCCGACCCGGTGGCCTCCGCGGATTCGCCGAGCACCGAGGCGGGGTTCGTGCGGTGCGGTTGCCGGTGGGCGATCTCGTCGAGTGCGGCCAGGAAGGCCGCGCCGGACGCCGAGGAGTGCCCTCTCGCCGGCGCCGCTCAAGGCGTGTCATCACGGGTGCTCAGCAAGCGGGCCACGACCTCCTCCATGGCGACGGCCATGGCCCGCTCCACGTTGACCCAGTCGTCCCTGGCGTGCTCCAGCAGGTAGTCGCGACGCTCCGGCACTCGCTCCGCGCGCCAATGGGTGACCAGCGCGCGAAGTGTGAGGCGTGCCAGCGCGGCAACCGGCAGAAGCGGGAGTTCGGTGTCCTTGATCGGCCGGGCCCGCTCGTACCCCGCGACGAAGCTGCATGCCTCACGCCATGGATCCACCGGCGTCCGGCCGAGAAGGTTCGCGAGAGACACAGCGGGATCGAAGATCAACGCGCTGCGCATGCTGTCACCGAAGTCGATGACGCCCGTGACGAAACCGTCTGCCCGCGGATCGACCAGGACGTTGTAGGGGCTGTAGTCACCATGGATCACCTGGGTCTCCAGGTCACCCAGCCTCGGCACCACGGCCTCGCGGAAAAGGCGGAACACCTCTCGTGCCAGCCGACGGTGCGCGGTGGCGGGCGTGTACTCGATGAGCTCGCGCAGCTGGTCGAAGTGTCGCAGGTCCCACACCAGGCGCCGCTCGTCCGCCGGGTGCCTGAACGACCGCAGAGCCAGATCCACTCGCCCGAGCATCTGCCCGGCCATGGCGAGTTGGTGCGGTTCTGGGTCCGTCCGCGCGAGGACGGCACCTTCGACGAAGTCGAAGACGCGCAGCACGCGGACTCGGCCGTCCCTCATCTGGATCGGTACGTCGTCGCCGCCTTCGGCGGTCTGCTTGACCCGCTGGACGGGGAGCTGAGGTGCTTCCGTTTCGAGGTGGCGCATCACAGCCGTCTGCAGAGCTACGACCGCCACCGCCTCGTCGGGCGGGGAAACCTTGACGAGGTGGTCGGCCGTGCCGGTCCGCAGTCGGAACGTGTCGTCCTTCTCGGTGGCCAGCCGCTCAAGATGTCCGCTCAGCCGGTAGTGCCGGGCGAGAAGGGCGTCGACCGAGTTCGTCTCGATGGGCTCGTGGGACGATGCCAGGCCGCTCTCCTCGAACAACTGCTGGACGGCACGTGCGGGGGGCGAGGTGTTCACCGTTCGGTCCCTTCGGCTTGCGGCCCGCTACAGGCGCGTCTCGGCGATCTCCGCGAACGTTTCGAGGAATCGCGTCACGTCGGTCGAGTCGAAGGCCAGCGGCGGCCGGATCTTGAGCACATTGACTGCTTCCCCGGTGCCGCTGATGAGGACGCGGCGCTCGCGCATGTCGTTGATGACGCGGTCGGCGCGGACCCGATCGGGCTCCAGCGACTCCCGGTCCTTCACGATCTCGATGCCCACGTACAGACCGCTGCCGCGGACCTCCGCGACGTGGGGAGACTCGCGAGTGATCTCCTCAAGGCCGGCTCGAAGCGTCCTGCCGTTGTCGAGGACTCGCTGCCGCACGTTCTCCGCTTCGAAGACGTCCAGGACCGCGGCGCCGGCCGCAACCGCGATCGAACTTCCCGCGAAGGTGTTGAAGTAACGAACGTTCCGCCCGAACTCGTCGCACACCTCGGGCCTGAACACCACGCCGGAGATCGGCATGCCGTTGCCCATGGGCTTGCCCATCGTGACGATGTCCGGAAGCACCCCATGGCGGCTGAACCCCCACATCGACTCTCCGAGCCGGGCGAATCCCGACTGGACCTCGTCGGCGATGTACACGCCGCCCGCGGCGTGCACCTCCTCGACCATGTCACGCAGGTAACCGACGGGATCGGTGTAAATGCCGTCGCTGGAGTGCGCGCAGTCGGTGATCAGCGCCGCGAGCCGGTAGCCGTGGCGTTCGAGGTCGTCGATCGCGCCGCGCACCTGGCTTCGCATGTGGTCGGCAAGGGATGAGCCGGGCGGGACGAGTCGCGGATCAGGAGCATCGATGAGCCGCACGTTCGGCCCCAGCGGTGACCCGGTGCCGAGCGACGGCGAGAAGCTCGCGACCTCGCGAGTGAGACCGTGGTAGGCCCAGCGGGACACCACGATTCCCTCGCCGCCGGTGTGGAAGCGAGCCACGCGCATGGCCAGGTCGTTCGCCTCCGACCCGCTGCACGCGAAGCTGACCTTCGCCAGGTCTTCGGGCATGGTCGCGAGAAGGCGCTCGGCGTAGTCGACGAGTGATTCCTGCACGTAGCGCGTGTTGGTGTTGACCGCCGCCAGCTGGCGGGACACGGCCTCGACCACGTGAGGGTGCGCGTGGCCGACACACGGCACGTTGTTGTAGGCGTCGAGGTAGTCGTTGCCCTCCCGGTCGAACAGATGGGCGCCGCGGCCCGAGACGAACTCGACCGGCTCCCGGTAGTTCAGCGCGTAACCGGGGCCCAGCACGTCGTTTCGCCGCTTGACGGTGGACCGCAGTCGCTCAGGCAGTCCGCCGAGGTCTGCGGGGTCGAATCTGTTGGGGTAGTTGGCCAGGGCTCGGCCCAGTGCGGACGTCATCAGCGGATCCCCTTCCTTCGTGGCGGGCGTCTCGTCGCGACTTCTGAGCGCGACCGACTGCATTTGTTTCAGTTCCAGCCTGAAACTTATCCGGCGAGTGCGGGCGGGGCAACCCCCGCCGAGGGTGGAACATGCTTGGACGGTCATCGGCGCGGTGCTGCTCTCGGCTGCGCCACCGCCTGTTCTCGCCCGCGGTGGAGTGCGAGGGGGCCCGGCAGGGCGGTGGTCCGGGAGGAAGAGGGCCACAGCTGTACCTGGCACGGCCGGCATTGCCCGCACAGCCGGCATTGCCCGCACGGTCCGCGATGCCTCGGAACCCGTCGCACTCGCCGGCCACGCACGCTCCGGACTCCTGCCCAGCTGCTGCTGTACGCCCCGCCCCCTGCCGTCGCTGACCAGGCACTGCGAGGCAGGCTCACGCGGCGGGAACTGCTGGGCTGGAGTCCGCCTTGCTCAGGTGTTGAAGCCGGGCATCGACAGGTACTTGAGCTGCTGGTACTCGTGGAGGCCCTCGGGTCCTCCCTCGCGGCCCAGACCCGACTGCTTGATCCCGCCGAAGGGCGCCGCGACCTCCGAGACCAGGCCGCGGTTGATGCCGACCATGCCGGCCTGCAGACGGGCGGCGACCCGACGTGCGCGGTCGATGTGGGACGTCATCACGTACGACGCGAGCCCGTGTTCGGTGTTGTTGGCAACGGCGATGGCCTCGGCCTCCGTGGAGAACCGGTGGATTGCGGCGACAGGCCCGAAGACCTCCTCGTGCATGATCGCGGCGTCGGCCGGCACGTGGTCCAGCACGGTCGGGGCGGCGAAGTGGCCCGGCCCTTCGGGGATGTCCGCCTTGCCGATGACGACCGCACCATGGGCCACGGCGTCCTCGACGAGGTGGCGAACCTTGTCCACCGCACGGTGGTCGGCCAGCGGACCGAGCTCGGTGTCCTCCAGCTCCGGGGAGCCCACCCGAATGGCGGCCATGCGTTCGGCCAGCGCTGCGGCGAACGCGTCGGCGATGCCCTCCTGGACCAGGAACCGGTTGGCGCCGACACAGGACTGGCCGCCCAGCCGCATCTTCGCGATCATCGCTTCGCGGACCGCGAGGTCGAGGTCGGCGTCGTCGAAGACCAGGAACGGCGCGTTGCCGCCCAGTTCCATCGAGGTGCGCAGCACCCGGGCACCGCTCTGCTGAAGCAGCAGCCTGCCGACCGGCGTGGATCCGGTGAAGGACAGCTTGCGCAGCCGAGGGTCGGCCAGCAGAGCACCGGTGACCGCTGCAGCGTCGCTGCTGGTGATCACGGTCAGGACACCCGCGGGCACACCGGCGTCGCGTGCCAGCTCGCCCAGCACCAGGGAGGACAGCGGGGTGAGCGCGGCCGGTTTGAGCACGGCGGTGCAGCCGGCGGCCAGGGCGGCGGCGACCTTGCGGGCCGCCATCGCCAGCGGCACGTTCCACGGAGTGATCAGCAGGCAGGGCCCGACCGGTTCGGCGACGGTGATGATGTGGCTCATGCCGTCCGGGGAGGGTGTGCTGCGTGCATGGGGGCGGACCGCCTCCTCGGCGTACCAGCGGAAGTAGGCCGCCGCGTAGTCGACCTCGCCCCGGGCTTCGGTGATCGTCTTGCCGATCTCCAACGTGATGATCCGGGCCAGACGCTCTCGGTTTTCGGTCAGGGCGTCGGTGATCCGATGCAGGACGGTCGCCCGGCCCCGCGGGCTGGTGAGGGCCCACTGGTCGGCGGCCGCGGCCGCCGCGTCCAGTGCTGTGAGCGCGTCTTGCGCACCGCAGTCCGCGACGGTGGCGATGACTTCCTCGGTCGCGGGGTTGCGCACCTCGAAGGTGCGACCGTCGGCGGCGGGTTGCCAGTCACGGGCGAGGAAGCCACGCGGGACGGATTCCAGAGCTGCCGACTCCCCCGGGGGGACGGTGAGCGTGTCAGTCATGCGCGTGCCTCTTTCGCTGATCGCAGGACGGGGTGGTGAAGGAGCACGATCCGTGGATGGTCATACGGCCTCGCCTCCGGGGTTGGCGACGCCGACGGTGTTCTCGACCGACAGCAGGGAGTCCTGTCGTCCGGAGCCGAGCCAGCGCACCAGGGCCACGAGGCCGAGAGCGAGGATCGCGAAGGCGATGAGGATGGCGCTGACCGCGGTGACACTGGGGTCGATCTCGAAGGTGAGGGAGTTGTAGACCTGCACGGGCAGGGTGACGGTGTCGACGGAGGAGAGGAACTGGGAGATGTAGAACTCGTCGAAGCTGGTGATGAAGGAGAAGATCGCCGCGGCGATCATTCCTGGCGCGGCCAGGGGGAAGGTGATGCGCCGGGCGATGGTGAGGCGGCCGGCGCCCATGCTGGCGGCGGCGTCTTCGAGGCGTTCGTCGATGCCGCGCAGGGTCGCGATCAGGATCAGTACCGCGATCGGTGCGGCGAGCACGGTGTGGCCGAGGGCGATGGCGATCGGGCTGCCCAGCATCGCCGCCGGTTCGAACAGCAGGAACAGGCCGAGTGCGGTGACGATCTGGGGGATCACCAGGGGGCCGAGGACCAGGGCGAAGACCGCCGAGCGCAGCGGGAGTTCGCTGCGGACCAGCGCGGTGGCCGCGGTCACGCCGATGATCAGGGAGAAGACGGTGCTCAGGGCGGCGACCAGGGCGGACAGGGAGAGCGCGGCGGGCCATTTGCTGCCGTCGGCGAACAGGGCCTTGTACCAGTTCAGCGTCCACGTCTCCGGGGGGAAGGAGGCGAAGGCGTTGTTGCTGAAGGAGGTGACGAGGATGACCACGATCGGCAGCGCCAGGAACAGCAGGATCACGGTGGCGACGGCCGTGAGGGCGATGCGTCCGGCGAGGGACTTGCGCAGCTCCATCATGTGGCGCTCCTCTTCTTACGGCTGGCGCCCAGCGAGCTGACGGCCTTGACCAGGAGCAGTCCGGCCAGGGTGAGGACCAGCAGGATCACGCCCTGGGCGGCCGCCCCGTTCCACTGGTTCTCCTTGGTGACCTGCTGGTTGATGAGGGTGGCGATCATCGTCTGGTTGGGGCCGCCCATCAGGGCGGGGGTGATGTAGTAGCCCAGCGAGAGGATGAAGCTGAGCAGTCCGGCACTGGCCAGGCCGGGGGCGACCAGCGGCAGGTAGATGCGGCGGAAGATGGTCACCTTGCCCGCGCCCATGCTGGAAGCGGCCGCCAGCAGGCGGCGGTCCACCCCGCGCATCACCCCGTACAGCAGCAGCACCGTGTAGGGCAGCATCATCGACGTGGTGCCGATGACGACGCCGAGTTCGTTGTAGAGCAGCTGGAACGGCGTGCCGGGGACCGACATCGCGGTGAGGGTCTCGTTCACCAGGCCCTTGTCACCGAGCATGATGATCCAGCCATAGGTGCGCACCAGGGCGCTGACGAAGTGCGGGACGACCACGACCAGCATCGCCAGACCGGCCAGGATGGGCTTGAGCCGGGAGATCGCCTGGGCCAGCACGAAGCCGAACACCAGGCTGAGTACGGCTGTTTCGGCGGAGATCCGCAGGGTGGTGATCAGGACGGAGAGGTTGACGCCGGTCAGGGCGTCGGCGTACCAGTGCAGGGTGAAGGAGCCGTCGGCATCCTTCAGGCTCAGCAGCAGCGTGGAGAAGATCGGGTAGACGAACAGCACCAGCAGGTAGACGACGACCGGCAGCGCGTAGAAGATCCCGACCCGGGTCCGGCGTGATGCGAGGAGCTTGCGCGGGCGGGCGGGGGCCCCCGCGGTGAGGGTGGCGGCCATGGCTCACCCCGCCTTTTCTTCGGGGAAGAGGTTGACGTCGTCGGGGTCGACGGTGATCCCGACCCGCTCCCCGGCCACCGGGCCACGCCCTGCCGGTACCTCCAGGCGCAGCAGCGGCGCCTGACCGCCGTCGATGCGCACCCCGGCACGCACCAGGGTGCCCACGTAGGTGGCGGTTTCCACCGTGCCGGTACAAAATCCGTCGTCAGCGGCACACGCCCGCAGCCGGCCCGGCTGCACCGCGACCTTCACCTGCGCGCCGGAAGGCAGCTGGTGGCGGCGCGCCTTGACCAGGCCGCCATTGCTGTCCAGACGCACGAGGGTGTGTTCGTCGGTGTGCTTGTCGATGCGGCCGGGCAGGAAGTTGGCCGCGCCGAGGAAGTCCGCCACGAACGGCGTCCTGGGCCGCTCGAACAGCTCGCGGGGGGTATCGAACTGCTCGATCAGGCCGTTGCGCATCACCGCGATGCGGTCCGACATGACCAGCGCCTCTTCCTGATCATGCGTCACATAGATGACGGTCAGGCCGAGTTCCTGCTGGATGGTCTTGATCTCGACCTGCAGCTGGTCGCGGAGCTTCTTGTCCAGGGCGCCGAGGGGTTCGTCCATGAGGATGACCGGCGGGCGGTAGACCAGCGCCCGGCACAGGGCGACACGCTGCTGCTGACCACCGGACAGCTCACGCGGCTTACGCCCACCGAAACGCGACAGGCCCGCGATCTCCAGCGTCTCCCCCACCCGGCGGCGGATCTCGTCCTTGCCCACTCCCCTCAGGGTGAGCGGGAAGGCGACGTTCTCGGCGACCGTCATGTGCGGGAAGAGCAGGTACTGCTGGAAGACGAAACCGAGGTTGCGCTTTTGCGGGGCGAGCCGGGTCACATCACGGTCCCCGACGGTGATGGTGCCGGAGTCGGGTTCGCAGAACCCGGCGATCATCATCAACGTCGTCGTCTTGCCCGACCCCGAAGAGCCCAGGAACGTCACGAACTCCCCGGCCGCGATCTCCATCGACGCCTCGTCGACAGCGACCACATCCCCGTAGGTCTTGCGCAGGGCCACCACCGACAGCGACTTGCCGGTCGCGGTGGCCGGCTTGCTGCCGGCCACCTTGACGGACGGTGCGGCGACACCGAAATCAGCCACGAGCCCACTCCAACCAGCGCTTGGTGACGGCCGATTCGTTCTTCAGCCACCAGTCGATGTCCGTGTCGAAACCCTTGTCGTAGTACTTCGGCGCACCCGCGGACGCGTTCCGCTGCTCCTCGGTGAGCTTCTCGTAGGCCACGGGAGACGACGGGTTCGACGGGAAGAACTTGACCAGGTTGGCCTGGCTCTCCGCACGCAGCGAGAAGTCCATCAGCAGGTAGGCGGCATCCAGATTGGCCGCGCCCTTGGCGATGGCATAACCGGAGAACTGGCGGCGCATGCCGCTCAGCTGCCGGGTGACCGGGACGCCCTGCTTCTCCAGATCGGCCAGACGGCCGTCCCAGACGGTGGACATCGTCACTTCCTCGCGGCTCAGCAGCACACCCGGAAGCGGTCCGCTGTCCCAGAACTTCTTGATGTCGCCCCGCAACTGGGTCAGCACCTTGAACGCACGGTCCACATCCAGCGGATACAGCTTGTCGATCGGCACGCCGTCGGCCAGCAGCGCGAACTCAAGCTCCGGCAGGTCACCGTCCGGATGGACCATCGCCCGGGAGCCCTTGAACGCCTTGGTGTCCCAGAAGTCCGCCCACGACTGCGGCTTCTTGCCCCCGAAGGCATCCGTGCGGTACCCGATGCACTGACCGTAGAAGGCGTGGCCGATCGCATACTCAGTGATCTGGGCCTCGGGGATCTTCGCGCTCTTCACGCTCTTGATCCGGTCGAGGTCCAGCGCCTCCAACGCGTCCTGCTTGACGTACTTGGTGTGCGACATCATCGAGTTGTTGATGAAGTCACACTGCGGGCGGCCCTGCTTGATCTGCGCCAGCAGCGGAGCGTCGTCCAGGTTCAACACCTTCACCTGGATGCCGGTCTCCTGCGTGAACGGCGTGTAGATCGCCTTCTGCAGAGCCGCGCCATAGGAACCGCCGCTGTCACGGACGACCACCGTCTTGCCGCCCTTGCCACCGCTGCCCGCCCCGGACCGGCTGGTGCCGGTACCGCAGGCGGCGAGGGAGGGAAGAGCGGCGAGCGCGGCGAGGCCGCCTGCTCCGCGCAGGAGCGCTCTACGACCGATCTGGGCATCACTCATGGCGATACTCCTTCATCTGGGGACGCGTGGGACCAGCTGTGCGGGGCTTTACCTCGCGGGTACTGGGTGGTGGAGGGTGGCAAAGGCGGACGGTGCATCGCCCGCTTGCGTTGCCGAACGCCGCTTCGGGCGCGTGTTCGCCGTGGATCGAATTCCCCGGCGACCGTGTCGTCGGAGCGAAGCCTGCTGGAGGAACCGGTGAGGGGTGGGGGGCGGCTGGAGCCGTGACAGGCGGTGGCCGGCGGAGTGAGGGCGTTCCTCACCAGGGCCGCAGCGTGAGAGCTCTGGCAAGGGATGAAGCAGAGCCAGGCTTACGGCTGAGGGGCGGGCCAGCGGTCCATCGGCCCTGGCGGCGTTGCTCATCAGGTAGCGCGCTCGACGCGCGCTGGATCGTTCATGCCGCGATTCGGCGGTCGCCCGCGGCAGAAAGCGAGAGGGAGAGCGGGTGGTTCAGCCCATCGCTGCCGGTGATGCCCAACGGGGTTGTTCAGCGGGGCTGTTAGAAAGCGGTGTACCCGCCGTCGACGGTCAGGACCGATCCGGTCACGTACGACGACTCCGACGATGCGAAGAAGAGCACCGCGTCGGCGACCTCTTCGGGGGTGGCGAGGCGTTGGAGCGGGATGGTGCTCTCGCGCTCGCGGCGGTGGCCCTCGGGGTCGGGCCTGCTCTGGAACGCCGCTTCGATGATCGGGGTGGCGGTCAGGCCCGGAGCGACGACGTTGACACGGATGTTGCGCGGCGCCCATTCGATCGCCGCACCCTTGGCGAGCATGATGAGGCCCCCCTTGGCGGCGGAATACAGGACCTGTCCGGCCATGCCGACCATGCCCAGCCGTGAACTGACGCAGACGAACGAGCCGCCGCTCTCGGGCATCAGCGGCGCGAAGTGCTTCATCACCAGGAACGCGCTGAGCAGGTTGCTCTCCAGCACGTTCCTCGCATCGTCGCAGGCCATCTCGGTGATCGGACTGGTGGCCTGCAGGCCGTGGTTGAGGACGACGACGTCGACGGTGCCGAGGGACTCGGCGGCCTGCTTGGCCAAGTGCTCGACGAACGCCTCGTCGTTGAGGTCTCCGGCAACGTACAGGTCGTCGGGCTGCGCGCTGTCGAGTCGCTCCTTGCGGCCGGTGAGCAGCAGCCTCGCGCCCTCGCGGCGGAAGTGGGAGCTCACCGCCTGCCCTATGCCACTGCTGGCTCCTGTCACCAGGGCCTTGACGTTGTTGAGTCTCATGTCAGGCACTCCTTCATGGGGGAGATCGATCGTCGGGTTGCGGGCTCGAGCACGGGGTCTTGCCCCTGAGGCCGGTCAGTTGAGGAATCCGCGGGCGTCGACCGGCCACCTCTGCAGCGACGTGCCTGTGCTGTCGGTGACGATCAGTTCCTCGAAACCGAGGACGACGGGGCATACATGGTTCGGCACCACCGGTACGACGGTGCCGACGCCGGGGCGGAACTCGCCGTCCGGTAGCGGGAGGAACCCGTGGTACTCGTTGACCTTGGACAGGACCGCGTTCGTGCCGGCGATGCCGCCGTAGCCGATCTCGGGGCTGCCTTCTTTGCTGAGTGCCTTGTTGCCCACATCGATGATGACCTGGCCGGGGACCCAGTCGCTGACCACGGTGCCGGCGACGAACAACGCGATCTGGTCCTCCGTGCAGGAGCCCAGCCGGGCGTTGTTCAGGTCGCCGAAGACGTACTCACCGGGACGGATCTCGGTGATCACGCTGCTGGTGGAGAACTCGAGGGTGGGAGTGGAGCCGGCGCTGACCACCTCAGCGGTGACCCCGACGTCGGCGAGGCTGCGTACCGCCGTGGTGAGCGCGGCCTCCTGGTCCTGCGCGGCGCGCCGGCGAGCGTCCCGGCCGGTGCCGCCGTGACCGGGGTAGGTGAAGACTCCCGCCGGTACCAGACCTCGCTTGCGGGCGGCGAGCGCGAGATCGCCCGCGGCCTGCGGCGGCGCACCGGAACGACGGGCGCCGCAGTCGACCTCGATCACGACCTGCAGCCGGTCCGGTTCGTCTCCCATCGCGTCGGCGAGTGCCTCGATGGCCGCGGCGTTGTCGACGCCGACCCGCAGCCGGGCGGACTCGGCGAGCCGGCGGATCCGGGGCTTCTTCGATCCCGCGGCCCAGATCGGATAGGCGAGGAAGATGTCGTCGAACCCGGCCGCGGCGAAGACCTCGGCCTCCCCGACATTGCCCGCGGTGATCCCGACCGCGCCGGCCTCGATCTGGCGTCGCCCGATCTCCACGCACTTGTGCGTCTTGACGTGCGGTCTGACCTTGAGGTTGTGCTGGTCGGCGAAGCCCTGGACGCGGTCGATGTTGCCCTGCAGGACGTCGACCAGCACGATCGGCGCGGGGGTGTCGATCTGCTCGACCAGAGCGTCGAGCGCTCGTTGCATCCGGTTCACGCTGCCTCCTTGTAGTTCTGCCTGGAAAGATCGAGGAGCGCGGGTGCTGACTCCCCCTGGATGCCGTCGTGCGCGCCCTATACCGCGGTGCAGACCATCTGGATCTCGACCGGACTCCTGAGCGGCAACCCGGCGACACCGATCGCGGTGCGAGCGTGCCGTCCGTTCTCACCCAGTACCTGGATGAGCAGTTCACTGGCCGCGCTGGCGACGGTCGACTGTTCACCGAAGTCCGGCGTACTGGCCACGAAGACCAGCATCTGCACGATCCGGACCCGGTCCAGATCGCCCACCGCCTGCACGGCGGCGGCGAGGCAGTTGAGCGCCGCATGGCGCGCGAGCTCCCGTGCCGTCTCCAGCTCCACGTCCCGGCCGACTACGCCCCGCCCCAACAACTCACCGTTCAGGTAAGGCAGTTGGCCAGAGATGTAGATGCTGGGGCCCACAGCGCGGTGGTCCACGTAGTACGGGTTTTCACGGAGCTCGGGAAGGGCCAGCCCCAGGGCCTGGAGCCGATCAGAAGCCGAGCCGGCGTTCGCTGCCGTAGTCACGGACTGGCTCATCGCGTCACCTCCGCGGACGGAACGGGGCACAGGCTCACGCACTTGGCCGTGAGAACCCGCTTCGCATGAATCCTGATCATCTGCACTCGGATCTCCTCTCGAGTAACAGTGCGAAAAAACGCCTTATGGTGGCTTAAATCAGCCACCCGCATTGTCGTTTGTCGACCATATGGGGGCCCGGAGAGGGCTGTCAACACAAACTTCAGCCCCGAACGCGGCCTCGAAACACCGGCCGCGACTGCACGCGCCACTGCGGGAAGCGACGGTCGAGGCCACGACCACGCCGCCGGCCTTCAGGCGGATACGACAGGACAACGACCCTGACGCCGAGGCGAGTCACCGACGAAGAGCGGAGGTCGGCGAGCCCCTGGCAAGAAGCACGGAGCGGGGGCGCGCCCCACGTCGAGATGCAGGAAATCAGCCTGCAGGGTCGCGGCGACGAGCAGGCTTGAACACTTCACGCACGCCGACGACGAGCAGGCTTGAACACCTCACGCACGCCGGCACGGCCTCACGCATGTCGGGGCGCGCGTTCCCCGGTACTCCCGGCCTGGCCTCCCAGCCCCTTGGGGAAATGAGCGGCCAGTTCCTGGCGGAACGCGTCGGTGTCGCCCTCCAGGGCAACCGCGGCCAACCTCTCGTGCTCGACGACCAATTGGTGCGGGTCGTCGCTGTAGGTGCGGTGATCGACGCTGAGGTGGAGGCGCAGCTTGGTCTCCCAGCCGTTCCAGAGACTCTGCAGGACGCCGTGCCCGGAGAGCTCGTAGAAGAGCCCGTGGAAGCGTAGGTGCGCGTCGATACTGGCCGGGATGTCGCCCTTCTCCATCGCCCGGCGGAGATCCTCGACGGTTTGCAGCAACCGGGGCCGCTCAGGACCGCGCAGCGCTTCGGCCGAGAGCTCGGCGGCGTACGGCTCGACACGTAGCCGGACCGAGTCGATCTCGGCGACCTCACGAGCGCTCACCTCGACCACGAACGCCCCCCGGTAGGGGATCTTGACGACGAGTCCTTCCTCCTCCAGCTTGGTCAACGCCTCGCGCAGCGGGGACCGGCTGATCCCGAGATCAGCGGCGATGTGCGCCTCGCGCAGCTGGCCACCAGGAGGAACGGCCCCATCGAGGATGGCGGCACGCAGTGTGCGGTAGACGCCGTCCGGCGTGGTCGTCCGCTGCTCCTGCCACTCGAACTTGTGGTCCACCCGGTGCCCTCCCACAGCGCTTGGTCGACCATCTGGTCGTTTGTCGACTATACCCCTGCCGGTTTCTGCGCCCACTCCCCAACGAGCAGCATCGAGCGGGCGGTCGGTGAAGCAAGAGCTCCCGGCCCGCTCCACGATCCACGCCCACCTCCCGGAGCGGATCAGCCGTCGCCCGGCCTGTCCGAGGCGCTCGTCCTGACGCTATTGACAGTCGAGAATCATTTGGTCGACAATCGGCCAACCGCGATGGTCGACAATCGACCAGATCGCCCAGACTGCTCCACTGCCACCCCAGGAGGACGACGTGGTGTTCGACGCCAAGCCCAAGTTCGCGACGTTCGACATGAACGGAACACTGATCAAGTTCAGCATCAACGACACCATGCGTGAGGTCCTGGGCGACCGACTGCCGACCGAGGTCGCCGATGAATACCTGCGGATCTGCAAGGCGTACCGGATCGACGAGTGCACGGGCGCGTACCAGCCCTTCCACCAAGTCGTCGCGCGTTCCATGGAGCGTGCCTCACGCAAGGTCGGTCTCGAGTACCGCGAGGACGAGGCGCGGGCGGTGTACGAGCGCATCCCCACCTGGGGCCCGTACCCCGGTGTCACCGAGGCCCTGAACCGCCTGGCCGAGGAAGTTCCGCTGGTCATCATCACGAACAGCGACACCGCCCATGCCGTGCGCCTCGCGGAGAACCTCAAGGCCCCCTTCGAGGTCATCATCAGCGCCGAGGAGATGGGCGTCTACAAGCCGCGACTCCGCGCCTTCGAGTACATGCTCGACAAGCTCGGCGTGGCACCCGACGAGATCGTCCACGTCTCCGCGAGCCCGATGTACGACCACCGCTCCGCGGCCATCATGGGCATCGAGAACAAGGTGTACGTCGACCGCGGCTGGGAGCACGACGAGCACTGGCTCGGCTACGAGCGGATCACCGACATCGCCGACCTCCCGGTCCTCTTCGGTCTGCCGCGCCCCTGACACCCGAGCGGAGGACCCGCTTCGAGGACGGCCGGCTGCCGGGGGCAGGGCGTTGCCGGCCGGGACATGGCGTTGGAGAGCACGCGGGAGTTCGCGCGCCACACCGCGCTCACCGCGCTCACCGCGCTCACTGCCCCTGTGCGGACGGTGGGCGATCCGGACCGGGTCCGGATCGTGCAGATGCTGGTCTTCGTGGCCGCCACGCCGGACTTCGCTGTGCAGTCGCAGGCCGCCGACGCAGCAAGTGAACTGCTCATCGAGGTGCCGGGTGAGAACCGACGGCACGCCCGCACCGCGATCGGAGTCACCGGACTGCCGCTCGACACTCCTGTCGAGTTCCAGGTGATCTGCACCGCGGTGCAGCGGCGAGCCGATCATGAGCAGCGCGGCGGCGGCCCGGCTTCGAGCAGCGCTCGGCATCCTGGTTCAGCGAATGGACACCCCGGCGCCGATCGTGCCGGCGGACGCGGTGCTGGGCAGCGTCGACCGAGCTCTTGGGGCGCCCCTGCGGCGCAGGTCCGACCCCGGACGCACAGGCCACCCGCCGCGAGCGCGAGGGGCGGATCCCGTGCCAGTGCCTCGCCACTCACGAGGAGACCGCCGGCGCCGTCCTGTTCCTCGCGTCGTCCGGAGTCCTCGTACATCACCGGGGATGCTTCCCCCCTTCGACGGCTGCATCGCCTTCGAGCAGCGGCCCGCGCGGCTCTCAGAGACAGATGAAGGACACACCATGAACGCCCTTGCGGCACCACCCCGAAACGGGGAGCTCGGCTTCTGGGTTGCCCAACTGGCCGACAAGAAGCCCTCGTTCCCCCGTTTCACCGGCCAGGACTCCGTCGACGTGGCCATTGTCGGCGGCGGCTACACCGGCTTGTGGGCGGCGTACTTCGCCAAGAAGCTCGAACCGTCGCTCTCGGTCGCCGTCTTCGAAGCCGAACAGGTGGGCTACGGCGCATCGGGACGCAACGGCGGCTGGCTGTCGGCGATGCCGCCGGGAAACCGTGCCACCTTCGCCCGCGCCGGGGGCGGGCTGGAGGCGAGCCGGGCGCTGCAGCAGGAATTCGTCGCCGGCGTCGACGCCGTCCTGGACATCCTCCGGGCCGAGGGCATCGATGCCGATCAGCACAAGGGCGGCGCGCTCGTCGCCGCCCACACTCGGGCGGGGCTGGGCCGGCTCGTCACCAGGCGTGACGCCGACCTGAAGTACGGGCTGACCGACGACGAAGTCCACCTACTCGACCGGGACGAGTTCCGCAGCCGGATCAACATCACCACCGTCCACGGCGGGCTCTTCTACAAGCACTGCGCAAGGATCCACCCCGCGAAGCTCGCCTACGGCCTCGCCGACACCCTGACCTCCATGGGGGTCAGGATCTACGAAGGCAGCCGCGTGGACAGTGTCGAGGGCAAGACCCTCACCCTGGCCGACGGGCGCGTCACCGCGGCCAGGACGTTCATCTGCACCGAAGGCTATTCGGGACAACTGCTGGGCCGCCGGACCCTGATCCCGGTCAACTCCTCGATGATCGTCACCAAGCCCCTGCCGAAGGAGGCATGGCAGCAGATCGGCTGGGACGGGCCCCAGTGCCTCAACGACTCCGCGCACACGTTCATCTACGCCCAGCGGACGGCGGACGGCCGTATCGCCATGGGGGGCCGCGGTGTCCCCTACCGATTCGGGTCCGGCACCGGGGGCAACGGCGCAACCGCCCAGTCCACCATCGACCTGATCTCGCACAAGCTCAGCACCTTCTTCCCCGGCATCCCCTTCGAGGTGGACCACGCCTGGTCGGGAGTCCTGGGCGTCACGCGGGACTGGAACGGCGGCGTGCACTGGGACCCGGCATCCGGGATCGGGTCGTCCACCGGCTACGCGGGACACGGCGTCACGGCAGCCTACGTCGGCGGCAGGACTCTCGTGGAGCTCGCCTTCGAGCAGGAAACCGAACGGACCACCCTTCCCTGGGTCGGCTACCGGGCACGCAAGTGGGAGCCGGAACCCATCCGCTGGCTGGGCGTTCACGCCATGTACCGGCTCTTCGGCATCGCCGACCGGTGGGAAGAGCGCAGGGGGTCCAGCACGACCTCACTCCTGGCCAGATTCGGCAGCAGACTCGCCGGACTTCACGAGTAGACGAAGACGAAAAGGAACGTGCTCTCATGGACGCACAACTCGCGGTCATCGGCCTGGGCAGCATCGGAAGCATGGCCCTGTGGCAGGCGTCCCGGCTGTCCGACTCGGTAGTGGGCTTCGAGGCCGCCACCCCCGCCCACGGCCGCAGTGCCGTGGGCGGGGACACCCGCCTGTTCCGCATGGTCTACCTCGGCAAGCCCGACTACTACCCCATCATCGAACGCTCCCGCAGCCTGTGGGCCGCACTCGAAGCGGAAACCGGGCAGCAGATCCTCACACCTACCGGAGGGCTGTCCATCGGGACGGCGAACGGCAGCTACATCAACAGCCTCCTTGAGGCCACCCGCGTCACCGGAGCCGAGCACTGCCTCCTCAGCCGGGAGGAGATGGCGGAGCGCTACCCCCAGCACAACCTCCGCCCCGACGACTGCGCCGTCTACGACCCCCGCGCCGGCGTTCTGCGCACCGACCGCGCCGTCAGCGCCGCCGTCGCGGCGGCCCGGGCGAACGGCGCCACCGTCCTTCAGAACACACCCGTGGACAGCATCACCGAAACCGACCACGGCGTGGTCGTCACCTCGGGCGACAGAACCTGGACGTTCGAGAAGGTCATCGTCGCCTCGGGCGGCTGGTCCCGACGGCTCATGCCCGACCACCTCAAGAGCGTCACGGAAACCCATCGGATCGTCCTGACCTGGTTCCTGGCCCAGGACGGCAAGCAGTTCTCACCGGAGAACTTCCCCGTCTTCAGCCGGTGGTACGAGGATCGCTCCATGTACGGCGCACCCGCCGTCGACGGTGTGGCGGTCAAGGCCTCGGTGGACGGACCGCTGTCCGGGCGCGCGAGGGCGACCCCCGACCCGGACTCCGTGCCCAGGGAACTCACCCGGGAGGAAGTCGCGAAGGCCACCGAGATCGTCACCGAGTTCTTCCCCGGCCTCACCCCCACCATCGTGCGCTCCGACGCCTTCCCCGACCTCTTCACCGAGGACAGGCATCCCCTTCTCGGCCGACTGGATGCCGACAGCAGGATCTACTGCGCCACCGGATTCTCCGGCAAGGGTTTCAAGATGGCCACCGGCTATGGCCACATCGCCGCACACGAGGCGCTCGGCAAACGGACCATCGAGGGCCTGGACTTCGTGCGTCCGGACCGGTTCAGGACCAGGTAGCCCACGCACGGAGACGCTCCCGGGATCTGGGCCTGACAGGCTCAGATCCCGGGAGAACATCGCGGACAGGTCAGGCCCAGGGGCTGACCACCGTGAAGGAGCTGTCGGCGCGGAAGGTGTCGGTGTTCTGGTAGAGGTCCACGCGCAGGGCGTAGTTGTAGTGGCGGAGGTAGCGGCCGGGGTAGTTGTAGGACTCCAGGCGGACGGAGCCGGCGGCGCTGCCCGGGCGGGCGCAGTAGGTGGCGTCCTTGTTGAAGACGTCGGTGCCGTTGCTGGTGTCGAAGCGGGCCCGGAAGTCCCAGTGGCGCAGATAGCGGCCGGCGGAGTCACGGAACGAGTAGCAGTTGGCGTCGGCGAGGCCGGGTACGACAGTGAAGGTGGCGCTCTCCTTGACGGCGGTGCTGCTGGAGGTGCTCACCGGGTCGATGTAGCCGTAGCTGTCGGAGCGCACCACGGCGTACCGGCTGGGGAAGTTGACCGCCTGCAGCGACCGGGTGGTGTTGGTGGGCAGGGTGACACCGCCGGAGACCGTCTCCTTGAGCACGGTGGCGTGGCGGATGAAACCGGTCAGCCCGGGCACCTCGGTGGGCGTGGTCCAGGTGGCGAAGTTGTCGTAGCTGTCGCTGTACCAGTACTTCCCGGCGCGGTAGCCGTCGTAGTAGATGCGCCAGCCGCCGTTGTCGAGCTGGACCAGGGCCGGGCCCTCGACCCAGTCCCCGAATCCGGCCCAGTTGCCCGTCTTCCGCATGGTGTAGGGGCCGGTGAGGCTGGAGGCGGTGGCGTACTCGATGTACTTCGTCGTCTCGTTCTTGGTAAACGCGTGGTAGGTGGAGCCGATCTTGACGATGAAGGTGTCGATGTAGTTCGGGCCGATGCCGGACAGCTGGGTGGGCGCGGACCAGGTGGTCAGTGCGGAGTTGGTCGCCGTGATCTTGTAGGCGGTGAAGTGGGTGGCCGTGCTCGCCGACGTCAGGGACATGATGACGTTGACGCTGCCGTCGGTGTCGATGAACCACTCGGGCGCCCAGGTGCGGGTCAGCCCGCTGATCGGGATCGTGTAGTTGTACAGGAACGTCCAGTTCACCCGGTCGGTGCTCCGTGCGAAACCGATCGTGTTCCCCGTCCAGTTCGTGGTGTAGGTGAGGTAGTAGTAGCCGTCGGTGTGCTTGAAGATGCTGGGGTCCCGGATCAGCCCGGACGGGGGGGTGTAGGCGGGGCCTTTCTGCAGGGTGAATCCGGTGGCGTCCGGCGAGTCGTACACATACAGGTTCGACTCACTGCTGTTGGTGAACGCGGTCATCGTGTACCGCGTGGCCTGCCCGGCCGGCGGGGCGGCGGCGGCCGCGGTGCTCTGAAGGGCGGGGACACCCAGCAGGACCAGCAACAGCGGGGCCAGTAGGGCGAGCAGCGTTCTTGGGGTTCTGTTCAACTCTTCCTCCGGGCTCGGCCAGTCCGCTGGACCGATCGCCGTGACGAGGGGGTGCGATCGTTCGAAATAACGAACAACGTGCGGAACTTCGAGCAGAACATAAGTTTGCGTCGTGATTCCGTCAATGTTTCCGACGAGTACCGTTCGGCGCGCTTCACGCGGCTCGGATGTGCAGCCGGGGGCGCGCCGGACGCCAGCCGTGCCTGCTCCGGCGGACTGCCATACCGACCGGCCGCGACCCCTCTTCGGACCCCACGGGCTCCCACTGCCGAGGTATTGACGCACCACGCTCCTCACACTTACCGTCTGTCCGACTTTACGAACGACGTTCGATATGTCGGACATTCTGCGTCGCTCGGAATCAGTCGGCCCCCTCCGCCCGCCCGGTTGTGGCCATCGCAGAACGACAGGAGGAGACATGTCCGCGCTTCGCGCCCGGCTGTCGGCGATACTGCTCGCCGCGTGCCTGCTCTTCACAGGCCAAGCCTTGATCACACCGGACCGGGCGGCCGCGGCCGACCCGGGCTATCTGATGACGCACTTCATCGGGGAGGGGTCGAACGCTCAGCAGATCTACTTCTCGTACAGCACGGACGGCCTGAACTGGACCGACCTCAACGGCGGCGGAATCGCCCTTCGATCCACGGTCGGTACCAAGGGGGTGCGCGACCCCGCACTGGTGAGATCCCCGAACGGTGACAAGTACTGGATCATCGCGACCGACCTGTGCATCAGCTGCGGACAGAACTGGGAAGCCGCCGTGTACAACGGCAGCCGCAACCTCGTGGTGTGGGAGTCGACGGACCTGATCAACTGGTCCGAGCCGTGGCTGCTCGACGTCGCCGGTGCGATCCCCGACGGACGCAACGCCTGGGCGCCGGAAGCGATCTGGGACCCGGCCTCCAACAGCTACGTCCTGTACTGGGCGACGAACAAGCCGGTCGACGGCGTGAAGAAGCACCGCATCTACTACGCCCGCACCAGCGACTTCCGTTCCATCTCCACCCCGCAGATCTACATCGAGCGCCCCGGCATGCAGGAACTCATCGACACCCAGATCGTCGAGATGCCGGCCGGCGTCGGCGACTACCGCTATGTGCGGGCCTCCGGTGACGGGCAGATCACCCTCGAAGGCAGCAACTCGATCCTCGGAACCTGGACCCCTCTCGGCAACCTCTCCGGCATCGGCCTGACCGGTGCGCAGGTCGAAGGCCCGATGTGGATGAAGTTCCGCGACCGCAACGAGTGGGCGCTCTACCTCGACCAGTACTCCTCCGGACGCGGCTACATGCCGGTCACGACGACCGACCCGTCCAGCCCCGGCAGCTACAAGCTCCCGGCGTCGGGAAGCTACAACATGGGCGCCAACAAGAAGCGCCACGGCTCGATCCTGAGCCTCACGGCCGCCGAGGAGGCCCGCGTCCTCGCCCGCTGGAGCGACACCCCGGCCAAGCGGCTCCAGTCGTTCAACTTCCAGGACCGGTACGTGCGCCACGCCGGCTTCGACGTGCGCATCGACCAGAACATCACCGGCCCCGACGCCCAGTTCCGGGTGCGGCCCGGTCTGGCGGGCTCCGGCACCGTCTCCTTCGAATCGGTGAACTACCGCGGGTACTTCCTGCGGCACTCCGGATACGACTTCCAGTTGGTCCGCAACGACGGCACCGCCCAGTTCGCCGCGGACGCCACGTTCCGGCAGGTCGCCGGGCTCGCTGACGCGAACTGGTCGTCCTTCCAGTCGTACAACCATCCCGACCGCTACATCCGCCACTACGCCTACCAACTCCGCCTCGACCCGATCACCACCGCGACAGGACGCAGCGACGCCACCTTCCGCGTGACGACGTGACGAACTGACCCGCAGCGACAGGGATGCCGGCGCCTCCGCGAGAGCGCCGGCATCCCCTTGCCCGACCGGTGGACGCGACGATCGGCGTGTTGCTGGCGACGCCGGTCTCGGCGAGGTCGCCGCTCAGCAGTGGACGGACGTGCCACGATCGGCCGACTCCACGGCGTGCCGCGTGTGGGCCAGCGGCCTGTGCGCGCGGCGGCGCAGCCGGCGGAGAGTGAGCGCATCCAGAGTCGCGGTGAGGACGAACGTCACAGCCGTCGCCGCGACCAGCAGAACCGCGGACCGTTCCCAGAACTCCGGGGTGAGACTCGTATCCACCGTCCTCAGTCCCCCTCGTGTCGGCGTCGTTCTCCTCACTCCCAGCCGACTCCGACACGGATCCGGGCACATGAGCCGACGGCGCCGAACAGAGGTCTGGAACGGCCCTTGCGCGGGTTCGTTGCGCCTGGGCCGATCGGCGCAAGGGTCGTCCGACCGGCAGGCACGCCCCGTCACCGGACGAGGACCCGCTCCCCGGAACGCGGCACGACGGCGGTCCAGCCCAGCGTCTGGTCTATTCGGTCGCGCAGCGCCTCGGCCGCGTCGGGCTCGCCGTGCACCAGGTACGTCGCCTGCGGGGCTTCCGCGCCGCGCAGCCAGTCGATGATCTGAGCGGCGTCGGCGTGGGCTGAGAAGTGCGGTACGTCGGCGACGGTGGCGCGCACCGGGACGTACTCGCCGAACATCTTCAACGCCTTGGCACCGTCGACCAGGTCACGGGCGCGGGTGCCTTGGGCCGCGAAGCCGACCACGACGACGGCGTTGCGCGGGTCGGGCAGCAGGCGCCGCAGGTGGTGCAGGACGCGTCCGCCGGTGGCCATGCCGGACGCCGAGACGATAACGGCCGGTCCGCCGGCCCGGCTGATGTCGACGGACTCCTGGATCGATCGTGCGGCGAGGAACGGCTCGGGGCCGAATGCGGCCGTGCCCGCCGCCGTCACCTCGGGGCGCAGCTCCGCGGCCCGGGTGAGGACGGCGTCCCGGTAGACGTCCAGGGCGGCCAGGGCCATGGGGCTGTCGACGTACACCGGCACAGCGGCCGGGAGCCGGCCCTCGCGGCGCAGTTCTGCGAGTTCGTGCAGGACGACCTCCGTGCGGTCGAGGGCGAAGGCCGGGATGACGACGGTGCCACCACGGGCGAGGGTGCGCGTCAATACGCTCGCGAACTGGTCTCGTGCGGTGTCCTCCTCGTGCCGCCGCTTGCCGTAGGTCGACTCCATCAGCAGGACGTCCGCCCCGGAGAACGGTTCCGCAGGGAGCAGCAGGGGATGGCCCGGCCGGCCGAGGTCGCCGCTGACGGCCAGGGTGTGACCGTCCTCCAGGGTGAGGCGGGCCCAGGCCGAGCCGAGGATGTGCCCGGCGGGGTGCAGGGTGAGCCGGGTGCCCGTGGCGATGTCTGTCGGCGTACAGGTGGGCACGGGGTCGAGGAGCTTCAGGGTGCTGTCCACGTCCGAGTCGTCGTACAGCGGCCGGGCGGGCCGGTGTTTGGACCAGCCGTGCTCGTTGGCGTGCTGGGCCGTCTCCATCTGCAGCTTGGCGCTGTCCCGCAGCACGATCTCCATGAGTCGGGCGGTGAACTCCGTGGTCACGATCCGTCCCCTGAAGCCGTGCCGCACCAGCCGGGGCAGGTATCCGCAGTGGTCCAGGTGGGCGTGGGTGACCACCACCGCCTCGATGTCCGCTGCGTCGCAGGGCAGGCCGCGCCAGTTGCGCCTGCGCAGATCGGCGAGGCCCTGGAAGAGCCCGCAGTCGATCAGGACGCGTGCGTGGTCGCTCTCCACGAGGAACTTGCTGCCGGTGACCGTCCCCACACCGCCCAGGAACGTCAGCAGCGCGGGCCGGGAGCGCATGGGGCGCGGTGCCTCAGTGGTCATGACGCGGGTCTCCTCCGTTGTGCGGCCGATCGGCGCTGGCGGCTTGATGGCAGAAGCGGTGGGAAGGACTTGGGCCGGACGCGGCAAGGCTGTTCTGGACCGCGCACCGCGCAATCGTGATCCGCGAGAAGCGGGTGGGCCCTCCCGCCCTGTCATGCCCTCACCTTGTCGATCACGTCGTACGCCGCTGTGCCCACCGGTGCCGGACGAGCTGGTCCTCGACCCGGTCGACCAGGGGGTCGGCGGCTTCCGCGACGTGCGTGGACGGCCTCCTGCCCGGCGTGGTGCCGGGGACAGGGCCGCCGGTCCCGTCAGCTGTGGACTGATGTGCGTCGGTCGGCCGGCTCAGGTCGGTGCGGTGCGTAGGCCGACGGCGGCCTGTGCGCACGACGGCGCAGCAGGCGGACGGCGAGCGCATCAAGGCTCGCCGTGAGAACCATCGTCACGGCTGTCGCCGCGACCAGCAGAACCGCAAACTGCCCCCAGAACTCAGGCGTGAGACTCGTACCCACTGCCCTCACTCCCCTCGTGTCGGCGACGTTCTTCCTCCTTCCAGCCAACTCCGGTACACGGCACGGCGCATGAGCCGTCCGGGGCGAAACACAGGCTACGAACGGCCCTTGCGCAAGCCAGGACGGACTGCTCCGAACGGCCCAGGGCGTGCAGCAGGGCTCAGGTCTGTCTCCCCTCCCTTGGTCGTGCTTCCAGCCCGCGGGACACGGCGGCCATGCCATGCAGGTAGCCATGCCATGGGTCGAAAGGCCCCGCTGCTGGTCCCGGCAGTGCTTCCCGCAGGGGCGCTCGGCCTGTGCAGCAAGGTCCTGGAGGCCCTGCCTCCCACCCTGTTCCGGGCGCAGTCTGGGCACGCACAGGGAGCATCGGGGAGGGGAGAGATCATGGCGAACGTCATATTCGACAAGGCCACGAAGAGGTTCCCAGGGATGGACCACCCGGCCGTCGACGCGTTCGATCTGGAGATCGCCGACGGCGAGTTCATGGTGCTGGTGGGACCTTCCGGCTGCGGGAAGTCCACGGCGTTGCGCATGCTCGCCGGGCTGGAGGACGTCGACTCCGGGACCATCCGCATCGGCGACCGGGACGTGACCCACCTGCCGCCCAAGGACCGCGACATCGCGATGGTTTTCCAGAACTACGCTCTCTACCCGCACATGACGACGGCGGACAACATGGGCTTCGCCCTGAAGATCGCCAAGAGGCACAAGGACGACATCCATCGCCGCGTCACGGAAGCTGCCGGTGTCCTCGGCCTCGGCGACTTCCTGGACCGCAAGCCCAAGTCGCTCTCCGGCGGTCAGCGCCAGAGGGTAGCGATGGGGCGGGCGATCGTGCGCGAGCCGCAGGCCTTCCTCATGGACGAGCCGCTGTCCAACTTGGACGCCAAGCTGCGCGTCCAGACCAGGACGCAGATCGCTTCGCTGCAGCGGCGGCTGGGCACGACGACGGTGTACGTCACCCACGACCAGGTGGAGGCCCTGACCATGGGCGACCGTGTGGCGGTTATGAGGGATGGCGTGCTGCAGCAGGTGGGAACGCCGAAGGAGGTCTTCCAACGCCCCGCCAACGCCTTCGTGGGCGGTTTCGTCGGCTCGCCCGCCATGAACCTCTTCCGCCTCCCGCTCACCACGGACGGCACCGAGTTGGGCGGCCTGATGGTGCCCGTGCCGCGGGCCGCACGCGAGGAGGACGCCACGGAGATCCTGCTCGGCGTACGGCCCGAGCAGTTCGAGATCCTCTCGTCCGAGGACCTTCAGACTCCGGCACTGGATCTCGTGGTCGACGCGGTCGAGGACACCGGTGCCGTCGCCTACGTCCACGCGACCGCCAAGGCGGGGCAGGAAGCCGTCCCGGTGGTCGTCCGCCTCCCCGGTCGGCCGGTCCACGGCAAGGGGGAGCAGCTGCGCGTCACCGTCCGTCCGCAGGCCGTCCATCTCTTCTCGGCCCGTACACAGCTGCGGCTGCCGGCCGACGGGAGCTGAGGCACCACTGACCAGCGGTGAGTCCGGACAACCCCTGTCAGGCCCGGGCGGCCCGTGGTGATCCCGCGGCCGCGCCCGGGCTCAGGCTGGGTCGGGAAGCCCCACGGTCGAACCCCGGAGGGAAACGAGACCGACAGCAGCACGACCGCCGTCCTCGACAGGAACGGGAACGGTCTCGACGCCCTCGCCGAGGCCAGGGCGTGACACTGCGGCCTCTGGTCGGCAGCCCGGCCAGTGGTGGGCATGCCTGCAGAGCCACAACTCCCGTCGGGCTGACGGCTGTTGAGTGGGGCCCGCCCGGCACACAGGCGCAGGTGCGCAGCCGGTCCTGCCTCCGGCCGCGCACCTGTGGTGCGGCTTCAGCGCGCAATCGCGCTCAGATGTGCCGCACAGGGATGGTCCTGGTGCCCCCTCAGCCTCCGGCACCGGGACCGTGATGGTCAGGATTCCTTCCTCGTACTCCGCCGTCGCCTCATCGCCCCCGGCCGGCGGATACCTGAGTGGCCGTCGACGCCGAAGCCGGCTTGCCTGCCAGGCGCACCGCATCCGCTAGCCCGCTGTCACCGACGGACGGTCAGTGGCACCGTGTCCTCGATCACCGCCCGGCCGTCCTCCGGTGACTCCCAGTACGCCGTGAGCGTGCCGGCGCCCGAGCTGGTGGCCTTGTAGGGAATGGTCACGTCGAACGTGCCGCGGGTCCCGGTACCGGAAGTAGCCATGACATGGACGTCGGCCGCGGTGCGCCCGTTGGCATCCGTGATCTTCAGTTTGAACATCGCCTCGAACGTGTTGGCGCTGCCCCAGACCCGGACCGGGGTGCGGATGCTGTCGCCGATCAGTGGTGACTCGACGAGGACGAGCGGTGCCAGGTCCTCGAAGTCGACGCGGCCCACGGGGTGGTTGAGGACGATGCCCTCGCCACCGAAGGCCGTCACGGGCTTTCCGTCCAGTTCGAACTGAACCTTGTGGATGGATGGGAAGCGCGTCGCGGTGAAGACGACCTGCGCGAGCCGGGCCTGCATCGACAGGCTTCCGCCGCCGTCGTCGTACCGCCCGGACAGGTCGATCGTCGCCACGTGGCTGCGGACCACGACCGAGCGGAGCGTCGTTCCCGAGGGAATGGCCGTGGTGCGGCCGTGGCGGCGTTCGTACCGGTTGGGCCCGGCCAGCAGGGCGCGCAGGGCGCCGGCCGCGGTGGTGGGCGCGGTCACGGTGCGCGGGGCGGGCGAGACCTTCTCCCCGTGCAGGAAGTACACCGACGTGAGCACCTCGGATTCGCCGCCGGACGTCACCGGCGGCGCCGGTGTGCCAGGCTTGTTCGGCGTACCGGGAGTGCTGGGCGTGGTGGAAGCGCCCTGGCCGGGGGTGGCGCTCTCGTTCCCGGTCGTCCCTCCGGTGGTGCCCCCGGCGCTCGGTGTGCTCGGCCGGTCGCCTCCGGTGGATGCGCCCGGGGAGCTGGTGTCGCTGCCGCATGCCGTCGCCATGGAAGAGGCCAGTACGACGGCCGCGGCCAGTACCATCGGCCGGCTCAGCCGGTGGGTCGTACGCCTGGTGGGAATATCGGTGTTCATGGCAGCCTCCTCCACACCTTCCAGCCAACACCTCCGGTGCAGCCGCCCCAAGTGCCGTACGGGCCTGGTCAGGTGGGCCGATGGGTGTACTGGTCAGGGCCGTTCGGCGGCATGTGAGACGGGATCAGGCCGACGGCCGCCCTCACCACCAACACAGCCGTGGCCGCCTTTCGTCCGCGGTGTGCCTCGGCCTCCTGTCCGATGGCCGGCTCCACCGTGAGCGAGTCGGTGTCGGCCATGGGCAACGCCACCACGGCCAGGGCCGCACCGGTGATCTCCCGGGCCCGTTCGGCGACGAGGGCGAGGACCTCGCCGCGCTCGCCTCCGGACATCAGGCTGTGCGTGATCTCTGCACTCGCCCGCAGCCAGCGCTCGCGCAGCCGGGGCTCCTCGTACAGCCGGGCATTGTCGATGGCCACACCGGCCGCCACGGCCAGCGTCGACGGCACCGACTCGTCCTCGTCGTCGAACTGCTGCCCGCCCCGCTTCTCGGTCAGGTACAGGTTGCCGAAGACCTGGTCGCGCACCCGGATCGGGACACCGAGGAAGGTGTTCATCGGGGGTGGGACGGGAAGCCGTGCGAGGCCGGGTGCTCGGACAGCTTCGTCAGCCGCAGCGGCTCCGGGTGGCGGATCAGCTCGCCCAGGATGCCGTGCCCTCGGGGTAGTTGCCGATCTGGACGACCTGGTCCTCGCTGATGCCGACCGTGAGGAAGTCCGACAGCCGCTTGCCGTCCGGACCGATCACGCCGAGGGCGGCGTACTCGGCGTCAACCCGGACCGCCGCGGCCTCCACGATGCTACGCAGCGCCTGTTCGAGGTCCAGCTCCCTGCCGACCGAGAGCACCGCCTCCGGCAGGCTGTGCACACGGTCACGGGTTCCGCGGGCCGCGTCCAAGCGGGCCTGCAGTTCCTCCAGCAGCTCGTCCAGCCTCAGCTGCGGCAACCGTACCCGGGCCTCCCGGGGCTCCTCGGGACTCCCCGCCCCTGATCCTTCAGGTCCCATCCACCGTGCCGACAACCGACCGTGTCGCGTCAGGTGCCACGGTACGGCCCATCGGACGGGACGGCACAGGATCCGGGGGCCGGCGGCTTTGCAGGTCGAAGCCTCCTCGCCGCCCCTGTCCGAGCTGGACCGCCCGGTGCATGGTCACGGCGTGTCTGGGACGACGGCAACCGGGCAAGCGGAGTGGTGCAGCACCGTGTGGGCGACCCGGCCGAGCTGAAGTCCGGAGGTGCTCATGCGGCGCCGGGCGCCGACGACCAGCAGGTCCGCGGTGGCCGACGCGTCGAGCAGGACCTTGCGGGCGGGACCCTCGGCAGTGCGCCGGTGCAGCCGCACGGACGGGTGTTCCGCGGCCACCTCGTTCAGCGCGGCCTCCAGCGTCTCGGCGGCGCGCTGTTCGTGCAGGCGGGTGGGTTCGCCTGCCAGCAGCGGGTGGTCGGTGGTCTCGTGTGCGGGGCACCGCCAGGCACGTACGGCTTCGAGGACGGCTCCGCGTCGCTCCGCCTCCTGGAAAGCGAAGCGCACGGCCGCCGAGTCGTGCGCCTCCTCGCCGACACCGAGCAGGACCCGCCCGTGCGTCACGGGCTGTGTCCGCTTGTCGTGGCGGCCGCGCAGCACGATCACCGGGCAGTGCGCGTGGGCCGCCACGGTCAGGCTGACGGAGCCGAGCAGGAACTCGGCGATACCGCCACGCCCGCGGTTCCCCACGACCAGTGCGCAGGCGCGTCGCCCCTCCCGCACCAGTGCGTACTCCGGATCCTCCGGCACCACCTCGGTGGACACCTTCAGGTCCGGTTGGCGGCTGTGCGCCCGTCGGGCGGCGCCGTCGACGATCTTGTCGGCCAGCACCTGTTCGGACGGCTTGCCGAGGTCCTCGGCGAGCGCGGCGCCCTCGTACCGCTCCCACAGCAAGGCGTGCACGAGCCGCAGCGGTACGCCGCGCAGGACGGCCTCGTCGGCGGCCCACTCGACGGCCCGCAGGCTGGGTTCGGAGCCGTCGACTCCGACGACCAGGGGGAGTTCCATCTGTTCCATCGTCCTCACCGTCCCGTGCCGAGATCGAAGACGATCCGGGCCTTGATCTCGCCACGCAGCACCGCGTCGATCGACTCGTTGACGGACGCGAGCGGGCGGGTCTCGTAGACGACCTTGGTGCGTCCGGCGGCGTGGAGTTGGAAGACCTCGGCGAGGTCCTGACGGGTGCCGACGATCGAGCCGATCACCGAGGTGCCGTTCAGGACGGTGTCGAAGATCGGGACCTGGATCGTGCCGTGCGCGGGAAGGGCGACCATGACGAGCTTGCCGCCGCGCCGCAGCCCGGAGTTGACCGCGGTGAACGCCGCCTCGTTCACGGCGAGCGCGAGGGCGGCATGTGCCCCGCCGTGCCGCTTGAGCACCTCGCCCACGTTCTCCTTGCGGGCGTCGATGGTCAGGTCGGCGCCGAGCTCCCGGGCGAGTTCGAGCTTGTCGTCGGTGACGTCGATGGCCGCGACCGTGGCGCCGGCGATCTTCGCGTACTGCACGGCGAGGTGGCCGAGCCCGCCGACGCCGGAGATCGCCACCAGCTGGGTGGGCTGAACGCCTGCGACCTTGAGCGCCTTGTACGTGGTGACGCCCGCGCAGGTCAGCGGGGCGGCCTCGACCGCGGTGATGCCCTCCGGCACCGGCTGGGCGAAGTCTGCCCAGGCCAGCATCTTTTCGGCGTAGCCGCCGTCGCACCCGTAGCCGGTGTTGATCTGCTGCTCGCACAGCGTCTCCCAGCCGGACAGGCAGTGCTCACACCGCCCGCACGCCCGGCCCAGCCACGGCACCGCCACACGCTGTCCGACGGACAGGTGGGTGACGCCGTCACCGAGGGCCTCGACCAGGCCGACGCCCTCGTGACCGGGGACGAACGGCGGGTTCGGCTTGACGGGCCAGTCGCCGTGCGCGGCGTGGATGTCGGTGTGGCACAGCCCGGACGCCTCCACCCGGATGCGGACCTGGCCGGCGCCGGGCTCCGGGTCGGGGCGCTCCTCGATGACCAAGGGCTCCCCGAACGCTCGTACGACCGCTGCCTTCATGATCTCTACTTTCCTCGGTGCTGTGAGTGGGGGTTCTCGGGTGTGTCAGTCGTGCGCGACGACGGCGACGGGGGTCATGGCGTGGTGCAGGACGGCATGCGCGACGGAGCCGATGTGGATGCCGAACGGGTTGCGGCGGATCCGGCGGCCCACGACGACCAGGGAAGCCTCGCGGGAGGCGCCGACCAGGTGGTTCGCGGGGCTGCCGGCACGGGACTCCTCGACGACCCTCACGTGAGGGAACTTCTCCTTCCACGGGCCCAGCACCGCGGCCAGCGCGGCGGCGTCCTGCCGGCCCAGCTCCACCGCTGTTTCGGGAGCGGCGGGCAGGCTGGAGACATAGTGAGGCGGCAGGTTCCAGCCATGGACGACCTGCAGGGAGGTCTGCCGTCGAGCGGCTTCCTCGAAGGCGAAGGTGATCACCGCGTCGTCCGGCCTGGCGATGTCAAGGCCGAGCACGACGGGCCGGAACCCGGTCGCGGCGGAGGGGATGCCCGCCGGGTCCATCTCGTGCTCGCCGGCGGCCTGTTCTCCGGCGCGTACGAGGACCACGGGGGTCTCGGCGTGCGCGACGACGGCCTGTCCGATGGAGCCGACCAGGAAGCCGCCGAGCCCGCTCAGCCCTCGGGAGCCGAGAACCAGCAGCTCGGACTCCTTCGAGGCCGCCACCAGCACCTCGCTCGCGCGGCCCGTCAGCTGCTCGACGGTGATCTCGACGCCCGGATGACGCAGCCGGAGACCGGCGGCTGCCTCCCGCGGGATCCGCTCCCTCCAGTGCGCTTGTGTCTCGGCCCCCAGGAGGGGCGCCTGCGCCATGGGTTCGGGGACCGGCTCCCAGACGTTGACGAGCCGCAGGGGCAGCTCGCGCAGCTTCGCCTCGCGGGCCGCCCACTCGGCGGCGGCCAGGCTCTCGCGCGAGCCGTCGAGACCCACGGTGACAGTGCGGGACATGGGTGAGTACCTCCTATGGGCGCTTCGAGCGCTATGGGCGGGGGATCCGTTGTCAGCGTCGCCGTCGGGGCGGGGGGTGTGCAGAGGCCGCAGGGTCCGGAGCAGAGGGCCGAACGGCCCCACCTGCGATCCTGATGTCTCACGTACTCGGGTCATGGGGAGGATGCGCGGCGTGAGGAGGCCCATCGTGCAGAATTCGGGCGAGTACGCCCCACGGTGGCGCCGTCTGACGCCTGGCTCGGTGTACTCCTCGGCTACCAGCGTTCGTGGCTGAAGGGCGATGTGCTGGCCGGCGTCACGGTGGCCGCCTATCCGGTTCCGCAGGTGACGGCGTACGCGGGGGTGGCAGGGCTGCCGCCGGTCGCCGGGCTGTGGACGATCCTCCCCGCCCTCGCCATGTACGCCCTGTTCGGGTCCTCACGCCTGCTGTCGGTCGGCCCGGAGTCGACGACCGCCCTGATGACGGCAACGGTGGTCGCCCCGCTGGCCGCCGGTCACCCGGGGCGCTACGCGGCGCTGGCGGCGGCCCTCGCGGCGACGGTCGGGCTGTTGTGTCTGGTGGCCTGGGCGCTTTGGCTGGGCTTCGTCGCGGATCTGCTCCCCCGCCCGGTGCTGATCGGCTACCTGGCGGGCGTGGCACTGATCATGATCGTGGACCAACTGCCCAAGCTCACCGGCGTGGACACGACCGGCTCGGGCTTCTTCGCGAGGTGGAATTGGGGCTGACGGCGGATGTCGAGGCAACGGTGGACGTGCCCATGGCACCTCCCGCGCGCCTTGCTTCCGGTTGGGTCAACCAACCTCACCGGCACTCGGTGGCGCGGTGCAGAGCCGCATGGCCCCCCACCTCAGGGGCCGTTCGGCTTGCTGCGGGACCAGTGCCAAGGGTCAGCCGGGCCTGGGAAGACCCACGGCGCGAGCGGGGTCCCCGGTTGAGGGACGGGGAGTCCCTTGAGGTTGCCGAAGCCGACGCCCGCACCTGATTCCATGATCAGTCGGCAGGAACGTATCCAGGAGGGGCAACCGGACGCGAATGAGGATCCGTTGCGGTCTTGCGCCTCGTGCTCATCTGCGTGCCGTTGCCTCTCATGGGGCCGAACGGCCCTCAGTGCTACGGCCCATAGGCCTCTGTGCCCACGGTTCGCGGGTCCGTCACCGTACCGGGCATGGGGTTCTTGCCCGTCGCGCTCGAAGGGATGCACGCATGCGGAAACGGTGTCGCAAGGTGTTGCTGTGGCGCTGGCGGCGCAACCCGCTCAAGCGCCGCTCGGACATCGCCGAAGCCTGGATCGGCCTGGCCGCGGCGGCGGCGGTGTTGTTCGCCGCGCCGACAGCGGGTGTGACCGCGGCTGCCGCCGCCGAGCACTCCGCGCTCACGGAGTCCCAAGGACTGCGTCACGTCACCGCGAAACTGGTCGAGGACGCTCCCTCGGCGACGGTGGGGCGGCTCTCCGGCGCGGCGGTCGGCGAACTCGTCCGTGCGACCGTGCGGTGGACGGCGGATGGCTCCTCCAGGACCGGGACGGCCCTGGTGGCAGCGGACCGCAAGGCCGGCTCACGGACGACGGTGTGGCTCGACGCATCCGACCGTGTTCGCCCCGCGCCACCCACCCGCACCCAAGCCAGGGCACAAGGAGTGGTGAGCGGTACATCGGCCGCGGTGGGTGCGGCTCTCCTGGTACTGGGCCTTCGGTGGGCCGCCCGCGTCCGGCTGGACCGGCGCCGATGGGCGCAGTGGGAACGGGACTGGGCCGCGTTCGACGCGCACCGGGGCCACCGGCACGCATGACGGCCCGTCGGTGACGCGTGTTCGCCGCCACCCGGGCCTGCCGGCCGGGGCCCCCGCTTCGCTGCACGCTCCCCGCCTTGGATGGCCATGAGCGGCCAGGAAAGCACCGGCCCGTCCCCTCCCCCGTGATGCATCGTCCAAGCCGTCCGGGTGGAACCACGGTCGTCCGCCGGCCAGTGGAGGGGAACCCGCATCGTGACCTGCTTGTCTGGGCCACCTGACCGATCCGATGGACCGCCCGGCCGGGAAGGACCCACCCCATGCGCTACGCAGTCTTTGGCACCGGCGTCGTCGGCCGGACCATCTCCGCCAAGCTCGCCTCTCTGGGCAACGAGGTCGTCATCGGCACCCGCGATCCCGCGGCGACCCTCGCTCGTACCGAGCCGGATGCCATGGGCACCCCGCCCTTCGCCACCTGGAGCGCAGCCCACCCCACCGTGGAACTGCTGTCCTTCGCCGAAGCCGCCACACTCGGCGAGAGGGTCGTCAACGCCACCGCGGGCACTGTCACGCTCGCCGTCCTGAGCGCCGCGGGCAGCGCGAACCTGGCGGGAAAGATCCTCATCGACATCGCCAACCCCCTCGACCCCTCCCTGGGGATGCCGCCCCCTCTGAATCCCGTCAACACCGACAGCCTCGGCGAACAGATCCAGCGTGCGTTCCCTGGCGCCCTCGTCGTGAAGACCCTCAACACCATGAACTGCCGCCTCATGGTCGAGCCCGGCCGTGTCTCCGGAGCCCACAACGTCTTCGTGTCCGGCGAGGACACCGGCGCCAAGAAGCAGGTCACCGAGATGCTGGTCTCCTTCGGCTGGCCCGAGAGCAGCGTCATCGACCTCGGCGGCATCGAGACGGCCCGAGGCGCCGAGATGCTGCTGCCGATCTGGCTGCGCCTCTACAGCGCCCTCGGCCACACCGACTTCAACTTCCACGTCCAGGGCGCCCGCTAGCACGCCCGACGCAGGTGTCAGTGCCCGCCCGGCGTGGCCCGGCCCCGGACCTGCGAGGCGATGACGGCTGCCTGGACGCGCCGCTCGACGCCGAGCTTGGCCAGCAGACGGGAGATGTGGTTCTTGACCGTCTTCTCCGCCAGATGGAGCCGCCGGCCGATCTGCCGGTTGGTCAGTCCCTCACGGATCAGTGCCAGGATCTCCCGTTCCCGCTCGGTCAGGTCGGGCAGAGCATCCTGTTCAGGTTCCTTGGTCTGCTCACCGCGCAGCCGGGCCATCAGTTTGGTGGTCGCGCTCGGGTCGAGCAGCGACTGACCCCGGGCCACCGTCCGGACGGCAGACACCAGGTCGGAGCCCCGGATCTGCTTCAGCACGTACCCTGACGCCCCCGCCATGATCGAGTCCAGCAGGGCCTCCTCGTCATCGAACGAGGTCAGCATCAGACAGACCAGCTCCGGCATGTGCGAGCGCAGCTCCCGGCACACGGTCACACCGTCCCCGTCGGGCAGTCGGACATCGAGCACCGCCACTTGGGGACGCAGGGCGGGAACCCGCGCCAGGGCCTGCTCGACGGTGGCCGCCTCGCCGATCACGGTGATGTCCGGCTCGTCGTTCAGCAGGTCCCGAACCCCACGCCGTACCAGCAGGCCTGTCGCCCACACCACACGCTGGTGCCGACGAAGGCGGGCACAGGGCCCTCTCTCGCGCTCCGGCGCCACCCTCCACGGCAGCAGTCACCGTCGTCGGGATGCTCGTGGCCCACGAACGTTCGGCGGAGCCGTCAGGAAGCTGAGATCCCCACTCCGTACAAGGTGCGACCGCCGATCAGCTCGCGCCCGGTGACCAGTTCGGGTTCGATACGGACGAGGACCGGATCGGGCCAGGGCGCCCAGGGGCGCGGGCGGGTCCTGGCCGGCCGGTCGTGCCCGGCCGGGTCGGTCACGATCGTGGCGGTGCCGGTGACGACGGCGCTCCGACCCGAGTGAGCGGCCGCGTCGACCTCGTCGGCTTCGAGGCGACCACCGCGCCGACGATTCGCACGGACCATTCCCGACGCCGCCGACGTGCACAGCAACACCGCACCGTCGGTGTCGAGCGAGAAGTTGACCGGCAGTACCGCGGGCAGGGCCCGGCGCGTGTGGACGATATGGCCGACGGGCGCCTTCGCCAGCAGACGGAGGCACTCCTGCCGCTCCAGTTCAGGGAAACCGTCGTTCGGATACGTCATCCGGTCCGTCTTCCGCCCGACGCAGCAAGTCCTTCAGCCGGAGTCGTTCCTTGGCGGGACAAGAACGGGCCGTGACGGCCTCTCGGTCCCGGCCGTGCCGGAGAACGGCCACTGTCGGGCCTCCCCGCTCGGCCCTCCTCAGCCGACGGTCAGATCCGGGCGGATGAGCGTCCCCGACCTGCCGTGGACGATCTCGTACGCCGCGTCGAGGGCACCGATCGCGGCCAGGGCGCCCGTGCGTTCGACGAACCGGGCCGCGGCCTCCGTCTTGGGGCCCATCGAACCGTCGGGGAACGTGCCGCGGCGCAGGTCCTCGGGTGTGGCGTCGAGGAGGGGCTGCTGGTCCGGGGTGCCGTAGTCGGCGTAGACGTTCGGCACGTCGGTGAGGATGAGCAGGAAGTCCGCCTTGAGTTCCTCGGCGAGCAGGGCCGCGGTGAGGTCCTTGTCGATCACCGCGTCCACCCCGTGCAGCGCGCCGGTGTCCCGGTCCGCGGTGACGGGGATGCCTCCGCCGCCGGCGCAGACGACGAGTGCTCCGCAGGCGAGCAGGTCGTGGATGGTATCGGTCTCCACGATCTGCTGCGGTGCCGGGGAGGGGACGACCCGGCGCCAGCCGGTGGTGTCCTGGGCGATGTGCCAGCCGCGCTTCCTGGCGAGTGACCGGGCGATGTCCCGGGGGTACACCTGGCCGACGAACTTGGTGGGCCGTGCGAAGGCCGGATCGTCGGGCCGTACGAGGGTGTGGGTGACCAGTGCGGCGATCTTTCGGCCGTGCAGGGCGTTGTACATGCTGCGGGCCAGCAGCGAGCCGATCATGCCCTCGGTCTGGGCACCGAGCAGGTCCAGCGGATAAGGGGCACTCAGGGCCGGGTCGGACGCGCTCTCCACGGCGAGCAGGCCGATCTGCGGGCCGTTGCCGTGGGTGAGGACGATCTCGTGCTCGTGGGCGAGCGTGGCGACGGCCGTGGCGACCCGGTCGATGTTCGCCTGTTGCACGGCCGCGTCGGGGCGTTCGCCGCGGTGCAGCAGGGCGTTTCCGCCGAGGGCGATGACGATGCGCATGGTTCAGCCCTCCAGGGAGGCCAGGGTGGCGACGAGTACGGCCTTGATGGTGTGCAGCCGGTTCTCCGCCTGGTCGAAGACGATGGAGGCGGGCGAGGAGAAGACGTCGTCGGTGACTTCCAGGGCGTCCGGGCCGTAGGTGCGGAGTACTTCCTCGCCGAGCCGGGTGTGGTGGTCGTGGAAGGCCGGCAGGCAGTGCATGAACTTGACGTCCGGGTTGCCGGTGGCCGCAAGTGTTTTGTCGTTGACCTGGTACGGCAGCAACAGGTCGATGCGCCTTCCCCAGGTCTCGGAGGGCTCTCCCATGGAGACCCAGACATCGGTGTGGAGGAAGTCGGCCCCGCGAACGCCCGTTTCGACGTCCTCGGTGAGGGTGATCCGGGCCCCGCTCCGCTCGGCGAGTGAGCGGCAGGCGGTGACCAGTCCGGGTTCCGGCCACAGCCCCGCGGGCGCGGCGATGCGTACGTCCATGCCGAGCAGGGCGCCCATGGCCAGCAGGGAATTGCCCATGTTGTTGCGGGCGTCCCCGAGGTAGCAGTACGCGATCTCGGTCAGCGGCTTGCGGGTGTGCTCGCGCATGGTGAGGACGTCGCACAGACTCTGGGTCGGGTGCGCGGCGTCGGTCAGGCCGTTGTAGACGGGGACACCGGAGTGGGCGGCGAGCTCCGTGAGGGTCGACTGGGCCGAGCCACGATATTCGATGGCGTCGAACATGCGGCCGAGCACGCGGGCCGTGTCGGCGATTGACTCCTTGGCACCGATGTGCGTGTCGCCGGGACCGAGGTAGGTGGTCGCGGCGCCCTGGTCGGCGGCGGCGACCTCGAAGGCGCAGCGGGTGCGGGTGGAGGTCTTCTCGAAGATCAGCGCGAGGTGTCTGCCGGTCAGGAGGGGTCGCTCCGTGCCGGACCGCCGCGCCGCCTTGAGGTCGGCGGCGAGGTCGAGAAGGTGGTGGATCTCGGTGGCGGTGAAGTCGAGTTCGCTCAAGTAGGAGCGGCCCCGGAGGTCGATGGTCATGGTGTTTCCTCCGTTCGGTCAGGCGACCGCATCGCGTTCGATGGGGCAGCTCATGCAGCGCGGACCGCCGCGGCCGCGGCCGAGTTCGGCGCCGGCGATGGTGACGATCTCGATGCCCTGCTTGCGCAGGTAGGTGTTGGTGGTGACGTTGCGCTCGTAGCCGACGACCACGCCCGGGGCGACAGCGAGGAAGTTGCTGCCGTCATCCCACTGCTCACGCTCGGCGCCCCGGATGTCCTGCGGCGCGGAGAGCATCCGGACCTTGTCCAGGTCGAGGGCCTCGGCCAGAGCGGAGGCCAGATCCGAGTTGGGGATCACGTCGAAACCGACCTCACGGGCGGTGCTGGGGGTGAGCGTCCAGGAGCGCAGGGAGTCGGCGAGGCCCGGGTAGATGGTGAAGGCGTCGCGGTCGACCATGGTGAGCACGGTGTCCAGGTGCATGTAGGCGCGTGCGGGCGGGAGTTGGACGGCGATCAGCCTGTTCGCCGTGCCGGCGGCGAAGAGCCGGGTGGCCAGGTTCTCCACGGCCTGGGCGGTGGTCCGCTCCCCCATGCCGACCAGGACGGCGCCGTTTCCGAGGACGTGGACGTCACCACCCTCGAGGGTGCCCACCGCGCCGTCGAGGAGTGGTTCGGGCGCGGCGGAGGTGAACATCGGGTGGAAGCGGTAGATGGCCTGCGCGTGCAGGCTCTCGCGCCGCCGGGCCGGTTTGGCCATCGGGTTGACCGACAACCGGTCGTACACCCAGCAGGAGTTGTCGCGGGGGAAGAGGTGGTTGGGCAGCGGCGCGAGCGCGAAGTCCTCGGCGCCCAAGGCGTTCCACACCAGACTGTGCGGGGTGGAGAGCGGCAGGTCGCTCTTGAGCAGGCCACCGATCAGGTAGCCGGCGAGGGTCTCCCCGTCCAGTTCGGCGCACAGCTCGCGCACCGGAGCCACCAGGGCGGGGCCGACGCTCGCCGGGGTGACGACCCGGTCCAGGAGCCAGTCGCGGGCCCCCGGCACGTCCAGTGTCGCGGCCAGCAGGTCGGCGAAGTAGTGCACGCGGGTGCCGTGGTCGCGCAGGACCTGGGCGAAGGCGTCGTGCTCCTCTCGGGCGCGCTTGGCCCACAGGATGTCGTCGAAGAGCAGGGCATCGACGTTGCGCGGGGTCAGCCGGGACAGCTCGAGACCGGGGCGGTGGAGGATCACCTGGCGGAGCCGGCCGACTTCGGAGTCGACGTGGAAGGTGTTCATGGCGGGGCTTCCTCGGGCCGTAGTGACGTGGTCAGTCGTGGTGCTGTGGTGTGTACTTCGGGAAGCCGCCGGTGCCGTACCTCCGCCTCCTCCGGGAGTTCCCCTCGGCCGTTGTGGGCGTCTCGGGCGCCCGTGCGTGCGGGACCGTGGCCACCGGCTGCGCGGGCGTCGTCTCGCCGTACTCGCCGCGGTCGCGCTTCAGCCAGACGTAGACCGGCAGGCCGAGCAGCAGCACGAACAGCCCGTAGTAGACGGTCTGGTAGCCGCTGCCCTGGATCGACCAGTACGAGAAGGCCATCGCGAGCGCGGCGACGGTGACGTCCCGGGTCAACTGCCTCGGCTTCAGGTTCTCCCGGCCGCGCACCAGCAGCCAGTACAGCTGGGCGGCGGCGGAGAACAGGTACGGGATCACGGCGGTGAGCACGCTCAGCAGCACGATCTTGGTGAAGACGTCCTCGAAGCGCGTGTAGCTGAACACGGTGATCAGCGAGGCGAGTACCGTCGAGGCGACGATGCCGAAGACCGGCACACCACTCTCTCCGCGCAGCCTGGCGAATGCCCCGGGGAAGAGTCCGTCGCGGGCAGCGGCGTACGGCATCTCGGCGCACAGCATGGTCCAGCCGTTGAGGGCGCCCAGCCCGGAGACGATGGCGGCCACTGCGACGGCGTCGCCCGCCCAGGTGCCGCCGAAGATGTTGTTCGCCGCGTCGGTGAACGGCGCGGTGGAGGCACCGAGTTCGGCGTGCGAGACGGTGCCGAAGACCGCGAGGGTGCCGAGGACGTAGATGACGGCGCAGACGAGCGTGCCGTACACGGTGGCGCGCGGCACGTTCCGCTCCGGCTCGTGCACGCGGCCGGCGACCACGGACGCGGCCTCAAGCCCGAGGTAGCTGAACAGGGCGATGGCCGCAGCGGCCGAGATCGCACCCAGGGCCGACTGGCCACTGGCGTTGAAGGCTCCGAAGTTGTCCGGGTCGATGAACAACAGCCCGATCGTGGCCATGAACACCAGCGGCACGAACTTCAGCACCGTGGTGATCACCTGGAATGCGCCGGTGTTACGCACACCGGTGAGGTTGATCGCCGCGGGGATCCACAGGCCGATCAGGGCGATGAGGACCGAGACCCCGGTTCTGTGTCCGGTGTTGACGAACACTTCGACATAGCCGACCCAGGCCACCACGATCGCGGCGTTCCCCGCCCACACGGTGATCCAGTACGACCAGGCGTTGAGGAACCCGGCGAACTCACCGAAGGCCTCACGGGCGTAGACATACGGCCCGCCGCTCGCCGGGACCCGCTTCGACAGCGCCCCGAACGTCACGGCCAGCGCGAGCGCGCCGAGCGTGACGGCAACGAACGCCACGAGCGAGATGGGCCCGTACGGGGCGAGGGCCGACGGAAGGGCGAAGACCCCGGTTCCGATGACACTGCCGATCACGAGCGCGGAGGCAGCGGGAAGGCCAAGTGCCGCCTTCGGGGCGGCTGGTGCGCCGCCGCCGGCGGCTTCGGATCCCCTGGGGGGCGTGGACATGACTGTGCTCCTTGTGCTGGTCGCCGAGAGGGAGTCGCTTCACAAGTGATCCTTCTGCGACACGGCGACCGTGGTGAGTGGCCACAAGTCCCCCTCGTGGCCCATTGGTCCCGAGTGGCCGGAGGCTCACTCGCCTCCGGAGTCACATCGATACGCGGATTCAGTCGTGCGGGATGACGGCCACGGGGCAGCCGACGTGATGCAGCACCGCGTGCGTCACGGGACCGACGTGGTTGCCCAGACGGCCGCCCCGCGTCCGGCGACCCACGACGACCAGGGAGGCCCCGGACGACGCGCGCACGAGTTCGGCGGTGACCCGGCCCTCGGCCACGGTCTCGACGACAGGGACACCTGGGAACTTCTCGCACCACGGGCGCAGCGTCGCGACGACGGTGCGCTCCTGTGCGGCGAGCAGTTCCGGTCCGGGCAGAGGCTTCGGTCGGCCGTCCTCGGTGAGCTCGGACGACGCGCTGAACACATGGATCGCGTGGAGCGTGGCGCCGCGGCGGCGGGCGGACTCGAAGGCGAACTCGATCAGTTCGTCGCAGGGGCGGCGGGTGTCCAGGCCGAGGACCACGTCACGGTAGGGCGTTTCGGGGATCTCCTCGGGTGAGACACCGTCCACGGCCGGCAGGTGTTCGCCCGCCGAGGCCTGGCCCGCGCGGACGAGCACCACGGGACGCGATGACCTGGCGACGACCCGCTGGGAGACCGAGCCGAGCACGAACCCGGCGAAGCCTCCGAGGCCATGGGAGCCGAGCACCATCAGCTCCGCGTCCGCGGCCTCTTCGGCCAGCGCGGCAACCGTGGAGTCGGCCTTCACCAGGTGCCCGCCGAGCTGCAGCCCGGGGTGCGCGGCGCGGACACTGCCGACCGCGCCTTCAAGGGTCTGCGTGGCCCACCCGACCTGAGTGGTGCCGAGTGGTACGGAGACGGCGGGACACGGGCTCCACTCCCATACGTGCACGAGCCGCAGCGGGACACCGCGACGCTGGGCTTCCCTCGCCGCCCAGTGTGCGGCCGCGAGACTCGCCGCCGTTCCGTCGACTCCGGCGACGACGTATCGATCCATGGTGGGCACCTCCTGCATCCAGACCTGTCTGCTCTTCCGACGGCCACCGAACACCGCGCCCGTCTCCGCCGCAGGGCGCCGAAGGGCTCTCGTTGATTGCCTACCGGGCCCCCTCCCAGGGCCCACTGGCCCATGGTTCGGGGCGCGCGGCACGAACAGGCTGGAAGCGGTAGGTCCCTGAGCACGTATGGGAGGCACGTCATGTCCGGTCCCCTCACAGCCACCATGCTGCGGGCCCTGCCCGCCGAGCACCGGCAGCGGCTCATGCGGATCCCGCGTGAGGTGTCGTTCCCCCAGGGGACCCGGCTCTTCGAGGAGGGCGGACGCGCACACCGCTTCTGGATCATCCGTACCGGCACGATCGAGCTCGACATGCGTGTGCCGGGCCGTCAGCCGGCCGTGATCGAGTCCCTGGGGCACGACCAACTCGTCGGCTGGTCATGGCTGTTCGCCCCGCACTCCTGGCACATGGGGGCGGAGGCCGTGACCCCGGTGCGTGCGTACGAGTTCGATGCCGCCGCGGTCCGTTCGATGTGCGCGGACGACCCCGAGCTGGGGCGGACAGTCGCGATGTGGGTGGGTGACGTGCTCGCCCACCGGCTGCGCTCCGCCCGTACCAGGTTGCTGGACCTGTACGCACCCTACGGCAGCGGCAGTCTGCGGTGACCGGCCCACCCACGAACCGAAACCACCGGGGAGACATCATGGACGGCGCACTTCACATCGTGAGCGACGTGATGGCGCAGAGGGTCGTCGCCGTCGGCCGCGAAGCGACCTTCAAGGAGATCGTGCGGCTGATGCAGGAGTGGAAGGTCAGCGCCTTGCCCGTCCTGGAGGGCGAGGGCAGGGTCGTCGGCGTCGTCTCCGAGGCCGACCTGCTGCCCAAGGAGGAGTTCCGCGACAGCGATCCCGACCGGTCCACACAACTGCGGCGTCTGTCCGACCTCGCCAAGGCAGGCTCGGTGACCGCCGGGGAGCTGATGACCTCACCAGCCCTCACCGTCCGCGCGAACGAAACCCTCGCACAGGCCGCACGTACCATGGCGCACGCCAAGGTCAAGCGGCTCCCCGTCGTCGACGAGTTGGGCGTGCTGCAGGGCATCGTCAGCCGCGCCGACCTGCTCAAGGTGTTCCTGCGGGACGACGAGGACATCGCCGAGCAGATACGGCGCGAGGTTGTGTCGTACCTCTTCCCCTCCCCGGCGTCCGCCGTACGCGTGGGGGTGCGGGACGGCATCGTGACGCTCACCGGCCGCATCCGGGACACGTCCCTGGTGCCCGTGGCGGCGCGCCTGGTCCGGGCCGTCGAGGGCGTCGTGGACGTGACCTTCGACCTGTCCGGTCCCGACCCGTCCGTCGCCCCTTCCATCGACGCCTCCGCACCTTCGCCGGGACGCGAGGAAAGCACTTCGCCCGCGTGAACCCGAGGCGCAGGCGGCCGGGACGGTGCGCCTGTCCTGTGCCGACGGGGCACCCGGCCCCGGCGCCAGGCCGACCGCGCGCTCCTCACCGGTCCTCGCCTCCGGCACATCCGTCTGGTCGCCCCACACTTGCGGTGATGCCTCCGGCAAGTCGGCGTCCTTGCTTTCCGTGGCCACCGCGCCGCACAGTCGTCCGCCCGGCGGCAGCGGACTGCGCCGAGCTGCGGACAGGTGCGCGCGGCGGACAGCAGGAGGAGGAGTCGGACGCGCTGCCGGGTCTGACCGACCTACCCGCTGGCCGACTACGCGCTCACCCCCAGCGTCGCCATCGTCGAGTGAAACAGGTCATGGATTACGTGGTCCGCATCCACCCCGACCTGGTCACGGGAATCCGGCTCACCGCCGCCGACGAGCCCGTTGGTGCCTGACCTCGACGGATCAGCGATCCGGTCCCACTCTTGCCACCCGTGCCCACGGGCAGGAAGGCCGACCGGTCCCTGCGTTCCACCGATGGGCCCGCGGCAGTGGTGGCAAAGCGATCGGGGCACCGCCGCGGACGAGCGGCGGTGCCCCGATCGAGCGGATGGGTTCAGAGCAGCCAGCGGTTGCGGCTGACGATCGGCAACCGTGCCCACGCCTTGCCGAGCCCCCAGGTGGCGCCGGCGCCCGCGGCCGCGAGGGCGATCAGGACGACCGCGTAGATGACGTGGTACTCCACGATCGGGTTCGTGGACATGCTCGGCGACCCGTCCGACAGGTGCTTGGCCGGTGGCCACTCGGCGATCCACATCAGCGCCATCATCACCGTCCCCGCCACGGCGGCGAGCCGCAGCGCGATACCCGCGGTGAGCGCGAGGCCGATGCCGAGCAGGCCGAGCATGAACAGCCAGTCCGCCCAGGCAGCCCCCGCCCAGTCGTGAAAGGTCGACTCCATCGGCCCTGCGGCCACGCCGCCGAGGAAGCCCTTGGTGGGCGATCCGCCATCGATCCAGCCCTTGCCGGACTGCGTGGCGTAACCGAAGCCGAAGGTCTTGTCCAGGAACGCCCACAGGAAGACGAACCCTGTCAGCAGCCGCAGCCCCGCCACGACGTACGCACGGGTGGCGGTCGCCGCCACGGTCGTCGTGCCGGCGTGCGCGGGGGCCGTCCCGGTCCTGCGCAGGGACGGGAAACGGAATCCCAGGTGGCGGTGCGAGTGGTCGTGGACTGCCATGATGCTCATCCCCTCCGAGGGAGCGACGCGCGATGTGTTGACGTCTCTCGTTGCACCTTCAATGTCCCGCTCGCCGCGGGGACGCCGGAGGGGCTGCAGGCCCCGGACGACAGTCCGAACGTCCCTCTCCTCCCGGGACCTGCGGTGCGAGTCACTCGTCCCACTCGCCCATCCCGGACCTCAAAGCGGCCGCCTCCTGCCATCAGAGCGCTGTCCATCCAGCAAGAGGCGACCGCCGGTCAGGAAGCCGTCACTACGACGGCGGTTTCGCTTCGGCCTGGGCGGCCTGCAGGTCGGCGAGCAGTTCGGCCTGCCCGGCCAGAACTCCGGACAGGATGGTCCGTGCCACCTTCAGCAACTCGGCCACCTGCGGGCTGGTCAGCGAGTAGTACACGGTCGAACCCTCTTTGCGGCTGACCACCAGGTTGGCCCGGCGCAGCACGGCCAGCTGCTGGGACAGATGGGCAGGTTCGATGCCCACCTCGGGCAGCATCTCCGCGACCGCGTGCTCACGCTCGCTGAGCAACTCCAGGACCCGGATGCGCGCCGGATGGCCGAGCGTCTTGAAGAACTCGGCCTTCAACTGGTACAGCGGCGTGCTCACCGTGCCGTCCCCTCCCTGACCTGACAGAACGGCCCTGCCGCCCGTATCTCGACGCATCGCGTCCACCCACTCGTCAACGCCATGGACCCATCCTCGCCTCCGACGCAGGGCAAACCGAATCGCCCGTGCCAGAACCGAACCGAAGCGGGTCATCGTCCGGGGCCGGCCATTGCGTGGTGTGCCACTCGTGCACCGTTCCGAGCACTCTGCCCGGTGCGCGGCAACCGGGGCGGCCAGATGGGCATGGACAGCAGTCAACCATGGGTTTCACAGGGGCAGATTGATCCATATGGTCTTGCCTTCGGCGTCGCCGTGGACGGCAGCGGTGCCGCCGTGTTGCCGGGTGAGCTCCATGACCGTGCCAAGGCCACCGGTGCTGGTGTCCGCTCGTGGCAGTGGCGGCTGGTAAGGGTGGCGATCGTGTACGGCGAGGGCCAGGCGGCTCCCGCTCGCCGCGTACATCACCGTGATCTGCGGGGACATCTCGGCGGCGTGCCGGACGCTGTTGGTGACCAGTTCGCTGAGCATCAGCAGCGCCGCGTCCACAACGGTCCGGTGCAGACCGATGCCCCACTCGGTCAGCGCCTGTTGCGCGGTCTCGCGGGCGAGACGGACTGCGGCCGGCTCGTTGGGCAGTGTGAGCACATGCCGGTACGGCAGGACGCCGAGTGCCGCGGCCATCAGGCCTCCCCAGGAGTGAGGCGGAAACCGGTCACCCTCCCGGGGTGGACGCGCAGCAGCGTGCCATGCGGGCTGTGGATCCGAACGGTGCCGGCCCCGGCGTGTATCTCGTCCACGTGGTAGGTCGCCGTCGCGGGCACCGCTGCAGCCGCGGCGGGTGCCCGGACGACCAGACGACCGTTCTCCCCCACATGGCGAGCCGGACGGACGACGGCCTGCTCCCGCCGCACATGCACCAGCGGCCCCACCGTGCGTCCTTCCAGCCGCCACAGCGCCTGCGCTCCGGAGAGCTCGGCCATGCGCAGGGTGGTGGCAAAGGGAGTACTCATCGGCGGCCCTCCTCACTGACCGACCGGGACGCCGGGACGGCGACGGCGGGCAGCACGCCTGCGCCCTTGAGGTAGTCCTGGGCGCCGCGGATCGCCTCGGGTGTGGTGGCGTACTCCCGGCCCTTGTGCCGCAGAAGTTCCAAGGCGCCGACGGAGTCGAGAACCTGGCGCTGACCGGAACGTACGCCGGACGCCATGACGGCGATGCCGCGCCGCTGCAGTTTCTCCACCGCGTCCTTGAGGACGAGTGCACCGGTCGCGTCGATGGTGCTGACCCGGGACATGCGCAGGATCACCACCCGGACGTCCGCCACATCCGTCAGCTCCAGCAGGAAGCGGTGTGCCGCGGCGAAGAACAGTGGCCCGTCGATGCGGTACGCCACGATGTGCTCGGCCAGCAGGGCGTGCTCCTCGGCACTGTGGTCCCCCCGGTCCAGGGGCACCTGGTCGAAGCGGGCCTGCTGCGCGACCGCGCGCAGGGCCAGGCCGCCCGCGACGACGAGACCGATGATCACCGCGTAGACCAGGTCGAGGGCCAGGGTGGCGACCGCGGTCAGGACGAGGATCAGCGCATCGGAGCGGGTGGCCTTGGCCATCGCCTTCAGGGAGCCGACCTCGACCATTCGGATGGCGGTGGCCAGGAGCACGCCCGCCAGCGCGGCGAGCGGGATCTTCGACACCAGCGGCGCGGCCGCGAAGACGATCACGGCGAGGACCGCGGCATGGGTGAGCGCCGCGAGCCGGGAAACGGCGCCGGTGCGGACGTTGACGGCGGTGCGTGCGATGGCCCCGGTCGCAGGTACACCGCCGAACAGCGGGGCGGCGATGTTGGCCAGGCCCTGGCCGAACAGCTCGCGTTCCGGGTCGTGCTGCTGGCCGACCGTCATGCCGTCGGCGACCGAGGCGGACAGCAGCGACTCCAGCGCGGCCAGCGCGGCGACCGCCACGGCCGGGGCGAGGAGCGTGCTCAGCGATACGAGGTCCAGGAAGCCGAGCGAGGGGGCGGGCAGGCCGGAGGGCAGGTCACCGATCGGCTTGACCGCGTCCAGGTGGGCGAGCTGCGCGACGGCCGTAGCGGCAATCACGGCCAGGATGGAGAAGGGAACCGTCGGCCGCCAACGGGCCCCGGCCAGCATGACCGCGGCCACCGCGACCGCGAGACCGACGGCGGTCCAGTTCGGGTGCCTGGTGAACTCCTCGACCGCCCGCCAGGTCACCACCAGCACACGGTCGCCATCGGGCTTGCCCACGCCGAGCGCGTTCGGGACCTGCTGGAGTCCGATCACGCAGGCGATGCCGAGCGTGAAGCCTTCCAGCACCGGCGCGGGGACGTACTGCATGTACCGGCCGGCTCGCAGCACGGCCAGCGCGACGAGCATGACGCCGGCCATCAGCCCGACCGCGAGCACCCCGGTCGGCCCGTACTCTCCGACGATCGGTACCAGCACCACCGTCATGGCCCCCGTGGGACCGGACACCTGAAGATTCGATCCGCCGAACAGCGCGGCAAGCGCGCCCGCGACCACCGCGGTCGCCAGCCCGGCCTCGGCCCCCAGCCCGGAGGAAACGCCGAAACCCAGCGCCAGTGGCAGTGCGACGATCGCGACGGTCAGGCCGGCGAGCAGATCCCGGCGCGGATCGCGCCGCATCTGACACAGGTCGGTACGGGTGGGCAGCAGCGACGCGATCCGGGCTCGGGCCCGACCGGCCGTGGTTCCCGAGGTCATCGCGCGGCGGCCTCGGCTTCCCTCAGTTCGGCCAGCAGCTCCATGCGACCGGCCGGCAACTCGGTCAGGATCCGGCGTGCTGCTCGCGGCAGGTCCGCGACGTCGGCGCCGGCCAATGCGTCGAGGGCAATCGAGCCGTCACGCACCCAGGTGACGATGCTGGAGGGGCGCAATATCGCCAAGTGCTGCGACAGGTTGGAGGGTCCCGCCTCCATCGCGGCCAGCAGTCCGCGCACCGGTTCGGGCCCGTCCTGGAGCGACTCCAGCACCCTTGTCCACGCGGCTTGCCGGAGCGTCCGGGAGAACTCGGCCTCGGCCTGGTACAGCGGAACGGACACGGCCCCTCGGCTTCTCCTAACAACGCCCCACTCGTGGGCACGCACAGAACGCTCTGCCTGCGGCTGCAGTACAGGCTACACAGCATCTAACGAATTGCGAAATTACGCAATTGGCTATCTGCTATATCAAGCAAGGGCCGATGATCGTCCCTGGGACCGCACGCCGTCAGGGTCACAGGGCCCGCAGCCCGTGCTCCCGGAACTGACTCACGCACGCGCCCGGTCGGCTCCGGGGCGGGCGTGGCCGTGTCGCGCAGGGGGAAGGGCAGCCCGAGGGCGTCGTACTTGTGGGCGCCGAGGACTTGATGTCGAGCAGGACCAGATCGGTGTCGGCGAGCCGGCTGGAGCAGGGGCTCACCTCCCGTGAGCGTCACTCCCCCGCCCGCCGTGCTGATGGACCGGTACGTGCCGATCTCGACCATCACCTCGTCGACGGTGGCCTTCCGCCCGTCGCGCATGTGCCAGGTGTCGGGATCGGCGCAGTACAGGCAGCGCAGCGGGCAGCCGCTGATGAACAGCACGAACCGCGTGCCCGGGCCGTACACGCCGGTGGACAGGTCCCAGGAGTGGATCCGGCCCGAGACCCGTCCGGCGGCAAGCTGCGTCGCGGTGTTCACAGTGCTCCGTGAGAGGTGCGGCTGATCACGTCGAGCTGCTGCTCGCGGGCCAGACGGACGAAGTCGACCGCGTATCCTGAGACCCGCATCGTCAAGTCCGGGCACTCCTCCGGATGTTCCATGGCGTCCTCGAAGCGCCGCCCGGTTCAGCACGTCGTTCATCTGGAAGCCGCACGATGGCGGCGGCGCGGGATCTCCGCGTTCGGCTCACCGACGACTCGTCACCCCTCGTGGTGCGGGGCAGGGCCGCCAGGAACTCGCCACCACGACCGTCCGGCCCCTTTGCACGGGCCCTTCGGCCCTCCGCGCAGGCCCCCGGTCAGGCGGAGAGCCGCACCCCGTACAGCGTGCGGCCGCCGACCAACTCACATCCGGTGACCAGCTCGGGCTCGACACGCACGACGACCTCCACGGGCGAAGGGGCCCAGGGGCAGGAAACGACCCTGCTCAGGTGCTCGCGCTCGGCCGGGTCGTTCACCACTGCCGCCCGCCCGGTCACGACGACGCTCCAGCCGGTCCGGGCGACCGCGTCGACCTCGTCCGCCTCGAAGGCGACCACCGAACCGTCGACCGCACGGGCCAGTTCCGAAGCCGCAGTGCGCAGCAACACCGCACCGTCCTCGGCCGGACAGAAGTTGACCGGCAGAACTGCGGGCAGGGCCTGCCGGGTGTACACGATGCGGCCGACCGACACCTTCGCCAGCAGATCCAGACATTCCTGCCGACCGAGTTCACGGAAACCATCGTTGGGATACATAGCCGGTCCGTCTCTCACGCAGGGCAACGCTCGCACTCCATCGTCCGTGGCCTCGGCGTCGGAGGTCAGAGGCCATCGGTCCCACCTGGGCCTGAGAGCGGCCCTCGCTGCGGTACCACTACGCCCCATCGGCGACCGTCGGACAGACGCGGCCCGTCCGGGAGCCGAACGAGCGCTGCTCCATGACGATTCGCCTCCTTCTCCATACGCCCGCCCGCCATCCGCCCCGTCGTCCGGGAGACCGCTCTCACCGCGCCGGGGCCGTCCGGGCCCCACGGCGGGACCGGACGGCCCCTGCCTCCCACCGCAACGCGGCACAACGATGAAGAGGAGGCCGAAGGGCCTGGACCGAGAGCCATGCACGCGCGAGTTCCAAGTGCGAAGCAATGGAGGTGGGCACCCATGTCACATCCGATCGTCGCCGGAGTCGACGGATCTGCCGAAAGCCTTGCCGCCGCCGGATGGGCGGCCCGCGAAGCGGTGCGCCGCGGTCTGCCGCTGCATCTGCTGCACGCCTCGAACTGGAGCCCGCCCAACGGCCGTTCCGACGCGGGTGAAGCCGTGCGCCGTCATGCCGCACGTCGCATCCTGCAGGAGGCCGGGGAGCTCATCGCTCGAACCTGCCCGGGAGTCCACGTGACCGACGCGCAGGTGGACGGTCCCGCCAGCACCGCGCTGCTGCGCGCTGCGGACCAGGCCGAGCTGCTGGTGGTCGGCTCCCGCGGCCTGAGCGGCTTCACCGGGTTCCTCGTCGGCTCGGTCGCCCAGGCAGTCGTGGCGCGGGCGACCTGCCCCGTGGTCCTCGTCCGCGCGGGCGAGGAATCGGAGGACGAGCACATGCCGGACAAGGAGGGCAACGCGTCGACGCGTACGCCGTACCGCGAGGTCGCCCTCGGTCTCGATCTCGCCGATCCGTGCGACGAGGTGATCGGGTTCGCCTTCGAGGCGGCCCAGGTGCGTGGGGCGACCTTGCATGCCGTGTCCACGTGGACCGGCCCCTCGTCTCTCTCGCTCGGCCCGGGTGAGATCGGGCTCCTGGACGCTCCCCGGCTCGACGAGGAGTGGCGCGGATTCCTCAGCGCCGTGCTCCAGCCCTGGCGCGAGAAGTTCCCCGATGTCGAGGTCTCGGAGACGGTCACGGAGGGGAAGGCAGGCACCCGCCTGGTGTACGCATCCTCCGGCGCGAGTCTGCTCGTCATGGGCCGCCGGATCCGCGAGACACCACTCGGCCCCCGAACCGGCCCGATCGCCCACACGGTGATCCACCACGCGAACTGCCCCGTCGCCGTCGTGGCCCACGACTGAAGCGCCCTCCGGCCACCTCCGACCGCTCAGCCACACCCGAAACACCGACGGACGACGAACGGCAGCATCCACCATGTACGCAACACACACCGGCGTCGATCACGCGACCACTCACCTGGTACGCGCCGCGATCACCGCACCCTCGGTGCACAACACCCAGCCGTGGCTCTTCACCGGCCGGCGCACCGGCCTCGACCTTCACGCGGACACCACCCGCCGTCTGCCGCTCACCGATCCGGACAGCCGCGAGATGGTCATCAGCTGCGGCGCGGCCTTGTTCAACGTACGCATCGCCATGCGGCACCTGGGCTTCGTCCCGGTGGTCCAGGCCTTTCCCAACCCCTGGAACAGGACCCATCTGGCCCGGGTGGACTGGGGCTCCTACGCGGAGCCGGCAGCCCACGAGGAACTGATGCACTGGGCCCTGCGCCGACGGCACACGCACCGCGGGCCGTTCCAGTCCTCTGCCCTGCCGCAGCAACTGGTCGACGAACTGCGCCATCACGCGCGATCCGAGGGTGCCGAGCTGTACACGGTCGAGTCCCGCTCCGAGACCCAACGCCTTGCGCAACTGGTCGGTACAGCCGAGGACACCCTGCGGGCGGACACGAAGCGAACCGCTGAACTGACCCGCTGGACTCGCGCGGCAGGCGGCAGCCCTGACGGAGTGCCCCTGGAGACGTGCACCTTCCACCCGGACTGCACCACACTGTCGAGCCGGGACTTCCTCGGCATCACCCGGATCCGGCCCACCGCGCCGCGGGTATGGCGGGCACGCACGGGTCTGATCGCCCTGATCACGACCCAGCACGACACGCGGGAGGACTGGCTGCGCGCCGGTCAGGCGCTCCAGCGGGTCCTGCTGCACGCCGCCGGCCACCGGGTCATGGCAGCCTTCCACACCCAGCCGCTCGAATTGCCGTACCTGCGGGCACAGGTCCGCACACAGGTGGCCGGCGACCAGTTTCCGCAGATGATCCTCCGGCTCGGTCATGCCACCCCGGCCCGGCCGGCATCGAGGCGTCCGGCCATGGACGTCCTGTCGGTGTAGTGGCCTTCTGGCAGAGACACGGAGCGCTCCGCGGTCGGGACCGGGCAGGTCGCACAGTTCACCATCGTCGTTGGCGACGGCAGTCACTTGAGCGGTGCAGCGAACCGCCTCGCCTCGTGCCGGCCGGGACCAACCCCGGCCGCCTCCTGCCTCAGTCAGGCGCGGATGGTGGGTGGCCGCGTCGATCCGGCCGTGCAAAATTGGGATCCGGCTGGCAGAGGAGTTCCCGACCGCACTGCACCTGCGGGCCACCACTTGGGGGCGACTGGTACGAGGCGCTGCTCCTGCCCCTGCCTCTCACGGCGGGCGTGGTCGTCCAGCCCGGGCGGCCTGATCGTCAGGGCCCTACGTCACCTCAACCGTGGGCCACTGGGCCCTGCTGACGCGTCCGTCCGGGTGACAGCCTGACAACAGGCCGCTTCTGGCCCTTCGTTGCCACCAAGGAGGTCCTCCTCATGCCCCGTACCGTGACCGTCGGAGTGGACGGCTCGCCCGAAAGCCTGGCTGCGGCTCTGTGGGCGGCCCGCGAAGCGGAGCGGCGGGGCCTGCCCCTGCGCCTGGTGCACGCCTGGGACTGGCAGCCGTACGCCCAGCCGGTGCCCGATGGCGCTGCGCACCGGCACTGGGGCGAGCACGTCCTGCGGGAGGCGGCTGAGCAACTGCGCGAAAGCCACCCCGATTTGAGGATCACTTGGGAGCATGTGGCGCAGCCTCCCGTGACTGCGCTGCTCAGCGCGTCCGCCGAAGCCGATCCGCTGGTCCTCGGGTCCAGGGGGCTGAGCGGCGTCGTCGGCTTCCTGGTCGGCTCGGTCGGGCTCGCGCTCGCGGCACGGACCAGGCGGCCGGTCGTCCTCGTACGCTCCGACGCGCGCGCCGAGGGCGAGCGTCAGCTGGACGCGGACGGTCGTCCGTCGACCCAAACGCCGTACCGGGACGTCGTCCTGGGGCTGGACCACAAGCGCCCCGACGACGCGGTCGTCGCGTTCGCGTTCGAGGCCGCGGCCAGCCGAGCGGCCAGGCTCCGGGTCGTGCACGGCTGGAGCCTGCCGCCCTACTTCGCCTACGGCCTGCCCGCGGATCCGGCGCTGAACGACGAGTTGGCCCGCCAGGAGACGAACGCCGTCGAAGAGGCCCTGGCACCCTGGCGGGAGAAGTTCCCCGGCGTGGAGGTCGTCGAGCAGACAGCGGTGGGCAACGCCGGCGCCCACCTGGTGGACGCCGCGGCCGATGCCTCACTGGTCGTCGTCGGGCGACGCATCCGGCAGTCCCCGCTCGGTGCCCGCATCGGGCCCGTCACCCATGCCGTGCTCCACCACGCCACGGCACCGGTCGCGGTGGTCCCGCACGACTGACCGGCTACGCGAAAGTGACCGCCGGACACGCAGCGGCGCCCAGGGCATGCGCATGCTCTGGGCGTTACTCCTCCTCACCGAGGTCATCCCCGACATGGCCCACCCGCTGTGGAAGACCCCGTGACGAAGCGAGGCCACTTATCGCGGCACGAGGGCGGATGGACCCGTGGAACGGTCAACACGCTCAATGCGACCCCAATTCGACCCCGCGAGGACAGGACCAGAAAGGCACCTGATCCGGCCTCGGCCGAAGCGGTGACGCGAGCTGAATCCCACGTGGCAAGCAGCAAGCGGCTGACCAGGGAGTTTCCGTCCCACGGAAGTCCTATTGCCGGGGTGGAGGCGACATTGTCATGGTGTTTCCGACACGACGTCGAGGATGACGGGACCCGCTCATGCCGCACATGACCGCCTTCGCCAGGAACCAGTGGTACGTCGCCGCATACAGCCATGAGGTCGGACGCGAGTTGCTCGGGCGCACGATCCTCGGTGAGACGCTCGTGCTCTACCGCACGCAGGAGGAGGGGACACCGGTCGTCCTGCACGACCGCTGTGTGCACCGGCGCTACCCGCTGTCCGAGGCGCCGACCCGGCTCGACGGGGACCGGATCGTGTGCGGGTACCACGGGTTCACGTACGACACGACAGGTACGTGCGTGTACGTGCCGGGGCAGAAGCGCGTCCCGCGGACGGCGCGCGTGGCCTCCTACCCCGTCGTCGAACAGGACTCGCTGATCTGGGTGTGGATCGGTGACCCGGCACTCGCCGACCCGGGAAGCATCCCGCGGGCCAGGCACCTCGACTCCCCCGGCTGGGTCACCGTGCGCGGCATGGAGCCCATCGACTGCGACTACGGCCTGCTCGTCGACAACCTCCTCGACCTCTCGCACGAGACCTATCTGCACGGCGGCTACATCGGCACCCCCGAGGTCGCCGAGACGCCGATCACCACCGAGGTCGACGAGGGCGCCGGCATCGTACGGGTGAGCCGGCACATGGACGACGCGGAGTGCCCGCCGTTCTACGCCAGGTCGACCGGCATCCAGGGCCGGATCACACGCTGGCAGGACATCGAGTACCACGCTCCGTGCCTGTATCTGCTGCACAGCCGGGTCGCCCCGGTCGGTGTGCTGCCGGAAGCGGACGGCAGTGACCCGAACGGCTTCCACACCGAGGTCACGTACGCCATCACCCCGTCCGGCGACGGCAAGGTGTACGACTTCTGGGCTGTCTCGCGTGACTGGGCGACGGACGACGACGAGGTCACCGAGTTCCTGCGCGGCAACAACCACACCGTCGTCATGCAGGACGTCACCGCGCTCAACCTGCTGCAGAAGACCCTCGGCACCGAACGGCACGGCTACCAGGAGCTGAGCATCAACATCGACACCGGTGGACTGGCCGCCCGCCGTATCCTCGCCCGGCTGGTCGAGGAGGGCGACAAGCCGGTGGAGAAGGTCCTGTGAGCAGCCCGACGGGTGAGGTCTACCGCATCGACTGGCTGCCGGGCACCGACACCCTGCGCGGCACCTGCCACTGCGGCGCCGAGCACACCGCGCAGGACCCGGTGCGCATGTGGGAGTGGATGCTGGGGCATCCCGAAGGACACGAACCGCGAGGAAGCACTTCATGAGTGACGTGCACGAGGACGAACTCGTCGTGGTGCGGCGCGAGTTCGCCGCCGAGGGCGTGCTTGCCCTGACCCTGCGCCATCCGCTCGGCGAGCCGCTGCCGGCGTGGGAGCCGGGCGCCCACATCGACGTGGTGCTAGGGCCGGGGCTGGAGCGCCAGTACTCGCTGTGCGGCGACCCGGCGGACCGTACGGCGTGGCGGATCGCCGTGCTGCTGGAGCCGGACGGGCGCGGCGGGTCCGCCCATGTGCACCGTCGGGTGGGCCCGGGCGACAAGGTCCGGGTCCGCGGACCGCGCAACCACTTCCGGCTGGTGCCGGCCTCGGCGTACCGCTTCGTCGCCGGTGGAATCGGCATCACCCCGATCCTGCCGATGCTCGCCGCGGCCGAGGCCGCGGGTGCCGAGTGGACGCTGCTGTACGGCGGGCGTACGCGTGGATCCATGGCCTTCGCCGAGGAGTTGGCGCGGCGGTACGGCCGCGGTCGGGTCACGATCGCCCCGCAGGACGAGACCGGGCTGCTGGACCTCGCCCCCGCGGTCGACGACGTGCCGGACGGCACCCTCGTGTACTGCTGCGGCCCGGGGCCACTGCTCGACGCCGTCGAGGCGCGCTGCCCTCCCGGAGTCCTGCACGTCGAGCGGTTCCAGCCGAAAGACCTGCCCGGTGCCGACGACGGGGAGTTCGAGGTCGAGCTGGCCCGGAGCGGGCTGACCCTCACGGTCTCGCCGGGCGTCTCCGTGCTGGACACGGTACGGGCGGCAGGTGTGGAGGTGCTCTACTCCTGCACCGAGGGCACCTGCGGCACCTGTGAGACCGATGTCCTGGACGGCACGCCGGAGCACCGGGACTCCGTGCTCACGGCCGAGGAGCAGCGGAGCGGCGAGACGATGATGATCTGTGTGTCCCGGTGCCGGGGGAAGCGGCTGCTGCTGGATTTGTGATCCGCAGGTCGGCCTCGATGCGGGCGACCGTCGCCAGCAGGTGCGGGAGCAGGTCGCGGCGTACGGAGTCGACGGAGTTGCGGCCGGCGTGCACGGCGATGTTGACCGCCGCGATCACCTCGCCGTCCCGGTCCCGCACCGGGACGGCGAGCGACCTCAGCCCCTCCTCCAACTCCTGGTCGACGAGGGCGTATCCCTGCCGGCGGACCCGGCCGAGCTCGGCGCGCAGGACCTGAGGTGAGGTGATGGTGCGTGCGGTCAGGGGCTTCGACTCGGCCTGTGCCAGCCGGGGCCGAACGTCCTCCTCCGGCAGGTGGGCGAGGATCACCCGGCCCACCGAGGTGACGTACGCCGGGAACCGGGTGCCGACCGTGATGGACGCCGTCATGATGCGGCGGGTCGGGACGCGGGCGACGTACACGATGTCGTCGCCGTCCAGGACGCACAGCGAGGACGACTCCCGTACCTGCGCGACGAGTTGCTCCAGATGGGGTTCGGCGATCTGCGGCAGGGTGTAGCTGGAGAGGTAGGAGTAGCCGAGCTCCAGCACGCGCGGGGTGAGGCGGAAGTGGCGGCCGTCGGTGTGGACGTAGCCGAGGTCGGCGAGGGTGAGCAGGAAGCGGCGGGCGGCGGCACGGGTCAGCTCGCAGGCGCGCGCGACCTCGCTGAGCGTCAGCGCCGGGTGCTCGGCGTCGAAGGCTCGGATCACGGCGAGGCCGCGTTCGAAGGACCGGACGAAATGAGGTGCGCGGGCTTCTGCGGACATCCTGGCCTCCGGCGTGCCGTACGACCGTACGCTCTGCGCACGCTAGAAGTGCGGATCTCGTGATGTCAACTGCCCTTGCGTACACAGGCATTGACCCTCAGACCGGCAACCCCTTAGTTTCGCGCTGAGCACTTGTGTGCGGTCTGCGCACCGCCCGTCGAAGAGCTGTCCCACTAGGGGGAGTCATGCGTCGTCTGCTCATCTGCCTCGCGGCCGGCACCCTGTTCACCGCCGCGACGGCCTGCAGTTCCGATTCTTCCGGGTCGGCCGGCGGGGACAAGGGATCCGGTGGTACCACCACGCTCAAGGTCGGAGTCATTCCCATCCTGGACGTGGCTCCCGTCTATCTGGGCCAGAAGAAGGGCTTCTACGCCGAGCGCGGCATCGAGCTGGAGCTGGTACCCGCCCAGGGCGGAGCGGCGATCCTGCCCGGTGTCGTCTCCGGTCAGTTCCAGTTCGGCTTCAGCAACACGACGTCCCTGCTGGTGGCCGCCTCCAAGAACATGCCCGTCAAGGTCGTGGCGAACGGCGTCGCCTCCACTGCCAAGGAGGGTGCCGATTTCATGGGCACCACGGTGAAGAAGGGCAGCGCGATCAAGTCCCCCCGGCAACTGGAGGGCAAGAAGGTCGCGGTCAACACGCTCAACAACATCTGCGACACCGCGGTCAGGGAGTCGGTGCGCAAGGACGGCGGCGACCCGTCGAAGCTGAAGTTCGTCGAGATGCCCTTCGACCAGATGCCCGCCGCGCTCGACAACGACCAGGTCGACGCGGCCTGCACGCCGGAACCCGCGCTCGCCACCGTCAAGGCCCAGGGCGGCACGTCCATCGCGTCGAGCTTCTACGACGTGGACCCGAACCTCACCGTGGCCATGTACTTCACCTCCCGGCAGTACGCCCAGGAGAACCCGGAGCTGGTGAAGAAGTTCCAGGAGGCGACCGCCGAGTCCCTCGAGTACGCCGACAGCCACCCGGACGAGGTCCGCCGGATCCTCACCACCTACACGAAGATCCCGCCGGACCTGCTGGACAGACTGACCCTGCCGCACTTCCCCGCCGAGCCGGACCGTGCCTCCATCGAGAAGCTGGCCGAACTGGCCGAGCGCGACGGCCTGTTCGAGGAGAGCGCCGACCTGGACAAGCTGCTGCCGTGAAGGCGGCCAACGCCCTGCTGGGCGCGGCCGGGCTCGCGGGGTTCCTCGCCCTGTGCGAGGCGGTCCCGCGGCTCGGCATCGTCTCCGAGGACTATTTCCCGACTGTCAGCCGCATCACCGACGCGCTCCTGACGGAACTCGGTGACCAGGCGTTCTGGACGGCGCTCGGGGACACGCTCACCGGCTGGGCGCTGGGTTTGGCCATCGCGGTGACGGCCGGGATCCTCGCGGGAGTGGTGATCGCGGTCGTGCCCCACCTGCGGGAGGCGACCGCGTCCACGATCGAGTTCCTCCGCCCGATCCCCTCGGTCGCCCTGATCCCGCTCGCGGTCCTGCTGTACGGCACGGAACTGCAGTCGGTGCTCCTGCTGGTGGTGTACGCGTCGTTCTGGCAGGTGCTGATCCAGACGCTGTACGGCATCCAGGACGTCGACCCGGTCGCCGAGGAGACGGCCCGCTCCTACGGCCTCGGCACCTGGGCGCGGGTCCGCCACGTCCTGTGGCCCACGGCCCTGCCGTACGTCATGACGGGCGTCCGCCTGGCCGCCGCGGTCGCCCTGATCCTCGCGGTGACGGCCGAACTCGTCATCGGCGCCCCGGGACTGGGCCGGCGCATCGCCGTCGCGCAGACCTCGCAGGCCGTACCTGAGATGTACGCCCTGGTGGTGGTCACCGGTCTGCTCGGACTGGTGATCAACGTGGGTGCGCGGACGGTGGAGCGCCGGGCGCTGGCCTGGCACCAGTCGGTACGCGGGGAGGTGGCGGTGTGAGTGGCGGTGTGAGTGGCGGTGTGAAGCGCCTGGTCCTGCGGCTCTTCTTCGTCGCCGCGCTGCCCGCCCTGCTGGTGGCCGCCTGGTGGTTCGCCTCCGCCGGCAGCACCGACGTGTACTGGCCTCCCCTGCAGACCATCCTGGAGGCATTCCCGGACGTGTGGACCGCGCAGCGCCTGCGCGACGACGTCCTGCCCAGCGTGCTGCGGCTGACCGGCGGTTACGCGCTGGCGGCCGTCGTGGGCGTGGCGCTCGGCACCGTCATCGGGTCCTACCGGCGGGTGCGGGCGGTGTGCGAGCCGGTCCTGGAGTTCCTGCGGGCGGTGCCGCCGCCGGTGCTGGTGCCGGTCGTCACGTTGTTCGCGGGCATCGGAGACATGAGCAAGATCGTCGTGATCGCGAGCGGCTGCGTCTGGCCGATCATGCTGAACACGGCCGAGGGCGTGCGCGCGGTGGACTCGGTCATGTCGGAAACAGCCCGCTCGTACGGCGTCACGGGCGCCGCACGGCTGCGTCACGTGGTGCTGAGGTCGGCGAGCCCGCAGATCTTCGCGGGCCTGCGGCAGGCCCTGTCCATCGGCATCATCCTCATGGTGATCAGCGAGATGTTCACGGCGCAGAACGGACTCGGTTTCACCATCGTCCAGTTCCAGCGCGGGTTCGCGATCCCCGACATGTGGACCGGCATCCTGGTCCTCGGTCTGCTCGGTTTCCTGCTGTCGGTCCTCTTCCGGTTGGTCGAGCGGCGGGCGCTCGGTTGGTACCACGGTCTGCGCGCCTCGGCCCGGCGGTCGCCGTGAACCTCGACGAGAAAGGGCGGTCCATGCTCGACGTACGTGGCCTGCGGAAGGTCTACGAGGGGTCGGGGCGGCGCGTGGAGGCGGTCCGCGACCTCACCTTCACCGTGGACGCGGGGGAACTGGTCTGCCTCGTGGGCCCGTCGGGCTGCGGCAAGACGACCCTGCTGAAGTGCGTGGGCGGGCTGCTGACGCCGACGGCGGGGGAGGTGCGCCTGGTGGGGCAGCGGGTGAGTGGTCCGCCGCCCGGCATGGCGTTCGTCTTCCAGGAGTACGGGCGCAGCCTCTTCCCGTGGATGCGGGTCGGCGAGAACGTCGAACTGCCGCTCAGGCAGAAGGATATGAGCAGGGCCCGCCGCCGGGAGCTGGTCACCGACGCGCTGACGTCGGTCGGCCTCGCGGACGCCGCCGGGGCGTACCCCTGGCAGCTGTCGGGCGGAATGCAGCAGCGGGTGGCGATCGCCCGCGCCCTGGCGTACGAGCCTCACATCCTCTTGATGGACGAGCCGTTCGCGGCCGTGGACGCCCAGACCCGGGCCGATCTGGAGGACCTCGTACGGGGGCTGTGGCGGGAACGCGGTATCACGATCCTCTTCGTCACCCACGACATCGACGAGGCCGTGTACCTCGGTCAGCGGGTGATCGTGCTCTCCGCGTCGCCGACCGTCGTACGGGAGCAGCTGAAGGTCGATCTGCCCGACGACCGGGACCAGTTGACCACGCGTGTGTCCCCGCGCTTCGCCGAGCTGCGGACCCGTGTGTACGAGCAGGTCCGGTCGGCGAAGCGCAAGGCGGCGGCCATCGCCGAGACGGACACCCCTCCGCGTCCCTGACCGGCCGGGGTGGGGCCGGGCCGCGCCCCTCGGTGTACGGCACGGCACGGGCCCCGTCAGTGCTCTTCGCGTGCGGCCCACAGTCCCCGGACGTGCCCGAGGTGCCTTGTCATGACCTCCCGTACGGCCCTCTCGTCGCGTGCGATCAGCGCGTCGAGGAGTTCGAGGTGCTCCTCGGCGGACGCCAGCAGGCGGCCCGCCCGGACGAGCGCGGTGAGCCCATAGAGCCGGGAACGCCCCCGCAGGTCGCCGACGACCTCGACGAGATGGGCGTTGCCCGCGAGGGCGAGCAGCCCGAGGTGGAAGCGGGTGTCGGCCTCGACGTAGGCGATGAGGTCGGCACAGACGGCGGCCTGCACGATTTCCCGGGCGGCGGGGCGCAGTGCCTCCAGGGAGACCTTGTCAGCGGTCCTGGCCAGCTCCACCACCGTGGGGATCTCGATGAGCGCGCGGATGTGCGTGTACTCGTCGAGTTGCTTCTCGGACACCTCGGTGACCCTGAAGCCCTTGTTGGGAACGGTGTCGACCAGGCCCTCCTTGACCAGGTCGAGCATGGCCTCGCGCACCGGCGTCGCCGAGACGCCGAAGCGGGCGGCGAGGGTCGGTGCCGAGTACACCTCGCCGGGGAGGAGTTCACCGGCGATCAGCGCGGCCCGCAGGGCGTCGGCGACCCGCTCCCGGTAGCTGCTCTTCTTGCCGCCCAGGGTGGGCAGCGCCGGGGCGGCTGCGGTGGACGGGGCGCCGGTGCGCTGGACGGCCATGGGTCTCCTAGCTGTGCAATGTCACGCGGTACGCGCCTCATTATCCTCGACGTTCACAGCACGAACCCGGCCGGGAACGGATCGGTCGGGTCGAGCTGGTACTGCGCCGTGCCGGTGATCCAGGCGCGGCCGGTGAAGCTCGGCAGGACGGCCGGGCGGCCCGCCACCTCGGTGGTGCCCAGGAGGCGGCCGGTGAACCGGGTGCCGATGAAGGACTCGTTCACGAACTCGGTGTGCAGGGGGAGTTCGCCGCGCGCGTGCAGCTGGGCCATGCGCGCGCTGGTGCCCGTGCCGCAGGGTGAGCGGTCGAACCAACCGGGGTGGATAGCCATGGCGTGCCGGGAGAGCCGGGCGGTGGAGCCGGGGGCGACCAGGTGGACGTGGTGACATCCGCGGATGGACGCGTCCTGCGGGTGGACGGGTTCGTCCTCGGCGTTGATCGCCTCCATGAGGGAGAGACCGGCCCGGAGGATGTCGTCCTTGCGGGAGCGGTCGAACGGCACCGCGAACTGCTCCAGCGGCAGGATGGCGTAGAAGTTGCCGCCGTACGCCATGTCGTACGTCACCGTGCGTCCGTCGGCCAGTGTGATCTTGCGGTCGAGGGCGACGGAGAAGGACGGCACGTTCTGGAGGGTGACCGCCTTGGCGGCGCCGTCCTCCACCGCCACCTCGGCCACGACGAGGCCCGCCGGGGTGTCGAGCCGGATCGTGGTGACCGGCTCGACGACCTCGACCATGCCGGTCTCGACGAGCACCGTCGCCACGCCGATGGTGCCGTGCCCGCACATCGGCAGATAGCCGGAGACCTCGATGTAGAGGACGCCCCAGTCGCAGTCGGGACGGGTGGGCGGCTGGAGGATGGCGCCGCTCATCGCCGAGTGGCCGCGCGGTTCGTTCATCAGGAGTTGCTTGATGTCGTCGCGGTGCTCACGGAAGTACAGGCGCCGCTCGTTCATGGTGGCGCCGGGGATCGTGCCGATGCCGCCGGTGACGACGCGGGTGGGCATGCCCTCGGTGTGCGAGTCGACGGCGTGCAGGACGAGTGTGCTGCGCACGGTCCGGCCTCCTTTGCGGTGACGTGAGTACGGTTACGCGAGCCCCGCGGCGACGGCCTTGTCGGTGGCGGCCCGGACCGCCGCCTCCTGCTCGGGCAGCAGCGGAACGCGCGGCGGGCGGACCGGTCCGCCGTGTCGGCCGACGATGTCCATGGACAGCTTGATGGCCTGCACGAACTCCACCTTGGAGTCCCAGCGCAGCAGCGGGTGCAGCTGCTCGTACAGTTTCCTGGCCGTGCCGAGGTCGCCGCGGACGGCCGCGCGGTACAGCTCGACGCAGGACTTCGGCAGCGCGTTGGGGTAGCCGGCCACCCAGCCCTTCGCACCGGCGATGGCGAGCTCCAGCAGTACGTCGTCGGCGCCGATCAGCAGATCGAGTCCCGGGGCGAGTTCGGCGAGCTGGTAGGCGCGGCGGACGTCGCCGGAGAACTCCTTCACGGCGTGGACGTATCCCTCGCCGTGCAGCTTGGCCAGCAGCTCCGGCACGAGGTCGACCTTGGTGTCGATGGGGTTGTTGTACGCCACGACGGGCACGCCCGCCTCGGCGACCTCGGCGTAGTGCGACAGCACCGACCGCTCGTCGGCGCGGTAGGCGTTGGGTGGCAGCAGCATCACGGACGCGCATCCGGCGTCGCGTGCCTGCTCGGCCCAACGGCGGGACTCGGCGGAGCCGTAGGCGGCCACGCCGGGCATCACGCGGGCACCGCCGACGGCGGCGACGGCCGTCTCGACGACCTTGGCGCGCTCCTCGGGGGTGAGGACCTGGTACTCGCCGAGCGAGCCGTTCGGGACGACGCCGTCGCAGCCGTTCTCGACCAGCCAGGCGCAGTGCTCGGCGAACTTGCCGTGGTCGACGGAGAGATCGTCGTTCAGCGGGAGGGCGGTGGCGACGAGCACTCCGCGCCAGGGGCGGTGTTCGAGGTCGGTGGTCGGCATGAGATCCCCTCTCAATAGGGTGTGACATTTTACTGATGGATACAGCGGTGGGCAGGATGTCCGTGCGGTCGGTCCGGCTCAGTCTCTCCCGTTCTCGCCGGCACGGGCCAGGACCCCGAGCGGTACGGGCCGGGCGAACGGCCGCCGGGACGGGGTGGCTTCACATCCGGCGAGGCCCGCCACCGCGGGCCCGCACACCCGGCCCTGGCACCAGCCCATCCCGGCCCGGGTCAGCAGCTTCACGGTGCGCGGATCACCGGCGCCGAGTTCCGCGACGGCCTCCCGGATCGCACCGCCCGTGACCTCCTCGCAGCGGCAGACGACGGTGTCGTCGGTGACCTGGTCGGCCCAGTACGCCGGCGGCGCGTACACGGAGTCGAGCGCGGCGGAGAACGCGCGCAGCCGGTCCCTGGCCTTGGCGGCCGCCGCCCATGCGCGCGGGTCGGGCTCGGTCCGGCGCAGGCGCGCCGCGGCCGAGTGCCCGGCGATGCGGCCCTCGGCGAGCGCGAGGGCGGAGCCGCCGACGCCCGTGGCCTCCCCGGCGGCCCAGACGCCGGGCACGTCGGTGCGCTGTTCGTCGTCGACGCGCACGTCGTGTCCGTCGAGCCGGCAGCCCAGTGTCTCGGCGAGATCGGTGTGCGGGAGCATGCCGTGGCCGACGGCGAGGGTGTCGCAGGGGATACGGCGTCCGGTGCCGGGCCTGACCCGGCCGTCGCCGTCGAGCGCGGCGACGGTGACCGCCTCGACCCGACCGGTGCCGTGGGCCTCCACGATCGTGTGCCGGGCCAGGAGCCGTACCCGGTGGCGCAGCAGCCGTGCCGCGTACCCGGCGCCTTCGACGACCTTGCCGGGCTGCGTTGCCAGCGCGCGGGACCGCCGTGCGAAGGCCCTGGGGCCTGCTGACTCGACGAGAGCGGCCACCTCGACGCCGGCCGCGGCGAGGCCGGTCGCCACGGGGAGGAGAAGCGGGCCGGTCCCGGCGACCACGGCGGTGCGGCCGGGGACCGCGAGCGTGCCCTTGAGCATGGCCTGGGCGCCTCCCGCGGTGACGACACCGGGGAGGGTCCAGCCGGGGAACGGCAGCACCTTCTCGTATCCGCCCGTCGCCAGGAGCACGGCGTCGGCGTTCACCTCGACCGGGTCCTCCTGCTCCGGGCCGAGGAGCGCGTGCACGGTGAAGCCGTCGGTGCGCCGCTGCGCGCACCACACGTGATGCTCCGTCAGGTGCCGTACGGTGCCCGCCCGGACGTGCGCGCGCAGCGCTTCGGCGAGCCGCTCCCAGGCGCGCCACTGGTGGTGCAGGGCCTGGGGACGGCGGGCGCGCAGTTCGGCGGCGGGCTGCCGGTAGAACTGCCCGCCGGCCTGCGGGGCCGAGTCCAGGAGTGTGACCCGTACGCCGTGCGCGGCGGCCGCGACGCTCGCCGCGAGGCCGGCCGGGCCGGCGCCGATCACCGCCAGGTGCGGGCGTGCCTCCGGCCGGTCCGGGTCAGTCATCGTGGCCCGTCCCCTCCTGGGTGCGGATGGCGTCGCCCGGCCGCAGAGGCGCCAGGCAGGCCCGCTGGTTGGGCCGGCCGTTGACCGTCACGAGACAGTCGAAGCAGACGCCGATGCCGCAGAAGACACCGCGCGGACGGCCCTCGCCCCGGGTGCGGCGCCACGACGTCACTCCGGCCGCCCAGAGCGCGGCGGCGACGGTCTGGCCGGGCAGGGCCTGGATCTCACGGCCGTCCAGGGTGACGGTGAACGGGGGGCCGGGACGGGCGTCGGCCAGTTCCACGGGGGATCTCACGCGGCCTCCTCGGCGAAGCGGTCGGGGCGGAACGGCGCCAGGTCCAGGTCGGGCCTGTCGGCGGTGAGGGCTTGGGCGATCAGGTGGCCGGTGCCGGTGGCGAGTCCGATGCCCGCGCCCTCGTGACCGCAGGCGTGGTACAGCCCGGGGACGCGGGGGTCCGGTCCGACGGCGGGGAGGTGATCGGGCAGGTACGGGCGGAAGCCCAGGTAGGAGCGCATGGCCCGCACTCGCTCCAGGAACGGGAACAGCCGGGTCGCGCCGGCCGCCAGGGCCCGTACGACCGGTAGGGAGAACGTCCGGTCGAACCCGACCCGCTCGCGGCTGGCCCCGATCAGGATCGGCCCCGCGACGGTGCCCTCCACGACGGGTGAGGTCTGCAACGCGGCCGAGTCGCTGGCGACGTCGGCCACGTAGTCGGCGGCGTACACCTTGTGCCGGACCCTGCGTGGGAGGGGTTCGGTGACGAGGACGAAGCCGCGCCGAGGGAGGACGGGCAACGGGGCGCCCGCCAGGGCGGCGACCTCGCCGCCCCAGGTGCCGGCCGCGTTGACGACCGCGGCCGTGTGGAGGTCGCCCCGGTCGGTGCGGACCCCGCGTACGGTGCCGTCCGGGGCGCGCAGGACGCCGGTGACGGTGTGGCCGGTGAGCAGGCGGGCGCCGGAGGCGCGGACCAGGTGGGCTGCGGCCAGGGCGGGCATGACCTGGGCGTCCTGCGGATAGTGGACGGCGCCGGGCAGGCCCGGGGCGAGGTGGGGTTCGAGAGCGTACAGCGCGTCGCCCGCGACCGGTTCGGCGATGACCCCCGCGGCACGCTGCCCTTCGGCGAACCGCTGCAGTGCCGCGAGCCCGCCGGACGAGGAGGCGACGACCACTCCCCCTTTGGCCTCGTACTCGACGGCCTCGCCGAACTCCCGTGCCAGTTCGTCCCAGAGGCGGCCGGACAGCAGCGCCAGGTCCAGCTCCGGGCCCGGCTCCTTGTCGGAGACGAGGAGGTTGCCCTCTCCGGCACCGGTCGTGCCGCCGGCCACCGGGCCACGGTCGACGAGGATGACGTCGAGGCCCGCGCGGGCCGCGTACAGGGCGCAGGCCGCACCCACCATTCCGGCTCCGACGACCACGACGTCGCAGGTCAGTGGCTTACTCACGGCAGTACTATGTCACATATCCCAGACGCTGGGAATGAGGTGACGCCGAGTGAGGTGACGACGAATGGGTGACGACGAATGAGGTGACGACGGAGGGACTTCAGCTTCAGGCTCGACGATGGCGTGCGCGCACGCTGACGGGGCGCCGTCGGCGACCTGAACGCCGACGGTGCCCCGACCAGCCTCAGGGGGTGGGCACGACGCGCAGATGGGCCGCGGTGCGGCGGCGGATCCCACGGGACCTGGGCCGGTCGCGGCGCACCTCGCGCAGCACCAGCGTCAGCCGGGTGTACCCCAGTTCCTGAAGGGTTCTCGGCGTCTCGTCCACGACGCGGCACTCGGTGGCGCCCCAACGGGGGTCGGGATGCAGCAGGGGACGCACCGCGCCGTCGTGGGCCACCGCCCGCTCGCCGACCGCGCGGACCCAGTGCGGCAGGCCCTGCCGGTAGGCGGCCTCCATGATCGGGTCCTGGGCGATCTCGCGGCGGATGGCCTGCAGCCCGTGGTCGTGGCCGCGCCCCTCCACGGCCGCCGCGAAGTGCGCCAGCATCGGCAGGCACCAGCTGGACTCGTGGTCACCGAGGACCGTGCTCGCATCAGGGTGGAAGAGGACGAACCGGAGGAAGTTGTCGTCGGGCATGGCCGTCGGATGCGGGCCCACGCCGCTGAAAAGTGACGCGAAAGCGGTGTTCGCCAGAACGACGTCCCAGCGGTGATCGAGAACGACAGACGGGAACGGCACGGCCTCCAGAAGAGTGGTGTAGTCCTGCAGATACTCCTGGGCCTCGCGCCCCTCGGGGACGGGCCGCGGAACGGACCGCTGCCCACCTGCCTGATATGCCATCGGGAGGTCACCCCTCTTGCCTATGCGGCCTTCTCGCGGCGCCCCGATCCTGCTGCCCCCGCCGGAGCCATGTCAACTATCGTGGCATTCGGTGCCTGTTGACGGCTGAAATTGGCCACAGTTGTGGCGAGACCTGGATGTGAGTTCGAACTAGCGGGTAATCTCCACCGAGTTCACGGCAACCGCTTGTGAGAAGCCTGTGAGAGACGTAGGAGATCTGTCGGTGACGGATGGCTTCGAGGGTCCGGGCGCCACGCAGACGGCTGCGCTGCCGGCCGTCGTCGCCCGTGTCACCGCGCTCGCCGACCGGCTCGGCGTGCCGCACACTGAGGTCTTCGACACCGGCCGCCTGTCCGTGGCCTGCGGCGTCCCCGAGCCCGTCGTCAAAGCCCTGCTGAGCGGCCGCCCCGCCGGCGAGCCGGACGTGCAGGCCCGCTTTCTGCAGCGCCTGGACCTCCTGCGCCGCACGCGCCTCAAGCCGAACGGCCGCAGGTACACCCAGCAGGAGATCGCCGACGGTGCGGGCATGTCGCGCCAGCAGGCCGGCGCCCTGATCAACGGCGACCGGCGCCCCACCATGGAGCACTGCGACGCCATCCAGCGCTTCTTCCGCGTCCACGCGGGGTTCCTCACGGCCGAGGACCCCGAGGCACTCACGGGCGCCCTCCAGCACACCGAACAGGACCTGCTGCACAAGCTCGCGGAGCGGGAGGCGGCGCAGGCGGCCGAGGACCCGCTGGAGAGACTCCTCCAGGATCACGGCGTGCGCGGAATCGCCTGGCGGGCCGCCCAACTGCCCACCGACCAGCACCGCGACAAGGTCGCCGAGTGGCTGGACATGCTCCTGGAAAGCGTCAAGCGGCCCGAGTCGTGAGCCGGGAGGAACGGGAGACACGTGGGCATCGGTAGGGAAATGCGCCGCCTGTGCGGCGAGTTGGTCGCGGAGCTGAGCCTCCCCGCGCCCGCGGCGCCGGAGATGCTGTACGGCGCCCTGTGCGACGCGATGAGCAGACGCCGCGGCCGTCCCGTCCACTTCCGTACGGCCGCCTTCCCCGTCGGCACCGCCAGCGGGCTGTGGCTCGACATGGCCGACCAGGACCTCGTCGTGATCGAGGAACGCACCGCACCCGACCACCAGTTGGTGATCCTCGGCCACGAGCTGTGGCACATGAAGGCGGGGCACTGCACGCACAGCGTCGAGGGCGCCACCGTGGCGGCCCGCCTCCTGAGCGACGACGCCGACCTGCGCTCGACGGTCCTGAAGGTCGCCGCCCGCAGCCACTTCGACCAGGCCGAGGAGAAGGAGGCCGAGACCTTCGGCCTGCTGCTGGCCAGCAAGTGCCGGGCTTGGCTGGCGGTGTCGTCGGTACGAGGTCAGCGCGATCACCTGGCGGGGCGCATCGAGGCGTCGTTGGGCTACCTGGGCCCACAGGGCTGAACGAGGGCGCCGCGGTGGCGCGCACGCCGCCTCGGGGGCGTTTCACCTCCGCTGAGCGGGCGAACCCACACGTGGCCGAGCCCGATTGTCAGTGGTGGGCGGCAAGCTGGTGATGCGCCCTCATATGCGGGGCGTGTTGCGATGACGCCGACTTGGGGAGAGCCGACCGATGCCCACCGCCGTACTGACCGACCGCGAGCGCACCGCCGTCCAGGCCTATCTGCGGCTGTTGCACACCGTACGGGCCGCGTTCGACGGTCCTCCCGGCTCCGGCCGACCACCGGTGGTGCCGCCCTCGGTCCTGGCCGAGGCGGAAGCGGCACTGCGGGAGGCAGGACTGGCCGGCAACGAGGAGGAGTTCTTCCGGCTGCTGCGGAGCTGGTGCCCCGCAGAGCCCTGAGTGCCTGTCGTTCGGATCAGATCGGCCGAGACCGCAGGTTGCACTCAGCCGGTCCGCGACGCCCGCAGGATCCGAACGTCCTGCCGGGGGCTCAGGTGCGCGGCACGCTCACCGCGGTCGCCACCAGCCCCCGTCGGACCGCCCACCGGCCCTCGAAGTGGTCGACCCTGCGGTCGCCCACACGCGGGCCCGGCACGAGGAGCCGGGCCCGGAAGCCACCGCCGTGCCGCTCACCGGGGTCGGCGAAGACGTCGATGTCGGCCTCGGAGAAGTCCAGCCACTTCCCGGTGAGGGGGAACCACGCCTTGTAGACGGACTCCTTGGCGCTGAACAGCAGCCGGTCCCAGTGGACCGCGGGGTGGTCGCCCGCCAGGCGGCGCAGCCGCTCCACCTCGGCGGGCAGGGCAACGGCGGGCAGGACGCCCTCCGGGAGCGTGTCGTGGGGCTCGGCGTCGATACCGAGGGAGGCCAGGTCGGCGGTGCGGACCAGTGCGGCGGCACCGTAGCCGTCGCAGTGGGTCATGCTGCCGGTCAGGCCGGCCGGCCAGCCGGGGGCACCTCGTTCGCCGGGCAGGATCGGCTGCGGCGGCACACCGAGCTTCTCCATGGCCCGGCGGGCGCAGGAGCGTACGACGGTGAACTCGCGGCGGCGCTTGGCGACCGCCTTGGCCACGACCGCCTCCTCCTCGGGGTACAGCGTCGCGTCCGGGAGTTCGTCGTCGCCGTACACCTCGACGGCGACCACCGTGTCGGGTAGCAGTTCCTCGATCACCGGGCCACGTCCTCCCAGGGCAGAATCCGGCGCAGCCGTCCCGGCGGTTCCGGTCGCTTGCGCCATTCGCGTGGATATCCCACCGACACCTCCTCGAAGCGGACCCCCTCGTGCCAGGTGGTCCGCGGGATGTGGAGGTGGCCGTAGACCATGGCCCGGACGCGGAACCTGCGGTGCCAGTCGGCCGTTCGCCGGGTGCCGCACCACATGGCGAACTCCGGGTACCACAGGACGTCGGTCGGGTGCCGGTCCAGCGGGTAGTGGTTGACGAGGACGGTGGGCAGGTCGTCGGGCAGTTCGGCCAGCCGGCGCTCGGTGCCGGCGACCCGGGCCTCGCACCACGCCTCGCGGGACGGGTACGGGTCGGGGTGCAGCAGGTACTCGTCGTTGCAGACGATCCCGGTCCCGTGGGCGTACCTCAGCCCCTCCTCCTTGGTCGCACAGCCGGAGGGCAGGAACGAGTAGTCGTACAGCAGGAACAGGGGCGCCACGGCCACCGGGCCGCCGGGGCCGTCCCAGATGGGGTAGGGGTCCTCGGGCGTGGTCACTCCGAGTTCCCGGCACAGGGCGACCAGGTGTGCGTAGCGCTCGACGCCGCGCAGGGTGACGGTGTCCTTCGGATGGGTCCACAGCTCGTGGTTGCCGGGTGCCCACAGGACCTTGCGGAAGCGGCCGGCGAGTGTCTCCAGGGCCCAGCGGACGTCGGCCACGGTCTCGGCCACGTCACCGGCGACCAGCAGCCAGTCGTCGTCCGAGTCGGGCCGCATCTTCTCGACGAGGGCGCGGTTCTCCTCGTAGCCGATGTGCAGATCGCTGACTGCCAGCAGCTGCCCGGCACCGCCGACCGTCGACGTCACTCCTGGCCCCTTTCCGATCATCCGAAGGACACCACAAGAACACAGGCCCCCACGCAGGTACAAGGCGGTATCGCGTCGGCGCACCGGCCGGTGGTGAGCATGGGCCGGGCGGGCGCGCGGACCCGGGAGGATGATCGGAAAATCCGTAACCCGTACGTTGCACGCGGCACCGCTCGATAGCCGTATGATCGCCCCAACACCACCGCCATGAACGTCCCTTCGCACGGGGCGGTTTGGTGTCCCTCCAACCACCCTGCCCGGGCACGGGCCTGCTTCGCCCTGCCCGCGAACCCCGAAAGGACGGCCCTGCATGGTCTCTCGCGTACGCGTCTGGCTCAACCGCACGTACGCGGAGAACGTGTTCTTCATGGATCAGCTGCGGAGAAATCCCAGCGACCGGGCGGTCGAGATCCATGCGACGCACGGCGACGCCGACTCCCCCGTGCTGGCCGCCGCCGACACCGCCGAGCTGGAGCCGGAGGGCCTGTCCCCGGCCGCGTACGTCGAGTACGCGCTCGACCAGTGCCGACGCCGCGGCATCGACGTCTTCGTACCGCGGCTGCACCAGTCGGCGATCGTGGCGCACCGCGCGGACTTCGCGGCGGCCGGTACGGCGCTGCTGGCGCCGCCGCCCCAGGCCGTGGCGGTCTTCCAGGACAAGGTGATCGCGTACGAGGCGGTACAGGCGATCGGGGTTCCGGTGCCGCCGTGGTGGCGGGTGCGCACCGCCGATGAACTCGTCGCCGCCGTCGAGGAGTTGGAGGCGCGCGGGCACAAGGCCTGCTTCAAGCCGGCCTCCGGTGCGGGTGGCGTGGGCTTCCGGATCATCACCCGCTCGCCGTTCTCTCTCACGCACCTCAGCGGGTTCCCGACGCCGTACGTGCAGCTGGGTCTGGTGCTGGAGGCGTTGCGGCAGGCCGATGAGCCGGTGGACTGGCTGGTCATGCCGCGGCTGGAGCAGCCGGAGGTGTCGGTGGACTGCCTCACCGGTCCCGACAACCGGGTGCGGCTGGCGATCGGCCGGGTCAAGAACGGGCGGCGGCGCGGGTTCACCCTGCAGGACCAGTGGCTGGAGCCGGCACGGCTGATCGCCGAGGGGTTCGGGCTGCACCACCTGTCCAACATCCAGTTCCGGATGTTCGGTGAGACGCCGGTGCTGATGGATGTCAACACACGTCCGGCCGGCGGGCTGCACCAGCTGTCGTTGTGCGGGGTCAACGTGCCTTGGCTGGCTGTGCAGCTGGCGCTCGGGGAGGACCCCGGCGAGGTGGTTCCGCCGTTCCTGGGGCAGGACTACACGGTGGTGTCCGGGCTGCGCCCGCTGCGACCGGTGTCGATTCCGCAGCAGCGGTCGGAGGTCGAGGGGCCGTTGCTGCCGGCGGTGCCCTCGCCGGCTCCGGTCGACCCGGTCGCGAGCGGGGCGGCACCGGCGCTGCCGATCTAGGCCCAGCCCCGCGGTGGCACCGCCGGATCGACCGGCTGGGAAAACTTTTTTCCCGGAAGGTGTATCAGGGCCCCGACCGCGCGCTCATAAGGGTGAAAGGCAACGGGGGAACAACGGGGGGAACGCACCACCCACGGGGGAACAACGGGGGAACACGGGGGCTTCGGGTCGGCCGGCGCTGTCACGGGGGCGGCGGCCGGCCGACTCGAAGGAACCAGGTGAGCCGCGATCAGAAGCGGCCCGAACCCCGGTGGGTGAACCAGGGTGGTACCGGCACCCGGTCAGCTCCCCTCACCTGGCGCCGGTGGCCTCACCGCGCCGCAGGCGGAGCGTGAGGACCTGGAAGGGGCGCAGGGCGACGGCTACCGCGCCCTCCGCGGTGATCTCCGCGTCCTCAAGCGGTCGCTCCAGCAGGTCGGTCACCTCGGCGCCCGCGAGCGGGAAACCCGTGCGCACGGTGCCGGTGGCACGGCCGCCGCGGGACTCGTAGAGGCGTACGACGACGTCGCCGGAGCGGTCGTCGGCCAGCTTGACCGCCTCGACGGTCACCCCCTCACCGTCCACCGAGACGACCGGCTCGGGCGCGCCCGCCGCGTCGGCCACCCGCAGGGGCAGGTTGAGGGCGTACCCCTCGGCGACGGCGTCCGCGATGGCCGCGCCCGGGAGCAGGGAGTAGGTGAAGCGGTGCCTGCCCTGGTCGGCCTCGGGGTCGGGGACGCGTGGGGCGCGGACCAGGCTGAGGCTGACCCTGGTGGTCGTACCGCCGTCCTCGCGGACCGTGCGGGAGACGTCGTGGCCGTACGTGGAGTCGTTGATGACCGCGACGCCGTAACCGGGTTCGCCGATGTGCAGCCAGCGGTGGCCGGAGACCTCGAACCGTGCCGCTTCCCAGCTGGTGTTGGTGTGGGTGGGACGCTGGATGTGGCCGAACTGGATCTCGGCGCTGGAGTGCGGCGCCCGGATGTCCACCGGGAAACCCGCCTTGAGGATCTTCTCGGCCTCGTGCCAGTCGATCTCGGTCTCGATGTCGATGCGCGCACTGCCCGCCCGGACCGTGATCGTCTGGGCGATCCGCGAGCCCTTGCCGAAGGCGCGCTCGACACGGATCGCGCCCACCAGCGGGCCGTCCTCGACGACCGTGACGGACTCGGCGTCCAGCAGGTCCGTGTAGCGGTTCCTGTAGTGCTTGTCGATGTCCCAGGCGTCCCAGTAGTTGGGCAGGTCGGTGTGCAGGCGCAGCAGGTTGCCCGGCTCGGCGAGGACTTCGCGGTCCGCCCGGAGGTCGTACACGGACGACAGGGTGCCGTCCTCGGCCACGTCCACCCGGACCAGGCCGTTGTCGAGCACCCGGCCGGTGACCGTCACGGGCCGCGCGGGTGCGGCATCGCTCAGGGACGCGCTGCCGCTCGCGGGCACCTCGACGTAGACCGGTGCGCCCTCGGTCGTGCGGACCACCTCGGCCCGCGGGTACGGGCTGGTGTTGAACACCCGCGCCGAGCCGCCGCCCAGCGCCACGACCGCCTCCGTCGTCAGCGCCTCCAGCTCCTCGGCGACCCGGGCGTACTCGGCCTCCGCCTCCCGGTGCACCCACGCGATCGAGGAGCCGGGCAGGATGTCGTGGAACTGGTGGAGCAGGACCGTCTTCCACAGCCGGTCCAGCTTCTCGTACGGGTAGGCGTAGCCCGGCGCGTGCAGCGCCGCCGTCGTCGCCCACAGCTCGGCCTCGCGGAGCCGGTGTTCGCTGCGCCGGTTGCCCTGCTTGGTGCGGGCCTGGGAGGTGTACGTGGCCCTGTGCAGTTCCAGGTACAGCTCGCCGACCCACACGGGGGCGTCGGGGTACTCCTCGCGGGCCTTCGCGAAGAACTCGTCGGGGTGTTCGACGACGACCTTCGGCGAGCCCTCCAGGTCCGCCAGCCGGCGTGCCCGCTCCATGATCTCGCGGGTGGGGCCGCCACCGCCGTCGCCCCAGCCGAAGGGGGCGAGGGAGCGGGTGCCGGCGCCCTTCTCGGAGTAGTTGCGGACCGCGCGGTCCATCTCCTCGCCGCTGAAGCGGGCGTTGTAGGTGTCGACCGGCGGGAAGTGGGTGAAGATGCGGGTGCCGTCGATGCCCTCCCACCAGAAGGTGTGGTGGGGGAACTTGTTGGTCTGGTTCCAGGAGATCTTCTGGGTCAGGAACCACTCGTTCCCGGCGAGCTTGGCGAGCTGCGGGTAGGCGGCGGTGTAGCCGAAGGAGTCCGGCAGCCACACGCCCTTGGTCTCGACGCCGAAGTGCTCGATGAAGAACCGCTTGCCGTGGATCAGCTGGCGGGCGATCGCCTCGCCGCCGGGCAGGTTGCCGTCGGCCTCGACCCACATGCCGCCGACCGGCGCCCACTGGCCCTTCTTGACCGACTCCTGGATCCGGGCCCAGACGTGCGGGTAGTTGTCGCGCACCCACTCGTACTGCTGGGCCTGGGAGCAGGCGAAGATGAAGTCGTCGTACTCGTCGGCCAGGGACGTGACGTTGGAGAAGGTGCGGGAGGTCTTGCGCTTGGTCTCGCGGATGGGCCACAGCCAGGCGGAGTCGATGTGGGCGTGGCCGACGCCGGAGATGACGTGCGCGCTGGCGTGGGCGGGCCTGGCCAGTGCCGGGGCGAGCACCGCACGGACGGCGGCGGCGCTGCCCGCGATGTCGTCGAGGTCCAAGGCGTCCATGGCCCGGTCCAGGGTGTGCATGATCTCGTGGCGGCGCGGCTCGTGCTCGCCGAGGTGGACCATGAGGCCGCGCAGCACCTGCAGGTCGAGGTCGAGGTGCCAGACCTCCTCGTCGAGGACGGCGATGTCGGCGCGCTTGAAGGTGTAGAGCGGCTTGTCGCCGGCTGTGAGGACGTCGCCGAGCGGGGTGGGGGCCGCGAAGTCGTTCGCCAGGATGTCCGGGTTGGAGGCGGCTTCCACCAGGTACTCGACCGGTTCCCCGCCCGTGGCCGGGTTGGCGATCGGCACGTACTGGTTGAGCGGGTTGACGGCCTTCAGCGGTGTCCCGTCCAGCCGGTGCACCAGCGCCTCGGCCTGGTTGCCCGGCCAGTCACCGACGAAGCCGAGGTCGATGACGGCCTCGACCCGGCGGCCCGCGAACCCGGTCGGCACCTCGCCGCGCATCCGGAACCAGGTGGTGCCCCAGGGCGGACCCCACGGGGTGTCCATGGTGAAGGGCTCGTAGGGCGCGGCGGCGGCCTCCGCGAAGGGGACCGGCTCCCCCGGCGCCTGCCAGGCCTCTACCTCGAAGGGGACGGTGGCCGCGTAGATCGCGGGCTTGATGCGCTGGGTGTGGAGGCGCTCGACGCGTTCCTCGATCCGGCGGCGTTCGTCGTGCATGAGGGTTCTCCAGAGAGCCAGGGAGGGGACGGAAGCTCGGGGGCCTGGTGAGCCGGGCCGGAAAGCCGGGAGAAAGCGCTTACCGACCGGTGCTCACCTAAGGTACGCCAGGCCAGGGTGCACCGCGGTGTAGCCCTCCACCAGCCTGCGCGCCACGTTCACGGAGTCGACGAGCGGATGCAGGGCGAACGCCTTGACCGCCGTCGCGCGGGAGCCGGACTCCGCGGCGGCGAGCACCTCGCGCTCGACGGCCTTGACGGCGCAGACGAGCCCGGTGGCGTGGCCGGGCAGCGGGGCGACCGCGACCGGGTGGGCACCGTTGGCGTCGACCAGGCACGGGACCTCGATGACCGCGTCGGTGTCGAGCACGGACAGGGTGGCCTGGTTGCGGACGTTGAGGATCAGAGTGGTGCGTTCGTCGCGGGCGATGGCCCGCATCAGGGCGAGCGCCACCTTCTCGTAGCCGCCGGACAGGTCGTCCGCGTCGCGCTCGCCGGCGCCGGCCGTCTCACGGTTCTCGGACATGTAGGTGGCCTCGCGCTCGGCGCGGGTGCGGTCCCAGATCTCCAGGGCGGACGCGTCGGGGTCGCGCATCCGCTCGTAGAAGCTTGCCTGCTGGTCGCGCAGGAAGGCGCCGCGGGTCTTCTCGGCCTGCCGGTAGGCGCGGACGGCTTCCCGGTTGAAGTAGTAGTAGTGCAGGTATTCGTTGGGGATCGCGCCCAGCGAGCGGAGCCAGTCGACACCGAAGAGCTTGCCCTCCTCGAAGGAGCCGAGCAGGTCGGGGTCGGCGAGCAGGCGCGGGAGCTCGTCGCGCCCGGCGACGCGCAGGCCGCGCACCCAGCCGAGGTGGTTGAGGCCGACGTAGTCGATCCACGCCTCGCCGGGGTTCTTCACCCCGAGGACGCGGGCGATACGGCGGCCGAGGCCGACCGGCGAGTCGCAGATGCCGATGACGCGGTCGCCGAGGTGGCGGGACATGGCCTCGGTGACCAGGCCCGCCGGGTTGGTGAAGTTGATGACCCACGCCTTCGGCGCCAGGCGGGCCACCCGCCGGGCGATGTCGACGGCGACCGGCACGGTCCGCAGGCCGTAGGCGATGCCGCCCGCGCCGACCGTCTCCTGGCCCAGGACACCTTCGGCCAGGGCGACCCGCTCGTCGTTCGCCCTGCCCTGAAGTCCGCCGACGCGGATCGCCGAGAAGACGAAGTCGGCGCCGCGCAGCGCCTCGTCGAGGTCGGTGGTGGCACTCACCCGGGGTGCGTCGGGGACGCCGGCCGCCTGCTCGGCGAGCACACGCGTCACCGCGGAGAGCCTTTGCGCGTCCAGGTCGTGCAGCACGACGCGGGTGACCCGGCCCTCGGCGCGGTCGCCGAGGAGCGCCCCGTACACGAGCGGCACGCGGAAGCCGCCGCCGCCCAGAATCGTCAGTCTCACTCTTGCACCTCTCCTGCCACGACCACCTCGACGCCCGCCTCCTCCAGGGATGCCCGGGTCGCCGGGTCGACCGGCGCGTTCGTCACCACCACGTCCAGGTCCTGTGGACCGCACACCTTGGCCATGCCCGTTCCCGGGAACTTGGCCGCGTCCGCGAGCAGCACGACCTTGCCGCCGGCCTTGATCATGGCCCGTTTGACCGGCACCTCGACGACCGTGGTGTCCATCACCTGCCCACCGGGCCGCACTCCACTGGTGCCCAGAAACAGCCAGTCGGCATGCAGCTGGCGCAGGTTGTCCTCGGTGAGGAAGCCGACCAGGGAGCGGTACTCGCGGCGGACCATGCCACCGAGGAGCACCAGTTCGATGCCCTCGTCGTCGGCGAGCTCCTCGTAGACCACCAGGTTGCTGGTGATCACGGTGAGGCGGCGGCCGTGCAGCCGGCGGGCCAGCCGGAAGGCGGTGGTGCCGATGTCGAGCAGCACCGACTGACCGTCCTCGATCATCGCGGCGGCATGCGCGGCGATGGCGTCCTTCTCGGGCACCCGCACCTCGGCGACCTCGGCGAAGGGCTGGTCGCCCTCCTCCACGACCGCACCGCCGTGCACGCGCGTCAGCAGGCCGTCCTCCTCCAGTTTGACCAGGTCGCGCCTGATCGTGGCCGGGCTCACCCCCAGCTGCTCGGAGAGATCGGTCACGGCCGCGGGGCCGCCGGAGCGCAGGGCCCGCAGGATCAGTTGGTGTCGTCGTTCTGCCAGCACGACTTGAACACTACTCGTCATCCTCAATCATCACCATGCTCATTTCTGCTCGGGTATTGACCAATCTCTTCGATCGGCGCACGATTCCGCTCACCGCATGTGAAGAGTTCTGACGATTTCTGATCTCCGGCGAGCGGGGGTCCCGACCGAGAGGACGCGATCCGTGGACGACGACCGGCCCGATGTGCTGCTGACCGGGCTGCTCTTCTACGACCTCGTCCTCACGGGGCTCGCGGGGCCCCCGACTCCGGGCGAGGAGATCTGGACGGACGGCATGGGCTGCGGCCCGGGCGGTATCGCCAACCTGGCGGTGGCCGCCGCCCGCTTCGGCCTCAGGACCTCGCTGGCGACGGTGTTCGGGGACGACCTGTACGGCGCGTACTGCCGGGAGGTCCTGAGCGACCAGGAGGGCATCGACCTGTCGCTCTCCCGCACGGCGGACGGCTGGCCCACGCCGGTCACCGTCTCCCTCGCCCTCCCCCACCCCCGGCTTCGCTCGACCGGGGGGACCCCCGTCCACGACCGGGCCCTCGTCACCCACGGTCGGCAACCCCCGTACTCGCAGGACGCGCTGACGGGAGACCCGCCCGAGGCGCGCACCGCCCTCGTGCACATCGAGGCCGAGCCCCGCGAGTGGCTGGCCAAGGCCGCCGCGAACGGCACCCGGATCTACGCCGACGTCGGCTGGGACCCCACCCAGCGGTGGTCCACCGACCTGCTAGACCAGCTGTCCCTGTGCCACGCCTTCCTCCCCAACGAGACCGAGGCCATGGCCTACACCCGCACCGACAGCGCGGTCGCGGCCCTCGGCACGCTCAGCGAGCTGGTTCCGGTGGCCGTGGTGACGCGCGGCGGCGACGGTGCCGTCGCCGTCGACCAGACGACCGGCGAGTACGCGCAGGTGCCGGCCCTGGACATCGATGTCCTCGACGCGACGGGCGCGGGGGACGTGTTCGGGGCGAGCTTCGTGGCGGCCTCGCTGGGCGGCTGGCCGCTGGCGGAGCGGCTGCGGTTCGCCGTGCTGGCCGCCGGGCTGTCCGTCCAGCGGCACGGCGGGGCGCTCGCGGCCCCCGGCTGGTACGGCGTCGACCGCTGGTGGCGCTCCCTGAGCGATCCCGAACTGAAGCGGGCGTACGGCTTCCTGACGGACCGGCTCCCGGACGATCCGGGTCCGCCGGTCGCGTACGCCCCCGTCACCCCGTCCGCGCGACGGCCCTGACCGCCCGCGTGCCCTCCCCCACGTGCCCCTCCCCTACGAAGTCCCGAGAAGATCCGAAAGGCGGTGGGAGCTGTGCGGCTCTCACGAAGAGGCCTGCTGCGCGCGGGTCTGGCCGGAACGGCCGCCACGGCGCTCGGCGGCCTGGCGTCCGGCTGCGCCGTTCCGACCGGCTCGACCGGCAGGAACATGGTCCTGTGGTACTGGAGCGGCGGTCTGAGCGACACCGTCGTGAAGGACGCCAGGGTCCGCTACGGCCGTTCCGTCGATCTGCAGGCGATCCAGATCGGCGGCTACTACCGCTCGAAGCTCATCACGACGATGGCGGGCAACGCCCACATCCCCGACATCGCCGGCCTCAAGGGCGAGGACATGGCGTCCTACCTGCCCAACGCCGACCAGTTCGTCGACCTGCGCACGCTCGGCGCCGACAGGTACAAGGACCGGTACCTCTCCTGGAAGTGGGACCAAGGGGTCGCCGAGGACGGCTCGATGGTCGGCTTCCCCATCGACTGCGGTCCGGTCGCGCACTTCTACCAGTACGCCGTCTTCCGTGCGGCGGGACTTCCCCACGAGCCCGACGACGTCTCCGAACAACTCGACACCTGGGAGAAGTTCTTCGCGGCGGGCGAGCGGCTCAGGAAGCGGATCCCGGGCACCTGGCTGCTCACCGACGTCAACGCCGTCTTCGAGAACGTGGTGCAGCAGGGCAGCGAGCGGTACGTCGACAAGGACCGCAACTTCATCGGCGACGGTGAGCACGTACGCAACGCCTGGGCGCTGTCGGTGGAGGCCAAGCGGCGGGGCATCGTCTCCAGCATCGTCAACGGCACCCCGGACCAGATATCGGCCAAGGAGAGCGGCAGGCTGCCCAGTCAGCTGGGCGCGTCCTGGGCCACCGGTGATCTCAAGAACGAGGTGCCGAGGACCAAGGGCCGATGGCGGGTGGCGCAGATGCCGGTACGGCCCTCCAACAACGGCGGTTCGTTCCTGTCGGTCACCAAGGCGTGCCGGGAGCCCGAGCGGGCTTTCGAGATCATCACGTGGCTGCTGAACGCCGAGAACCAGGCGCAGGGCTTCGTCGACGCCGGTCTCTTCCCCTCCACCCCCGCCTCGTACGGCATGAAGAAGCTTCGGGAGCCGGACCCCTTCTTCGGCGGCCAGGTCACGATGGACGTCTTCGGGCCCGCGGCGCAGAAGATCGCGGTGGCCCACGACAGCCCCTTCGACGTGGCGCTCGGCCAGCCCATCAAGGACGAGATCAAGAACGTCGGTGTCCTCGGCAAGGATCCGAAGAAGGCCTGGGAGGACGCCATGAGCAAGTGCCGCCGTATCGCCGAGCACCTGGGGGTGAGCTACTGATGGCCGTCATCGAGCGGACCCCGCCCGCCGTGGCGCAGCCCGCACCGGCCCGGCCCAGGACGGGTGTGCGCAAGTACTGGCACCTGTACGCCGCGATCTCTCCCTTCTATCTCCTCTTCCTCGCCTTCGGCCTGGTCCCCGTCGGCTTCTCGCTCTACCTGTCCTTCCACCGCTGGGACGGCCTGGGCTCGATGGAGTGGGCGGGGCTCACGCAGTATCAGTACCTGCTGAGCGACAGCGACTTCTGGCAGTCGATCGGGAACACGATCCTCATCTGGGCGCTGGCCACCTTCCCCATGATCTTCCTGGCGATGGTGACGGCCGTGATGCTCAACTCGGCCGTCCGCCACAGGAACCTCTACCGGTTCGCGTACTTCCTGCCGAACGTCACCTCGGTGGTCGCGATCGCCATCGTCTTCGGGTCGATCTTCTCCACCGACTTCGGCCTGGTGAACGCCCTGTTGCAGGCCGTGGGCCTGGACCAGGTGGCGTGGCTGAACACGCCCTGGGGCATCAAGGTCGCCATCGCCACCCTGATGACCTGGCAGTGGACGGGCTACAACGCGATCATCTGCCTGGCCGGACTCCAGACCATCCCGGGTGACCTGTACGAGGCGGCCCGCATCGACGGCGCCGGGCCCGTGCAGACCTTCTTCCGGGTGACCCTGCCCCTGCTGCGGCCGACGCTGCTGTTCGTACTCGTCGTCTCGACGGTCACCGGGCTGCAGAGCTTCTCCGAGCCGCAGGTGCTGCTGCAGACCACGGCCAACGAGTCGACGTTCTCGGGCGGGCCCGACCACGCCGGCCGGACCATGGTCCTCTACTTCTTCCAGCAGACCTTCGACAACAACGACTTCGGCTACGGCGCCGCCGTGGCATGGGGCATCTTCCTCGTCGTCGTCCTCTTCTCGATCATCAACTGGCGTCTGCTGCAGCGCCGGGGCGAAGAACAGTGAGGCCGGTCACCATGGCATCCATCAAGGGTTCTCGGCGCCGGGGCATCGCCCTGCACGCGGTGCTGGTCGTCGGTCTGCTGCTGTCGGCCTTCCCGTTCTACTGGGCCGTGATCATGTCGACGCACACATCGTCGGAGATCTTCTCCTACCCGCCCAAGCTGCTGCCGGGCTCGCACTTCCCGGAGAACGTCCGCAACCTGTTCGACACGATCGACTTCTTCGGGTCGATGGGCAACTCGCTGCTGGTCGCGACGACGGTGACCTTCCTGGTGCTGTTCTTCGACTCGCTGGCGGCCTTCGTCTTCGCGAAGTTCCGGTTCCCGGGCCGCAAGCAGCTGTTCGCGCTGCTCATGCTGATCTTCATGGTGCCGGCCCAACTCGCCGCCATCCCGCAGTTCGTGATCATGGCGAAGATCGGCTGGATCGGCTCGATGACCGCGCTGATCGTGCCGGCCGCGGCCAACGCGTTCGGCATCTTCTGGATGCGCCAGTACATGCGCAGCGCCATCCACGACGAACTGCTCGACGCCGCGAAGCTGGACGGCGCGAGCTTCATGCGCCAGTACTGGCACGTGGCGCTCCCGGTCGTACGGCCGGGCCTGGCCTTCCTCGGCATCTTCACCTTCATGAGCCAGTGGAACGACTACGCCTGGCCGTTGATCGCCCTCACCAACCCCGAAAACGTCACCCTCCAGGTCGCGCTGTCGCAGCTCAACGGCACCCACGGCACCACCGACTACGGCATGGTGATGACCGGTGCGGTCCTCGCCCTCGTCCCGCTGCTGATCGTGTTCGCGATCGGCGCCCGGCAGATCATCGGCGACCTCGCGAAGGGAGCCGTACGCGGATGACGAGCGATCCCCCGATCGCCCTGCGGCCCTGGGAGGCACCCGAGGTGACCCCCTGGGCGCGGCTGCCCACGAACGCCGTCGACCGGCGCCCCGGAGCACTCCCCCTCGACGGCGACTGGCGCTCTCGGTCGCTGCCGGCTCCGGACGCGCCGGTCGGCGGTGCCGGCTCCTCGGCGTACGTATCCGGCACGGGGACCACGCTTGGCACGGACGGCCTGCCGCGGTACCCCGACGTGCGCCTGCCGTTCGCCGAGGGTGCGGGCAGACGCGGATCTCGCCTCCGACATCGCCCGCCCCATGTACGCGCCGCCGGCGCACTGCGCCGCCCACGCGCCCTCCCGGCGAGCAGACCGGGCCGCTCATCCAGCGCGAGTAGGGGCACGCCATGGGCAACGGCAACGGCACGCCGGCCGATCACTGGGCCGCCATCGAGGTCACGTCGGCTTTTCAGGGCGGGTTCATCCGGGAGTCGGGGGACCACGGGATTCTGCGACGCGTGAGCGACGGAAGACCGGCCGGGCGTGGGGGCCCCGGGCCCTGTGACAACGGTGTCGCCGCGCCCGGTCACGTGCCGGGTGACGGCGGTGAGGCGTGGCTGGAGCCGACCCGCTACCACGCCGAGGACCTCGCCTCCGCACGGCACCACGACGAGCCGGTCGCCCGGCCCGGCTGCGTGGTGCCTCTCGCCGCCGCGCACCAGGGCTCCGCGTCATGCGGTCCCGACACCGCACCGTCCTACCTCGTCGCGACGGGTGTCCACCTCTGCGGCTGGACCCCGCGCACCCTCTGAACCCCCAACGGGCTGTCCTCACCTCTCACGGAGCACACGTGTGTATCTCGCATGACCCCACACCGGGCGAGGCCGCGCAGGCCGGTGCCGCCCGACGCGGTTTCCTCCGGGCGTCCGCGCTGCTCGGCGCCGCGGCCACCGCCTCGGTCGTCCTGCCGGCCACCGCGCAGGCCGCGGCCGTGGACCGCCGGCGGCCCGACACCGACAGCCGGCGCTTCACGCTCGCCGTGATGCCGGACACCCAGTACCTCTTCGACGGGCCGAGCATCGACAGGGCGCCGGTCGAGGCGTCCCTGCGCCATCTGCTGGAGCACGACCGTGCCGAGAACATCGTCTTCCTCTGCCATCTCGGCGACCTCACGCAGAACGGCACCGAGCCCGAAGTCGCCGCGATCAGCGAGGCGTTCCGGCTGCTGGACCGGCGAGGCATGGGCTACAGCGTCCTCGCCGGCAACCACGACGTGAGGTCCTCGACGGACGACCAGCGCGGCGCGACGCCGTATCTGGACGCCTTCGGGCCGCGGCGGTTCCGGGGGAAGAGGACGTTCGGGGGTGCGTCCGACGACGGCTACAACACCTTCCACCTGTTCCGTGCCGCCGGCCGCGAGTGGATGGTGCTGGCGCTGGACTGGCGGCTGTCGGCGAAGGGCTACGCGTGGGCCGAGGAGGTGCTCGCCCGGCACCCGAGGACGCCCGTCGTCCTCACCACGCACGAGCTCGTGGTGGAGGACGGCTCCCTCTCGGCGTACGGCCGGCAGCTGTGGGAGCGGCTGATCGAGAACCACGATCAGATCTTCCTCACCCTGAACGGGCACTACTGGCCCGCCGCCCGGACCACCCTCAGGAACGCGGCCGGCAACGACGTCCATCTGCATCTGACGAACTACCAGAACCGCTACTTCGGCGGCGCGGCGATGATCCGCCTCTACCACTTCGACCTCGACCGGAACGTCATCGACGTGGAAACGGTCTCCCCGTGGATCCTGGGGCGGGCCGCGGAGGGACTGAACGCGCTGGAGCGACAGGAGATCGAACTCAGCGGTGACGCGGACCGGTTCAGCGTCGGGATCGACTTCGCGGACCGCTTCTCCGGCTTCGCCCCGGTGCCGGCCCGTCCGGCGCGTCCCGCGTCCCGGATGCTGGTCCCGGGCACGATGGCGTACTGGCGGTTCGAGAAGCCGGTGCAGGGCACCGTCCGGGACCTGTCGGGACGCGGCAACGACCTCACGCTCGTCACGGTGGGCGACGGCAGCCTGGGCTGGTCCGGGGACCATCACCCGGACCAGCCGGGCCACGGCAGCCTTGAGTTCCGGGGCTTCAAGTCCCCGCTGCGGGGCGCGTACCTGCGTACCGTCGACGGCGCGCCGCTCAACTCGGCTGAGTTCGAGACCGGTTACACCGTCGAGGTCTTCTACCGTCTGCCGGCGGACTGGGACCCCGCGCACCACGCCTGGTCCGGCATCATCAGCCGCACCGGCACCGGTGGCGCCGCCGGCAGGACCGCCGACGATCCCGACGAGCCGCTCGCCACCCTCTCCCTGTCGAACGACCGGGAGCCCCAATGGGCGATGCGCCCGCTCGACCAGCAGGGCATCGCGACCAACTGGGGCCAGCAGACCCCGCTGGAGACCTGGTGGCACCTCGCGGTCGTCAACGACGGCGAGCACACCACGATGTACGTCGAAGGCTGCCCCGTCCTGCGCAATCCCAAGGCGCCCGCGCTCGGCATCACCTCCGTCGGCCTGCCCTGGCTGCTCGGCGGCTACGAGTACGGCGGCAGGATCGACCAGATCCTGTACGGCCGGCTCGGCGACGTCCGGATCGTCGCGCGGGCGCTGCCCGTCACGTCCTTCATGAACCACTGACGCCTAGAGGATCCCCATGCCCGAACAGCGGCTCCCTTCCTGGGCCGACCCGTCCGTCTCCCCCGCCGCCCTGGACACGCAGGGCATCTCCCGGCGCGGCCTCCTGCGCCGCGCGGGCCTCTTCGGCGCCGCGTTCGCCCTCGCGCCCACGCCATCGGCACTCGCCGCCGACGACGGCAGGCGCCTCGGAGGCGAGGATCCGCGGCTCGGCTACGTCGTCGGCGACCACCACGTCCACAGCGTCTACAGCCACGACGCCAAGTACACGTTCTCCCAACTGGCCGCCGCCGGCGCCCGGTACGGCCTCGACTGGATGGTGTTCACCGAGCACTCCAACTTCGGGCACGCCAGGTACGGCGCCCGTCTGGAGCACGAGGAGATACTCAGGGCCCGCGCCGAGAACCCGCGTCAGCTGATCTTCCAGGGCCTGGAGTGGTACATCCCGGCCGCCGAGCACTGCACGGTCTTCGCGGCGCCCGGCCGCCACGAGGTGGACCTGCTCACCCGGTTCGAACTGGCTTACGACGGAAAGCTGCTGGGCTATGACAAGGGCGGTGCCGCCGACCCGGACACCGCGCGCAACGAGGCCCACGCGGTCGAGGCCCTGAAGTGGCTGGCCGAGCAGCGCCGCACCGGCTACGTGGACGACGTCCTGGTCATCGCCAACCATCCGCTGCGCCTCGGCATCGACTCCCCGCACGAGATGCGGGCCTGGCGCGACGCCGCCCCGGAGATCATGATCGGCATGGAGGGCGCGCCGGGCGCCCAGGGCGCGGCCGTCCCCGGCCTGCGCGGACCGACCTCGATCCGCGGCGAGTACGAGAACAAGCCGTCGGGGCAGTCGTGGCCCGGGTACCCGGCGGACGCCTACGTGACGTACGGCGGCTTCGACTGGGCGACCGCCACGGTCGGCGGACTGTGGGACGCGATGCTGGCCGAGGGCAAGCTGTTCTCGATCACCACGAACTCCGACGCCCACCGGATCGTCCTCGACACCTGGAGGAACGGCGACTGGCCGGCGGGCGGGAACTTCGACAACACCGGCCGGCTCCCGGACCCGGTGCGCACCGACACCCCGCAGCCGGGCAGCGACTTCTGGCCGGGCCAGTTCAGCCGCACCCACGTCGGCGTCACCCGGTACGGGTACCGCGCGGTGATGGCGGGGCTGCGCGCGGGCCGGGTCTGGCTCGACCACGGGCATCTGCTCGACGGCCTCGACGTACGTCTGAAGCGGGACCGCGACGTCGGCCGGGGTGTCACGCTGGGCGGCCGGCTGCGTGTGCGCAAGGGCGAGAGGCTCACGTTGTACGTGACGGTGACCACCGCCTCCCGTCCCAACCCGCGAGGCATCCTGCCGGAGTTGGCGCACGTGGACGTCGTGCGGGGCGCGGTGCGCGGCGCGGTGGCCGACCGGGACTCCTGGCGGGCGCCCGACACCAGGGTCGTGGGGACGAAGGACGTGAGCGGCCGCAAGGGGACGTACACGCTGCGCATCCCCCTGACCGCCGGGGACGAGTCCTTCTACGTCCGGCTGCGCGGCAGTGACGGCAACCGGCACGGCGTGGGCCGGCTGGGGGCCGCGATCGACCCGCACGGCCCGATCCCGCACCCGCCCGGGGACGGTGACCCGTGGGCCGATACGTGGTTCTATTCGAACCCCGTATTCGTCGACGTGGCAGGAGCCTGATGAGACGTCACTTCCTTTTCCTGGGTTGCTTGTTGACGGCGTTGACGCTCGGCGCGGGGACGGCGTCAGCCGCCGGTGACCCGCGCTGGGCGGAGACCGGCCGGGCGTACACGGACACACTGGGCGGCGGCCAGGGCCTGGCCAGTCGGGCGGACGGCTCACTGCTGTACCGCGGGCTCGCCTCCATCCCGCTGGACCTGCGGATCAAGGGCTGGAACCATGTGGGCGACCCCGACATCGCCCGCGGCCACACCTTCGACGCCTACCAGGGCCCGGACACCGCCACCTCGAAGATGTTCGCGGTCACGACACCGGCCGGGAAGCGCTACGAGTACGTCCACCCGCTCAACCCCGGCGAGAAGCTCAACAACTCCTTCGCCACCGTCTCGCCCGACGGGCAGTGGCTGGTGGCGGGTGAGTGGGGGGAGCAGAAGCGGCTCCAGGTCTTTCCCGCCCCCCTGCTCAACCCGGCCACGCCGCCGACGGGCGGGGAGCTGAAGGAGGCTTGGCAGATCACCCTGGACAAGCCGGTGCGCGACATCCAGGGCTGCGACTTCGTGACGGAAACCCGCCTGCTGTGCGCCTCGAACGACGCCTCGGGAGCGCTGTTCCCCGAGATCCGCCCGCTGCTCCAGGTGGACCTGCCGCGCAAGGTGGACGGCGGGCCGATCACCGGGGTGGTCAAGAACCTGCTCGCGCTGCCGCAACGCAGTGTGTGCAAGGGCGCCTTCGAGACGGAGGGCGTCGACTACGACGTGACCAGCGGGACCCTGCGGGCGCAGATGATCCCGCCCGGAGTGTGCGCGGTGGCGACGGCCGTCTACTCGTACCGGCAGGTCACGGACTGATCGACCCGAGGCGCGGTGGGCCGCGTGACGGACCGGAGTCACTGCGGCCCCCGTCCTGACGTCGGCGTTCCGGGGCGGCCAGGCGCATGCCTCTCGGCCATTGCCCCGCAAACGGTTTCCCGGGGTTCCTGCTGCACGGCACCCCCGGCAGCAGACGCGGCCCGGCGCCTCGGCCCATGCTCCTCCACCACCAGCGGGTCCGGCTCATGACCTACGACCGCCCCGGCTACGGCGGCTACGGCGGCGCGCTGCCCCTCGGACCGGCTCCCCGGCCGACGGGGCGCGCAGGTCTGCGGCTCCGCACGGGTGACGTGCCGTACGGGGACGGACATCCTCGGCCGGCGTACCGGGCGCACGCCCGGCGCGCCCGGCGGCCGTGGAACGGTGACGGCTCAGGAATAGAACCGCGACAGGCTCTGCAGCACCGCCGCCGGCTTGGTGCCGCCCTCGATCTCCATCGTGCCGTCGACGGTGATCTGCACCCCGCCCGCCACCTCCTCGACCTCCGCCAGGCGGGCGACCAGCCGGATGCGCGAGCCGACCACGACCGGGGCGGGGAAACGCACCTTGTTCAGACCGTAGTTGACCTTCGTCGTCACCCCTTGGACGTCCAACAGCTCGGTGAACAAAGGGATGAAGAGGGAGAGCGTCAGATACCCGTGGGCGATGGGGGCGCCGAAGGGGCCCTCAGCGGCCTTCCGCGGGTCCACATGGATCCACTGGTGGTCACCCGTGGCGTCGGCGAAGGTGTTGACGCGCTCCTGCGTGACCTCGATCCACTCACTGGTGCCGAGGTCGCTGCCCGCGAGCTTCTTCAGCTCGTCGAGGCCGTTCACGGTGATGCTCATGCGGTTCCTTACCTGTTGCCGTACTGGTTGCGGACACGGGACTTGAGGAGCTTTCCGGAGGCGGTGCGCGGGAGTTCGTCCGCGAGGACCACCGATTTCGGGATCTTGTACCTGGCGAGGCGGCCGGCGAGGAAGGCGAGGATCGCCTCGGGGTCCGGTGCGGTGCCCGCACGCGGCACCACGACCGCGCGCGGCACCTCGCCCCACTTGTCGTCCGGCACCCCGATGACCGCGCATTCGGCGATGTCGGGGTGGGCGAGGAGGAGGTCCTCGATCTCGGCGGGGTAGATGTTCTCGCCGCCCGAGATGATCATGTCCTTGATGCGGTCGACGATGAAGACGTAGCCGTCCTCGTCGACGCGGGCCGCGTCCCCGCTGCGGAACCAGCCGTCCGCGAGGGAGGCGGCCGTCTCCTCGGGCAGCCCCCAGTAACCGGGCATGACGTGCGGGCCGCGCACCACGACCTCGCCGGTCTCACCGACGTCGACCGCAGCCATGTCGGGCCGGACGACCCGTACGTCGCTGAAGAAGTGCGGTACACCCGCCGAGCCGGCCTTGCTCACCGCGTGCTCGGCGTCCAGGAACAGGGTCCCGGGCGCGGCCTCCGTCATGCCGTAGCCCTGGAGGAAGGTCAGACCGCGTTCCTGGTACGCGGCGATCAGCGGGGTCGGGACCGGGGAGCCGCCGCAGGTCAGGATGCGCAGGGAGGACAGGTCCGCCGTGGGCCAACGGGGGTGCCTGGCCACCTGGTCGAACATGGTCGGCACGCCGAACATGAAGGTGATCCGGTGACGCTCGATCAGGTCGAAGGTGGCGTCGGGGTCGAACGCCTCGGCCAGGACGCAGGTGCCGCCCTTGAGCAGGACGGGCAGGGTCAGCATGTTCAGACCCGCCGTGTGGAACAACGGGGCGGAGACGAGGGCGCGTTCGTCGGCGATCAGGTCGGTGTCGACGAGGACGTTGATCGCGTTCCAGGTGATGTTGCCGTGGGTGAGCATCGCGCCCTTGGGGCGGCCCGTCGTCCCGGAGGTGTACATGATGAGGCAGGTGTCGTCCGGGGCGACCGGCTCGTCGATCGGTTCCTCGGCTGCCGAGCCGAGCGCCTCCTCGTACTCGGTGCCCACCTCGACGTAGGTGCGGACGTCCGTGCTGCCCGGCAGCCCGGCGACGAGTCCGGCGTGCGAGGGGCCGTAGACGAGGGCCTTGGCCCCGGAGTCGGACAGCTGGTAGGCGATCTCGGGTCCGGCCAGGCGGGTGTTGAGGGGGACGAAGACCGCGCCGAGGGTGCCGGCCGCGAACAGTGTCTCCAGATAGGAGGGGTGGTTCGGGCCGAGATGGGCGATGCGGTCGCCGCGGCGGACGCCCCGCTCGCGCAGGGCGTGGGCGAGCCGGGTCGTGCGGTGGTGCAGGTCCGCGTAGGTGTGGGAGGTGCCGCCGTGGATCAGGGCGGTGCGGTGCGGGGTCTTGCGTGCCCGGCGTGCGGGCCATGACCCCAGTCCCTCGTTGCGCATGTCACGCCCCTTACGGTTTCGTCAGCCCGAGCAGGCGGGCGGCGTTCTCCTTGAGGATCTTCGGCCGGACCTCGTCCTTGACCGGCAGCTTCGCGAAGTCGGCGAGCCAGCGGTCGGGGGTGAGCACGGGGAAGTCGGAGCCGAAGAGGACCTTGTCCTTGAGCAGGGTGTTGGCGTACTGCACGAGCTGCGGCGGGAAGTACTTCGGCGACCAGCCGGACAGGTCGATGTGCACACCCGGCTTGTGCGTGGCGACGGCGAGGGCCTCGTCCTGCCAGGGGAAGGACGGGTGCGCCAGGATGATCTTCAGATGCGGGAAGTCGGCCGCCACGTCGTCGACGTGGAGGGGGTTGGAGTACTTCAGCCTGATCCCTCCCCCGCCGGGCACTCCGGCGCCGATGCCCGTCTGACCGGTGTGGAAGAGGGCGATCGCGCCGGTCTCCTCGATCACCTCGTAGAGGTCGTACGCCACCGAGCGGTCGTTGGGGAAGAAGCCCTGGATGCTGGGGTGGAACTTGAAGCCCTTCACCCCGTACTCCTCGACCAGGCGGCGGGCCTGCCGCACGCCCGCCCGGCCGCGGAAGGGGTCGATGGAGGCGAAGGGGATGAGCACGTCCGAGTTGGCGGCGGCCGCTTCCGCGACCTCCTCGTTGGGGACGGGCGCGGTGCCGGTCGCGGACTCGGCGTCCACCGTGAAGATCACGGCCGCCATCCTCCGCTCGCGGTAGTACGCGGCGGTCTCCTCCAGGGTCGGCTTCCGCTTGCCCTCGACCTTGAAGTAGGCGGAGGAGGCGTCGTGCAGGTCGTCGCCCAGGGAGGAGTGCCCCTTGGAGGAGACCTCCGCGTGGGTGTGGACGTCGATGGCGACCAGCTCGTCCAGGTCCATCACGCCTCCGGGAGCTTGGGCGCGGGGATGCCGACCGACTGCAGCCGCGCGCCGACCGAGCTGGGCCAGACGTCGGCCAGGGTGTCGGGGGTCCAGCCGCCGTCGGCGAAGGCCGCCGCGATCTCCTGCGGATGCGACCAGAGTGCCACCTTGTCGCCGCCGATGCCGATGCACTGACCGCTCACACCGCGGGCGGCCTCGGAGGCGAGGAAGGGCACGAGGGCCGCGCAGTCCTCGGGGGTGCCGAAGCCCTCGCCCTTGCGGAGGAAGTCGGGCAGGGGTTCGCCGTCGCGCATCGCCTCGATGTACGGGGCGAAGGCGGGGATGGTCTCGGTCATCGCGGTCGCGGCGACCGGAACGATCGCGTTGACGGTGATGTTCGCGCGGCCCAGCTCCATCGACCAGGTACGGGCCATGGCGGCGATGCCGGCCTTGGCGGCGGCGTAGTTCGTCTGGCCGAAGTTGCCGCGCTGTCCGGCCGGCGATCCGACGAGGATCAGGCTGCCGCCCTCGCCCTGCTCGCGCATGCGGACGGCGGCGGCGCGGGCGCAGGTGAAGGTGCCCTTGAGGTGGGTGGTGACCACCGCGTCGAAGTCGTCGTCGGTCATCTTCCACAGGACCTTGTCGCGCAGGATGCCCGCGTTGGTCACCAGGACGTCCAGCCGCCCGAACTCCTCGACCGCGCGGTTCACCAGCCGCTCAGCGGCCTCGCTCGTGCCGACCGGGACGACCTCGGCCACGGCCCGGCCGCCCGCCTCGGTGATGGACTTCACGGCTGCCTCGGCCACGGCCTCGTCGATGTCGTTGACGACCACGAAGGCGCCGTGGGCGGCCAGGGCGTGTGCGTAGGCGAGGCCGAGGCCCCGGCCGCTGCCGGTGACGACGGCTGCCTTGCCGGTGAGATCGATGCTGGGCACGGGCGGATCCCTTCACATGGGGCGACGACTTCGAGATCGAAGCTAAGAGCAATAATTGTTGACGTCAATAGTTGTGGTGAACCGGCGGGTGCGACATGCTGGAATCTCCCGGGGACACATCGAGCACAGGGAGCCCGCCATCAGCCGCCAGCAGGTCGAGAACCACCACCACATCGACGCGGACGAGCCGTGGATGCGAGGGCTGCACGCGGACACCGGCTATCTGCTGTACCGCCTGGGACTGCGCTCGGGTCAGCTGTTCAACACGTTCCTGCAGGAGTCGGGGGTGCGCCTGCGCCACTACGCGGTGCTGCGCTTCCTCGCCACCTGCGAGGGGGCGCTCCAGCGCGAGTTGAGCGCCCGGCTCGGCTACGACCCCAGCGCGATCGTCGGCCTGGTCGACGACCTGGAGAAGCTGGGCTTCGCCGAACGCCGGCCCTCCCCCGACGACCGTCGCAGCCGGATCGTGGTCCTCACCGCCGGGGGCCGCGCCTTCCTGCGGGACACCGACGAGGCGGGACAGCGGGTGACGAACGACCTCCTCGGGCCGCTGGACGCCGCCGAGCGGGAGACCCTGCACGGCCTGCTCCGGCGGATCGCCGAGGACGGCACGCACTGACGGCACGGTGCCCGCCCGCCTCTCCGGCCGACCCGCCCCCGCCGCTAAGCCCTCGCCGACCCGGCGGCCGTCCGCACACCCTCGGGAGACGCCCGGCCATGACCACCCTCCCTCACTCTCGGCTTCGCTCGCGCGGGGGCACCCCCACCGCGCCCGACCGGCTGCTGTCCGTGCTCGCGGCCTTCGACCTGGAGCATCCGGCGCTGAGCCTGACGGACATCAGCCGACGGGCCGGGCTGACCCTGTCCACCGCCCACCGCCTGGTGGCCGCCCTCACCGAATGGGGCGCACTGGAGCGGGACGCGTCCGGCCTCTACCACGTGGGGCTCCGGCTGTGGGAGGTCGCGACGCTGGCCCCGCGCGGGCTGGCGCTGCGGCAGGTCGCGCTGCCGTACCTGGAGGACCTGTACGAAGCGACCCACGAGAACGTGCAGTTGGCCGTGCAGGACGGTGCCGAGGTGGTCTACATCGAGTGGCTGTCGGGACGTTCGGCGGTCGGCGTGCACATCAGGGTCGGGGCGCGCTGGCCGCTGCACGCCACCGGGGTGGGCCTCGCGCTGCTCGCGCACAGCGCCCCGGAGTTCCAACAGGAGTACTGCGCCGGGCCACTCGCCTCCTTCACGCCGTACACCGTCACCGAACCGGAGCGGCTGCGCCGGATGCTGGCCGACGTACGGCGCACCGGCGTGGCGGTGAGCAGCCGTCAGGTCACCGATGACGCCCTGTCGGTGGCCGCGCCCGTGTGCGGCCCGGACGGGTCGGTGGTCGCCGCGGTGTCGGTCGTCGTACCGCAGGCCGACGCGCAGGTGCCGGTCCTCGTTCCGGCGGTACGGCTCGCGGCACGGGGAATCTCGCGGCAACTGGGGTGGCAGCCGGGGAAGCTGCCGCCTGCCGCGTCAGGGCCGCCTGCGCCTTCCGCGTGAAGGTTCCGCGTGAAGGCCGTCCCGTGGACGGTCTCCCGCTCGTGCGGCACCACCCTCCGTTCGGCTCGGGGCTCGTCCGCCCGCGCGAGGGCCGCCCCCCCTTGCGGCGACAGCCCTCCTGGTACCGCCGCACCAGCGCGCGCCTTCGGCCCCGCGGCGTCGGGCCGTGCGACGGTCGTGGCGGCTGGTGCGTTCCGTCAGCGCCGGGCCGACGGAGACCAAGCCGCAGTTCCTCAGGACATGAAACCCGGCAGATGGGCAGGTGGCGCATGGCAGGCACGGCAGCGGCGGGAGCCGAGGGAGGTGCGGCGGCGGCACGGCGAGTGCTCGCCCCCCTGGCGTTGGCGCAGTTCATCTGCAGTTTCGCAGGCTCGAACATGAACGTGATGATCAACGACATCAGCGAGGACCTGGACACCACCGTGCAGGGTGTGCAGGTCGCGATCACGATCTTTCTGCTGGTGATGGCCGCGTTGATGATCCCGGGCGGGAAGCTGACCGACAAGTGGGGGCGCAAGCGCTGCCTGCTGGCGGGGCTCGTGGTCTACGGGGCCGGGGCGGTGCTCAGTGCGGCCGCGCCGGGGCTGGGCGTGCTGATCCTCGGCAACTCGATCCTGGAGGGTGTGGGTACGGCGCTGCTGATCCCACCGGTCTACATCCTGACCACGCTGCTGTTCACCGACACGGCGTCCCGGGCGCGGGCGTTCGGCGCCATCATGGCAATGGGCGGGATCGGTGCGGCCGCGGGTCCGCTGATCGGCGGGCTGATCACGAGCGCGATCAGCTGGCGGGCCGCGTTCGTGTTCCAGGCGCTGGTGATCGTGGTGATCGTGGTGCTCAGCCGCGGAATCACCGATCCGCTGCCGCCCGACCCCGCCCGGCCCTTCGACGCGGTCGGGGCGGTGCTGTCGGCGGCGGGCCTGGTGCTGCTGGTGACGGGCATCCTGGCCGTCGACGACAACGGGTGGCTCGCGCTGGGCCTGCTGCTGGCCGGTGCGCTGGTGCTGGTCGGCTTCTTCGTCTGGATGCGCGCCCGCGAGCGCGCCGGCCGGGAGGCGCTGCTGTCGACGGACCTGTTCCGCAACCGCACCTCCAACCTCGGTCTGGTCACCCAGAACACGCAGTGGCTGATGCTGATGGGCGTCTCGTTCACGGTTGCCGCCTACCTGCAGGTCGTGCGCGGCTACGACGCGATCGAGACCGGCGTCATCTTCACCGCCGCGACCCTCGGCATCCTCGCTTCCTCCCTGGCTGCCGAGAAGCTGGCCCGGCGCCGTGCGCAGCGCACCCTCATCATGGCGGGCTTCGTCGTGACGACCGCCGGCATCGCGGTGCTGCTGGCCCTGGTCGCCTGGAAGCCCGGTGCCTGGGCGTTCGCCCCCGGCCTGCTGCTGATCGGTCTGGGTCTGGGGGTGATGCTCACGCCGTCGGTGAACGTGGTCCAGTCGTGCTTCCCCGAGACGCAGCAGGGCGAGATCTCCGGCCTGTCGCGCAGCATCTCCAACCTCGGCTCCTCACTCGGCACCGCCGTCGCGGGAACGATCCTGGTGTCGGGGCTCAGTATGGGCGCGTACGCGGCGGCCATGGCGGCGCTCGCGGTCGTCGGCCTGGGCGGGCTGACCGCCGCGGCCCTCTTGCCGCGTGCCGGCCGGGCCTCTGCCACCGGAGCCGGGACGACGACACCGCCAGGGGCGCCGCAGCAGTGACCGTGACCCGGCGGGTGCGTCGGCAGCCCGCCGACGGTTCATGCGGTCAGCCGGTCCGTCCCTCGGCGCGGTCGAGCTCTTCGTCCAGGGCGAGGGCGGCGTCGATGAGGGCCAGGTGGGTGAATGCCTGCGGAAAGTTCCCGAGTTGCTCGCCCGAGGGGCCGATCTCTTCGGCGAACAGGCCGACGTGGTTGGCGTAGGTGAGCATCTTGGAGAAGGCGTAGCGGGCCTGGGTGAGCCGTCCGGCGCGGGCGAGTGCCTCCACGTACAGGAAGCTGCACAGGTTGAAGGTGCCTTCCGAGCCGCGCAGACCGTCGGGGGAGGCGGCGGGGTTGTAGCGGTAGACGAGGCTGTCGCTGACGAGTTCGCTGTCCATGGCGTCGAGGGTGGCCAGCCAGTCGGGGTCGGTGGGGGTGAGGAAGCCCACCTTGGGCATCAGGAGCAGGGAGGCGTCGAGAACGTCGGTGTCGTAGTGCTGGACGAACGCCGCTCGTTCTTCGTTCCAGCCGTGATCGACGATCTGCCGCAGGACCGCGTCGCGTGCCTCCAACCAGCGGGTCAGGTCACCGGGCCGGGAGTGCGCGGTGGCGAGTTTGACGGCGCGGTCGAAGGCGACCCAGGTCATCAGCCGGCTGTAGGTGAAGTTCTGCCGGCCGCCGCGGGTCTCCCAGATGCCCTCGTCGGGGCGGTCCCAGTGGTCGGTGAGCCAGTCGATGACGCCTGCGAAGGCATGCCAGCCGCGGACGGCGCCGATGTCCTCCGCCTGGGCGAGGGCGTAGGCGGCCTCGCCGTAGATGTCGAGCTGGATCTGGTCGGCGGCGGCGTTTCCGGCCCGTACCGGGGAGGAGCGGCGGTAGCCCTCCAGGTGGTCCAGCACCTCCTCGGTCAGGTGCGGTTCGCCGTCGACGCGGTACATGATCTGCAGTGGCTCTCCGGAGGCGGTCCCTCCGGCGTCCAGGCGCTCGCGCAGCCACCGGCGGAAGGCGTTCGCCTCCGCGGTGAAGCCGAGGTCGATCAGCGACCGCACCGACAGGGAAGCGTCGCGTACCCAGGTGTAGCGGTAGTCCCAGTTCCGTTCCCCGCCGATCTGTTCGGGCAGGCCCATGGTGGCGGCAGCGATCGGGGCGCCCGTGGGAGCGTAGGTGAGGAGCTTGAGGGTGATGGCCGAGCGGGTGACCATCTCGTGCCAGCGGCCGCGGTAGCGGGAGGCACGCAGCCAGTCCAGCCAGAACGCGGTGCACGCCTTGAGCTCGGTGCCGACCGTGTCGACGGCGGGGCTCGTGCCCCCGGGCCGCCCACTCAGCGCGCCCGGTTCGCCCGACTCGCTGGTGAGCACCACGGCGGCACGCTCCCCGGCATGCAGCGTGAAGCGGGCGGACACGTCCGTACCGTCCGGATGCAGGTCGACCGGAGCGGTGGCCTGCACCTGCAGATCCGTGCCAGGGCCGCGGAACAGCACCGACCCGTCGTCGAGACGGGTCAGGTCGTGTGCGGCCCGGCCGTAGTCGAAGCGGGGCCGGCAGATCAGCTCGAACGGCATGCTCCCGCGCACCACCCGCGCGACCCGGATCAGCCGGTGCCGGGCAGACGGCGTCGGCGACGTGTCGGGCGGCATGAAGTCGACGACTTCGCCGACACCGCTCGGCGCCATGAAACGGGTGATCAGGACGGCGGTGTCGGGAAGGTAGAGCTGGCGGACGGTGGCGTCGCCCCCGACATCGGCGGCCAGACGGCAGAAACCGCCGCGGTCGCTGTCGAGCAGCGAGGCGAACACGCTGGGCGAGTCGAACCGGGGCGTGCACCACCAGTCGACGGTGCCGTCGGCGGCGATCAGCGCCGCCGTCTGCAGGTCGCCGACAATGCCGTGGTCCGCGATCGGCGGGTACTCCTTCACAGCGCCTCCTCGGCCATCTGCACCAGCGAGAGACCCGCGGATCCCCTCGCACCAGCTCCGCCGGCAGTGCATCGCGCCTGCGGCCAACAGCGCCTGCGCCCCGACCAAACGCCCCCGTCTGCCCATCATCGCGACGCCGGACGCCCCCAGCCACTTTTGGCCGGAGCCGTCCCCTGCGAACCACACCACCGGCCGGCGGGGCCGCCGTGGGAAGTCGAGAACCCTCAACAGGCACTGCCGCCGGACGCCAGGACGAAGAGCGCGTTCAGGGCAGCGCGGCGCTGCGTGCCGTCCGGGGCTGGATGCCGAGAGCGTGCAGTCTGCGCATCACCTCCTGCAAGAGCTGGCAGCGGCTTCTGACCTGCACTCTTGCTGTGGCTCGTTCATCTGGTGCGTGAGTCGCGCACCCAGTGGCCAGTGATCGTGGACAAGACGAGGTACCTCGATGCCGCGGATCCCCAGCTCGGACGACTCCGAAGCATCCATCGGAGGCAACTCCCCGGAGTCTCCGTCGAGCACCTCACCGAAGGCGGACGGTCAGGCCCACCGGCACCTCGTCACCCGCCGCGAGCCCCGCCGCTCCCCGCACCGCCTTCTTCAGCGGCAGCAGGTAGCCGCCGTCCTTAGGGAACAGCGACGTCTCGAAGGCGACCTCGCCGATCCGGGCCTCGACGGGGATCACGCCCCAGCCGTAGGTGGCCGTCGCGGCGACCTCGCGGATGTCGGCGGACTCCTCGTCCGGTACGGCGACGAAGTAGTACGGCGCCGGCCCGCGCCATTCGATCACCCGGCCGGTGAAGGCGAGTTCCATACGGTGGGTGCCTCTTCTCTCCGCCGGGCGACTCGCTCCGGCACATTCACGCATTCATAGGGTGAACTTCCCAGCCCCGCAAGGGTTTTCTCTGCTTCACCTCTTGACGACCGTCAGGACCGGGAGCACATTGGCCACACTCTGAGAGCGCTCTCAGAGGCACTCGCGCCCTCAACTCCCCACTCCGTACACCGAGAGGCAGCACCCCCATGAGCGAACCCTCCGGCATGCACCGCAGACGACGCCCCGTCAGGCGCGCGCTCGTCGCCGTGCTCGGTACGCTGGGCCTTGCGGCGTCCGCCGCCCTCGTGACCGTCCCGTCCGCGAACGCCTCCGCGCCGGCGCCCCCGTCGGGCTGGACGCAGGTCTTCCTCGACGACTTCAACGGTGCAGCGGGCACCGGCGTGAACACCTCCCACTGGCAGTACGCGACGGGCAAGGGCTACCCCGGCGGTCCCGCCAACTGGGGCACCGGCGAGATCGAGACGATGACGAACAGCACGGACAACGTCGCGCTCGACGGCAACGGCAACCTGCGCATCACCCCCCGCCGGGACGCCTCCGGCAACTGGACCTCCGGGCGCATCGAGACCAACCGCACCGATTTCCAGCCCCCGGCGGGCGGCAAGCTCCGCGTGGAGGCACGCATCCAGGTGCCGAACGTCACCGGAGCCGCCGCGAAGGGCTACTGGCCGGCGTTCTGGATGCTGGGCGCCCCCTACCGCGGCGACTACTGGAACTGGCCCAGCGTCGGCGAGCTGGACATCATGGAGAACACGCAGGGCATGAACACGGTGTTCGCCACGATGCACTGCGGCACCTCACCGGGCGGCCCCTGCAACGAGACGTCCGGCATCGGCGGCAGCACCACCTGCTCCGGCACGAGCTGCCAGGCGGGCTTCCACACCTACCGCATGGAATGGGACCGCTCGACGAGCCCCGAGGAGATCCGCTTCTACCTCGACGGGAACAACTTCCACACCGTGCGCGCCAACCAGGTCGACGCGACGACCTGGGCGAACGCGACGAACCACGGTTTCTTCATCATCCTCAACGTGGCCATGGGCGGCGGCTTCCCGGACGCCTTCGGCGGCGGCCCGGACGGCGGAACCCAGCCCGGCCACGCCATGGTCGTCGACTACGTCCAGGTGCTGTCGGCCGGCGGGGGCGGCACCACTCCCCCGCCGACGGGCAACCGTGACGCCTACAGCGCCATCCAGGCCGAGTCGTACGACGGCCAGGGCGGCGTCGGCACCGAGACCACCTCCGACTCGGGCGGCGGGCAGAACATCAGCTCCCTCGCGAACGGGGACTGGGCGCTGTACAAGGGCGTCAACTTCGGTTCCGGCGCGGCCACTCAGTTCGTGGCCCGGGTGGCGAGCGGTGCGGCGAGCGGCGTCAGCGGGCTGGTCGAGGTGCGGCTGGACAGCCGCGGCAACGCGCCGATCGGCAGTTTCGCGGTGGGCAACACGGGCGGCTGGCAGTCGTGGCGGACCATCCCCGCGAACATCAGCGGGGTGACCGGCACGCACGATGTCCACCTCACCTTCACCAGCGGTCAGCCATCGGACTTCGTGAACGTGAACTGGTTCAACTTCGGGCGCTGACCCCGTGGTTGCCGATGCCCCGCGAGTGCCCCGCCCTTCGCGGGGTATCGGTGCGCCCACCGCCGCCGTGACGCCGGGCGGCGCGGGCCGTCTCAGCGCAGTTCCGCCCGGAACGCCGCCGGTGTCATGTCGGTGTGCTGGTGGAAGAACTTGGAGAAGTTCGCCGCGTCCGGGAAGCCGACCGCCGCGCCCACCCGGCCGATCGGCAGATCCGTGTGGGCGAGGAGGCGCTTGGCCTCCAGGGTGACCCGTCGGTCGATGAACCCCTTGGGCGTCTGGCCGGTGGCGGCGCGGACCGCGCGCACGAGGGTACGGCGGGAGTAACCGAGCTGGTCGGCGTAGGCGCTGACGCTGTGGTTGGTGGCGAAGCCCTGCTCCACCGCGTCCCGGAAGAGGGTGAACGTGGTGTCGGACTGCCGGCGCTCGGCCTCGGCCGAGCTCGCGGCGAGGTGGGCGAGGCGCAGCAGGAACGCCGTGAGCGAGTGGCGCAGGACCGCGGTGTGCAGGCTGAGCGGGAGGGTCGCCTCGTCCTCGTACTCGCGCTGGAGCTGGGCGAGGCCCGAGCGCAGGGCGGTGAGTTGGGGTTCGTCGGGGCGGAGCAGGGGCGGCAGGTCGTAGCGGTAGAGGCCGGTCGCCTCGACGGTGGCGCGGGGCAGGAAGCCCGGTTGCATGGTCAGGACGGTGCCCCGGTAGGCGTCCGCGCGGGCGAAGCGGTGGACCTGGCCGGGGCGTATCCACAGCAGGTCCCCGGCCTGTGCCTGGTACTCGGTGAAGTCGATCATGTGGTGGACGGGGCCGTCGCCGAACAGCATCACCACGTGGAAGTCGATGCGGTGCACGCGGTCAAGGGGCGTGTCGGCGGCGTGCCAGGTGCGGCCGGTGCCCATCGGGCCGACCTGCATGCCGACGCCGAGGACGCTCTGATCGACGGGAAAGGGAAAGGTTCTGATCGCCTCGCCGCCCGGGGCGCCGCCGTCGCGGTCGCCTTGGACCGTTGTGTCCACCATGTCTGTCTCGTGCCGTCTCAGTCGTGCGCGCCTCGCGCTCAGCCGTGCGCCGGGCTCGTCGCGGTGTCCCACTTTCACCACAGCGTGACACACGCCGACCTTCCCACGTAAAAGTCAGACTTTTACTTTTGAACGCGTGGGACCAGCCACTTCGCTTCCGATCGAGGATTTTTGAAGATGAGCACGCAGACTCCGGACAGCTTCGAATGGACCGAACTCGACCGGCGTGCCGTCGACACGGCCCGCCTCCTGGCGGCCGATGCCGTCCAGCGGGTGGGCAACGGTCACCCGGGCACCGCCATGAGCCTCGCCCCGGCCGCCTACACGATCTTTCAGAAGGTGATGCGGCACGACCCCGCGGATCCGGAGTGGGCCGGCCGCGACCGCTTCGTCCTGTCGCCCGGCCACACCTCGCTCACCCTCTACACCCAGCTCTTCCTCGCCGGGTACGAGCTGGAGCTCGACGACCTCAAGGCGTTCCGCACCCACGGTTCGAAGACGCCGGGCCACCCCGAGTACGGGCACACCGCCGGCGTCGAGACGACGACGGGCCCGCTCGGGCAGGGCGTCGCGAACGCGGTCGGCATGGCGATGGCCGCCCGCTACGAGCGCGGCCTGTTCGACCCGGAGGCCGCACGGGGCGAGTCCCCCTTCGACCACACCATCTGGGCGATCGTCTCCGACGGCGACCTGCAGGAGGGTGTCAGTGCCGAGGCCTCCTCCCTCGCCGGCCATCAGAAGCTCGGCAACCTCGTCTTCCTCTACGACGACAACCACATCTCCATCGAGGGCGACACCGCGACGGCCTTCTCCGAGGACGTGCTGAAGCGCTACGAGGCGTACGGCTGGCACGTCCAGCGCGTCGAGCCGGCCGGGAACGGCGACATCGACGTGACCGCCCTGTACGCCGCGCTCACGGCGGCACGCGCCGAGACCGAGCGCCCCTCGATCATCGCGATGCGCACGATCATCGCCTGGCCCGCCCCCCACGCGCAGAACACCGAGGCGTCCCACGGCTCGGCCCTCGGCGAGGACGAGGTCGCCGCCACCAAGCGCGTCCTCGGCTTCGACCCGCACCGGTCCTTCGAGGTGGCCGACGAGGTCCTCGCCCACACTCGCCGGGCTCTGGACCGGGGCGCCGAGGCGCATGCCGCCTGGGACAAGCGGATCGACGAGTGGCGCGGCACCGACCCCGAGCGCGCCCGACTGTTCGACCGGATCGTCGCCGGTCAGCTGCCCGAGGGCTGGGAGGAGGCCCTCCCGGTCTTCGAGGAGGGCAAGGCGGTCGCGACGCGCGCCGCCTCCGGCAAGGTGCTCCAGGCGCTGGGTGCGGTGATCCCGGAGCTGTGGGGCGGTTCGGCCGACCTGGCCGGCTCGAACAACACCACCATCGACAAGACGAGTTCGTTCCTGCCGAAGGGCAACCCGCTTCCCGAGGCGGACCCGTACGGCCGCACGATCCACTTCGGCATCCGCGAGTTCTCGATGGCCGCGGAGATGAACGGCATCGCGCTGCACGGCAACACCCGCATCTACGGCGGCACCTTCCTGGTCTTCTCCGACTACATGCGCAACGCCGTGCGCATGTCCGCACTGATGCAGCTGCCGGTGACGTACGTGTGGACGCACGACTCCATCGGACTCGGTGAGGACGGCCCCACCCACCAGCCGGTCGAGCACCTCGCGTCCCTGCGCGCCGTCCCGGGCCTGAACATCGTCCGCCCCGCCGACGCCAACGAGACCGCGACCGCCTGGGCCGAGATCCTCAGGCGGCACGCCACCGCGCCGGCCCCGCACGGACTGGCGCTCACCCGCCAGGGAGTGCCGACGCTGCCGGTGAACCCGGCAGCGGCGAAGGGCGGTTACGTCCTTGAGGAGTCCTCCACCGGTACGCCCGAGGTGATCCTCGTCGCCACCGGCTCCGAGGTCCAGCTGGCCGTGGCGGCGCGGGAGCGGCTGGAGGCCGAGGGGACCGGCACCCGAGTCGTGTCGATGCCGTCCGTGGAGTGGTTCGAGGAGCAGCCGCGCGAGTACCGGGAGAGCGTGCTGCCGCCGGCCGTGAAGGCGCGGGTCGCCGTCGAGGCCGGTATCGGGCTGACCTGGCACAAGTACGTCGGGGACGCGGGTCGCATCGTGTCCCTTGAGCGCTTCGGCGCCTCCGCCGACGCCGGGACCCTGTTCGCCGAGTACGGCTTCACCGCCGACCACGTCGCCGCGGCGGCCCGGGAATCCCTCGCCGCCGCCCGCGATTGATCCGAACGCCAGAAAGAAGATGATCACAGTGAGCACCGAAACGACCACCACCGCGGGCATCCTGAAGCGCCTGTCCGACGAAGGTGTCTCGATCTGGCTGGACGACCTGTCGCGAGGGCGCATCGAATCCGGCAACCTCGCCGAACTCGTCGCGGACCGGAACGTCGTGGGCGTCACCACCAACCCGTCCATCTTCCAGGCCGCCATCGGCTCCGGCGAGGGCTACGAGGAGCAGCTCGCCGACCTCGCCGTGCGCGGCGTCTCCGTCGACGAGGCCGTACGCATGATGACCACCGCCGACGTGCGCGCCGCGGCCGACGTCCTGCGGCCCGTGTACGACGCCACCGGCGGCCGTGACGGCCGGGTCTCCATCGAGGTCGACCCGCGCCTCGCGCACCACACCCGGGCGACCGTCGCCGAGGCCCGGCAGCTGGCCTGGCTGGTCGACCGCCCCAACGTCATGATCAAGATCCCGGCGACCAGGGCCGGTCTGCCCGCCATCACGGAGGTCGTCGCCCAGGGCATCAGCGTCAACGTCACGCTGATCTTCTCCCTGGAGCGCTACCGCGAGGTCATGGACGCCTACCTGGCCGGTCTGGAGCGGGCCGCCGCGCAGGGCCTGGACCTGTCCGGCATCCACTCCGTGGCCTCCTTCTTCGTCTCCCGGGTCGACTCCGAGATCGACAAGCGCCTGACGGCGATCGGCACGGACGACGCCCTCGCGCTCAAGGGCAGGGCGGCGCTCGCCAACGCCCGACTCGCCTACGCGGCGTACGAGGAGACCTTCGGCTCCGCGGACGGCTCGACACGCGCCGGGGACCGGTGGACCGCCCTCGCCGGCGCCGGTGCGAACGAGCAGCGCCCGCTGTGGGCCTCCACGGGCGTTAAGGACCCCGCCTACAAGGACACTCTGTACGTCGACGAGCTGGTGGCTCCCGGCACCGTCAACACGATGCCGGAGGCCACGCTCGACGCCACCGCCGAGCGTGGCGAGATCACCGGCGACACGGTGACCGGCGGCTACGCGCAGGCGCACGCCGATCTGGCCGCCGTCCAGGCCCTGGGGATCTCCTACGACGAGGTCGTCACCCGGCTGGAGGACGAGGGCGTCGCCAAGTTCGAGGTGGCGTGGCAGGACCTGTTGAACGCCGTGAAGAAGTCGCTGAGCAGCAAGGGAGCTGACGCAGCATGACCTCCGACTGGGACAACCCCCTGCGCGACCCGCGCGACCGCCGTCTCCCCCGTATCGCCGGCCCGTCCGGGCTCGTCATCTTCGGTGTCACGGGCGACCTGTCCCGCAAGAAGCTGATGCCGGCCGTGTACGACCTCGCCAACCGCGGGCTGCTGCCCCCGGGCTTCTCCCTCGTCGGGTTCGCCCGCCGGGACTGGGAGGACGAGGACTTCGCCCAGATCGTGCACGACTCGGTGCGCGAGCACGCCCGCACCGAGTTCCGCGAGGAGGTCTGGCAGCAGCTCGCCGAGGGCATGCGGTTCATCCCGGGTGACTTCGACGACGACATGGCGTTCAAGCAGCTGCGCCAGACGGTCGACGAGCTGGACGCGGCGCGCGGTACGAGCGGCAACTACGCCTTCTACCTGTCCGTACCGCCGAAGTTCTTCCCGAAGGTCGTCCAGCAGCTGAAGAAGCACGGGCTGGCGCAGGCCCCCGAGGGGTCCTGGCGGCGGGCGGTCATCGAGAAGCCGTTCGGCCACGACCTCGCGAGCGCCCGGGAGCTGAACGCGATCGTGCACGACGTGTTCGACCCGGAGCAGGTCTTCCGGATCGACCACTACCTGGGCAAGGAGACCGTCCAGAACATCCTGGCGCTGCGGTTCGCCAACCAGATGTTCGAGCCGATCTGGAACCGGTCGTACGTCGACCACGTGCAGATCACGATGGCCGAGGACATCGGCATCGGTGGCCGGGCGGGCTACTACGACGGCATCGGCTCGGCCCGGGACGTCATCCAGAACCACCTGCTCCAGCTGATGGCGCTCACCGCGATGGAAGAGCCGGCCGCCTTCGACGCCGCGTCGCTGCTCACCGAGAAGCTGAAGGTGCTCAGGGCGGTGAAGCTGCCGGAGGACCTCGGCAGGCACACCGTGCGCGGCCAGTACGCGGCGAGCTGGCAGGGCGGCGAGCAGGTGCTCGGCTACCTCCAGGAGGAGGGCATCGACCCGGGGTCCAGGACCGACACCTACGCCGCCATCAGGCTGAACGTCGACAACCGGCGCTGGGCGGGCGTGCCGTTCTACCTGCGCACCGGCAAGCGCCTCGGGCGCCGCGTCACCGAGATCGCCGTCGTCTTCCAGCGGGCGCCGCACTCCCCCTTCGACTCCACCGCCACCGAGGAGCTCGGCCAGAACGCCATCGTCATCCGCGTCCAGCCGGACGAGGGCGTGACGGTCCGGTTCGGTTCGAAGGTGCCCGGCACCTCGATGGAGATCCGGGACGTGACGATGGACTTCGCCTACGGCGAGTCGTTCACGGAGTCCAGTCCGGAGGCGTACGAGCGGCTCATCCTGGATGTCCTCCTCGGGGACGCCAATTTGTTCCCCCGTCACCAGGAGGTGGAAGAGTCCTGGAGGATCCTCGACCCGATCGAGGAGCACTGGGACTCGCACGGCAAGCCGGCGCAGTACGCGTCCGGCAGCTGGGGACCCGAGGAAGCCGACGAGATGCTCGCACGAGACGGACGGAGCTGGCGCAGGCCATGAAGATCGACCTGACCGACACCACGGCAAGCAAGATCAACAAGGCGCTGGTGCAGGGCCGCCGCGCGATCGGCACACCGGCCGTGGGCATGGTCCTGACGATGGTCATCGTCACGGACGAGGAGAACGCCTACGACTCGATCAAGGCGGCCGAGGAGGCCTCGCACGAGCACCCCTCGCGCACTCTGGTCGTCATCAAGCGGCACGCCCGCACCCCGCGCGACCGCACCCGCTCACACCTCGACGCCGAGGTCCGCGTGGGCGCCGACGCCGGCACCGGGGAGACCGTCATCCTGCGCATGTACGGCGAGGTGTCCGACCACGCCGACTCGGTGGTGCTGCCGCTGCTGCTGCCGGACGCCCCGGTCGTCGTGTGGTGGCCGGTGGACGCGCCGGAGAACCCCTCCAAGGACCCGCTGGGCGCGCTGGCGCAGCGGCGGATCACCGACCTGTACACCACCGAGACCCCGTTGGCGGATCTTCAGGCGCGCGCCCGCTCTTACGCGCCCGGCGACACCGACCTCGCCTGGACCCGGCTCACCCCGTGGCGCTCGATGCTCGCCGCGGCCCTGGACCAGGCCCGGGTGCCGATCGTGTCGGCGGCCGTGGAGGCCGAGGCCGACAACCCGGCCGCCGAGCTGCTGGCCCGCTGGCTGGAGGCCCGCCTGCACGTCACCGCCGAACGGGTGGTGACCGCCGGACCCGTCGTCACGGGCGTGCGGCTCGGCACCGAGACCGGCGAGATCGTCATCGACCGCCCCGAGGGCCCGCTGGCCACCCTGCACCTGCCGGACCAGCCGTCGCGCACCCTCGCGCTGAAGGTCCGCACCACCTCCGAACTCATCGCCGAGGAGCTGCGGCGCCTCGACGCGGACGAGATGTACGCCATCGCCCTGCGCGGTGAGGCACCCAAGGAGACACCCGACCATGTCTGAGTCCCACTCCGGCTCCCCCCGGCTCACGCTGCGCCCCGAGTGGGTGGCCCTGGAGGACCACCGCGCGGACGCGTTCCGGCAGCCCCGACTGCGTGAGCTGTTCGCCGCCGATCCGTCCCGCGCCGAGCGGTACGTCGCCTACGTCGGCGACCTGCGCATCGACTACTCCAAGCACCTGGTCAACGACGAGACGCTCGCCCTGCTGCAGGAACTGGCCACCGCCACCGACGTGTTCGGGCTGCGCGACGCCATGTTCCGCGGCGAGAGGATCAACATCACCGAGGACCGGGCCGTCCTGCACACCGCCTTGCGTGCCCCGGCCGACGCGGTGATCGAGGTCGACGGCGAGAACGTCGTTCCCGAGGTGCACGCCGTCCTCGACAGGATGAGCGCGTTCGCCGACCGGATCCGCTCGGGTGAGTGGACCGGCCACACGGGCCGCCGTATCCGCAACGTCGTCAACATCGGCATCGGTGGCTCCGACCTCGGTCCCGCGATGGCGTACGAGGCGCTGCGCCCGTTCACCGCACGGGAGTTGACGTTCCGGTTCGTCTCGAACGTGGACGGCTCCGACCTCCACGAGGCGGTGCGCGACCTGGACCCGGCCGAGACGCTGTTCATCGTCGCGTCCAAGACGTTCACCACGATCGAGACGATCACCAACGCCACCTCGGCCCGCTCCTGGCTGCTCGCCGGCCTGGGCGGCGAGGAGAAGGCGGTGGCCCGGCACTTCGCCGCGCTGTCGACGAACGCCGAGAAGGTGACGGACTTCGGCATCGACCCGGACAACATGTTCGAGTTCTGGGACTGGGTCGGCGGCCGGTACTCGTACGACTCCGCCATCGGCCTCTCGCTCATGATCGCCATCGGCCCGGACCGCTTCCGGGAGATGCTCGACGGCTTCCGCATCGTCGACGAGCACTTCAGGAGCGCGCCCGCCGAGGCCAACGCCCCGCTGATCATGGGTCTGCTGGGCATCTGGTACGGCAACTTCTTCCACGCAGAGTCCCACGCGGTGCTGCCGTACTCGCACTACCTGTCGAAGTTCACGGCGTATCTGCAGCAGTTGGACATGGAGTCCAATGGCAAGTCGGTGGACCGTGACGGCCACACCGTCGGCTGGGCGACCGGTCAGGTGGTGTGGGGCACGCCCGGCACCAACGGGCAGCACGCCTACTACCAGCTGATCCACCAGGGCACCCGGCTGATCCCAGCCGACCTGATCGGCTTCGCCCGCCCGGTCGCCGAGCTGAGCGGCGAACTCAAGGCGCAGCACGACCTGTTGATGGCGAACCTCTTCGCGCAGGGCCAGGCGCTCGCCTTCGGCAAGACCGCCGACGAGGTGCGCGCCGAGGGCGTGCCCGAGGAGCAGGTGGCGCACCGCACCTTCCTCGGCAACCACCCCACCACCACGATCCTCGCCCCCGAGCTGACCCCGTCCGTCCTCGGTCAGCTGGTCGCCCTGTACGAGCACAAGGTCTTCGTCCAGGGCGCGGTCTGGAACATCGACTCCTTCGACCAGTGGGGCGTGGAACTCGGCAAGGTCCTCGCCAGGCGCGTCGAACCCGCGCTCACCGAGGGGGCCGACGTGCCCGGTCTCGACCCGTCCACCGCCGCCCTCGTGGCCGCCTACCGCTCACTCAAGAACGCATCGGACGCGCAGGGCGTCCAGGAGGAAGTGAACTGACATGCAGATCGGTCTTGTTGGTCTCGGCAAGATGGGCGGCAACATGCGCGAGCGTCTGCGCAACGCCGGCCACACCGTCGTCGGCTACGACACCAACCCCGAACTGTCCGACGTCGCGAGCCTGGCCGACCTGGTCGACCAGCTCCAAGCTCCGCGCACGGTCTGGGTCATGGTCCCGGCCGGCGGCCCCACCCAGCTCGTGATCGACCAGCTGGGGAGCCTGCTCAAGCCCTACGACACGGTCGTCGACGGCGGCAACTCCCGCTGGACGGACGACGAGAAGCACGCCAGGGAGCTGAGCGTGCACGGCATCGGCTTCGTCGACGCCGGAGTGTCCGGCGGCGTGTGGGGCCTGAAGAACGGCTACGCCCTGATGGTCGGCGGCGAGAAGGAGCACGTGGACCGGCTCCGGCCGATCTTCGACGCGCTCAAGCCGGAGGGGCCGTACGGCTTCGTCCACGCGGGCAGGGTGGGTGCCGGGCACTTCGCGAAGATGGTCCACAACGGCATCGAGTACGCGATGATGCAGGCCTACGCCGAAGGCTGGGAGCTGCTGGAGAAGGTCGACTCGGTGGACAACGTCCGCGAGGTGTTCCGCTCCTGGCAGGAGGGCACGGTCATCCGGTCCTGGCTGCTGGACCTCGCGGTCAACGCCCTCGACGAGGACGAGCACCTGGAGGGCCTGAAGGGGTTCGCGCAGGACTCCGGTGAGGGACGCTGGACCGTCGAGGCGGCCATCGACAACGCCGTGCCGCTGCCCGCGATCACCGCCTCGCTCTTCGCACGGTTCGCGTCCCGCCAGGACGACTCCCCGCAGATGAAGATGATCGCGGCGCTGCGCAACCAGTTCGGCGGCCACGCCGTCGAGTCGACGAAGTAGCCCGCCGTGGGGGATCTCCTTCTGGTCCGCCACGGGGAGACGGAGTGGAGCAGATCGGGACGGCACACCAGCTGGACCGATCTGCCCCTCACCCGGGACGGCGAGGAACAGGCCGAGTCCCTCGCCGCGCTCCTGTCCGGCCGCACCTTCTCCCTGGCGCTCACCAGCCCGTCGCGCCGCGCCGTCCACACCGCCGAACTCGCGGGCGTGGCGGGAGCCGTACCGTACCCGGACCTGCACGAGTGGGACTACGGCGGCTACGAGGGTGTCACCACCGACGACATCCACCGCACCCGCCCCGGCTGGTACCTGTGGACCGACGGGGTGGCACCCGGCCCGGACGGCCACGCCGGTGAGTCACCGGCCGAGGTGGGCGCCCGTGCCGACCGGGTGCTGTCCCGGGTGGAGGCGGCGCTGCCCGGCGGCGACGTGATCCTCGTGGCGCACGGCCATTTCCTGCGTGTCGTCACGGCCCGCCGGCTGGGCCTGTCCCCGGCCGAGGGGCGGCTGTTCCAGCTGGCGACGGGCACGGTGAGCCGGCTGTCGACGGAGCACGGCCGTCCCGTGATCGCCGAGTGGAACACCCGGCCGTGAGCGCCGGCTCCTCCGATCGCCAGGAGCGGGCGGTGAGTTGACAGGCCCGGCAGCCGGCGTCAGAGTCCCGGCTGATGGAGATCAACGATCTGACGCCGGCCGAGCGGCGGGTGTGGCAGGCCTTTCCCAAGGGCGAGGCCGTGGACTTCCGCGAGGCGGCGGACGAGGACTCGGCCCTGGGCGCCGGCTGGGGGCCCGAACGCACCGTCCGCGCCCCGGTGCTGCGGGCCCTGCTGCTCGACGGTCCGGTCGAGAGCGGGGAGGTCGCCGCGCTGAAGGTGGCGGGCGCGCGGATCACCGGAGTGCTGGACCTGCGGTACGCGACCGTCGAGCATGTCGCACGCCTGAGCGACTGCCACTTCCACGACGTCCCCGACGTGTCCGGCGCCCAGTTGAAGTACCTCAATCTCACCGGGTCCAGCCTGCCCGGACTTGCGTCCGCACGGGTCCGCGTCGACGGCGGGCTGCGGCTGGCGAAGTGCCGCTTCCAGGGACCGGTACGGCTCGGCGGGGCGCAGATCGCCGGGGCGCTGTATCTGGAGGATGCCGAGATCACCGCGCCGGACGGGACCCAGGCTCCGGTGCTCCAGCTGCACCAGGTGACCGTCGGCGAGGACCTGTGCGCGTCCCGGCTGCGCTCCCGCGGTGAGATCCGGCTCAACGGCGCCACCATCAGCGGCTCGCTGCGGCTGGAGAACGCCGAACTGCACCACCCCGGCGGCTTCGTCCTGAACGCCGAGGCCCTGGAGGTGGGCGCCAACGTCCTGTGCAGGCGCCTGAACGCGCACGGCCGCATCGATCTGCGCGGTGCGCGCATACCCGGCCGGCTGGACCTGCTGTACAGCCGCCTGGCCAACCCGAGCGGCACCGCGATACGGGCCAGCAGCTGCGTCATCGGGGAGGTCTGGCTGCGCAAGGGGGCCCGCATGCAGGGCATGCTCAACCTGCGCCGCTCCCAGATCGAGCATCTCAACCTGGAGCCGGAGATGCTGCCGGACCAGGTCCGCCTCCTCGACCTCACCTACACCTCGCTGACCCCGCACGTGCCGCCCGAGCACCGGCTGCCCATGCTGGAGCGGGACGACGACACGTTCGACCCCCACGGCTACGAGCAGTTGACCGCCGCCTACCGCCGCACCGGCGACGACCACGCCGCCCGTCTCGTCCAGCTCGCCAAACAGCGCCGCCACCGCACCACCCTGGCCTGGTACGGCCGGCTGTGGGGCCACGTCCAGGACGCCACCGTCGGCTACGGCTTCCGTCCGATGCGCGCCCTGGGCTGGCTGCTCTCCCTGCTGGCGGTCGGGGCCGTGGCGTTCTCCGTGCACGCTCCTCCCGCGCTGAAGTCGGACGAGGCTCCACGGTTCAACGCGGTGTTCTACACCCTCGATCTGCTGCTGCCGGTGATCTCCTTCGGCCAGGAACCGGCGTTCGCCCCGCAGGGCTGGCAGCAGTGGCTGTCCTACGTCCTCGTCCTCACCGGCTGGATCCTCGCCACGACCGTCGTCGCCGGCGTGAGCCGGACGGTCAACCGCCAGTAGGCCAGCGCACGGGACGTGCTGCGGGTGGCCGCAGGTGCGCCGGTCGCCTCGGTGAACGCGCTCTTCACCGTGGTCTCGCCGTCGAGCCGTAGGCACTGTCTACTACCTTCCCGTAGACACTGTCTACTCCCTTCCGGTAGACAGTGTCCATGCTCGAATCCGAAACAGGCCTCCGAGCCCGGCTCGTCGACGTCGGCGTGGAACTGGTCGCCCGGGAGGGCGTCCAGGCGCTCACGCTGCGGGAGATCGCCCGCCGCGCGGGGGTCTCGCACGGCGCCCCGCGCCGCTACTTCCCCACCCACCTGGAGTTGCTGTCGGCCATCGCCCGCCGGGGCTTCGACGCGCTGGCGGAACGGGCGACCGCGCTCGGCGGCGGCTCGGCGAGCCCGCGCGAGCAGGTGAGCGCGCTGCTCCGCGGCTACCTGGAGTTCGCGCTGGACAACCGGGGGATGTACGAGTTGATGTTCCGTCATGACCTGCTGGAGAGCGGTCATCTGGGGCTGAGGGACACCAGCCTGCCCCTGTTCGGTCGCCTGGTGGACCTCGTGGGCCAGGTCCGCCCCGACGCCGACGCCCGGCTCGTCGCGGGGGCGCTGTGGGCCAACCTGCACGGCATCGCCCAGCTGTGGGGCTGGGGCAGTCTCCAACTCGCCACGGGCTCCGAGGACTTCGCGCCGTTGTTGCGCTCGGCCCTGGAGGCGCACCTCGGGTCGGAGGAGGCGTGAACCCACGGCTCACCCTCGCGAGCAGCGTCGTCGGCGCCGTGCTCGTCGCCCTCGACGGCACCGTCCTGACCATCGCGCAGCCCACTGTGCAGAAGGACCTGGGCGCCTCCTTCGCCGAGGTCCAGTGGACCAGCACCGGCTATCTCATCGCGGTGGCCGCCCTGTTGGTGTTCGCCGGGCGGCTCGCGGACCGGTACGGCCACCACCGCGTCTTCGGCATCGGCATGCTCGGGTTCGGGGCCGCGTCGGCCGGTGTCGCGGCCGCGCCCGGCCTGGGCTGGATGATCGGACTGCGCGTCGCGCAGGGGGTGTTCGGGGCACTGCTGCAGCCGGCCACGCTCGGGATGCTGCGCGCCGCCTTCCCGCCCGACCGGTTGCGGACGCCGATCGCCGTACGGACGGCGGCGATCGGGGTGGCGGCCGCCGCCGGACCGGTCGTGGGCGGCGCCCTGGTCGCCGGGCCGGGCTGGCGGGTCGTGTTCCTGCTCAACGTGGTCCCGGCCCTGGTCCTCGGCGTGCTCGCCCTCACCGTACGGCCCCCGCGCGGGGCCTCCCCCGTGGCGCTCGACCTGCCCGGCGCCCTCCTGCTCGCCATCACCCTGGCCTGCCTGGTCCACGCCCTGGTCGCGCTGCCGGGTCGGGGCTGGACCGCCGCGACCGCCGCGGTCGCCGGTGCCGCGTTCGTCCGGCACGAACGCCGTACCGCCAGCCCTCTCCTGCCGCCGGGCGTCCTGGGCTCCGCCGCGGTCGCCTCCGCCCTCGGCATGCTGGTCGCCGCGTCGGCGGCGCTGTCCGGAACGCTGTTCGTCGGCACGTTCGTGTTGCAGGGCGCCTTCGGTCTGGACCCGTTCCGCAGCGCGCTGGTCAGCCTGCCACTGGCCCTGCTGATGGTGCTCGCGGCGCCCTCGTGCGCGGTGCTGCTGCGCTGGGCCGGAGCCCGGCTGACGACCGGCGCGGCGATGACGCTCCTCGCGCTCGGGATCCTCGTGCTGTCCCGCGCCGCCGCGGTGCCCGCGCTGTGCCTGGGGTTCGCCCTGGTGGGAGCCGGGTTCGGGACCGTGATGGTGGCGGCGACCCATGTCGTCGTACGGGAGGCGGCCCGCGAGCACGCCGGGGTCGCGGGCGGTCTGCAGCAGACGGCGATGAACCTGGGGCCGGTGCTGGGTGTCGCCCTCGCGACCGCGCTCATGGGTGGGGGTCCCGGGCTGCCGTGGGGTGTCCTCGCCGCCCTCGCCCTGGCCTGCGCGGCCCTGGGCCGGCTGCTGCCCGCAGGGGCCGGTCGCACGATCGACGATCATGCCCGATCGGAGGACCGCACACCTGTTCCTGCGCGACGATGAGGTCAGAGGCCGTTTCGGCGGGGTATGCCGGAGCGCACCTCGGCGTACGCATTCGGAGGAGAGCGATGGCACTGCTGAGACAAGAGGTCGAGCCGGGCGAGGCCGGCCTGGACGCGAAGGCGCTGGACCGCCTCGACCAGCACTTCGCCCATCACGTCGACGAGGGCAGGCTGCCCGGGTATCTGGTGGCCCTGGCCCGCGGCGGCCGCGTCGCCCACCTCGCCACGTACGGCCACCGAGACCTCGCGGCCGGGCTGCCCGTCGAGGCGGACACGCTGTGGCGGATCTACTCCATGACCAAGCCGGTCACTGCGGTCGCCGCGCTGCTGCTGGTGGAGGAGGGCAAGCTGTCGCTCGACGACCCGCTGGAGCGCCACCTGCCCGCCTTCGCCGAGCCACGGGTGTACGTCAGCGGATCGGGCGCCGACACGGTGACCCGCCCGGCCTCCGGACCGATACGGATCCGGCATCTGATGACGCACACCGCCGGGCTGACCTTCGCCTTCTACCACACGCACCCCGTCGACGCCCTCTACCGCGCGGCCAACCTGGAGTCGGCGGTGCTGCCGGGCTCGGACCTGGCGGAGACGGTCGACGTGTACGCGCGACTGCCGCTGCAGTTCGAGCCGGGCACCGAGTGGAACTACTCGGTCGCCAGCAACGTCCTGGGCCGGGTCGTCGAGGTCGTCTCCGGCCGGTCCCTCGACGAGTTCTTCGCCGAGCGGATCTTCGGGCCGCTCGGGATGACCGACGCCGGGTTCTGTGTCAACGGTGAACAGGCCGGCCGCCTGGCCGAGTTGTACGGCGGTACCGACACCGGCGGCATCGAGCCGATCCCCGGGCTCCCGCTGCACGGCCGGCCGCGGTTCCTGTCCGGCAGCGGCGGTCTGGCCGCCTCAGCGCACGACGTGCACCGCTTCATGGAGCTGCTGCGCCGCCGCGGCGAACTCGACGGCACCCGGCTGCTGGCGCCCGAGACGGTGGACCTGATGACCTCCAACCAGCTTCCGGGCGGCGCCGACCTGCGCTCCTTCGGCAGCCGCCCCGCCCACGACGAACCGGGCAACGACGGCGTCGGCTTCGGCCTCGGCGTCTCCGTGGTGATCGACCCCGCCCGCACCAGGGACCCGTCAGTCCTCGGCGCCTTCGGCTGGAGCGGGGTGGCCACCACCACGTTCTGGGTCGACCCGCGCCACGACCTGACGGTGCAGTTCATGACGCAGGTGCGGCCGAGGACCTCGCACACCTTCTTCCAGGACCTCAAGCGGCTCGTGCACGAGGCCGTCCAGGAGGGCTGAACCGTCAGCGGTCCACGCGCAGGGTGAACTCCAGCCCTTCCAGGGAGAGTTCGCGCAACCACTGCTCCGAGCGGGCCGCGGTCCCGGCGGCCCGGTGCAGGCCCGCGGGCAGGGAGCCGTCCAGGACGTGACGGACCCCGAGGGCGAGGGGACGGGACACGCAGCGGGCCATCGCGCTCTCCTGCGCGTCCCCCACCAGGTCGAGGAGGTAGCTGCCGGCCCAGGTCCGCCCGCCCGTGCCGCGCACGTCCAGCGACACGACGAGGACGACACGGTCACGATCGGCGTCGGTGGTGGGATGGGCGGCCGCCAATTCCTGGGCCAGCGCGGCGATCCGGGCGTCGTCCCCCGTCCTCAGCTCACCGAAGACGGCGTCCCAGGCCCGCAGCCAGCCCTCCAGGCGCAGGGTGCCGCGTACGAAGAGCTGCGGTTTCCAAGCGGTCGGCAGCCCGTACTGAGCGACGAACGGAACACTGTCACGATTGGGGTAGACCTCGAACGCCTCCCCGTCGACGACATGCCGCCGGGTCGCCTCCCACGGCCGCTCGGCGACGAACTGGGCGCCGTCCTCGATGTAACGTGCCGGTGCCCGCAGAGCGTTGAGCACTCCGGCGGGCGCCCAGCTGAAGCGGTACCTGAAGTCGTTCGGGACCGCCGGGACGCCGCCGCAGTACGAGGTGAGGCGGTAGGAGGCCGGCGAGTCCTCGCCGAGGGCCTCCCGGGCCCGGCCGACCAGGCAGTGGGCGAACAGATGGTCGATGCCCGGGTCCAGACCGGCTTCGGTGAGGACCACGAGCCCGGCCGCTTCGGCCGACGGCACCTGGTCGAGGACCGCGTCGGACACATAGCTGGAACAGGCGAAGTGGGCGTCTTGCCGGATGCAGGCCGCCAGGATCCCCGCGTGTTCGGGTGCGGGCAGCATCGACACGACGACGTCCCCCGGCGCCAGTTCGGCCGTGAGCGCGGCCGGCGTGTACGCGCGGGCCTCGGCGCGACCGGACAGACCCAGCCGGGCCAGGGCGTGGGCCGCGCGGTCCTCGGTGCGATGCCACAGCCGTACACGGTCGGCCGCGTCGCACAACCGCGCCAGGCCGCTGCCCGTGGACAGTCCGGCACCGACCCAGTGGACGGTTCCGCTCGCCGGAACCCTCGCGGACCGGTCATTCATCTGCGAACTCACCTCTTTCGACGCCGAGTTCACGGCACGCCTGGTGGAACCGGTCGGCACAGCGCGCCCAGGGCCCGCCCGTCTCGAACCGGAGCAGCTGGGGCAGCAGCGCCGCCGAGAAGTCGGTGCTGGACTCACGGGGCAGCAGGGAGGGCAGGTTGTCGATGGCGATCAGGTCCAGCGGCGGCTCCTTGCGCAGCCGGCGCACGGGGTCGGTCCAGTCGGTGGTGCGGTCGTAGATCGGCAGGACATTCAGCGGGGAGCCCACGTCGACGGTGACGTCGCACAGGGTGCGCAGCCGGCGTGCGGGGTCGTCGAGGTCCTGCTCGCGCAGGAAGGGCGGGATCGGCGTGGTGGCGAGGACGGCGTTGACCAGCACGTCGTGGCCCAGCAGTGCCGGGCGGTCCAGGTCCCGGGTCTCGGCGAGGTCCCAGGGCGTCGCCTCGATCCCGGCGGTCAGGAAGGCCGTGCGTGCGCCCCGGCCGCTGCGGCCCAGGGCGCCGATCACGAGCGCGGTGAACTCCTCGTCCCCGGCGGCCGGCCGGAGAACCTCGTCCAGGTCCTCCTTCGACGTCGGCGTCAGCGGGGCGGCGAGCCTGCCGCGGTGCTGCAGGACGGCGAGAGCCGCGCCCAGGTAGCCGGCCCAGAAGCCGAAGGCGGCCAGGCGGCGACCGGTGTCGTCCACCAGGTACTCCAGGTCCAGCAGCGCCCCTCCCCCGGTGGCGAACCTGCGCAGCAGGTCCTCGGCGCCGGGCTGCCGCTTGTAGGCGTGACCGAAGAAGATGTGCCGGTGCGCCAGCCGGTCCGGCCGGTCGGGGAGTTCCTTGAGGCCGACCACCACGGCGGCGGGGGGTGCCTGCACCCAGGAGCCCGCCGGGGCGACACGGCATCCGGCCGCCTCGTACTCCTCGACCGGGAAGACGCGCTGCGGGGACTCCTCGACGGTCAGCGTCACCCCGCTCTCGACGAGCCGTCGTGCGTCCGACGGCACGATCGGGGTGCGTCGCTCGGTGGAACGGACCTCGTGGCGCAGCCACAGATGGAGATCGGTCATACGCGGTTGGCCTCCGGGCGCGGGGCGTCGGCCGCGAACCGGCCGGCGCTCAAGGGGCTGACATCCACGAAGGGTACGCGGCCGAGGTACAGGTCACGGACGACCTCGCCGACGGCCGGTCCCTGGAGGAAGCCATGCCCGGAGAAGCCGGTCGCGTACAGGAAGCGGGACACCGAAGTCGCCTCGCCGATCAGCGCGTTGTGGTCCGGGGTGACCTCGTACAGGCCCGCCCAGCCCCCGGTGCGGCGCAGGTCGAGGAGGGCGGGGGCGCGGTGCTCCATCGCCGCGGCGAGCCGGGGGATCCAGCGGTCGTGGGTGTCGGTGGCGAAGCCGGGCCGTTCGTCGGGATCGGACATGCCGAGCAGGAGGCCGGGGCCCTCGGCGTGGAAGTAGAGGCTGGTGGTGAAGTCGATGGTCATGGGCAGCTCGGGCGGCAGGTCGGCGACCGGTTCGGTGACCGCGATCTGACGGCGCAGCGGCACCACCGGCAGGTCCACGCCGACCATCGCCCCGACGGCCTTCGACCAGGCTCCGGCCGCGCAGACGACCGTGTCGGTGGTGATGCGGCCGATGCCCGTGGTCACGGCGGTGATCCGGTCGCCGCGCAGTTCGATACCGGTGACGTCGTTGTGCCGCAGGATCCGGGCCCCGTACCGGCGGGCGGCGGACGCGTAGCCGTGGACCACGGATTCCGGGGTGCAGTGGCCGTCGTCCGGGGAGAACGCGGCCGCCAGCAGGCCGTCGGTGGTGATCAGCGGGGAGAGTCCGCGGGCCTCGGCGGGGTCGATCAGCCGGCTCGGCACGCCGAGGGAGTTCTGCAGCCGGACGCTCGCCTCGAAGCCGGCGACCTGCTCCGGTGTCGAGAGCAGGAAGAGATAGCCGACGCGGTGCAGACCGATGTCGTACCCGGTGTCCTCCTCGAACCGGGCGAACGCCTCCAGGCTGCGCGCCCCGAGCCGGATGTTCAGTTCGTCGGAGAACTGGGCCCGGACCCCGCCGGCCGCCTTGGAGGTGGAGCCGGAGGCCAGTTCGTCCCGCTCGACGAGGACCACGTCCCGCACACCGGCGCGGGCGAGGTGATAGGCGATGCTGGTCCCCGTGACGCCGCCGCCGATGACGACGACGCTCGCGCTCAGGTTCACGGACGGCCCCCCTGTGTCGTGGCCCCCGTCCTCGCGCGCACCGTCACCGGCCCGCTCCGGAGAGGAAGAGGACGTCGTCGGTCATTCCCTCTTCCTTTCCGGACGGGCCTCGCCGCAATCAGGACAGGTGCGCGACCGCGTCCAGATGGGGCAGGTGGTGGTCGAGGCGCTCCCGCTTGGTGCGCAGGTAGGTGATGTTGCTCTCGCACGGCGGGATCAGCAGCGGAACCTGCTCGGCCACCTGGATCCCGTGCCGCACCAGCGCCTCCCGCTTGCGCGGGTTGTTCGACATCAGGCGGACGCTGCGCACACCCAGGTCCTGCAGGATCTCGGCGGCCACCTTGTAGTCCCGGGCGTCCACCGGCAGGCCGAGCGCGAGGTTCGCCTCGACGGTGTCCAGCCCCTCCGCCTGGAGGGCCATCGCGCGCAGCTTGGCGAGCAGACCGATGCCGCGGCCCTCGTGGCCCCGCAAGTAGACGACGATGCCGCTGCCGTTGGCGACGACCGCGCGCAGCGCGGAGGCCAACTGGTCGCCGCATTCGCAGTGTTGGGAGCCGAAGGCGTCGCCGGTCAGGCACTCCGAGTGCAGCCGGACGAGGACGTCCTCCTGGCCCGTCTCGCCGTAGACGAGGGCGACTTGTTCGTCGCCGCGGTCGTGGTCGAGGTAACCGACCGCGCGGAATTCCCCGTACACGGTGGGCAGAGGAGCATTCACCACGCGCTCCGCGCCGGAACGCTGCGTCCGCTGTGCGGTCTTCTTGCCGAGCACACCAATTTTTTCTGTCATGATTCTTCAGATCCTAAGCAGAGACGAAAGGCCGGGAAAAGATGAGTGATTCGCAGACGCGACCGGCGGCACACTCGCTGGTGCCGGCGGACACCACCGAAGACGTACGGACGCGAGCGGCGGGCGTCTCACGACAGGTCGCGGTCCTGCCCGTCGGGAGCTTCGAGCAGCACGGCCCGTTCCTGCCGTTGGCCACGGACACGCTCGTGGCCTGCGCGATCGCACGCGAGATCGCGGCCGCGCATCCGGTGCACCTCCTCCCACCGGTGACGATCTCCTGCTCGCACGAGCACGCGGACTGGCCGGGGACCGTCAGCATCTCGTCAGTGACCCTTCATGCGGTGATACGGGACATAGCGGCTTCGCTCCGCCGTTCCGGCGTCGACGCCCTGGTGGTCGTCAACGGACACGGCGGAAACTACGTACTGGGCAACGTCGTTCAGGAGTCCTGCGCGCGGGGCGAGCGAATGGCTCTGTTCCCGGCCCCGGAGGACTGGGAGGCGGCCCGGGAACGGGCGGGCGTGGAGACCTCGCTGCTCACCGACATGCACGCGGGGGAAATTGAGACCTCCGTCCTTCTGCACGCTCATCCCGAATTGATCCGACCCGGTTATGAGACTTCCGATTTCGTGGCTGACGACCGTCGTCATCTGCTGACCCTCGGTATGTCCGCCTATACCGATTCGGGTGTCATAGGCCGTCCTTCGCTGGGTTCTGCGGAAAAGGGGAAGCTGCTGCTGGCGAGCCTCGCTGATTCCTTCGGCGCGTATGTGTCACTGCTGACCTCCGCGGACGATTCCGTACGGGACACGTCGGACGCAAGGGCGTAGCGGCCGGGTTCCTCGGCCGCCTCGCTCGCGGCGGCCCCGGAGCCCTTGCGCAGGCCGGTGTACCAGCGGGCGACGAGGACGAGGGCACCGGGCAGTGCGGCCACGAAGCTGAGTACGCCGTACACGACGGCGACGGCCAGTCCGCTGCTCGCGCCGAGGCCCGCGGCGCCGAACGCCCAGGCGGTGACGCCCTCGCGGGGGCCGAAGCCGCCGACGTTGAGGGGCACGCTCATGGCGAGCAGGGCGAGGACCGCGAGCGGCAGCAGTGCGGCGACGGAGGCGGCGGAGCCGGCCACTCGCGCGGCGAGCACGAACATCGCGAGGTGGCCGGCGAGGACGACGAGCGAGGAGACGGCGACACCGGGTCCGTTGCGGCGGGAGAGCAGGGCTTCCCGGGCTTCGCCGAGTGCGGTGCGCAGCGCCGTCGGGGTCTTCGGCTCCCGGCGGGACGGCGCGCGGTTCATCCGTACGGCGGTCATGACGGCGAGGGCGCCGACCGCGGCCAACAGGACGAGGGGGGTGAGATCCCGGGCCCCGTTCAGCACCGGCGACGGCATGGTCAGCAGGACGGCGGTGCCGGCGACGGCGAGGACGACCTGACCGGCCGTCCGCTCCAGGACGACCGCGCGCACGCCGCGTCCCAGGTCACCGGCGCTCTGCCCGTGCCGCACCGCGCGGTGCACATCGCCGAGTACGCCGCCGGGGAGGGCCGCGTTGAGGAACAGCGCCCGGTAGTAGTCGGCGACGGCCGGCCCGAGCGGCAGCCTGATCCGCAGTCCGCGGGCCACCAGTTGCCAACGCCAGGCGCTGAACGCCGTGGTGACGCCCCCGATCGCGAGGGCCAGCACCAGCACCGGCCCGTCGATCCGCCGCAGCCCGTCGAGGAAGGCGCCGCTGCCGAGCCGCCAGAACAGCACGACGAGGATGACGACGCCGACGGCGGTGCCCAGGTGGGTGCGCACGGCCGGGGTGTTGAGGCGGGTCCGCAGCGCACGGCCGGTGGTGCGCACGGGGGTGCGCGGGCGCGGCGCGGCGTCGGTGGCCGCGGCCGTAGCCGGCGCGGGTTCGCCGACGACGTCGATACGGGAGGTGGAGACGGCTGCGGGAGTGGCAGCGAGGGGCGCCGGAGCCGCCGCGTCGGCGTCACCGTCCGACGTCGACGTCGCCGCCTCGCCTCGTGTCGGGCCGGTGGGCGCCGCCGGTCGGCACACCTCGTTCCGAACGGGCGTGCGGCTCGGGCGACCCGCGTTCCCGGCCGGTCCGTCCGCCTCCCCGCGGGCTCGCACCGTGCCGGAACGGTCCGCGCGCCGCTTGCCCGCCTTGCGGCCTCGGCGCTCGGCCCGTGCCCTCCCCGCCGTCTCCACGCTCATGACGCTGCGCCGATCGGCCGGCACAGAGCCAGCAGGTCGCTGTGGTGGACCACGACCTGCAGTTCGCCGGCCTCGCAGGCAGCGAGGCGCTCACGCAGGTAACGGTCGGCGCGGTCGCTCAGTTCGGGGCGCTGCTCGACCGCAGCGCCGACCCAGCCGCGCAGCCACTGGGCGGTGAGCGCCGACTCGGCGGGGCCGAGACGCCATGGGCTCGGGTGCACCTGGACGGTCGCGCCGTGCTCGGAGAACGCCTCGGCCGCAGCCGTGATCGCGTCCGGGCCGAGCAGTCCGGACCGCCGCTGGTGCGCGTTGAACGCCTCGGCGATCTCGTCGTCCAGCGGGTCGGAGGGGGTGAGTTCGACGCGGCCGGCGACGGAGAGTGTCAGCAGCGCCGGGCAGCCCGCCCCCGCGCAGGCGGCGGCCAGCGTGTCGACCTGCTCCCGGGTGAGCACGTCCAGCAGCGCGGAGGCGGTCACCAGCGAGGCGCCGGCGAGGGCGTCCGGGGTGAGGCGGCCGACGTCGCCGCGGCGGGTCTCGACGGTGACGCGGCTGCCGTCGGCCGAGGAGCGCGGCGAGGCCACCGCCGCGAAGTGCAGGAGGTAGGGGTCGCGGTCGTGGAGGACCCAGTGCTGGGCGCCGTCCAGGTGGGGCGCGAGCCAGCGGCCCATGGAGCCGGTGCCGCAGCCCACGTCGTGGATGACCAGTCCACCGGCGCGTCCGGGCAGGTTGGCGAGCCTGATCCGCAGCGGGTCGAGCAACTCGTGCGCCCGCGCGGAGGCGTCGACGCCCTCGCGCAGCTCCAACCACTCGGGGGCGTAGCGGGCCGGCTCGTCGGGATCGGTCTCCCTGAGCCGTACGGTGGCCCGCTCGCCGACCCGGAGGCGGGGACCGGCCCCGAGAATCACCTCGTCGCCGCCGGAACCGGTGGAACCGGTGGACGCGGTGGACGCGGTGGACGCGGTGGACGCGGTCACACCGCTCATACCGCCCTCCACCGAAACGTTCCCGAGTGGTGCCGCCGCCGAGTCCGGGGCGTCGTCGGGGCCCGGCTGGGCCGGGATCGCCGTCCCGCTGTGTGTCGTCGCCGTGTTCCTCATGCAGCCCTCCGGGGTTCGTTCGGCAGTCGGCCCAGTACCGCGGCCAGGCTGCGGGCCGTGGTGGCCCAGCCGTCCAGGGCGGCCCGGCGTCGCCGGGCCGCCGCCTTGAGTCGGCGTCGTACGTCCGCCTCACCGAACCAGCCGCGCAGTTCGGCGGCGATGGCGGCGGGGTTCTCCGGCGGGACGAGGATGCCGGGGACGCCGCCGTCGGGGGCGCGGCCGACCGCTTCCGGGACGCCGCCGACGTCCGTCGCCAGCACGGGGATGCCACGCGCGAGCGCCTCGGTCACCGCCATGCCGTACGTCTCCGCGTAGGACGTGAGCACCATGAGGTCGGCGGTGTGGTAGCTGGCGTCGAGTTCGGCGCCGGCCTGCGGCCCCGCCAGCACCAGCCGGTCCTGCAGACCGTGCTCGGCGATCAGGGCCCGCAGGTCCGCCACGTACTCGGGGTCCTGGCTGAGCCCGCCCACGCACACACAGCTCCACGGCAGGTCGGTCACCGTCGCCAGTGCCTGCACCAGCCGGTGCTGGCCCTTGCGCGGGGTGACGGCGGCCACGCACAGCAGCCGCGACACGCCGTCGGTGCCGGACGCGAGGGGCGCGATGTCGGCGCCGGGGGCGGCGACATGGACCCGCTCGGGGGCGAGGCCGTGGTGGGAGACGAGCCGACGGACCGCCCAGTCGCTGGTGGCGACGACCGCGGGGACCGCCCGCAGCACCGCGCGTTCCCGGGCGTCCAGGTCCGCGGCGACCGCGGCGTCCAGTCCCGTCTCGTCACCCAGCGGGAGGTGCACGAGGACCACGAGCCGCAGCCGCTCCGCCTCCGGAACGATGATCTCCGGGACGCCGCAGGCCACCAGCCCGTCGAGGAGGACGACCGTGTCGTCCGGGAACTCCCGCAGGACGCGGGCGAGTTCCGCGCGGGCCGCCGCTGCGGGGCGGGGCCAGCTGCCCTTCACCATGTACTTGTGCACCTGCCAGCCGAAGCCGGGCAGGTCCAGGCTCACCCGTCGGTCATAGGCGTTGCCGCCGCTCGGAACGGCCGGGTCGTCGACGCCGGCCGGCATCACGAAGTGCACGGAGCGCAGGGACATGGGGATGATCTCGGCGTTCTTCAGGACGGAGTGCTGCAGCGGCACATAGCCGAGGGAGGGTGTCTTCGCCGCGGGCGTCGCGGCCGCGGGTGTCGCCACGCGAGTCGCGGCCACGGGAGTCGCGGCCGCGGGTGTCGCCACGGGAGTCGCGGCCGCGGGCGTCCTCGCCTCTACCGGCGTCACCTTTTTCTCCAGCGTCACATCGGTCACAGGGCACGCTCGTAACTCGCCCACGCGACATGCGACTCATGGAGAGTGACGGTCAGTCCGGCGAGACCCTTGGCCCCCTCGCCCAGCGCGCCCTTCGCGATCCGCTCGGCCAGCCGGTCGGCGATGACCTTGGCCAGGAACTCGGTGGAGGTGTTGATCCCGGCGAAGTCGGGTTCGTTGTCGAGGTTGCGGTAGTTCAGCTCGCCGACGACGGCGCCCAGTTCCCGCGTGGCGAGTCCGATGTCGACGACGATGTTGTCGTCGTCCAGCTGCTCGCGCCGGAACGTGGCGTCCACCAGGAACGTCGCTCCATGCAGGCGCTGCGCGGGCCCGAAGACCTCGCCGCGGAAGCTGTGGGCGATCATGATGTGATCGCGGACGGTGATGCTGAACAACGGACGACCCTCCAGGTGCGGTGCGCTCCATCCCCGCCGATGGCTGCCGGGGATGCCGTGTAGTACGGCTCTTCGCTTCCCCTTGTTCAGCCCCCTCTCACCCTTTTCTCAGGTCAGGCGCTCTTGTCATCCCGGATTGAACGACTGCGGGGCGGAACGGGCACTTCAGTCACTGTCGGCGTAACGGACGCGGTGGCACAGTGCCGGGATCGCGCCGGAGGCCAGTTTCGGCAGCACGTCCGGCAGTTCCTCGAAGGCGCACTCCCCCGTGACGAGGGCGTCCAGCGCCGGGTCGGCGAGCAGGTCGAGGGCGAGGGCGAGCCGGTCGGCGTACGTACGGCCGGCGCGGGCGGCCGGGGAGACGGTGCCGACCTGGCTGCTGCGGACGGTGAGCCGACGGGAGTGGAAGGCCTCGCCGAGCGGCAGGCTCACCTGCCGGTCGCCGTACCAGCTCAGTTCGAGGACGGTGCCCTCGGGGGCGAGCAGTTCGAGGGACCGCGCGAGGCCCTGCTCGGTGGCGCTCGCGTGGACGACCAGGTCGCATTCGCCGAGCGCCTCCTGCGGCGCGGCGAAGCCGACGCCGAGCGCCTCGGCGACCTCGGCGCGGGCCGGGTCGGCGTCGACCAACTGGAGCCGTACGCCCGGGAAGCGGGCCAGCAGGGCGGCCACCGAGCAGCCGATCATGCCGCCGCCGACCACGGCGATCCGGTCGCCGACCAGGGGCGCCGCGTCCCAGAGGGCGTTGACCGCGGTCTCGACGGTACCGGCGAGGACGGCCCGTGCGGGGGGCACGGTGTCCGGTACGACGGTCACCGCGCTCGCGGGGACGACGTAGCGCGTCTGATGCGGGTGCAGGCAGAAGACGGTACGGCCGACGAGTTCGTCCGGCCCCTCCTCCACCTCACCGACGCTGAGGTAGCCGTACTTCACGGGGGCGGGGAAATCGCCCTCCTGGAACGGTGCCCGCATCGCCGCGAACTGGTTCTCCGGGACCCCGCCCCGGAACACGAGCGTCTCCGTGCCACGGCTGACCCCGGAGTAGAGCGACCGCACCAGGACCTCGTCCTCGCGCGGCTCCGGCAGGGCCGTCTCCCGGATCATTCCTTCACCCGGAGTGCTGAGCCAGAACGCACGTGCGGTGCGGTTCATCGGGATCCTCCTGAACGATCGTGAAGCTGAGCACGTACCGAGGTGTGCACAGGTCGCGCACAGTACGCGGCCTTGATCGACTCTGTCACCTGGCCGGAGGAATGTGCGGTGGCCCTGAACAACACGTACGACGCGAGGCTGGTCCAGCAGGAGACCGCTGTGGGAGCGGGCGTTCAGATCCTGCTGCTGGCCCTGCTCGGTTCGGCGATCGGCATGGGGCCGGCGGGCTGGCTCACCGGCCTCGCCTTCGCCATCGCCAGCTGGGCGGTCCTCTCGCGGGCCCTGCACCGGTCCCGGCTGCGCTCCTTCGGCCCGGCCAACCGGGTCACCCTCGGCCGCGCGACGCTGGTGGGCGGGGTCACGGCCCTGGTGGCGGACTCCTTCCAGAGCTCACCGCCGGTCACGCTGTTCGTCGGCCTCACGGCGGTCGCCCTCATCCTCGACGGTGTGGACGGCAAGGTGGCCCGCCGCACGGGCACCTCGACGGCGCTCGGCGCCCGCTTCGACATGGAGGTGGACGCGTTCCTGATCCTTGTGCTGAGCGTGTACGTCTCGATGTCGCTGGGCCCGTGGGTGCTCCTCATCGGCGCCATGCGCTACGGGTTCGTCGCCGCCGCCCGTGTCTGGCCGTGGCTGAACGCCGCGCTGCCGCCGAGCACGGCCCGCAAGACGGTCGCCGCGCTGCAGGGTGTGTTCCTGCTGCTGGCCGCCTCCGGTTTCCTCCCGTACGCGGCCACGTTCGCGGTCGCCGCGACCGCGTTGGCGGCGCTGGTCTGGTCGTTCGGGCGGGACATCCTGTGGCTGTACCGGACGTCGCGCACGCAGCGGAAGACGTCTGTGGCGGAGGTGCGGGAGCTCGTGACGTCCTGAGGGGTCGCCGTGGGGGTGTGGGCGTGGTGTCTGCGGGGGTGTGGGGGTGCGGGGTGCCTGCGGCGCCTGTGCGGGGGTGTGGGGGTGCGCGTCGCGCCTGGGGGTGGTGGGTGGGGCGGGGCCGCGCCGGGGGGTGTCCGTCCTCGGACCGGCGGTGGGGGTACGTCGGAGAAGTGCTGTTTCTTGACGCCGGTCACTGCGGGCGGGCACCCCCCGGCACGGCCCCTTACCGCCGTCGGCGGCTGACGGTCGGTGGGGGTGCGGCTTCTTCTCGCCGTCGGCGGGTGTCGGTGGGTGGGGGTGCGGCTTCTTCTCGCCGTCGGCGGGTGTCGGTGGGTGGGGGTGCGGCTTCTTCTCGCCTTCGGTGGGTGTCGGTCGGCGGCTTCGGGGGCCGCGGCTGCGGCTATGGGGGGCTCGTTCTTCGGGCTCTCCATGAGGTTGCCAGGAGGGTGATCGCGATGCCGCCGGCCGCCCATGCGGAGAGGACCAGGAGGGCTGTGGTGGTGTCGTTGCCCTTGAAGTAGGCGATCGAGCGGGTTGTCCAGGTGGCGGCGCCCGGGGGCAGGGCCGGGCCGATGTCTTGCCAGAACGGGGGCAGGAGTGGGGGCGGGAGGGCGCCGCCCGCGCTGGGGTTGCCCAGGATCACCACGATCAGGATGACCAGGCCGATCCCGGCCAGGCCGAAGACGGCCTGGAAGGCCAGCGTGGCCGCGCCCACCGCGAAGATGGTCAGGGCGCCCACGCCCCAGAGGGCGGCGATGCTGCCGGGCAGGGCGCCCAGGATCGGGCCGACGATCAGGGCGCCGCCGAGGCCGCCGACGACGGCCACGAGGGCCATGGCGATGAGGCGGATCGCTGAGCGTCTCGGGGTGGCGCGGCCGGCGCCCGAACTCAGGGTCATGATCGACGCGCAGAGGTAGCCGCCCACGCACCAGCCGACGGTGACGTAGAAGGACGAGAGTCCGTTGGCGTCGTGCCGGTCGGCCGCGGCCACGTCGACGGTGCGCAGGGTGCGGGCCTCGGATCTTTCCAGGGTGGTGACCAGGTTCTCCAGGGTGGTCGCCAGTACCCGGCCGCCTCCGGTGGCCACCAGCAGGGTGTCCGTGGTGCCGGAGGGGTCGAGGACGAGGGCGCCGTCGATCTCGCGGTCGAGGATCTTGCTGCGGGCCGTCGCCGCGTCGGCCACCGGGCGGGGGTCCAGAGGGTGGCCGGGCAGGGTGTCGAGTCGGGTCACCGCCTGCTGGGCCGCGGCCTGGGGTGCCGCGACGCCGAAGGGTACGTCCCTGGGTTTCGGATCGTGCAGCGCGCCTACATAGGAGGCGATGAAGAGCAGGGCGAGGGCCACCGTGCCGATCACGAGCAGGGTGGCTCGCGGGGTCACCGCGTCCTTCACCTCGGCCAGGAAGGGGGTGTGGGGACTGTCGGCGCCGGTGGTCTGCGTCATGCCCCCACCGTCCGAGTCCGGGGGCGTTTGCGCAGGTGGGAGGCGGCCGAACGGATGTCGTACGAGTGTTCGATAACGGTCCCGGAATGGTCTATGGTGGAGGTGGGAGAGTTGGGAACTGATGTTCGAGAGTCGGTGTTCGAGGGCCGCTTCTCGGGCTCCTGAGTACGGGAGGTGCGTGTGCCGGGTTTCACGCATCTGCACACCGTCTCCGGGTTCTCCCTGCGGTACGGCGCCTCGCACCCGGAGCGGCTGGCCGAGCGTGCCGCCGAGCGGGGGATGGATGCCCTGGCCCTCACCGATCGGGACTCGCTCGGGGGTGCGGTCCGTTTCGCCAAGGCCTGTGCGGTGGCGGGAGTGCGTCCGTTGTTCGGGGTGGAGCTGGGCGTGGAGGGGTTCGAGTCGAGGAGGGGAGGGGGAGGTCGGAGGCGGGTGCCGGTGCGTGGGGGTGCCTTTGTCGATGAGTCGATGCCCCGGGTCACCTTTCTGGCCAGGGATGGCGGCCGCGGGTGGGGCGATCTGTGCCGAATCGTTTCGGCCGCGCATGCCGGGGAGGGGGCGCCGCTGCTGCCGCGAGGGGAGAACCGGGGGGACGGGGTGGTCGTACTGCTCGGGCCCGACTCCGATGTCGGGCGGGCGCTGGCCGCCGGCCGACCCGATCGGGCGAGCCGGCTGCTGGTGCCGTGGCGGGAGGTCTACGGCGACTCCCTGCGGTTGGAGGCCGTGTGGCACGGGCGTCAGGGCACCGGCCCGGGCTCCCTGCGGCTGGCCGCCCGTACCCTCGGCTTCGCCGCCGAACAGGGCGTCCGGCCCGTGCTGAGCAATGCCGTCCGGTACGCCGATCCGGGGCTGGGCCCGGTCGCCGACGTCCTGGACGCCGCACGCAGGCTCGTGCCCGTCGGTGCCGTCGAGGAGCTGGACTCCGGTGAGGCCTGGCTCAAGGGCGCGGACGAGATGGTGCGTGTCGCGGAGCGGGTGGTGGAGGCCGCGGGGTTCCGGCGGGACACCGCTCATCGTCTGCTGGAGCAGACCCGGGAGACGGCCGCCGAATGCCTCGTCGACCCGGAGGACGACCTCGGGATCGGCACCGTCCACTTCCCCGAGCCGCACCTCGTCGGTGCCGGACGGCGCACCGCCCAGCGGGCGCTCGCCTCGCGGGCGGTGGCGGGCATGGTGCTGCGCGGCTACGACGGGCGGCGGGCGTACTGGGAGCGGATGCACCAGGAACTGGACATCATCGCCCACCACGGGTTCGCCTCCTACTTCCTGACGGTCGCCCAAGTGGTCGATGACGTCAGGAAGATGGGTATTCGAGTGGCCGCGCGTGGCTCCGGTGCCGGGTCGCTGGTGAATCATCTGCTCGGTATCGCGCACGCCGATCCCGTGGAGCACGGGCTGTTGATGGAGCGCTTCCTGTCCAAGCGCCGGCTGGTGCTGCCCGACATCGACATCGACGTGGAGTCCGCGCGTCGGCTGGAGGTCTACCGCGCGATCATCGACCGGTTCGGCAGGGAGCGGGTCGCCACCGTCTCGATGCCGGAGACCTATCGGGTGCGGCACGCGATCCGGGACGTGGGCGCCGCCCTGTCCATGGACCCGGCCGACATCGACCGCATCGCCAAGTCCTTCCCGCACATCCGGGCGCGCGACGCCCGCGCGGCACTGGACGAACTGCCCGAGCTGCGCCGGCTGGCCGGGGAACGGGAGCGGTACGGCAGGCTGTGGGAGCTGGTGGAGGCTCTCGACGCCCTTCCGCGCGGCATCGCCATGCATCCGTGCGGGGTGCTGCTCTCCGACGCCACGCTGCTCGCCCGTACGCCCGTCATGCCGACCAGCGGCGAGGGCTTTCCCATGTCGCAGTTCGACAAGGACGACGTCGAGGACCTCGGGCTGCTCAAGCTCGACGTGCTGGGCGTGCGGATGCAGTCGGCGATGGCGCACGCCGTGACGGAGGTGGAGCGGGCCACGGGGGAGCGGATCGACCTGGACGCGCTCGACTTCGAGCGAGGGGACGGCGACCCGGCGACGTACGGGCTCATCCGGTCCACCGAGACCCTGGGCTGCTTCCAGATCGAGTCGCCGGGGCAGCGGGACCTGGTCGGGCGGCTCCAGCCGGCCACCTTCCACGATCTCGTCGTCGACATCTCGCTCTTCCGGCCCGGACCGGTCGCCGCCGACATGGTGCGGCCGTTCATCGAGGCCCGGCACGGACGGGCGCCCGTCCGCTATCCGCACAGGGATCTGGAAGGGCCGCTGCGGGAGACGTACGGGGTCGTCGTCTTCCACGAGCAGATCATCGACATCGTGCACATCATGACCGGGTGCGGGCGGGACGAGGCCGACCGGGTGCGGCGGGGGCTGTCCGACCCCGAGTCGCAGGGGCGGATCCGGGTGTGGTTCGCGCAGCACGCGGCGGCCAAGGGCTATGACGCGGAGACGATTCAGCGGACCTGGGAGATCGTCGAGGCCTTCGGGTCGTACGGCTTCTGCAAGGCGCACGCCGTCGCCTTCGCCGTGCCGACCTACCAGTCGGCCTGGCTGAAGACCCATCACCCGGCCGCCTTCTACGCGGGTCTGCTCACCCATGACCCGGGGATGTACCCGAAGCGGCTGCTGCTGGCGGACGCGCGGCGGCGCGGGGTGCCGATCCTGCCGTTGGACGTGAACGCGTCGGGAGTCGCCCACCGTATCGAACTGGTGTCTGAATCGAGGGGATCCAGGGGGACTTGGGGGCTGCGGCTCGCCCTCTCCGACGTGCACGGCATCAGTGAGGCCGAGGCGGCACGGATCGCGGACGGGCAGCCGTACGCCTCGCTGCTCGACTTCTGGGAGCGGGCGCGGCCGAGTCGGCCGGTCGCGCAAAGGCTCGCGCAGGTCGGTGCGCTGGACTCCTTCGGGGCCAACCGGCGTGATCTGCAACTGCACCTGACCGAGCTGCACCGGGGCGCCCGCGGCGGTGGCGGGGGACAGCTCCCGCTGGCGGGCGGGCGGAAGACGGCTGCGGCCGGGCTGCCGGACCTCACCTCGGCGGAACGGCTCAGCGCCGAGCTGGGCGTGCTGTCCATGGACGCCTCGCGCAACCTCATGGACGATCACCAGGAGTTCCTGGGGGAGTTGGGCGTGGTCAGCGCCCGTCGGCTGCGCGATGCCCGGCACGGGGAGACCGTGCTGGTCGCGGGCGCCAAGGCGGCCACCCAGACACCGCCGATCCGCTCCGGCAAGCGGGTCATCTTCAGCACGCTGGACGACGGCACGGGCCTGGTGGACCTCGCCTTCTTCGACGACTCGCACGACGCCTGCGCCCACACCGTCTTCCACTCCTGGCTGCTGCTGGTGCGAGGAGTCGTGCAGCGGCGTGGTCCGCGCAGCCTGAGCGTGGTGGGTTCCGCCGCCTGGAACCTCGCGGAACTGCTGGACGTGCGCCGGGAGGAAGGGCTGGAGGGCGTCGCGGCCCGGCTGGCCGGCGGCGGCGATGGCGGTTTCGGTGACGGTTCCGGCGACGACGGTGAGGCAGCGGCGCGTCGTCGGCTGGCCGGCTCGGACGGGGCGCCCGCCCCGGCCGGATCAGCGGCCCGGGATCCGATGGAGCAGCGGACGATCCGTATGCCCACGGGGTACGAGATGCACCCCTGGGCCGATCTGCGCCCCGCGGGCGAAGGGCCCGCGGGAGGAAGAAAGTTGTGGCACCAGAGTCCGGGGAGTGCGGGATGACCATCCTCTGCGTACGTTTCCAGTTGCCGCCGACGGACGAGGCGGCCTTGCCGGGGCTGCTCGGACTGCTGGAGGACTTCACGCCGGTCGTGCAGGCGCTGCCGCCGGACGGGGCGTTGGCCGATCTGCGGGGCGCCGAGCGGTACTTCGGGCGGGACGCGGTCGAGCTGGCGTCGGTGATCCGGGTGCGCGCCCTCGCCCACCACGGGGTCGACTGCGTGATCGGCGCCGGGCCGGGGCCGATGCTGGCCCGTGTGGCGCTGGGGGACGCGCGGCCCGGGGTGACGTGTGCCGTGCCCGAGGACGCCGTCGCGGAGTTCCTCGCCGGCAAGCCCGTCGCCGCACTGCCCGGCGTGGGTGCCGCGACCGCCCGCACCCTGTGCGAGTACGGTCTCGACACCCTCGGCCTGGTCGCCGCCGCGCCCCTGTCCACGCTCCAGCGCCTGGTCGGCGCGAAGGCCGGCCGTGAGCTGCACGAGAAGGCGGGCGGCATCGACCGCGGCCGGGTCGTCCCGGACGGCGTGGCACGCTCGCTCGCCACCGAACGCCCCTTCACCCGCGACGAGCTGGACCCCGGCCGGCACCGCCGCGCCCTGCTCTCGGCCGCCGAGGAGCTGGGTGCCCGGCTGCGCGCCCTGGACAAGATCTGCCGGACCCTGACCCTCACCGTCCGCTACGCCGACCGCTCCTCGACCACCCGCAGCCGTACGCTGAAGGAGCCGACGGCCCACTCGGCGGCGCTGACCAGGGCGGCCTACGACATGTACGACGCCCTCGGCCTCCAGCGCGCCCGCGTCCGCGCCCTCGCCCTGCGCGCCGAGGGGCTCGACCCCGCCGAACGTGCCTCCTACCAGCTCACCTTCGACCCGCTCGACGAGAAGGCCCGCCGTATCGAGGAGGTCGCCGACCGCGCGCGAGCGAAGTTCGGGCCGCGTGCGGTGATGCCGGGGGCGCTGGCCGCATGATCACGCCGGACGCGGTCAGTTGGCCCAGGGCGGGGTGATGCGCGTGCCGTCGGCCAGCTCCGCCTCCAGGCCGATGGACGTGGTGACCCAGGTGATCGCCGTCCGGTCGGCCGGGTTCTCGACGGTCAGGGTGGCGCCGGGGTTGATGATCAGCGTGTCGCCCGCCGTGATCCGGTCCGTGCGGTCGTCGAGCGTGATCAGCAGTTCGCCGTCGAGCAGGTGCAGGACCTCCTCCCGGTTGACGGTGTGGGCGGGTGCCTTCGTCCCCGCCGGGATCTCGCCGCGCCAGGCGCACAGCTCCTTGGAGCCGGTGCGGGGAGTGGCGTACGAGACGAAACGAGCGCCGTGGATCTCGTGGGTGACGGCGTCGGAAGCGCGGATCACGGGCATGGTGCCTCCCTCGACAGATGGTAAAGTAGCTTGACTATATGCCTCTATGGTCAAGCTGCTTGACCGATCCGTCAAGGGTGTTTCAATGCCTGCGTGCAGAACTCCGACGCCATGGCCCTGTCCGCCACCCTGCTCGCCGTCGCCGGTGAGCTCACCCAGCGCATCCACGACGGCGTGGTCGCCCGGGGCTTCGAAGGGCTGAGGCCCGCCCACGGTTTCGCGTTCGCGCGGCTCGCCCCGGACGGCGCTACGGTCACCGACCTCGCCGTGCATCTCGGCGTGACCAAGCAGGCGGCCAGCCAGCTCGTCGACGAGATCGTGCGCAAGGGGTACGCCGAGCGCCGCACGCATCCGGAGGACGCGCGCGCCCGGCTGGTCGTGCTGACCGAGCGAGGGTGGGCCTGCACCCGTGCGGCCGAGGAGGCGGCGGCCGATGCCGTCGCGGGGTGGGTGGACGTGCTCGGTGAGGGCGAAGTGCGGTCACTGCTGGACCGGTTGGCGCGTGTGGCGCCCAACGGTCCCGTGCGGCCGACCTGGTGACGAATGGTCAGGGGCCGCGGCCGGCCTCCGGCCGCCGCTCACTACCACTGGAAGTTTTTACTGACGCGTAACTTCACACGTCTACTACTCGCCCGTAACTTGACGAGTGAACAGCATCCTTCGTGATCCGGATCACAGGGCGTACGGCCGTCGAACCTCCCCTGAGCCGCAAGGAGATCACCCGATGCTGCCCTGGAAACGACTGCTCAGACCCCTGGCCGCGCTCCTGCTCACCGCAGCGGTCGCCCTCGTCCCCACCGCCACCACCGCCCACGCGGCCGAAGCCACGGCCACCTCGGACCACGGCTGGAACGACTACTCCTGCAAGCCGTCCGCCGCCCATCCCCGCCCCGTCGTCCTCGTGCACGGCACCTTCGCCAACTCCGTCGACAACTGGCTCGGCCTCGCGCCCTATCTGATGAACCGCGGCTACTGCGTCTTCTCCCTCGACTACGGCCAGCTGCCCGGCGTCCCCTTCTTCCACGCCCTCGGGCCCATCGACAAGTCGGCCGAGCAGCTGTCCGCCTATGTCGACAAGGTGCTCGCCGCGACCGGCGCCGCCGAGGCCGACCTCGTAGGGCACTCGCAGGGCGGCATGATGCCCCGCTACTACCTCAAGTTCCTCGGCGGTGCCGCCAAGGTGAACGCCCTCGTCGGTATCGCGCCCAACAACCACGGCACCACCCTCGGCGGACTCACGCACCTGCTGCCGTACTTCCCCGGCGCCGAGGACCTGCTCACCACCGCCACACCCGCCCTCGCCCAGCAGGTCGTCGGCTCGGAGTTCATGACCAGGCTCAACGAGGGCGGTGACACCGTGCCCGGCGTCCGCTACACGGTCATCGCGACCAAGTACGACGAGGTGGTCACGCCGCACCGGACCCAGTTCCTGACCGGACCCGGCGTGAAGAACGTCCTGATCCAGGACCTGTGCGCGATCGACCTGTCCGAGCACGCGCTGCTGGGCCTGACCGACCGGATCGCCTTCCACGAGGTGGCCAACGCGCTCGACCCGGCCCGTGCCACTCCCACCACCTGCGCCTCTGCCATAGGTTGAGGGCGTGGCCGCGTGAGCCGGTGCGCACGGGAGGCGTGCCGCCGGAACACGCCGGCCCGCAGCCGCACACACTGCCGGGGCCTGACCGGCCTGAGCCGCCGGTCAGGCCCCGGAGTTCCGGAGTCAGCGCCCGTGGCGCGCGCCCGCCGCCCGACGGCGCACCGACATGAACAGCACCGCCGAGCCGAGCGCCAGGGTGGCGGCCCCGCCCATCGCGAGATACCCCGTGCCGCTGCTCCCGCCGGTCTTCGCGAGGTTCTCGGTGGCTCCGGCGGCCTTCGGCTGGTTGGCCGGGGCGGACTGCGCGTCGCCGCCCGCCGCGGGCTCGGCCGCCGCGGGCTCCGCCGACGTGCCGGCGTCCTGGTCCCCATGACCGTTGTGCTCGATCGTCGACTGGTCGGCGCCGTCCTCGATCTGCTCCTCGGTGGGCGCGGACGCGCTCGGGGCCGGCGCCGCCCCACCGCCGGAGCCCTCGCCGCTGCCGCTGGTACCGCCCCCGCCGAAGGTGACGTCCGAGCAGGAGTAGAACGCCTCCGGACTGTCCGAGCGCTGCCAGACCGCGTACAGCAGCTGCTTGCCGGAGCGCTGCGGAAGGGTGCCGGAGAAGGTGTAGAAGCCGCCCGACGCCGCCGGGTCGGTGGCCGTCGCCACCGGCTTGGCCAGATCCAGGTCGTCCCAGGCCAGCGGCTTCGTCGGGTCGTACCCGGCCTTGGTGATGTAGACCTTGAAGGTGCCCTTGTGCGGGGCGGTCACCCGGTACTTGAAGGTGTACGACCCGCTGCGCACGCTCGTCGCCGGCCAGTCCGCGCGGGCCAGGTCGAGGCCCTTGAACGCCTCGCTGTTCGCGCTGCACAGCTTCCCGTCCGGGATCAGCTCCCGGTGGCGCCCGGCCGCGTCGCCGATGCGTATGCCGTTCCAGTCGTAGAGGGCCTGTGTACCGCCCGCGGCGACCGCCGCCCTGCACGCGTCGGACTTCGGGCTCTCCGGGCCCTCCGCGTAGCACTGCGAGACCCGGCTGACCGGATCCCCCATCGACCCGTGCGCCGACGCCGGGGCGGAGGTGAGGGCGGTCAGGGCGAGCGGGGCCAGACCGAGGACCGCGGCAGCGGCGGCCGTGCGGCGTGCGGGCATGGAAGATCTCCTCGAACATGTTCTGACGCGTGGGACGGATCCCTGGGGGCGATCAGAAGCTAGCCCGGGAGAGCCGCGAAATCGCCTGCTCCAGGCGGCTGGTGGCGATCTTTAGGGTGGCCTTAAGGGAGTGCTCAGACTGCGATCAGGTAGGTACCGTCGCGGTATGACGGACGACGACATCAGGCCCGCGCAAGCCGCCGACGTACCCGCGGTGAAGGCCGTGACCGATGCCGCCTACCACCGCTACATCGAGCGCATCGGACGGGCGCCGGTGCCCATGGAGGCGGACCATGCGGCGGACGTGGCCGACGGCAAGGTGTTCGTCACGGGCGATCCCGTGATCGGGCTCGTGGTGGTCGAGGCGCACGACGACCATCTGTTCCTGGACAGCATCGCCGTCCACCCCGACGCGCACGGCAGGGGGGTGGGGCGGCGGCTGCTGCACTTCGTGGAGGCACGCGCGCGTGCACTCGAACTGCCCGAGATCAGGCTCTACACCAACGCGCTGATGTGGGAGAACCAGAAGATCTACCCGAAGTACGGGTACGAACTCGTCGAGCGGCGCATGGACGGGCCCTACGACCGCGTCCACTACCGCAAGCGGCTCGGCTGACGCGTCCCGTGCGACCGTCTCATGCGGCCGGCAGAGCGTTTCAGACGTCCGGCCACCAGGTGCGGGCGATGTCCTTGCGGACCTCCGGTCGTCCCGAGGGACGCTCGTCGGCCTCCTCCCGGACACGGCGGGCGTCCGACGCTTTCTTCAGGGGCTTCTGCACGGTCACACGGCGCATGGCTGCCTCCTTCAGTGCCTACCGGGTTCCGCGTTCTCACGGAGGTAGACGCTTCCGGGGAGAGTTCCTCATCGCTGCAGGTCCTGTCAGTGGCCGTGGTCACGAATCCGACTGTCCGTGGCCGGTGTCACCCTCGGGGCATCACCGAAGGTGAGTACCTGATCACAGCGACGGACCTGGACCGGGACGCAGCCGCCGCCTCCTTCGGGCCTCAGGCCAGCAAGGACTCCATACCGCCGGCCGCGGTGGCGAACGCCTCCAGCTCGTCCAGGGCCGCCACCGCCGCGGCGGCCGCCTCGGGATCCGACTGCGCCAGACCGCTCTCGGCGAACTCGTCCTCGTCCAGGCGCCGCACGTCCGAGCCGTCGGCCGAGCGCCACAGGTCCAGGTCCAGGTCCTCCACGACCAGCTCGGTCCCGGAGCGGGCGGCCGGGCGGGTGACGTCGCAGTACCAGCCCTTGAGGGCGCCCTTCGCGTCACGGACCTCCTTGACGGCGTACCAGCGGTCACGCCAGTAGTACTCCGTGAAGACGTCGCCCGGCTCGAACCGGACGAAGCCGAAGTCGCGGACCCCGACGCCGGACCAGGGGGCCCGGACGGCGACGCGGGTGCCGTCGTCCGAGAGCAGTTCGGCCTCGTAACGGATCTTCGTACGGCCGGCCTTGACCAGGACGACCTCCAGCGTCTGGCCCTGGTCAGCCGAGTTCGCGGACACAGCGCACCTCCGTCGCGCAGATCTCGTACCCGAACCACTTGTTGATCGCGAGCATCGGGTCGTTGCCGGTGTCATTGCCCGTGAACGCCTCCGTGCAGCCGGCGGCGCGGGCGCGGTGCAGGGAGTCGTTCTTGGCGAGCTTGGCGAGGCCACGGCCGCGGAAGGCGCGGGCCGTGCCGGTCATACCGGTGCCGTAGCGGCCGGTGCCGTCCGTGCGGGCGGCGCTGAACGCGGCGGGGCGGCCGTCGACCAGCGCGACCGAGGTCAGTTCCAGGTTGTTCATCGGATCGTGCCAGGTCTCCTTGAGCCATGCCTCATAGTCCGTGAACCGGACCTCCACATCACCCGGTTCGTCCGACGTCACCTCCGCGTCCAGCTCGAACAGCGGACGCGGATCGTCCACGAAGTCGGCCGCGGTACGCAGCTCGACGCCCGCGGGGAGGGAGTCGGGCAGCGGCGGCAGCGTGCCGTGGGCGAGGTCGAGGCGGAGGAAGTGCGCGCAACGGCTCGTCCGGTAGCCGCGCCGCTCGGCGAAGGCCCGGTTGGCCGCTCGTCCAGGGCCCAGACGAACAGCTTCGTCGCGCCCACCGCCGCCAGGTGCTCCTCGGCGACCCGCAGCAGCAGCGAGCCGGCCCCGCGGCGCAGCCGCTCCGGGTGCACGTACACGTTCACGAACCCCTGCCCGGGCTCCGGGCTGTCGTGGGCGACACCGACCTGCGCCGTGCCGATGATCTCGCCGTCCTCCTCGGCGACGAGAGGCCTGGCGTGCGCGTCGGGACGGGCCCGGGTGACGCCGTGGACGACTGCTTCCGGGGTGATCGGAAGGTAGGGCAGGGCACGGCGCCGGACGGCGACGAAGCCCTCTGCGTCGCCCGGGACTTCGGGACGCAGATCGCGGACGGAGACGGTCATACGGCCGCACGCTACGTGGGCATGTGCCGGGGTGCCTCTCATTTTCCGGCGGGTACGGGACAATCGCCGCGTGACCTTGCAGATCCACATCGACGACAGCGCGGCGCCGTACGAACAGGTGCGCGCGCAGATCTCCGAGCAGGCGCGGGCGGGCGTGCTGCCGGTGGGGTACCGGCTGCCGACCGTCCGGGGGCTGGCGGAGTCGCTGGGCCTGGCGGCGAACACCGTCGCCAAGGCGTACCGGGCGCTGGAGAGCGACGGGGTGATCGAGACGCGCGGACGCAACGGCACGTTCGTGGCCGCCGCCGGATCGGCCGCGGAGCGTGAGCTGGCGACGGCGGCGCAGGCCTACGTGGAGCGTGCGCGGCGGCTGGGCTCGGACGAGGACACGGCACTCGCCGCCGTACGGGACGCCCTGCGCGCGGCTTACGGGGGGTAGGGCACCACCGGCTGCGGGACCGGGCGTGCCTCGGTACCGCCGGACGCGCCGGAGGGCTGAGCGGCGGCCGCAGCGGCGGCGACCCGTACGGGGCTCGTACGCGGACGTCGGCCCGCTGTGCCGGACGCCGGTCGAGGCTGCCGGTCGGTGCGGAGGGCGATGTCCATGTGTCCCGGCCGAGTGCCTCGCGCGGTCGCCGCAGCTCGGCGGTCCGCTGCGGGGACGAAGGGACGGCCGCGACGGGCGAGCGGCGTGACGGAGGCGGGCGCCGACCCGGAGGAGCGGCCCTGTCCTGGGCCGCCGGCGCCGGCTCAGGCGGGAGCCGAGCGCCGGGCGCCGGCCGGCAAGTGGTCCGGGGTCCGGGTCGGCCGCAGGGACGTCGCCGCCGCCGCGTGGGCGAAGGTCATCGCGTCCTCCACCGCCGCTCCCGTCGGGTCGTTGTTGAAGTACGCGTACACGTCGTCGTCGGCGGACCAGGTGTCCGCGATGCGGTGGGCCCACGTGTCCAGGGCCTGCCGGCCGTAGTGCGGCCATCGCCGGGCGCGGCCCTCGTGGAAGCGGACGTATCCCCAGCCGGCCGTCCGCCACAGCGGCGCCACGGGGTGGGCCTTGACGTCCGCCCAGCACAGGGCGGCGCCCCGCGCCTCCAGGACCGCCCGCACCTCGGGGGTCCACCAGCTGTCGTGCCGCGGCTCCACCGCGACCCGTGTCGAGGCGGGGAAGCAGGACAGACAGGCGTCCAGCAGTCCGGCGTCCGCCTTCAGCGTGGGCGGCAGCTGGAGGAGGACCGGGCCCAGGCGGTCGCCCAGGCCCCGGGCGTGGGCCATGAGGCGGTTCACCGGCTCCTCGGGCTCCCGCAGCCGCTTGATGTGGGTCAGGTAGCGGCTCGCCTTCACCGCGACCACGAAGTCCTGGGGCACCCGGTCCCGCCACGCCTCGAAGTTCTCCCGCGTCGGAAGGCGGTAGAAGGCATTGTTGATCTCGACCGTCGCGAAGTGCGCCGTGTACTCCTCCAGCCACAGCCGCATGGGCACATCGGCCGGGTACAGGACGTCCCGCCAGTCCCTGTACTGCCACCCCGACGTACCGACGAACAACGTCATACGTCCATGAAAGCACCGCGAGCCGCACCCGGCCCGAACAGCGGGGACCCTACAGATACAGCCCCGCGTCCGCGGACCCCTCCCGCGGTTGAGGCAGCGACGTCGGAGACGTGCCCCGCTTCAGCGCGTACAGCTCCGCGAGGGTGGCGCCCTCCCGGCCGACGCCTTCCTCGGTCCCCAGCCAGCTCACCGCCTCCGGGCGCGTCAGCGCCCCCACCTCGATGCGGGCCAGACAGCGGCCGGGGCGGACCACGGCCGGGTGGAGGCGCTCCAGGTCCTCGTTGGTGGTCACCCCCACCAGGACGTTGCGGCCCTGGCCCAGCAGGCCGTCCGTCAGGTTCAGCAGCCGCGACAGCGCCTGGCCCGCCGTGTGCTTCGCCTCGCCGCGGATCAGCTCGTCGCAGTCCTCCAGGAGCAGCAGCCGCCAGCGGCCCTTGCCCGTCGCGTCCTCCTCGCCGATCGCGATGTCCATCAGATAGCCGACGTCACTGAACAGCCGCTCGGGGTCCAGCACACAGTCCACCTGGCACCAGTCACGCCAGGAACGGGCCAGCGTCCGCAGCGCCGAGGTCTTGCCGGTGCCCGGCGGGCCGTGCAGCAGGAGCAGGCGGCCCGCGATGTCCTGCGGGGTCGTCTTCATCAGGCGGTCCATGGCGTCCGCGACCGGCGCGGTGTAGTTGGCCCGCACCTCGTCCCAGGTGCCCGCCGAGATCTGCCGGGTCGTGCGGTGCGGGCCCCGCCTGGGGGAGACGTACCAGAACCCCATGGTCACGTTCTCCGGCTGCGGTTCGGGCTCGTCCGCCGCGCCGTCCGTCGCCTCGCCCAGCACGCGCGCCGCCAGCTCCTCGCTGGTCGCCGTCACCGTGACGTCGGCGCCCCGGTTCCAGCGGGAGATCAGCAGGGTCCAGCCGTCGCCCTCGGCCAGCGTCGCGCTGCGGTCGTCGTCGCGGGCGGCGCGCAGCACGCGGGCGCCCGGCGGCAGCAGCGTCACCCCGGACTTGACACGGTCGATGTTCACCGCGTGCGAGTACGGCTGCTCGCCCGTCGCGAAGCGGCCGAGGAACAGCGCGTCGACGACGTCGGACGGCGAGTCGCTGTCGTCGACGTTGAGCCGGATCGGCAGAGCGTCGTGTGGGTTCGCAGACATGCGGCCATGATCTGTCACCCGGCGCCCCCGTGCACCCGGTTTCCGCGGTACGTCCCGCCAACGGTCCACGCCCGGTGTCCTGCAAAGGCCGCCGCCGTGCCCCGACGGCCCCGGGACGCGATCGGGTACCGACGAAACCTGCCCACACCCCCGCCACCCCCGTTACCGTTGTCCTTGATGGGACGTCATGGGTGGAATTCGGGGGCGGGGCGGTGGCGGCTCACCGCGCTGCTCGGCGTGGGCGCGGCCGCTCTGGCCCTGTTGGTGACCCTGCTCAGCACGCTTCCCGGCAACGGCACGAGCACCGCGGGCACCACGCGCGACGGCGACAAGGTGCACGGCAGCCCGACCGCCGCACCGGACGCCACGAACCCCGAGGTGGGCTGGGGGTTCACGCACACCCGGTTCAGCGCCGACGAGGGCGACTCCGCCGCCGTCGAGCGGGTCGAGGGACGCCTCGCGGACGCCGGGGGGCTGCCGCAGATCCAGCACGTCATGGGCTGGGGCGCCGACAATCCGGAGCCGGTCGAGGGGCGTTACGACTTCGAGGCGATGGACAGCCGTATCGACTTCATCCGTGCCTCCGGCAGCACACCCGTCGTCACGCTGTGCTGCGCTCCGGACTGGATGAAGGGCGGCGAGGCCGGCGTCGGCAACACGGACTGGAGCCAGGCCGCCCTGGAGACGGCGCCCGAGCCCGAGCACTACGCGGACTTCGCCGCGCTCGCCGTGACCGTCGCCAAGCGCTACCCGGACGTACGGCACTTCATCGTGTGGAACGAGTTCAAGGGCTTCTGGAACGACGCCGAGGGCCGCTGGGACCACGAGGGCTACACCCGGCTCTACAACCTGGTCCACAAGGCGCTGAAGAAGGTCGACCCGGACATCATGGTCGGCGGACCGTACCTCGTGATGGACAGCGTCGACCCGCGTGCGCAGGAGGCCTCGAAGGCGCTCCAGGGCCCCTGGGGCGCCCTGGACCAGCGCACCGTCGACGCCTTCCGGTACTGGAACAGGCACAAGGCGGGCGCCGACTTCGTCGTGGTGGACGGCTCCAGCTACACCCGCGACGACGAGCTCCTGCCCGACGAGTTCGCGGCCACCGACAAGTTCACGGACGTCAGCCGGTGGGTGCGCGAGCAGACCGGCGACCTGCCGCTGTGGTGGGCCGAGTACTACGTCGAGCCCGCCGACGGCAACGACGACCGCAAGGGCTGGTCCGAGCCCCGCCGCGTCGCCGTCCAGGCCGCCGGGCTGATGGCACTGGCCAGGGGCGGCGCCACCTCGGCCTTCTACTGGAACCCGCAGAAGGAGAAGGGCACCGACTGCCCCGGCTGCCTGTGGACGCCGACCTACACCGCGCGCGGCGGACAGAAGCTGCCCATGTACGACCTGCTCTCCCGGTTCGCCCGGGAGTTCAGGCCCGCGACCGACTACGAGAACGTGTCCGTGGACGAGCCCGACGTCCGGGTCCTGGCCACCTCCGAGGTGGTTCTGGCGGTCAACACCCTCGACCGGCAGACCAGTGCGAAGATCGACGGCAGGAAGGTCGAGTTGCAGGCCTACGAGGTCAAGTGGCTGCGGCGCTGAGCCACTTGACCTCCCCGATCCCCGTCACTCGATCGTCAGGAACCGCTGGACCAGCGAAGCCACCAGCACGGCCAGCAGCGGCAGCGAGAACCAGAAGCTGCTCTGCAGCCACCGCAGTTGCCGCACACCGGGCGTCACCGCGACCCGGACGATCTCGCGGGCCAGCAGCAGCACGATCAGCGCGACCGCCGCGAGCCCTCCGACCACCGACCACGGCGTCCAGGTCACCTGCGGCCCGATCGGGCCGGGATCGGCCTTCGGGACCTCGCCCGCAGGCTGCTTCCTGAGTGCGTACATCGTGACGTCGGCGTTGACGAAGACCTTCTTCAGCTCCCGCCGCTCGTCCAGGTTCCGGATCAGCCGCGACTCCCAGGTCGCCGAATAGCCCACGTCCATCCGCAGATACGTGACCTGACCGCGGTTGATCATCAGATACGAGTTCGGACCGGCGTCCTTCAGCGCCTTCACCAGCCCCGACACCAGTACCGGGTCGGGTGGCGCGAGCGTCGGCAGGTACTCCACCTTCTCCATGTCCTTCGCGCCCCACGGCATCGACGGCGTCACCACGTTCACCGGATCGTCGCTCAGCCACAGCACTCGCAGGCTCGGGTCGTCATGGGCGTACACGTACTCCATGGCGGCGACCTCGCCGGGCCGGACCCGTTCGAACGGCTCGTTGCCCCACCGGGCCACCAGGAAGCCGCCCATGAGGACCAGGCCCGCCATGAGCGCGGCCAGCGGAGCGAGGCTCACCCGGTCCTTGTCGCGCTCCTTCGCGGTGACGCCGGTACGCGGGAACAGGGCGAGTCCGGTGAGCAGGGCGGCCCCGGGCAGGGCGAACATGAAGACCCGCAGCGCCATCTCACCGCCGTAGGACTGCATGCCGAAGCCGAGGAACGGCACGAAGGTGAGGACGAGCAGGGAGCGCTCCGTGTAGTGGTGGAAGCGTCGGCGCCACCAGCCCCAGCAGGCGAAGGCCATCACGGCGCCGGCCAGCAGCACGCGTGTGTACAGCACGAGCTTGTGGGTGGAGCTGCCGCCCTCGATCCGGCCGGAGACGGAGGACGACACGTTGGAGCCGACGCCGCCGACCCCGCCGAAGAGCTCGTCGAAGTGCCCGGACCAGTACGGCTCGGCCAGGAACCCGATCCAGGCCGTCACCATGACACCGAACAGGATCGGCAGGCCCCGCAGTTCCGACTTGCCGATCAGGACGAGCCCCGTCAGCACGCCCAGCATCACGAACGGCGTCAGCTGGTGGGCCGGGACGCTCGCCGCGAACAGTCCGGTCACGACCACCAGCAGTACGGCCCGTTGCCGCCGGTTCGTCGGCTCCACCTCGATCTCCCCGGGCCGGCGCTTCGTCCAGATCACCCCCGGCGCCCGGAACCAGACCAGCAGGATCGCCGCGAACACCAGATAGAGGAGGTAGGTGAAGCCCTGCGGTGAGAAGTAGTCCTGGCCCACCCAGCCGCTGAGCACGAAGACCCAGATGCCGGTCCACTTCGCGCGCCAGCTCGCCCGCATCGAGCGCACCAGCAGGAACATCGGCACCAGATACAGCAGTTGCATGGTCAGCGGCCACCAGCGGATGACCTCGGTGAGGTCGCCGACCCCGCAGGCCTTCGCGACGAACGCGGCCACCGCGAAGAACCCGGGCCAGCTCCAGCGCGCGTCCAGGTCGGGAACGGCCGACCCGGTGCGGTCGATGTAGTCGAGGAACCCCAGGTGCTGCCAGGCCGTCGCGAACCGCGGCTCGGTCTCGACCAGCGCGGGCAGGGAGTGCAGGGAGACGACCGTGGCGAGCAGCGTGACCAGCAGCAGCGCCCGGTGCTCGCGGCCCAGCCACAGCAGCGAGGCGAACACCACGGCGAGCAGCGCGGCCCCGGCCAGCGTCGTCGGCGGCAGCACCGAGACCAGCCCGAGCCCGCCCATGCCGTCCAGATCGGCCTCGCCGAGCCGCAACGCCGGCACCCAGTACAGCAGCAGCGCCGCGATCAGCAGACAGCCGAGGACGACCCCGAGCCGGGTGGGCAGCAGGCGCTCCCGCCGGCTGAGCGAGGGCGCTTCGGGCGGTCGTACGGCCTCTTCGTGCATGGGCGGCTCTTCCCGTACGACGGCCTCCTCGTGCTTCTGAGGTACCGCACCCTCGCCGTCCCTTTCCGTGTCGAACTCGGCACGGTCGAACGGCGCGTCCACCTCGGCGGGACCCAGCGACGCCTCCGAGCCGGGCTCCCTCCCCCACTCGCGAACGCGCTCGAACGGGGGGACCCCCGTCCGTGCCGGCTCCCCCGTGCCGGGCTCGCGCACCCGGGCGGGCCGGTCATCCGGCCGGATCAGCGGGGAGCCGGTGGGCGGGGTACCCGGCCCCGGGCGGACGTCGGGCCGGCGTTCCAGGTGGTCGAAGTCGACGTGGATGCCCAGAGCGAGGGTGTCGGTGTCGAGCGCCCAGGCCGGTCCCCGCCTGCGCGCCCCCTCCGCCGCGTCGCGCGTTCCCAGGTCGGCGAGGTCACCGTCGGGGGCCGTGTCCTCGGGGATCTCCCCGGCGGTGGCCCGCGCGGTCCGGTACAGCTTGGGCGCGGCGATCGCGACGATCACCGCGAGGGAGACGATCTCGGCGACTCCGGCGCCGGTCAGGCCCATGCGGGGGAGCAGCAGCAGCGTCAGTCCGAGCACCAGGGCGCACAGCAGGCCCTGCAGCCAGGCCAGCCCCGCGGTGCGGCTCTGGGCGCGCAGGACCGCGAAGTACGTCTCCATCACGACCCGCAGCAGCGCGCCGACGGCGAACCAGCGCAGCAGCGGGGTGGCCGCGTCCGCGTAGCCCTGACCGAAGACGCCCAGGATCCAGGGGGCCCCGAAGAACAGGACCGCGCAGACCGGCACCATGATCCGTGCCATGCGCCGCAGCGCCGCGCGGGTGTGGGCGGCGAGCCGGCGCGGGTCGTGCGAGCCCTCGACGGTGAGGGAGGCGCCCATGTTGATGGCGAGCAGGTTGACGGTGCCGCCGATGGTGGCCGTGATGTAGAAGTACGCGTTGTCCTCGGCGGACACCTGCGAGGCCACGATCACCGGGATCAGGTAGACCACGGCCAGCGAGAACAGCGAGCCGGTGTAGTCGCCCGCCAGGAACTTCCCGATCTCCCGCAGGGACGGCGGACGGGCGTGGTCCTCGGTCGCCGCCACATGCCGTGGCACGAGGCGCCGGAACACCAGCCAGCCCAGCGGCAGCACCGACACCGCGATCGCCGCGACCCACGACACGAAGACACCGGCGGTGGGGATCGCCGCCGCGAAGGCCACCAGCAACGCCAGCTTCACGGCGGAGAACACGGTGTTGCCGACGGGCACCCACACCGCGCTGCGCAGCCCGGTCAGCACGCCGTCCTGCAGCGTGAGCAGGTTCCAGGCGACGACGGCCACGACGAAGAAGAGCCCGCCCGCCGCCCCGTGCAGAAACCGGTACGACGGCCCCCACAGGTCCAGGGTCGCCAGGAAGACGCCCGCGGCCAGCGCCACCACGACGCAACTGCCCGCGTACGTCCGGAAGACGAGACGGCCGCTCCCGCGCCCCGCCACCGGGATGAAACGCGCCAGCGCCCCCGTCAGGGTCACCGCCGTCAACCCTGCGAGGAACTTCATCGCGGCGATCGCGGCGGAACCCTGCCCGACCGCGGTCTCGGAGTAGTAGCGGGCGGCGGCCAACCAGAAGCCGAGCCCCAGCACGGCGGAGATGCCCGTGTTGATCATCAGGGCGTAGGCGTTGCGAAACAGCTGGCTGCCTCCGGAGGACCTGCCCATGCCGGGCAGGCGAAGCCGGCGCCCCGACCGCTCGGGCGCCGCCGCGTCGGTCGACGCGGGCTCGGTCGTGGTCGTCGTGTCAGACACGGGAACGAATGGCCTTCCGGCGGACCTGTCGTGCTCTGCGGACCAGCGCGTACCCCCGGGTGAGGGCACGGTCCCGGGCGAAGGTACGGGCGAGGGCACGGCCCTCGACCATCCGTGCGAACTCCTCGATGCCGGTGCCGCGGCGCACGGTCAGACGGGTGAGGGCGTACGGCCCCTGCCGCCGCCGTGCGAGTCCGTTGTTGACGGCGAGCGCCTGGGCGTACCCCGTCTCGCGCACCGTCTCGCGCACCCGGCGGCTGGAATAGCCGTACGGGTAGGCGAACGAGGCCGGGACGGTACCGAGCTGGTCGCCGATGATCTCCTTGCACAGGATCAGCTCGGAGCGCAGCCTGTCGTCGGGGAGCTGGTCGAGCTGCGGATGCGTGTGGCTGTGGCCGCCGATCTCGACGCCGGCCGCGGCGAGTTGGCGTACCTGGTCCCAGTCGAGCATGGTGTCCAGGCCGCCGCCCGTGTCGTGCGGGCCCTTCAACCAGCCCGTCGAGACGAACACCGTGGCCGGGAAGCCGTGCTCGGCGAGCACGGGCAGGGCATGCCGGTGCACGCCCTCGTAGCCGTCGTCGAAGGTGATCAGCACCGGCCGCTCGGGCAGCGCTCTGCCCGAGCGCCAGCGCGCCGCGAGATCCGCGGTGGTGACCGGGGTCAGGCCCAGGTCGCCGATCAGCGCCATCTGCTCCGCGAACGCCTCCGGCGCCACCGACAGAGCGCGGGTGGCGTCGTTCGGCGCGGTGGAGACGGCGTGGTACATGAGAATCGGTACGCGCGGGTCGCTCATCCCGGTCCCCCCTCGATGCCCGGTGCCCCCTCGACCGCCGCCACCGAGTACGCGACGCCGCCGCGGCGCGCCCGGACACTCCCCACGACGTACCCACCGGCCGCGGTCAGCACCCCCGCGACGATGGCGCCCGCCCGTCCGGCGCCGCCCGGCCGGGCCAGCAGCGCGTCCCGCAGCCCCCGTGCCACCCCGGCCGGCAGCACCCGGGTCGTGTACCGGCGCTCCGACTCAAGTCCCTTGTCGGCGCCGACACTTCGGGCCACCAGCGCCTTCGACAGGCCCTCGGCGTACGTGCGGGTGCGGAAGTACCGGAAGCGCTCGCGCGGACCGGGCACCCGGTGGTGGATCACCGCGCGGTCGTCGATCAGCAGGACCGCGTCCGGCCGGGCCCGGGTGAGACGGATGCACAGCTCCGTCTCCTCGCAGCCCAGGGGCAGCCGGTCGCCGTCGCGCCCGATACCGCTGGCGAAGCCGCCCGCGGCGTCGAACGCCGTACGCCGGAAGGAGGCGTTGCCGCCGAGGACGTTGCGCACCTTCACGCGTCCGCGCGGCAGCCCGCGGTAGGTGCAGCCGACCACCCAGTCGAACTCCTCCGGGAACCAGTCCGGCCGGCGGCCCGACGCCCAGATCGGCTCCGTGCGCCCGCCGACCGCCATGACCCGCGGGTCGGCGTATCCCGCGGCGAAGTGCTTCAGCCAGTCGCGCTCGGCCACGGCGTCGTCGTCCAGGAACGCGATGACCTCGCCGGACGAGGCGGCGATACCGGTGTTGCGACCGGCGGACAGGCCGCGCGGGCCCGCGTTGGCCAGCACCCGCACCGCGGCGGCGCCTTCGGCGGACTCCTTGTACTCCTTGGCCAGCCGGTCCAGGAGTGCCTCGTTGTGGTCGACGACCAGCAGCGTCTCCGACGCCGGATACGTCTGCGCCCGCACCGAGGAGACCGCCGCGAGGATGTCCTCCCAGCGGTCCTCGGTGTACACGCAGATCACGACGGAGATGTCGGGACCGCTCAAGACACCTCTCCCCGCACCGAGTCGAGCATCGGGGAGGGGTGGTTCCGGCTGCGCAGCGCGCGCCGGTTGGAGCGCTCCTTGAGGATCACCTTGAGCACCCGCAGCCCGTCCCGCACGGCCCGCAGGTTGCTCGTGCCGTGGATGCGCAGATACTCGTGGCTGGGTATCTCCTGCACCTTCAGTCCCGCCTTGACGACCCGGATGTTCATCAGGGTCTCCACCTCGAAGCCGGTGCAGTCGAGGTCGATCTTGTCCAGGCAGTGCCGCCAGAACGCGTTGTAGCCGTAGCAGAGATCGGTGTAGCGGGCGCCGAACTTGCGGTTGACGGCGGTGCACAGCGCCCAGTTGCCGAGCTTGCGGATCGGCGTCATGTCGTCGGTGCCGCCGCCGTTGGCGAAGCGGGACCCCTTGGCGAAGTCCGCGCCCGAGACCAGGGCGGAGACGTAACTGAGGATCTCGTTGCCGTCCGCCGAGCCGTCCGCGTCGACCATCACGATGATGTCGCCGGTGGCCGCCTCGAACCCGGTGATCAGGGCATCCCCCTTGCCCTTCCCGCGCTGCCGCACGACCTTGACGTCCGGCCACAGCTCGCGGGCCACCTCGACGGTGTCATCGGTGGAGTTGCCGTCCACCAGGACCACTTCGTGTATCCAGTCCGGCAGGGTCTTGAAGACGTACGGCAGGTTCTCCGCCTCGTTCATGGCCGGGATCACCACGCTCACCGGCGGTGCGATGGCCAGGTGCGAGGAGACGGGCCGGTACTTGCCGGCTGTGGACGGACCGTGGTCCGCGACCGCCGGGCGCAGAACTGAGCTCATGAGTCTGGTCCCTCTCGTCCGGTGGACCGCCCGCCCCTGGGCGGCCCGGTTAGGTGTCCGGTTCGAAAGGGGGGTTCTCACCTCACGGCACGCAGGAGTGGACCTCCGCGCGCGCACGGCGAGCTGGCATGTGTGGCCGACCACCGCAGAACCGGCGGCCGGTCGCGCGGCACGACTCGGCGACATGTGCGGACACCGTCACCGAGCACCCCCCTACCGCGCCCCGCGCCGGGACTGTCGCGGACCTGAGCCCTCCCCTGGAGCCGCATGATGACAGTCCGATGCGGGTGAGATGTACGACGGTATTGATGATTGAGACTGTATGGCAAGAGCTGGAACGAGCTCTCACGTTTTTGTTGGTTTTGACCGTAACCGGCCCGGTTGGCCCGGCCGCTACCCCCGCCCCGAGCGGATCTTCCCCACACGCTTGAGGAGTCGGTCCGCCGGTTCGAACAGCTCCGGCCGTGCCTGCACGGTGTTGCGCAGCGCCCGGACCGGGGCACGCCGTGCCCGGTGTCCGAGCGCGACCGGGTGACGCCGGGTCACCCACCCCTCCGACACGGTCAGCTCGCGTGTCTTCAGGGAGTCCTTGTACTCCTTCTGTCCCCGCCCGAGATCCAGGTGAGCGATGCCGTCCGCGGCGGCCGCCTCGGCCATGCGCAGATGCAGGACCAGCCCCGGGGAGTACTTCGAGAACGCCGGGTCGTAGGCCGGGAACCAGCACGCCAGCACCCGCTCGGTACGCAGCCCGAAGTGCGCGGCGATCGGCTTGCCGTCCGCGTACAGCACCGACAGGATCCCCGCGAACGGCTCGGAACGGCTGTGGAACAGGTGCTCCACGAGCTGGGTGATCCACTCGTGCGCGAAGCGGTCGCTGCGGCCGGTCCTGCGGTACTGCGCGGACTTCCAGGCCATCAGCGTGCGCAGAGCGGCCGGGTCACGCTCGTCGTGCACGTAGCGCACGTCCTCGTGGTCCCGCCCCAGCTTGCGCTCCTTGGCGAGCGTCGTCCGGGTGAACTTCGGTGAGCGCTCGCGCAGTTGGCTCAGGTAGGTCTCGTACCCCCGGTCGACGTCCATGACCGGGGACGGGTACTGGCCGGTGGCCTGCGCCGCGAACGCCGTCTGGCCCTCCACCAGGTGGTCGAACTCCCAGACGGCGAGCCCGCACGCCTTCAACAGCTCCCGGGCGTCCCAGGTGAACCCGGGTCGGTGCACCACTCCCTGGGCGTCGGAGACACCGAGGCCGATGGCCCTGCCGACCCCCGTCGGCGTCCGCTGGAACGGGAAGAAGGCGGCCGGTTCGCCGCCTTCTCGTACGACCGCGATCCGCACCCCGCGCCGGCAGCGGCCGACCGCGAGCGCGAACTCGGGGGAGAGGAAGGGGTTGCCCAGTTCGGGCGAGCCCTGGAGATGCGCCTTGGACTGCATCGCCGTCCACGCCGCCCGGTCGGCGGAGCCGAGCTCGCCGGGGCGGTACACGCTGATGTCCACGTCAGTCAGTCCGCCTTCGCGTCGTACGGCCGCGCAGCCGCCGCACCAGAACCAGCACGAGAATGAGGGCGCTGATCGCGGTCACCGCCACGATCCCGCCGCGTACCGACCACCGGTGCACGGCCAGCATGCCCTGCGCCACCAGCATGTCGACGACGACCGCGCCCGCGACCGCGGCGACGGTGCGGCCGAAGGGCTCCAGCCCGCGCAGCGCTGCGGCGATCGCCGCGGCCGGCGCCGCGAGCAGGAAGAACAACGTGAACGGGCCGCGCAGCGGTGAGCCCGAGTCGACCAGCGCGAGCACCGCGCCGAGTCCGCCCACAGCCGTAGCGGCGCCCGCGAGCAGCGGTACCAGGTCCCTCCCCGGTCCTGGTCGCGCCCGCTCGGTTTCCTGAGACATAACTGTCTTGTTGCGTAAGGTCTGCATTGGCGACTTTGCCCCCCGAAGCGCCGGATGCCGGGCTTCAATGTCGCGCAGCGCCGCGTCGGCCGTCAAGATGCGCACGGCCTCTTGACATCTGTTCGTATCCGGCGTCGACACGGACGTTCCCCGGAGGCGGCGGGCCTCCGGGGAACGGTGGTTCAGGTGGTGCGAGAGTGCGTCACGGCACGAGCTTGAGGAGCCGGTTCGGCGAGCCGGAGCCGGCTCCGGTGACCGCGCCCGTGGTGGCGCCCGCGGTGAGCGCCGAGGCGACCTGGGCCGGGGTGGCGGAGGTGTGGCCCGCCAGGTACACCGCGGCGGCGCCCGCGACGTGCGGCGACGCCATGGACGTACCGGAGATGGTGTTGGTGGCGCTGTCGCCGGTGTGCCAGCCCGCCGTGATCGAGGAGCCCGGCGCGAAGACGTCCAGGACCGAGCCGTAGTTGGAGAAGCTGGAACGGGCGTCGGTGCTGGTGCTGGCGCCGACGGTGATCGCCTCGGACACCCGGGCCGGGGAGTACGAGGAGGCGTTGGCGTTGCTGTTGCCGGCCGCGACGGCGTAGGTCACACCACTGGCGATGGAGTTGCGTACGGCCGTGTCCAGGGCGGCCGAGGCACCGCCGCCCAGCGACATGTTGGCGACGGAGGGTCCGGAGTGGTTGGCCGTCACCCAGTCGATGCCCGCGACCACGCCCGCGGTGGTGCCGCCACCGCTGTTGTCCAGCACCCGTACCGCCACGATCTTCGCCTTCTTGGCGACACCGTAGGTGGAACCCGCGACGGTGGAGGCCACATGGGTGCCGTGGCCGTTGCCGTCCTGGGCGGTGGTGTCGCCGTCGACCGCGTCGTAGCCGTACGAGGCGCGGCCGCCGAAGTCACTGTGGGTGATCCGGACGCCGGTGTCGATGACGTACACCGTCACGCCGCTGCCCGCGCTGTCGGGGTAGGTGTAGGTGCGCGAGAGCGGAAGGGCGCTCTGGTCGACGCGGTCCAGGCCCCACGGGGCGTTGGACTGCGTGGCGTCCGTCCGGACGCGCTGGTTCTGCTCGACGGAGGCCACCGCCGGGTCGGCGGCGAGTCTCCTCGCCTCGGTCGCGGAGAGGGTCGCGGTGTAGCCGTTCAGCGCGGTGCGGAACGTCCTGTCGACCGTGCCGCCGTACTCCTTGATCAGGTTCTTGCCGGCGCTCGAAGCGGCCTTCAGGCCCGCGTCCTTCTTGAGGGTGACGAGGTAGCTGTCCTTGATCGCCGTGGGGGAACCGGCGGCCAGGACCCTGCCCTCGGCCGGGGCGGCGTGGGCGGGGAGGGTGGTGAGCCCGCCCACGAGGGCGGCGGTCGCCACGCTGGTTATCGCGGCGAACCGCAGCTTGCTGCTACGCAGTTGTGCCATGACGAGGGAGTCCTCCTCCAGGCGGCGCGCACGGGGGTGGGGTGCGCGCGATGTGGGGGGTGCGCGCGTGCTCGCGCGCACGGCCCGGAACGTCGCGTTCCCGTCCGGGTCGAGGTAAAGGATCTGTGGTCCCGGCGTGCGCGACAAGGGAGTTGATGAGCTGTCAACAATGCTGTCATGAGCATGAAATCGAACCGACAGCGAACGCACAGGACGGGACCGCAATGGTCCCGAAAGTCTTGGCATGGACACTTCCCGTCAACACGCGTAGTTGGTACGACGGTTATGGCAGAGATCCTGCTATAGGGAGGTTCCATGAGACGTTCCCGATTTACCGCATACGTCGCCTCACTCCTCCTCGCCGTCGGCACCGTCCTGACCGGGACCGCCACCGCGAACGCCGCCGACACCGCCGCCACCGGCGGCTATGTGGCCCTCGGCGACTCCTACTCCGCCGGCCTGGGAGCGGGCAGCTACATCACTTCCAGCGGCGACTGCAAGCGCAGCACGAAGGCGTACCCGTACCTGTGGGCCGCCGCGAACTCACCCTCCACGTTCGACTTCACGGCCTGCTCGGGCGCTCGTACGAGTGATGTGACCGCCAGTCAGCTCGGCCCGCTCAGCTCCTCCACCACGCTGGTGTCCATCACGATCGGCGGCAACGACGCGGGCTTCTCCGACATCATGCAGACCTGTGTGCTCCAGTCCGACAGCGCCTGCGTCTCACGGATCAACACCGCGAAGGCGTTCGTCGACTCCACGCTGCCCGGCCGGCTCGACACCGTCTACTCGGCCATCCGGGCCAAGGCCCCGTCCGCCCATGTGGTCGTGCTCGGCTACCCCCGCTTCTACAAGCTGGGAGTGTCGACGTGCCTCGGCCTGTCCGAGACCAAGCGCAGGGCGCTCAACGACGCGGCCGACTACATCGACGCCGCCACCGAGAAGCGTGCCCTGAACCACGGGTTCACCTTCGGGGACGTACGGCCCACCTTCACCGGTCACGAGATCTGCTCCGGCAGTTCGTGGATGCATGCCGTCAACTGGCTGAACATCCCCGAGTCGTACCACCCGACGGCCGCGGGCCAGTCGGGTGGTTACCTGCCGGTGCTGAACAGCGCGGCCTGATCCTCCGTCAGGCCGCCATGGCTCGCCTACGAGGTCGGCTCCTCGGAAGGCGATGGCGAGACCCCGCCCGTCGGGGTCTCCGTCACACACGTCACCGAGAACGCGACGGAGTCGGACTTCGTCTCCACCGGCTCGCGCACCTCGACACCGATCTCGCTCTCGAACGTCCCGTTCTCGTCGTAGGTCGTCAAGAACACCCTGTCCTGCTTGCTCCGCCCGCCCCCGTCCGGGAACGACAGCGTCTTCCACCCCTGGTCCATCACCTCGCCGTCCTCCGACACCCAGCGGTAGCTGACCTCCGCAGGCAGCCGCCCCACCGTGAACGTCGCCGTGAAAGCGGGCGCCTCGCCGCTCGGCGGCGGACAGGGCCCGGAGTACTCCGTGTTCGAGCCCGCCAGCGACACCCGTACGGACTGCGGCGGCGCAGCGGTCGTCCGACTGCTGCTCGGACTCGGACTCGGCGTCGGGGTCTCGTCGTCGCCCGCGGTGTTCTCGTCCTCGGTCGGCGCAGTGGGCTCCCGCGTCTGGACGGTGGGGGTGCCGCTCCCTTCGTTCCCGCCGCCGTTCTCACGGTCGAGGAGCACGTACGTCAGCCCCGCCACGGCCAGCGCGAGAGCGGCGACACCCGCGACCAGGGCGACGGCCGCCCGGCGGTTGCGCTCGGGACGGACGGGGGCGGTGTCCTGACCGGGGCCCGCGGCCGCTGCGGGACGGGTCGCTCCGGGCGGCGGGAGGGGCGACGTCGGGGCGGTCGGCGTCGGGTGGGCCGCGAGCGTCGGCGGATAGGGGGCCGCCCGGACGGCGCCGGCGCGCGGTGTGCCTCCCCCAGAGGGGGTACCCCCGGCACCGACGACGCGCAGATCCTGTTCGGCCCGGTCGGCCGGCAGCCGCTCGGCCGGGTCCTTGCGCAGCAGCCCCTCGATGACCGGGGCGAGCGGCCCGGCCCGGTGCGGCGGGGGCAGCTCCTCGTCGACGATCGCGCGCAGGGTGCTGAGCGGGGTGTCCTGGCGGAACGGGGAGTTGCCCTCCACCGCGGCGTAGAGGAGCACCCCGAGGGACCACAGATCGGACTCCGGTCCGGGCGTGCGGCCCAGCGCCCGCTCCGGGGCGAGGAACTCGGGGGAGCCGATGACCTCGCCGGTCATCGTCAGCGCGGAGCTGCCCTCCACCATGGCGATCCCGAAGTCGGTCAGGACGACCCGGCCGTCGTTCGACAGCAGTACGTTGGCCGGCTTCACGTCCCGGTGCAGCACCCCGGCCTCGTGTGCGGCACGCAGCGCGGAGAGCACCTCGGCGCCGATGTGCGCGGCGCGTTGCGGGCTCAGCGGGCCCTCGGCGTCGAGGAGCTCCGCCATCGAGATCCCGCGGACCAGCTCCATGACGATCCAGGGCCGGCCGTCCTGCGTCGCCACGTCGTACACCGTGACGACATTGCGGTTGGCGACCCGCGCCGCCGCCCACGCCTCGCGCTCCAGCCGGGCGTACATCCGCTCGACCTCCGAGGCCGGCAGCCCGTGCGGCGCGCGCACTTCCTTGACCGCCACCTCGCGGTTCAGCAACTCGTCATGGGCCCGCCACACCGTGCCCATGCCGCCCTCACCGAGCGGGGACAGGAGGCGGTAGCGGCCTGCGATCAGACGTTCACTGCCCGGTTCTTCGGACACGGGCGTCCCCCGTTCGCCATCCGTGCGAATCTTCCACTCCGTCTTATTTCTTCCCAAAAGTAGCTCAGCCGAGTGCGGATGCCGCCCCCTGGAACACCAATCCGACCCCGAGAAGGACGACGAGGAACGCCGATCCCAGCGGTGCTGTCCTGCGCAGGAAGGTGGTGACCGGGTGTGCGGTCCAGCGGGGGCGCCGGTCCAGGAGCCGGGTGACGCCGGTACCCAGCTTGACGACGGCGAAGCCGGCCGCGGTCAGCGTCAGCGCGAGCCCGACGCCGTAGGCCACGACGAGCAGCAGCCCGAACCACGCCTTGCCGAGCGCCGCGGCGCCGACGAGCACGACGACCGCGGAAGGGCTGGGCACCAGGCCGCCGGCGAAGCCGAGGAGGATCGTGCCGCGGAGGGTGGGAGCGGTGGAGTGCGTGTGGGTGAAGCCACCGTGGGTGTGGGTCAAAAGGCCGTGGGAGTGAGAGTGAGGGTTGGGGTGGGGGTGGGCGTGGGCGTGGGGGTGCGCTTGGGCGGGCTCGGAGGCGTGATCGGGGGCGTGGCTGTGGCCGTGCTCGTGCCGGGGGCCGGGTGCGGAGACCGGGGACTTCGGCGCGGTGTGCGTGTGCGCGGTGACCAGGACCGGTTCACGCCGGGGGGCGTGCTCGTGGCTGTGGTTGTGGTTGTGGTCGTGGTCGTGGCTGTGCTCGTGCGCGTGGGTGTGGTCGTCGTGATGGTGCGGGTGGCCGTCCGGGCCGTCGTGCGTGTGTGAGTGACCGTGCGCGTGCCCGTGCCCGTGTCCGCGGATGTGCCACGCCCGGCGCACCAACGTCACGCCCGCCAGTGCCACCAGGACACCGCTCGCGATGCCCAGCCAGGTGATGACCGACGGTGCCGCCGCCGAGCCGGCCGTGATCAGGACGCCCAGGGCGACCACGCCCAGGGTGTGGGTGACGGTCACCGAGGCGGCGAGGGGCAGGACGTCCTTGAGACGGGCCTGGCCGCCCCGTGCGGTCGCGACCGCGGCCATGATCGTCTTGCCATGGCCCGGGGCGAGCGCGTGCATCGCGCCGAGGAAGACCGCGATGACCAGGGCGAGGGCGGCGAAGCCGGCGGTGAGGTCCTGGCGGGAGACCAGGTCGTCCAGGGCCCGCGTCCAGCGGTCGGCGCCACGCGGCAGCACGGAACTGCCCGGCGCGGCCGGTTCCTCGTCGGCGAGGGCGGGTCCTCCCGGGCGCACCCGCAGGGACGCGCTCCTGGTGTCGGCGGGGGAGGACAGCAACTCCTCCGGATACTCCGTCAGTTCGCCGGAGAGCGACTCCTTCGGCACGTCCGAGCCGGCGAGCGTCATCCGGTCGCCGCGCGCCGTGATCTCCCGCCAGCCGGGCCCCGCCTCGGCTCCCGCACCCCGGAAACCCACGGCGACCGCGGCCTTCTCGGGGAGCGGCGCCGTCAGCCGGCACTCCACCCGCAGGGTGTCCAGCCCCGCCTGACCGGGCCGCACGCGCGCGTGGCTGCCGTGCAGCGCCAGATCGACGGTACGGCCGTCCACGGTGACCTCGCTGTCCCGCGCGGCCTCCTCGCACCGCTGCCGGGCCCAGCCCGCCATGCCCGCCTTCTCGATGTCCGGCTTCGCCTGGGTCGCCGGGATCTCGGCGAGGTCCTCGACATGGTGGACCCGGAGTTCGCCGGGGGCGGCGACCAGGCCGTCGTAGCGGTTGACGGTGAAGTTGCCGAGGGGGTGCGCGCTCGCGGCGGGGGCGGCGAACAGGGCGAGCGCGCAGCTCGTCGTGAGGACGGCCGCGGCCGAGGCGAGCAGTCGACGGGGGGTCACTCGGCGGCCTCCAGAGCCTTCAGGGCCGTACGGGCCTCTCGGGCGCCCGGCGCCGAGAAGCCGGGGTTCAGCTTCAGCGCGGCCCGCAGATGCTCACGGGCCTGCTCGGTGTTGCCGTTGGCGCGCTCGATGATCCCGCGGTGGTAGCGGAACGCGGCGTTGCGGTAACCGGTGGCCGTGGCCTTGCGGGCGTACCCGAGGGCTTCCTCGTCCTTGCCGTTGACGTGCAGCGCCCAGGCGAGCGCGTCCGCGGTGTGCACGGTGTGTCGGCGGTTCCACTCGGCGCGGGCGGCGCGCAGCGCGGCGGCCCTGTCGCCGTGATCGGCTGCGGCGAGGGCGGTGTCGAGGTCGGCGTTGACGCCGTTGGCGCGGGCCAGGGCCGTCCAGGCGTCGACGAGGGCGTACTGGTCGTCGGCCTCGGCCTTGTCACCGGTCGCCTCGTACAGCTCGCCGAGTTCGACGAGCGGGCCCGGGAGGGGGTAGCGGGAGACGACGTCCTTCAGGCCCTCGATCGCCGCGTCCCGGTCGCCGTTCGCCGCCTGGGCACGGGCGCGGCCTTCGAGGGCGGGGACGTAGTCGTCGTCCGCGGCGAGGGCGCGGGCGTAGTGCGTGAGGGCCCTGTCGTGGTCGCCCTGGTTCCAGGCGAGCTGGCCGAGCTGGGTGGCGACGTAGGCGATGTCGCCGGGGGAGGCGGCCGAGGAGAGGGCCTGCTCCAGGACGCGGCGGGCCGTGTCCACGTCGCCGCGCAGTTCGCGCACGTACGCGTAGCGCGTGAAGACAGGGATGCCGGGCCGGCGCTGGTCGGCGGTGTCGGCGGCCTCGGCGGCGTCGGCGTAGCGGCCGAGTTCGACCAGGGCGTCGACGCGCGTGCACAGGGCGCGCTCGCTGTAGGGGTTCTGCTTCAGGGCCTGGTCGGCGTAGTTCAGGGCGTCCTCGAAGTCGTGCCGTGCGGCGGCGAGGGCGGCGCGGCCGGCCAGGGCCTGGTCGTTGCCGGGCTTCAGGTCGAGGGAGCGTTCGAAAGCCCGCTCGGCCTGGGGGTAGCGGGAGGGGTCGCCCTTGGTGCGGGCCTGTTCGACGTACCCGAGGCCGAGGGTGGCCCAGCCGGTGAAGTCCTTCGGCTGGTCGCGCAGGTGGGCCTGGAGGGAGGTGATGCCGGTGTCGAGGTCGGCGGTCGCGAGGAGGCCGGGGGACACGGCGGCGGAGGCGGGGGCGATGCGCCGGCCGTCGTCGCCGCGGGCCGCGCCGATCGCGACGGAGCCGGCGGTGAAGGCGACGGCGAGGAGGGCGGCGCACCCCGCGAGGTGCAGAGCGCGGCGGCGGCCGGCCGCGGCGGTACGGCGTACGGCGGCGACCCGGCGGGCCTCCTCGCCCCCGACGACACGGGCCGGCGCCGAGAGCGCGGGGCCGTTCTCCCGCTCGCCGTCGGACGCCCCCGCGTGGTCCTTCCGCTCCCGCGCCGTCCTGACCCGCCGCACCGCGGCGGCGCGCTCGTCGGCCCCCTCGCCGGTCCCGGGCAGCGCGGGGCCCCCGTGCGAGGCCGTCGGGTCGGCGACGTCCCGGACGTCGTCGTCCCGCTCGGGCTCGTTGTCGTTCGTGCGCGGGGCCATGCCCTCTCCTCGGTCACCTTGCTGTGGACGGGACGTTGTCGTGCGGGGCGGCGCGGCCCGCGCCGTGGGGGTCGAGTCCTCGCGGGCCGCGCCGGTCGGAGGGCCGGCTAGTAGGCCCGGTTGCGCGTACGGCGCCACCAGGCCAGGGCCGCGCCGATCAGCAGGACGCCCAGCGCTCCCGCGCCCGCCGAGGCGGCGATCAGGGTCGTGTCCTCGGTGCCGGAGGCACCCGCGGGCTGCAGCGCGTCGCCGAGCTGGCTGCGGACGTCCGTGGAGCCGTCCGTGCCCTTGGCGAGCGGGCCGCGCGAACCCTCGGTCGGCAGGGCGACGTACGGGAAGGCCTTCTCGAACTCCTTGTCGTTCTTGTCGACCGCGTCACCCAAGTCGTTCTTGGCGCCCACCAGTTCACCCTCGACGACCTGGAGCGAGGCGTCGATCACGTCGTCGGTGAGGCGGCGGCCGTTCGGGAAGCCCGCGTTGTCGCCGTCGAGGACGCCGAGCCGCTTGGGCTCAGCGGCGGGCTTGATCGAGGTGTTCAGGCGGAGCATCTCCGACGGTGTGACGTGCGGCGGCTGGTTGAGGTCCTTCACGCCCTTGAGGAAGACGTCGACCAGGTCGTTGCGCGGCTCGGCCGGGGCCGGGATCTTGTAGATGGCCTCGATGAGCTTCGGCAGCTCCGGGTTGGTGACGTTCTTCAGGAACTGCGCGTCGTCCACGGGCAGGGACGCGTTGAACTTGTCCTTGTCCTTCAGCGGGTTGACGACCTCGTTCACCAGCGGGTTGCCCAGGCGCGAGACCTGCTGGAAGCGGCCCTTGGCGTTCTTGCGCCGGGTCGTCGACCAGATGCCGACCACCGGCTGCTCCGCCGACTCGGCGATCATGTGGTTCGGGACCTGGAGGGCGATGGAGTTGACGTTGTAGCCCTTGAGCGTGTCGTTGCCGACCTCGGAGAGGTTCCCGCCGTACAGCAGGTCGAAGACGCGCAGGTCCAGGAAGAACGGGTCGTCGGCCTGCCCGGCGAACGCGGTGGCGTCGCCCGCGAGCTTGTGCACGGCTTGTTCACGCAGCTTGGCGTAGTCCGGCATGGACGCCTTGCCGACGTTCGACGGTGCCACCGGCACGTCGTTGGCGACCTTCGTCCTGGAGACCGGGTACTGGTTCTTGAGCTTGATCAGCTCGATGTCGTACGTCTGCGTGATGTTGAGGTCCGGGTCGTCCAGGCTCTCGACCGGGCCCGTGTTGTACAGGAACGTCTTCTTGTTCTTGACGTGCGTGTCGAACGTGAAGCGGTAGAGCAGGTCGCCCTGCGCGTCACCGTTGTTGTCGATGTTGATGTCGTACTGCGCGTCCTCGGCGAACGTGAAGAAGTTCGGTCCGCCGGCCGGTTCCTCGAACGGGATCCAGTTCGCGATGATCGTCGTCGTGTCCGGCTTGTCCGGACTGACGAACGCGTACACGTCCGTGTTGTCGTACTGCGGAGTCCCCGAGATCAGCGGGGCCTCGCGGTGGCTGGAGGCGGAGGCCGCCCCCGGTTCCAGCGCGGTCACGCCGGCGGCTGCGAGCCCCCCGGCGGCCAGCGCACCACAGATGAGGGTCGCGATGCCCCTGCGTCCCGCACCGCTCCTGGAATTAGGTGTCATGCCGTCCGTCCTCAGTGCCAACTTGCCTGACGCATCCGATTCGGAGCCGTCGCCAGGGTGGATTGGTCGAATCCCAAGCGTTCTTACGGTTGAAGTGAAAAGTTGTTTCATCGTCGGGCGACCCGCGTTTTCGGGCCGCTGATCCGTAACCCCATCCGGAGGTGCGTGCGTTGCGAAGACCTCGTGGGACGGGACGGCCGAGATGCGGTCTTGCTGGAGGGGGAGACGAGTTGGAGGCGGACGAGTTGCTGGTGCTCGTGGCGGGCGGTGACCAGTACGCCTTCGAGCAGCTGTACGGGCTGGTGTCCGGGCCGGTGTACGGGCTCGTACGGCGCGTGCTGCGCGACCCCGCGCAGTCCGAGGAGGTGGCCCAGGAGGTGCTCCTCGAACTGTGGCGGTCCGCCGCGAAGTTCGACCCCGGGCGGGGCAGCGCGCTGTCCTGGGTCCTCACCCTCGCCCATCGCCGCGCCGTCGACCGGGTGCGCAGCGCCCGCGCGGCCGGAGAGCGGGAGCAGCGCGAGGCCCTGCGCGCGAACCATCCGGCCTTCGACCATGTCGCCGAGGAGGTCGAGGCGGGTCTCGAACGCGAGTGGGTGCGCCGCTGCCTCGACCGGCTCACCGCGCTGCAGCGCCAGTCGGTCACCCTCGCCTACTACGACGGCTACACGTACCGTGAGGTGGCCGAGCGGCTCTCGCTGCCGCTGGGCACGGTCAAGACCCGTATGCGCGACGGACTCACCCAGCTGCGCAAATGCCTGGGAGGTGCCGCGTGAGCTTCGTCGGCCGTCTGCTGCGGCGCGAGGACCTGCACTCGCTCGCCGCCCCCTACGCCCTCGACGCCCTGGAAGGCGGCGAGCGGCTGCGATTCGAGAAGCATCTGAAGACCTGCGACGGCTGCGCCGCCGAGGTGCGGGCCCTGTCCGAGGACGCCGTGCGCCTCGCCTGGTCGGCGGCCGCCCCGGCGCCGGCCGCGATGCGCGACCGTGTCCTGGCCGCCGTACGGACCACTGCGCAGGAGCCCGCCGGGCGGGAGCAGGCACGCGCGCGTGCCACCCAGTTGCCGCCCCATGTGTGGGGAGCCCAGCCGCCGCCGCGCACCCGCGCGACCAGGTCGCGCCCGCTGCTCGTGCCGTTCGCCACGGTCACGGCCGCCGCGGCCCTCGTCGTGGCCTCCCTGTTCGCCGTCCAGGCCGAGCGGACCCAGGACCGGCTCGACGCCCAGCAGGCTCGGGCGAGTGAGATCGCTAACGTTCTGGCGGCTCCCGACGCCCGGGCGACCTCCGGCGAGGACGCGCGCGGGCGGACGATCGGAGTGGTTGCTTCCGCATCCAAGGGTCGGGCGATCGTCACTCTGCGCGGATACGGTGAGTTGCCGAGCGGCCGGGTCCACCAGCTCTGGGCTATGCGCCCCGACGCAGAACCCCGCTCCCTCGGGCTCTTCGACGGCGACACGCCCCTCGTCGCGTCCGATCTCGACAAGTCGGCGACGTCACTGGCTGTGACCGTCGAGCCGGACGGCGGCTCGCCGCAGCCCACCAGCCAGCCGCTTGTCCAACTCGCCCTGAAATCGGTTGGATTCGGAGAGTGACGGCGGACGGGTTGTCAACACCCTTACGGGGAAGGTGAATCCTGTGACCGCGATACACGCGTGCCCCGCCGGGGCGATAGGGTTAACCTGCCCGGGCCGGGTGGACTCGTACGGGTGGGGAGTGACATGGAACAGATAACAGTGCGCAGCAGGGCCAGGGTCCCTGCGATCACGTGCGGGAGCAGCGCGACCAGTTCGCGCCTCGACCGCCACCTCTCGGTGCTGGCGGGTCCCGCGGTGCCCCAGACGGAGGCGGCCGAGGCGACCTCGCTGATGCGTGAACTGACCACTCGTGACACCAAGCACGCGGGCAGCGACCGTGGTGCACGGGTCCGCCGCGTCTCGCTCTTCGCCCCGCTGCGTCGCCTGCGCCGTTCGCTGTTCGGCGGACGCTGAGTCGCACCGGCGTTCCTCGAACGACTTCGAGGGCCCGCGTTCGGCGGTCACTTCCGGCCCGGCGCCCATCGCGCCGTCGCCGTCCGTCATCCCCACGGCGGGCAGTGGTGTCCCGGAGTGCCGTCCGAGCGCGGGCACGTCCCCCAACTCCTTCCCGATTCCGCTCATCGGCCGCGACCCGCGCACAACCCCCGCACCGTGCACGGCCGTTCGCCGTGCGGTCGGCATTCCCCGGCGACCGTGCACGGTGACACACCCACCCGCTGGTCAGCGCTCCCCGCGCGCGTACCTGCGTACGGCGAGCGGTGTGAACACCGCGAGCAGGACCGCACACCACGCCAGTGACCCGGCGACCGGGTGGGCGACCGGCCAGGCGGCGCCGTCCGGTACGGGCGCGTTGCCGAACAGGTCCCGCAGGGCCGTGGTCAGCGCGCTGATCGGATTCCACTCCGCGAGGGTGCGCAGCCAGCTCGGCAGGCCGTTGGTCGGGATGTAGGCGTTGGACAGCAGCGGCAGCATGAAGGTCGCCCCGCCCAGCTGGCCGGCGGCCTCCTCGTTGCGGGTGAGCAGGCCGAGGAAGATCCCGACCCAGGTCGTCGCGAACCGGAACAGCAGCAACAGCCCCAGGGCGCCCGCCGCTTCGAGTGCGGACCCCTCGATCCGCCACCCCACCGCGAGCCCCACCAGCAGGAACGGCACCGTCCCCGCGGCCGTCACGACCAGGTCGGCGGCCGCCTGCCCGAGCGGTACGGCGGCCCGGCTCATCGGGAGTGTCCGGAAGCGGTCCGTCACACCCCGGTGCATGTCCTGGGCGGCCTGGAACATGCCCGTCATGAGGCCGTTCGCCGCCGTCGCCACCAGCAGCCCGGGCACCAGGAAGGACCGGTACTGGGCGCCGGGCATCGCCAGAGCGCTGCCGAAGACGTAGCCGAAGAACAGCAGCATGGTGATCGGCATCGTCTGGGTCAGGATCAACAGCCCCGGGTTGTTGCGGAGCCGCCGCAGCTGCCGGCCCAGCATCGCGCCGCCGTCGTACGCCACCGTGCTCATGCCGCACGCTCCTCGGTCAGTCGCAGGAACACATCGTCGAGCGTGGGAGGTCTGAGGCTCGCGTCGAGCAACGGCACACCCGCCGCGTCGAGTTCGCGCACCAGCCGCGGGAGGGTGAGGGTGGCGTCCCGGGTGACCGCGCCCACGGCCCGCCGCGCCTGATCGAAGTGCGGTTCGCCTCCGGTGAGTTGATCCAGGACGGCCGCCGCCCTCGCCATGACGTCGGCGTCGGGGACGACGACCTCGACGTGTGCGCCGATGACCGCCTTGAACTGCGCCGGCGAACCGGTGTGGGCCACCCGCCCGCGGTCCACCAGGGCGATGTGGTCGGCGAGTTGGTCGGCCTCCTGAAGGTACTGCGTGGTGAGCAGCACGGTCGTGCCGTCGGCGGTCAGCTCCCGTACGGCGTCCCAGATCCGGTTGCGGCTCGCGGGGTCGAGCCCGGTGGTGGGCTCGTCCAGGAACAGCACCTCGGGCCGGCGGACGAGGCTCGCCGCCAGGTCCAGCCGCCGCCGCATCCCGCCCGAGTACGTGGACGCCGGCCGGTCCGCCGCCTCGGTCAGCCCGAAGCGCTCCAGCAGCTCGTCGGCCCGCCCGGCCGGACCGCGCACCCGGTGCAGCCGGGCGAACAGCCGCAGGTTCTGCCGGCCGGTGAGATCGCCGTCGACCGAGGCGTCCTGGCCGGTGACGCCGATCCGGCTCCGCACGGCGGCCGGCTCCCGGAGCAGGTCGTGCCCGGCCACCCGGGCCGAACCGCCGTCCGGGCGCAGGAGCGTGGTCAGCAGGCGTACGGCCGTGGTCTTGCCCGCGCCGTTCGGTCCGAGAACACCGCAGACGGTGCCCTGCGCGACGGCGAGGTCCAGCCCGCGCAGGGCGTGCACCTCCCCGAAGCGCTTCTCCAGGCCTTCACTAAGTACAGCGTACGTAGAAGTCATGGGTCGACCATAGCGCACTACGTACGATGTACGTAACTAGGATGGTGGGCGAGGTGATGATCGATGGCGGGCAAGGCGGCCGAACCCGAGGTGATCTGGGCGCGACCCGAGCGGACCGGGCGAGGGCCCAGGCCCGCGTTCACACGTGCGGACATCGCCGCCGCCGCGGTGCGGATCGCCGACGCCGGGGGGCTGGACGCCGTGTCCATGCGGCATGTCGCGGCCGAGCTGGGCTGCGGGACGATGTCGCTGTACAACTACGTCCCCCGCAAGGAGGACCTGTACGAGCTGATGATCGACGCGATCGGCGCCGAGCACGAGATCCAGGACCCCACGGGTGACTGGCGCGCCGACATGATCCGCAACGCGCTGGAGACCCGCGCGATCATGCACCGGCACACCTGGGTGCCCCGTCTGATGTCAGGGGTGTACGGCTTCAGTCCCAACACCCTGCGGTATCTGGAGCACTGCCTGGCCTGCCTCGACCCGCTGGACGTTCCCTACAGCGTGAAGATGGAGCTGGTCGCGCTGCTCAACGGCGTCGTCACCACGTATACGGCGAACGAGATCGCCACCGCCGAGCGGACCCGTTCGGTGCCCTGGTCCGCCGAGGAGGAGAACGCGGTCCGCATGGCCTACCTCGGCGGCCAGGTCGCCACCGGCAGGTATCCGCGCCTGGCCGCGTCGTTCATGGAGCACAGCGGGCCCATCGATCTGGAGGCGGTGTTCCGGCGGGCGCTCGAACGGGTGCTGGACGCCTTCGACCCCGCCTCCTAGGGACGAGACCCTAGATCAGCGCGAGTTGTCCCTCGGGCCCCTCCTCGTGCCCGTCCAGCACCGTCGCCGGTCTGCGGGCCGACCCGGGGACCGGCAGGACGCCGGCCTCGCGGAGCTCGGCCGCCGTGACGGTGGACGGCAACTCAAGACCGGTCGCCGGGAGTTCCGCGAGCAGGGCCAGGACCGTGATCAGCTCCAGCAGTTCCGACGTCCACACCTGCGGCCAGGTCGCCGGGCGGATCGCCGCCAGGGTGCCCGGCTCGGGCTCCATGACACGGGCGGTGAACCACTGCTCCAGGACCCTCACACCGGCCACCTCGTAGTCCCAGGCCTCCGGGGGGACCGGTGAGATGCGGCCCTCGTCCAGCAGCAGGGCCTCCTCGTCACGGTCGTACGCGAGCGTCAGCGGACGGGAGGGGAGCGGTGCGCGGACGTACGGGCGGCGGCCGCCGGGCAGCTTCGGCCGGTCCCCGTCGCGGCGCATCAGCCACAGGGCGCGCCGGCCCGACGCCACGCCGCGGGCCCAGAGCCCGGGGTCGTCGGTGAGGGGGACGGTGAGGTCCGGGCGTACGGCCGCCAGCGTCCAGGCGAGGACGTCCAGCGGCTCGACCGGTCCGCCCAGCCGGTCCCGGAGGTGGTCGAGGAGGCCCGGCGCCAGGTTGGGTTCCGCACCGCCCGGCCGGCGGTACAGCGGACGGACGCGGCCGGGGCGGACCAGCGGGAGCAGCGAGGTCGCCAGCAGGCGGGACTCCGGGGTCTCCAGGACGAAGACCTGGTGCTCGTCCGCCACCCGCCACAGCTCGGGCCGGGCCGCGTCGATCAGGCGGTGGTCCGGGATCAGCCACTGTTCGTCGAAGGGCGCGTGCAGGACGCGTACCGGCGCGGGGCAGGGGCCCGAAGCGCGGACCAGCTTCTCGGTGCCGGTGGACTGGCCGGGCAGCCGGCCGACCGCCGAGTGCAGGGTGCGGGAGCGCGTCGGCTCCAGCAGGGCCTCCCGGTCCGGGCCCTCGGCCTTCACGAAGGCGTCCCAGCGGGCCTTCAGGGACGCCGCGTCGGGGCCCGACGGCCACCCCCGGCCGAGCCGCGGCGGTGCGACGGACCACGGCATGAGGTCCGCCAGCGGCGGAGCGTCGTCGTGCGTCACGCTGGGCATCGTACGGCCTGCGGGCGACACCGGGGTCAGGAGGCGTCCAGGGTCACCGTGAAGGAGAAGCGGTCGCCCCGGTAGTGGATGACCACCGCGTCCAGCACCTGGCCGTCCCTGTCGTACGTCACGCCCGTGTAGTGCAGGATCGGGCTCAGCAGCGGGACTTGGAGCAGCCGTGCCGTCTCCGGGTCCGCCAGGCGGGCCTGCACGGTGTCCGTGATGCGGCCGATGTCCGCACCGACGACATCCCGCAGCACCTTGGTCATCGGCCAGCGGACCAGGTCGTCCAGGTCGATGCGCGCGGCCAGTTCGGGGCGGACGTAGTTGCGGGCGTGGTTGGTCGGCTCGCCGGTCTTCTCGTCGGCGCGCAGGCGGTGGTACGTCGCCAGCTCGTCGACGTCCGGGAAGTACTCCATGAGTTCGGCGGGCACCGGCACCTTGCCGTGGTCCAGCAGTTCGGTGGCCATGCCGGACTGCTGGGCCACGATCGCGTCCACCGAGCCGAGCAGCCGCACGGGGGTGCCCCGGCGGGCGTCCGGCTCGATGAACGTGCCGCGTCTGCGGTGGCGGGTGATCAGGCCCTCGTCCTCCAACTCCTTCAGCGCCTGCCGCATGGTCAGCACACTCACGCCGTAGTGCCCGGCCAACTGCTCCTCGGTGGGCAGCCGCAGCGGGTCCTGGGGCGAGCGGCCGAGGATCGAGGCGCGCAGCGACTGCGACACCTGGTACCAGAGCGGCAGCTTGCGGTTCAGGACGATCGAGTCCGGGGCGAAGGAGGTCACGGGCCATCCGTACCGGTCGGGAATGTTCAGTGCAAGGGGCGGAAGTGCCGCTCCATGCCCTGCCACACGTCGTCGTAGCGCTGTTGCAGGTGTTCGGCACCGGCGGCCTGCGCGGTGAGCGTCACCGGCCAGCGGGTCTCGAACATGAACGCCAGACCGTCGTCGATCCTCTGCGGCTTCAGCTCGGCGGCGCTCGCCCTGTCGAAGGTCTCACGGTCGGGGCCGTGCGCCGACATCATGTTGTGCAGTGAGCCGCCGCCCGGCACGAAGCCCTCCGCCTTCGCGTCGTAGGCGCCTTCGACAAGTCCCATGTACTCGCTCATCACGTTCCGGTGGAAGTACGGCGGCCGGAAGGTGTCCTCGCCCACCAGCCAGCGCGGCGCGAAGACCACGAAGTCGACGCCGGCCAGGCCCGGGGTGTCCGACGGGGACGTCAGCACCGTGAAGATCGACGGGTCGGGGTGGTCGTAGGAGATGGTGCCGATCACATTGAAACGGCGTAGGTCGTAGACGTACGGCACATGGTTGCCGTGCCAGGCCACCACGTCGAGCGGTGAGTGGTCGTACGTGGCGGTCCAGAGGTTTCCGCAGAACTTGTTCACCACCTCCACGGGGCCCTCGACGTCCTCGTACGCGGCGACCGGCGCCATGAAGTCCCGGGCGTTCGCGAGGCCGTTGGCACCGATCGGGCCGAGGTCCGGGAGGACGAAGGGGGCTCCGTAGTTCTCGCACACATAGCCGCGCGCGGCAGCATCCAGCAGCTCCACACGGAAGCGCACCCCACGGGGGATCAGCGCCACATGTGCGGGCTCCACATGCAGCAGCCCGAACTCCGTGTGCAGCAGCAGTCCGCCGTGCTCGGGGACGATCAGCAGCTCGCCGTCGGCGTTGCTGAAGACGCGGTCCATCGAGGAGTTGGCGTGGTAGAGGTGCACGGCCATGCCGGAGCGCTGGGTGGCGTCCCCGTTGCCGCCGAGGGTCCACAGGCCGGCGAGGAAGTCGGTGCCCGGCGCGGGCTCGGGCAGGGGGTTCCAGCGCAGGCGGTTCGGGTCCGGCACGGTCTCGGTGAAGGGGGCCGTGCGGATCGCGCCGTTGTCCGTGCGGGTGAACGCCGGGTGCGCGGCCGACGGGCGGATGCGGTACAGCCACGAGCGGCGGTTGTGGGCCCTCGGTTCGGTGAACGCCGTCCCGCTCAGCTGCTCGGCGTACAGCCCGAGCGGGGCGCGCTGTGGTGAGTTGCGGCCCTGGGGCAGGGCGCCCGGCATCGCCTCCGAGCTGTGCTCGTTGCCGAACCCGGAGAGGTAGGTCAGCCCTTCCGCGGTCTTCCGCGAGTCCCCGCTCATGATCGCTCCCTTGAGATCCGATTCCTATGGAACACCGTAGGATTGCGATTTCCCGCGCGCAAGAGATCGGCCGCATATCGCCTGGAGGGAGGACGGGAACCAGACTCAAGGGGGATCCGGCTGTCGTAGGTGTGTTCTAGTCTCCCGGGCATGTCGTGGACCCGGACTCCTCTCACCGCGCTCGCGGTCTGTGTCCTGCTGCTGACCGGAACGGTGGGCTGTGGCTCCGACGCCGCCCGGGGCCAGGGCGAGCACCGTCTGTCGCCGTCCCCTGCGGGCGAGGTCCTCGACGACACCGACAGGCACGGACGTCACTACCGGGAGACGGCCGAGGGGCACGTGCCCGAGGTGGGCGTCGAGGTGCAACCCGGCCCGGACGGCGGCGGGGGAGAGTGGGACGTGCGGGTGACGCTGCGCGACTTCCGTCTCTCGCCGGCCGGGGTGAAGCCCCGTGCCGTGGCCGGGCGCGGACTGGCGTACCTCTTCGTGGACGACCGTCTCGTCACCAGGCTGCGCACCTTCGAGCACCGCCTGCCCGCCGGCCTCGTCCCGCGCGGCACCCATCACGTCACCGTCCGTCTGTACGCCGACGACGGCACCGTGTGGGCGGTGGACGGCGAGCCCGTCGAGAGCACGGCCGACATCACGGCGTCGCAGGCCGCGACCGCCGTGACACCGACGCCCTCCGCCGAGGCGGGCGGCGCACCGGGCGCCCGGCCCCGTCCTGAGGGCCGAGGTTCACGGGGCCGCGTCGGAAAGGCATCATGAAGAGCGTGCCCCACCCCGCATCGCTACGCCGGGCGCCCGTGCAGCGGCGCAGCGCCGAACGGCTCACCAGGATCCTCGACGCCTGCGCCGACCTCCTCGACGAGGTCGGCTACGACGACCTGAGCACCCGGGCCGTCGCCCAGCGCGCCGGCGTCCCCATCGGCTCCGTCTACCGCTTCTTCGGCAACAAGCGCGAGATGGCCGACGCCCTCGCCCAGCGCAACCTCGAGCGCTACACCGCCCGTGTCGCCGAGCGTCTGAAAGAGGGCGGCGACGGAGGCTGGCAGGTCGCGATGGACGCCGTGCTCGACGAGTACCTCGCCATGAAGCGCACGGCGCCCGGCTTCTCGCTCGTCGACTTCGGCAACCAGATCCCGGTCGGTACCCGCGGCGAACCCAACCACCGCGTCGCCGACCGCCTCACCGAGTTGCTCTCCGGGTATCTGGACCGCGAGCCGGACGACGATCTGCGCCGCACCTTCCTGATCGCCGTCGAGACCGCCGACACCCTGGTCCACCTCGCCTTCCGGATGGCCCCGGAGGGCGACGAGCGGATCATCGAGGAGGCCAGGGAGATGCTGCGGGCCTATCTGGCGCGGGTGTTGGACTGAGGCCTGTCGTTCGGATCATGCCGGCGTCGCGGGGTCTCCCCGACGTGGACGACCGGACTTCGCGGACACGAGCCGGCGGCGCCGGATCGAGCGGGTCGCCTCCGGCGGGCCGCGGAGTCGGGTGGGCGCGGGGACGGGTGTGCCCGAGAGGTGGTGGATCGTCCCGGTCCGGCGTATACCCGGGTGTACGGGTGGGTGTGTTCCCGTTCCGGCGGTTGTGTCCGGGCCTCGCACGTGCGTCCCGAGCCCGGCGGCTTCCCGAGCCCGCCCGCGGCGGGGGCTCCCCTCCGTCCATACCGGTCAGTATGCTCGGCGGTGAGTCCACGCTTCGCCGTCGCCGCAACCCGGGAGGACCCGTGTCCCGCACCGCACTCCGCATCTGCCCCCTGTGCGAGGCCACCTGCGGCCTGACCCTCACCATCGAGGGGACCCGGGTCACGGGCGCCCGCGGTGACCGCGACGACGTGTTCAGCAAGGGGTTCATCTGTCCCAAGGGCGCGTCCTTCGGTGCCGTCGACAGCGACCCGGACCGTCTGCGCACCCCGCTCGTGCGCAAGGACGGCGAGCTGCGCGAGGCCACCTGGGAGGAGGCCTTCGACGCCGTGGCCGCGGGGATCCGCCCGGTGGTCGAGCGGTACGGGCCGAACTCGGTGGGCATCGTGCTCGGCAATCCCAACGTGCACACCATGGCCGGCGCCCTCTACCCGCCGGTGCTGATCGCGGGACTCGGCACCCGCAGCCTCTTCACCGCGTCCACCGTCGACCAGATGCCCAAGCACGTCTCCAGCGGCCTGCTCTACGGCGACGCCAACGCGATCCCCGTACCGGACCTCGACCGCACCGACCACCTGCTGCTGATCGGCGCCAACCCGCTGGAGTCCAACGGGAGCCTGTGCACCGCCCCCGACTTCCCCGGCAAGCTCAAGGCGCTCAAGGCGCGCGGCGGCACCCTCACCGTCATCGACCCGCGCCGCACCCGCACCGCCCGACTGGCCGACCGGCACCTCGCCGTACGGCCCGGGACCGACGCCCTGCTCCTCGCGGCGATGGCGTACACCCTTTTCGACGAAGACCTCGTCGACCTCAAGGACCTCGCGCCCGTGGTGGACGGTGTCGCCGAACTCCGCACGGCCCTCGGTGACTTCAGCCCCGAAGCCGTGGCCGACGCGTGCGACGTGGACGCGGCCACCATCCGCACCCTCGCCCGTGACCTCGCCGCCGCCCCGACCGCCGCCGTCTACGCCCGCATCGGCACCTGCACCGTCCCGCACGGCACGCTCGCCAGCTGGCTCGTCGACGTCCTCAACATCCTCACCGGCAACCTCGACCGCCCCGGCGGAGCTCTGTTCCCGCAGGCGGCCACCGACAGGACTCCCCGCCCCGCCGGGCCCGGGCACGGCTTCGCGCTGGGCCGCTGGTACTCCCGGGTGAGTCGGCACCCCGAGGCCAAGGGCGAGTTGCCGCTCTCCGCCCTCGCCGAGGAGATCGACACCGCCACCGACGACGGCGAGCCGATCCGCGCCCTCGTCGCCGTCGCCGCCAACCCGGTCCTGTCGGCACCCGACGGCGACCGGCTCGACAAGGCGCTCGGCTCCCTCGACTTCATGGTCAGCGTCGACCCGTACCTGAACGAGACCTCGTGCCACGCCGACGTCGTACTGCCGCCGCCCCCGCCCTCGCAGAGCCCGCACCACGACTTCGCCTTCAACACCCTCGCCGTGCGCAACCAGGTCCGCTACACCCGTCCCGCCGTCCCGCTGGAGCCGGGCCGGATGGCCGAGACGGAGATCCTCGCCCGGCTGGTCCTGGCCGCCACCGGCATGCACGGTGCCGACCCGTCCGCGGTCGACGACCTGGTCATCGGCCAGACCCTCGGCAAGGCGGTGAAGGAGCCGCACTCGCCGGTGCACGGCCGCGACCCGAAGGAGCTGGCCGCACGACTCGACGGCGACACCGGCCCCGAGCGACGCCTCGACATGATGCTGCGCCTCGGCCCCTACGGCGACGGCTTCGGCGCCCGCCCCGACGGTCTGAGCCTTCAGAAGCTGCTCGCGCATCCGCACGGCATCGACCTCGGACCGCTCACGCCCCGTCTGCCGCAGCCGCTGAAGACGCTCAGCGGCAAGGTCGAGCTGCTGCCGGGGCCCCTCGCCGACGACCTGCCCCGGCTCAGGGCGGCCCTGCGCGAGCGCCCCGACGGACTCGTCCTCGTCGGCCGCCGCCATCTGCGCTCCAACAACAGCTGGATGCACAACGTGCCCGCCCTCACCGGCGGTTCCAACCGCTGCACCCTGCACATCCATCCCGAGGACGCCGAGCGGCTCGGCGTACGGGACGGGGCTGACGTACGGCTCAAGGGTGCCGGGGGAGAGGTGACCGCCCCGGCCGAGGTCACCGACGGGGTGCGTCCCGGGGTGGTGAGCCTGCCGCACGGCTGGGGGCACGACCGTCCCGGCACCCGCCTCGGCCACGCCTCCGCCGACCCCGGCGTCAACGTCAACCAGCTCCTCGACGGCAGCCTGCTCGACCCGCTGTCGGGCAACGCGGTGCTCAACGGTGTGCCCGTCGAGGTCGCGCCGGTCGGCTGAGAAAAGCTCCCGTGCGACCGAAAATGATCAGCCGCTGACCTGAGCAAAGCTCTGACCTGGAGTTTTGCGCTTATTGCTCGCACGTCAACGTCTTGTTAACGCTGCTTGACGAGTCCTAACGTCAACGCACCGCCGGCCCTGGTGGGTCGTTCAAGGGCGAACGTTAGGTATCCACTCATGCTGACCATTCTCGGCTTCGCCATGATCGCGACCTTCCTGGTCCTGATCATGATGAAGAAGATGTCGCCGATCGCGGCGCTCGTGCTCATTCCGGCACTGTTCTGTGTGTTCGTCGGAAAGGGCGCCAAGCTCGGTGACTACGTCATCGAAGGCGTCACCAGCCTCGCCCCCACCGCGGCGATGCTCATGTTCGCGATCGTCTACTTCGGTGTGATGATCGATGTCGGCCTCTTCGACCCGATCGTCCGCGGCATCCTGAAGTTCGCAAAGGCCGACCCGATGCGCATCGTGGTCGGCACGGCGATCCTCGCGTCGATCGTCTCCCTCGACGGCGACGGCTCGACCACCTTCATGATCACGGTCTCGGCGATGTACCCGCTGTACAAGCGCCTGAAGATGAGCCTGGTCGTGATGACCGGTGTCGCCGCCATGGCCAACGGCGTGATGAACACCCTGCCGTGGGGCGGCCCGACCGCCCGTGCCGCCACCGCGCTCAAGCTCGACGCCAGCGACATCTTCGTCCCGATGATCCCGGCTCTGGCCGTCGGCCTCCTGGGCGTGTTCGTCCTCTCGTACGTCCTCGGCCTGCGCGAGCGCAAGCGTCTGGGCGTGCTGACGCTGGACGACGTCCTGGTCGAGGAGAAGGCCGGGGAGACGGTCGAGGAGAAGGAGACCGAGACGGTCCTGATCGCCGCCGGCTCCGGTTCCGATGCCCCCGGCGCGCGCAAGGGCGTCGGCGGCTCCGGCTCCGGCTCCGGCTCGGGCTCTGGCTCCGGCACCGACGCCGAGGAGCAGGACGGCGAGGACGAGCGGTTCCAGGCGCTCGACCCGAACCGGCCCACGCTGCGGCCCAACCTCTACTGGTTCAACGCGCTGCTCACGGTCGCCCTGCTCACCGCCATGATCATGGAGTGGCTGCCGATCCCGGTCCTGTTCCTGCTCGGCGCCGCGCTCGCCCTGACGGTCAACTTCCCGCACATCCCCGACCAGAAGGCCCGCCTGGCCGCCCACGCCGACAACGTCCTCAACGTCTCCGGCATGGTCTTCGCCGCCGCCGTCTTCACCGGCGTCCTCCAGGGCACCGGCATGGTGGACCACATGGCCCGGTGGATGGTGGACGTCATCCCCGAGGGCATGGGCCCGCACATGGCGCTCGTCACCGGCGTGCTGAGCCTCCCGCTCACCTACTTCATGTCCAACGACGGCTTCTACTTCGGCGTCCTCCCGGTCCTCGCCGAGGCCGGCGCGGCGCACGGTGTCTCCCCGCTGGAGATGGCCCGCGCCTCCCTGGTCGGTCAGCCGCTGCACATGTCGAGCCCGCTCGTCCCGGCCGTCTACGTCCTCGTCGGCATGGCCAAGGTCGAGTTCGGCGACCACACCAGGTTCGTGGTGAAGTGGGCGGCGCTCACCTGCCTCGTCATCCTCGCCGCCGGAATGCTCTTCGGAATCATCTGACCCCGACCTTCCGCAAAGGACACGATCATGGCGCCCGGTGGGTACCGCGGCTGGCTGCTCCGCCTCGTCATCGCCTTCAGCTTCGCGCAGGGGGCGGTGTCGATGGCCCGGCCCGCCGTCTCCTACCGGGCGCTCGCGCTGGGCGCCGACGAGCGGGCGATCGGCGTGATCGCGGGTGTGTACGCCCTGCTCCCGCTGTTCGTCGCCGTCCCGCTGGGCCGCCGCACCGACCACGGCCGCTGCGCGCACCTGCTTCCCGTCGGCGTCGTCCTGATATCCGGCGGCTGCGCGCTCAGCGGCCTCGCCGGGTCCCTCTGGGCGATGGCGGTCTGGAGCGGTGTGATGGGCCTCGGTCACCTCTGCTTCGTCATCGGCGCCCAGTCGCTCGTCGCCCGCCAGTCCGCCCCGCACGAGCAGGACCGCAACTTCGGCCACTTCACCATCGGTGCCTCCCTCGGCCAGCTGATCGGCCCGATCGCGGCGGGCGCGCTGATCGGCGGCCGGGACATGGTGGGCACCAGCGCACTCGCGCTGCTGGTCGCGGGCGCGGGCGGTGCCGTCGCGCTGACGTCGCTGTGGCGCATCGAGAGCCGTACGACCGCCGAGCCCGGGACGGAACGAGGCGAACGCGTGCCCGTGCGGGGCATATTGCGGGCCCGTGGTGTGCCCGCCGGCATCTTCATCAGTCTCGCCGTGCTGTCCGCGACCGACATCCTCACCGCCTACCTTCCGGTGGTCGGCGAGCACCGTGGCATCGCGCCGTCCGTGATCGGCCTGCTGCTCAGCCTGCGCGCGGCGGCCACCATCGCGTGCCGACTGGTCCTGACGCCCCTGCTGCGGCTGCTCGGTCGCACGCTGCTGCTCACGGTGACCTGTCTGCTGGCGGCCCTGCTGTGCGCGGGCATCGCGGTGCCGGTGCCCGTGTGGGCGCTGGCGCTGACGCTGGCGGTGCTCGGGTTCTGCCTGGGTGTCGGGCAGCCGCTGTCCATGACGACGGTCGTCCAGGCGGCCCCGGAAGGCGCCCGTTCCACGGCGCTCGCCCTTCGGCTGACCGGCAACCGCCTCGGGCAGGTCGCCGCGCCGGCCTCGGCGGGCCTGGTCGCCGGTGTCGCCGGGGTGGCCGCTCCGTTTCTGATGCTCGGGGTGTTGCTGCTGCTGTCGGCGGGCATCGCCGCGCGGACGCCGAAGCGGCCGGACAGGCCCGTAAAGGGCGCCCGGGAGCGGCCGAAGCGCTCAGGATTCCGCCGTACGAGCGATCTTTGACGACGCGCCGGGCATCGGTACGGCGAGTCGCTGTGCGCATAGCTGAAAGTCAGGCGAAGGAGCGATTTGTATGAAAATCGTCTGAATCAGAGGAGCGCGCATGCCGACCCTGACACCCTCACGTACGTCCCGCGTCCGCGCGGGCGCCACTGTCGTCCTCGCCGCGCTCGCCGCGGCGGGCACTTCGTGGGTGGCGGCGCCGACGGCGTCGGCCCAGGCGAACGGCGACATCAGGATCCACAGCGAGGGCATGCCCTACGGGACCCCGGACGACGAGTCGGTGGTCTGCCGGTTCTACCTCGACGCCGTCAACTTCGACACCCTCCCCACGATCGAGTACACCATCACCCCGCAGCCCCCGCTGCCCAGTGCCGCCACCGTGACCGGCACCATCCAACTCGCGGGCGGTGCCGGGCACACCGACCTGCTGGGCCTGGCGGACGGGCAGTACATGCTCACCTGGACCGTGGACGTCACCAACACCAAGAGGAAGCTCTTCCGGGTCAAGTGCGGCGACAAGCGCGAGGGACGGCACGGTCCCGAGGGGCGCATCGAGGACCGCGTACACAACGACGAGAACTGGGGTCGCGGCGACCACGGCCCCAAGGGCGGCGTGCACGCGGGCGGCGGCGGCCTCGTCGACACCGCGGCCGCGTACGCTCCCGTGACCGCCGCGGCGACCGTGGGCCTGGTGGCGGTCGGCGGCGTCGTGTACGTCCGCAGGAACCGCCGGCAGCGCGATGGTGCCGCGTAGGCGCAGACGCAGGCCCTGGCACCGGACCCGCGCCTACCGCCTCACCAGGACGGCCCTGCTCACGGTCGTCCTGGTGTCGGTGGTGGCCCGGTGCGGGGGAGACGGCGACGTGACCGCGCCGGGCGGACGCGACGGTCCGGACACCGTGGCCGCGGGCCGGGCCCACCCCGCCGCCACCCGCCCCACACCGCCGCCCCGCCCGCTGCCGCGCTCCCGGCCGACCTCCCTGCGGATCCCGTCCCTCGGCATCGACGCCCCGATCCTCGGCATCGGGCTCACCGCGTCGCAGGAGCTGGAGACACCGCCGATCGACAGACCGAAGCTGATCGGCTGGTACCGGGGCGGCGCCACGCCGGGAGAGCAGGGCGCCGCCATCGCGGTGGGGCACCGCGACACCCGAACCGGTCCCGCCGTCTTCGCCGGACTCGCCTCGGTGAAGCGCGGCAAGCGGATCGAGGCCCGGCGCGAGGACGGCCGTACCGCCGTCTACACCGTGGACCGGGTGAAGGTCTTCGACAAGGCGAGCTTCCCCGACAAGGAGGTCTACGGCCCGACCCGGCGCCCGGAGCTGCGGGTGATCACGTGCGGCGGACTGTTCGACCGGCGGACCGGCTACACCAGCAACGTGGTGGTCTTCGCCCACCTGACCGCGACGAAGTGACCGATGTATTCCCCACCCCGGGCACATTCCGTTAACTTCCGTGACGCACAGGCCTCGTACGACCCGCACGGGGCCATCGGACACACGGAGCAGCGGCGCTCCGCACGGCCCCCGGGGGCAGCAGCCATGACACGCGCCATCTCCCTGCACGACGTCAGCAAGTCCTACACACGAGGCACCCGCGTCGTGGACCGCTTCACCCTGGACATCGAGCCCGGCGAGTTCCTCGTCCTGCTCGGGCCCTCCGGCTGCGGCAAGTCCACGGTGCTCAGAATGATCGCCGGCCTGGAGGAGATCGACGAGGGCGACCTGCTGCTGGACGGCGAGTACGCCAACGACCTGCTGCCGGCGGCCCGTCACATGGCGATGGTCTTCCAGAACTTCGCCCTCTACCCCAACATGACCGGTCGCGACAACATCGGCTTCCCGCTGCGCATCGAGTCGCCCGGCGCGAACCCGGCCCCGAGAGTGGACGCCACCGCCCGCATGCTGGGCATCGAGGACCTCCTCGACCGCTTCCCCGCCCAGCTCTCCGGCGGCGAACGCCAACGCGTCGCCATGGGCCGGGCCATCGCCCGCCACCCCACCGCGTTCCTGATGGACGAGCCGCTGTCCAACCTCGACGCCAAGCTCCGAGGCCATCTGCGCGCCGAGATCTCCGGGCTCACCCGGAAGCTGGGCGTCACCACGGTGTACGTCACCCACGACCAGGCCGAGGCGATGTCGCTCGGCGACCGGGTCGCCGTCATGCGCGGCGGCGTCCTGCAGCAGGTCGGCACCCCGCGCTCGGTGTACGCCCTGCCCCGCAACGTCTTCGTCGCCGCCTTCATCGGCACCCCGCGCATCAACCTGCTGCGCGGCGTCGTACGCGCCCCGCTGGACGGCGCGATGACCATCAGCCTCGGCAAGCAGTACCTCCGGCTGCCCGAACCCCTCTCCCTCGACCACCAGTTGCTCCGCGTCCAGCAGGGGCGCGAGGTCATCGTGGGGCTGCGCTCCGAGGCCGTGCGCATCGCCGAGCCGGCCGCGGCACGTCCGGGGGAGGTGGCGATCAGCGGACTCGTCGAGCACGTGGAGTTCCAGGGCCACGAGATCCTCGTCCACTTCGACACCGGTTCCCGGCCCGCCGTCGTACCCGACCTCGAAGCGCCGCGTCCCGCCGCCCGTCCCCCGAGGCGGCGCCGACGTGCGGGCGGTGCGGACGGCAGGGTCCTGGACCGGCTCAGGGAGCGCGCGGGCGCCCTGCGCGCCGGCCCGGTCGTGGTCCTCGACCACCCGGCCGACACCCACGCCGATCCGGCGCCCCCCGAGGGCCGCCTGCCCGGCGACCTCATCGTGCGCACCACCCCCGACATCCAGCTCCGGCACGGCATGCAGGTCCCCCTCCTCGTCGACCTCGCCCACCTGTTCGTCTTCGACCAGCACGGCGACCGCATCTGCCCGGCCCCGGACCGGCTTCCGGACCTGGAGGATTGAAGTCCGGGCCCGACGGCCAGGTACGACCCATGAATCTGCGTCCGACCCGAACCCGGGCCGTCCTCACCACCGTCGGCCTCCTGCTGGCCGTAGGGGCACCGACCGCGTACGCCACCCTCGGCGACGCCGGCGCGTCGACGCCGGCCGCCTCCTGGGCACCGCCCCGCGGTCAGCCGTACGTCGAGACGCGGCTTCTCTTCGGTACCGCGCGACCCGACGGTGGGCCGGCGGTCACCGACAAGCAGTTCATGGCGTTCGTCGACAAGGAGGTCACGCCGGACTTCCCGGACGGGCTGACGGTGCAGAGCGGGCGCGGGCAGTGGCGGGACGCGACCGGGACGATCGAGAAGGAGCGGTCGTACGAGCTGATCCTGCTGTATCCGGTGGGCGTGGCCGAGACCGGTGACCGGAAGATCGAGGAGATCCGCCGGGCCTACGAGAAGACCTTCGGGCAGGAGTCGGTGGGAAGGGTGGACGACCGGGTCGCGGCCGACTTCTGACGGGCGGGTGAGGCCGCCGTCGGGGCTTCTGTTCTCATAGGAGCGTCTGGCGCTCAAAAACTATCGCCGCTAGTTTGTGAGTCCACGGCGACAGCCTGACGACGACGCCTGACGACGAGGCGGCCCCGCCCGGGAGGAAGCGCGATGAAGGCACACGACGGCATGTACATCGACGGAGCGTGGCGCCCCGCCGCGGGCCGGGACGTCATCGAGGTGGTGAACCCGGCCGACGAGCAGGTCATCGCCACCGTCCCGGCCGGTACCGCCGCCGACGTCGACACCGCCGTACGGGCCGCCCGCGCCGCCCTCCCCGGCTGGGCCGCCACCCCGCCCGCCGAACGGGCCGCGCTCCTCGCGGCCCTGCGGGACGTCCTGGAGGGCCGCAAGGACGAGATCGCGGAGACGGTGACCGCCGAGCTCGGCGCGCCGCTGAAGTTCTCCCAGGCCGTCCACGCCGCGGTGCCGATCGCGGTCGCGGGCTCGTACGCCGAGCTGGCGGCGACGTACGCCTTCGAGGAGAAGGTCGGCAACTCGACCGTGTTCCACGAGCCCGTCGGTGTCGTCGGCGCGATCACGCCCTGGAACTACCCGCTCCACCAGATCGTCGCCAAGGCCGCCCCGGCGCTGGCCGCGGGCTGCACGATCGTCCTGAAGCCCGCGGAGGACACCCCGCTGGTCGCCCAGCTCTTCGCCGAGGCGGTGCACGAGGCGGGCGTCCCCGCGGGCGTCTTCAACCTGGTCACCGGGCTCGGCCGGGTCGCCGGCCAGGCGCTGGCCGAACACCCGGGCGTCGACCTGGTCTCCTTCACCGGATCGACCGCGGTCGGCCGGCAGATCGGCGCGGTGGCCGGAGCGGCGATCAAGAAGGTCGCCCTGGAGCTGGGCGGCAAGTCCGCGAACGTCATCCTGCCGAGCGCCGACCTCGCCAAGGCGGTCAACGTCGGCGTCGCCAACGTCATGTCCAACTCCGGGCAGACCTGCAGCGCCTGGACACGGATGCTGGTGCACCGCGACCAGTACGACGAGGCCGTGGAGCTGGCCTCGGCCGCCGCCGCCAAGTACGGCGAGCGCATCGGCCCGGTGGCGAACGCCAAGCAGCAGGAGCGGGTGCTCGGGTACATCAGGAAGGGCGTGGCGGAGGGGGCGCGGCTGGTCGCGGGCGGCCCCGGAGTACCGCGTGAGCAGGGCTACTTCGTCGCGCCGACCGTCCTCGCCGACGTGACCTCCGAGATGACCGTCGCACAGGAGGAGATCTTCGGCCCCGTCCTGTCCGTCCTGAGGTACGAGGACGAGGAGGACGCCCTGCGCATCGCCAACGGCACGGTCTACGGCCTCGCGGGCGCCGTCTGGGCGGCCGACGAGGCGGAGGCGGTGGCCTTCGCGCGCCGTATGGACACCGGGCAGGTCGACATCAACGGGGGCCGGTTCAACCCGCTCGCCCCCTTCGGCGGCTACAAGCAGTCGGGCGTGGGCCGCGAACTCGGTGCGCACGGCCTGGCCGAGTACCTCCAGACCAAGTCCCTCCAGTTCTGAGCCAGTTCAAGGGAGTCACCCCGCATGGCCGTCCGTGCCGCCGTCCTGCCCGCCATCGGTGCCCCGCTGGAGGTCACCGAGATCGATCTGCCCGACCCCGGCCCCGGCCAGGTCCGCGTCCGCCTCGCCGCGGCCGGGGTGTGCCACTCCGATCTGTCGCTGTCCAACGGCACCATGCGCGTCCCGGTGCCCGCCGTCCTGGGTCACGAGGGCGCCGGCACGGTCGTCGCCGTCGGTGAGGGCGTCACCCACCTGTCGCCCGGCGCCGGAGCCGTCCTCAACTGGGCACCGTCCTGCGGCGGTTGCCATGCCTGCTCGCTCGGCGAGGTCTGGCTGTGCGCCAACGCGCTGAACGGTGCCGCGAACGTCCACGCCCGCACCGTGGACGGCACCGACCTCCACCCCGGCCTGAACGTCGCCGCGTTCGCCGAGGAGACGGTCGTACCGGCCGGCTGCGTCCTGCCGCTCCCGGACGGCGTCCCGCTCACCGACGCCGCCCTGCTGGGCTGTGCCGTGCTCACCGGCTACGGCGCCGTGCACCACTCGGCGCGGGTCGGGGCGGGGGAGACGGTCGCCGTGTTCGGCGTCGGCGGCGTGGGGCTGGCGGCCCTCCAGTCCGCCCGCATCGCGGGCGCGGCGAAGATCGTGGCCGTCGACGTCTCGCCCGAGAAGGAGGAACTGGCGCGCGCGGCGGGAGCCACCGACTACGTGCTCGCCTCCGAGAACACCGCACGCGAGATCCGGGGCCTGACGGGCAAGCAGGGCGTGGACGTGGCCGTCGAGTGCGTCGGACGCGCCGCCACCATCCGGGCGGCCTGGGACTCCACCCGCCGCGGCGGCCGCACCACGGTCGTCGGCATCGGCGGCAAGGACCAGCAGGTCACCTTCAACGCCCTGGAGATCTTCCACTGGGGCCGCACCCTCTCCGGATGCGTCTACGGCAACTCCGACCCGGCGCGGGACCTGCCCGTGCTGGCCGAGCACGTCCGGGCGGGCCGCCTGGACCTGGGCGCGCTCGTCACGGAGCGGATCGCCCTGGAGGGCATCCCGGCGGCCTTCGAGAACATGCTGGCGGGCAAGGGCGGCAGGGCTCTGGTGGTGTTCTAGCCCGCCTGCCGGACGCCCGGGGCTGCCGGTCGCTCCGGGCTTGCCGGCCTGCCCGGGCCTGCCGGCCCGCCCAGCCCTGCCGGACGCCCGGGGCCTGCCGGTCGCTCCGGGCTTGCCGGTCCGCCCGGGCTTGCCGGTCCGCCCGGGCTTGCCGGTCCGCCCGGGCCTGCCGGTCCGCCCGGGCCTGCCGGTCCCCCCGGGCCTTCCGCTTCGCCCCGGCCGCTGTGCGCGACCGGGGCCTTCGGCATGCCCGTGTCCGCAGTCCGTGCCCCGTTCGGGCAAAACTCCTGCGGCCTTAACCGTTGACTCGCATACCGTCCGGTCAGTACGTTCCGTGGACCCGAGCCACCCCCCGTTCCGTCCCCAGCACCCACCGGAGTGTGCACGCATGGACACGGCACCTTCCGCCCAGCCGCTCGCCCCCACCGCTCCCGCGACCGGCAACCGCCGCCGCGTGGCCACCGCCGCGGCCCTCGCGTCGGCGGTCGAGTGGTACGACTACTTCGTCTTCGGCATAGCCGCCGCCCTGGTCCTCGGTGACCTCTACTTCCCCGCCGGCAGCTCCACCGCGGGCGTGCTCGCCTCCTTCGCCACGTTCGCCGTCGGCTTCCTGGCCCGCCCCCTCGGCGGCATCGTCGCCGGCCAGCTCGGCGACAAGCGCGGCCGCAAGCCGATGCTGGTCCTCGCGCTCACCCTCATGGGCCTCGCCACCACCGGCATCGGCCTGCTCCCGACGTACGAGACGATCGGCGTCGCCGCGCCGATCCTGCTGGTCACCTTCCGTGTGATGCAGGGCATCGCCGTCGGCGCCCAGTGGGGCGGCGCGATGCTGATGGCCACCGAGTACGCCCCCGAGGGCAAACGCGGCTTCTACGGCAGCTTCGTGCAGCTCGGCGTCCCCATCGGCGTCGTGACCGCCAACACGGTGTTCCTGCTGGCCGGCGCGTTCACGACGGACGCCGCGTTCGCGTCCTGGGGCTGGCGTGTGCCGTTCCTCGTCGGCCTGTTCGTCCTCGTCCTCGCCTGGTACATCCACACCCGCGTCGAGGAGACCCCTGAGTTCCGGGAGGCGGAGAGGAAACTTGCCGAGCAGGAGAAGGCCGAGCAGTCCTCCCCGCTGCGCACGATCCTGCGCGAGCACCTCGGCACGGTGCTGCTCGCCGGCGGCTCCTTCGCCGTGAACACCGCGACCTTCTACATCATCATCACCGGCGTCCTCGACTACACGACCCGCGAACTCGGCATGCAGAAGAGCGCCGTCCTCACCGTCTCGCTCTGCATCAGCCTCACCCAGCTCGTGCTGATCCCGGCCGCCGCCGCGCTCTCCGACAAGATCGGGCGGATCCGTGTCTACGCGCTCGGCGCGATCGGCATCGCCCTGTGGGCCGTACCGCTCTTCCTGCTGATCGACACCGGCTCGCTGCTGTGGCTGGCGGTGGGCACCTTCGTCGCCAGCTGCTTCCTCAGCATCATGTACGGGCCCCAGGCGGCCCTGTTCGCCGAACTGTTCACGCCCGAGATGCGCTACACCGGCGCCTCCCTCGGCTACCAGATCGCTGCGGTGGCCGGTGGCGGCCTCGCCCCGTTCGTCATGGTGCTGCTGCTGGAGGCGACGGGCACCTCCATGGCGGTGTCCGGCTACATCATCGGCCTGTCGGTGATCGCCCTGCTGTCCATCAAGGTCCTGGCGGACCGGTCCCGTTCACGCTGACTCACGGGCCTGCTCGGGTCGTGGCGCCGCCGCCACGACCCGGGCGGAGCGGACCCGCGACCGCGACACGGCGACCCCCGCCAGGCACAGCGCTCCGCCCACCAGGGTGAGCGGCCCCGGCACCTCCCCCAGGGCCAGCCACGACATCAGCACGACCAGCGCGGGCACCGCGTAGGTGGTCGCGCCCATACGGCTGGCGGTCGTCCGCGCCAGGGCGTACGCCCACGTGGTGAAGGCGAGCGCCAGCGAGAAGACGCCCAGGTAGACCATGTTGAGCGTCGCGGACACGGACGCGTGGGCCACGTCGTCGACCAGTTGCCCGGCGAAGGGCAGGCACAGGACCGCGCCGACCAGGCACCCGTACGTCGTCACCTGGAGCGCGCTCGCATGGCCGAGCGCCGGCTTCTGCGCCACGACACCGCCCGCGTACCCGACCGCGGCGAGCAGGCACAGCACCACCCCGAGCACCGAGGAACCGCCCCCGCCCGACATCGAAAGCCCCACGGTCACCGCACCGGCGAACGACACCGCCATCCCCGCCAGCAGCCGTGGCGGCATCGGGTCGCCGAGCAGCCGGGCACCCAGCAGCGCGATGAGGACGGGTCCGATGTTCACCACGAGCGCCGCCGTACCCGCGTCCACCTGCTGCTCGCCCCAGTTCAGCGCGACGCTGTAGCAGCCGAACCACAGCAGGCCCGAGACGGCGATCCCGGGCCAGGCCGCCCGTGGGGGCAGCCCCTCCCGTCGCACGAGGCAGATGCCGCCCAGCACGACGGCACCGACGAGCAGCCGCCCCAGCGCCAGCGCGCCCGGCGAGTACTCCTCGCCCGCGCTGCGGATCGACACGAACGCCGAGGCCCACAGCACCACGGTCACGACCGCGGCACCGGCGGCGAGCAGTTCGGCGCGGCGGGCGGGGCGGGCAGGGGAGTGGTTCATCATGCTCCAGACACTAGGGAGGAGGAGAGGTGTGACGCTCGCGGTTTTGCGACCTGGCACCGCGGCTCAGCGCAGCGCCCCCGGCTCGACGCCGAGCAGCTCGAACAGCGCGCGCTCGCCGGAGTCCGTCACCTTCACGGCCCGCTCCGAACCGATCCGTACGCACCACCGCGCGTCCAGCGCGTGCCGGCACAGGGCCGCGCCCGCGACGCCCGCGAGATGGGGCCGGCGTTCGGTCCAGTCGAGGCAGGCGCGGGCCAGCGGGCGCCGACCCGTCCGGTCGAGACGGATCCCGGCCGAGTCGAACCAGACGAGGCCGGAGTCGGTGAGGGCGAACCCGGTGTCCTGTCGCAGCAGACCCTTCGCGGTGAGTGCGTCGGTGACGGCGATGCCGAGCCGCCCGGCGAGATGGTCGTAGCAGGTGCGGCCGCGGGCCATCGCCGAGCCCGCGCCGGCCTCCCGCAGGCTGCGGGGCCGAGCGGGGGTTTCCGGGACCACCTGGGCGGCCAGGTCCTCCAGCAGCTGGGCGACCCTCGGGTCGGCCAGCCGTACGAACCGGTGGCGTCCCTGCCGCTCCTCGGTCAGCAGCCCACCCCCGACGAGCTTGCCCAGGTGCTCGCTGAGTGTGGACGCGGCGACCCCGGCGTGCCGCGCCAGCTCACCCGCGGTCCACGCCCGCCCGTCGAGCAGCGCCAGCAGACAGGCCGCCCGCGTCTCGTCGGCGATGAGCCCGGCCAGCCGGGCCAACTGCGCTGCCTGGGGATCCCTGGTGGTCATACGACCCAGCATGCGGTACGGACACTTCGGCGCCGGCCGAAGCGTCCTCAGCCGGCCTGCCCCGTCTGCCCCGCTTGCTCGTACTGCCGTGACAGCCCGTCCAGCAGTGCCGCCAGGCCCGTCTCGAAGGCCCGTTCGTCGATCTTCTCCTGCTGCTCGGCGAGCAGGTGGGCCTGTCCGAGGTGGGGGTAGTCGGCGGGGTCGTACGCGCTCGCGTCGTCCACGAACCCCCCGGCGAACGAGCCGAGCGCCGAGCCCATGATGAAGTACCGCATCAGGGCTCCGATGGATGTGGCCTGGGCCGGTGGCCAGCCCGCGGCGACCATCGCGCCGTAGACGGCGTCGGCGAGCCGGAGCGCGGCCGGGCGGCGGCCGGGGCCGCGGGCCAGCACCGGGACGATGTTGGGGTGGTCGCGCAGGGCGGCCCGGTAGGAGACGGCCCAGTCGTGCAGGGCGGTCCGCCAGTCCCGGCCGTCCTCGAACATCGACAGGTCGACCTGGGCGCTGACCGAGTCGGCGACCGCCTCCAGGATCTCGTCCTTCGTGCGGAAGTGGTTGTACAACGACGGCCCGCTCACGCCCAGTTCGGCGGCGAGCCGGCGGGTGGAGACGGCCGCGAGGCCCTCCCCGTCCACGAGTTCGCGCGCGGTCTCGACGATCCGGTCGTAGCTCAGGAGGGGCTTGCGCGGTCGGGCCATGGCCCACATAGTAGGGCTGCCCAACAGAAACTAGCAGTGCTAATTTAAACGTACCGTTTTCAATGTACGGCTTTCGGCGTCCACCGACTGTGGGGTGACTCGGTATGAATCTGGGGCTCAGCGAGGAGCAGACCGCCGTCCGGCAACTGGCCAGGGACTTCGTGGACCGCGAGATCGCGCCCCATGCCGTCGCGTGGGACCGCGCCGAGGAGGTGGACCCCGCGATCGTCAAGAAGCTCGGCGAGGTCGGCTTCCTGGGCCTGACGATCGACGAGGAGTACGGCGGCTCGGGCGGCGACCACCTCGCGTACTGCCTGGTCACGGAGGAGCTGGGCCGGGGCGACTCCTCGGTGCGCGGCATCGTGTCGGTCTCCCTGGGGCTGGTCGCCAAGACGATCGCGGCCTGGGGGAGCGAGGAGCACAGGCGCCGCTGGCTGCCGGGGCTCACCGCGGGCGAGCTGGTCGGCTGCTTCGGCCTCACCGAGCCGGGCACCGGCTCCGACGCGGGCAACCTCGCCACCCGGGCGGTCCGGGACGGCGGTGACTACGTCATCAACGGCACCAAGATGTTCATCACCAACGGCACCTGGGCCGACGTCGTCCTGCTCTTCGCCCGCTCCACCGACGCGCCCGGCCACAAGGGCGTCTCCGCCTTCCTGGTCCCCACCGACACCCCCGGCCTGACCCGCCGCACCGTCCACGGCAAGCTGGGCCTGCGCGGCCAGGCCACCGCCGAGCTGGTGCTTCAGGACGTGCGGGTGCCCGCGACGGCCATGCTGGGGGAGGAGGGCAAGGGCTTCTCGGTGGCCATGTCGGCCCTGGCCAAGGGCCGGATGTCGGTCGCCGCGGGCTGTGTCGGGATAGCGCAGGCCGCCCTCGACGCGGCCGTCCGGTACGCCGGGGAGCGCGAGCAGTTCGGCAGGTCCATCGCCCATCACCAACTGGTCCAGGAGCTGATCAGCGACATCGCCGTCGACGTGGACGCGGCCAGGCTGCTGACCTGGCGGGTCGCCGACCTGATCGACCGCGGGCTGCCCTTCGCCGTCGAGTCCTCCAAGGCCAAGCTCTTCGCCTCGGAGGCCGCCGTCCGCGCCGCGAACAACGCCCTGCAGGTCTTCGGCGGTTACGGCTACATCGACGAGTACCCGGCGGGCAAACTGCTGCGGGACGCCCGCGTGATGACCCTCTACGAGGGCACCAGCCAGATCCAGAAGCTGGTCATCGGGCGGGCCTTGACGGGTGTCTCGGCGTTCTGAGTACCAGGATGAGTACGTCGGCGGATGTGACCGGCGCCTGCCGCCCCGACCCTGTTCCCATGAGTGACACACCGGTCAAGCAGCAGAGCACGGCGGCCTTCTACGGCCAGGCCGTCGCCTCCTTCGCCGTCGCCATGGCCGCCACGGGCGTCGGCATCTACCAGCTGAACGCCGACGCCTGGGTGCGCGGCTTCCTCGCGATCGCCGTCCTGTACCTGGTGACCTCGGCGTTCACCCTGGCCAAGGTCATCCGGGACCGGCAGGAGGCCGGGCAGATCGTGAGCCGGGTCGACCAGGCACGGCTGGAGAAGCTGCTCGCCGAGCACGACCCGTTCGAGAAGATCTGACGCCCGGCGGGACGACGGCGCCCGTGCGGACGCGACGCCTCCACCGGCCCGCTAAGCGATCGCTCAGTATCGGCGGTATGGTGGTGCCTCTGTCTGTGAGAGGGGCGAGTGAGCGATGAGTACGGCGGAGGAGACGGCCGGCGGCGAGACGTCGGCGTGGGGTGAGGTCACGCCCGACGCGGCCCGGCGACTGCTGATCGCCGCCGTGGAGGCCTTCGCCGAGCGCGGCTACCACGCCACCACGACCCGTGACATCGCGGGCCGCGCCGGGATGAGCCCGGCCGCGCTCTACATCCACTACAAGACCAAGGAAGAGCTGCTTCACCGCATCAGCAGGATCGGCCACGAGAAGGCCCTGGAGATCCTCCAGACGGCGGCCCGGCGCGAGGGCAGCGCGGCCGAGCGGCTCGCCGACGCCGTGAGCTCCTTCGTCCGCTGGCACGCCGGGGGGCGCACCACCGCGCGCGTCGTGCAGTACGAGCTGGACTCGCTCGGCCCGGACGCCCGCGCCGAGATCCTCGAACTGCGGCGGCAGGTCGACGCCGAGGTGCGCGGGATCATCGACGACGGCGTCGCGGCCGGCGAGTTCGACGTGCTGGACGTGAAGGGCACGACCCTGGCCGTGCTCTCGCTCTGCATCGACGTGGCCCGCTGGTTCAACGTCGACGGCCCCTGGACCCCCGACGAGGTCGGCGCACTCTACGCCGACCTCGTGCTGCGGATGGTGGGAGCGAAGTAGCGCCGTCGGCTCCGCGCGCGTTACAGGTAGTACCGCGAGACGGACTCGGCGACACACACGGGCTTGTCCCCGCCCTCGCGTTCCACGGTGAAGGCGACGGCGACCTGGATGCCACCCGCCACGTCCTCGACCCCGGTGATCGTGGCGGTGGCGCGCAGGCGCGACCCGACCGGCACCGGGGCGGGGAAACGCACCTTGTTCGTCCCGTAGTTGACGCCCATCCTCACGCCGTCGACCTGGATGAGCTGCGGCCCGAAGAGCGGGAGCAGCGACAGCGTCAGGTATCCGTGCGCGATGGTGGTCCCGAAGGGCCCGGCGGCGGCCTTCTCGGGGTCGACGTGGATCCACTGGTGATCACCCGTGGCCTCCGCGAACAGATCGATCCGCTTCTGGTCGACCTCCAGCCAGTCGGTGTACCCCAGCTGCTCGCCCACCGCCGACCTCAGGTCGTCGGCGGAGGTGAAGATCCTCGGCTCTGCCATGTCCAGGCCTCTCGCGTCGCGTTTTCCGGACAGTCATGTCTAAGCAACTGCTTAGCATGCTAGCGCGGGGAGCCCCTGTCAACGGACCGGGGCCGTGACGCGGTAGGTAAGTTTGGGTCGTGCCCCAGATCCCCGAGAAGATCCACGAGCTCACGGTCGGACAGCTGTCCGCCCGCAGCGGCGCCGCCGTCTCCGCCCTGCACTTCTACGAGTCCAAGGGCCTGATCAGCAGTCGCCGTACCGCCGGCAACCAGCGCCGCTACACCCGTGACACCCTCCGCCGGGTCGCCTTCGTCCGGGCCGCCCAACGCGTCGGCATCCCCCTGGCCACGATCCGCGAGGCCCTCGCCGAACTCCCCGAGGAACGCACCCCCACCCATGAGGACTGGGCCCGTCTGTCGGAGACATGGCGCTCGGAACTCGACGAACGCATCAACCAGTTGAACCGCCTGCGCGACCACCTGACCGACTGCATCGGCTGCGGCTGCCTCTCGCTGGACACCTGCGTCCTGTCCAACCCGGACGACGTCTTCGGTGAGCGGTTGACGGGTTCGCGGCTGATGGTGGAGCAAAGGGGGAGGTCGTAGGGGCCGGGCGCCCCTGAGTTCGGGCCCGGGACGCGGTGGTCGCGGGTGGTGGGCGACCGGCCGAGCGGGCCCGCCTCCCCGGCGAGCAGTCGTGCCGCTGGTGCGGCGCCGGCGGGCGCCCGGGCCCCGCCTCGGCCGCCCCACCGCGCACCCACCGGCCGACGGCCCCGGGTCACTCGTACTCGGTCCCGCCCTTCCGCGTCAGATACGCCGGACTGATCGCCTTCGCGATCGCCCGGCCGCCGGTCACCGCGCTGTACCGCTCGACAGCCGGCCGTATCACCACACCCTCCCGCAGGTGCAGCTCCCGCCCCGAGACCGTCTCCCGCCCCGTGGCGACCTCCAGCACCCGATCGATGTCGTACGGCCCCTCGAACAGCCGCGGCACCAAGGGCAGTTCGCCCTCCAGCACCTCGGCCGGGTCCAGCCATCGCACCCGACCGTCGATCTCCGCGGACACGTCGAACGCGGCGTACCCCAAGGTCTCCCGGCGGCCATCGGCCCCGTACGTCAGGTCCTGCACCCCCGCGCCGTACACCTCGCCGAAAACGCCCACCCGCCGAGCCCCGAGCCGCTCGGCCAGCCTGGCCGCGGCCTCGGCGACACCGTGCCCCCGCACCGCACGCCAGTACAGGTTGCGCGGGTCCTCCCGCAGCGCCAGCGACTTCGAGCCGAACCCCTTGGAGGACACGTACACCCGGCCCTCGTCGGCGGCATACGTCAGCAGGCACGCCGACCCGTGCAGTTTCTCGGTCAGCACCACCGGCTCGCCCGGGGCGAAGATGTCCGGGTACCGCTGGATGTTCTCGATGTCCACCCACGGCAGCAGATCCGGTGCCGACTCCACGTCACCGGACATCGTGGGCGGGATCGGCGGCACCCACTTGGTGATCCCCAGCACCTCGGCGAAGTCCGTCCCCTGCGCCGCCGCCAGGGCCAGGTCGACGTCGCCCAGCGCCTTGGGCCGGCACACGATCCCCTGCGACAGCTCACCGCGCAGCCGCACCGCCTTGACCCGGTCGGCGCCGCTCCCCGCCAGCCGCCCGGTCAGCCCCAGCTCCTCGATCAGCCCGGCCGGCAGCACGGACTGCTCGGGGATGTACACGGCCGCGTCACCGGTGCGGTAGGCACCCTTGGCGACGACGGCCCGGTACAGGCCCACCTGTGCCAGCTCCAGCGCGTCGGCGTTCGGATGCTCGTGGACGGTCAGGATTTCGGCGGTGACGCGCAGCGTCGACATCAGGGACTCCTCGGTCTTCCTCAGGTGTGTTTCATCGCCCCCAACTGTCCGCACGGCAAAGGGCTGGAGCGACCGGATTAGCGGCTGGTATCGTCGCGATCTTCGCCCGGCGGCCACCGTTCCCGCAGCGCGCGGAGTCCTGACGGGACGCACTGCCGTCGCTTCCGGCGCCTTGGGATCGCACGCACCGGACGCCGCGAGCCGAACGGACTGTGCTCGCAGCTCTAGGACGAGCGCTGCGCGCTCGCGTACTGGTACAGGGCCTCGGTCACCAACTGTGCGTTGGACGAGGCACGTTCACCGTCCGGCAGGAGCAGCGTGTCCTCCAGTCCTGTGCGTGTCGCCAGCCCCAGCCGTCCCGCCAGCCGCAGCACCGGCCAGGCGCCCCCGTCCTCCCCGTGCAGCAGCACCGGCCGGCCGAAGGCCGGACCCAGGTCGGCGAGCAGCGCACCCGCGGTCGCCTCGGCCGTCTCGGCGCAGGTGTCCATCACCTCCGCCAGCACCCGCAGCACCCTGGGCCCCAGCGGTGAGGCGGCGAACCGGGCCGCCCCGTCGGTGCCGGACCAGATGCCCGCATCGACGCCCACGCCGCGCTCCAGCAGTGCCGCCGCCACTTCTTCGGCGCCCGGCTCGTGCCAGTTGACGGAGGCGTGGTCGGGCAGCACCGTCCAGCCGCGGATCCGCTCCACCCGCGCGGCCGCGTCCGGTTCGGCCCACGCGCCCGTGGTCACCCCGACCGGCACCGTCACCCGGGCCCGGATGGCCTCGATCACCGGCGTGAGCGCGCGCGGCGACAGGCTGTCTCGTCCGCAAGGGGTCTTGGGATGGACATGGATGTCCGTGCCGCCGACCGCGACGGCCTCGGCCGCAGACTCGGCCAGCGCCTCCGGCGAGAGCGGCACCACAACGCCGTCGCCCGCTCCGCGGGGCCCGTTCAGACACACCTGCATCATGGCTCGATCATGCCCTCCGGCACCGACGGCGGCGGCACGGGAGGGGAGAAGACCACCGGCGAAAGGGGGGTGCGGCATCCCCGGCGCACCCCCGTCGTACTAGGCGGACACGAGCAGTCGCCGTCCGCGCCGGGCCGCCGCCAGCGCTTCGGGCGTGAGCACCGGACGCGGCACCACGATGCCGCAGTCCGTGCAGACCGGGCCCGACGACGGCTCATGGGCCAGGTCGTACCTCCAGGTCAGCCGATCCCCGTCGCACACCGGGCATTCCGCACCCGGTTCGCGCTCCAGCGCGGAGATCAGCCGGCGCAGCACCTCGGCCAGCGGTTCATGCGGGTGGACCCGCGGGTCGTCGCACCACGCGACCCCGAAACCGCCCCAGGTCAGCCGGTGCCAGTCGTCCACACTGCCCGGCCTGCGCAGTCCGTCGTGCTTCTCCTTCTTGCGTCGCTCGGCGAACTCGACCTCGTAGGCCAGCCAGACCGAACGCGCCTCCTCCAGTTCCTCCAACGCCGCCACGAGCCGCGCTGGATCGGGGGAGCGGTCCTCCGGACCGAATCCCGCCCGGGAGCACAAGTGGTCCCACGTCGCCCTGTGCCCGTAAGGAGCGAACCGCTCAAGGCACTTGCGCAGCGAGTAGCGCCGCAGTGCCAGATCGCACCGCGGGTCGCGCACCTGTCTCGCCAGACTCCGAAAACCGGCCATCGCCCTGCACCTCCGTCACACCTGCACCTGTACTTCGGTCACTTCGGCGTAGTCGCACGGACTTCGCGCGACGTTGACGAGTAGACGTATCGACAAGCGATTCGGCTCCATCCGATTTCCGATGACCTCCATAGCGGACCCTGCGGACTCCAGAAAGTGACGCATGCTCATCTTCAATCTCGGGGATACCGCCGGTAACATCCCGGCCCAGCCTCGTCGGTAGGAGCTGCCATGCCACGGCGCATCCCACGCACCGCCCTCGACACACTGAGAACTCCCGGTCGATTCCCCGGGTTCCTGAAGACGGCATCCATATGCGCGCTGATTGCCGGTCTTTTGTCGCCTCTTTCCCAAGCCGCCACCGCCGACCCGGCGGCGGCGGCCGAGGCGACGGCCGCTGTCGACCACTGCGGCAACCAGTGCTCCGACATCCTGCCGCCGGGCCAGAACGGCAACGCCACCCTCGCCCAGATCCTGCTCAACCAGGCCTTCGGCAGCATGCCCGAACATGCCTCGGACCAGCTGGGCCCGTACGCCGACCTCGCCAAGGGCCACTCCGGCCTCACCAACGCGACGATCAACACCTTCTTCAACGACGCCTCGTTCGGTGTCCCGTCCGATCAGGTGGCCTCCACCCTGAAGCCCGCCGGACGCACCGACGTCACGATCGTCCGGGACAAGAAGACCGGTGTGCCGCACATCACCGGCACCACCAGGTACGGCACCGAGTTCGGCGCCGGCTACGCGGCCGCCCAGGACCGGCTGTGGCTGATGGACGTCTTCCGGCACGTCGGACGGGGACAGCTGACCTCCTTCGCGGGCGGGGCGCCCTCCAACCAGGGGCTGGAGCAGCAGTTCTGGCGTCACGCCCCCTACACGGAGGCCGATCTCCAGGCCCAGATCGACAACGCGGTGGCCTCCAACGGGGAGCGCGGGCGGCTGGCCCTCGCCGACGCCAGGGCCTACCTCGACGGCATCAACGCCTACATCGACGCCTCCGACAGCGGCCGCTACTTCCCCGGCGAGTACGTTCTGACCGGCCACAAGGACTCCGTCACCAACGCCGGCACCATCGAGAAGTTCAAGATCACCGACCTGGTGGCGCTGGGCTCCGTCATCGGCGCGCTGTTCGGCTCCGGGGGCGGCGGCGAGGTGAACAACGCGATCTCCCTGCTGGCCGCCCAGGAGAAGTACGGCGTGGTCGAGGGCACCAGGCTCTGGGAGTCCTTCCGCGAGCGCAACGACCCCGAGGCGGTCGTCACCGTCCACGACAAGAGCTTCCCGTACGCCACCAAGCCCGCCGACCCCCAGGGCGGCGCCCTGCCCGACGCCGGCTCGGTGACCGAGGAACAGCTCGTGTACGACCGTACCGGCAGCGCGGCCGGCTCCGCCGCGGCCGGTGCCTCGGTCACGGCGGCCGAGGCGGCCATGACCTCCGCCAAGCGGGGCATGTCCAACGCTCTCGTGGTCAGCGGCGAACACACCGCCAGCGGTCACCCCGTGGCCGTCTTCGGCCCGCAGACCGGCTACTTCGCCCCCCAGCTCCTGCTGCTCCAGGAGATCCAGGGCCCGGGCATCAGCGCCCGCGGCGCCTCGTTCGCCGGCCTGAGCATGTACGTCGAACTGGGCCGCGGCCAGGACTACTCGTGGAGCGCCACGACCTCCGGCCAGGACATCATCGACACCTACGCCGTCGAACTGTGCCAGGACGACCACCACTACCTCTACCGCGGTACCTGCACCGCGATGGAGAAGATCGAGCAGAAGAACGCCTGGAAGCCGACGACCGCCGACGGCACGCCGGCGGGCTCGTACACGATGCGGGTCTGGCGCACGAAGTACGGCCCCGTGACGCACCGCGCGACCGTCGGCGGCAAGAAGGTCGCCTACACCACCCTGCGCTCGTCGTTCATGCACGAGGCCGACTCGATCATCGGCTTCCAGATGCTGAACGACCCGGACCACGTCAAGGGCCCGGAGGACTTCCAGAAGGCGGTGCAGCACATCAACTACACCTTCAACTGGTTCTACGTGGACTCCGAGCACACCGCCTACTACAACAGCGGCGACAACCCGGTCCGGGCGACCGGCGTCGACGCGGAGTTCCCGGTGTGGGCGCGGCCGGCGTACGAGTGGCGCGGCTGGGACGCGACGACGAACACGGCGCAGTACACGCCGCCGTCCGAGCACCCCAACTCCATCGACCAGGACTACTACATCTCCTGGAACAACAAGCAGGCCAAGGACTACACGACCGCTCCCTGGGGCGACGGCTCGGTGCACCGCGGCAACCTGCTGGAGAACCGGGTGCGCAAGCTGGTCGCCGCGGGCGGCGTGACCCGGGCCTCGCTGGTGAAGGCGATGGCCGACGCGGGCCTGGCCGACCTGCGGGCCGAGGACGTCCTGCCGGATCTGCTGAAGGTCGTCACCGGTTCCCCGGTGACCGACTCCACGGCCGCGGCCGCGGTGAGCAAGCTCCGGGCGTGGGTCACCGCGGGCGCCAAGCGCACCGAGACGTCGGCCGGTTCGAAGAAGTACGCCGACGCCGACGCGATCCGCATCCTCGACGCGTGGTGGCCCCTGCTGGTCGAGGCCGAGTTCGAACCGGGCCTCGGCAGCGAGCTGTACCAGGCCATGACCGCCAACCTGCCCATCGACGAGGCCCCCTCGGCCGGCCACGGCCCGACCGGCTCGCACGCCGGGAGCTCCTTCCAGTACGGCTGGTGGAGCTACGTCGACAAGGACATCCGGGCCGTCCTCGGTGAGTCGGTGCGCGGTCCGCTCGACCGGAAGTACTGCGGCGGCGGCAGCCTCGGCGCCTGCCGGGACATCCTGATCAGCACCCTGAAGGAGGCCGCCGGCAGGACCGCGGCCCAGGTCTATCCCGGTGACGACCAGTGCGCGGCGGGCGACCAGTGGTGCGCCGACTCGATCGTCCAGCGCACCCTGGGCGGCATCAAGCACGGCAGGATCAGCTGGCAGAACAGGCCGACGTACCAGCAGGTCGTGGAGTTCACGTCACATCGGTGACGGTCAGGGGCCGGAGGCGGGCCGTACGACACGGCCCGCCACCAGCACCAGCTGGGCCAGCTCGGGGTGCACGATGTCGCTGTGCGCTCCCGTCGGCGGACCGCCGCGTCTGACGAGAGCCGCCGCGTCCACGTTCACGCACCCCGACGCCGGCAGCGGCTCCCGCAGCGCGGCGGCCAGGGTGAGCGACCGCGTCCCCGGCACCGCCCGCACCCCGCCGTGTCCCATCGCCCCCCACTTGTCGCCCAGCATCCAGCCGATGTCCCACGCCGCGATCCCGCGCGCGTCGCCCGCCATCCGGGCGGCCAGCGGATACATCGTCGACAGGGCCGAGTCGTGCCGTGAGTGACAGCACACCAGCGGTCCGTCGACGCGCTTGTGCTGACCCTCCAGCAGCCCGCCGGCCCGCGGGTCGTGCGGCAGCCGGGACGCGAACGCGTAGTGCGAGAAGGCACCTTGGAGCAACGTGACCGACTTCACCGTGCGCACACCCTTCGGCAGCCCGCGCAACGCGAACGACACCAGCCGCGCCCCGAAGCTGTGCCCCACCAGATGCACCCGGGTCCCCGGCGCCCGCGCCGCCAGCTGCCCGATGACCGGGCCGAGCCCGCGCTCACCGACGGTGCCCGCGCGCCGCTTCATGGCGTAGTACGTCGCCTGCCGCAGCAACTCGTGCGCACCCTCCCACGGGTTCGGCAGTGAGAAGGAGGCCGCGCCGCGGGCCGCTCCCTCCGGCGCTTCCAGATGCGCCAGCGCCCGCGCGAACTCCTCGCACACCGCCGCCACCGAACCCGAGAGCATCTCCGGCAGACCCTGCGGCACGCCCTCCGCCAGCGTGTCCGCCGCGAACAGCGCCTGCGGCCCCGGCGGCACGACCTCCACCAGCATCCGCACCAGCCGCCCGAACTCCTCCAACTCGGCCTCCTCGCGCGGCTGCTGGTCGAGCAGCCGGGCGATCCGGTCGATCACGGTGGCCCGCCCGGGGAAGGTCTCCAGCAGCCCGTGCCGCGTGTCCTTGTCGAGCACCGGCCGACGCGGCATCTCGGCCGCCACCGCCCGTGGAAAATTCGGGATCGGCTCGTCCGAGAACCGCATCGACGGCCAGACCACACCGACGTACCCGATCCCCGCCGCCGGAGCGAGCCGGGGCATCGGTGCGAAGAAGCGGTCGTAGAGCCTGGTCGCCCCCGAGCGGTCGCTGTTCCAGCCGTGCGCGAAGACGATCAGCTCACGCACACGGTGCTGAGCCACCCCGGCGAGCAGCCGGTCCCGTCTCCCGGCGTCCGGGTCCCCGTCCGCGTCGAAGGTCAGCTCCCAGTACGGGCTCACGCTCACCGCCGGTCTGCCCATCACAGGCCCCCTTGTCCCCCCGTAGTGATGTGGTACGGGCGCATCGTCCTGCCGACGGACCGAATTGGCCATACGTCGTCACTCATCAGGGGCGTGTGTCAGGGGCGCTCATTTGTACAGCAGGTACTCCCCGCGCATCCGCCGGAACGCCGCCAGCTCCTGCTGCCAGCCCGCCACCACCTCGTCGGTGTTCGCGCCGGCGTCGATCATCGTGCGGACCCGGGCGGATCCGGTGAGCTTGTCGATCCAGTTGTCGGAGCGCCAACCGAAGCCGCCGAAGCACTCCTTGGCGGTCACCAGCAGGGCGATGCCGGTGCGGACGGGGTCGTACGCGGCCCGGTCGTGCACATGGATCTGCACGCCGCCCACGGTCCTGCCCTGGAACTTCGAGAACGTGGGCGTGAAGTACGCCTCCCTGAAGCGCACGCCGGGCAGTTCCAGCCGGTTGGCCGCGGCGGCCCAGCGGCCGTCGACGCCCTCCGCGCCGAGCAGTTCGAACGGCCGGGTCGTCCCGCGCCCCTCCGACAGGTTCGTGCCCTCGAAGAGGCAGGTCCCCGAGTACACCAGCGCGGTCTCCGGCGTCGGCATGTTCGGGCTCGGCGGCACCCAGGGCAGACCCGAGGCGTCGTAGAAGTCGGACCGCCGCCAGCCCGACATCCGCACCGTCTCCAGCGGTACCGGAGCGGCCAGGAACTCCCCGTTGAACAGCCGGGCCAGCTCCGCGACCGTCATGCCGTGCGCCTGCGAGACGGGCTGGCGGCCGACGAAGCTCGCGAACTCCTTGTGCAGGACGGGGCCTTGGGCGGAGCGCCCGGTGACCGGGTTCGGCCGGTCCAGCACCACCAAGCGCTTGCCCGCCAGCCGGGCCGCCTCCATGCAGTCGTAGAGCGTCCAGATGTAGGTGTAGAAGCGTGCGCCCACGTCCTGGATGTCGAAGACGACGGTGTCCACGCCGGAGGCGGTGAAGATGTCGGCGAGGGGTTGGCCGCTCTTGAGGTAGGTGTCGTAGACCGGGAGGCCGGTCGCGGGGTCGTCGTAGCGGCCTTCGGAGCCGCCGGCCTGGGCGGTCCCCCGGAAGCCGTGCTCGGGGCCGAAGACGGCGACGAGGTTCACCCGGTCGTCGGCGTGCATGACGTCGACGATGTGGCGGGCGTCGCGGGTGATGCCGGTGGGGTTGGTGACGATGCCGACGCGCTCGCCGCTGAGCCGGGCGTAGCCGTCCGCGGCCAGGTTCTCGAAGCCCGTGCGCAGTCGCCTGCCGCGCTCCGCCGCGGCTGCCGGGGAGGTCGTGGTGAGGGAAGCTGCTGCCGTTGTCGCCGCGAGGAGGGCTCGTCTGGATAGGCGCATGGGGGGCACGGTATTGCTCCGGGGTGTTGGGGGGAAGGTGTCGGCGCGCCGTGCCGGGTCGGCTTGTCCTGCCCTTCCTCAGATACATACCGACCGGTTAGTCTGACGGGGTAGTCGAGAGCCGCGCAGTCGAAGGAGACCGATGGTGGAAGCCGTTCAGAGTGCCGGAGTGGTCGTCACCGGGGCCGGGGGTGGCATCGGCGCGGCCCTCGCCCGGCGCTTCGCCGCCGAGGGAGCTCGTGTCGTCGTCAACGACCTGGACGCCGGGAAGGCCGAGGCGGTCGCCGCGGAGATCGGCGGCATCGCGGTCCCGGGCGACGCCTCGGCCGTCGTCGCCGAGGCCCGGGACGCGCTCGGCGGCACCGTCGACGTCTACTGCGCCAACGCGGGCGTCGCCTTCGCCGGTGAGCGACCCGGAGAGCCACTGGACGAGAAGGCGTGGGAAACGTCCTGGGACGTCAATGTCATGGCCCACGTACGGGCCGCCAACGCCCTGCTCCCGGCCTGGCTGGAGCGCGGCAGCGGACGGTTCGTCTCCACCGTCTCCGCCGCCGGGCTGCTCACCATGATCGGGGCCGCCCCCTACGCCGTCACCAAGCACGGGGCGTACGCCTTCGCCGAGTACCTGTCGCTGACCTACCGGCACCGGGGGATCAAGGTCCACGCCATCTGCCCGCAGGGGGTGCGCACCGACATGCTGGACGCCACCGGCAGCGCGGGCGACCTGGTGCTCAAGCCCACCGCCATCGCACCGCAGGACGTGGCGGACGCGCTGTTCAAGGGGATGGAGGAGGACCGCTTCCTGATCCTGCCGCACCCCGAGGTCGCTGCCTTCTACACGGCGCGGGCCGCCGAGACCGACCGCTGGCTGGCCGGCATGAACCACATCCAGCGCAAGTGGGAGGAGACCAGGTGACCGAGTCCCGGTACGCGGCCAAGCCCTGGCTGGCCCTGCTCAACGACGCCCAGCGCGCCCCCGTCCACCCCGCCGACTCCCTCGTGCACGCCCTGCGCCGGGCCGTCGCCGCGACCCCGGAGCGCCCCTTCCTCGCCTACTTCGACGGCCGCGTGAGCTACCGCGAGGTCGACGAGCTCAGCGACTCCGTCGCCGGCCACCTCGCCGCCCGCGGACTGGAGCGCGGCGACCGTGTGGCGATCCTGCTGCAGAACTCCCCGCACTTCGTGATCGCCCTGCTCGGCGCCTGGAAGGCGGGGGCGACCGTCGTGCCCGTCAATCCGATGTACAAGTCCGGGGAGGTCACCCACGTCCTGCGGGACGGCGAGGTGGCCGCACTGGTCTGCTCCGACCGGGCCTGGGCGTCGTACCTGCGCGAGACGGCGGCCGAGACGCCGGTGCGGATCGTGCTCACCGCCTGCGAGCTGGACTTCCAGACGCGCGACGACGCGCGTGTGCTGGACTTCGAGCGCCTGCCGCAGGCCCCGGACGCCGACGACCTGACGACGGTCGCCCGCGCCGGCCACAAGGCACCCGACGGCCGTGACGCCGGACCCGCCGACATCGCGCTGATCAGCTACACGTCGGGCACCAGCGGTGCCCCCAAGGGCGCCACCAACACGCACGGCAACATCATGTACAACGCCGAGCGGCAGCGGACCGGCATGGACCTGCCCGACCCGCCCGTCTACTTCGCGCTGGCCCCCCTGTTCCACATCACCGGGATGGTCGTCCAGCTCGGCGCCTGCCTCGACAGCGCCGGCACGCTGGTGCTGGCCTACCGATTCGAGGCGGGAGTCGTGCTGGACGCCTTCGCCGAGCACGGGCCGCACTACACCGTCGGCCCCTCGACCGCCTTCATGGCGCTGGCCGCCCACCCGGCCGTCACCCGCGACCACTTCGCCTCCTTCCGGATGATCTCCTCCGGTGGCGCCCCGCTGCCGCCCGCCCTGGTGGAGAAGTTCCGGGCCGGCTTCGGACCGTACATCCGCAACGGCTACGGCCTCACCGAGTGCACCGCCCCCTGCGCCTCCGTCCCGCCCGGTCTGGAGGCCCCCGTCGACCCGGTGTCCGGCACCCTCGCCGTGGGCCTGCCGGGTCCCGAGACCGTCGTACGGATCGTCGACGACCTCGGCCAGGAGGTCCCGTTCGGCGAGCAGGGCGAGATCCTCGTACGCGGCCCGCAGGTCGTGCCCGGCTACTGGCGGCGTCCCGACGCGACCGCCGAGACCTTCCCGGACGGCGAGCTGCGCACCGGCGACATCGGCTTCATGGACGAGCAGGGCTGGCTGTACGTCGTCGACCGCAAGAAGGACATGATCAACGCGTCCGGCTTCAAGGTGTGGCCGCGCGAGGTCGAGGACGTGCTCTACACCCACCCGGCGGTACGCGAGGCGGCCGTGGTCGGGGTGCCCGACGGGTACCGCGGGGAGACCGTCAAGGCGTACATCAGTCTCCGTCCGGGTGCGAAAACGGACCCCGCCGCACTCGCCGCGTACTGCAAGGAGAGACTGGCCGCCTACAAGTATCCGCGTCAGGTGGAGATCCTGCCCGACCTGCCCAAGACGGCAAGTGGGAAAATCCTCCGTCGGGAACTCCGTTCCCGGGACAACGACGCTTGAGACAGCACGAAGACCTCGCGAAAGGCAGGTGGCGGCACAGTGGCCAGGACGACGGACGGAGACGGTACGCCCGTCCCGCAGCGGCTGCTCGCCGCCGCCACCCGGCTCTTCGCCGAGCAGGGCTACGACCGCACCTCGGTGCAGGAGATCGTGGAGGCGGCCGGCGTCACCAAGGGGGCGCTGTACCACTACTTCGGCTCCAAGGACGACCTCCTGCACGAGGTGTACGCGCGCGTGCTGCGTGTCCAGCAGGAGCGCCTCGACGCGTTCGCGGAGTCCGACGAGCCCATCGAGAAGCGACTGCGGGGAGCCGCCGCCGACGTCGTCGTCACGACCATCGAGAACCTCGACGACGCGATGATCTTCTTCCGCTCCATGCACCACCTGAGCCCGGAGAAGAACAAGCAGGTGCGCGCCGAGCGCCGGCGCTACCACGAGCGCTTCCGCGCGCTCATCGAGGAGGGACAGGAGTCGGGCGTCTTCTCCAAGGCGACTCCGGCCGACCTGGTGGTGGACTACCACTTCGGCTCGGTCCACCACCTGTCGACCTGGTACCGCCCCGACGGCCCGATGAGCCCCCAGCAGGTCGCCGACCACCTCGCGGACCTGTTGCTGCGCGCACTGCGGCCCTGACCGCCGTACCGAGGACATGTGCGAGGGGCGACCGCCATGGGCGGTCGCCCCTCGCACATGATCCCTACAGGTACTTCTTCAACTCCCGTCGCGCCAGCGACCGCTGGTGCACCTCGTCGGGCCCGTCGGCGATCATCAGGGTCCGCGCCCCGGCGTACAGCTCGGCCAGCGGGAAGTCCTGACTGACACCACCGGCACCGTGCAGCTGGATCGCCCGGTCGATGATGTCCACGACCGCGCGAGGCGTGGCGATCTTGATCGACTGGATCTCGGTGTGGGCGCCCCGGTTGCCCACGGTGTCCATCAGCCAGGCCGTCTTCAGCACCAGCAGCCGCAGCTGCTCGACCGTCACACGCGCGTCGGCGATCCAGTTGTGCACCACGCCCTGCTGGGCCAGCGTCTTGCCGAAGGCCGTACGGGACACGGCCCGCTTGCACATCAGCTCGATCGCGCGCTCCGCCATGCCGATCAGCCGCATGCAGTGGTGGATACGGCCCGGACCCAGCCGCGCCTGGGCGATGGCGAAGCCGCCGCCCTCCTCGCCGATCAGGTTGGACACCGGCACACGCGCGTGATCGAAGATCACCTCGGCATGGCCGCCGTGGGAGTGGTCCTCGTAACCGAAGACCTGCATCGCGCGCTGGACCGTGACGCCCGGGGTGTCACGGGGGACGAGGACCATGGACTGCTGACGGCGGATGTCCTCGCCGTCCGGGTCCGTCTTGCCCATCACGATGAAGATCTTGCAGTCCGGGTTCATCGCCCCGGAGATGTACCACTTGCGGCCGGTGATGACGTACTCGTCGCCGTCCCGCTCGATGTGCGTGGTGATGTTGGTGGCGTCCGCGGACGCCACGTCCGGCTCGGTCATCGCGAACGCCGAGCGGATCTCACCGGCCAGCAGCGGCTCCAGCCACTGCTTCTTCTGCCGCTCGTCGCCGAACTGGGTCAGCACCTCCATGTTCCCGGTGTCGGGCGCCGCGCAGTTCGTCGCGGTGGGCGCGAGCTGCGGGGAGCGGCCGGTGATCTCGGCGAGCGGGGCGTACTGGAGGTTGGTGAGGCCGGCGCCGTGCTCGGCGTCGGGGAGGAAGAGGTTCCACAGGCCCTGCCTGCGTGCCTGTGCCTTCAGCTCCTCGACCACGGCCGGAGTGTCCCACGGGGAGGCCAGTGCGGCCCGCTGCTCCTCGGCCACCGCCTCGGCCGGATAGACGTACTCGTCCATGAAGGCCAGCAGCCTGCCGCGCAGCTCCTCGGTGCGTGCGTCGAACGCGAAGTCCATGTGCCTCAGCCTTCCTGAAGAGTGGTCAGACCGTGCTGGATGAAGACGGGGACCAGGTCACCGATGCGGTCGAAGCCCTGTCCGACCGTCTGGCCCAGCGTGTAGCGGTAGTGGATGCCCTCCAGGATCACGGCGAGCTTGAACCAGGCGAACGCCGTGTACCAGGAGACCGCGGAGACGTCGCGGCCCGAACGCGCGGCGTACCGCTCGATCAGCTCGGCCGGGTCCGGGTGGCCCGCGGCCTCGGCGGTGGTGGAGACGGGGGAGTCCGCCGCACCCAGCGGCATGCTGTACATCACGAGCAGACCCAGGTCGGTGAGCGGGTCGCCGAGCGTGGACATCTCCCAGTCGAGGATCGCCTTGATCCTGTCGTCCTCGCCGATCAGAACGTTGTCGAGGCGGTAGTCGCCGTGGATCACCGTCGCCGCGGGAGAGGCCGGCAGCCGGCGGCCGAGCGTCGCGTGCAGCTCGTCGATGCCGGCCAGTTCGCGGTTGCGGGAGGCGTCCAGCTGCTTGCCCCAGCGGCGCAGCTGCCGGTCCAGGAAGCCCTCGGGACGGCCGAAGTCCGCCAGCCCCACCGACGCGGGATCCACCGCGTGCAGTTCGACGAGCGTGTCCACCAGCCCCAGCACCGCGCCGCGGGTGCGCTCCGGGCCGAGCGGGGCCAGCTGGTCGGCGGTGCGGTACGGGGTGCCCTCGACGAACTCCATGACGTAGAACGGCGCCCCGAGCACCTCCTCGTCCTCGCACAGCAGCACCGGCCGCGGCACGGGCACGTCCGTCGGGTGCAGCGCGCTGATCACGCGGTGCTCCCGCTTCATGTCGTGCGCCGTGGCGAGGACATGGCCGAGCGGAGGTCGCCGTACGACCCATTTCGACGTGCCGTCGCCGACCGCATAGGTGAGGTTCGAGCGTCCGCCCTCGATCAGCCGACCGGTCAGCGGGCCCTGCGCCAGACCGGGCCGCTCGCGATCGAGCAGGCCGTGCAGCCGGTCGAGGTCGAGTCCGGGCGGATGGTCGGGGCTCATCATCGCTCCTAAAGGGAGGTGAACGGGACCTCACTCATGATGCCGACCAGTCGGTATGTAGTCCAGTGCGGGAGCGGAACGTGATCGGGGCCACGATATGCCGACAGCTCCCCGCGTGGAGCGCCGGGGAGCTGCCGGGGTGCCTTCTCGGCCGGTCGCGCCGAGTCCGACGAGGTCTCGGGCCGAGGCCGCCGGGTGGGTTCAGTGGTCGTCCCAGTGCCCGTCGTGGGCGGCGTGCCGATGGCCCTCGTGGAGGTAGTCGACGTGGTCGCCGTGCAGGACGCTCTCGTGCCCGCACTCGGCGCCGTGCTGATGGGTGTGGCCCTCGTGGGCGACGTGTCCGTCCGACTCGCACTCGTCCCAGTGGCCGCCGTGCTCGCGGTGCAGGTGGCCGTCGTGCGCGTAGTCGGTGTGGTCGCCGTGCGGCACCGCGGTGTGGCCGCAGTCGGGGCCGTGCGCGTGGGTGTGGGAGGGGTGTTCCAGGTGCTGCGTGGTCATGGAGCTCACCTTCGAAGGTGCGGGTGATGACGTCGGACAGGCTGCCACGCGAACGGTGCATATCGGGCTATTCGGCTTGCGTGGCGCCCTGTCACGCCGGATGGTCGGACCCATGAAGGGGATCAGCTACTCACGCTACGGCGGGCCCGAGGTGCTCGCATACGGCGACGTGCGCGACCCGCGGGTCGGGCCCGACTCCGTACTGGTCAAGGTCCGTGCGGCGGCCGTCAACCCCGTCGACTGGAAGTGCCGCGAGGGCCATATGGACAGGCTGCTGGAACCGCTCTTCCCGGTGGTCCCGGGCTGGGACGTCTCGGGGGTCGTGGTCCAGCCGGGTGTCTCCGTCACGGAGTTCGGCGTCGGCGACGAGGTCGTCGGGTACGTCCGCGAGGACCTCCTGTCGCACGGCACCTTCGCCGAGTACGTCGCGGCCCCCGTACGCACCCTCGCGCGCAAGCCCCGCAACCTCACCTGGGAGGAGGCGGCGGGGCTGCCGCTGGTGGGCCTGACGGCGTATCAGGTGCTGGTCAAGGTCCTCCAGGTCCGGCGCGGAGAGACCGTCCTCGTGCACGCCGCGGCCGGCGGGGTGGGCTCGATGGCCGTCCAGCTCGCCCGCCACCTGGGCGCACGGGTCATCGGCACGGCGAGTGCGCACAACCACGACTTCGTACGCGACCTCGGCGGCGAGCCGGTCGAGTACGGCGACGGCCTGGTCGAGCGGGTGCGCGGGCTGGCGCCCGAGGGGGTGAGCGCGGTGTTCGACACGGTGGGCGGCGACTCGCTGAAGGACTCGGCCAACCTGCTGTCCCCCGAGGGCCGCCTGGTGTCGATCGCCGACCCGGACGTGTTCGACTACGGGGGCCGCTACTACTTCGTCCGGCCGGACGCCGAGGACCTGCTGCGGCTGTCCGAGCTGGCGGAACAGGGGGTGGTGGCGGTGCACGTCTCGGAGACGTTCCCGCTGGAGCGGGCAGCGGACGCCCATCGGCTCAGTCAGAAGGGCCGTACGCGGGGCAAGATCGTGGTGACGGTGGAGTGGGAGGCGGAGGAGGGGGTGGCGCCGGAGGGGCTGTGGCAGGGGGCGGAATAGGGGTGCGGTCGTCTTCGCCTGTCGTTCGTCGTTCGTCGGTTTCCGCGGGGGAGCACCCTCAGAAGAGCAGGGCGGCGGCACACACCGCGAGAGCGACGGTGAGCAGGGCCGAGGCCGTGGCGTGCCGGGGGGAGAGCGCCGCGGGCTCGGCCGACGCGGCGAGGACGCGAATGCGACGGTGCGCCAGGGCCAGGAAGCCCAGCCACAGCGCGAAGCACAGGGCGCAGCCGAGCGTCCCGGCCACCGAGACACCGTCGTGCAGCGCGGTCCTCATGGCCAGCACGGCGGCCACGGTGCCGGAGAGCGTCGTACGGCGCCATGCGAGTCGGGTCCGCTCGGGCTGCAGTCCCGGGTCCCGCACGGGCTCCGCCAGAGCGTCGGGGCTCACCCCTCCCACCCGACGAGCACGACGACGACCATGGCGACGGCCACGACCGCGACCACGAGGCCGAGCACCGCGGGGAAGCGGGAGACCGGCAGGTCCTCGCCCCGGCGCATCGCCTGCTCGCAGCGCACCCAGTGATTGACCGCGCGCAGCGAGCACAGCACGCCGGCCGCGAGCAGCGCGAGCGCCAGCCCGACCCGCCAGCCCCAGCGCAGGTCCGGCAGGAACTGGTCCACCGCGAAACCGCCGCCGATGAGCGCCAGCGCGGTACGCAGCCAGGCCAGGAAGGTGCGCTCGTTCGCCAGCGAGAACCGGTAGTCGGGGGTGCCGCCCTCCTGCCGGACCCGCTGCGGTTCGAACCACAGGCGGACGTTTCGTACGAACTCGATCACACGCACGACCCTATCCGGGCGCCTGTCAGCGGGTGCGGTCGGCGCCGGTCGTCCGGTGGGCCCTGAGCCGCTCGTACGCCGCCAGCCCGTCCGGCACCCACGCCCACTCGCCCAGCCGCCGCTCCACCTCGGCCTCGGGGAGGAAGTCGTGCCAGGCGACCTCCTCGACCTGCGGATTCACGGGCAGCTCGCAACGCACCTCGTACACCGCCGACCACCATGACTGCCCGGCGCCGTCGTCGTACAGGAACTTGAACAGGTACGAGGGCCGGGGCAGGCCGCTGACCCCGAGTTCCTCCTCGGCCTCGCGCAGCGCGGCGTCGTCGTACGACTCGCCCGCGCCGACGACGCCGCCGACGAACATGTCGTACCGCGAGGGGAACACCAGCTTGGTCGGGGTGCGGCGATGTACGAAGAGACGGCCCTGCGCGTCGCGGGCCTCGATGAAGACACAGCGGTGCCGCAGGCCCCGGGCGTAGGCCTCGCCGCGCGGGGACCGGCCGATGACCCGGTCGTGTTCGTCGACGATGTCGAGGATCTCGTCAGCAGAGCTCATGGAGCCATCCAAGCAGGGCGCCTCGCGGCGGGGGCGGGGCGGGCGAGGAGTGTGCTCGGTGCGGGGGCGAGTCGGTCGGGGAGGGCGAGGTGGGCGCTCGGAGCGGGGGCGAGTCGGTCGGGGCGGGCGAGGTGTGCGCTCGGTGCGGGGGCGAGTCGGTCGGGCCGGCCGTCGGGCCGTGTCGGCCGTGCCCCGCGGCCGGGTGGCGGGGGCCGTTCCGCCGGAGGGTGAGGGCTCGGGCTGTGCCGATCCTGCCCGCTCTCGGGGGCGGAGCGCTGCGTTGCGCGGGCCGTGCGTGCCGTGGGGGGTCGAGATGCGGTGGGTGTCGGTCGATGCGTTGCGCGCGCCGTGCCCGCCGTCAGGGGTCGAACGCGGTGGGTGTCGGTCGATGCGCTGCGGGCGCCGTGCCCACCGTCAGGGGGCGAATGCGGTCGGCGTCGGTCGGTGCGCGCCGCTGCCCGGAGCGGGTGGGGTGCGCCCTTCCCGCCCGTGCGGTGAACTGCGCCGCGCTGCCCCGCGGGGCGTCCGCGGTGGTGTGTGGTCAGCGGCCGGGGCGGCTGCGCCCGCCGTGTCCGGGGTCGGGTGTGTCGTGTCCGTGCGGTGAGGTGCCCAGCGCTGCCGCAGGGCGTCCGTGCCGGTGTGCGGTCAGCCGGCCGGGACGGCTGCCGGTGCCGTGCGCGTGGCCGGCTGTGTCGCGGCGCACGGCATCGCCGGATGCATACCGAGCAGGATGATGCCCACCACGATGCCGGCGAGCCCGGCGGACTCCCATGCCAGCGCGCCCGGGTCGGCGCGCAGCCGGTCGCCGAGGAAACCGACGCCGCAGAGGATGCCGGCCAGCGGCTGGGCCGCGGTGAGGGCGGGCAGGGACATGCGCAGGGACGCCGTCTCGAACGCGCTCTGCACGAGCACCAGACCGGTGAGGCCGAGCGCCACCACGGCGTACGGCTGCCAGCCGGTCAGCACATGCGCCAGGCCGCCCTCGGCGAAACGCTGCCCGGTCACCCGCGTCAGCGCGTCCTGCACGCCGTACAGCAGGCCCGCGGCCGTCGCCAGCAGCGCGGGGGCGGAGCCGAGCCGGGAACGCTTGGCGTACGCCGTCAGCAGCAGGGCCGCGCCGACCATGACGCCGATGATCAGCCACTGGCGGAAGGGGCCGTCGGGCGCCGCCCCGCCGTGCGGCCGGCCGGCGGCGATGAACGCCGTCACCCCACCCGCGAGCAGCGCGAGGCCCGCCCAGCCCTGGCGGCCGAGGGGCTGCTTGCTCTGGCGGCGCGAGAGCGCGAGCGCGAACAGCAGGTTCGTCGCCAGCAACGGCTCGACGAGGGAGATCTCCCCCTGGCCCAGCGCCATCGCGCCGAGCGCCATGCCGACCACCATGAGTCCGATGCCGCCCAGCCAGCGCGGCACCTTCATCAGGTCGAGCAGGATCCGCGGCGACAAGAAGTCCTTCAGCGGAGCCTGCTGGGCCGCGTTCTGCTGCAGTACGAAGCCGAAGCCCAGGCAGCATGCAGCACTGACGGCGAGTATCAGGATCTGGAGCGACACGCTGCGTACCTCGATCATCCTGCCGGGCGGACGGGGATGCGGAGGGGCCGACCGTAGCGGCCCCGAACCCGGCATGCGCGTCCTGCCATCCTGCGGTGCGGTTCTACGGCCGCGCCATGACGTACGCCACACACTTTGAACAAATCCGGCATAGCGGTCACCCCGCATGTCGCAACTGCCCCATGGTTAACAATGGTTGACGCGTGTAACGCGCCGGTCGCCCTTGACGCGAACCGTTGGCTGCGGCTTTGCTGTCCGTGATCGCTTGATGACAGTCCACACTCGCCCCCCGACAGAACCCACCACGGTGCCCCCACCCCCGCCACCCCTCGGCCGCGGACGCAAGCGCGCGGCGCACGCCTTCGACGCGGCCCTCGACGACGCCGAGCTCGCCGATGCCCGCACCGCGCTTGCCCAGGGCCGATGGCAGACGGTCCGTTCGCTGCTCGCCCGGACCGGCGACGACTGGGACCGCAGGGGGCACCGCGTCACCGTCCTCGCCCAGGAGCCGTACTGCGCCCCCTGGGCCCGCGACTGGCTGCTCGCCGAACCGGAGTCCGCCGACGCCGCCGTCCTGCTGGCCCTCGCCACGGTGCGGCGCGCCCTGCGCCGCAAGGAGAAACCGGTCCGCGCCCGTGAGTCCTGCCAGGCCGCCGCCGCGCTCGCGCCCGACGACCCCACCCCGTGGCTCGGTCTGCTGATGCTGGAGTGCGCCCTGGGCGCCGAGGCGGAGGTGCGCCGCCTCTTCGCCGAGGTCCGAGCCCGGTACGCCGACCACCACCACGCCCACCACCTGCTGGTGGCCCGGCTCGCCGAGCACCGCTCCGGTACCGGTGCCGACCCGCTCCACGAGGTCTACGACTTCGCCAACGAGGCCGCCGAGCGGGCACCCGCGGACTCCCCGCTCGCGATCCTCCCGGTCATCGCCCACGCCGAGCGCTACCGCGTCCTCGCGGCGGCGGGACATGAACCCCCGGACGCGAGCGCCTCCGCGCACTGGACCGGCCGCCGGGCCCGGCAGGTGATGCGGGCCGCGTTCGACTGGTGGCTGGAGTGGGAGCAGGAAGGCCACCCCCGCCGCCTGATCGACCTGAACTACCTCGCCCACGCCAAGGTCTGCGAGGGCCGGGGCGCCGAGGCGGCCGCCCTGTTCCACCGCATCGGCCGCTACGCCACCCCGTCGCCCTGGTCCTACCCGGACCGCGATCCGTACCCCGCCTTCCGCGCCGCACGCGACACCGCGCTCGGCACGGCGTAACCCCCCCGACCGCAGTCGACCCAAGGACGGTCCCCGATGACCACGGGCAGTTCCAGCACGAGCAGAGCCGCCGCAGGCAGTGACGGCATCAGCACCTTCAAGGGGCAGGACCGCGCCCTGCGCGCCGACCGGCTGGGCACCACGGGCCTGCTCCTGTCCGTGCTCGCCGCGACGGCGCCCCTGATGGTCGTCGCGGGTGTCATGCCCACGACTTTCGGGGTGATGGGTGTCCTCGGACAGCCGCTGCTCTTCGTGATCCTCGGCATCGTCCTCGCCCTGTTCAGCGTCGGGTACGCCGAGATGAGTCGCCACGTCCACAACGCCGGCGCCTTCTACGCCTACATCTCCCGCGGCCTCGGCGGCACGGCCGGCGCGGGCGCCGCGATGGTCGCGCTCGTCGCCTACAACGCCCTCCAGGTCGGCATCTACGGCATCTTCGGCTTCGAGGTCTCGGGGCTGTTCGCCACCTACCTCGACACCGAGGTCGCCTGGTGGATACCGGCGCTGCTGGCGGTCCTCCTGGTCGGCGGCCTCGGCTGGCTGAAGATCGACCTCAACGCGCGCGTGCTCGGCGTGCTGCTGCTCATCGAGGTCGCCCTCGTCGTCGTCTTCGACGTCGCCGCGATCGCCGGTCCCGCCGAGGAGGGCCTGTCGCTGCACGCCTTCAACCCCGAGACACTCACCGGCGCCGGGATCGGCACCGCCCTGTGCTTCTGCGTCGCCGCCTTCCTCGGCTTCGAGCAGGCCCCCGTCTACGCCGAGGAGACCAGCCGCCCGCACGTCCTGGTGCCCCGCGTGATGTTCCTGGCCATCGGGGGCATCGCCGTCTTCTACACGGTCAGCTGCTGGGCGTACACCGTCGCCGCCGGCCCCTCGGCGATCGTCGGCACCGCGCAGGAGCAGAGCGCCGGGCTGCTGTTCTTCCTCACCGAGGACCTGCTCGGAACCGGCTTCACCGACGTCCTGCACGTGCTCTTCGTGACCGGCATGTTCGCGGCGATGCTCAGCTTCCACAACGTCGTCGCCCGCTACGCCTTCGCCATGGGCCGCGAGGGACTGCTGCCCGCCGCCTTCGGCCGCACCAGCGGCGCGAGCGGCGCCCCCGGCACCGGCTCCCTGCTCCAGACAGCCGTCTCCCTCGTGGTCGTCAGCGCCTTCGCGCTCACCGACGACGGGCCCGCCGGAGACCCGACGGCACCGGTCCTGCACCTGTTCACCTGGATGGGCAGCCTCGGCGCGCTGGGCGTCGCCGCCCTGATGGCCGCCGCCTCGGTCTCGGTGATCGTCTTCTTCGTCCGCCGCGGTGCCGCCGCCGCCCAGTTCTGGCGCCTGGCCGCCTCCGGGCTCGCCCTTCTCGCCCTGCTCTTCATCGTCGTCTGGACCGTCAAGGACTTCGACGTCCTCATCGGGGCCGGCCCCGGCTCGTCCCTGAGCTGGGCCCTGCCCGCCGTCATCGCCCTCGCCCTGGCCGCCGGCCTCGCCCAGGGCCTGCTGCTGCGCTCCCGCGCCCCCGAGAAACACGCCCGTATCGGGCTCGGCAACGAGGCGTTCCAGCTGGAGAAGGCGGCGCGGGAGACCCCGTAGCCCGGCGACCGCCTCCCGGTCTCTCCGAGGTCTTACGGAACGCTGACGAGCACCCGCGACTCCTGGTCCCACCCGGGTCGCGGGTGTTCGAATGGACCCGTGAACCCCGAACAGCCCGAAGCCTTCGAAGCGAAGGGCGAGGAGAAGGGCAGGCCCATCGGCCGACGCGTCCTCCTCGGCACGATCGGCCTGGGCGCCCTGGGCGTGGTCACCGCGCCCACCCTGCAACGCGGCCTTGAGTCCTTCCTCGCGAACGCGTCCGACAAGGACCCCACCGGTCTGACCGGCCTGCTGCCCAATGGCGGCGGCTTCCGCTACTACTCGGTCGCCGCCTCCGTGCCCCGCAAGGACGACCGCACCTTCCGCCTCACGGTCGACGGCCTGGTCGACCGCCCCCGCGCCTACACCCTGGCCGACCTGCGCGCCCTGCCGCAGACCCGGCTGGTGCGCGACGTCCAGTGCGTGACCGGCTGGCGCGTGCCCGAGACACCGTTCGAAGGGGTGCGCCTGTCCCGGCTCCTGGACGCCGCGGGGGTGCGCCGGGGGGCCGGTGCGGTGCGCTTCACCTGCTTCGACGGCACGTACTCCGAGAGCCTCACGCTCGACCAGGCCCGCCGCGCCGACGTCCTGGTCGCCCTGCGCATGCAGGACAAGGACCTCAGTCACGCCCACGGCGGCCCGGCCCGCCTCTACGTGGCGCCCATGTACTTCTACAAGTCCGCCAAGTGGCTCTCCGGCATCACCGTCACCCAGCACGTGCGGCCCGGCTACTGGGAGGAACGGGGCTACGACGTCGACGCCTGGGTCGGCCGCTCGAACGGACGTGACGATGAGCCTACGAGTTGACGCACCCCCCGGCCCCGTGCGCGTCCGGCGCTTCAGCCGGGCCGAGCGCTGGGTGCACCGGACGACGGCCGCGCTGATGGGCGTGTGCGTGGTGACCGCCGCCTGTCTGTACGTGCCGCAGCTCGCCGAACTGGTCGGCCGCCGCGAGCTGGTGGTCCGCATCCACGAATGGGCCGGCCTCGCCCTTCCGGGGCCCGTTCTGGCCGGGCTCGCCTCCCGCGCGTTCCGCGCCGACCTGGGGTCCCTCAACCGATTCGGCCCGCACGACCGGCGCTGGCTGCGCGCCGCGGTCCGCCGAGACAGGCGGCCCGCCTCCAGGCCGGCGGGCAAGTTCAACGCCGGGCAGAAGATCTACGCGGCCTGGATCGCCGGCGCGACGCTGGTGATGCTCGGCACCGGTCTCATGATGTGGTTCACCCATCTCACGCCCCTGGTGTGGCGTACCAGCGCGACCTTCGTCCACGACTGGCTGGCCCTCACCATCGGCATCGTCCTCGCGGGCCACATCGGCATGGCCCTGCGCGACCCGGAGGCCCGCCGGGGCATGCGGACGGGATCAGTCGGCAGGGAGTGGGCGGAACGGGAACATCCGCTCTGGCGGCCGTGAGGCGGCGGACGCGACGTCCGGCACCACACTCGGCAACGACGCCGTCTCATCGGGCGCGTCCGTGCCCGCGCCCGGCTCCGCCACCACATCGGGGACGGTGACGGTGAACGCGGCCGGCAGGCGGACCTCGGTGCCGCCGTGGCGCACGGCGACATCGGCCGGGCCCGCCCGCAGCGCCGTCGGCACGACGACCGACAGCACCAGGCGGTCACCCGACTGCGACTTCATGACCGGCGTCCCGGGCACCTCCAGCCCACCGACGCTCACGCTCGCGGCACCCAGCAGTTCGGCGTGGTCGAAGTGGGTGTCCGCCAGCTCGACCGCGACGGTCTCACCCGGCCGGACCTCGCCGTCGCCGCCCGTCTCCACCGAGGCGATCCGGTAGCCGCAGGCGGGAGGGGCGCCCGTCGGGGTCGCGAGCCGCACCCGGGCGTCGGGATGACGCCGGTGGAAGTCCAGCAGCCCGCCCAGCACGGCGTACGCGGCACGCCCCTTGCACGTGTCGACGCGACCGGCGAGAGCCGCGTGCTCCGCGGTCACCGTGTCCCAGTCACCGCCTTCGCCCTGCACCGCCAGGCAGGCGGTGGCCAGCGCGCGCAGCAACCGCCACTCCCCGTCCACCGGCTGACGGGGGATCACGCCGAGCGCGGACTCGCACTGGCTCGGGGCGCGGAGCCGGTCGTACATGCCGGCGGGGTCGGCGATGCCGTCGGAGTCGGGCGAAACGGGCCCGGGCGGAAGCCAGGGCGGGGCCTGAAGGGCGACGGTGGCGCTGCTGCTCGGGGACGGGGCGGGCGTGGCGCTCGGCGTCCTGCTCGCCGCGCCGTCGGGGCGCGCGCCCGGCGTGTCGACGGGTTCGGGGGCGCCCAACTGCCCGTTGGGCGAGGGCCGCACGGGCGGCGCCGTACCGTGGGCGGCGCCGGTGGGCAGCCCTCGGGGGTCACCGGAGGGCCCCGCGGTCACGATCGTGCCTCCGCCGCCCCGCCCGTCCGCCCTGCCGTCCCCGTCAGTGGTGAAGGCCGCGGCGGCCACCGCCACCGCTCCGACGACGAGCAGCCCCGAGATGCGCATCCCGAGGGAAACCGCCATGACGCCCCCCGATGTCCGTGCCCCCGAACGGCAGCGGCAGCCCCCGGGAGTCACCTCATCATCGGTCCGACGACGCCCGCGCGGAAGCCGGTTCCTGTGATCGTCCGTGTGAGTTCGGTCGCCGTGCACCGCGCATTCCGGACCCGCACGCCCCGAGCGCCCCTGGTGCCCCGTCGGCGCGGGGCCCGGCGGCGGCCTCGGTGAGCCGGCTGCCGCCCCGTCCGACGCGCATCATCGTGCGTCCGGCCTCCGCGACGCCGGCATGATCCATGCGACAGGCCTCAGATGATCAGCGACAGCAGCAGGACCACACCCCCGGCGACCACCGAGATGATCGTCTCCATGACGGACCAGGTCTTGATGTTCTGGCCGACGCTGAGGCCGAAGTACTCCTTCACCATCCAGAACCCGGCATCGTTGACATGGCTGAAGAACAGCGAGCCGGCGCCGATCGCCAGGACCAGCAGGGCCGCGTGGGTCGTCGACATGTCGGCCGCGAGCGGGGCGACCAGACCGGCCGCGGAGACCGTGGCCACCGTCGCCGATCCCGTGGCCAGCCGGATCGCCACCGCGATCAGCCAGGCCAGCAGCAGCGCCGGGATCGACCAGTCCTCGGAGATGTCGAGGACCATCCGGCCGACGCCCGTGTCGATCAGCGTCTGCTTGAAGCCGCCGCCCGCGCCGACGATCAGCAGGATGCCCGCGATCGGCGCGAGGCTCTTCTCGACCAGCGGCGAGACGCGCTCCTTGCTGAAGCCCGCCGGCTTGAGCAGGGTGAAGATGCCGACGAGCACCGAGACGAGCAGGGCGATCAGCGGGGAGCCGATGACGTCGAAGACCCGCTGGACGGTGTTCTCGGGGTCGTCGATCACGATGTCGACCAGCGCCTTGGAGAGCATCAGGACGACGGGGAGCAGGATCGTGCCCAGCGTGGCCCCGAAGGCAGGACGCTTGCGCGGGTCCTCGCAGACACCTTCCGCGGGGTCCTGGGCGGAGCCCCCGGCCGCGACCAGCATCCGTTCCGGCGCCGGTACGTCCACCCACCGGGCCGCGTACCGGGAGAACACCGGACCGGCGATGATCACCGTCGGTATCGCCACGAGGACGCCGAGCGCCAGCGTGACACCCAGGTCGGCGCCGACCGCGTCGATCGCGACCAGCGGCCCGGGGTGGGGCGGCACCAGGCCGTGCATCACGGACAGTCCGGCGAGGGCCGGGATGCCGATGCGCATCAGCGAGTAGTTGCCGCGCTTGGCGACCATCAGCACCACGGGGATCAGCAGGACGACGCCGACCTCGAAGAACAGCGGCAGGCCGATCACGGAGGCGATCAGCACCATCGCCCACGGCATCGAACGGCCCGCCGACCGCCCGGACCCACCCTTGTGCGGAGGGGCCTGCGCCCCCTCACCTCCCCATTTGGCGAGGATCGTGTCGACGATCTGGTCGGCGCCCCCGGAGTCGGCGAGCATCTTGCCGAGGATCGCGCCGAGGGCGATCAGCACGCCCACGCCGGCGACGGTGGTGCCGAGCCCGGTGGTGAAGCTGGCGATGACCTTGTCGAGCGGCGCCCCGGCGAGGGCGCCGAGGGCCAGCGACCCGAGGGTCAGCGACAGGAACGCGTGGAGCTTGAACCGGGTGATGAGCAGGACGATGACGGCGATGCCCGCCAGGACGGCGATGCCCAGCTGAGCGTGGCCGGCCGAGGTGATGGGCTCGACGGTGTCCGCTGCCAGCATCTCGACACTGAGTCTGGTCACGGGGGTTCCCTTGCAGTACGGGGACGGGGGAGAAGGCAGTCAGGCCGCAGAGGGCCTCAGCCGCAGAGGGCCTCGGCCGCAAAGCGCCTCGGGATCGGGCCGAGAGGCCCTCGGGTCGGGCCGGGAGGGGGCCCGCAGGGGGTCAGGGCCGCGGGGCCCCTCAGGGAGTCGGCTCGGGAAGCGCCGTCAGGGCTGCCACGGCCCGTCGGGCGATCTCCTCGGGACTGCCCACCACGTCCACCGCGACGCCCGCCTCGTCCGGCCCCAGCGGCTGGAGGGTCGCGAACTGGGAGTCGAGCAGTGCCGTGGGCATGAAGTGCCCCTGCCGATGCGACATCCGGTCCTCGATGAGCGCGCGATCGCCCGTGAGATGCAGGAAGACCACCCCGGGCGCGGCGGCCCTCAGCCGGTCTCGGTACGACCGCTTCAGCGCCGAGCAGCTGACCACTCCGCCGAGCCCCGCCCGCTCGTTCGCCCAGGCGCCGATGGCGTCCAGCCAGGGCCACCTGTCCGCGTCGTCGAGCGGGGTGCCGGCCGACATCTTGTCGATGTTGGCCCGCGGATGGAAGTCGTCGCCCTCGGCGTAGGGGACGCCGAGCCGGGCGGCGAGCAGCGCACCGATGGTGGTCTTGCCGGTGCCCGATACGCCCATGACCACGACGACCTGGGGGGAGTTCATCGCTGCCTCACTGTCTGCTGTCTTCGTCGGCACGTGATGTCGAGGCAACTGAAACCTATAGGTACGACGAATTCAAGATTCTGTGATGAATAAGTCTGACTTTTTGGGTGGGTGATCCGCCGCGTACGCTGAGTGCATGAGCACACCGGGCCGGGGGCTGCACGGCCACGTACTGGACACCCTCGGCCCCGCCATCACCGCGGGCGAGTACCCGCCGGGCAGCGTCCTGCGCACGGACGAACTGGCCCAGCGCTTCGACGTCTCCCGCTCGGTGATGCGCGAGGCGGTCCGCGTCCTGGAGTCCATGCACCTGGTCGAGTCCCGCCGCCGCGTGGGCGTGACGGTGCGCCCGGAGTCCGAGTGGAACGTCTACGACCCCCAGGTCATCCGCTGGCGCCTGGCCGGCGCGGACCGGCCCCGGCAGCTGCGCTCCCTCACCGTGCTGCGCTCGGCGGTCGAGCCGGTGGCGGCGGGCCTGGCCGCCAAGTACGCCACAGCGGACCAGTGCGCCGAACTCACCGAGTGCGCCCTCGGCATGGTCGCCCACTCACGCGGCCGACAGCTGGAGGGCTACCTCGTCCACGACATCGCCTTCCACCGCGTCATCCTCAGCGCCTCGGGCAACGAGATGTTCGCGCGCCTGGGAGACGTCGTCGCCGAGGTCCTCGCGGGCCGCACCCACCACGAGGTCATGTTCGAGGACCCCGACCCGGCCGCGGTGACCCTGCACGTCCAGGTCGCGGAGGCGGTCCGCGCGGGCGACGCGGCGCGCGCGGAACACCTGACCCGCGAGATCACGTTCGGCGCCCTCCAGGAACTGGACATCCTGGCGCCGTAGCACTACTGGCTCAGGAACTCCCCGTCCACGTACACCCACGCCCCCTCCACCCGCTCGAACCGGCTTCGCTCATGCAGCGACCCACCCCGGAACGAGGCCCGGAAGGTCACGGTCCCGGTGGTGTGGAACGCCGAACCGTCCGTCGTCCCGAGGATCTCCAGCCCCGTCCACCTCATCCCCGGATCGAGGTCCAGCCGGGCCGGGCGGGTCCGCGGATGCCAGGTCCGCACCAGATACGCCGCATCGCCCTTGACGAAGGCGCTGTACCGGGATCGCATCAGCGCCTCGGCCGTCGGCGCCGCGGCCCCCGAGTGGTAGCGGCCGCAGCACCCCTCGTAGGGCCCGGGCAGGCCGCACGGGCAGGCGCCGCCGTTCGTCGGCGCGGAAGCGGAGCGGCTGGTGGAACGGGCGGGGCGTCGGGACATGGCCACCATTGTGCCGGTACCGGGACGCATGCCGGAGGCCGCCGTCGGTACCGGGACCCATACCGCAGGCCGCCGTCGGTACCGGGTCACCGTGCCGCCCCGGTGCGTTCGCGCGGTCCCCGCAGCCACCCGCCGCGTCCCCGCACCTACCCGCCGCCCGCCGCGAACTCCGCGACGAGATCCCGCAACGGCTGCGCCGCCTGCTCGGGAGCGAGCCGGGTGTCGATGCCCAGGACCTTGATGGTTCCCAGGTGGGCGTGCGGCCCGTCGACGCGTACGGTCCGGCTCGTGGCGCCCTCCGGCCCGGGATGGACGATGGCGGCGAGCGGGGCGTCGGATGTGGTGTATCCGGCGATGTACGTGAGCAGTTGATGCCGGTTCTCGGCGCTGATGTGCTTCCCGTCGTATCCGATGTACTTGGCGTCGATGGGCAGGTAGCGCGCCGTGGGGCTCTCAAACCGCAGCAGCACGTCGGGCTTGAACGGCTGTCGGTAGGGACCGTGCTCGTCGCTCGTCCTGATGGCCCGGCCGTCGGTGACGTCCACTCTCCGGCCACCGAACTCGGCCGCCGCCCCCGCGGCCATCCGCCGCACGACGCGTTCCCAGAGCAGGTCCATCCCCAGCAGCAGACTCTTCGAGGGCAACCCCCGGTCGGTCAGCAGGTCGGTGACACCACCACCGCCCAGCACCAGTCGCGCCCAGGTGTGCGCGGCGCGGTAACGGGAGTTGAGCCGGGTGTACCGGGCACGAGCCATCAGGCCCGACGCCTTCACCTCCGGCCGGGGCCGGGGGAAGTGCTCGGCCAGGTCCCGCAGTGCCCGAGCCAGTTCGGCGTCGCTCGCCAGCGGGATCGCCGCGTGCAGTGCGGCCCCGCAGATCAGGTTCTCCCACGTGTCCAGGTGCCGTTCGAACGTCCGCACGTGCAGCCGGTCGACGGCACCGTACCGACGGGACAGCTGCGCGCGCAGGTCCAACTGCCCGCGCAGCACGGGTTGCTCCTGCTCCGTCCGTACGTACTCGCGCCGCAATCCCTCGTCCAGCAGCGCCCGGCATTCGGTGAGCAGGGCGTGCGGGACGACGCTCGCGTAGCCGGCCTTGCCCGTCAGCCATGTGCGCGGCGTCCGGTCGTGGGGCACGGGGACGTCCTGCGCGTAGCAGAGCCAGGAGATCAACCGGGCACCGGAGATGGTCATCTTCGGCGCGATGATCAGGCGTACCCGCTCCAGTCTGAGGATCCCCACCGTGGATCTGGCCTTCACGGTCCACCCGGCCGGGGTCCGCCGGAGTCGGAGCCGGTTGCCTTCGACGAGCGGAGCGAGGACCCGGCGATCCGCCTCGGTGAGTTCGTCCGGATCCAGCTGGGCGGACTGGTGTTCATCGAGCGCGACGTCCCGGAGCCCGAACCGGCGCTCACCGCTCGACGGCATCGTCCGGCTCCGCGAACTCGGCGGCGAGCGCGTTGGGCAGATCCTGGGGCGGCACCCGGGCCACCCGGCCGGTCTCCGGATCCACAAGGCTGCCCAGGACGGCCCGCAACGGCTCGGGCCTGCCCATGCCGTGATCCTCGATCTGCGGCACGATGTCGTGGTAGAAAGCCGCGCCGAGTTCGTCCTCGGAGCTGACGGGACGGTCCTCTCGCAGCAGGAACGCCTGACCGATCTGATGGTCGGCGCCGAACTCCCGGGCCAGGCGGGCGTTCAGCCCGGCGAGGAACACCGCGAGGTCGAGCGCACCCACTGAACCCTCGACCGAGTCCAGGTCGGGCGGTACCTCCAGGAACGCGAAGCGCCGCCGGATCGCCGCGTCCAGGTGACCGATGCTGCGGTCGGCGGTGTTCATGGTGCCGATGATCCGCACGTTGGACGGGATGGCGGCCTGGCGCCCGCTGATGGGCAGCGTGACCGGGATGCACCGCTTGTCGAGCTCCAGCAGCGTGACGAGCTCGCCCAGAATGCGCGGCAGGTCACCCCGGTTGATCTCGTCGATGATCAGCAGGAACGTCCGGTCGGGGGCCTTCTCGGCCGCCGCGCAGATCCGCAGGAAGATCCCCTCACGCCACTTGAGGTTCAGGCCGGCCCGGTCGGCGCTGGGTTCGGGCTTGTACCCCTCCACGAAGTCCTCGTACGCGTACGACGGATGGAAGGTCACCATGGACACATCCGTCGGTTCCGAGGCGCCGGGAGCGGGAAGCAAGCCGGCCAGCACGGACGCGCGTTCGGCGGGCGGCGCGTCGATGGCGTCCGCCCGCTCGGCGAGCGCCAGCGCGACGCTGAGGGCCAACCTGGTCTTGCCGGTGCCGGGCGGGCCGAAGAGGATCACCTGGCCCTTGTGCCTCAGTGCGTCGATGACGTCCTGGACCGCACCGGGAACCTCCACCGGCCCGGGGGAGGTGGCCTCGCGTCCGTCCCGGATGCGCCGCAGCAGTTTCTCCGGAACCTTCGCGAACGTCGGCTGCCAGGCGTTCTCGGGCGCCTCGAAGACCTGGGCATAACTCTCGTCCCAGGCCACGGGCACCTTGTGCCGGTACTCGGGGTACTCCTCGTCGTAGGTGTAACCGCCGGTGACCTCACCCAGCGCGAGGACTTCCGACTTGCCGCGATTCGCGACGATGCGGTCACCGGGTTCCAGATCGCGGTAGGCCAGCAACTGCCGGGCGAGCCGCAGATTCCCGCCGGCCGATTGCGGCCAGACGTCGTCCAGCGCCCGTTTGAGGTCGGTGTCGCTCTCGTACTCGCCGAGATCACCGATCTCGTCCCACCCGACGCGGATGTGCCGGCCCGCCCGGCACTCCTGCCAGAGGCGGCCCCCCGGCCCCGGGGCGATCTTGAGGGTGTCGCGCCGCCGCGGCTTCGGGGAGAACGCGCCGTACAGGAAGCGCATCACCTCCAGTGGGTGCCAGCCCTCGAACTCGGGCCTGCGGCGCACCAGCGCGAGGAGATCCCGGTTGGCCTGCCAGGAGCGGACGCTGCCGTAGGCCTGGTGGCCGGTCTCACCGAGCAACTCGGTGAAGTGCCGGATGTGGGACGCCGAGTAGATGGGCAGGAAGTCGTCGGGGAAATAGGTGGTCAGGGTCTTGGTGACCAGCGCTTGCCCGTACGACAGCGTCTCCAGGTCGTCGATGGCGCGGAAGTCCCCGCCCCGTACGGCCACGAACGCGGCCACGAACTCGCCGCGCACCTGTTGCCACGCCTCGTCGACGCTCGTCTTCTGCAGCGGGGCCGGCAGCCGCCACTCACCGGTGCGCCGACTGCGGTAGATGATGTGCTTGGCCGCACTGCCGCCCCGGATGCTGCCGAGGGGGTCGCTCCCGTACTCCATCAACCAGCAGAACGGCCGGCCGGCGGCCGGGGCGTGCACCGTGCCGAGCGCGTAGCGGTGCAGAGGCAGGGTCGGCCAGTCCCCGAGCGGGAAGTTCTCGACGACCTGCTGACGCGACCGCTCCGCCTGCACCAGTACGTCTGTCATCGACGCCCGGTCGAAGGTCCGGGCCGCCTGTTCCACAGTCCTGTCGTCTGCCACCGGTTCATGATCCACGCAAGGGCGGAGGCGGTGCAGGGAAACCGGGGAAAAGCCGAGGGCCCCTGATGAACAGGGGCCCTCACTGGTGTCCGAGGGGGGACTTGAACCCCCACGCCCGATAAAGGGCACTAGCACCTCAAGCTAGCGCGTCTGCCATTCCGCCACCCGGACAAGGTGTCTGTCGTGCGGGGTTTCCCTCGCGGCGACGGAGGAAACATTACCAGGCTTTCGAGGGCGGCCCGATCACCCCCCGTCGTGGCGTGAACGGCATGTGACGGGACGCGGCCGGTCTTGGGCGGCGGCGGGGGGAGAGGCAGGATGAGGGGGAACCACCAGCAGCGACAGCGTGGGAGGAAGCAGCGTGAGCGACACGGACACGGCCAGGGGCGTCACCGGCGAGGACGAGGTCGTGGACCTCTGCCGCGAGCTGATCCGGATCGACACCAGCAACTACGGCGACCACTCGGGTCCCGGTGAGCGCAAGGCGGCCGAGTACGTCGCCGAGAAGCTCGCGGAGGTGGGCCTGGAGCCGAAGATCTTCGAGTCGCACCCGGGCCGGGCCTCCACCGTGGCGCGGATCGAGGGCGAGGACCCGTCCCGGCCGGCGCTGCTCATCCACGGGCACACCGACGTCGTCCCGGCCAACGCCGACGACTGGACCCACCATCCCTTCTCCGGCGAGGTCGCGGACGGGTGCGTGTGGGGGCGCGGGGCCGTCGACATGAAGGACATGGACGCGATGACCCTGGCGGTCGTACGCGACCGGCTGCGCAGCGGACGCCGGCCGCCGCGGGACATCGTGCTCGCCTTCCTCGCCGACGAGGAGGCCGGCGGCACGTACGGCGCCCGGTTCCTCGTCGACAAGCACCCGGACCTCTTCGAGGGCGTCACCGAGGCGATCAGCGAGGTGGGCGGGTTCTCGTTCACGGTGAGCGAGGAGCGGCGGCTCTACCTGATCCAGACGGCCGAGAAGGGCATGCACTGGATGAAGCTGACCGTGGCCGGCACGGCCGGGCACGGCTCGATGATCCACCGGGACAATGCGATCACCGAGCTGTCGGAGGCCGTCGCGCGGCTCGGCCGGCACAAGTTCCCGGTGCGGGTCACCAAGACCACCCGGGCCTTCCTCGACGAACTCGGCGACGCCCTCGGCACCGAGCTCGACCCGGAGAACATGGAGGGCACCCTCGCCAAGCTCGGCGGCATCGCCAAGCTCATCGGCGCGACCCTCAGCAACACGGCCAACCCCACGCAGCTGGGCGCCGGCTACAAGGTCAACGTCATCCCGGGCGAGGCGACCGCGCACGTCGACGGCCGCTTCCTGCCCGGGTTCGAGGAGGAGTTCCTCGCCGACCTCGACCGGATCCTCGGACCGAACGTGCGGCGCGAGGACGTGCACGCCGACAAGGCCGTCGAGACGGGCTTCGACGGGGCGCTCGTGGCGGCGATGCAGTCCGCGCTGGTCGCCGAGGACCCGGCCGCCAAGGCGATCCCCTACATGCTCTCCGGCGGGACCGACGCCAAGTCCTTCGACGACCTCGGCATCCGCGGCTTCGGCTTCGCGCCCCTGAAGCTGCCTCCGGAGCTGGACTTCGCGGGCATGTTCCACGGTGTGGACGAGCGGGTGCCGGTGGAGGGGCTGCAATTCGGGGTGCGCGTGCTCGACCGCTTCATCGATGCGTCCTGAATCGACCCACTGAATCGCCGTTCACCGATTCGGCCAGGCGTACTGGCCGTGACCGGGGAGAGTGAACGCGCTCATAGGGTCGTAGCCCTATTAGTTCCTCCTCGTTACAGGTGATGCGATCAGCTACTTGTGATCGCATTGCCAACAAGGAGGAATAATGATCAAGAAGGTCGTCGCCGCTGCGGCTGCCACTGGTGGGCTGGTTCTCGCGGGCGCGGGCCTGGCCGTTGCCGACGCTGGTGCCCAGGGTGCCGCGGTGCACTCCCCGGGTGTCCTGTCGGGCAACGTGGTTCAGGTTCCGGTTCACGTCCCCGTGAACGTCTGCGGCAACACGGTCTCCGTGATCGGGCTGCTGAACCCCGCCTTCGGCAACACCTGCATCAACAAGTGACGTTGTGCCTCGCCCTGTGAGCGGGGCTGAGCCCGTCGGCCCCGGAGCGCGAGCCATGCGCTCCGGGGCCGACCGGCCTTTTCGGAACGTCGGTCCCATCCGACGTCGTCATTTCGGAACAAGGTCGAAGGCAGGAAATCAGCAATGCGACAGGTCACCCGCAAGGGCCTGATGACCGTGGCGGCCGCGACCGGCGTCCTCGCCGCCGCCGCCGGCGCCGCCCACGCAACCGGCTCGGGTGCGAACGGCTCCACCTCGAACTCGCCCGGTGTGCTGTCGGGCAACACGGTGCAGGCCCCGATCCACGTCCCGGTCAACGTCTGCGGCAACACGGTCGACGTCGTCGGGGTGCTCAACCCGGCGAGCGGCAACAGCTGCGCCAACCAGGGCGGCAGCTCGGCCGGCGGCAACGGCGGCAACGGCGGCTCGGGGGCGTCGTCCGACGGGCACGCCACCGACTCACCCGGTGTCGGCTCCGGCAACCATGTCGAGGCGCCGATCCACGTGCCGGTCAACGTGTGCGGCAACAGCGTCGACGTCATCGGCATCGGCAACCCGGCCGAGGGCAACGACTGCACCAACGGCGGGGGTGGAAGCCACAACCCGCCAGGGTCGCCGGAGGAGCCGGGCAACCCCGGAAACCCGGGTAACCCCGGGAACCCGGGTAACCCCGGGAACCCGGGTAACCCCGGGAACCCGGGCAACCCCGGGAACCCGGGCAACCCCGGAAACCCCGGTGATCCGGGCAACCCCGGTGACCCGGGAGAGCCGGGCAACCCGGGGAACCCGGGCAACCCCGGAACCCCTGAGAACCCCGGTGACCCGGGAAGCCCCGAGAACCCCGGAACGCCGGGGAACCCGGGCGGCTCGGAGGGGAACGAGCCGGGCGCCCACTTCGTGACGCAGCCGCAGGGTGACGCGGAGCTCGCCCAGACCGGAAGCGAGCTGCCGCTCGGCCTCACGCTGCCGGTCGGAGCGGGCGCGCTGCTCGCGGGCGCGGTCCTCTACCGCAAGGCACGGGCCTCGGCGTAAGGACGGCCGTAAGGACGGCCGTCGGGCCCGAACGCAGCGGGCCCCGCCGACGCGGGGCCCGCTGCGTTCTCACATGTGCTGCTGTGCTGCCTCACTCACCATGTGGCCCGTACCTGCCGGATGATCCGGCGGCGCAGCCGCACCTTGCGGCTTCCGTCGCGCAGCAGGCTCAGGCGGTCCAACTCCCAGTGTCCGTACTCGGCATGGTCCGTCAGCAGGCGTGCGGCGTCCTTGCGGGAGACCCCGCGAGGTACGTACACGTCGACAAATTCGTATTCCGGCATCGCATCTATTGTGCGGGCTGGGGCCCGGTACGGATAGCGTCTGCACTATGTCTGATGCTGTGCAGCCCACCGCTGCCGAGGTACGCGCCGCCGCCGAGGCGGTCAAGACCGCGCTCGACCGCCACCTGGCCGCGGTCGAACGCCGGTCGGGTGAGGACGACCCGGCCGTCTACGAGGCTTTCAACCAGCTGGCCGCGGCCGCCGAGACCTACGACGAGCTGCTCTACGACCGCTACGACGAGGTCACGCCCTTCGAGATCCCCGGGGCGGACGACGCGCTGCCGCCGTACACCGGCCCCGAGGAACCGAACGCGCTGAGCGTGCTGATCCGCCGCGACTACGCCGTGGTGGAGCCGCAGCGGCTGATGGCGCAGGCCCAGCGGGTCGAGGCGGCGGACGACGACGAGGGGGCGGAGGCCTCGGGCACGGTCCACGGGGCGCTGAGCATCCTGTTCGGCGAGTTCGAACCGGACGAGATCGCTTCCCGGCACAAGGAGTTCGGACTGGATGAGGGCGACTCCACGCTGTGGGTGATGGCCGCGGACGAGTCGGCCGAGCCGGGGGAGTGGCTGGAGACGCCCTTCGAGGGGGTCGACCCGCAGCAGGTGGTCTGCCGCTTCGACGTCAGCACGGTGTTCGACGACGATCCGGACGACGTCGACGACGATCTGGAGGACGAACTCGACACGGAGCTGGACGAGGACGACCTCGAACCACTGGACGCGGATCGCTGACGCGAGGCGCGGCCGTGCGACGGCGGTGGTCACGGATGCTCTCCGCGACCACCGCCGTCGTCGTGTGGCCGTCCACGCCGACGCTCCACGCCGAGCGGCGGCACGGTCGGGTCAGTCCGTCGCCGGTACCTGCGGCCTGAGCAGGACGGGGAGGCGGGTCGTACGCGGCTTGGCCGGCACCTCGGCCACCGCTCGGGGCAGGGCCTGCTCGACGCCGTGCACCACGGACAGATGCCGCTGCGCCCGGCCGAACGCGGTGTAGACCCAGGGGCGGCTGAGAGCCTGGGCCGCGTCGCCCGGCAGCACCACGACCACCGCCGGCCAGCGGCCGCCCACGGCCTGGTGCGCGGTCAGGGCCCAGCCGTGCCGTACGGACTGCTCCACCCGTTCCCTCGGTACGACCACGGTCTCGCCGGTGCAGGACAGGTGCAGACCCTCGGCGTCCGCCTTCACCACCCGGCCCGGCAGGGTACGGCCGGGCGCCGGGGAGTAGGCGACGCGGTCACCGGGGTCGAAGCCTCCGAAGCGGCCGGGGCCGGGATTGAGGCGTTCCTTGAGCGCGGCGTTGAGGGCCCGGGTGCCGGCGGCGCCGCCGTGACCCGGCGTGATCACCTGGGTCTCCCCGGCCGGGACGCCGATCGCGCGCGGCACCGAGTCCACCACGAGCTGCACCGTTCGGTGCACGGCCTCGCCCGCGTCCCGTACCGGCACGATCACGAGTTCCTTGCCGGGTGCCTCGACCTGGGTCAGCTCACCGATGCCGATGCCGGACACCAGCTCGCCCAGCGGGCCGGGATCGGGCCGCCGTGAGGCGATCTGCGGGCAGACCCGCGCCGCCAGCAGATCCGCGAACACCCGCCCGGGCCCGGCCGACCAGAGCACCGCCGGATCCCCGGCCAGCACCAGCCGGGCCCCGTCCGGCAACGACTCCGTGAGCAGCGCCGCCGCCTCGACATCGAGCTGCGGCGCGTCCAGCACGACGAGCAGATCCAGGTCCAACGCCCCGTCCGCGTCCCGCCCGGGCCCTTGCGCACCGCAGAGGAGCCCGGCCACGGTGGCGACGTCGGCCGCGGATCCCGTCCGCCCGGGGTCGTCCGGCCCGCCGTCGAGCCCGGCACACAGCGCCGCGAAGCGGTCCCGGCCGAGCGGGGAGCAGGTGGCCGCCCAGGCCCGCAGGCCCAGCGCGCCGGCCGCGTGCAGCAGTGCCACCGGTTCGGCCAAGGACGCCTCGCCGCCGGTGTGCAGGACCAGGCCGTGTGCCGAGACCGCGCGGATCAGGTCGGCCGCGGAACCCCCGGCCGCCGCGGCCCGCTCCCACTCCTCGGCCGAACCGTCCTGCTTCGGCGCCGAGTTGATCAGTCGGGCCAGCCCGTCGGCGAGGCTCTCCTCCGCGAGGGCGTACCTCTCCAGGCCGACCAGGACACGGACGGGCCGCTCCTCGTCCTCCTCCGTGTCGCCGTCACCGCGAGCGGGCGCGCCGGGCTCCTCCAGGGCGTCCTGGAAGGCCAGTGCCTCGCCCTCGGCGAGGGTGTTCTGCACGGCCGCGTCGGCGTCCGGCACACCCCGCTGGGTCAGGGCCGCCGTCAGCGTCGGCAGCTCCAGGGCCGTGTGCCCGGCCAGCGCCGCCTGCTCCAGCAACCAGACGGTCACCGCCCGGCCGCGCCGCTCGTCGTCCGGTCCGCTCTCCGCGCCGAGCAGCGCCCGCGCGAACCCGTCGGCCTGCTCCGGCCGTACACCGCCGACCCGCAGCAACTGCCAGGGATCGGCCCGCAGCTGGTCGGCCGCGCCGTCACCGAGGGCCGCGGCCACCCGCGGGGCGAGCGCCTCCGGGGCGCCGCCGTCGGCCAGCGCGCGCCGAACGGACTCGACGGTCTGCGGCGCGGGGGCCGCGGCCGTCTCGGCCGGCACGGGCTCCGGCCGCCGTACCGGCTCCGGGGCGGGGCGGCGCGGCGGCTCCGGTGCCTCGAAGACGGTGGCCGCCGGCTGCGCGCCGCTCTCCACGGCCCGTACGGCGGCCAGCAGTTCGGCGGCCTTCCCGCTCAGCTTGGCCCCGCTCTTCAGGGGGCCGTGCTTCTCGGCCTTGCGCCGCTCGATCCGCTCCCGCTCAAGCCGCTGAGCGGCGAGTTCGGCCTCGGCCTCGGACATCCGGGCCGCGGTGTCGCCGTCGCCGGTGCCCGGGTCGGCCGCGGTGTCCGCGCTCTCGCCGCCCCCGTCCGCCGACCCCTCGGGTGCGGTCCCGTCCGCGTCGGCCGCCGCCTCCTCGGCCGTCGGTTCCTCGGCACCGCCGCCCCCGGCCACCGCGGGCGCGGTGTCCGCTCCGCCGGCGGCGTCCCGGGCCTCCCCGGCACCCCCGGCGCCCGGCGTCCCCGGCTCGGCGTTCTCCGCGGTCTCGGGCGGCTCCGTGCTCACAGCGTGCTCCAGTCGTGATCGGGATAGCGGTGCACGGGCGCAGACACGTCGTCCAGCGCCCGGCAGATCTCGTCAGGAAGACTAAGGTCCTCCACTGACAACGCCGCCGTGAGCTGCTGTGAGTTGCGCGGCCCGATGACGGGCGCCGTCACACCGGGCCGGTCGCGGACCCAGGCGAGGGCGACCTGCAACGGGGTCACGGCCAGCCCGTCGGCGGCCGTCTGCACGGCGTCCACGATGCGGCCGGCGGTGTCGTCGAGGTACGGGGCGACGAAGGGGGCCAGATGCTCCGACGCACCCCGTGAGTCCGGGGGCGTGGCGCTGCGGTACTTGCCGGTGAGGACACCGCGGCCCAGCGGTGAGGACGGCAGCAGCCCGACGCCCAGGTCCAGCGCGGCCGGCAGCACCTCGCGCTCCACGCCGCGCTGCAGCAGCGAGTACTCCAGCTGCGTGCTCGCCAGCCGGGTCCGCACGCCCGGTGCCGCGAGCTGCCAGGTCGCCGCCTTGGCCAGCTGCCAGCCGCAGAAGTTGGAGACGCCGGCGTAGCGGGCGCGCCCGCTGCTGACCGCCAGGTCCAGGGCGTGCAGGGTCTCCTCCAGCGGAGTGGACGGGTCGTAGGCGTGGATGTGCCAGACGTCCACGTGGTCCGTTCCGAGCCGGGCGAGCGAGGCGTCCAGCGCGGAGAGCAGATGGCCGCGCGAGCCGTCGAAGCGGCGATCCGGGTCGGGCACGCTGCCCGCCTTCGTCGAGATCACCAGGTCCCGGCGCGGCACCAGCCCTTCTATGAGCCGGCCGAGCAGGTACTCGGCCTCCCCGTCGCCGTACACGTCGGCCGTGTCGACGAGCGTGCCGCCCGCCTCCCAGAACGTCTTCAAGAGGTCCGCGGCGTCGTGCTCGTCGGTGTCCCTGCCCCAGGTGAGGGTGCCCAGACCGATACGGGACACGCGCAGGCCGGTGCGTCCGAGATGCCTCTGCTCCATGAACGCCGAGATTACTGGCCAGAACCTGCCATGTGGGGGCCTGTGGACGAGCAGTTTCCGGGACGGTGACCGCGGATGCGGAGGGGTCTGCGGGGCGACGCCCGCCACATCGGCCTCCCCGCGGACGGCGCCCCGCGCTAAGGTCGGCCCCACAAGGGACGTTACTGATCGGTAAGGGGAATCCGCCATGCAGCTCGGGATCAACCTCGGCTACTGGGGCGCCGGAATGGACGCGGACAATCTCGCCGTCGCGCAGGAGGCCGACCGGCTGGGATACGCCGTGTGCTGGGCCGCCGAGGCGTACGGCTCGGACGCGGCCACCGTGCTCTCCTGGGTCGCCGCCCAGACCGAGCGCATCGACGTCGGCTCCGCCATCTTCCAGATCCCGGCCCGCCAGCCGGCGATGACCGCGATGACGGCCGCGACCCTGGACTCGCTCTCCGGTGGCCGCTTCCGCCTCGGCCTCGGTGTCTCCGGCCCGCAGGTCTCCGAGGGCTGGTACGGCGTCAAGTTCGACAAGCCCCTGGCGCGCACGCGTGAGTACGTCGAGATCGTACGGAAGGCGATGACGCGTGAGCGTCTGTCCTACGAGGGACAGCACTGGACGCTGCCGCTGCCCGGTGGCCCCGGCAAGCCGATCAAGCTGACCGTGCACCCGCAGCGCGAGCACATCCCGCTGTACATCGCCGCCATCGGCCCGAAGAACCTGGAGCAGACCGGCGAGATCGCCGACGGCGCCCTGGTGATCTTCCCCTCCGCCGCGCACCTGGAGGAGACCACGATCCGCCACCTGCGCGCGGGCCGTGAGAAGGCCGGCAAGACCCTCGACGGGTTCGACGTCTGCCCGACGCTCCCGCTGGCCGTCGGCGAGGACAAGGACGTGGCCACGCTCGCCGACACCTTCCGTCCCTACACCGCGCTCTACGTCGGCGGCATGGGCAGCGCCAAGCAGAACTTCTACAACCAGCTCGCCCAGCGCATGGGCTTCGGGGCCGCTGCCGCCGAGGTCCAGGAGAAGTACCTGTCGGGCGACAAGCAGGGCGCCGCGGCCGCCGTCCCGCACGAGCTGATCGACCAGACCACCCTGCTCGGTTCCGTGGACCGCATCGCGGACCGGATGAAGGAGTACGCGGCGGCCGGCGTCACCACTCTCAGCCTGGCGCCGGCCGGCTTCACGCTCGACGAGCGGCTCGCCTCGCTCCGCGCCGGCACCGAGGCCCTGGAGCGCGCCGGGCTCGCCTGACACGGACCGCGTCGGGTACGACGTACCACCGGCGGAGGTTTCTGCGGCCGTGGTGGGGGCTCGGGGGTCTTCCCCGCCACGGCCGTCACGCAGAACAACGCGCGCGTGCCCACGCGGTTACGCCCCCTGCGTACCCCGAGGGTCATTCGTTCGGCGGAGTTGTCGGACACAACTGTTGCAGCACCCATCTCGCCGCATTTGACTCGTTCTTTGCGGAACCCTGCGGAGCCCGCGGAATCCTGCGTCGGCAGAGAGGTGCCCACACGATGCTTTCGGCCAAGAGTCTGTTCCAGGAGATCCTCGACGAAGACGAGTCCTTCCGCCTGTTCTGCTCCATCGCGGCCAGCGGCGAGTCCCAGGGCGGCTGGGAGAACGCGCGCATCGCCGCGCTCGTCCCGGAGAGCGCACGCGGCCTCGCACCCAAGATCACCCGGCACGGGGCGGACGAGGACAAGCACGGGCGGATCTTCAACGCCCTGTTGAAGAAGCGCGGGCTCGAACCCGTCGCCGTCCCGCCCGAGACCGACTACACGATGCTGCTGGAGAAACACGGCATCGGGCTCGCCCACGACAAGCTCAAGGGCGACGAACCGCTCACCGTCCAGGACATCGTCACCTACCTCTCGCACAGCAGGGTCACCGAACAGCGGGCCTCCGAGCAGATGGAACTGCTGCGCAGGCACTTCGCCGACCACCCCGACCTCGGACGCGCGGTCAGGATGATCTCGGCCGACGAGGACAACCACCTCGCCTACTGCCACGAGGAACTCTTGCGCTTCGCGGCCCAGGGGCACGGCCGGGCCATCCAGCGGACCCTGCGCGAGTGCGCGCTCGCCGAGATCCGGATCTATCGTGACGTCAGCCTCGCCGTCATGGACCACATGGGCCGCCTCCTCGGCTGGTCCCGGCCGAAGGCCGCCCTGCTCGCCGCGGGCATCCACGCCGTGTACGCCTGGGAGCGGATCGCGGGCTGGCGGCGCATGGTGAGCCTGAAGATGCCCGAGCGACGGGACGCGCTGGGCGGCCCGGCCGCCTCGGCCCCCGAGTTCGCCTGACGCCCGGCCGACAGCCCTACAGCCAGCCCCGGCGCTTGAACAGCCGGTACAGCAGCACCTCCAGGACGGCCATGACCGCGAGCAGTGCCGGGTACGACCACCGCCAGCTCAGCTCCGGCATGTGCTCGAAGTTCATGCCGTAGACGCCCGCGAGCATCGTGGGGACCGCGGCCATGGCCGCCCACGCGGAGATCTTCCGCATGTCGTCGTTCTGCCGCACGCTCATCTGCGCCAGATGCGCCGACAGAACGTCCGAGACCAGCCGGTCCAGGCCCTCCACCACCTCGTTGACGCGCGTGAGGTGGTCGCTCACGTCCCGGAAGAAGGGCTGCGCCTCGTCGTGCACGAAGGGCACGCGCGCGCTGATCATGCCCGTGCCGGCGAGCCGGGCCAGGGGCTGGGCCAGCGGGACCGTCGCCCGGCGGAACTCCAGGACCTGCCGCTTGAAGTTGTAGATGCGCGACGCCGTGTTCCTGGAACCGCCGACGGTCGGCGAGAACACCTCCGCCTCCAGCTCCTCCAGGTCCGTGCCCAGTTCTGCGGCGACCTCCAGGTAGTGGTCGACCACCGCGTCCGCGACGGTGTACAGCACGGCCGTGGGACCGTGCCGCAGCATCTCGGGCTCGTGCTCCAGGCGGTGGCGCACCGTCCCCAAAGGCGCCTCCTCGCCGTGCCGCACGGTCACCACGAAGGAGTCGCCTATGAAGACCATGACCTCGCCGGAGGAGACCTCGTCGCTCTTCGGCTCGTACCCGACAGGCTTGAGCACCACGAACAGCGAGTCGTCGTAGACCTCCAACTTGGGCCGCTGATGGGCCTTCAGGGCGTCCTCGACGGCCAGCGGATGCAGCCCGAACTCCTCGGTGACCCGGTCGAACTCCTTCTCCGTGGGCTCGTACAGGCCGATCCAGACGAAGGCGTCGTCCCGCACACGACACTGATCCAGGGCATCGGAGAGGTCCTGCGGTCCCTCCGTCCGGCGCCCGTCCCTATAGATGGCGCAGTCGACGATCACGAAGCGTATTCTCCCGTCCTTCCGCCGCGGGCACAGCCCGCGGTACGCCTACGCTGGGCGGCATGCCCACGCTGATCCTGGTCCGGCACGGACGTTCCACCGCCAACACCGAGGGACTGCTCGCCGGGTGGACACCCGGCGTCGCTCTCGACGAGCGCGGGGCCGCGCAGGCCGCCGCACTGCCCGCACGGCTCGCCGAGCTGCCGATCTCCGAGGTCGTCGCGAGCCCGTTGCAGCGCTGCCAGGAGACGATCCGGCCGCTGCTCGACGCCCGCCCCGGACTCACCGCCCACACCGACGAGCGGATCGGGGAGTGCCACTACGGCGACTGGTCCGGCCGCAAGCTCGCCGAGCTGGCGGACGAGCCGCTGATGGAGGTCGTCCAGGCCCACCCGTCGGCGGCCGCGTTCCCCGGCGGGGAGTCGATGCGAGCGATGCAGACCCGCGCCGCCGAGGCCGTACGGGAGTGGAACGCGCGTGTGGAGCGCGATCACGGCGCCGACGCCGTGTATCTGATGTGCTCGCACGGCGACATCATCAAGTCCCTCGTCGCGGACGCACTCGGTCTTCATCTCGACCTCTTCCAAAGGATCTCCGTTGAACCGTGTTCCATCACCGCGATCCGCTACACCCGTCTGAGGCCGTTCCTCGTACGCCTCGGGGACACCGGTGACTTCGCCTCCCTCGCCCCGCGCGAGGATCCCCCGGCCGCTGACGCGACGGTCGGAGGCGGCGCGGGCGCACCGTGATCGTCCGGCGCAGTAGGGTGAAGCGGTCGAAGCAGCGCCGCACGCACGAATTCGCCGCCGCCGTACCCAGATGTCGCCGTACCCACGAATCCAATGGAGACAGGACGTGTCCCGTCAGGTGTTCCTCTACGACCCCCCGGACCGCTTCGTGGCCGGTACGGTCGGGCTGCCCGGACGCCGTACGTTCTTCCTCCAGGCCACCGCAGGCTCCCGGGTGACCAGCGTGGCCCTGGAGAAGACCCAGGTCGCCGCCCTCGCCGAGCGCATGGACGAACTGCTCGACGAGGTCGTACGGCGCAGTGGCGGCAGCGCCGCCGTGCCCGCCGTGGCGCCCACCGAGATCGCCGACACCGACCCGCTCGACACCCCTGTCGAGGAGGAGTTCCGCGTCGGCACCATGGCCCTCGCCTGGGACGGCGAGGAGCAGCGCATGATCGTCGAGGCACAGGCCCTCGTGGAGCTCGACGCCGAGTCCGAGGAGGACCTCGCCGAGGCCGAGGAGCGGCTCCTCCAGGACGAGGAGAACGGGCCCCCGATGCTGCGGGTCCGGCTCACCGGAGCGCAGGCGCGGGCCTTCGCCAAGCGCGCCCTCGACGTCGTCAACGCCGGCCGGCCGCCGTGCCCGCTGTGCAGCCTCCCCCTCGACCCGGAAGGACACGTATGTCCGCGCCAGAACGGATACCGCCGCGGAGCGTGACCTCGGTGGACCTGCTCACCGAGGGTGAGCTGATCGTGCGCGGCCGCATCCGTGAGGCGTCCAACGCGGCGCTGTTCTGCACGGTCGCGTACCAGGGGCAGGAGGCGTCCTGCGTGTACAAGCCGGTCGCCGGTGAGCGGCCGCTGTGGGACTTCCCCGACGGCACGCTCGCGCAGCGCGAGGTCGCCGCGTACGAGGTCTCCGAGGCGACCGGCTGGGGGCTCGTACCGCCGACCGTGCTGCGGGACGGGCCGTACGGCGAGGGCATGGTCCAGCTGTGGATCGACGTGACCGCCGAGGCCGAGCTGCTCGCCCTGGTGGACGACGAGGAACCCGGGCCCGGCTGGAAGGCGATCGGCTTCGCCGAGGTGGGCGAGGGGAAGACCGCGCTGCTGGTGCACGCCGACGACGAGCGGCTGCGGCGGCTCTCGGTCCTCGACGCCGTGATCAACAACGCCGACCGCAAGGGCGGGCACCTCCTGCCCACCGAGGGCGGCCGGCTCTACGGCATCGACCACGGCGTCACCTTCAACGCCGAGAACAAGCTCCGCACACTGCTGTGGGGCTGGGCGGGGGAGCCGCTCACGGCGGAGGCCGTCGAGGTCCTCGGCGCCCTCCGGGAGGGGCTGAAGGAGGGCGGCGCGCTGGCCGTACGGCTGGCCGGGCTGATCACCGACGCGGAGGTGGAGGCCACGCGCGCGCGTGTCGAGGCGCTGCTCGCCTCCGGCCGGCATCCGGAACCGGGCGGGGAGTGGCCGGCCATTCCCTGGCCTCCGGTCTAGGGGCGTCCGCACAGTCCCGCCCGCCCCGCGGGCGGATGTCGCGCAGCACAACACCCGGTGAAGCACAAGCACGGCTTACCGGCCATTCGGCCTGGTCCGGTTCGTATCCGGAACATCAGTCCGGTTAGGCTCATGACATGTATGCCTGGCCCGCTTCTGAGGTCCCCGCCCTGCCCGGTCAGGGCCGCGACCTGAGGATCCACGACACCGCGACCGGCGGTCCGGTCACCCTCGACCCCGGTCCCGTCGCCCGTATCTACGTCTGCGGCATCACCCCGTACGACGCGACCCACCTGGGTCACGCGGCGACCTACAACGCGTTCGACCTCGTGCAGCGCGTGTGGCTCGACACCAAGCGGCAGGTTCACTACGTCCAGAACGTCACCGACGTGGACGATCCGCTCCTGGAACGCGCCCAGCGGGACAACATCGACTGGGTCGCCCTCGCCGAGAAGGAGACCGCTCTCTTCCGTGAGGACATGACCGCGCTGCGCATGCTGCCTCCGCGGCAGTACATCGGTGCCGTCGAGGCGATACCCGGGATCGTCCCGCTCGTCGAGCGCCTGCGGGACGCCGGCGCCGCCTACGAACTCGAAGGGGACGTCTACTTCTCCGTCGAGTCCGACCCGCACTTCGGCAAGGTCTCGAACCTCGACGCCGCCGCCATGCGGCTGCTGTCCGCCGAGCGCGGCGGCGACCCCGACCGGCCCGGCAAGAAGAACCCGCTCGACCCGATGCTGTGGATGGCCGCCCGTGAGGGCGAGCCCAGCTGGGACGGCGGTTCGCTCGGGCGCGGCCGGCCCGGCTGGCACATCGAGTGCGTCGCCATCGCCCTCGACCACCTCGGGATGGGCTTCGACGTCCAGGGCGGCGGCTCCGACCTCGCCTTCCCGCACCACGAGATGGGCGCCAGCCACGCCCAGGTGCTGACCGGCCAGTTCCCCATGGCCAAGGCGTACGTGCACGCGGGCATGGTCGCGCTGCACGGCGAGAAGATGTCGAAGTCCAAGGGCAACCTCGTCTTCGTCTCCCAGCTGCGCCGCGACGGCGTCGACCCCGCCGCCATCCGGCTCGCCCTGCTCGCCCACCACTACCGGGCCGACTGGGAGTGGACCGACCAGGTGCTCCAGGACGCCGTCGACCGCCTCGGCCGCTGGCGGGCCGCGGTGTCCCGGCCCGACGGGCCGTCCGCCGAGGCGCTCGTGGAGGAGATCCGCGACGCCCTCGCCAACGACCTGGACGCCCCGGCCGCGCTCGCCGCGGTCGACCGGTGGGTCACGGTGCAGAACGAGCAGGGCGGCACGGACACGGGCGCCCCGGGCGTCGTCTCACGCGCCGTGGACGCACTGCTGGGCGTGGCGCTCTAGGCGCCGAGGCCACGGAAGAGGGGCGCTTCCTCCCCCGCGGGAGGAGGCGCCCCGCGCGCGTCGCGGTGGGCGTCGGCCACCGACGTGATGCCCCGGCGGGTACCAAGTCCGCTTGGTGCGGCGCGTTTTCGGAGGTACAGGCAGGCACTAGGGGGCCGGCCCGGCCAGGGCTGTTGCGTCAAGTGGGCTTCCCCAAGTGGGCTTCCGCCGAGTCGGCTTCCGCCGAGTCGCATCGGGCAACGCGCTCGATCGATCCGGTCGGAACGCGATGCCACCCCGACGCCGACGCCGACGCCGACGATGACGTACGACGTGGTGCCCGTGCCGGCGTGACGAGTGGGGGCGGTGCGCAGGCCGCGCACCGCCCCCACCCTCAGTCCTCCGACGACTCGTCGTCGTCCGTGCCGCCCGCCTTCGGCGGCTTGGGCGGCTTCGTACGGCCGCCCGGGTTGTCCCGCAGGAACGGCCCCGGGGACTCCCCGCCGTCCGCCGTGGCGTGCCCGCCGCCGGGGCCGCCGTCCCGGCGCCGCAGGTACCGCTCGAACTCGCGGGCGATCGCCTCACCCGACGCCTCCGGCAGCTCCGCGGTGTCCCGGGCCTCCTCCAGTGTCTGCACGTACTCGGCGACCTCGCTGTCCTCGGCGGCCAGCTGGTCCACGCCGACCTGCCAGGCGCGCGCGTCCTCGGGCAGCTCGCCCAGCGGGATGCGCACGTCGATCAGGTCCTCCAGGCGGTTGAGCAGGGCCAGCGTCGCCTTCGGGTTGGGCGGCTGCGAGACGTAGTGCGGTACGGCCGCCCACAGCGACACCGCCGGTACGCCCGCGTGCGTGCACGCCTCCTGCAGGACGCCGACGATGCCCGTCGGGCCCTCGTACTTGGTCTCCTCCAGGTCCATGCGGCGGGCCAGGTCCGGGTCGGACGTGGTGCCGCTGATCGGGACCGGACGCGTGTGCGGGGTGTCGCCGAGCAGGGCACCCAGGATGACCACCAGCTCCACGCCCAGTTCGTGCGCGAAGCCCAGGAGTTCGTTGCAGAACGAACGCCACCGCATGGACGGTTCGATGCCTCGGACGAGAACGAGATCACGCGGTTTCTCACCGCCGACACGGACGACGGACAACCTTGTCGTCGGCCAAGTGATCTTCCTGACGCCGGCGTCCATCCACACCGTGGGGCGGTTCACCTGGAAGTCGTAGTAGTCCTCGGCGTCCAGCGCCGCGAACACCTCGCCCTTCCACTCCCTCTCCAGATGCGCGACCGCGGTGGAGGCGGCGTCGCCGGCATCGTTCCAGCCCTCGAACGCGGCCACCATGACCGGGTCGATCAGCTCGGGAACCCCCTCGAGCTCGATCACCCAGCGCCTCCTTCCGACGTGCCCTCGCTTGACGTCCCAACTTTACGGCGTGTGGCGGGGGCGCCCGCAGCCCCCTTGCAAGGGGTGGTGAACGGATCACTGCCCCGTTCAACGGCCTGGAACACCCCCTGGTCATCCGAGCTGTCTTCGAGGTCCGCACAGGGGGTGATCAGGGCGGTCGGTCAGCGGTCGGTCACAGCGTCGAGCGGAGCCACTGCTCCACGCTCGCGATGTGCACCGTCGCCCACGACCGCGCCGCCTCCGCGTCCCGGTCCCGCAGCGCGGCCAGGATCGCCCGGTGCTCGTGCAGGGTCCGGCTGACCGCGTCCTCCTGGGTCAGCCCCCGCCAGATCCGCGCCCGCGTCGTCGGCCCGGAGAGCCCGTCGAGGAGCGAGCACAGCACCGAGTTGCCGGAACTGAGCACGATGCCCCGATGGAACTCCAGGTCACCGGCGACGAGCTCCTCCACCGAGGGGGCGTCGCCGAGTCTGTCCAACTGCTTCGACAAGGCGGCCAGTTGCTGCTCGCTGATCCGGGACGCGGCCATCGCCGTGGCGGCCGGCTCCAGGATGCGGCGCACCGCGAGGAACTCCAGGACGGTGTCGTCCCGGTGGAAGTCGACGACGAAGCTCAGCGCCTCCAGCAACAGTTGCGGATCCAGGCTGGTCACATACGTCCCGTCGCCCTGTCGTACGTCCAGGATCCGGATCAGCGACAGGGCCCGAACCGCTTCCCGCAGGGAGTTGCGGGACAGGCCGAGCTCGGCCGCCAGTTCGCTCTCCTTGGGGAGCCGGTCGCCGGGGCGCAGCTTGCCGGAGACGATCATGCCCTTGATCTTCTCGATGGCCTCGTCGGTGACTGCCATGGCCGCCTCCCTGCCGTTCGGGATGTCGTTCGAGACGTCCGATGTCTCCGGCACATTATGGGGCCTGTTCAGACGAGTGCCTCCAGGTCGGCGATCACCGCCTTCTCGTCCAGCGTCGTCAGCGCCCTGTCCCGCATCAGCACCCGTCCGTCGACGACGGTGTCCCGTACGTCCGCCGAGTGCGCCGCGTACACCAGCGTGGACCACGCGTCGTGCAGCGGCCGCAGATGCGGTCCGCCCAGGTCGAGCACGATCAGGTCGGCCCGCTTGCCGGCCTCCAGCGAGCCCAGGTGCTCCCCGAGCCCCAGGGCCCGCGCGCCCTCGATCGTCGCCATGCGTACGGCCCGCTCGGCACCGACCGCGGTGGGGTCGCCGCCCGCCTTGTGCACCAGCGCGGCCTGGCGCACCGCCCCCAGCACGTCCAGGGAGTTGGAGCTGACGGCGCCGTCGGTGCCGAGCCCGACGGTCACTCCCGCGGCCAGCAGCTGTGGCACCGGCGCGATGCCGCAGCCCAGCTTCAGGTTCGACACCGGGCAGTGGGCGACGGAGGTGCCCGTACGGGCCAGTGCCGCGATCTCCGGTCCTGTCAGCTCCACGGCGTGGGCGATGAGCAGATCCGGCCCGAGCAGCCCGAGGGCGTCGAGCAGTTCCACCGGGCGCCTGCCGTACCGCGCCTCGACGGTCGCGACCTCGGTGGCGTTCTCGGCGGCGTGCAGGTGCAGCAGCGCCTCGAACTCCCGTGCCAGGCAGGCGATCTCGGTGAGCTGGGCGGGGGAGAGGGTGTACGTGGAGTGCGCGAGGACGACGGGGCGGCGGCCGCGGTGCGCCGGGCCGCGTGCCTCCAGGTCCCGACGGGCCCACTCCATCCGGTCCCGGTACACGCGTCCGTCCGGCGGCTCGGGCACGTCCATGAAACAGGGGCCGGTCAGCAGCCGCCAGCCCGCCGCTCGGGCGGCCCGCTCGGCCGCCTCGTGGAACCAGTACATGTCCAGTGCCGAGGTCACCCCGGCCCGTATGCTCTCGGCGACCGCCAGCCGTACGGCCGCCGCCACGTTCTTGGGGGACAGCAGCTCTGCCTCCCACCGCAGCACCCGTACGAGGAACTCCTGGAGGGTGACGTCGTCCGCACGGCCGCGCAGCAGGGTCATCGCGAGGTGGGTGTGGGTGTTGACCAGGCCCGGGAGGACGAGGCAGCCCGCGGCGTCCACCAACTCCCGCGCCCTGAACCGCTGCCTCAGCCCATCGGCGGGACCGACGGCGACGATCTCCCCCTCGTGGACGGCAACGGCCCCTTCCCGTACGACGGTTCCGGCGTCGTCGACCGTCAGGACGTCACCACCGTGGACCAGCAGATCGACGCGCACGCCTCGCCCCCGTCTCATGTGCCGCTCTCCCGATGCGGGTTGTACCCGCTGTCCGGTCGCGGCCCCACTTGTAGGCGAGTTCGGCGAGTTCAGCGAGTTCGGCGAGGTGGCGAGTTCGGCGGGTCCGGGTGCGGGATGGCCCCGGCTGTCCCGGCCGTCGGTGCCAGGGGAGGTGCCGCCGTCCGGAGCGGCCTCGCCGCGGAGGCACGACGAGGGTCGGTGCGGCACGCAGCGGGACGCTCCCCGCTGCGGGATCGACGTGTCGAGGGCGACGACCGCCGAGCCGTGCCGAGCAGGTCCGCGATCGCCCCGTGGGCCGGCGGGGAACGCCTGAGCGGGTCCGCCCCGCGCGAGACCGGGGCGACGGAGCGGCTGCCATCCACCCCGCCCATGCGAAAGGGGCGGCTCCCATCGGCGTGGAGCCGCCCCTTCCGGTGGTGGCCGGCCCCGGTGCGGAAGGGGCCGCCCTCGTGAGGTCCGGTCGGTCAGGGGAGTGGCCGGACCCGGCGCTGTCGGAGGCTCATCCGGCGAAAACCTCCTGAGCGCCTTTCGAGGCTCACTTCTTGTCGAGCAGATCCTTGACCTTCGCCCGGACGTCGTCCGTCGCAAGACCCCGGATCGTCAGCGTCGTACGGCGGCGCAGCACGTCGTCCGGAGTCTCGGCCCACTCGTTGTCCCGGGCGTAGACGACCTGGGCCCAGATCTCCGGGGCGTCCGGGTGGACGCGCTCGCCCAGCTCCGGGTTCTCGTTGGCGAGGCGGGCGATGTCGAAGGCCAGCGAGCCGTAGTGGGTCGCCAGGTGCCTCGCCGTGTCGGCCGCCATGCGCGGACCCGGCGCCGGACGGTCGGTCAGCAGCCGGTGGGCGACCGCACGCGGGTTGGCGATGCCCGGCAGCGGCAGCTTCTTCGGCAGCGAGGCGATCGGCTCGAAGTCGTCGCCCAGCGGGGCGCCCGGCAACGCCTCCAGCTTCTTCATGATGGTGCGGCCGATATGCCGGAAGGTGGTCCACTTGCCGCCCGCCACGGACAGCATGCCGCCCCTGCCCTCGGTCACGACCGTCTCGCGCTTGGCCTTCGCCGTGTCACCGGGGCCGCCCGGCAGCACCCGCAGACCCGCGAAGGCGTACGTGATCAGGTCCCGGTCCAGCTGCTGGTCCCGGATCGAGAACGCGGCCTCGTCCAGGATCTGGGCTATGTCCTTGTCGTTGACCCCGACGTCCGCCGGGTCGCCCTCGAACTCCTCGTCCGTGGTGCCCAGCAGCAGCATGTCCTCCCAGGGCAGGGCGAACGTGATGCGGTACTTGTCGATCGGGGTCGCGAGCGCCGCCTTCCAGGGCGCGGTCCGCTTCAGGACCAGATGCGCGCCCTTCGACAGACGGATCGACGGGGCGGCATTCGGGTCCTCCATCTTGCGCAGGTGGTCCACCCACGGGCCGGTCGCGTTCAGCACGAGGCGGGCGCTCACCCCGAACTCGTCACCGGACAGGCGATCCTTCAGCTCCGCGCCGGTCACCCGGCCCTTGGTGAAGCGCAGGCCGGTGACCTCGGCGTGGTTGAGCACGACCGCGCCCGCCTCGACGGCCGCGCGGACCGTCATCAGCGCCATGCGCGCGTCGTTCATCTGGTCGTCGCCGTACACGGCCACGGCCTTGAGGTTCTCGGTGCGCAGCTCGGGCACGTCCTGGGCCGCCTTGGCGGGGGACAGGAGGTGGCCGACGCCGTCACCGAACGCGGAGAGCGCGGAGTAGGCGAAGACGCCCGCTCCGAGCTTCGCGGCGCCGTGCGGCCCGCCCTTGTACACGGGGAGGTAGAACGTGAGCGGGTTCGCCAGGTGGGGGGCCACCTGACGGGAGACCGCACGGCGCTCGAAGTGGTTCTCCGCCACCAGCTTCACCGCACCGGTCTGCAGGTAGCGCAGACCGCCGTGGAGCAGCTTGGAGGAGGCGGAGGAGGTGGCGCCGGCGAAGTCGCCGGCGTCGACCAGAGCCACCCTGAGGCCGGACTGCGCGGCGTGCCAGGCGGTGGAGATGCCCAGGATGCCGCCGCCGATCACGAGAAGGTCGTACGACGCCTTGGCGAGCTGCTCCCGGGTCTCGGCGCGGCTCGGGTTGGAGCCGGAGGCCGGGCGCGTACCGAGGGCAGGCACGGACTGCAGGGTGGTCTGACTGGTCATTTCGGGTTCTTACTCCTCATCAGAGTTCGAGAGCTGGCGGCGGTCGTCAGTTCTCGTCGTCCTCGAGCCAGCCCATGGTCCGCTCGACGGCCTTGAGCCAGTTCTTGTACTCACGGTCGCGGGTCTCCGCGTCCATGCGGGGGGTCCACTCGGCGGCCCGGCGCCAGTTGGCGCGCAGGTCGTCGGTGCTGTTCCAGAAGCCGACGGCGAGACCGGCGGCGTAGGCGGCGCCGAGGCAGGTGGTCTCGGCGACCATCGGGCGCACCACCGGCGCGTCCAGGACGTCCGAGAGCGTCTGCATCAGCAGGTTGTTCGCGGTCATGCCGCCGTCGACCTTGAGGGTGACCAGCTCGACGCCGGAGTCCTTGACCATGGCGTCGGCGATCTCCCGGGTCTGCCAGGCGGTGGCCTCCAGGACGGCACGCGCGAGGTGCGCCTTGGTGACGTACCGGGTCAGACCGGCGATCACACCGCGGGCGTCGGAGCGCCAGTGCGGGGCGAACAGGCCGGAGAAGGCCGGCACGAAGTAGGCGCCGCCGTTGTCCTCGACCGAGAGCGCGAGCGTCTCGATCTCGGCCGCGGTGGAGATCAGGCCCATCTGGTCGCGCATCCACTGCACCAGCGAGCCGGTGACGGCGATCGAGCCCTCCAGGGCGTAGACCGTGTCCTGGTCGCCGATCTTGTACCCGACGGTGGTGAGCAGGCCGGCGTACGAGTTGATGATCTTGTCACCGGTGTTCATCACCATGAAGGTGCCGGTGCCGTACGTCGACTTGGTCTCGCCCTCGGCGAAGCAGGTCTGGCCGAACAGGGCCGCCTGCTGGTCACCGAGCGCGGAGGCGACCGGGATGCCGCCGAGCAGGTCGCCCAGCTTGCCGCCCTTGATCTCGCCGTAGACCTCGGCGGAGGAACGGATCTCGGGCAGGATCTGCAGCGGCACGCCGATCGACTCGGCGATCTTCTCGTCCCACTCCGTGGTGTGGAGGTTCATCAGCATGGTGCGGGAGGCGTTCGTGACGTCCGTGACGTGCTTGCCGCCGTCGACACCACCGGTCAGGTTCCAGATGACCCAGGTGTCCATGGTGCCGAAGAGGATGTCGCCGGCCTCGGCGCGCTCCTTGAGGCCCTCGACGTTGTCCAGCAGCCAGCGGGCCTTGGGACCGGCGAAGTAGGAGGCCAGGGGAAGACCGGTCTCACGGCGGAAGCGGTCCTGGCCGACATTGCGGCCGAGCTCCCGGCAGAGCGCGTCGGTGCGGGTGTCCTGCCAGACGATGGCGTTGTAAACGGGCTCACCGGTGTTCTTGTCCCACAGCACGGTGGTCTCGCGCTGGTTGGTGATGCCGATGGCCTTGATGTCGTCGCGGGTGATGCCGGCCTTCTCGATGGCTCCGGCGACGACTTCCTGGACGTTGGTCCAGATCTCGGTGGCGTTGTGCTCGACCCAGCCCGGCTTCGGGAAGATCTGCTCGTGCTCCTTCTGGTCGACGGAGACGATGCGTCCGTCGCGGTCGAAGACGATGCAGCGGCTGGAGGTCGTGCCCTGGTCGATGGCTGCGATGAAGGGGCCGGCGGTGTGCGCGTCGGTCACTGTCTGCTCCTGGAAAGTCCGTGGTTATGGGGCTTTACGTACGGCGTGCGCTGAGAGTTTCGGTGCTTATCACTCGAACGGGTGAAGCTCGGTTCTCTTAGGCGAAAGCCACGTTGTAGATGCCTGCGGCGATCGCGGCGCCGATGAGCGGACCGACCACCGGGATCCAGGCGTAGCCCCAGTCGGAGCCGCCCTTGTTGGGCAGGGGCAGCAGGGCGTGCACGATTCTCGGACCGAGGTCACGGGCCGGGTTGATCGCGTAGCCGGTCGGGCCGCCGAGGGACAGCCCGATCGAGACGACGACGAGTGCCACGATCAGCGCGCCCAGCGGGCCGAGACCGTCGCCGTTGTTGTTGAGGCCCTGCGTGAGGATGGCGAGCACCAGCACGACGGTGCCGATGATCTCCGTGAGGAGGTTCTGCACCACGTTCCGGATCTCCGGACCGGTGGAGAACACGCCCAGGACCGGGCCGGCGCCCTTCTCCTGGGCCTCGACGGCCTTGGCCGCCGTGGCCTGCGCACCCGGACCGCCGACGATCTCCTTGTCGGTGAGGTGCGCGTGGAACTGGCCGTAGTAGGCCACCCAGACCAGAGCCGCGCCGATCATCGCGCCCAGGAGCTGTCCGGCGACGTACGTCGGAACGTTGCTCCAGTCGTTGTCCTTGATCGCGAGGGCGACCGTCACGGCCGGGTTCAGGTGGGCGCCGGACAGCGGCGCCGAGGTGTAGACCGCCGTGAGCACTGCGAAGCCCCACCCGAAGGTGATGGCGAGCCAGCCGGCGTTGCGGGCCTTGGAGGCCTTCAGCGTGACAGCGGCGCAGACGCCGCCGCCGAGCAGGATGAGTATGGCGGTACCGATGGTCTCGCCGATGAAGATGTCGGAGCTGGACACCCGCGACTCCTTTGTCCTTCGTCCAGGGGAAGCCGAACCCCGGGTCCCTCCGGTGGTTCGCGTTGCCCTCGGGGGTGAGAGCGGTGGCGGCCTCTGGCGTTGTCACACTCTAGCGCGTATTGCCGTTAGGTGTTCGACAATGCCGACCGATGGACGGGAGTCTTGTCCCGGTGTGAGCTGCGCGTCAAGAGCTCTGTCGTTGAATGCGCGATCGTTGTCGGTTGTGTTGCTTTATCGACTTGGCGACATCGAGCCCGGCTCATGGCGAAGACCGGGACGTCGTACGACGCCCCGGCGGCCGTTCTCCTGCCGTGCGGGCCCGCGGAAGTGTCTGGTGCGAGCCCTGGGAAACGTCTCGTGCGGGCGCTGGGAAACGTCTCGTGCGAGCCCTCAGAACCATCCGGTGCGCCCGCGGAAGCGTCTGGTGCGACCCCTCGGAACCGTCCCGTGCGGGTCGCCGGAAGCGTCCGTACAGCCCCCGGGTCGCCCGGAAGCCGCGCCGTCCGGAAACGTCCGTGCAGCCCCCGGGCCGCCCGGAAGCGTCCGTACAGCCCCGAGCCGCCCCGCGCCCGTCCTCAGAACCGTCCGGCGCCCAGATCCCGCGACACCGCGCGGGCGCAGTCCCGTACCGCCGCGATCAGCTCGGGACGCAGCTCGCCGTCCCGGCACAGCCGCTCCACGGCCCCGGTGATGCCCACGGAGCCGACCGGCATGCGGCGCCGGTCGTGGATGGGGGCGGCGACGGACGCGACGCCCTCCCAGGTCTCCTCGACGTCGGCTGCGTAGCCACGCGCGCGGGTCATGTCGAGGATGTGCTCGAACCCGTCGAGTTCGCACACGGTCCGGTCGGTGAACGCCTTGCGGTCGGACTCGATCGCCTCGCTGTGCGCCACCGGGTCGTAGGCCGACAGAACCTTGCCCAGAGCCGTGGAGTGCAGGGGCTGCATGGCCCCGATCTCCAGCACTTGCCTGCTGTCGTCGGGCCGGAAGACATGGTGGACGATCAGCACGCCCTGCTGGTGCAGGACACCCAGATAGACGCTCTCCCCGCTGGAACGCGCCAGGTCGTCCGTCCACACCAGGGCGCGGGCCCGCAGCTCGTGCACATCCAGATAGGTGGTGCCCAGGCGCAGCAGCTCGGCGCCCAGCTGGTAGCGCCCGGACGCCTCGTCCTGCTCGACGAAGCCCTCCTGCTGGAGGGTCCGCAGGATCCCGTGGGCGGTGCCCTTGGCGAGGCCCAGCGAGGAGGCGATGTCGGACAGGCCGAGCCGCCGCTCGCCGCCCGCGAGCAGCCGCAGCATCGCGGCCGCCCGCTCGAGCGACTGGATGTTCCGTGCCATCGCCGTACTGCCTCCGTCCCCTTCGAGCGTCGACCTCGCGACGTCGCTGCCGCCGTTCGGCAATGTCGAACACTACTAGTCGATGCCGACCTCTCGCTAATGGTCCGTCGGCATCCGTGCACTCCCCCCGGGACACTGCTGTCCGGAGTCGGCTGATCATCCCTCGTCATCCCGCCTCGTGGACGCCCTGACCATTTCTGGGCGGTCCCGGCTAGTCTGGCGGCGTGCGCCCGCTGTGGACGGCTCCACGTAGGGCGCAAAGCCGACAGCCGTCGCACTCCAGGGAGCCCTTTCATGGCCTCGTTGCCACCGACCCCTTCAGCCGACAGCCGGACCCGTGTGTCCGCCCTCCGCGAGGCGCTCGCCACCCGTGTGGTGGTGGCCGACGGAGCGATGGGCACCATGTTGCAGGCCCAGGAGCCCACCCTTGAGGACTTCGAGAACCTCGAGGGCTGCAACGAGATCCTCAACCTCACCCGGCCCGACATCGTCCGCTCCGTCCACGAGGCGTACTTCGAGTCGGGCGTGGACTGCGTCGAGACCAACACCTTCGGCGCCAACCACTCGGCCATGGCCGAGTACGACATCGCCGACCGGGTGTACGAGCTGTCCGAGGCGGGCGCCCGTATCGCCCGCGAGACGGCCGACGCGTTCGGCGCCCGCGATGGCCGCCAGCGCTGGGTCCTGGGCTCCATCGGCCCGGGTACGAAGCTGCCGACCCTGGGTCACATCGGCTACGGCACGCTGCGCGACGGCTTCCAGGCGAACGCCGAGGGCCTGCTCGCCGGCGGCGCGGACGCCCTGATCGTGGAGACCACCCAGGACCTCCTCCAGACCAAGTCCTCGATCCTCGGCGCCCGGCGCGCGATGGAGGCGACCGGAACCGAGGTTCCGCTGCTGGTGTCGATGGCCTTCGAGACCACCGGCACCATGCTGCTGGGATCCGAGATCGGCGCCGCGCTCACCGCGCTGGAGCCCCTCGGCATCGACATGATCGGCCTGAACTGCTCGACCGGCCCCGCCGAGATGAGCGAGCACCTGCGCTACCTCGCGCGGCACTCGCGCACCCCGCTGCTGTGCATGCCGAACGCCGGCCTGCCGATCCTCACCAAGGACGGCGCCCACTTCCCGCTCGACCCCGAGGGCCTGGCCGACGCCCAGGAGACCTTCGTACGGGACTACGGCCTGAACCTCATCGGCGGCTGCTGCGGCACGACCCCCGAGCACCTCAGGCAGCTCGTGGAGCGGCTGCGCGGCGCCACCCCCGTGGAGCGCCGGCCGCAGCCCGAGCCGGGCGCCGCCTCCCTCTACCAGACCGTCCCGTTCCGCCAGGACACCTCCTACCTGGCCATCGGCGAACGCACCAACGCCAACGGCTCCAAGAAGTTCCGCGAGGCGATGCTGGCGGGCCGCTGGGACGACTGTGTGGAGATGGCCCGCGAGCAGATCCGCGAGGGCGCGCACATGCTCGACCTGTGCGTGGACTACGTCGGCCGCGACGGCGTCGCCGACATGGAGGAGCTCGCCGGTCGCTTCGCCACCGCCTCCACGCTGCCGATCGTGCTGGACTCCACCGAGGTCGACGTCATCCAGGCCGGCCTGGAGAAGCTCGGCGGCCGGGCGGTCATCAACTCCGTCAACTACGAGGACGGCGACGGCCCGGAGTCCCGCTTCGCCCGCGTCACCACGCTCGCGCGGGAGCACGGCGCCGCCCTGATCGCGTTGACCATCGACGAGGAGGGCCAGGCCCGCACCCCTCAGAAGAAGGTCGAGATCGCCGAGCGGCTGATCGAGGACCTGACGACCAACTGGGGCATCCACGAGTCGGACATCCTCATCGACACCCTGACCTTCACCATCTGCACCGGTCAGGAGGAGTCCCGCAAGGACGGCATCGCCACCATCGAGGCGATCCGCGAACTCAAGCGCCGCCACCCGGACGTCCAGACCACCCTGGGCCTGTCGAACATCTCCTTCGGCCTCAACCCGGCCGCCCGCATCCTGCTCAACTCCGTCTTCCTCGACGAGTGCGTCAGGGCGGGCCTGGACTCGGCGATCGTCCACGCGTCGAAGATCCTGCCCATCGCCCGCTTCAGCGAGGAGGAGGTGACCACCGCCCTCGACCTCATCTACGACCGCCGCAGCGAGGGTTACGACCCTCTGCAGAAGCTGATGGCCCTGTTCGAGGGCGCCACCGCCAAGTCGCTGAAGGCGGGCAAGGCCGAGGAACTGGCCGCGCTGCCGCTTCAGGAGCGCCTCAAGCGCCGCATCATCGACGGCGAGCGCAACGGCCTGGAGCCCGACCTGGACGAGGCGCTCCAGGACACCCCCGCGCTCGACATCGTCAACAACACCCTCCTGGACGGCATGAAGGTCGTCGGCGAGCTGTTCGGCTCCGGCCAGATGCAGCTGCCGTTCGTGCTCCAGTCCGCCGAGGTGATGAAGGCCGCCGTGGCCTACCTCGAACCGCACATGGAGAAGTCCGACGCCGACGGCAAGGGCACCATCGTGCTGGCCACCGTGCGCGGCGACGTGCACGACATCGGCAAGAACCTCGTGGACATCATCCTGTCCAACAACGGCTACAACGTGGTCAATCTGGGCATCAAGCAGCCCGTCTCGGCGATCCTGGAGGCCGCCGAGGAGCACAAGGCCGACGTCATCGGCATGTCCGGGCTCCTGGTGAAGTCCACGGTGATCATGAAGGAGAACCTGGAGGAGCTCAACCAGCGCGGCCTGGCGGCGAACTTCCCGGTCATCCTCGGCGGCGCCGCCCTCACGCGCGCGTACGTCGAGCAGGATCTGCACGAGATCTACGAGGGCGAAGTCCGCTACGCCCGCGACGCCTTCGAGGGCCTGCGCCTGATGGACGCCCTGATCGGGGTCAAGCGGGGCGTGCCCGGCGCCAAGTTGCCCGAGCTCAAGCAGCGCCGGGTGCGGGCCACTTCGGCCGCCGTGGTCGAGGAGCGGCCCGAGGAGGGCGGCGTCCGTTCCGACGTCGCCACCGACAACCCGGTCCCCGAGCCGCCGTTCTGGGGCACCCGCGTCATCAAGGGCATCCAGCTCAAGGAGTACGCGTCCTGGCTCGACGAGGGCGCCCTCTTCAAGGGCCAGTGGGGCCTGAAGGAGGCCCGTACCGGAGACGGCCCGTCGTACCAGGAACTCGTCGAGACCGAGGGCCGCCCGCGCCTGCGCGGCCTGCTCGACCGGCTCCAGACGGAGAACCTGCTCGAAGCGGCCGTCGTCTACGGCTACTTCCCGTGTGTCTCCAAGGACGACGACCTGATCCTCCTGGACGAGCACGGCAACGAGCGCACCCGCTTCACCTTCCCGCGCCAGCGCCGAGGGCGCCGCCTGTGCCTCGCCGACTTCTTCCGGCCGCAGGAGTCGGGCGAGACCGACGTCGTCGGCCTCCAGGTGGTCACCGTGGGCTCCCGGATCGGTGAGGAGACGGCCCGGCTGTTCGAGTCGAACTCCTACCGCGACTACCTGGAGCTGCACGGCCTGTCCGTGCAGCTGGCGGAGGCTCTCGCCGAGTACTGGCACGCGCGCGTGCGCTCGGAACTGGGCTTCGCCGGGGAGGACCCGTCCGAGATCGAGGACATGTTCGCCCTGAAGTACCGGGGGGCCCGCTTCTCCCTCGGCTACGGCGCCTGCCCCAACCTGGAGGACCGGTCCAAGATCGCCGACCTGCTCCAGCCGGAGCGCATCGGCGTCCACCTGTCGGAGGAGTTCCAGCTGCACCCGGAGCAGTCCACCGACGCGATCGTGATCCACCACCCCGAGGCGAAGTACTTCAACGCCCGCTGACGGATCCCTCCGGGCCGTATCGGCGCACGTCGGAGCGGCCCCTGGCGGTACAGAGGATGTGCCCCGGGCCACGCCGGATAAACGAGGCGCTTCGCCCGGGACGGACGTACACTGGTCGGTCCACCGCAGGCCGGTTCCTCTCTGGGGAACCGGCCTGATCGTCCCTTCAAGGAGGTATGTGGATGACCAGCACGGTCCCCGCGCCCGCAACCCGCACGGCCGAGGGCTCGGCCCTGCAAGCCGTGCTGCTCGACATGGACGGAACCCTGGTGGACACCGAGGGCTTCTGGTGGGACGTCGAGGTCGAGGTCTTCGCCGGCCTCGGGCACGCCCTGGACGACTCCTGGCGCCATGTCGTGGTCGGCGGCCCCATGACCCGCAGCGCGGGGTTCCTGATCGAGGCGACCGGCGCCGACATCACCCTCGCCGAACTGACGGTACTGCTCAACGAGGGCTTCGAGGACCGCATCGACCGCACCCTGCCGCTGATGCCGGGGGCCGCCCGGCTGCTGGCCGAGCTGGCCGCGTACGAGATCCCGACGGCCCTGGTCTCCGCCTCGCACCGGCGCATCATCGACCGTGTGCTCACCTCGCTCGGCCCGCAGCACTTCGCCCTCACCGTGGCCGGCGACGAGGTGCCGCGCACCAAGCCGCACCCGGACCCGTACCTGTTGGCCGCGGCCGGTCTCGGCGCGGACCCGGCGCGCTGCGCCGTCGTCGAGGACACGGCGACCGGTGTGGCGGCGGCCGAGGCCGCGGGCTGTCATGTGGTGGCGGTGCCGTCGGTGGCGCCCATCACCCCGGCCGCCCGGCGCACCGTGGTGACCTCGCTGGAAGAGGTCGATCTTGCTTTTCTGCGCGGCCTGATGGCGGCATGACAAGCCCTGAGCAACGCCGTCACCACGGAAATGCGCCCGATGTTCACGCAGCGTGCAACACCGATAGCGCGGGAAATTCCGAAAGGAATTCGAACGGCCGGGTGGCCGAATTCCGGCAGCACCAAGAACGTTCAGTTTGTGAGGTTCACCACTCGAATCGGGCCCGGCGGATCCTCCGGGACGGGCTTCCGCCCCTCTCGGAGGAGCTTCCCGTGCTCCCTTGTGTCCCGATTGATGGACCGGTGCACTAATCCTTCCACTGTCAGTTTTTCGTTGAGTCCGCGACCGGTTCCGCTGCGTGAGGGGGCCTCAACTCCGGTGGTTGCGAACCCTCCTGTGTACGCGGACTAACCTCGTCGCGAGAACATCGCACTTACCCCGTGATCCCGCCGCGCCACCCCTGCATGCCGGGTACACGGAGTCGACAGCTGGAGAAACCCGAGCATGAACCGCAAGACCTTGGTGCTGCCGGCCGTCATCGGCCTGCTCGCGCCGGTTCTCGCCGCCTGCGGCGGAACCGACAGCGGCAGCGACAGCGGCGACGCGATCGTCGTCGGCACCACGGACGCGTTCACTGTCTCGAAGGACGCTCCCGCGCCCCTCGACCCCGCCTACGCCTACGACGTCGGCACCTGGAACATCCTGCGCCAGACCGTGCAGACCCTGATGATCCAGCCGCGCGGCGAGGGCAACCCCGTGCCCGAGGCGGCCCAGAGCTGCGGCTTCACCGACAGCGGCAACGAGCGTTACGCCTGCACCCTGCGCGAGGGCCTGAAGTTCGCGAACGGCGACCCCGTGACCGCGGCCGACGTGAAGTACTCCATCGACCGCGCCCGCTCCCTGAAGGCCGACAGTGGCGTCTTCGCCCTGCTGTCCACCATCGACACCGTCGAGACCAAGGGCGACCGCGAGGTCATCTTCCATCTCAGGACCGCCGACGCCACCTTCCCGTACAAGCTGTCCACCCCGGTCGCGGGCATCGTCGACCCGGACACCTACGTCAAGGGCAGGCTGCGCGACGGCTTCGAGGTCGACGGCTCCGGCCCGTACACCCTCAAGGCCGAGGTCGAGGGCGACCGGCTCGTCTCCGCCGTGTTCACCAAGAACCCCGAGTACAAGGGGAGTCTGGAGGTGAACAACGACAAGGTGGAGCTGCGCAACTTCACGGACGCCGACGCCATGGGCGCCGCCCTGGACAAGGGCGACATCGACCTGATGACCCGCACCATGTCGCCCGAGCAGATCGACAAGCTGTCGTCCGACTCCGACGACAGCGTGGACCTCGTCGACATGTCCGGCCTGGAGATCCGCTACCTGGCCTTCAACACCAACGACCCGTCCGTGCGCACCAAGGCCGTCCGCCAGGCCATGGCCCAGGTCGTCAACCGCGGCGAACTCGTCTCCAAGGTCTACGGCTCCCAGGCCGAACCGCTGTACTCGCTGGTCCCCGCCAGCATCACGGGCCATTCCAACGCGTTCTTCAACAGGTACGGCGACCCGAGCGTCGGCAAGGCCAAGGCCATGCTGGAGAAGGCCGGAGTCACCACCCCCGTGAAGCTGACGCTGCACTACACCACCGACCACTACGGCCCCGCCACGAAGAAGGAGTTCGAGCTGCTGCGCAAGCAGCTCAACGACAGCGGCCTGTTCGACGTCAGCATCAAGGGCACCCCCTGGGCCACGTTCCGCCCCGCCGAGCAGAAGGGCGCGTACGAGGTCTACGGGATGGGCTGGTTCCCGGACTTCCCGGACGCCGACAACTACCTCGCGCCCTTCCTCGACAAGGACAACTTCCTCGGTTCGCCGTACGCCAACAGCGCGATCCGCAACACCCTCATCCCGGAGTCCCGCCGCGCGGCCGACCGCCTGGCCGCGGCCGACAGCCTGACGGACATCCAGGACATCGTCGCGAACGACGTACCCGTGCTGCCCCTGTGGCAGGGCAAGCAGTACGTCGCCGCGGGCGACGACGTCACGGGCACGGCGTACGTGCTCAACTCGTCATCCTCTCTTCAGCTGTGGGAGCTCGGCCGTGGCGTGAGCGGCTGACGTCTCTCCGACCCCGGCACCCAGGCCCTGGGCGCCGGGACCGGCCCGGGCACACGACCAGACCCGGGCTCCTCACAACCGACGACAAGGCACTCGTACGTGAACATGCGCAACCAGTGGCCAGTTCTGCCCGTCGTGGCAGGGCTGGCCTCCGGCCTGCTGACCGGCTGCGGAACGGAGACGGGCGATACCGGGGGCTCCGGCACCTCGGTGGTCATGGGGATGTCCGACGACGTCCTGGCCACCGACCCCGCCTCCGGCTACGACCCCGGCTCCTGGCTGTTGTTCAACAACGTCTTCCAGTCGCTGCTCAGCTTCCCCAAGGGCGCCACCGAGCCGCAGCCCGAGGCCGCCGAGCAGTGCGCCTTCTCCGACACGAAGGCCACGGTCTACAAGTGCACCCTCAAGGACGGCCTGAAGTTCAGCAACGGTGACGCCCTCACCTCCTCGGACGTCAAGTTCTCCTTCGACCGCGTGCTGAAGATCAACGACCCCGACGGCCCCGCGGTCATGTTCCCCACCCTGGAGAAGGTGCAGACGCCGGACGACAAGACGGTCGTCTTCCGGCTCAACACCCCCGACGCCACCTTCCCCAGCAAGATCGCCTCCGGCGCCGGCTCCATCGTCGACGAGGACCAGTACGACGCGGACGGCCTGCGCAAGGACGGAGCCGCGGTCGGCTCCGGCCCGTACAAGCTCGACAAGTTCGACGACGACGAGGCCGTGTTCTCCGTCAACGAGAACTACAAGGGCACCGCCGAGGTCCAGAACGACGGCGTGACGCTGAAGTTCTTCCACGGCGACCAGGGAGCCCTGAAGAAGGCACTCCTCGACAACGAGGTCGACATCGCCTACCGAGGCCTCACCGCCGGCGACATCGCCGACATCGAGAGGGCCGGCACCGACGCCGGCGTCGAGGTCGTCGAAGGCAGCAGCGCCGAGGTCCAGCACCTCGTCTTCAACATGGACGACCCGGTCGCCGGCCAGCTCGGCGTCCGCAAGGCGATCGCCCACCTCATCGACCGGGACGCCGTCATCCGGGACGTCTACCAGGGCACGGCGACCCCGCTGTACTCGATCATCCCGGCGGGCATCGGCGGCCACAACACGGCCTTCTTCGACACCTACGGCGCCCGGCCCTCCAAGGCCAAGGCCGCCGCGGCACTGCGGGACGAGGGCATCAACGACAAGGTCAAGCTGACCCTGTGGTCCACCCCGTCCCGCTACGGCCCCGCCACCGACCAGGCACTGAAGACGATCGCTCAGCAGCTCAACGCCAGCGGCCTCTTCGACGCAGACGTGCAGTCCGTCGCGTTCGACCAGTACGAGAAGGACATAGCCGCCGGCAAGTACGGCGTGTACGTGAAGGGCTGGATCCCGGACTACCCGGACGCCGACAACTTCACGGCCCCCTTCTTCGGCAAGGGCAACGTGCTGAGCAACAACTACAGCAACAACTCGATCACCGGCACGCTCATCCCGACCACCGCCGCCGAGAGCGACCGCTCCGCCACGGACGACGAGTTCGGCGAGCTCCAGGACATCGTGGCCAAGGAACTGCCCGTCCTTCCCGTGTGGCAGGCCAAGCAGTACGCGGTCGTCCACGAGAACGTCTACGGCCTGGAGTACTGCCTCGACGCCTCCACCGTGTTCCGCTTCTGGGAGCTCGACAAGGACTGACGGTCCGGCGAACCGGCCCCACACGCATAGAGGGCGCCCCCTTCTCCTGAAGGGGGCGCCCTCTTCGTCTCGTCGTGGACACCGGCACCCGGCGCCGGCCAGGCGCAGCGGCGCACGCTCCTACTGCGCGCCGGGGCGCACCAGCCCGCTCTCGTACGCGTACACCGCCGCCTGCACCCGGTCACGCAGCCCCAACTTGGTCAGCACATGCCCCACATGCGTCTTGACGGTGGTCTCGCTGACGAACAGGTCCGCTGCGATCTCCGCGTTGGACAGGCCCCGCGCCACCAGCTTCAGCACCTCCACCTCGCGGTCGGTCAGCGTGTGCAGGGTGTCCGGCACGGGCTCGTCGCCGGAGGGCAGATGGGTCGCGTACTTGTCGAGCAGCCGGCGGGTGATGCTGGGCGCGAGCATCGCCTCGCCGGCGGCGACCACACGGATCGCCTGCACCAGCTCGTTGGCCGGGGCGTCCTTCAGCAGGAAGCCGCTGGCACCCGCCCTCAGCGCCTCCACCACGTACTCGTCGAGATCGAAGGTGGTCAGCACCAGCACCTTCGCCGGACCGTCCCGCCCGGGCCCGGTGATCTGCCGCGTCGCCTCGACACCGTCCATCCGGGGCATGCGGATGTCCATCAGAACCACATCGGGCTGCAGAGCCCGCACCTGGTCGAGGGCCTGGAGGCCGTCTCCGGCCTCGCCCACGACCGCGATGTCCTGCTCCGCCTCCAGGATCATCCGGAAGCCGGTACGCAGCAGCGGCTGGTCGTCGACCAATAGGACGCGGATGGCCACGTAAGTCTCCTTCGCTAGTCCGGCCCCATTCTGCCCTGCGAGCCACCACCGGACTCGGCCGCCCTCACCGGCAGGGGATAGGGCGGGGGAGTGCCGCCGAATTCCGGGCAGTGCGCCTGGTGGTCGCACCAGCCGCACAGCTTGGTCGGCCTGGGCCGCCAGTCACCCGTCTCCGTCGCCAGCCGGATCGCCTCCCACAGCGCGAGCAGCTTGCGCTCGACCCGCTCCAGGTCCGCGAGCACGGGGTCGTAGGTCAGCACGTCACCGCTGCCGAGGTAGACGAGCTGGAGGCGGCGCGGGATCACGTTCTTCAGCCGCCACACGACCAGCGCGTAGAACTTCATCTGGAACAGCGCGCCCTCGGCGTACTCGGGCCGCGGCGCCTTGCCCGTCTTGTAGTCGACGATCCGCACCTCGCCCGTCGCCGCCACGTCGACCCGGTCGATGATGCCGCGCAGCCGCAGCCCGGAGTCCAGCTCGGCCTCGACGAACAGCTCGCGCTCGGCGGGCTCCAGCCGGGTCGGGTCCTCCAGACCGAACCACCGCTCGACGAGCCGCTCCGCCTCACCCAGCCAGGCCGCCAGCCGCTCGCCCTCGGGATCGTCCGCGAACAGCTCCACCAGCTCCGGCCGGCTCTCCCGCAGCCGGTCCCACTGGCCGGGGATGAGCGACTTGGCACGTGGAGCGGTCCGCTCGGCCGCCGGGGCGTCGAAGAGCCGCTCCAGCACCGCGTGCACCAGCGTGCCCTTCGTCGCCGCCGCGCTCGGCTTCTCCGGCAGCCGGTCGATCACCCGGAACCGGTAGAGCAGCGGACACTGCATGAAATCACTGGCGCGAGAGGGGGACAGCGACGTCGGCGGTATCACCCGGGGAGCGGCCACGTCGGCCGCCGTGCCCCCGCCCTCACCCGCCTCGACGGTCGCCACCGCGCCGTTGGCCCCCGCCGGGTACTCGTCCGCCGCCGGCGCGACATCGCTGCCGCAGTCCTCCGCGGCCCCCTCCGTGCTCGTCTCCATGACCACAGACCATACGGCCCGCCACTGACAGTGACCCAACCGCGGCCGTTACGGCCGCAGCAGCTGGGGAAACAGAGGGGTGCCGGGGAGAGAGGCGTGGCGACCGCCGCATACCATCGACCCGAGACCCTTCCGCCCGGCAGGTGCGGAAGACGCTTCGAACGAGGGGACACCGTGGACGAGAGCGGCAGCGGGCAGCCGCGGTCCGGCGACGAGGAATCGGCCGAGCGCCACGCAACACCTGCGACCCCGGCCCCCGGCCCCACACGCTCCGGCTCGCCCCGACGGGCCACGGGCTCCGACCAGGCCCCCACACCGCCGGCCGACGAACCCACCATGGTCGTACGGCGCTCGGACCTGCCCGGCGAGGACACCGCCGCGGACGCCCCCGCACGCCCCGAGGACGGCTCGGCCGAGGCGCGGCGTGCCGACACCGACGGCCCGGCACACACCCCGGCCGCCACCGGCCGCCGTACGCCGGCCGGTACCTCGCCCCATGACCACCCCGCGTCCACTGCCGACGGCTCCCACCCGCAGACGCCGGGTGCCGGCCGGCGGGACGCCGACGAACCCGCCGAAGCCCACGCACCGGCCACGCGCGCGGTCGCCCAGGACGCCGACCGCCCGGCCCGCACGCCCGGCCCGACCCCGTCCGAGGGCACCGCCGACCGTCCCGCCGCCCAGCAGCCGCAGAGCCCGGGCACGACGCCCGACGGCGGCGACACCGTCCCCGCCGCAGACCCCCGGGCCACCACCGGCCACCAAGCCCACACCGGCCACCAAGCCCCCACCGAGCCCCGGCCTGCCCCGACCGACCCCCAGCCCACGCCCACCGACCACACCGACCGCACCTTTGCGCACGGTGGCACCCAGGGCCAGCCGCCCCGGCCCCCGGAGCCGCGTGGCGGTCTGCTGATGGGACGCCCCTTCGGCGTACCCGTCTACGTCGCGCCCAGCTGGTTCCTCGTGGCCGCCCTGATCACCTGGGTCTTCGGCGGGCAACTCGACCGCGTGCTGCCCGAACTCGGTGCCGCCCGCTACCTCGTCTCGCTGTTCTTCGCCGTCGCCTTCTACGCCTCCGTCCTGGTCCATGAGCTGGCCCACACGGTCGCCGCCCTCCGCTTCAAGCTGCCCGTGCGCCGCATCCAGCTGCAGTTCTTCGGCGGTGTCTCGGAGATCGAGAAGGAAGCCGAGACACCCGGACGCGAGTTCGTCCTCGCCTTCGTCGGCCCGCTCCTCTCCCTCGTCCTGGCCGGCGTCTTCTACGGCGCCGTGCAGGCCGTCGAACCCGGCACCGTCCCCGGCGTCCTGCTGGCCGGCCTGATGATCTCCAACCTGATCGTGGCCGTGTTCAACCTGCTCCCCGGCCTGCCCCTCGACGGCGGCCGCATGCTGCGCGCCGTCGTCTGGAAGGTCACCGGCAAACCGATGGCCGGCACCATCGCCGCCGCCTGGGTCGGCCGGGTCCTCGCCGTCTCCGTCCTCATCGGACTGCCGTGGCTCACCCAGTCCGGCGCGCTCGGCGCCGACGCCGTGGACAACGTCGGCATGGACACCGTGATGGACGCCCTGCTCGCCGCCATCCTCGCCGCGATCATCTGGACCGGCGCCGGCAACAGCCTGCGCGTGGCCCGCCTGCGCGAACACCTCCCCGAACTGCGCGCCCGCACACTCACCCGCCGCGCCGTCCCCGTGGAGGGCGACACCCCCCTCTCCGAGGCCCTGCGCCGCGCCAACGCCGCCGGTGCCCGTGCCCTGGTCGTCGTCGACGCCGACGGCCACCCGCTCTCCCTCGTCCGCGAGGCCGCCATCGTCGGCGTACCGGAACACCGACGCCCCTGGGTCGCCGTCAGCGGCCTCGCCCAGGAACTCACGGACGGCATGCGGGTCTCCGCGGAGCTCTCGGGCGAGGAACTCCTCGACGCCCTGCGGGCGACCCCGGCCACCGAGTACCTGGTGGTCGAGGAGACCGGCGAGATCTACGGGGTCCTGTCCGCGGCCGACGTGGAGCGGGCCTTCGTCAAGGCCATGGCCCGCCCCAGCTGACGAGCAGCGGGCACCCGGACGTGGTCGGCGGCCCCCACAAACCCCGGTAGGCTGGTCACATGTCCGAACCGACCGGTGCCGCCCGCAGGCGCGGGCCCTTCAAGGTCGGGGACCAGGTTCAGCTGACCGACCCCAAGGGCCGCCACTACACGTTCACGCTCGAAGCCGGGAAGAACTTCCACACCCACAAGGGTTCCTTCCCGCACGACGAACTGATCGGCGCTCCCGAGGGCAGCGTTGTCCGCACCACCGGGAACGTCGCCTACCTCGCGCTGCGCCCCCTGCTCCCCGACTACGTCCTGTCCATGCCCCGCGGGGCAGCCGTCGTCTACCCGAAGGACGCGGGGCAGATCCTCGCCTTCGCCGACATCTTCCCCGGCGCACGCGTCGTCGAGGCCGGCGTCGGCTCCGGCTCGCTCAGCAGCTTCCTGCTGCGCGCCATCGGCGACCAGGGCATGCTGCACTCGTACGAGCGCCGCGAGGACTTCGCCGACATCGCCCGCCAGAACGTGGAGCGCTACTTCGGCGGCCCCCACCCCGCCTGGCAGCTCACCGTCGGCGACCTCCAGGACAACCTGAGCGACACCGACGTCGACCGCGTCATCCTCGACATGCTCGCCCCCTGGGAATGCCTGGAAGCCGTCTCCAAGGCGCTCGTCCCCGGCGGCATCGTCTGCTGCTACGTCGCCACCACCACCCAGCTCGCCCGGACCGTCGAGTCCATCCGCGAGATCGGCTGCTTCAACGAGCCGACCGCCTGGGAGACGATGATCCGCAACTGGCACATCGAGGGCCTCGCCGTCCGCCCGGACCACCGGATGATCGGCCACACCGGCTTCCTGCTGACCGCCCGCCGACTCGCGGACGGCGTCGAGCCGCCCATGCGCCGCCGCCGCCCCGCCAAGGGCGCCTACGGCGAGGACTACGAGGGCCCCAACGCCGACGGAGGCGCCGGCCGCTGAGACGGTCTCGTCCCCCATTCAACGTACAAGCGCTGTGGTCGAGTTCCCGGGACGCCCCGGGAACTCGACCACAGCGCCTTTCTGTTGATGCCGCAACAACGCGCGACAACAGACGGTCCAACCAGGCGCGCACCCGGTACGACATGCCTACTCGTACGACCGCCGTACGCCCTGACCACGGAGATTCGGCACCACAACTCCACACCCCGCCGTTCCCCCGCACTGTGACGTGTGGCACGATGCTGGGCACCCCACCGGCACAGCCCTCACAGGAGACGCTCCTAGTGCAGCAACCCGCCGTCCCGGAACTGGCGCACACGCACGCCCGCCCGATCCACTGGCTCGCCACCGCCACGGCCCTCGCCGGAGTCGTGGCCCTCTCCTCCGTCCTGCAGCCGGATTCGGCGACAGCGGCCCAAGCCCCCGCCACCGACGCGAAGAACGCCCCCGCGGCGGCGGCACCCCCCGACCCCGCACGCGTCGACTTCCCGCTCGAATGCGGCCCGGTGAAGGCGGTCGTGGTGAAGAAGGCGACCGGCGACCTCGACGGCGACGGCACCCCTGAGACGGTCGCGGTCGTGCACTGCGACGCGCCCATGGGCACCCCGCCCGACGGCGTGTACGTCCTCACCCAGGGCGCCGAGACGGCCACCCCACGCGTCGTCGCGACCCTCGTCGACCCGAAGGACAGCATCACCGTCAGTGACCTCGCGGTCCGGGACGGAGCCGTCCTCGCCGACCTGCTCAGCTACTCCTCGGACGACGTACCCCGCTGCTGCCCGGACGTGAAGGACAGCGCGAAATGGCAGTGGGAGAACGGCGCGTTCGTCCGGTCCACACCCGCCGGCGCCCAACCCGTGTGACCATGCCACCGGCACATGTGAGAAATCAGACAGTAGTAACACCCCGTACAGGCAAGGTCACTCCGCGTCCGGACCGTACACCTCGACCTTGTCCGAAACGCGACGTACATGGATGCACTCGCCCGGACACTCCTTCGCCGAGTCCACCACATCCGTGAGAAGCGGCAACGGTACGGGCGTTGTCGCCCCCTCGGCCTGCAGCAGCTCGTCCGCCGGGCTCTTCACATAGGCCAGACCGTCGATGTCCAGCTCGAACACCTCGGGCGCGTACTGGGCGCAGATGCCGTCACCAGTACAGAGATCCTGGTCGATCCAGACCTCCAGTGCCTCACCCTCGACCCCGGCCGTCTGCTCCACGCTCATCTCTCCTGCCGTTTCCTACGCCGAGCCGTACGGGAATCCGGCCAGCTCTGACGGGTGTTGAACGCTTCGACCCTACCTCCGCCTGGGTTCCAATCATGTGCGGTGGGTATTCCCCTGGCGTGAGGGAGAGCGCAAGGGTGAAGATCGGACACACCCCGACAGTCTTTGTGATCTAGGGGTTTCAATCGACACCCACCCAGGTAGGGTCTGGAAGCGTCCAGCTCCCCTTGGAGGAGGTGAGGACCGTGGCAGCCCACGACGACGACATGAACCGCGGCATCCGCCCGGGACGAGGGTCCGACGACCCGGCCGGGCAGATCGCCTACCTTGAGCAGGAGATCGCCGTCCTGCGACGCAAGCTCGCCGACTCTCCGCGACACACGAGGATTCTCGAAGAGCGGATCGTCGAGCTGCAGACGAACCTGGCCGGCGTGTCCGCCCAGAACGAGCGACTCGCCAACACGCTCCGTGAGGCCCGCGACCAGATCGTGGCCCTCAAGGAGGAGGTCGACCGGCTCGCACAGCCGCCGGCCGGCTTCGGTGTCTTCCTGCAGGCCAACGAGGACGGCACCGCAGACATCTTCACCGGAGGCCGCAAACTCCGCGTGAACGTCAGCCCGAGCGTCGAACTCGACGACCTCAGGCGCGGCCAGGAAGTCATGCTCAACGAAGCGCTCAACGTGGTCGAGGCCATGGAGTTCGAGAGCGTCGGCGACATCGTCACCCTCAAGGAGATCCTTGAGGACGGCGAACGCGCGCTGGTGCTCGGGCACACCGACGAGGAACGGGTGGTACGGCTCGCCGAGCCGCTGCTGGGTGTCACCATCCGTCCCGGCGACGCCCTGCTGCTCGAACCCCGCTCCGGCTACGTCTACGAGATCGTTCCCAAGAGCGAGGTCGAGGAACTCGTCCTCGAAGAAGTACCGGACATCGGCTACGAATCCATCGGCGGCCTCGGCAACCAGATCGAGATGATCCGCGACGCCGTCGAGCTCCCGTACCTCTACCCCGACCTGTTCAAGGAGCACGAACTGCGGCCGCCCAAGGGCGTCCTCCTGTACGGGCCCCCCGGATGCGGCAAGACACTCATCGCCAAGGCCGTCGCCAACTCGCTGGCCAAGAAGGTCGCCGAGGTCACCGGCCAGGCCCAGGGCAAGAGCTTCTTCCTCAACATCAAGGGCCCCGAGCTCCTCAACAAGTACGTCGGCGAGACCGAGCGGCAGATCCGCCTGGTCTTCCAGCGCGCACGCGAGAAGGCCAGCGAGGGCACACCCGTCATCGTCTTCTTCGACGAGATGGAATCCCTCTTCCGTACCCGGGGCTCCGGCGTCAGCTCGGACGTGGAGAACACCATCGTCCCCCAGCTGCTCGCCGAGATCGACGGCGTCGAAGGCCTGCAGAACGTGGTCGTCATCGGTGCCTCCAACCGCGAGGACATGATCGACCCCGCCATCCTGCGCCCCGGCCGCCTGGACGTGAAGATCAAGATCGAGCGTCCGGACGCCGAGGCCGCCAAGGACATCTTCGGCAAGTACCTCACCGAGCGCCTGCCCCTGCACTCCGAGGACCTCGGGGAGCACAGCGGCGACAAGTCGATGACGGTCCAGAGCATGATCCAGACCGCCGTCGAGCAGATGTACGCCGAATCCGAGGAGAACCGCTTCCTGGAAGTCACCTACGCCAACGGCGACAAGGAAGTCCTCTACTTCAAGGACTTCAACTCCGGTGCCATGATCGAGAACATCGTGGGCCGCGCCAAGAAGATGGCGATCAAGGACTTCCTGGAGCACAACCAGAAGGGTCTGCGCGTCTCCCACCTCCTCCAGGCCTGCGTGGACGAGTTCAAGGAGAACGAGGACCTGCCCAACACCACCAACCCGGACGACTGGGCCCGGATCTCCGGAAAGAAGGGCGAGCGGATCGTCTACATCCGCACCCTCATCACCGGAAAGCAGGGCGCGGACACCGGACGCTCCATCGACACGGTGGCCAACACCGGTCAGTACCTGTAAAAACCAGGGCGGCTGCGGGTGCCCTCGACGGGTACCCGCAGCCCACTGTTTTTCAGGCGAGGCAATGACGCAAATGATCTCCCCACCAGCGCAAAGGCGTTCTAGGCTCTTCCATACCGCCGAGTCGCGCAGTGCGGGGACGGGCACCGCACACGCAACCGAGCGCCAGCGGTATCTGCGCGGCGCCCATGACCGAGGGTGCCGCCGGGCAAGGAGGGCCGCATGACCGTACGGCGAGTAATGGGCATCGAGACGGAGTACGGGATCTCCGTCCCCGGCCACCCCAACGCCAATGCCATGCTCACCTCATCCCAGATCGTCAACGCCTACGCGGCGGCGATGCACCGGGCCCGCCGGGCCCGCTGGGACTTCGAGGAGGAGAACCCGCTGCGCGACGCGCGAGGCTTCGACCTCGCCCGCGAGTCCGCCGACGCCAGCCAGCTCACCGACGAGGACATCGGCCTGGCCAACGTCATCCTCACCAACGGAGCGCGACTCTACGTCGACCACGCGCACCCCGAGTACAGCGCGCCCGAGGTCACCAATCCACGAGACGCCGTGCTGTGGGACAAGGCCGGCGAGCGGATCATGGCCGAGGCCGCCGAACGCGCCGCCCAGCTCCCCGGTGCCCAGCCCATCCACCTCTACAAGAACAACACCGACAACAAGGGCGCCTCCTACGGCACGCACGAGAACTACCTGATGAAGCGGGAGACCCCCTTCTCGGACATCGTGCGCCACCTGACGCCCTTCTTCGTCTCCCGCCAGGTCTTCGCCGGAGCCGGCCGTGTCGGCATCGGCCAGGACGGCCATGAACACGGCTTCCAGCTCAGCCAGCGAGCGGACTACTTCGAGGTCGAGGTGGGCCTTGAGACGACCCTCAAGCGCCCCATCATCAACACCCGCGACGAGCCGCACTCCGACGCCGAGAAATACCGCCGCCTGCACGTGATCATCGGCGACGCGAACCTCTCGGAGATCTCCACCTACCTCAAGCTCGGCACCACGGCCCTGGTCCTGTCGATGATCGAGGACGGCTTCATCGCCGTCGACCTGGCCGTCGACCAGCCCGTTCGCACCCTCCACCAGGTCTCGCACGACCCGTCGCTCCAACGTCTGATCACGCTGCGCAGCGGCCGCACACTCACCGCCGTCCAGCTCCAGATGGAGTACTTCGAGCTGTCCCGCAAGTACGTCGAAGAGCGCTTCGGCGCGGACGCGGACGAGCAGACCAAGGACATCCTGTCCCGGTGGGAGGACACCCTCAACCGCCTCGAACGCGACCCGATGAGCCTCGCGGGCGAGCTGGACTGGGTCGCCAAGCGGGAGCTCATGGAGGGCTACCGGCGCCGCGACAACCTCGACTGGGACGCCGCGAAGCTCCACCTCCTCGACCTCCAGTACGCCGACGTACGCCCCGAGAAGGGCCTGTACAACCGCCTGGCGGCCCGCGGCCGCATGAAGCGGCTCCTGGGCGAGGACGAGGTCGAGCGGGCCAAGGCCAAGCCGCCGGAGGACACACGCGCGTACTTCCGCGGACGCTGCCTGGAGCAGTACGCCGACGACGTCGCCGCGGCCTCCTGGGACTCGGTCATCTTCGACCTGCCCGGCCGCGACTCCCTCCAGCGGGTCCCAACCCTCGAACCGCTTCGCGGAACGCGAAATCACGTCAAGGAGCTCCTGGACCGCTGCCGCACCGCGGAAGACCTGGTCAGGGTCCTGTCGGGCCACTGAGGGGTACTCGTGCCGGGCGAGGCGGACGCCGGCCCGGCAGGGTGGAAAACCCGGCGTCCGGGAATCATCGAGATGGCCCCCGTACGTTGCCGAAACTGCGGGGCCGATGTCGGACCCGGCTTGTAGGGTCTGATCATCACCGATCGGCAGGAAAGCCGACCTGTCGACCATGTCGGGGCGAACTGAGCGGGGTGAGGGATATGGCAACCAAGGACACCGGCGGCGGGCAGCAGAAGGCCACGCGCTCCACGGAGGAGGTCGAGGAGCAGGCGGCCGAGGCGCAGGCTTCGGAGGACCTCAAGGAGCGTCAGGAGAAGCTGAGCGACGACGTGGACTCCGTCCTCGACGAAATCGATGATGTGCTCGAGGAGAACGCCGAGGATTTCGTGAGGTCATTCGTTCAGAAGGGCGGCCAGTAGGGCTGCTTTCGCCTTCGATCTGAAGGTGAGACGAAGTGGATGGGGGCCGATCGATCGAGAAGCGCTGTGCGCGGTGCGGCGAGATCAAGCCGCGCGCAGCCTTCGCAGCCGAGCGGCCCCATCTGGACGGTCTGCAACACCGCTGCCGGGACTGTGCTGCCGAGTCCGACCGGAGGCGCCAGGAAGCCATGGGGAGAGCACTCCCTTTTCCTGAAGCCGTCCGAGAGGGTGACAAGCACGGTCAGGCGTGCGGAGAGGTCGAGCCGCACTCGGAATGGCACAGGAAGAAGTCATCTCCGGATGGCTTGGCGTCGCGGTGCCGATCTTGCCGTGCGTCGACAACCGTGCAGGTCATCTGAAGCGCAAGTACGGCCTGACGCCGCGGGAGTTGGATGCGCTGGTCCCTGGGCGGCAAGGCACCTGCTGTATATGCCTTGCTGCTCCGGCAGAGCATGTGGATCACTGCCACGAGACGGGTAGGGTCCGTGACGTACTGTGCTTCAGCTGCAATGCCGCACTGGGGCAGTTCAAGGATCGGCCCGACGTCATGAGGCGGGCTGCTGCTTACGTGGAAGGAATCGCGTGGAAGCCAACACTCGTAGCACCGGGCGTCTACCAGCTGCCTTCCTGACGCCTGGGTCGTCCTCGTTCATGGACTTCCTCTCCGAGCACCAGCCTCGGCTGCTGCCGGGGAACCGCCAACTGCCGCCGGTGCAGGGGGTGATCGAGGCGCCGCACGGCACGACCATCGTGGCGGTGACGTTCCCGGGAGGCGTCGTGCTGGCCGGTGACCGGCGGGCCACCATGGGCAACGTCATCGCGCAGCGCGACATGGAGAAGGTCTTCCCGGCGGACGAGTACTCGGCCGTCGGTATCGCCGGCACCGCCGGTCTCGCCATCGAGATGGTGAAGCTCTTCCAGCTGGAGCTGGAGCACTTCGAGAAGGTCGAGGGCGCCCAGCTGTCGCTGGAGGGCAAGGCGAACCGGTTGTCGACCATGATCAGGTCGAACCTGGGCATGGCGATGCAGGGGCTGGCGGTGGTGCCGCTGTTCGCCGGGTACGACGTGGACCGGGAGAAGGGCCGGATCTTCTCCTACGACGTCACGGGTGGTCGTTCCGAGGAGCACGGTTACGCCGCCACCGGCTCCGGTTCGATCTTCGCGCGCGGCGCGATGAAGAAGCTCTTCCGCGCGGACCTGAGCGAGGCCGAGGCCACGACGCTCGTGGTGCAGGCCCTGTACGACGCGGCTGACGACGACTCGGCGACCGCTGGTCCCGATGTCGCCCGCCGGATCTACCCGATCGTCACCGTGATCACCGAGGACGGTTTCCGCCGGCTCGGCGACGACGAGTCCTCCGAGATCGCCCGTTCGATCCTGGAGCGGCGCCTGGAGCAGCCCGACGGCCCGCGGGCCTCGTTGCTGTAGGCGACGACGGTTCGGTCTTATCAAGGTGATCCTTTGACTTCGACAGAAAGGGACGGATAACCGGTGTCGACGCCGTTCTATGTCTCACCTCAGCAGGCGATGACCGACCGCGCGGAGTTCGCCCGCAAGGGCATCGCGCGCGGCCGCAGCCTGGTCGTGCTGCAGTACGCCGATGGCATTGTCTTCATCGGCGAGAATCCGTCCCGTGCGCTGCACAAGTTCAGCGAGATCTACGACCGGATCGGCTTCGCGGCGGCCGGCAAGTACAACGAGTACGAGAATTTGCGGATCGGTGGCGTGCGGTACGCCGATCTTCGTGGCTACACCTATGACCGTGATGATGTCACCGCCCGTGGTCTGGCCAATGTCTACGCCCAGACGCTGGGCACGATCTTCTCGTCGGCGGGTGAGAAGCCGTACGAGGTGGAGCTGGTCGTCGCGGAGGTCGGGGAGACGCCCGAGGGCGACCAGATCTACCGGCTGCCGCACGACGGCTCGATCGTGGACGAGCACGGTTCGGTCGCGGTGGGTGGTAACGCCGAGCAGATCAGCAGCTACCTGGATCAGCGTCATCAGGACGGGATGAGTCTGGCCGACGCCCTCAAGCTCGCGGTGCAGGCTCTTTCCCGTGACACGAACGGCACGCAGCGGGAGATCCCCGCGGAGCGGCTGGAGGTCGCGGTGCTGGATCGTACGCGTCCGCAGTCCCGCAAGTTCAAGCGCATCGTCGGTCGTCAGCTCGCGCGGTTGCTGGAGGCGGACGGAGCCTCGACGGAGGCCGAGAGCGCCGACGGGGCGGAGGACTCCGAGGGGTCCGAGGAGTAGTTCCGCCTCGTCCTGTCCGTGCTGTGCCCCGGTCCGAGTCCCTCGGCCGGGGCACAGTGGCGTTCAGGAGGCGCTCAGGGCGTGCTGGGCGGCGCTGTGGAGCCGCGTACGACGAGTTCGACGGGGATGTCGCCGTCCACCGGTACGCGTCCTTCCAGGACCGCCAGCAGGGCCTGCATGCCCCGTTCCCCGAAGAGCTCGGCGTCGAGGCGGACGGTGGTGAGCTCGGGGTCGAGGGCGGTGGCGAGGGCGAGGTCGTCGAGGCCGGTCACGGAGACGTCGTCGGGGATGCGCAGTCCCAGGCGGCGTACGGCCTTGTAGGCGCCGGCGGCGAGTTTGTCGTCGTCGCAGACGATCGCGGTGGGGCGGGGTCCCTCGGCGGAGAGCGCCGCCGTGGCGGCGGCGAGGGCGCCGTCGATGGAGATGGGGGCGCGGGCGGTGAGCAGGGAGGTGCCGGGGACGGCGGCGAGCCGGGTGTCGAGTTCCTGTGCGCGTATCTCGAACGTCCAGGAGGCGACGTCCGCCGCCAGGTGGAGGAAGCGGCGGTGGCCGAGACCCAGCAGGTACCGGGCGACCTGGCGGACGCCGTCCGCGATGTCCAGGTTCACGGTGGCCGCGCCGAGGCTGCCCTCGGGGTCGCTGTCGAGCATGACGAGGGGGAGCTGGTCGCCGCGGATGGCGGTGAGGGCGTCGGCGGCCATGGAGGAGGCGATGACGCCGTCCAGGGCGGCCTGGGCGGAGGCGAAGGGGTCCCGGGCCGGGCCGATGCCTTCGGGGGAGGGGTAGAGGACGACGCCGAAGCCGTGTTCGGCGGCGATGCGGGCGGCGCCGGTGTAGACGCCGGCGAAGAACTCGGTGGTCAGGGCGGGGACCACGAGGAGGACGGTTCGGGTGCGTCCGAGGCGGAGGTTGCGGGCGGCGAGGTTGGGCCGGTAGTCCAGCCGGCGGGCGGCTTCCCGGACGCGCTCGGCCGTGGCTTCGGAGACCCGGCCGCGCCATTTGTCGCCGAGCACCAGTGAGACCGCCGCCTGCGAGACGCCCGCGGCCTGGGCGACGTCCCTGCTGGTGGGGCGGGTGCTGCCGTGTGCCACCGTCCGTCTGCTCCTCTTCGTGCGGTAGTCCGACGCCGTCGCCCCGGCCGTCTTTCGGCCCGCTCCCCGTCTGGACTCGTGAACAGCGCTCATGGTACGTATGACGAGAGACGTTATACGTAAAACTTGGCGGAGGGCGGCACGGCGGATGACGGGCGCATACGGGGAGATCCTCAGGGTGAGGCACGCCGCCCGGCTGCTCGCCGGCACGCTCATGGGGCGGCTGCCGAACGCGGTGGCGGCGATCGCGATCGTGCTCTTCGTGCGGGAGGAGGGCGGTTCCTACAGCCTCGCCGGCGCTCTGGCAGCGGTGTACGGGATCGCCAACGCCGTGGGGCAGCCGGTGCTGGGGCGGCTGGTGGACCTGTACGGGCAGCCGCGGGTGCAGTTGCCCGCCGCCGTGGCCTCCGCCCTCGCGGCGGCCGTGTTCGCCTTCGTGGGCATCGGTCCGCTGCCGCTCGCCTACGCCGCCGTGGCGGCCGCGGGGCTGTTCACGCCACCCCTGGAGGGCGGTCTGCGGGCCCTGTGGTCGTCGGTCCTCCACAAGGAGGGTCAGGTGCATGCCGCGTACGCGATGGACGCGGTGGCGCAGGAAGTCATGTTCACCGTCGGACCGTTGCTGCTGACGCTGTGCGCCTCCTTGTGGTCGGCGCAGGCGGCGCTGCTGGTCCTGAACGTCCTCGGGGTGCTGGGCGCGCTGTCGGTGGTCGTGTCGCCGCCCTCGCGCGCGTGGCGCTCGGCACCGCGTGAGGCGCACTGGCTGGGGGCGCTGCGGTCGGCCGGGCTGCTCGCGCTGCTCGCCTCGTTCCTGTTCATCGGGATGGCGCTGGGCTCGATCGCGGTCGCGGCCATGTCGTACGCGGACGACAACGGCGGTGACACGGTGTACGGCTGGCTGATGGCGGGTGTGGGTCTGGGTGCGCTGCTCGGTGGCACGGTGTACGGGGCGCGGCAGTGGGCCGGGGAGCCGGCGCGGCGACTGCGGGTGCTGGTGGCGCTTCTGGCGGTGTGTTACCTGCCCCTGATGCTGGTGCCCGGGCCCGTGGCCATGACGTTGCTGAGCGTGCTCGCCGGTGTGTTCCTCGCCCCCTGCATCGCCTGTGCGTTCGTGCTGGTGGACCGGCACGCGCCGCGCGGCACGGTCACCGAGGCCTTCTCGTGGCTGGTCACCACGTTCACCGTGGGTGCCTCGGTCGGAACGGGACTCGCGGGGCCGGTCGTCGAGGAGGGCGGGGCCCTGTGGGGGTTCGCGGTGCCGGGTGCCGCGGGGGCGGTGTCGCTGCTGGTCCTGCTGGGCACGGGGCGGGTCCTCGCAGCTCCCGCCAGGGGCGCGGTTGTTGCGGCTTCATCGGAAAATGATCCAAACCGTGCTGTCGAACCCCGTTTCAGCTCAGGGGATCGGGCGTAATGTTCAGTCATGGACCGCCGCATTTTCGGGCTGGAGAACGAGTACGGCGTCACGTGCACGTTCAGGGGACAGCGCCGCCTGTCGCCTGACGAGGTGGCGCGGTACCTCTTCCGCCGTGTCGTGTCATGGGGCCGTAGCAGCAATGTCTTTCTGCGAAACGGCGCCCGGCTCTATCTCGACGTGGGGTCACATCCGGAATACGCGACACCCGAATGTGACAACGTGACCGAACTGGTCACCCACGACAAGGCCGGCGAGCGCATTCTGGAAGGACTCCTGGTAGACGCGGAACGACGCCTGCACGAGGAGGGAATCGCGGGCGACGTCTACCTCTTCAAGAACAACACCGACTCGGCGGGCAACTCCTACGGTTGCCACGAGAACTATCTCGTGGCACGGCACGGGGAGTTCTCCCGGCTCGCGGACATCCTCATCCCGTTCCTCGTCACGCGCCAGCTGCTGTGCGGCGCGGGCAAGGTCCTGCAGACGCCGCGCGGCGCCGTGTACTGCGTCAGCCAGCGGGCGGAGCACATCTGGGAGGGCGTCTCCTCGGCGACGACCCGTTCCCGGCCGATCATCAACACCCGCGACGAGCCGCACGCGGACGCCGAGCGCTACCGCCGCCTGCACGTCATCGTGGGCGACTCGAACATGTCCGAGACGACCATGCTGCTCAAGGTCGGCGCGACCGACCTGGTGCTGCGCATGATCGAGGCGGGCACGGTGATGCGCGACCTGACCCTGGAGAACCCGATCCGGGCGATCCGCGAGGTCAGCCACGACATCACGGGCCGCCGCAAGGTCCGCCTGGCCAGCGGCCGGGAGGCCTCGGCGCTGGAGGTGCAGCGGGAGTACTACGAGAAGGCCGTGGACTTCTGCGAGCGCCGCGGTATCCGCACCGGCACCGTCGAGCAGGTCCTGGAGCTGTGGGGCCGCACGCTCGACGCGATCGAGTCCGAGGACCTCGACCGCATCGGCACCGAGATCGACTGGGTGATGAAGTACAAGCTCATCGAGCGGTACCGGGCCAAGCACAACATGACCATGTCGCACCCGCGGGTCGCGCAGATAGACCTCGCCTACCACGACATCCACCGCCGCCGCGGCCTGTACTACCTGCTGGAGAAGAAGGGGCAAGCCGCACGCATCTGCAACGACTTGAAGATCTTCGAAGGCAAGTCCGTCCCGCCGCAGACCACTCGTGCCCGGCTGCGCGGTGACTTCATCCGCAGGGCGCAGGAACAGCGCCGCGACTTCACCGTCGACTGGGTCCATCTCAAGCTCAACGACCAGGCACAGCGCACCGTGTTGTGCAAGGATCCGTTCCGCTCCGTGGACGACCGGGTGGAGAAGCTGATCGCCGGTATGTGACAGGGCGCGGACGCTCCGGCGCCGTCCCGTGCGGGACGCCCGGTGCCCGGGGGTGGTGACACCTCCTGGCACCGGGCGTTCCCGTTCTCCGGCCGGGTCGGCGGGGACATGCCGAAGTACCGATCAGGGCGGCGAGCGGTGCCGGGAGCGCGTACGTCGTAAAGTGGCGGCCATTGCCCGCCACCCCCTAGCCCAGTGGGACTGATGAACTTCAACACGAAACGCCGCGTCGCGGCGCTGCTGGCCGTGCCCGCCCTGCTGCTCACCGCCGCGTGCGGATCGGACGGCGATGGCGACGAGGCACAGACGGCGGCGGTCGCCGAGGTCGACGGGAAGGCCGGGGAGAAGCCCGAGATCTCCACGCCCAAGGACGGTGAGCCGGCCACGAAGACCGTGGTCGAGACGGTCTCGAAGGGCAGCGGAACCGCGATCAAGGCCTCCGACTACGTCCGGCTGGACTGGACCGTTCAGAAGTGGGGCGAGGACAAGGAGCTGGGCGGCACCTGGCAGGGCCCGGCGACCGGCGGCAGCGCGCCCCGGCAGCAGTCCGTCGAACAGGTCGGCAAGCCGAGCCGGCAGCTGCCCGCCAAGGTCCTCGACGCCGTCAAGGGCAAGCAGCCGGGCAGCCGGGTCCTCGTCCAGGGCACCGCGGGTGACCTGATCGGCGAGGCGCTGAACCCCTCCTCCGGTATCAAGGAGAAGGACGTGCTGATCTGGGTGCTCGACGTGGCCGGCGCCGCCACGGTCGACGCCAAGGCCGAGGTCAAGGGCGAGCAGGCGGCCCCGGCCCCCGGCATGCCCGAGGTGGAGGCTCCGTCGCAGAAGGCGGCGAAGATCACCATCCCCGAGAACACCAAGGCCCCCAAGGACCTCAAGCAGCAGGTGCTGATCAAGGGCGACGGCGAGAAGGTCGAGGCCGGTCAGGCCCTCGTCGCCCAGTACACCGGGGTCAAGTGGGAGGACGGCAAGAAGTTCGACTCCTCCTGGGACCACGGTGGCGCGACCGCCTTCCAGATCGGCACCGGCTCGGTGGTGCAGGGCTGGGACAAGGGCCTCGTCGGCAAGAACGTCGGCGACCGGGTGCTGCTGGTGATCCCGCCCTCCCTCGCCTACGGCAACACCCCCGGCAGCGAGCTGGCCAAGAACACACTGGTCTTCGTGGTGGATATCCTCGACGTCGCCTGACCGAGGTGTCCGTGCGACCGTTTCGCGACTCAGGTCATGCAACAAGGAGTGATGAAGTGAGCATCGACAAGCCCGAGATCGACTTCCCGGGCGGCGAGCCCCCGGCGGACCTCGAGATCAAGGACATCTGGGAGGGCGACGGCCCGGTGGCGCAGGCGGGCCAGACCGTCACCGTCCACTACGTGGGTGTCGCCTTCAGCACGGGTGAGGAGTTCGACGCCAGCTGGAACCGCGGTACGCCGTTCCGCTTCCCGCTGGGCGGCGGCCGCGTCATCAAGGGCTGGGACCAGGGCGTGCAGGGCATGAAGGTCGGCGGCCGCCGCCAGCTGACCATCCCCGCCCACCTCGCCTACGGCAACCAGAGCCCGACCCCGGCGATCAAGCCGGGCGAGACGCTGATCTTCGTGGTCGACCTGCTCGGCGTCTGATCGTCGCGTCCCGGTGCCGCTTCCGATCGGCGAACCGCTGATCGGCGTGCGACCGGACCCGACTACCTGGGGCCCATGCCTGTCCGGGCATGGGCCCTCGGCTTTTGCCACGCCACTTCGGGGCGGTACGGTCATCGGTCGTAAGCACCATAGGGAGGCGAAGGGCGTCGATGGCCATTGCCAAGGCCGAGCGGCTCATGAATCTGGCGCTGTGTCTGCTCGGGACGCGGCGTCCGTTGAGCAAGCGCGAGCTGCGTGAGTCCATCGAGGCCTATCTCGAAGCGGGCAGCGACGACTCCTTCAACCGGATGTTCGAGCGCGACAAGGACGATCTGCGCGAGCTCGGCCTGGTCATCGAGACCGTCGAGAACCTCGACGGCGAGGTCGGCTACCTCGCCCGCAGGGACAGCAACCGCCTGCCGCCCATCACGCTCGACGCCGAAGAGGCGGCCGCGCTGGGGCTGGCCGCCAAGGTGTGGCAGCAGGCCCGCCTCGCGGGCGCGGCCAGCGGCGCCCTGCAGAAGCTGCGGGCGGCCGGGCTGCCCGAGGACGTCGACCCGTACGGGGCGCACGGCGCCCTGGAGCCCCGTATCCCGGTGCACGAGGCCGCGTTCGAGCCGCTGATGCTGGCCTGCCGCGACCGCCGTCCGGTCGTCTTCGAGTACCGCAAGGCCACCGCCGCCCGCCCCGAGCCCCGGCACGTCGAGCCGTGGGCGCTGGAGTGCTGGCGCGGTCACTGGTACCTGGCGGGCTGGGACCGGGACCGCGGCGCCGAGCGCGTCTTCCGGCTGTCGCGGATCACCGGCAAGGTCCGCAGTCGCAGTGGCCGCTTCACCGCCCCCGTGCCCGATGTCGTCACCGTGCGCGAGACCGTGGCGAGCTGGGCGGGGGAGAGCGCCGACCGCTCCGCGCTGATCCGGCTGCGGACGGACGCCGGGTACCCCCTTCGGGCGAAGGCCACGGCGGTGCGGGAACTCGGCGACGGCTGGGACGAGTTGGAGATTCCGTACGGCCACGGGCTGGATGCCTGGCTGGTGGAGTTCGGGCCGGACGTGGTGGTCGTGGAGCCCGCGGAGCTGCGGGCCGACGTGGTGGACCGGCTGCGTGCCGTGGCCAAGGGCTGAGGGGGAGCGGAGCGACACAGTGGCAGGCAAACCGGTCAGGCCCGTCAACGCCATCGACCAGACCAGACGGATGCTCTCCCTGGTGACGTATCTCAGGGAGCGCCCCGGTGCCCGCGTCGAGGACGTGGCGCGCGCCTTCGGCATCTCCGAGGAGGAGCTGGTCTCCGACCTGGATGTGCTGCCCATGTGCGGCACCAGCTTCCGCGGCGGCGACCTGCTCGACATCGACACCGACGGCGAGCGCATCTGGTGGCACAACCCGGCCGCCCTGGGTGCGGAAGCGGCCGAGCCGCTGCGGATCGCCGCCGACGAGGCGACCGCGCTGCTGGTGGCCGCCCGGGCCGTGGCCACGCTGCCCGGACTGCGCGAGAGCGACCGGCAGGCGCTGCTGCGGGCGACCGCCAAGGTGGAGGCCGCGGCCGGTGAGGCGGCCGGTGCCAGCTCCCGGCTGTCGGTGACCTTCGAGTCCGAGGGCGGTGTCTTCGCCGACGTCGACCGTGCGATCTCCGAGCGGCGCCGGCTGTGGATCCGCTACTACTCGCCGGCCCGTGACGAGGTCACCGAGCGCGAGATCGACCCCATCCGCCTGGTCAGCGTCGGGCACACCTACGTCGAGGCCTGGTGCCGCCGCTCCGAGGCGCGACGCACCTTCCGGCTCGACCGGGTCGCCGAGATCAAGATCCTGGACGAGCCGTCCGCACCGCCCGAGATCGAGCTGCGGGACCTGTCCGAAGGGCTGGTCCAGCCCGCGGCGGAGGACCCGGAGGTCGTCGTCGAGGTCGGCCCGGGCGGCCGCTGGGTCGCCGAGTACTACCCGCACGACAGTGCCGATGAGCTTGCGGACGGCGGTCTGCGTATCACTTTGCGGACCCCCGACCCGGCGTCGCTGCGCCGCCTGGCGCTGCGACTCGGACGCGACGGGCGCATCGTGTCGCCGCCGGAGCTGGCGGACAGCGCCCGGCATGCGGCCCGCGAGGCGCTGGCCGCGTACGACGGGACCGAGGGGATCGAGGTGCAGGGCGCTCACACGGCGCATCCGGTTCACGACGGACGGTAGGACAGAGGTTCGACGGTGTCGGGCAGGCAGGGCGACAGGCGGGAGCAGGGGCTTTGAGCGAGTCGATGTCCGGGGTGCGGGAGATGACGGTGGCGTCCGCGTTCGCCGGAATGAGAAGCGTCGCCCCGGTGATGTTCAGGGCGGGCTGCCCGGACTGCCGCGGCTCCTTCGAACTCGCCGCGAGCGCCCTGCGCCTCGCCATCGGTGCGACCAGCCGTACGACCTTCTACTCCTTCACCTGCCCCGAGTGCGGCGCCGCCGTCCGCAAGCCGGCCGGGGAGCGGATCGTCGAGCTGCTCACCGGCGGTGGGGTCAGGACCCTGCGGCTGCACTCCACGGTGTAGGACGGTCTAGGCTCGGCGTCATGTTCTGGCCGATGTTCGCGGTAGCCGTTGGTTTTCTGGGTCTTGTGGTGCTCGGTGTCCTCGCCGTGCGGGTCTTCCTGGAGGCGCAGCGTCTGGGCCGCCAGGTGGCGGATTCGGCGCGCCGGATCAGCAGGGCGGCCGAGGACCTGGAGCGGGCGAGCCTGAGCGCGGCCCGGGCCGCGGACTCTCTCTGAGGTCGCCAAGGAATGGGTGTGAGTCCTGCGTCGCATGCGTTTTGGGCCACTTCGCCCTGTCAACTTGCCGTGTGGGCCAGGTACGCTGCTGGTCGCGGGTCGGAGAACGAGGCCCGGTCCGCGGACAGGGAGTACGCACGGGGATTGCCTGACGTTCACCCCTGAGCGCTACGATCGCTGTCTACACGATCGTTCGGACATATGTCCGACCGGTCGGACAGCGTCCCCACCCCAGCTGCCTCGGTGAGAAGGTAAAGACTTATGTTCGGAAGGCTCGGAGCCCCCGAGATCATTCTCATCCTCGTCGTCATCATCCTGCTGTTCGGCGCGAAGAAGCTTCCGGACATGGCGCGCTCGCTCGGCAAGTCCGCCCGCATCCTGAAGAGCGAGGCCAAGGCGATGAAGGACGACGGCAAGTCCCCCGCGCCGGCCGACCCGCCGAACAACAACGACGAGCAGCCCCAGGCTCAGCGCATCATCCAGGCCGCGCCCGGCGACGTGACCAGCTCGCGTCCGGTCAACGAGCCGACGGACACGACCAAGCGCTGACGCAGGGCCGGTGACCTCCGGCCCGATGCACGAGATGGGAACGTGGGTTGCTGAAGTCTGCCCGCAAGCAGGAGAAGGATCCCGAGGGGCGGATGCCCCTCGCGGAGCACTTGCGTGAACTCCGCAACCGGCTCGTCAAGAGCCTGCTGGCGGTCCTCGTCACGACGATCGTCGCAGCCTTCTTCTACAAGGACATCATCGAGTTCTTCACGAATCCCATCCTCGAGGCGGTGGGATGCGACTACAGCTTCGCCGAGTTGGCGAAGAACACCAGTGAGCAAAAGTGCGCGCGCATCGTGCAGAACGGCCTGCTGAGCCCCTTCACCCTCGCCCTGACGGTTTCGCTGTCGTCCGGTGTGGTGCTGGCCTCCCCGGTCTGGCTGTACCAGCTCTGGGCGTTCGTCGCCCCGGGCCTGCACCGGCACGAGCGCAAGTACGCCTACGCGTTCGTCGGCGCCGGCTTCCCGCTGTTCGTCACGGGCGCCTACTTCGCCTACTGGTCGCTGCCCAAGATGGCCTCGGTCATGCTCGAGTTCGCGATCATCGGCAGTGACAACCAGCTCCCCCTCGACGACCTCCTGCAGCTGATCATGCGGATGATCGTCGTCTTCGGCCTCTCCTTCGAGCTGCCCCTGCTGCTGGTCATGCTCAACTTCAGCGGCGTGCTCTCCGGCAAGAAGATGGCCGGCTGGTGGCGCGGCATGATCATGGGCATCACGCTCTTCGCGGCGATCGCCACGCCCAGCACCGACCCGATCTCCATGCTGGCGCTCGCGGGCCCCATCTGGATCCTGTACTTCGGCGCTACGGGCATCGCACTGCTCAACGACCGGCGCCGCGCCCGCCGCGATGCGGAAGGGCCCGCCGACGACGAGGCCTCCGACCTGGATCTGACCCCCGACGACATCGGCGAGGTCGAGGCCGTCCCGGCCGCCAGGGCACTGCCCGAGCAGGCGAGCACGGAGCGGGTCAACGGCTACGACGACGTGACCTGACCGCTCTTCCGCAGGTACACCACGGCCGGGGCGCCCACGGGGCGCGCCCGGCCGCTCGCGTTGCGCCACCGTCAGCGCCGTGAGCTGCGCGGACCCACGGGTTCGCGCGGTGCGGATCCCGATAATGATCGTCCTGTTGTCAGTGGGGCCCGGTACGCTCGAAAGCACGATGACAGAGGATCTCTCTCCGGCCGAGCGGTATGCGGCAGCGCGCAGGCGCGCTGTCGAGCAGGCCACCGCGCTCGCCTCCTTCCGCGAGATGTACGACTTCGGCCTCGACCCCTTCCAGATCGAGGCCTGCCAGGCGCTCGAAGGGGGGAAGGGCGTGCTGGTGGCCGCGCCCACCGGCTCCGGCAAGACGATCGTGGGCGAGTTCGCCGTCCACCTCGCCCTGATGCAGGGCAAGAAGTGCTTCTACACGACGCCCATCAAGGCGCTGTCCAACCAGAAGTACGCCGACCTGTGCCGCCGTTACGGCAACGGCATGGTCGGTCTGCTCACCGGTGACAACAGCGTCAACCCCGACGCCGCCGTGGTCGTGATGACCACGGAGGTGCTGCGGAACATGCTGTACGCGGGCTCGCAGACCCTCCTCGGCCTCGGGTACGTGGTGATGGACGAGGTGCACTACCTCTCCGACCGCTTCCGCGGCGCCGTATGGGAGGAAGTGATCATCCACCTTCCCGAGTCGGTCACGCTCGTCTCCCTGTCGGCGACCGTGTCGAACGCCGAGGAGTTCGGTGACTGGCTCGACACCGTCCGCGGCGACACCGAGGTGATCGTCTCCGAGCATCGGCCCGTGCCGCTGTTCCAGCACGTGCTCGCCGGGCGCCGGATGTACGACCTGTTCGAGGAGGGCGAGGGCCACAAGAAGGCCGTCAACCCCGATCTCACGCGGCTGGCGCGGATGGAGGCGACCCGGCCGTCGTTCCAGGACCGCAGACGCGGGCGCGCGATGCGGGAGGCCGATCGCGAGCGGGAGCGCAGACAGAGGTCCCGGGTGTGGACACCCGGCCGGCCCGAGGTCATCGAACGCCTCGACGCCGAGGGGCTGCTGCCCGCGATCACCTTCATCTTCAGCCGTGCCGCCTGCGAGGCCGCCGTACAGCAGTGCCTGCACGCGGGACTCCGGCTGAACGACGAGGAGGCACGGGAGAAGGTGCGCGCGCTCGTCGAGGAGCGCACCGCCTCCATCCCCACCGAGGATCTGCACGTCCTGGGCTACTACGAGTGGCTGGAGGGCCTGGAACGCGGTATAGCGGCCCACCACGCGGGCATGCTGCCGACCTTCAAGGAGGTCGTCGAGGAGTTGTTCGTCCGCGGCCTGGTGAAGGCCGTGTTCGCCACGGAGACGCTGGCGCTGGGCATCAACATGCCCGCCCGCTCGGTGGTGTTGGAGAAGCTCGTCAAGTGGAACGGCGAGCAGCACGCCGACATCACACCCGGCGAGTACACGCAGCTGACGGGGCGTGCGGGGCGACGCGGTATCGACGTCGAGGGGCACGCCGTCGTGCTGTGGCAGCGCGGTATGAGCCCCGAGCACCTGGCGGGACTGGCCGGCACCCGCACCTATCCGCTGCGGTCCAGCTTCAAGCCGTCGTACAACATGGCGGTCAACCTCGTGGAGCAGTTCGGCCGGCATCGCTCCCGCGAACTGCTGGAGACGTCCTTCGCGCAGTTCCAGGCCGACAAGTCGGTCGTCGGGATCTCCCGGCAGGTGCAGCGCAACGAGGAGGGGCTGGCCGGCTACAAGGAGTCGATGACCTGCCACCTCGGGGACTTCGAGGAGTACGCGCGCCTGCGCCGCGAACTCAAGGACCGGGAGAACGAGCTGGCCCGGCAGGGCGCGGCGCAGCGGCGCGCGGAGGCCGCGGTCGCCCTGGAGAGGCTCAAGCCTGGCGATGTCATCCATGTGCCGACGGGCAAGTACGCCGGTCTCGCGCTGGTGCTCGACCCCGGGCTGCCGGCCGGGCGCTCCAACGGCCACCGCGGTTTCGAGCACCACGACGGCCCGCGCCCCTTGGTCCTGACCGCCGAACGGCAGGTCAAGCGGCTTGCGTCGATGGACTTCCCGGTGCCGGTCGAGGCGCTGGAGCGGATGCGGATCCCGAAGTCCTTCAATCCGCGCTCCCCGCAGTCCCGTCGGGACCTCGCCTCCGCGTTGCGCACCAAGGCCGGGCACATCCCGCCGGAGCGGCACCGCAAGCGGCGCTCCCAGGCCGCCGACGACCGCGAGATCGAACGGCTGCGCAAGGCGCTGCGGGCGCACCCCTGCCACGGCTGCAACGACCGTGAGGACCACGCCCGTTGGGCCGAGCGCTACCACCGGCTGATGCGGGACACCTCGCAGCTGGAGCGCCGTATCGAGGGCCGCACGAACACCATCGCGCGCACCTTCGACCGGATCGTCGCCCTGCTGACCGAGCTGGACTATCTGCGCGGCGACGAGGTCACCGAGCACGGCAAGCGGCTCGCGCGGCTGTACGGCGAACTCGACCTGCTGGCCAGCGAGTGCCTGCGGGAGCGGGTCTGGGAGGGGCTCGGACCGGCCGAACTGGCGGCATGCGTATCGGCGTTGGTGTATGAGGCGCGGGTCGGGGACGACGCGATGGCCCCCAAGTTGCCTTCGGGCAAGGCCAAGGCCGCGCTGGGTGAGATGGTGCGGATCTGGGGTCGGCTGGATGCCCTGGAGGAGGAGTTCCGGATCAATCAGACCGAGGGCGTCGGGCAGCGCGAGCCGGATCTCGGGTTCGCCTGGGCCGCTTACATGTGGGCCAGCGGCAAGGGGCTGGACGAGGTACTGCGTGAGGCGGAGATGCCGGCGGGTGACTTCGTGCGGTGGTGCAAGCAGGTGATCGATGTGCTGGGGCAGATCTCGGCGGCTTCTCCGGTGGAGGGATCGACCGTGGCGAAGAACGCACGGAAGGCCGTGGAGGGGCTGCTGCGGGGAGTCGTCGCCTACTCGTCGGTGGGGTGAGTGTGCGCGGGCGGGCGCGGGGTTCGCGGCGTCCGCCCGCGCCGGGGCCGCACCTTCGTGCGGCCCCGGCCCCGCGGGCGTGCACTCACCCGAGGACGACCAGTTGCCGGGTCGCCCGGGTCATCGCGACATAGCGGTCCACCGCTCCCTCGATTCCCTCGCCGAACGCCTCCGGACGCACCAGGACGACCAGGTCGAACTCCAGGCCCTTGGACAGCTCCGGGGTCAGCGAGCGGACGCGGTCCGTCGGGCGGAACGTGGGATCGCCGATGACGCAGGCGATCCCGTCGGTGTGCGCGGCGAGCCAGGCGCCGAGGATCGTGTCGAGATCCGAGACCGGGCCCCGTACCACGGGGACGCCCCCGCTGCGGATCGACGTCGGCACGTTGGCGTCCGGGAGCACGGCGCGGATGACCGGCTCGGCCTGCGTCATGATCTCCTTCGGCGTGCGGTAGTTGACACTCAGGGAGGCCATGGTGACCCTGTCGAGCCCGACGCGTTCCAGGCGTTCCGGCCAGGACTCCGTGAAGCCGTGCCTGGCCTGGGCGCGGTCGCCGACGATGGTGAAACTGCGGGACGGGCACCGCAGCAGCAGCATCTGCCACTCCGCGTCGGTCAGTTCCTGAGCCTCGTCCACGACGATGTGGGCGAACGGGCCGGCCAGCACATCCGGGTCGGCGGGCGGCAGTTCGGACTCGTCGACCAGGCTGACCCGGGCGTCCGCGCCCCGCAACATCGTCACCAGGCCCTCCCCGTCGTCACCGTCGGCGCCCGAGGCGGCCGCGGCCTCGATCAGGTTGTCCACGACCTGCGTCATCCGCTCACGTTGGGCGGCGACGGCCGCCTCGTGCCGGCGCCTGCGCCGGGCCGCCTCCGGATCGCCGAGCCGCTGCCGTGCCGCGTCCAGCAGCGGCAGGTCGGACACCGTCCAGGCCTGCGGCTGCGTACGCTGCAGCCGCCGTACCTCGTCGGGGCCGAGCCAGGGAGCGCACATCCGCAGGTAGGCCGGAACCGACCACAGGTCCGAGACGAGGTCGGCCGCTTCGAGCAGGGGCCAGGCGCGGTCGAAGGCCGTGCGCAGGTCCCGGTTCTGGGCCAGCGACCTGCGCAGCAGATGGGGTGAGACGTCGCCGTCGTGCGCCGAGGCCTCGTCGTCGTGCCTGTCGACCAGGATCGTGAGCAACTCCTCCCAGACCTGGTCGCGGGCCTCGTTGTGCGGGGTGCCGGGCTCCGCCGCGTCGAAGGCCACCGCCCAGTCCTCGGCGCTCAGCCGGATGTCGGACCAGTGGGTGCTGACCGTCATCCCCTCGGCGGGTGGTTCCTCGTAGAACCGGACGGCCGTCTCGATCGCCTTCACCAGGGCCGCCGACGACTTCAGGCGGGCCACCTCGGGGTCCGCCTCGACGCCCGCCCCGGCCCCCTCTTCGACGAGGTCCCGCAGGAGACAGGTCCGCACGCCCTCCTCGCCGAGGCTGGGCAGGACGTCGGCGACGTAGGACAGGTAGGGCCGGTGCGGTCCGACGAACAGCACGCCGCCCCGACGCTGCCCGAGGCGGGGGTCGGAGTGCAGGAGATAGGCGGAGCGGTGCAGGGCGACCACGGTCTTCCCGGTGCCCGGGCCGCCGTCGACGACCAGGGCGCCCTGGGACCCCGCGCGGATGATGGCGTCCTGGTCGGCCTGGATGGTGCCCAGCACGTCCCGCATCCGTTCCGACCTGGTGCTGCCCAGCCCGGCGATGAAGGCGGACTGGTCGTCGAGCGCGGCGTGCCCGGTGAAGCCGTCCGAGGTGAACACCTCGTCCCAGTAGTCGCTGATCCGGCCGTCGCTCCAGCGGTACCTGCGGCGGCTCGTCAGACCCATGGGGTGGGCGTGGGTGGCTCCGAAGAACGGCTCGGCGGCGGGGGAGCGCCAGTCGACCAGCAGTCGGCGGCCGGTGCTGTCCGTGAGACCGAGCCGTCCCACGTACACCGGCTCGGCGCCGTCGGCGCCGACCATGCGGCCGAGGCACAGGTCCAGGCCGAAGCGGCGCAGCGTGCGCAGGCGGGCGGTCAGCCGGTGGACTTCGGCGTCCCGGTCCATCGCGTGCCGGCCCAGGCCACCGGGCGCCCTGCGCTCGGCGGCGAGGCGCTCGGACACCTCCGCGACGGACTGTTCCAGGCACTGCGCGAGGGCCGCGAAGTGCCGCTCGTCAGCGGCGATCAGCGCCGGGTCGGCCTTGGCACGCAGGCGATGGGGAAGGGCGAACACGGTGGTGGCGGTAAGGGGGTTCACGGCGTATTGCTCCGATCTGGGTCGCTGACGACCCTCGCTCGCGGCAAGGGGGCCGGACCGGGGTGACGAAGGGGTGAACCGGAGCCGGGCCCATGCCGGGCCAGGGGCGGTCAGGTCGTCGGCGGGTGCGGACTCTCGTGTCCGGGTGTCATGACCCGTGCCGCGGTGGCACCGCGCGGGTCATGGGGATGCGGGCCGCCCGTCGCGTCCGTGCGTGTCGAGGAGGAGTTGCGCGGCCACCGTTGCCCCGTCGGTGCGGATCGTGGCGGCGACGGCCGCCGCTCGCGCCCGGGTCTTGGGGGACAGGGCCGAACCGAGCGCGGTCGACAGGGACTCGAAGGTGGGAGTGGGGCCGCCGTGCGCGGCACCGACGCCCAGCTCGGCCACCCGGCCGGCCCAGTACGGCTGGTCCGCGAGCTGGGGGACGACCACCTGGGGCGCGCCGGCCCGGGCGGCGGTCGTCGTGGTGCCGGCGCCACCGTGGTGCACGACGGCGGCCACCCGTCGGAACAGGGCCTGCTGGTTGACCTCGCCGACGGCGAAGCAGTCGTCCTGGTCGTCGGTGCGGCCCAGGTCGGCCCAGCCACGCCCGACGAGCACCCGGTGCCCGCGCGCACGGACCGCCGCGACGGCCGCCCGCGCCACGCCCTGCGCGTCCTGGAGCGCCATGCTCCCGAAGCCCACGTAGACCGGTGGTGCGCCGGCGTCCAGGAAGGCCTCCAGATCCGCCGGGAGCGGCCGCTCGTCGGGCCGGATCCACGCGCCGGTCTGCACCACCGTGCGGTCCGCCGGTTCCGGCCACGGACTCAGGGCCGGGTCGGCCGCCAGCCACGGCCGGTCGGTGAGCACGTGATCGCGTACGTGGTCCACCGGGGGCAGCCCGTGCGTGGCCCGCCGGGTGTTGACCGCCTCGCCGAACAGCGCGTTCAGGTGCTCGGCGTTCAGGTCCCACAACGCCCGGTTGTCGGTCACGTCCGGTGGCGTGGGGCGGCCAGGCCAGGTGAGCGGCGGGTGGTGCGGCGAGGGCAGGTAGGTCGGGAAGCAGGCCACGAACACGTACGGGACGCCCAGCTTCTCGGCCACCGACCGCGCGCCTGCCGCGGCCGGCATCAGGCCGGTGGCCACCACCACGTCGCATTCCCCGGCGATCGCCATGGCCGCGTCGTACGTCGCCGTGAACACCCGGGCCGCACGCTCCGGCAGGCTCTCCGGTGGCAGCGGTGCCGCACCCGTCACGCTCTCCTTGACCATCTCGCGCACCGACCGGCCGATGGGCGCCATGGGTACGTCGATGCCCGCGAACAGCTCCGCGAAGTCCGGCGGCGCGCACACCCGCACGTCGGCGCCCCGTGCCCGCAGCGCCACCGCGAGTCCCGCCATCGGTTCGGCGTCCCCGCGCGATCCGTAGGTCACCAGCAAAGCACGCACGTCGTGACTCCCCGTTTTTGCAGATTCCGGCTCAGGCCGGAGATTCTGCGGCACGACGGGGGCCTTGCCGCAAGGCCCCCGGTGCGCTATACGTTGAGAGTGGCAAGGAGTGGTGGTGACCTCCTTGCCTTCGTTGTTTTCCGGGGACCGCGTCGTCTCCGTGGATTGCGGCATCGGCAGCCGCCGTCGGTGGGATCCGCCCGGGAACCGGGGTCCGTGGCTGCCGGCCAGGAGGAAGAACTGCGCGCCGGACTCCCGGAGTTCGCGTCACTCCCAGACTCGGGTACGGCCGAGAGGGGGGAAGCCGCCGTGCGGCGGCGGCCCGCACGACCTCGGTGGCTGCGCTCGCGACCTCGGTGGCTGCGCTCGCGACCTCGGTGGCTGCGCTCGCGACCTCGGTGGCTGCGCTCGCGACCTCGGTGGCTGCGCTCGCCGCCCGGGGTGCGTGCCGAGCGCTTCGCAGAGATCTCGGGGTCCGCTTTCGCTGAGATCTCACGGCCGGACGGTGCGGGAACCCCGACTCTCACTCGTCACGGTGAGTGGTTTTCGTACGCCCGAACAACGTGACGCGTCGTGTTCGATTGTATGCCGAGCGTATAAAAGAGCCGAGCGTACTCCTGTCACACCCGCCATTTCAGGCGCTTGCTGAATATGACACAGCGATGATCCGCTCGGACTAAGCTCGCCCGCAGCGCACCGAGTTGAGGTGTATTCGTGCGCTTGTTCCCAAACATGCAGAAGATTCCGACATACCCATGACGTACCCCCCTGCTAGCTCCCCCTACACCCACCCGATTCATTTCAGAGGGCCCACATGGTGAGCGTTCAATCCCCGCCCCGTCGGCGCGAACTCCCTTACGTGCGCGTGCTTTTGCTGCCGGCCATAGTGATGGCCGCGGCGACCGGAGCCGCCGTCGCCGTGGTGGCGGAACCGGCCCGGACGGCCGTCGGCGTGTGCGGTGCCGTGGCCTTGGTGCTGGTCCTGATGTCCGCGGCCGAAGTCGTGCGCCGCGGCCGCGCCCTTGGCGACGCGCGAGCCGAGCACGCTCGTCACACCGCGTATCTGGAGAGGCGCGTCGCCGCCCACGACGAGGAGATCGTCCGCCTCGCCAGGGAGATCACTCCCGCCGCGATCCACCGGCTGCGCTGTGGCGCTTCACCCTATGAGGTGATGCGCGACCTCGCCGAGATCGACCCGTCCTACGCCCAACTCCCCCCGGTGCAGGTCGAGTTCGTACGGAACATGGTCGAACTCGTCGATCACGAGGAGGCACTGCGCGACTCCGCGCAGCGTTCCTTCGTCAACATCGCCCGCCGCGTCCAGTCGATCGTCCACCAGCAGGCCGTCGAACTCAGGGAGATGGAGGAGGACCACGGCCGCAACCCCGAGGTCTTCGACGACCTGCTCCGCATCGACCACGGCACCATGCTGATCGGCCGCCTCGCCGACTCCATCTCCGTGCTCGGCGGCGGCCGCCCCGGCCGCCAGTGGCCCGAGCCCGTCCCGCTGTACAGCGTGCTCCGCGGTGCCATGTCCCGGATCCTGGAGTACCGCCGCATCAGCCTGGACTCCATCGCCAAGGTCAACATCGCCGGTATCTCCGTCGAGCCGATCATCCACGCCGCGGCCGAACTCCTCGACAACGCCACGCGCTACTCGCCCCCGCAGACCAAGGTCCACGTCACCGCCACCGAGGTGCAGACCGGTGTCGCGATCGAGATCGAGGACGCCGGGGTCAGCCTCAGCGAGGAGGCCCGCGCCAGGGTCGAGGGCATGCTCGAACGCGCCAAGCAGGGCACCGACCTGCAGGACCTCGGTGAGTCCCCGAGGCTGGGCCTGGCCGTCGTCGGCCGCCTCTGCACGGCCTACAACATGCAGGTCTCGCTGCGGTCCTCCGCGTACGGCGGCGTTCGCGCCGTCCTGGTGGTGCCGCGCGACATGATGACCACCGACCCCGCGCCGGGACTCGCGCACGGCATCGGCGCCGGATCGGCGCCCAAGGCCGACGACCCCGATCTCCTCGAAGGCCCCAAGCGCGCGCCCAAGAAGCGTCGTCCCACCAGCCCCAAGATCGCCGCCGCGCTCTCCATGGGCGACGACGTCCCCGTCGTCACCGAGTGGACCGCCAACGGGCTGCCCCAGCGCCGCAGCCGGGTCAAGACCCCGCTCAGCAAGCGGCTCGCCGAGCAGGCGGCCATCGAGCAGGCCGAACGGGAGGGCCGGCCGACCATCTGGTCGACAGGCAAGTCCGAGCCCGACCCCGAGCCGGCGAAGGACGAGCCCGCCCCCGGAGCCTGGGTCGAGGCGTTCTGGAACGGACTCAAGGACGGTCCGGACCCGCTCACACTCAAACCGCGAACCCAACCGGCCCGCCCCGAGGCCGACGAGGAGGGGGACCTCAAGTGATCCAGCAGCGCGCCAACTTCGACTGGATGCTCAAGGAGCTCCACGACGGCGTACCGGGCATCCAGATGATCGTGGTGCTCTCCGCCGACGGCCTGCGCATCGCACGCTACGGCGGCGACCCGGACACCGCAGACCGCGTCGCCGCGGCCTGCGCCGGGCTGCAGAGCCTGGCGAGCGCTGTCGCCCAGGAGATCCCGAAGAGCGACGGCAAGATGAAGATGGTCCTGATCGAGATCAACGGCGGCTACTTCTACCTGATGGCCGCCGGCGCGAACGCATATCTCGCGGTGCTCTCGGACACCTTCGCCGAACCCGGCCGGATGAGCAACCGCATGACCGACCTCGTCGCCCGGATCGGTGCCCACCTCACCAGCCCGCCCCGGCGCAACGGGCAGACCGTATGACTCCTCCGCAACGCCAGCGGCGGCAACCCAAGGACCTACCGCCTCCACCACCGGCCCAGACCGGGAAGCAGAAGAACCCGGAACGGCTCTTCGTGGTGGCCGGACCGGACGGGGGCGAGCGTGACGCGGACCTCGACCTGGTCACCTTAATCGTGGCGCGCGCCGAACCGCCGCCTTCCGCCACGCCGGAACAATCGGCGCTGCTCCGGCTCTGCACCACCCCCCTGTCCGTGGCCGAGCTCTCGGCCTATCTCAGCCTGCCGTTCAGCATGATGACGGTCGTACTCACCGACATGCTGACGGCCGGACTGGTGACGGCGCGCGCCCCGATCGTGCGCCAGGCCGTCGCCGACCGTTCAATTCTCGAAGCGGTGATGCATGGACTTCAAAGGCTCTGACATCGTCCCCGGCCCGCGTACCGAGGACCAGCTGCCGCACACGGCCGAGGCCGCGGTCAAGATCGTGGTGGTGGGCGGTTTCGGCGTCGGCAAGACGACCATGGTGGGCTCGGTCAGCGAGATCAAGCCGCTGACCACCGAAGAGACCATGACGCAGGCCGGTATCGGCGTCGACGACAACTACGGCTCGGACACCAAGACGGCGACCACCGTCGCGATGGACTTCGGTCGCATCAGCATCACCGAGCAGCTGGTGCTGTACCTCTTCGGCACGCCCGGCCAGGAACGCTTCTGGTTCCTGTGGAACGGGTTGTTCGAGGGTGCGCTGGGCGCGGTCGTGCTGGTCGACACCCGTCGACTCGAAGTCAGCTTCGATGTCATAGGGCGACTGGAGGAGTGCGGCGTGCCCTTCGTGGTGGCCGTCAACACCTTCCCGGATGCGCCTCGTTACGCCGTCTCCGAACTCCGCACGGCACTCGATCTGCCCGAGGAGATCCCCATCATCGAGTGCGACGTACGCCGCCGGGCCTCCAGCCGCGACGTCCTGATGACCCTGATGCACTTCCTGCACGCGCTGGCGACGGCGAAGGCCCCCGCCTGAGCCCCGTGCCGGTCGGGCCGTACGGCCGCGCCTTCGCGCCCGCGAGCCGTACGGCCCCCGCACGCCGTTTGCGTTCCGCGCGCGACCTCCCCCACGTTCGCGGCTTCGCTGAACCGTCCGAACCGGGGGACCCCCTCACCTCCTGTACACCGGAACCACTTCAGCTTCGGAGCGACCATCGTGACGCCTGAACCCCTCTTCCCGACCGGTACGGACGAGCCCATGGCCACCCCGCCCCCCGGCTGCCCCGCGCACGGCATCGGCCCCGGAGGGCTGCGCCGGCTGTACGGCCCGGAGGCGGAGGACCTGGGAGCCTTGTACGAGAAGCTCCGCGCCGAGCACGGCACCGTGGCCCCCGCCCTGCTGCACGAGGACGTACCCATCTGGGTGGTCCTCGGCCACGCCGAGAACCTGCACACCGTGCGCACCCCCTCCCAGTACTCCCGTGACACCCGGTTGTGGACCGCGCTGCAGGACGGCACGATCAAGCCCGATCACCCGCTCATGCCGATCATCGCCTGGCAGCCCATCTGCTGCCATGCCGAGGGGGACGAGCACCTGCGGCTGCGCGGCGCCGTCACCGGCGCCATGTCGACCATCGACCACCGGGGCATCCGCCGCTCCATCAACCGTGCGACCCAGGAGCTCGTCAACCGGTTCTGTGAGGAGGGCAGGGCCGATCTGGTCAGCCAGTTCGCCGAACACCTGCCCATGGCGGTGATGTGCGAAATCCTCGGCATGCCGGACGAATACAACGACCGGATCGTGCAGGCCGCCCGCGACATGCTCAAGGGCACCGAGACCGCCATCGCCAGTAACGCCTACATCATGGACGTCCTGATGCGGCTCACCATGAGCCGCAGGGCCGAACCGAGGGACGACTTCACCAGCCACCTGATCAACCACCCGGCGCGGCTCACCGACGAGGAGATCGGCCAGCACCTGCGGGTCGTCCTGATCGTCTCGTACGAGGCCACTGCCAACCTGATCGCCAACGTCCTGCGCGTGGTACTCACCGACCCACGGTTCCGCGCCCAGCTCAAGGGCGGCGAGATGACCGTCCCCGAGGCGGTCGAGCAGTCCCTGTGGGACGAGCCGCCGTTCAGCACCATCTTCCCCTACGTCGCCAAGCAGGAGACCGAGCTGGGGGGTCAGCGCATCCGCAAGGGCGACGCGCTCGTCTTCGGCATCGCGCCGGGCAACGTGGACCCGCGTGTCCGCCCCGACCTCAAGGCCAACATGCAGGGCAACCGCTCCCACCTCGCCTTCGGGGGCGGCCCCCACGAGTGCCCGGGCCAGGACATCGGCCGCGCCATCGCCGACGTCGGTGTCGACGCGTTGCTGGCTCGCCTCCCGGACGCCCAACTCGACTGTGAGGAACACGAGTTGCGCTGGCGTGCGTCCATCTCGAACCGGCACTTGGTGGAACTTCCGGTGAGGTTCGCGCCCAAGCCTCCGCGGGACGTCACGCAGCGCCCCTTCAACAACCCCGCGCCGCGGCAGCGCACGACCACCTGGCAGGTCGACGCACCGCAGTCACAGCCCTCGCCGGCGGTGTCCGCTGCTCCTGCGCCTCCGGCGACGATGGAGCCGGCCCGCCGCACGCGCCTGTTCCGGCGCTTCCTGCGCTGGTGGCGCGGCGAGTGAGCCCGCCGGGAGCCGGGGCTACCCGGCCCACTCGTCGTACGACGACCAGGCCCGCAGCATGCGCGCGCTGAGGAACCGGTGTTCGCGTCCCGTGATCGGATCGGTGAACTCAAGCGTCCGCGCCAGCAGTTGGAGCGGACGTCGGAAGTCGCCGGCCGCCACGGGGCCGGTCACCACCGGATAGAGGGGGTCTCCGAGGATCGGCACTCCGAGGGCGCTCATGTGCACCCGCAGTTGGTGGGTCTGCCCGGTACTCGGTGTCAGCCGGTACCGGGCATGCTCGCGTCGGTGCTCCAGCAACTCGACCCGGCTGACGGCGTTCGGCTCGCCCGCGACCTCGCGGGCCGCCAACACCCCGCGCTCCTTGACGATGCGGCTGCGCACGGTGCGCGGTAGGTCCAACGCGGCGTCGTACGGGGCCACGGCCTCGTACACCTTGGTCACCTGCCTGTCGCGGAACATCGACTGGTAGGCGCCGCGTTCCTCGGGGCGCACGGTGAAGAGCACCAGCCCGGCCGTCAGCCGGTCCAGCCGATGAGCGGCGCTCAGCGTCGGGATGCCCAGTCGGAGCCGCAGACGCGCCAGGGCGGTCTCGGCGACATGGCTGCCGCGTGGCGTGGTGGCCAGGAAGTGCGGCTTGTCGGCCACCACCACGTGATCGTCCTGGTAGACGACGTCGATCGTGAACGGCACCCGCTCCTCGGCGGGCAGCTCTCGGTGGAACCACACGTACATCCCGGGGACGTACTCTTTGTCCCGTCGAACGGGAAGGCCCGCGGCGTCCACGATCTCCCCCGCGTCCAGCATCCCGTCGATCACCTCGGCCGCGGCCGCGAGCCGCGCTACGAGATGATCCCGCACGGTTGCCCAAGCGTCCCCGCCCGGCAGCCGTACGCGTACCGGATCCACCCCGTCGCGCTGCGGCAGAGGAGAAGGCGGGGGAGAAGTGCGTCGTCTCATCACGCTCAAGCGTACGAGGGCCGCATCGCCTCCAGGAGCGCAAGGGAGGCGGCTTGCATGGGCGCCAGCTCTGCTTCGCGCTCCGGCGCACGAGCGCGTTGAACGGTGGAGGCGGTAAACCGACCGTTCACTGCGCTTGCGCGATCGCCTTTGCGCCCCGACGCGCCCCCTGTCGATTGCTTGTCCCGGGTGGCGGGTCTGCGTCTACTGGAACTGCACCGCGCAGCTCCATGGCTTTGCGCACACAGTTGTTCTGATGACCGGCACCTCATGGGAGCCGCCGTGGCCACCGCTCAACTGTCAGTCTGCCCTTTTCACCTGTTGTTCAGCCGCCAGCGCGAGAAGGACTTCGGCCCTCCACCGGCGGATCGGATCACCGGGCTGCCTGGCTCCTCGTCGTCCGACGCCGGTCGGATGCGCACGATGCCGAGTGTCCTGGGCCGGCGCATCGTCGAAGGCAGTGGCGGCAGATTCCGGACTCGGCGCGTGGCGGCGGCGGGCGATCCCTGCCGTTCCCCTGGTCCCCGACACCGATGTGCTCAAGTGGGCGCGCCCTGAACCGGCGAGCGTCCAGCCGAACGTTCAGAACCATTCACGACTTGATCGATGGTGCCCACTTCCGGTGCGGACTCAACTGCGATGTGATTGAAGGGCGTACCGCACAAGCGTGACGCGCCCTGCTCGCTCCGGCACCGGAAGGGAATCCATGCCTCCGTTCATCCTCTCGCCGCCGACCGGGGCGCGTGTTGCTCGCTGTGAGAGCAGTCGTCCCGACCGAAACGCATCCGCCTTAGCAACTTTGGCGCCATAGACCTGGAGGACCTGGTGCTCGCCATGATTCCGACGTATTCGGAGCCCAACCCACCGACCGTAAGCCCGTACACCGAGAAGATCGAGGAGTACGTCCGCTCGCTGGGAGAAAGCCTCGGGCTGAGTGAGACGCAGGGCGGCAGGGAACGGCTGGAGGCAGGCTACGGGCACTTTGTCGCCTGGACCTATCCGGAAGCCTCGTTCCGCGATCTCTGCCTTTGCGCAGAATGGCTTTTCGTCACTTTCATCCTGGACGACTTGCACACGTTGAGGGTCTATGACGCCCCAGGGGCCTGGGCTCCGGTCCACCGGCGCCTGATGGGTATCATCGACACCGGACGGGATCCGGCCCCGGAACGAGAGCAGACGCCTTTCACAAAGGCGCTCACGGACCTCTCCATCCGCACGGGCGAAAGGCTCTCACCAACGCTCCGCGGACGACTGAACCGGCACTTGGACCTGTTTTTCCAGGGGTTCGCCGAGGAATCTGAGAACCGTTTCCGCGGCACCCCTCCGGGAATTGACAGCTTCACTCAGACCAGGCGACTGTCCGTGGGCATGGAGTTCGGCTTCGACCTGGTCGAACTCAGCCTGGACACGGAGGTACCCGAGAGCATCTATGAGAGCAGGTTGTTCCGGGAGATCATCGAAGCCGCGAGTGATGTGGTCGCCTGGCAGAATGACCTGCATTCGGTTCACCTGGACCACAAGCGTGGAGATTTCCACAACGTCGTCATCGTGATGCAGCATGCAGCCGGAATCTCGCTGCAGGATGCCATCGAGTTGGCTGTCGCCAAGGTTCAGGCGCGCGTGAGCGACTTCCTGGCCGCTGAAGAGCAGCTCGTGCCCTACCTGACGAGTCTTGGTGTGTCACCCCGCCTGCGTGACGAGGTACTGAAGGTCACTGCCGGAATGAGGCAGTGGACCAACGGCTGCCTGGAGTGGTACGGAAAAACCACGCGTTACCACATCCCCACAACGTCGGACCAGTCGGATCAGCAACATGCCCACCTGCAGCTCCTGCTCCCCAGCCAGGAGCATGCATCGGCTTAGCCGCGGTTGACCGTGAGCAAATCCGGGCCTTCTCGACACCGGCCTGCACGAAAGCTTCCGACCATCGACAAAAAAGGGGGAAAGCGCGTGGCAACGGACCATGCAGGCATCACGCAGGCTCCAGGGGCGCTGCCGATAGTAGGGCATCTGTTTCCCCTGCTCCGCGATCCGCTGCATTTCTTGAAAACCCTCCCGTCCTATGGTGATTTAGTGCAGATTCGGCTGGGCCCACAAAGAGCCGTCGTGGTCTGCCGACCTGACCTCGTGCAAGACGTTCTCCTCCAGGACCGGATATTCGACAAGGGTGGGCCCATAATCGAGCGCGTGGGAAACGCTCTGGGCGCGGGCATCGCCTCGTGTCCCCACAGCGCTCACCGGCGACAGCGGCGCAGCTTGCAGCCGGCCTTCTCTCGCGCCAGCCTGCGGGAATACGCCGCCATCATGACCGAGCAAATCGACGTTCTCACCAGCGGCTGGGGCGACGGACGCACTGTCGACGCCGGCGCGCAGATGTACGGGCTCGCGAGTGAAACCATTTCTCGGACGTTGTTCACGGCTGACGCCGCGCGACCTGCCGTGGACACGGTGACGGTATGCCTGCCGGACATCTTCCGAGGCATCTACCAGCAGGCTGTGCTCCCGCCGTTGCTGCGCCGTCTGCCCTTGCCCTCGAACCGGCGCTACGAGCGGGCTCGCAACCGGGCGTGGGCCGCGGTCAGCAAGACCATCGGCTTGTATCGGCAGGACGGTAAGAACCACGGCGACGTGTTGTCGATGCTCCTCGCCACCCGGGACGACGCGGGAGAAGCCCTCGGTGACGCCGAGATCCACGCTCAGATCATGACCCTGCTCGTCGCAGGCATCGACACCACGGCGGTGGCCCTTACCTGGGCCGTCCATCTTCTGTGTCAATACCCCGACGTCCAGGAGCGGTTGCGTTCACACACAGCCAAGGTGCTCGGTACCCGGACCGCGACCTGGGACGATCTCCCCCAACTCGACCTGGCGAGGAGGGTCGTCACCGAGACGCTGCGTCTCTACCCGCCCGGGTGGCTCTTCACGCGGACGACCACCACCGAAGCCCGGCTGGCGGACGCCGTGATCCCTCCGGACACCACCCTCGTCTACAGCCCGTATCTCATGCACCACGATGCACGGTTCAATCCGCGGCCCGACCGCTTCGACCCCGACCGGTGGCTACCGGAGCACCCGCATGAGCGCGGCGCCTTCATCCCCTTCGGCGGAGGGGCGCGCAAGTGCATCGGCGACAACTACGCCATGAACCTGGCGACACTGGCCCTGGCCACGATCGTGACTCGATGGCGACTCTCGCACGGCAACCTTCAACCGCCCCGTGTCGAACCGCGGATGACCCTCAGCCCTCACCAGGTCCAGGTCCGAGTGGAGTGCCTCGACCGCGCGAGCGCGTGACTGGCGGTGGACTGCCTGTCCGTGCCGGGCCGATCCGGTCGTCAGCGTCGTGAAGGGCCTTGCGGTTCGCGCGACTGCGGAAGACGCGCCGTCAGGACAGGCGGATCCCAAGCTCAGGGGGTCGGCACCTTCAAGGGTGCCGACCCCCCGTGCGGTGAGCTAGGCGGCCGGTGCCGCTCCCGCCCCCTCCTGCTCCGTCTCGATCCGCGCGTTCCACTCCCGCTTGGACGCCTGCCAGCCGTCCTCGTTGTGGCCGAGCCGCCAGTAGCCGGAGATCGACAGGTCCTCCCGCGGCACACCGCACTCGACCCGCAGTAGATGGCGCAGCTGCTTCACGAAGTGCGCCTCGCCGTGCACGAACGCGTGCAACCGGCCCTCGGGGAAGTCCAGCGAGCGCACGGCCTGGAGCAGGGCCTCGCCGATGGGGCGGGACCCGCGGTGCAGCCAGACGACCTCCACATCGGAGTCGATCTTCTGCTCCTCCTCGGGCCCGGCCACCTCCACGAACGCGTGGACCCTGGCGCCGGCCGGCAGTGACTCCAGGGAGCGGGCGATCGCGGGCAGCGCGCTCTCGTCACCGACGAGCAGATGCCAGTCGGCGTCCGGGTCGGGGGCGTAGGCGCCGCCGGGGCCGAGGAACCGCACGGTGTCGCCCGGCTGGGCGCGCATGGCCCACGGCCCGGCCAGGCCCTCGTCGCCGTGCAGTACGAAGTCGAGCGTCAGCTCACGATGCTCGGGATCCCAGGCCCGTACCGTGTAGGTCCGCGTCACCGGCCACTGCTCGCGCGGCAGCTCCTCGCGGATGCGCTCCAGGTCGAAGGGCTCCGGGTAACTCGCGCCCTCGGGTGGGAACAGGAGCTTGACGTAATGGTCCGTGCAGGTGTCCGCCGCGAAATCGGCGAGTCCCTCACCGCCCAGCACCACACGCTGCATGTGCGGGGTCAGCCGTTCGGTACGGATGACCTGCGCGGAGTAGGGCTTCCGCGGCTTGCGGGCAGGGCGTAGTGCCATCACAGGCCTCCCTCGTTCCAAGCTTAGGTTTACCTAAGTTAGCACCTCCGCCCGGCGAATGCCGCTATGACTCGTTCATGAAACGGCGCATGTCGCGCACCAGTAGACGAATTCCCCGCATCGAAAGCCCCATGCACTCACACGGAGCACCCTGTGCGCCCCTGAACCGTCACGCACCCAGCGTCGTGAGCAGCCGCTGGAGCGACCCGCCCAGTCCCCAGCGCACCGCCAGCGCGTCCAGTGCCGCGGCGTCACGCGGGGCCCGTGGCACGGCGACGTCCACCTGCGGCAGCGGAACGTCGGCCGCGACCCGCACGACCGTCGGCGCCACGGCGACGTACGGCCGCGACTCGTCGAGGCGCTTGCGCTGCGAGGGCGTGAGCTTCGCCTTCGGGTCGTCGACCGCCGCCATGATCCCGGCCAGGTCGCCGAACTCGGCCAGCAGCTTCGCGGCCGTCTTCTCGCCGATGCCCGGCACACCCGGCAGGCCGTCGCTCGGGTCGCCGCGCAGCAGCGCCAGATCCGCGTACCCCCGGCCGTCCACGCCGTACTTCTCACGCAGCCACGCCTCGTCGGTGAGCTGGAGGGTGCCCACGCCCTTGAGCGGGTACAGCACCCGGACCCCGCGCGCGTCGTCCACCAGCTGGTACAGGTCGCGGTCGCCGGTGACGATGTCGACCGGGCCCTTCGCCCGCGCGGTGAACGTGCCGATCACGTCGTCCGCCTCGTAGCCCTCGACCCCCACGCGCGCGATGCCGAGCGCGTCCAGGACCGCCTCGATGACCGGCACCTGAGGTGACAGCGTGTCGGGCACCTCCTCCTCGTCGGGCCCGGTCTCGTGCTCCTCGGCGACGCGGTGCGCCTTGTAGGAGGGGATCAGATCGACCCGCCACTGGGGGCGCCAGTCGGCGTCCATGCAGGCCACCAGCGCGTCCGGGCGGTGGTCCTTCACCAGGCGGTCGATGAAGTCGAGGAGTCCGCGTACGGCGTTCACCGGTGTCCCGTCCGGCGCCTTCACGGAGTCCGGGACGCCGAAGTAGGCGCGGAAGTAGAGCGAGGCGGTGTCGAGGAGCATCAGTCGTCCGGTCACGTCTCGCATCATGCCGCACGCCACTGACAGCGGCCCTTCGGTGCGCTCGGTGCGCAACGAGTTGCGCTCTGTGCTGCGCTTGTGGTCTCGACCACTTGTGCGTTTGTGGCCGGGGGGCCGGGGCAGGCGCGTCCTCGGAGTGACGCCGGTTGCGCATTCAACTGCCTGCCCGTCACTCCCTTCCTTTGCCGTCGAGACAAGAGGTACCCGTGTCATCCAGGCTTGAGGCCGAGCATCTGTTCAAGGTGTTCGGCAGACGACCGGACGAGGCCGTGACGAGGCTCCGCCAGGGAGCCGACCGCGAGGAGCTGCGCGCCGACGGCACCACCGCCGCCGTGATCGACGCCTCCTTCACCGTGGAGCCGGGCCAGATCTTCGTCGTCATGGGCCTGTCCGGGTCCGGCAAGTCCACGCTGCTGCGCATGCTCAACGGCCTGCTGGAGCCGACCGCGGGCCATGTGCGGTTCGCCGGCCAGGACCTGACGGCGCTCAGCGACCGCGAGCTGCGCGAGGTCCGCGCCCGGAAGATCAGCATGGTCTTCCAGCACTTCGCGCTCTTCCCGCACCGCAGTGTCCTGGAGAACGCCGCCTACGGCCTCGCCGTCCAGGGCGTGCCCCGCGCCGAGCGCGAGGAGCGCGCCGCCGAGGCCCTGCGGCTGTGCGGGCTGGCCGGCTGGGAGAAGTCCTGGCCCGACGAGCTGTCCGGCGGCATGCAGCAGCGCGTGGGCCTGGCCCGCGCCCTCGCCACCGACGCCGACCTGCTGCTCATGGACGAGTCCTTCAGCGCCCTCGACCCACTGATCCGCAGGGACATGCAGGACCAGCTCCTCGAACTGCAGCGCACCCTGAAGAAGACCATCGTCTTCATCACCCACGACCTCAACGAGGCCATGCGCCTGGGCGACCGCATCGCGGTCATGCGCGACGGCCGGATCGTCCAGACCGGCTCGGCGCAGGACATCCTCGTCCGCCCCGCCAACGACTACGTCGCCTCCTTCGTCCAGGACGTCGACCGCTCCCGCGTGCTCACCGCGGGCGCCCTCATGGACACCTCGGTCACCGCCGACGCCCCCCTCTGCGCCTGCGAGACCGCGACCCCCGAGACGCCGTTCGTGGACCTGTGCGCGATGAGCGCCCGGCTGTCGCACCGCGTCTCGGTGGTCGACGAGGCCAACCGGGTCGTCGGAGTCGTGCCGCGGCAGCGGCTGCTCGCCTTCCTAGGCGACGAGACGGCCGCTCCGACGCCCTGCGGCGACCCGGAAGGGAAGGTGATCGCACATGCCTAGGCTGCGTCTGGGCGACCGGGTCGACTCCGGCGTCGACTGGCTCGTCACCCACATGGGCTGGCTCTTCGACGCGGTCAAGGCCGTCGTGGAGGGCATGTACGACGTCGTCGTCGCCGTCCTGACCGCCCCCGCCCCCCTGGTCCTCGCGGGCATCCTCGCCGTTGTCGCCTGGTGGCTGCGCGGCCTGGTCGCGGGCGTCCTCGGCTTCGCCGGGTTCGCGCTGGTCGACTCGCTCGACCTGTGGGACCGGGCCATGTCGACGCTGGCCCTGGTGCTCGTCGCCACCGTCATCGCCCTGGTGCTCTCGCTGCCGCTCGGCATCTGGGCGGCCCGCTCCAGGACGGTCAGTGCGGCTGTGCGGCCCGTCCTGGACCTGCTCCAGACGATGCCGTCGATGGTGCTGCTGATCCCGGCCATCCTCTTCTTCGGCCTGGGCACCGCCGCCGGCGTCATCGCCACCCTGATCTTCGCGCTCGCCCCCGGCGTCCGCATGACCGAACTGGGCATCCGCCAGGTCGACGCCGAGCTGGTCGAGGCTGCCGAGGCCTTCGGTACCACCCCGCGCGACACCCTGCTGCGCGTGCAGCTGCCGCTCGCCCTGCCGACGATCATGGCGGGCGTCAACCAGGTGATCATGCTGAGCCTGTCGATGGTCGTCATCGCCGGCATGGTCGGCACCGGCGGCCTCGGAGGCGCGGTCAACGAGGCCATCGGCCAGCTCGACATCGGGTTCGGTTTCGAGGCGGGCGTCGGCATCGTCGTCCTCGCCATCTACCTGGACCGCGTCACCGGCGCCCTCGGCGCCCAGATCTCCCCGCTCGGCCGCCGGGCCGCCGCCAAGGCCCGCGCCGCGGGCGGCGTCAAGGTGTGGAACCACCGCCCCCGCCCGGTCGTCGCGGTCGCCGGCGTGGCCGCCCTGGCCCTGGTCGCGGGCGGCATGAGCGTCCTCGGCCCCTCCTCCGGCACCGCCGAGGCCTCCGCCTCGGACGTCGGCAAGGGCAAGGAGATCACCATCGGCTACATCCCGTGGGACGAGGGCATCGCCTCCACGTTCCTCTGGAAGGAGCTGCTGGAGCGCCGCGGCTTCGAGGTCGACACCACCCAGTACGCCGCCGGGCCGCTCTACACCGGCGTCGCCACCGGCCAGATCGACTTCCAGACCGACGCCTGGCTGCCCACCACCCACGCGGAGTACTGGAAGAAGTACGGCAAGCAGCTCGACGACCTCGGCTCCTGGTACGGCCCCACGTCCCTGGAGCTCAGCGTCCCCTCGTACGTGAAGGGCGTCGACTCCCTGGCGGACCTCAAGGACAGGGCCGACACGTTCAAGGGCAAGATCATCGGCATCGAGCCGAGCGCCGGGATGATGGGCCTGCTCAAGGACACGGTTCTCAAGAAGTACGGCCTTGAGGACACGTACGAGGTCGTGGACGGCTCGACGCCGGCGATGCTGGCCGAGCTCAAGCGGGCGTACGCCAAGAAGGAGCCGGTCGTCGTCACGCTCTGGTCGCCGCACTGGGCGTACAGCGACTACGACCTGAAGAAGCTCAAGGACCCCGAGCGCGCCTGGGGCGAGGGCGACGGTGTGCACACCCTCGCCCGCAAGGGCTTCGCGAAGGACAACCCCGAGGTCGCCGAGTGGCTGAGGAACTTCTCCATGACCGAGGAGCAGCTCACCGGCCTGGAGTCCCGGATCACGAAGGCGGGCAAGGGCAAGGAGCAGGACGCCGTCCGCGCCTGGCTGGAGCGGAACCCCGGTCTCGTGGACAAGTGGGCCCCGGTCGCCGGATCGGAGCACAAGGACCAGGCGGCCGGGTGACCTGACGGGCCCGGACCGCCGCCCGAGGGGCGGGTCACGCCGTACGTTTTCCCCTCACGTACCGGCGGGCCCGCCCCTCGTGGTCTGTCCGCCTCCGGCTGCCGGAGCGCTACGAACGGGATCCGGCCAACCACACAGCGCTACCCCGTCCCCGTGCCCGGCCGCGTCAACTCCGCGCTGCCCGCCGCGCCTTGACGCCACGGCAAGGAGCCCTCCAAGACCTTTGTGACCAGGATCTCCGCCCGGGTCCCACGAGGGAACACCGGCGGCTCGCGGCGCATTGGACAAGAAGTGGCCGACTGCGGTGCTGAGCGGGAGTCAGGGGCGGCACGTGGGAACACGGAGGTGCGGGGCGTGGATCCACTGGCGCGAACCGACGGGTCGTATTCCCCCCGACGTGTCGTCGATGCGACGGGCGCATGCAACGGTTTGCCGAACATGCGTAGGGTGCAGAGAACTCAACACGAGGCCCGCGCCCGGCGACGGGCGTGAGGGCGGCGGCCGACGAGCGAAGGAGGGAGCCGGAGCCATGGGCGACCACAAGGAACAGCCCCTCCGCGTGGGCGCGGCCGTGCGGCGGCGTCGCCGGGCGCTGGACCTCACCCTCGCCGTCGTGGCCGAGCGCAGCGGTCTCTCCGTGCCCTTCCTGAGCCAGGTGGAGAACGACCGGGCCCGCCCCAGCCGCAGCTCGCTGGAGAAGGTCGCCGACGCCCTGCGCACGACCGCGGTCGAGCTCCTCGCCGCCGCCGACCCGGCGTGCAGCGTCGACGTCGTACGCGCCGACACCACCGAACTGGCACCGCAGCCGCGCACCCGTTCCCTGGTGCGCGGTCACCACCAGATGCACGCCTCGGAGTTCACCGGCGACCATGACGCGGGCCGCGAATTCCAGTACCGCAACGACCAGTTGATGTACGTCGCCGACGGCGCCGTGGAGATCGAGGCGGAGGGCCGCGCCTACCGGCTGGGCCGCGGCGACACCCTGTACCTCACCGGCGGGGTGCGCCACCGCTGGCGGGCGACCGTGCCGGACACCCGCGTGGTCGTCGTCGCGGTGGCCGAGCACATCGAGGCGGTCCGGGACCGGCCGGGGCGCTGATGCGCGTCGTCTCCCTCGTGCCGTCCCTGACGGAGGCCGTCGCCGTCTCCGCCCCCGGTGTCCTGGTGGGCGCCACTAACTGGTGCAGCCACCCCGCCGACCTGGACGTCACCCGGGTCGGCGGCACCAAGAACCCCGCGATCGAGCGGATCATCGCCCTCGCACCCGACCTCGTGATCGCCAACGAGGAGGAGAACCGCGAGCCCGACCTCGCCGCCCTGCGCACGGCCGGTGTCGAGGTCCTGGTGACGGAGGTACGAGACGTTCCGCAGGCCTTCGGCGAGCTGACCCGCGTGCTGGCGGCCTGCGGGGTCCCGGTCCGCCCGCGGTGGCTGGACGAGGCCGAGCGGGCCTGGGCGTCACCACCGCAACCGGAACGCCGTACGACGGCTGTGGTCCCGATCTGGCGGCGCCCCTGGATGGTGCTGGGCCGAGACACCTTCGCGGGCGACGTCCTGGCCCGCCTCGGCGTGGACCACCGGTACGCCACCCACGCCGAGCGCTACCCGCGCATCCCGTTGGACGCCCTGTCGGCGCAGGGCCCGGACCTGGTCGTCCTTCCCGACGAGCCGTACCGCTTCACAGCCGACGACGGCCCCGAGGCCTTTCCCGGCCTGCCCTGCGCGCTCGTCAGCGGACGGCACCTGACGTGGTACGGCCCGTCACTGGCCGAGGCGCCGAGGGTGCTGTCCGAGGCGCTGCGAGCAGCACACCGCTGAGCAGCCCGCGCGCGGTGTGCACCGAAGCGGCGGCCCAGGCGGCGACCAGCACGCCGTACAGCCCGATCGCGAGCCAGTCGTACACGAGGAGCCCGGTGTGCCGGGCGAGCGCCGCGGCACCGGTGACACACGTGCCGACCGGGAACGTGAACGCCCACCACGTCATGGCGAACCCCATGCCGTGCCGGCGCGCCCGCCGCACATGGGCGCCGGCGAGCACGAACCACAGCAGCGCGAAGCCCATGACGGGCACGCCGTAGAGGACGGCGAGCACCCCGAACCCGTCGCTGTACGGGGCCGGCACCACGCCCGCGGCGGCGTCCGCGAACGCGCCCACGGCGGTGGTGGACTGCCCGAGCGGACCCAGGACCAGGAACAGCGTCGGGGTGAGCGCGAGGGGCAGCGGCCCGCCGGTGATCAGGCGGGCGAAGACCAGCGGCAGCATCAGCAGGGTGCCGACCAGGCTGAGCCCGAACATCGTCACGCAGGCCAGCAGCAGCGTCTCCCGCGCCTGACCGGGCGGCAGATGCGGCACCAGGAGCGGGCCGAGCGCGGCGGACACCATGGGCGCGACGAGCGGCAGCAGCCACACGGGCGTGGCCTGCGCGGGCTCGACGCGATGGCGTACGGCCATGAGGTACGGGACGGCGACGGCAGCCGCCAGTCCGACGACCGTGCCGGCGGTGAACAGCACGGCGTCGAGCGCGACCGCCGCCCCGGTGCCGAGCCAGTCCCGCCCGACGGTCAGGGCACCGCCGCCGACAGCCGTCAGGGCCATGGACAGGCAGCCGTAGAAGGGCGCCGTCGCCGGGTCGAGGAGGTGGGCGCGGGCCTGGTCACGGTGGTGGGCCCAGTGCAGGGCGCGGGCGCCGAGCAGGGCGACGAGGAAGGCCAGCGAGAGGGCCCAGACGGCGGCGCAGGCGGTACGCAGGCCCGGGACGTGGGCCGGCAGTGCCGCTCCGGCGGTGGCGACGGCGGCGGTGCCCATGACGGAGGCGTACCAGTGGGGGCCGAGATGACGGACGGCGGTGACCATGCGCTCAGCGTCGCCGCGGGGTCCGCTCACCACCAGGGAGTGCGCCTCTATGGCGACATAAACTGGGCTTATGACTCAAGCGGCGGAGGGGCAGTTTCGCGCGGGAACCCTGGCACACCGTGTCCCGGATCTCGGCGCGCTGGAACTGTTGCTGGCGGTGGCGCGGCTCGGCAGCCTGGGCGGGGCGGCGCGTGAGCTGGGGATCACCCAGCCGGCGGCGAGCAGCCGGATCCGGTCGATGGAACGGCAGCTGGGCGTGGCTCTGGTGGACCGGTCGCCGAGGGGATCGCGGCTCACGGACGCCGGCGCGCTGGTGACGGACTGGGCGCGGCGGGTCGTGGAGGCCGCGGAGGCCTTCGACGCGGGCGCGCAGGCGTTGCGGGACCGGCGTGACTCGCGGCTGCGGGTCGCGGCGAGCATGACGATCGCGGAGTACCTGCTGCCGGGGTGGCTGCTCGCGCTGCGTGCCCAGCGCCCGGACACGGCGGTGTCGCTGCTCGCCGGGAACTCGGCGGCGGTGGCGGAGCGGCTTCTGGCGGACGAGGCGGACCTGGGGTTCGTGGAGGGGCTGACCGCCCCGACCGGGCTGGACTCCGTGGTCATCGCCCACGACAACCTGATCGTGGTGACCGCGCCGGGGCACGCCTGGTCCCGCCGTCGCCGCCCACTGGAGGCTTCGGAGCTGGCCGTGACCCCGCTGATCCTGCGGGAGAAGGGCTCGGGTACCCGGCAGGTCCTGGACGCGGCGCTGGGCGGGCTGGCCCGGCCCCTGATCGAACTGTCCTCGACCACCGCGGTCAAGGCGGCGGCGGTCGGTGGGGCGGGGCCGGCGGTGCTGAGCGAGCTCGCGGTGGGGGAGGAGCTGGCGATGCGGCGGCTGGTGAGCGTGCCGGTGGCGGACGTGTCCCTGGCGCGGGACCTGCGGGCGGTGTGGCCGACGGGTCACCGCCCGGTGGGCCCGGCCCGGGATCTGCTGTCGCTGACGCGCGGGTAGTTCCTCGCGCACGCCGCCGGATCCACCGGCTCCGGCGTGGGAGGGGCCGAGCCCCCGGCGGGTTCGCGGGGGCGGGCCCTCGGGACGCGGACGGGGCAGGTGCGGCGGGGCGAGATACCTCTGTCAGCCCCCGGCCGCACGTACCAGGGCCCGCATGACCCGCAGATCATCACCCATCTCCGGGTGCCACTGCACGCCCAGCACCCAGCCGGCGGACGACGGCAGTTCCACCGCCTCCACCGTCCCGTCCGCCGCGTGCGCCGACGGGGCGAGCCCCTCACCCAGGCGGTCCACGGCCTGGTGGTGGTACGTCGGCACGAAGGTCTCCTCCGGCACCACGGTGCCGTACAGACTTCCCGGTACCGGTTTGACGGCGTGCCCGCCGAAGACGCCCACGGCCTCCGCGTGCCCCTCGATGTGCTGGACGAGCGTGCCGCCCAGGGCGACGTTCAGCAGCTGCATCCCGCGGCAGATGCCCAGCAGCGGGACCCGGGCGGCGAGCGCCGCGTCGATCAGAGCCAGCTCCCAGGCGTCCCGCTCCCGCGCCGGCGGGCCGGTGCGCGGGTCGGGCTCCGCGCCGTAGCGAACGGGTTCCACGTCGGGACCGCCCGCCACGACCAGCCCGTCCAGCCGGGCCACGGTCGCCGGGGCGTGCGCCGGGTCGTCCGGCGGCAGCATCGCGGCCAGGCCGCCGGCCCGCTGCACCAGCCTGGGATAGCCGACCGGCAGCAGCGCCGCCTCCAGCTCCCACACACCCCAGCGCGCACCGGACTCCAGATAGGTGCTGACGCCGATCAACGGCCTGGCCACTGAACACTCCCTCACGTACGACGTCTCAGTCCCGTGTCAACTCTGCCTCGGCCGCCGCCAGCGCCGCGAACTCCTCCTCCGGAGCCTTCGCCACCAGCCGCTTACGGCTGTACAGACCGAAGTAGGCGACGGCCACGACGTACACCGCGAGCGCGATGAACGCCGCCGTCACGTCCACCAGGAACGTGGCCACCAGCGCCGCACAGGCCAGCACCAGGGCGACGGAGGAGGTCAGCACCCCGCCCGGCGTACGGTACGGCCGCGGCAGCTCCGGCTCGCGACGGCGCAGCACGATGTGCGACAGGGACATCAGTGCGTAGGAGATCGTCGCGCCGAACACCGCGATGTTCAGCATGCGGGCGCCGTCGCCCGACACCGCCGCCAGCAGGAAACCGATCGTGCCGGGCACCAGCAGGCCCAGGTACGGCGCCTTGCGGCGGCTGGTGAGGGACAGGAAGCGGGGCAGGTAGCCCGCGCGGGAGAGGGCGAACAGCTGGCGGGAGCCCGCGTAGATCAGGGAGAAGAACGACGCCACGAGGCCCGCGAGGCCCGCGTAGTTCACGATCCGGCTCAGCGTCGTGGCCTCCCCGCCGGGCTGGAGCGCCTCGACCAGCGGGTTGCCCGCGTCCTGGACGGCCGCGGAGCCGCGCGCCCCCGCCGCCGCGAAGAACGTGACCACCGCGAGCACCACCAGGATGCCCATCGACCAGCGGATCGCCTTCGGCAGCGTACGAGCCGGCTCCCTGGTCTCCTCGGCCGCGAGCGGCACGCCCTCGACGCCCAGGAAGAACCACATGCCGAAGGGGAAGGCCGCCCAGATGCCGAGCAGCCCGAACGGGAGCCACGAACCGGACCCCGCGGCGGACGGGTCGACCGGGATGTCGTCCAGCGAGCCGAACGAGAAGTCGGGCAGCGCCGCCAGCGCGAACACGACCAGGGCGACCACCGCGATACCGGTGACGACGAAGCTGAAGCGCAGCGCCTCGCCCACCCCCCACAGGTGGATGCCCAGGAAGATCGCGAAGCAGACCAGGTACAGCGGCCAGCCGGACTCCAGTCCGAACAGACCCAGCGACTCGACGTAGTCGCCGATGAAGATGACGATCGCGGCGGGTGCGAGGACGTACTCGATGAGGATCGCCGTACCGGTCAGGAAGCCGCCCCAGGGGCCGAGGGCGCGGCGGGCGAATCCGTAGCCGCCGCCCGCCGTGGGCAGGATCGAGGACAGCTCGGCTAGGGCGAAGACCATGCACGCGTACATCGCGCCCATGAGGACCATGGCGATCGCCAGGCCCCCGAAGCCGCCCTCGGCCAGGCCGAAGTTCCAGCCGGAGTAGTCGCCGGAGACGACATAGGCGACGCCGAGGCCGGTGAGCAGCACCCAGCCGGCGCTGCCGCGGCGCAGCGCCCTGCGTTCCAGATAGTCGTCCGTCTCGGCGGACGGTGTGTTGGTGGATTCCAGGGACATGGGCGGACTCCCCACGGGGGCGGCGGACACGGAGCCGGGCACAGTGGGGTCGACCGAGCCCCGGCTCAATGGAATGGATCCATACCTTTGCGGTGCCGACCGGGTGATGGCAATACCCGTGCGTGAACAGCCCGTAAATCCCTGCCCTGCCGGGCCCGGTGGCACGCCTCAGCCGAGGAAACCCCGCAGCAGCGCCGCCGTGCCCCCGCAGTGCTCGCGCATGATCTCCCGTGCGCACTCGGCGTTGCCCTCGATCACGGCCTCCACCAGGGCGGTGTGCTGGCGCTGGGAGTGCTCCAGGTTGCGCACGAGGAGCGGGATGCAGTCGAGCAGGTCGTTGACCCTGGCGCGAACGGCCGCGTACTGGGCGGTGAGCGTGGGGGAGCCGGACAGCTCGGCGAGCGTCAGGTGCAGCAGGGTGTCCAGGCGGCGGTAGTCGGCGAGCGGGGCGTCGTGCGTGCGCGCCAGGGCCTCGCGCAGCCGGTCGGCCTGCTCCTCGTCCAGCCCGTGCGCCGCGCACAGCCCGGCCGCGCCGACCTCCAGGACCTCGCGGAACCGCAGTGTGTCCTCGACGTCGACGTCCTTCAGGCGCCGGCGCAGCTCCTCCTCGTCCGGCGTCTGGGGGCGCGGCAGCACGAACGTGCCGCCGTAGCGCCCGCGCCGCGACTCCACCAGCCCCTGGTCCTGGAGCACCTTCAGCACCTCGCGCAGCGTCACCCGGCTGATCCCGAGCCGGTCCGCCAGCTCGCGCTCGGCCGGCAGCCGCTCCCCGCCCGGCACCAGGCCGAGCCGGACGACCTGGAGGATCTGCTCCAGGGCCTCCTCGAAGCCGTTGCCCGCCCGTACCGGACGCAGCACGGAGGTCAGCCGGTCGTCCGTCTCGGGCGCCCCCTGCTCCCAGCCCTCCTGCGACATGTGGCCGGACCCCCTTCCCAATCAATGGTTCTGGGCAATACCTTATGGCTTCCGGCTGACCGAAGTAGCCGAAGGAGGCTCTCCCGTGGCAGACCGCACACCCCCGCTGAGCGTCGAGGAGCTGCACGCCCTCGTCGCCGGCGGTGAGATCGACACTGTCGTCCTGGCCTTCCCCGATATGCAAGGGCGGCTCCAGGGCAAGCGGTTCGCCGCCCGCTTCTTCCTCGACGAGGTCCTGCACCACGGCACCGAGGGCTGCAACTACCTCCTCGCCGTCGACACCGAGATGAACACCGTCGACGGCTACGCCATGTCCTCCTGGGACCGCGGCTACGGAGACTTCGCCATGCACCCGGACCTGGCCACGCTGCGCCGCGTGCCCTGGAACGCCGGCACGGCCATGCTGATCGCCGACCTCGCCTGGAACGACGGCTCGCCCGTGGTTGCCGCACCCCGCCAGATCCTGCGCCGCCAGCTGGAGCGCCTCGCCGAGCACGGCTACACGGCGAACGTCGGCACCGAGCTGGAGTTCATCGTCTTCAAGGACACCTACGAGCAGGCCTGGGACGCCGGCTACCGCGGCCTCACCCCCGCCAACCAGTACAACATCGACTACTCCGTCCTCGGCACCGGCCGCATCGAGCCCCTGCTGCGCCGCATCCGCAACGAGATGGCGGGCGCCGGCCTCACCGTCGAGTCCGCCAAGGGCGAATGCAACCCCGGCCAGCACGAGATCGCCTTCCGCTACGACGACGCCCTCGTCACCTGCGACCAGCACGCCGTCTACAAGACCGGCGCCAAGGAGATCGCCGCCCAGGAGGGCGTCTCGATCACCTTCATGGCCAAGTACAACGAGCGCGAGGGTAACTCCTGCCACATCCATCTCTCCCTCGCGGACTCCGACGGCGGCAACGCCATGGCCGGCGACGGTGAGGGCGGCATGTCGGAGGTCATGCGGCACTTCCTCGCCGGGCAACTGGCCGCGCTGCGCGACTTCTCCCTCCTCTACGCCCCCAACATCAACTCCTACAAGCGGTTCCAGCCGGGCTCCTTCGCCCCGACCGCCGTCGCCTGGGGCCACGACAACCGCACCTGCGCCCTGCGCGTCGTCGGCCACGGCCGCTCCCTGCGCTTCGAGAACCGGCTGCCCGGCGGAGACGTCAACCCGCACCTGGCCGTCGCCGGACTGGTCGCGGCCGGGCTGTACGGCATCGAGCAGAAGCTCGAACTGCCCGAGCCCTGCCCCGGCAACGCCTACACCGCCGACTTCGCGCACGTCCCCACGACCCTGCGCGAGGCCGCCGAACTCTGGGAGAACAGCCCGATCGCCAAGGCCGCCTTCGGCGACGAGGTCGTCGCCCACTACCGCAACATGGCGCGCGTCGAACTGGACGCCTTCGACGCCGCGGTCACCGACTGGGAGCTGCGCCGCTCCTTCGAACGCATGTGAGGCCCTTGTTGTCTTCCGAGCACGAACTGCAGGTACTGAACCCCGCCACCGAGGAGGTCGTCGCCACCGTCGCGGCCGCCACCGCGGCCGACGTGGACGCCGCCGTCGTACGGGCCGCGAAGGCGCAGTCCGCATGGGCCGCGCTCGCGCCCGGAGAACGCGCCCGGCTGCTGCGCCGGTTCGCGGTCACGGTCGACGAACACCTCGAAGAACTCGCCCGGTTGGAGGTCCGCGAGGCCGGGCACACCATCGGCAACGCCCGCTGGGAGGCCGGCAACGTCCGCGACCTGCTCGACTACGCGGCCGGCGGGGTCGAGCGGCTGACCGGCCATCAGATCCCGGTACCCGGCGGCCTGAACGTGACGATCCTCGAACCGCTGGGCGTCGTCGGCGTCATCGCCCCCTGGAACTTCCCGATGCCGATCGCCGCCTGGGGTACCGCCCCCGCGCTCGCGGCCGGCAACGCGGTCGTCCTCAAGCCCGCCGAGACGACCCCGCTGACCGCGCTGCGACTGGCGGAGCTCGCCTTGGAGGCAGGGCTCCCGCACGGCCTGTTCCAGGTCCTGCCCGGCCACGGCCCCGTCGCGGGCAACGCCCTCGTCGAGCACCCGGGCGTCGCGAAGATCGTCTTCACCGGTTCGACGACCGTGGGCAAACAGGTGCTGGCGAAGGGCTCGGCACTCCTCAAGCGCGTCACCCTGGAACTCGGCGGCAAGAGCCCCAACATCGTCTTCGCCGACGCCGACCTCGAAGCCGCCGCGGCCGCCGCCCCCATGTCCTTCCTCGACAACTCCGGCCAGGACTGCTGCGCCCGCACCCGTATCCTCGTCCAGCGCTCCGTCCACGACCGCTTCCTGGAGCTGCTGAGCCCGGCCATCGAGGCGGTGACGGTGGGCGACCCCGCCGACGAGCGGACCGACATGGGCCCGCTCATCTCCAAGGCCCAGCTGGACCGGGTCCGTTCGTACGTCACCGACGACCTGGACGGCATCCGCGGCAAGGCCCCCGAGGGCCCCGGTTTCTGGTTCCCGCCCACCGTCCTCACCGGCGTCGAGCCGCACGCGCGCGTGGCCGTCGAGGAGGTCTTCGGACCCGTCGCCGTCGTCCTCCCCTTCGAGGACGAGGCCGAGGCGGTCGCCCTGGCCAACGGCACCGACTACGGCCTCTCCGGATCCATCTGGACGAGGGACGTCGGCCGCGCCCTGCGCGTCTCCCAAGCCGTCCGGGCCGGGAACCTGTCCGTCAACTCCCACTCCAGCGTCCGCTACTGGACCCCCTTCGGCGGCTTCAAGCAGTCCGGCATCGGCCGCGAACTGGGCCCGGACGCCCTGACCGCATTCACCGAGACCAAGAACGTCTTCATCAGCACGGAGGGCCCCGCACAGTGACCGAACAGAATGTGTGCCGTCGCCTCGTCGGCCGCACGGCAGTCATCACCGGAGCCGGCAGCGGCATCGGCCTGGCCACCGCCCGCCGACTCGCCTCCGAGGGCGCCCACGTCGTCTGCGGCGACGTCGACGAGCAGCGCGGCAAGGCGGTCGCCGAGGAGGTCGGCGGGATCTTCGTCAAGGTCGACGTCACCGACCCCGAGCAGGTCGATGCGCTGTTCAGGACGGCGTACGAGACCTACGGCAGCGTCGACATCGCCTTCAACAACGCCGGAATCTCACCGCCCGACGACGACTCCATCCTGGAGACCGGCCTGGAGGCGTGGAAGCGGGTCCAGGAGGTCAACCTCACCTCCGTCTACCTGTGCTGCAAGGCCGCCATCCCCTACATGCGGCAGCAGGGCAAGGGGTCCATCATCAACACGGCGTCCTTCGTCGCCCGGATGGGTGCGGCGACCTCGCAGATCTCCTACACGGCCTCCAAGGGTGGCGTCCTCGCCATGTCCCGTGAACTGGGCGTGCAGTTCGCCCGCGACGGCATCCGGGTCAACGCCCTGTGCCCCGGCCCGGTCAACACCCCGCTCCTGCAGGAGCTGTTCGCCAAGGACCCGGAGCGCGCCGCCCGCCGGCTCGTCCACATCCCGGTCGGCCGTTTCGCCGAGGCCGAGGAGATCGCCGCCGCCGTCGCCTTCCTGGCCAGCGACGACTCCTCCTTCGTCAACGCCACCGACTTCCTGGTCGACGGGGGGATCGCAGGGGCGTACGTCACACCCCTGTAGGGCGCCCCGCGGTCGCCGCGACGAGCACGGCACCCCCGCCCGGCTCGTCCCGCGACCCGTCCGCCCCGCACCTGGAATGGGGGGACACACCGCCCGGGCCGACTGCCGGCGCTCCCGGACCCCGGGACCGCCGGTCACCGCCAGTGCCGGGCGGTGCCGGGCGGGGCCGGGCCGGGGGGGCGGGGCACCGAGGTGAACCGCCCACGCCCGGCCGTCGTCGTGGACCGACTCGGAACCGGTGCGCTACAGGAACGTGTGCCCCTCACCCCGGTACGTCGGCACCGTCGCCGTCACCGAGTCGCCCTCGACGAGGTGCAGCGACTCGAACCGCTCGCACAGCTCCCCGGCCTTGGCATGCCGGAACCACACCTTGTCGCCGATCAGCAGATCGTCGGCCGGGGAGCCGAGCAGCGGTGTCTGCACCTCTCCGGGCCCCTCCTGGGGGTCGTAGCGCAGCCCCTCCGGCAGGTACGGCACCGGCAACCGGTCCGGCCCGGCCGCACCCGAGGCCGGATACCCGCCGCCGAGCACCGTCACCACGCCCACCCCCGGCCGTCGCACGACAGGCTGGGCGAACAGCGCGGCCGGACGCCCGCTGAAGGAGGTGTAGTTGTCGAACAGCCGCGGCACGTACAGCCCCGACCCGGCGCCGATCTCGGTGACGCAGTCCTCGGCGGCCGTGTGCTGCACACTGCCGGTCCCGCCGCCGTTGACGAACTCCAGCCCCGGCGCGACCGCCCGCACGGCCCGCACCACCTCGGCCCGCCGCTCCGCGAGTTCCCGGCGGGCGGTGGCCTGCATCAGCCGTACCGCACGCGACCGCAGCGGCCGCCCCGGCACGGCGTCACCGACACCGGCGATATGGCCCTCGTACGCCATGATCCCCACGACCTCGAACCCCGGTCGCCGGGCGACCAGACGAGCCATGTCGGCGACCTGCGCGGGGGAGTGCAGCGGGGAACGCCGGGCGCCGACCCGCACCCGGCCGCCCAGCAGCTTCAGCGACGTGTCCAACTCCAGGCAGACCCGCACCACTTCCCGGCCGCCGTCCCGGGCGTCGTCGATCAGCCGGAGCTGCGCCGGGTCGTCGATCATCACCGTCACGGCGGAGGCGAGCTTGGGATCGGCGGTCAGCTCGGCGAACCCGGCACGGTCGGCGGACGGGTAGGCGAGCAGGACGTCGTCGAACCCGGAGCGCGCAAGCCACAGGGACTCGGCGAGGGTGAAGGACATGACGCCCGCGAACCCGTCCTTCGCGAGCACCCGCTCCAGCAGGGCCCGGCAGCGTACGGACTTGCTGGCGACGCGGATCGGCTTTCCGCCGGCGCGGCGCAGCATGTCGTCCGCGTTGGCGTCGAAGGCGTCCAGGTCCACGATCGCGAGAGGGGCGTCGAGATGGGCGGTGGCCCGGTCGTAACGGGCCCGGTCGGCGGCGCGCGCAGTCATGAACGAAGCCTGCCATGCAGGATTACCGCAGGGTAGGGGGATGTTCCGGGCAGATGCACACGGGGTCCCGGACTGGTTCCCGCTCGCCCGGGATCAACCCGTAGAGTGACGCGCACGCATGTGTGGAAGTCCCCGGCCGACCGCCGCGCCGGGATGACGCTCCATCCGTGCGGGTATGCGTGCCTGGTCGGACGAGTCCGAGTCGGCCGGGCGGAAGGACCAGAGCGACGGCCCACGTACGAGCACGGGCCCGGACATGAGGAAACGGGGGGTGCATGAGCACGGAAGCGCGTCGCGCACCCGTCCCTCCGCGTCCGACCACACCCCCGCCGCCTGCCACCCCGCCCCGCCCGGCGACCCCGCCGCGCCCCGCGCAGCCGCCCGCGACCCCGGACGCCGTCCGTGCCGGGTCGACGGGCGCGGCCGACTCCACCGCCCCGTCGTCCCCGCGCCGCGACGACGGCGTGACCCGCGACACGCCCCCGGCCTCGGGCGCCGACCGGAGCGGCCCCATGCGCCCCGCCGGCCCCATGCCCCCCGCGGCCCCGCCCCGCCCCCCGGCCCCGGACGCCACCCCCGCCGCCCCGCCCCCGCCCCTGGCCTCGGCCCGGTTCCCGGACGTGCCGCCCACCGCGGGGCAGCCGGACGACGGCGCCGGACGCGGGGACAGCGGCGGATCCGGCGGATCGTTGCGCCAGGAGGACACCGCACGGCCCGCACCCGGCGGCGGGATACCGCCCCGCCCGGCCGAGCGGCCCTCGCCGCCGCGTCGTACGGGCGCCCCCGCCGAGACCGCCGCGGAGACCACCTTCCGACTCCGACCGGTCGCCGGTGAACCCTCCGCCCGCCCCGTCGGCACGCCGGGCCGCCCCGGCGCGCTCCCCCGGCAGAACACCGCTTCCACTCAGGGAACCGCGGCCGTTCCGGCGGCCCGCCCCGCCCCCGCCCCCGCCTCGTTCGCCCCGGACCCGTCCCTCTCCTGGAGCGCCCCCATGGCACCGGGCGGCGGCCGGCCCCTCGTGTCGTTCGGGGAGCCCGAGGGCTACGACGAGCAGGCGCGACCTCGGCCCCTCGGAGCGCGGTTCCGGCCCCGGATCGCCATGGCCGCCGCCTGCGTGGTCCTCGGGATCGGGCTCATCGGCGGTGCTGTGACCGGCAGTTGGCTGGTCGGGGAACCTGGTGACGACGGCTCGCGGGACACTTACGCCGCGGCCGGAGACCTGTGGCACAGCGTGCCCGTCGACCAGCTGTTCCCCCCCACGGTGAACGGCAAGGGTGCCGGCCCCGGCGGCGCCGACCGTACCTGGACGCGCGTCGCCGTCGCCCCGGACACCGGCTGCGCCGACGCCTTCGATCCGCTGCTGCGCAAGGCCCTCGCCCCCGTCGGCTGCCAGCGCCTGCTGCGCGCCACCTACACCGACGCCACCCAGAGCCATGTGACCACCGTCGGCCTGCTGTTCACCAAGGCCGACGCGACAGCGATGCGCCAGCTCGACTCCCGGTTCACCGAAGAGGGCCTCGACCGCCGCACCGACCTCATGCCCCGCCCGTACGCCCCCAGGACCGGCCCCGCCGCCGGATTCGGGGACGAACAGCGCGCCTCCTGGACCGTCTCGGTCCTCACCGACGCCCCCGTCGTCGTCTACGCCGTCTCCGGCTGGACCGACGACCGCACCGTCGACGAGCCCGAGCCCGCCGAGGAGGCCATGCAGTCCGGCGCCACCACGTCCGTGGCCCAGGCCGGCCTCGGCTACGAGGCCCGGGGCCTCGCCGACCGCGTCGAACGCGCCCTGCGCAAGAACGTCGGCCCGTCCACGGAGCAGTCGTCATGAACACCGGCACGAGCAGCGGGACCCCGGCCACCGGCACGAGCGCCGTGGCGGCCACCGTGACCCGCGCCAGCAGCGGGGCCCTGGCCGTCGGTACGAGCGCGGTGGCGACTACCGTCACCGGCACGAGCCGCGTGGCGGCCCCGGCCACCGGCACGAACGCCGTGGCGACCACCGTGACCCGCGACAGCAGCGGGACCCCGACGACCGGCACGAGCGCGGTGGCGGCCACCGTGACCCGCGCCAGCAGTGGGACCCCGGCCACCGGCACGAGCGCCATGGCGACCACCGTCACCGGCACGAGCCGCGCGGCGGCCACCGCCCCGAACAGCGGCCGCAGGACCGTGCGCTCCCTCATGCCGCGACGTACCGCCGCCCCCCTCGCCGTCCTGCTCGGCGCCTGCCTCGCCGTCCTCCCGTCGACCACCGCGCACGCCGACTCGATACGCGCCCGGCAGTGGGCCCTGAGCGCCATGCACACCCAGGAGGCCTGGCAGACGACCAAGGGCTCCGGCGTCACCGTCGCCGTCCTCGACACCGGTGTCGAGGCCGACCACCCCGACCTGGCCGGGAACGTCCTGGACGGCAAGGACATGGTCGGCTTCGGCGCCGAGCCCGGCGACCGGGCCTGGGCCCGGCACGGCACCGCGATGGCCGGCATCATCGCCGGCCACGGACACGGCGCCGGCAACGGCGACGGCGTCATGGGCATCGCCCCCGAGGCCAAGATCCTCCCCGTCCGGGTCATCCTGGAGGACGGCGACTCCGCGCGCGCCAAGGCCCGCAGCACCCGCGGCAACGCCCTCGCCGACGGCATCCGCTGGGCCGCCGACCACGGCGCCGACGTCATCAACCTCTCCCTCGGCGACGACTCCAAGTCCGCCCACCCCGAGGCCGGCGAGGACGAGGCCGTCCAGTACGCCCTGAAGAAGGGGGCCGTCGTCGTCGCCTCGGCCGGCAACGGCGGCGAGAAGGGCGACCACATCTCCTACCCGGCCGCCTACCCGGGCGTCATCGCCGTCACCGCCGTCGACCGCTACGGCACCCGCGCCTCCTTCTCCACCCGCCGCTGGTACGCGACGGTCAGCGCCCCCGGCGTCGACGTCGTCATCGCCGACCCCGACCACAAGTACTACGAGGGCTGGGGCACCAGCGCCGCCGCCGCCTTCGTCTCCGGAGCGGTGGCCCTGATCAAGGCGGCCCACCCCGGCCTCACCCCGGCCCAGATCAAGAAGCTCCTGGAGGACACGGCGCGCGACGCCCCCGCCGACGGCCGCGACGACTCCCGCGGCTACGGCTTCATCGACCCAGCGGCCGCCATCGAGAAGGCCGCCCGCGTCGAAGCGCGGAACCTGAAGCCGGCGGCGTACGGCGAGAAGTACTTCGGCCCGGGGCCCGACGCCCCCGCGTCGGAGGAGGACGCGACCAGTTGGACCGCCGTGCTCGCGGGCGGCGCCGGCGGCCTCCTGCTGATCTCGGCGGTCGCCCTGGTGCGCGGCCGCCGCGAAACCCACGACTTCCGGTGACGCCACGACGGCTGCCGCGCCGGACACCGCTACCCCGCCGCATCCTCCACACCGAACAGTGACACGGCCGCCACCGCCGCTCCCTCGACCAGCGCGATCCCCGCCGCCCACGTCGGATTGCCCTTCGACAGCGCGGCCACCAGACAGCCTCGGCCGCCGACCGTCACCCGCCCGATGCTGTTGACCACCCACAGCCCGGTCGCCTCACGCGGCAGCCAGCCGTTCTTCAGCGCCCACCCGGAGCCGTCACCCGCCGCCGAGACCCCCCACCGCTGCCCCCGCACCACCCGCCCCATCAGCCCGCTCAGATACCTCCGGGACACCCCGTCCAACTCCGAGCCGGGTCCGAACACCTGCCGCAGCAGTGTGAGTTGATCGACCGCCGTGGTCCGCGTCAGCCCCCACAGCGTCCCCTCGCCGCCCTCGGTCCGGGTGAGCCCGAAGCGCTCGTTCGCCGCGTCGAGCCCCTCCGCCCGCCCGATCGCGCGCCACAGCTTTGAAGCGGCGTCGTTGTCGCTGTGCTCGATCATCGCCGTCGCGTACGCCTCCTCCGTCGCCGTGAGCCGCCGCCCCTCGTCCTGCGCCCGGAGCAGCAGCGTCGCCAGGATGTCGACCTTCACGATGCTCGCCGTGTCGAAGCGCCCGTCCCCGTACGAGGCGCTCTCACCCGACTCCGCGTCCAGCACGGCCACCGCCACGTCGGCACCCTCCGGGACCGGCACCGCCCGCATGGCCGCCGCCAACCGCCCGTCGCGATCCCTGGCCGACCGGACCGCACGCTCCACCGCAACCTCCTCGCGTCGCCACGTACCCGGGGCCGCACCGGCGCGGCGTGAGCCCCCCCGATAGGGTCGGTGACCGTGGCGAACAAGAACATTCCCGACTCCCCCTTCTCCGACGACGACGGCTCAGCCGACCCCCGGCTGAGTGCCGCGCTCGCCGCCTGGGCCGAGGACCGCACCGCCGAGGGGCCCGTCCTGGCCGCCCTCAAGGACGCCCGGCTGCTCGTCCCCGTCGTGGCCGTGCTCGGCGAGGTCGAGGAGGACGAGAACGGACTGCGCCGCGAGAAGACCAGCGACATGGCCGTACCGACCCTGAAGGCCGGCGCCCGCACCGCGCTGCCCGCCTTCACCTCCACCGACGCCCTGTCCCGCTGGGACCCGTCGGCACGTCCCGTCGCCGTACCCCTGCACCAGGCCCTGCAGGCCGCGGCACACGAGAAGGCGGACACGATCGTGCTGGACATGGCCGGTCCGGTGCCGTACGAACTGACCGGCCGCGCGCTGCTGGCACTCGCCGAGGGCCGTACGACGACCGACCCGCTGGCCGACCCGGCCGTCGTGGCGGCCGTCCGCGCCGCCGTCGCCGCCGAGCCCGCCGTCCTGCGCGCCCACCTCGGCCCCGGTCAGGCCGACGGCACCCTCGCCCTGGTCCTGGACCCGACCGCGCCCCCGGCCCGGGCCGCGCGGGCGGTGGCGGAGCGCCTCGCCGCCGACGAAACGCTGAGGGCCCGCCTGGTGCGCGGCCTCGACCTGGCACTGCTGCCGGCCGAGGCGACGCCGCCGGGCGAGCCCCTGTACGTACGCGGGTGAACAGGGCCTGTCGTCCGGATCACGCCGGCGTCGCGGGCCCTGGCGCCCGCGGCCCGGCCGGCCCTGAGTGGGCAAGCCCCGGGACGCCGGGCTCCGCGGGCACGATCTAGCCGTAGACCGGGCCGGTGTACTTCTCGCCCGGCCCCTGACCCGGCTCGTCCGGCACGATCGACGCCTCGCGGAACGCCAGCTGCAGCGACTTCAGGCCGTCGCGCAGCGGCGCCGCGTGGAACGAGCTGATCTCGGTCGTGCTCGCGTCCAGCAGACCGGCGAGGGCGTGCACCAGCTTGCGGGCCTCGTCCAGGTCCTTGTGCTTCTCGCCCTCCTCGGTCAGACCGAGCTTCACCGCGGCGGCGCTCATCAGGTTGACGGCGACCGTCACGATCACCTCGACGGCGGGGACCTCGGCGATGTCCCGGGTCATCTCGTCGAAGTCGGGAGACTCGGCAGATTCAGAAGGGGTGTCACTCATGTCCCACACGATAGGCCCCGGCGCACGTGGATTAGCACCGCCCCCGGGTAGCTGCTAACCTGGTGTGACGACCGGCCGGACACCCAGGCGAACACCAGGGCCCGGCCCACAAGTGGAGGCTCCGATCTCCCACCTGATCGTCCCTTGGGACGGCGGGTCACCCGGTCAGGCGGCCACCATCGTTCCGTACGGACGATGGAGTCGCCCGAAATCGCGCCCCGCGGCATCGCGGCGGTGCTCCGGAAGTGTTTTGGAGCCCCGCCTGTGATCGTCCGGGGCATTTTTTGTGCTTCGGCGCGGTTAGGTCTTACGAAAACAGACGTACGCGGCTGTCCGCCAGACGGTCGTGTGGTGCTAACCGAGGAGGATCCATCAGCGCCGAGCCCCGCATCAACGACCGGATTCGCGTTCCCGAGGTGCGACTTGTCGGTCCCAGTGGCGAGCAGGTGGGCATCGTCCCGCTGGCCAAGGCCCTGGAGCTTGCGCAGGAGTACGACCTGGACCTGGTCGAGGTCGCGGCGAACGCCCGTCCGCCCGTGTGCAAGCTCATGGACTACGGGAAGTTCAAGTACGAGTCGGCCATGAAGGCCCGTGAGGCGCGCAAGAACCAGGCGCACACGGTCATCAAGGAGATGAAGCTCCGGCCGAAGATCGACCCGCACGACTATGACACCAAGAAGGGTCACGTCGTCCGGTTCCTCAAGCAGGGCGACAAGGTCAAGATCACGATCATGTTCCGTGGTCGCGAGCAGTCCCGGCCCGAGCTGGGCTACCGGCTGCTGCAGCGTCTCGCGGAGGACGTCCAGGACCTCGGTTTCGTCGAGTCGAACCCGAAGCAGGACGGCCGAAACATGATCATGGTTCTCGGTCCGCACAAGAAGAAGACCGAGGCGATGGCCGAGGCTCGCCAGGCGCAGGAGGCCCGCAAGGCTGAAGCGAAGGCCAACCCCGGCAAGTCGCAGAACGCCGCGGATGCCGAGATCGCCGAGGCCCCTGCCGAGGCTTCCGCCGAGGCGTGATCCCGGGGGACGCCAGTCCCCACGGCAGTAATCGATACAAGAGCGACGCTCCACCGTGCCCGGTTTCACGACCGGGCATCGGAGCGCCATCTACGAGGAGAGAACGGCGCTATGCCGAAGAACAAGTCGCACAGCGGTGCCAGCAAGCGCTTCAAGGTCACCGGCTCCGGCAAGGTGCTCCGCGAGCGCGCCGGCAAGCGCCACCTGCTCGAGCACAAGTCGTCCCGCGTGACGCGTCGCCTCACCGGCAACGCCGAAATGGCCCCGGGCGACGCCGCGAAGATCAAGAAGCTTCTCGGCAAGTGACATCGGGCGCGGACCGCATCACCTCGGTCCTCGCGCCTGATCTCTGACCGGGACCCAATCGATACCGGGTCGTGTGAGTCCAACCACGGCCCCGCTACAAGGAGTTAACAAGTGGCACGCGTCAAGCGGGCAGTCAACGCCCACAAGAAGCGCCGGGCGATCCTCGAGCAGGCCTCCGGCTACCGCGGTCAGCGTTCGCGCCTGTACCGCAAGGCCAAGGAGCAGGTCACCCACTCGCTGGTCTACAACTACAACGACCGCAAGAAGCGCAAGGGTGACTTCCGCCAGCTGTGGATCCAGCGCATCAACGCCGCTGCCCGCGCCAACGGCATCACGTACAACCGCTTCATCCAGGGTCTGAAGGCCGCGAACGTCGAGGTCGACCGCAAGATCCTGGCCGAGCTGGCCGTCAACGACGCGGGCGCGTTCGCCGCGCTCGTCGAGGTCGCCCAGAAGGCGCTGCCGAGCGACGTCAACGCGCCGAAGGCTGCGTGACGCACCGGCTGCCGAAAGCAGACGTGACTGAAGGACCCGCAGGCCGACGAGGTCTGCGGGTCCTGCTGTGTCCGTGAACCTCACAACCTCAAGGTGACCCCCATGCCTCCCGCCAGCCCCGAGCTGATCTCCCCCCGTTCCCCCCGCGTCTCCGCCGCCCGGCGGCTCGCCAAGCGGAACTTCCGGGGCAAGGAGCGGCTGTTCCTCGCGGAAGGGCCGCAGGCCGTACGGGAGGCGGCGGCTTACGGGTCCACGCTCGTCGAGCTGTTCACGACCGTCGAGGCGGCGGAGCGGTACGCCGACATCATCGGTGAGGCCCGCGCGGCCGGCGCCCGGGTGCACCTCGCCGCCGAGCAGGTCATCGCCGACATCTCCACCACCGTCACCCCGCAGGGGCTCGTCGGCGTCTGCCGGTTCATCGACACCCCCTTCGACGAGATCCTCGCCGCCCGGCCCAAGCTGGTCGCCGTACTGGCCCATGTACGCGACCCCGGGAACGCCGGCACCGTCCTGCGGTGCGCGGATGCCGCCGGGGCCGAGGCCGTCGTCCTGACCGACGCGTCCGTGGACCTCTACAACCCCAAGGCCGTACGTGCCTCCGTCGGGTCCCTGTTCCATCTGCCCGTCGCCGTGGGGGTGCCCGTCGAGCGGGCCGTGGCGGGGCTGCAGGACGCCGGGGTGCGGATCCTCGCCGCCGACGGGGCGGGCACGGACGACCTCGACGACGAGCTCGACAAGGGCACCATGGGCGGGCCGACCGCCTGGGTGTTCGGCAACGAGGCCTGGGGGCTTCCGCAGGAGACCCGCGCGCTGGCCGACGCCGTCGTGCGCGTACCGATCCACGGAAAGGCCGAGAGCCTGAACCTCGCCACCGCGGCCGCCGTATGTCTCTATGCCTCGGCCCGTGCACAGCGCGCGCCGGGAGGGTGCCGCACGGTTACCACGAGCTAGTAGGGTGACCAGCTCGGGGCCCCCAGACCGTGGTGAGAGGTGGGGTACGGGGATGAGTGTCGGCACGAGCAGCGCGCCGGGAGCACAGGACGCGCGGCCGCCGTCCGCGGCCGGTCCCGGTGACCCCGCCGAGCTCGGCGTCGATCCCGACGACCTGCCCGACGGCCTCGTCGTCGCCGACGAGCACGGGCACGTCATCTGCTTCAACGCCGCCGCTGAGCGCATCACCGCCGTCCCCGCCGCCGACGCCCTCGGGCAGCGGCTGGAGCGGGCGCTGCCGTTGGAGGATCTGGACGGACGGCGCTGGTGGCAGCTGACCGACCCGTACGGCGGCCTCGCCATCCGGCGTCGCCAGCCCGAGCGCAATCTGCTCCTGCCGGGTGGACGGGAGGTGCTCGTCACGGTGCGGTACGTCCGCCGGGAACCCACCGGCCCGGTGTGCCGGGTCGTCGTCTCGCTGCGCGACACCGAGGCCCGCCGTCGCACCGAGCGCAGCCACGCCGAGCTGATCGCGACCGTCGCGCACGAGCTGCGCTCCCCGCTCACCTCCGTCAAGGGCTTCACCGCCACGCTGCTCGCCAAGTGGGAACGCTTCACCGACGACCAGAAGCGGCTGATGCTGGAGACCGTCGACGCCGACGCCGACCGGGTCACCCGGCTCATCGCCGAGCTGCTCGACATCTCGCGGATCGACAGCGGCAGGCTGGAGGTCCGGCGCCAGCCCGTCGACATCGGCGCGGCCGTGGGACGGCACATCCAGGCGTACGTCGCCGCCGGACAGCCCGCCGACCGCTTCCTGCTGCGCGTCGAGCAGCCCCTGCCCGGCCTGTGGGCCGACCCCGACAAGATCGACCAGGTGCTCAGCAACCTCATCGAAAATGCCGTGCGTCACGGCGAAGGAACCGTCACCATCGACATCACGGCCACGGCGTCGCCCCGCGAGGGTGAGGACGCCGGTACGTCGGTCACGGTGAGCGACGAGGGGCCCGGCATCCCGGAGGAGTCCATGAACCGCGTCTTCACCCGCTTCTGGCGGGGCAGCAAGCGCGGTGGCACGGGCCTCGGGCTCTACATCGTCAAGGGCATCGTGGAGGCCCACGGCGGCACCATCACGGTCGGCCGCGCCCCCGGCGGCGGCGCGCGGTTCCGATTTACGTTGCCCGTGGCGGCACCGGCGTATCTCACCTGAGAACCGGACCGAGCCCCACGGGCGCATTCGCTCACCTCGACCCCGTTAGACTCGGCCTTTGGCACCTTTGTGTCCCAAAAACCAGGACGCTGCGTCCCAAAAACGATGACGCACTGTCCACGAGTCGGTACGGGGACCTTCAGCCAGCCAACCGGAAGCACGGGAAGAGATGTCGGCACCGAATAAGTCGTACGACCCTGTCGAGGTCGAGGCACTGAAACCAGAAGAGATCGAGCGCATGCGGGACGAGGCGCTCGCCGCCTTCGCCGCCGCGGACTCTCTCGACGCGCTCCAGGAGGCCAAGGTCGCCCACACCGGCGGCACCTCGCCGCTGGCTCTCGCCAACCGCGAGATCGGCGCCCTGCCCCCGCACGCCAAGGCCGAGGCCGGCAAGCGGGTCGGCCAGGCCCGTGGCGCGGTCAACAAGGGCCTCGCGGCCCGGCAGGCCGAGCTGGAGGCCGAGCGGGACCAGCGGGTGCTGGTCGAGGAGGCCGTGGACGTCACGCTGCCCTACGACCGCGTACCGTCGGGCGCCCGCCACCCGCTCACCACGCTGTCCGAGCGCATCGAGGACATCTTCGTGGCCATGGGCTACGAGGTCGCCGAGGGCCCGCAGGTCGAGGCCGAGTGGTTCAACTTCGACGCCCTCAACATCGGCCCGGACCACCCCGCGCGCGGCGAGGCCGACACCTTCTTCGTGCAGGGCCCGGACGGCGGCTCCGAGTCGGGTGTCGTGCTGCGCACCCACACCTCGCCCGTGCAGATCCGCTCCCTGCTCGACCGCGAGCTGCCGGTCTACGTGATCTGCCCCGGCCGTGTGTACCGCACCGACGAGCTGGACGCCACGCACACCCCGGTCTTCCACCAGGTCGAGCTCCTCGCGGTGGACGAGGGCCTGACCATGGCCGACCTCAAGGGCACCCTGGACCACATGGTCCAGTCGCTGTTCGGTGAGGGCATGAAGACCCGGCTGCGGCCGAACTTCTTCCCGTTCACCGAGCCGTCCGCCGAGATGGACATGGTGTGCTACGTCTGCCGCGGTGAGTCCGTCGGCAACCCCGACCGGCCCTGCCGCACCTGCTCCTCCGAAGGCTGGATCGAGCTCGGCGGCTGCGGCATGGTCAACCCGCGGGTCCTCACCGCCTGCGGCGTCGACCCGGAGAAGTACAGCGGCTTCGCCTTCGGGTTCGGCATCGAGCGGATGCTGATGTTCCGCCACAACGTCGAAGACATGCGAGACATGGTCGAGGGTGACGTCCGGTTCACCCGGCCGTTCGGGATGGAGATCTGATGCGGGTCCCGCTTTCTTGGCTGCGGGAGTACGTCGACCTGCCGGCGACGGAGACCGGCCGCGACGTCCAGGCCAAGCTCATTTCGGCCGGCCTGGAGGTGGAGACCGTCGAGCAGCTCGGCGCCGACCTCAAGGGCCCGCTGGTCGTCGGCCAGGTGCTGACCATCGAGGAGCTGACGGAGTTCAAGAAGCCGATCCGCTTCTGCACCGTCGACGTCGGCCAGGCCAACGGCACCGGCGAGCCCCAGGAACTCATCTGCGGCGCCCGCAACTTCCAGGTCGGCGACAAGGTCGTGGTCGTGCTCCCCGGGGCCGTGCTGCCCGGCGGCTTCGAGATCGCCGCGCGCAAGACCTACGGCCGTGTCTCGCACGGCATGATCTGCTCCACCAGCGAGCTGGGCATGGGCGACGACGGCACCCACGGCATCATCGTGCTGCCGCCGGAGACCGAGGTCGGCAGGGACGCCATCGAGCTGCTCGAACTGGTCGACGAGGTCCTGGACATCGCCGTCACCGCCAACCGCGGCGACTGCCTGTCCATCCGCGGCGTCGCCCGCGAGACCGCCATCGCCTACGGCATCCCGCTGCGCGACCCGGCGCTGCTCGACGTGCCCGGCCCGAACGCCTTCGGCTACCCGGTGCAGGTCTCCGACCCGGTGGGCTGCGACCGCTTCACCGCCCGCACGGTGACCGGCCTGAGCCCCGAGGCGCGCTCCCCGATCTGGCTGCAGCGCCGCCTGCAGAAGGTCGGCATGCGCCCGATCTCGCTGGCCGTGGACATCACCAACTACGTGATGATGGAGCTCGGGCAGCCGCTGCACGCCTACGACCGGAATCTGGTCCAGGGCACCATCGGGGTGCGCCGGGCCGAGGAGGGCGAGAAGCTCGTCACCCTCGACGGCGTCGAGCGCACGCTGCACGCCGAGGACCTGGTGATCACCGACGAGCGCGGACCGATCGGCCTCGCGGGCGTCATGGGCGGCGCCAACACGGAGATCGCCGACCACGAGGACCTGGAGAACGCGACGACCGAGGTCGTCATCGAGGCCGCCCACTTCGACCAGGTCGCCATCGCGCGTACGGCCCGCCGCCACAAGCTGTCCTCCGAGGCGTCCCGCCGCTTCGAGCGCGGCGTCGACCCGGCGGCCGCCGCCGCGGCCGCCCAGCGCACGGTCGACCTGCTGGTGCTGCTCGCGGGCGGTACGGCCGACGCGGGCGTCACCGAGGTCATCGCGCCGTCCGCGCCGCACACCATCACCACCCCGGCCGACCATCCGGACCAGGTCGCGGGCGTCAGGTACGGCCGCGAGACGGTCGTACGGCGGCTGCAGGAGATCGGCTGCGACGTGTACGGGCAGGACGAGCTGATCGTCACCGTGCCGTCCTGGCGGCCCGACCTGCTGGAGCCGAACGACCTGGCCGAAGAGGTCATCCGCCTGGAGGGCTACGAGAACCTGCCCTCCACGCTGCCCAAGCCGCCGTCCGGCCGTGGCCTGACCCACCGCCAGCGGCTGCACCGCCGGGTCGGCCGCGCGCTGGCCGGGGCCGGCTACGTCGAGGCGCCGAACTACCCCTTCGTCAGCGAGCAGGTCTTCGACCAGCTCGGTCTGGCGGCCGACGACCCGGCCCGCCGCGTCGTCAAGCTGGTCAATCCGCTCAACGACGAGGAGCCCGCGCTGCGCACGTCGCTGCTGCCGGGTCTGCTCGGCGCGCTGCGGCGCAACGACGGGCGGGGCTCGCACGACCTGGCGCTGTTCGAGACCGGCCTGGTCTTCCAGCCGAGGCAGGAGCGCGGTGCCGCCGGGCACTTGCCCGTCGACCGGCGTCCGACCGACGAGGAACTCGCCGGGCTGAACGCCGTGCTGCCCGAGCAGCCCCGGCACGTGGCCGTCGTGCTCGCCGGTGCGCGCGAGCAGGCCGGCTGGTGGGGCAAGGGCCGTCCGGCCGACTGGGCCGACGCGGTCGAGACGGCACGGCTCGTGGCCCGTGAGGCCGGGGCCGAGCTGATCGTGAAGGCCGGTCAGTACGGGCCGTGGCACCCGGGACGGTGCGCCGAGCTGGCGATCACCGTGGACGGCGCCGAGCGCGTCGTCGGCCACGCCGGCGAGCTGCACCCGCGGGTGCTCAAGACGCTGGGTCTGCCCGCGCGCACCTGCGCGATGGAGCTGGACCTGGACGCCCTGGAGCAGGTCGGGGACGGCACCCCGCAGGCGCCGAGCATCTCCACGTTCCCCGTGGCCACGCAGGATGTCGCCCTGGTCGTGGACAAGCCGGTGCCGGCCGCCGAGGTCGAGGCCGCGCTGCGTGAGGGGGCGGGTGAACTCCTTGAGGGCATCCGGCTGTTCGACGTGTACGTCAATGACGAGCAGCTCGGCGACGGGAAGAAGTCGCTGGCGTACGCGTTGCGCTTCCGCGCGGGTGACCGGACGCTGACCGTGGACGAGGCTTCGGCGGCTCGGGACGCCGCGGTCGCTCTGGCGGGCGAGCGTACGGGCGCGGTGCTCAGGGGGTAGCGCGCTCCTGACGGGCGCAAGTCCCCGCATTTCCTCGGGCGTTGAGGTCACCTCACTCAATAGGGTGACTTCTCCGGGTGATCCGGTTTTTCCGGACGATCTGCCGACAGAATCGGACCGGCCTTTCGAGGCCGGTCCGTCTGCGTTGTCAGGGCCTATTGGGGGGCCATCGGCATGTTCCGCATCAAGGCTCGGGTTCCCCACAGGGTGCTGGCGATGGGGTTGCCCACCGCCTGGGGTGCGATGGCGATCTCGTACAAGCTGGTCTGTCCACTGGCCCAGCAGGACGGCCTCGGCGCGCGGGTCGTCACCAGCGCCGTCTTCTTCGCGGTGGGGACGGGGCTCATCCTCCACGTCCGGCAGGCCCTGCTGCGCGAGCTCCGGCAGGCTCGCAAGGTCGCCGGTGCCGCCCAGCGCGCGTTGCTGCGGCCGCTGCCCGCGCGCATCGACGGGCTGAACGTCGCCGCCGCCCAGCTCTCCGCGGATCGCGGTGCCTCGGTCGGCGGCGACCTGTACGAGGTCATCGCCACCGAGCACGGCGTACGGGCGGTGATGGGCGACGTACGCGGCCATGGCATCGCCGCCCTGGGCACGGTGGCCGCCCTGCTCGGCAGTTTCCGCGAGGCCGTCCACGACGAACCCGACCTGGGCCGCGTACTGCGCAGACTGGACCGTGCCCTGGCCCGCCACCTGCGCGAGCGGGCACGCGACGAGCACCCGTCGTCCGGCCTGACACCGGACACCCCGGTCGCCGAGGAGTTCGTCACCGTCCTGCTGCTGGAGATCGGCAGGGACGGTGAGGTCACCGCCCTCAACTGCGGTCACCCCTGGCCGTATCTGCTGAGCGGCGACGGTGTCGAGCCGCTGGCCCGCGCCGATCCTCTCCCGCCGCTGGGGCCGTTCCCGCTCCCGACGGATCTGGCCCCCGTGCGGTGCGGGCCGCTGCAGCCGGGTGACTCCCTGGTCCTGTACACGGACGGTGTCGAGGACGCGAGGGACGCACGGGGCAGGTTCTTCTCCCTGCAGGCGGCGCTCACAGGAGTCGTACGACACGACCCGACCACTCCCCAGACGGTCCTGCGCACCCTCTTCACGGCGCTCATCCGCCACACGCGAGGAAGGCGGGCGGACGACATAGCGCTCCTTGTCCTGCGGAACGATCGAACAACGGCCGACCGCGGCTCCCCAGGGGCGCGGGGCCGTGACCGAGGCGGCTGCGCCGCCGCACGCGACCCGCAGCCGTCCAACCACCCATGACGCGACGGCGTTCAGTCGCCATCCGCCCAGCCACGGAGTGTCGGGCAGGCGGCTGGGCGGACGGCGCGGATGCGGGCCGCCGCTGTGTACGAGGGGGAGCCGGCGGCCCGGCCGGCCTCTTGCGAGGCATTTCAGTCAACCGGCTCACCACTGTGCGCGACAGCGCGCGCACGCTACGGATTCGAGCACTCCGTTCACACCCCGTGTGAAGCGGTTGGCACTACTCTGACGGCACCGAGCCACCCGGGGGGCATCCATGCAGCCCAACACCTTGCTCGACGCGATCCTGGACGAGGCCGGGATCTCGCACGCGGGGCTGGCCGCACACGTGAACCAGGCGGGGCGAGCGCGCGGTCTCGCGCTGAGGTACGAACACACCGCGGTCGCCCGGTGGTTGAAGGGGCAGCGGCCACGTGGCCAGGTGCCCGACCTGATCTGCGAGGTGCTCGCCGCCCGGCTGCAGCGCACTGTCACGCTCGACGACATCGGCCTCGGCGTCCCCGGCGATCCGTCCGCCGTGCACACCACCTCGCTGTCCGGTTTCGTGGAGCGGGCCACCGCCCTGTGGCGCTCCGACGAGCAGCAGCGGCCGCACATCCTCGGCGCGCCCGCGGTCACCGGCACGCCCGCGGTCATGCCCGTGTGGGAGTGGGAGAACCCGCCCGAGGACGTCGACGTCTCACGAGGCGGCCGGCACCGGGTCACCCCGGCCGACATCGAGATGCTGCGGGCCGCGCGCACGCACTACGAGCAGATGTACCGCAAGGCCGGCGGCATAGCGACCCGTACCCGGATCGTCGGCTTCCTCAACGCCGAGGCCGCGCCGCTGCTGCGCGGCAGTTACACCGACGCCACGGGCCGGCAACTGCACCGCGCCACGGGCGGACTGGTGGCCGTCGCCGGGATCTGCGCGTACGACTCCGACGCCCACGGGCTCGCCCAGCGCTACTTCCACCAGGCGCTGCGGCTGGCGAAGGCGAGCGGCGACCGGGGGCTCGGGGCGTACGTGATCGCTCTGCTGGTCAACCAGTCGCTGTTCATGCGGGAGTTCCGGCAGGCCGTCGCCTTCGCGGAAGCCGCCCTGCGGACCGCCGGCAAGCACATCACCCCGGCCCTCGCCTCCGACCTGTACGCGATGCAGGCGAAGGCGTACGCCCACCTCGGCGACGGCACGAGCGCCCTGTCCTGCATCCGGCGTGCCGAGCAGGCCGCCGAACGCATCCGCCGGGGGTACGAACCCGACGAGACGGGTTATGTCCAGCCCGGGCTCGTCAACGTGCAGGTGGCGGAGGCGCTGCTCAGCCTCGGGGAACTGACGGCCGCGGCGGAGCACGCCGCGGCCGCCGTCGGCAACCCCGCCCACGACCGCGGCCGGGTGCACCGGCTGGCCATGCTCAGCACGATCGAACTGCGCCAGGGGCATGCCGACAAGGCGGTGGCCACCGCGGTGCAGATGGCCGAGCAGGCGCGCGGCATGGAGTCCCAGCGTCTGCGCGACAGACTCCGCGCGGTACGCCAGCACCTGGTGCGCAGCGGCTGCGCCGGCACGGCCGAGGCCGCCGAACTCATCGACGGGGCGCTGCGCGTACCGCTCTAGGCGGAGGCAGGCTGGTACTCGTACCCAGACACCTTCATAGTCCCTGCTGCGATATTGCCACTTACTCGACGGAAGGTGGCAGAACCGTGCAGTGGACGAAACAGAACGAACAAACTGTGTATGAAAACCGCTGGTTCACCGTCAACCTGGCAGACGTGGAGCTGCCGGACGGACGGCACCTGGACCACTTCCTCATACGGCTGCGGCCGGTGGCCGTGGCCACGGTGGTCAACGAGGCCAACGAGGTCCTCCTCCTGTGGCGGCACCGTTTCATCACCGACAGCTGGGGGTGGGAGCTGCCGGCGGGCGTCGTCGAGGACGGCGAGGACGTCGTCCGCGCGGCCGCCAGGGAACTGGAGGAGGAGACCGGCTGGCGGCCGGGACCCCTGCGCCACCTCATGAGCGTGGAGCCCTCCAACGGGCTCACCGACGCCCGGCACCACATCTACTGGGCCGACGAGGGCGAGTACGTCGGACATCCCGTGGACGACTTCGAGTCGGACCGCCGGGAGTGGGTCCCGCTCAAGCTCGTGCCCGACATGGTCGCCCGTGGGGAGGTCCCGGCCGCCAACATGGCGGCCGCGTTACTGCTGCTGCACCACCTCAGGCTGGGTCAGGACGTCCTGCCCTGACGGACGTCACCCCGCCCGTGCTCAGTGTCCGACCGCCTGCCAGATCGCCACGACGAGAGCACCCACGGCGGTGAGGGCGGCGACCGCGGGCAGCGGCCAGCGCGCGTGTTCCAGCGTGTTGATCCGGGTGTTCAACTCGTCGAGTTCCTTCGCGGTCTCCTCGGTGCGGTGGGTGAGCAGAGCCAGCCCGCCCTCCACGCGGGCGTAGGCGACGTCGAGGCGACGCCGTAACTCTGCGAGTTCTCCTGACACGACCGGATGCTCGGGATCGGCGGTCACGAGTCCGCTCCTTTCCGTAGTCGTCTGTCATCCCTTGCATGCGCAGGGAAAGTGAACTCGCCTGGTGGGCACGTGGGGAGAGTGTGCGAGGGGCATATGCGAGCCCGGAGCGCACACGGTGTGTGAAAGACACGTGCCCGGCACCTCATCGGTGCCGGGCACGTGTGCTTGGCCGGAATCTGACGGTCTGTAATCAGCCGTAGGTGTAGAAGCCGGAACCGGTCTTGCGGCCGAGCCGGCCCGCGTCCACCATGCGCTGCAGCAGTGGGGGAGCGGCGTACAGCGGCTCCTTGAACTCGTCGTACATGCTCTGCGCCACGGAGGCGACCGTGTCGAGGCCGATCAGGTCGGACAGCTTCAGCGGGCCCATCGGGTGGGCACAGCCCATCTCCATGCCGTTGTCGATGTCCTCGCGGCTGGCGATGCCCGTCTCGAACATCCGGATCGCGGACAGGAGGTACGGGATCAGCAGCGCGTTGACCACGAAGCCGGAGCGGTCCTGGGCCCGGATGGCGTGCTTGCCCAGCAGCTTCTCGGCGAAGGCCTGGGCGCGGGCGATCGTGCCCTCGGAGGTGGTGAGCGCGGGGATCAGCTCGACCAGCTTCTGCACCGGGGCCGGGTTGAAGAAGTGGACGCCGATGACCTGGTCGGGACGCGAGGTGGCGACCGCCAGCTTCACCAGCGGGATCGAGGAGGTGTTGGAGGCGAGGATCGCGTCCGGGCGGGTCACGACCTGGTCGAGCACCTGGAAGATCTCGGTCTTCACCTGCTCGTTCTCGACGACCGCCTCGATCACGAGGTCGCGGTCGGCGAACTCGCCGAGGTCCGTGGTGAAGGACAGCCGCGCCAGCGTGGCGTCCCGCTCCTCCTCGCTGATCTTGCCGCGCTCGGCGGCCTTGGCCAGGGAGTTGAACAGCCGGGTACGGCCGATCTCCAGGGCCTCGCCGGTGGTCTCGGCGACCTTCACGTCCAGGCCGGAGCGGGCGCACACCTCGGCGATGCCCGCTCCCATCTGGCCGCAGCCCACCACACCGACGCGTGCAATATCTCCGGAGATGCCGGTCACATCGTCCCCTTCGCTGATCCACGACTGCGGCAGGTCCGCCGTTGTTCGACGCCTGCTCCAAACCTGCACGTTACCTTCGGCGCAGCATGATCGATCGTTCGGGTGCCTCATGAAAAGCTGGCGCGGGGTGTGGTCCGCGCGGACGGATCGGCCCGGGGTGGGCCCTTGACCACGGCACACGGAGGTAAGAAGAGATGCTGCACCGGAAGTCACGGCTGTCACGACGGGCGTTCGCGGTGACCGCTCTTTCGGCGCTCGTGGCGGGAGGTGGCGCGCTGGCCGCGGGCGCGGCCACGGCGGGCGGACGGCCGGACCGGCGCCGGGCGGCCCGGGAGATGCGCGGCGTGTGGGTGGCGACCGTGGCGAACCGGGACTGGCCCTCCAAGCCGGGGCTGAGCGCGGACCGACAGCGCGCCGAGCTGATGGACCACCTGGACAACGCGGCGGCCGCCCGTCTGAACACGGTGATCCTCCAGGTCCGGCCCACGGCCGACGCCCTGTGGCCCTCGCCGCACGAGCCGTGGTCGCAGGTCCTCACCGGCACCCAGGGCGGCGACCCGGGCTGGGACCCGCTCGGCACGGCCGTCGAGGAGGCCCACGCCCGCGGCCTGCAACTGCACGCCTGGTTCAACCCGTACCGCGTCGCCAACCACACCGACCGCACCAGGCTGGCCGAGTCCCACCCCGCCCGCCGGCATCCGGACTGGGTGGTGGCGTACGGCGGCAAGCTCTACTACAACCCGGGGCTGCCCGAGGTCCGTGCCTTCGTGCAGCGGGCGATGCTCGACGCGGTCGAGAGGTACCCGGTCGACGCGGTCCACTTCGACGACTACTTCTACCCCTACCCGGTGGCGGGCCAGACCTTCGACGACACGGACGCCTACGACCGCTACGGCGGCGGCTTCTCGACCCGGGCCGACTGGCGGCGGGACAACATCGACCGGCTGATCCAGGAGATGGCGGCCGGCATCAGGAAGCTCAGGCCCACGACCCAGTTCGGCATCAGCCCGTTCGGCGTGTGGCGCAACGCCGCCACCGACCCGCTCGGCTCGGACTCACGGGCCGGTGTGCAGACGTACGACGACCTGTACGCGGACACCCGCACCTGGGTCAGGGAGGGCTGGATCGACTACATCTGCCCGCAGCTGTACTGGAACATCGGCTTCGCCGCGGCGGACTACGCCAAGCTGCTGCCCTGGTGGGCGGAGGTCGCCCGAGGCAGCAGGACCCAGCTGTACATCGGCGAGGCGCTCTACAAGGCCGGTGACCCGGCGCAGCCCGCCGCGTGGCAGGACGCCGGCGAGTTGTCGCGGCACCTCACCCTGGCCAAGAACCACGCGCAGGCGCGCGGACATGTCTTCTTCGCCGCGAAGGAAGTGGCCGCCGACCGGATCGGAGCCATGGCGCAGGTCGTCGCCGACCATTACCAGAAGCCGGCGGCCCTCCCGCGCTGACGGCTCCCCGAGGCCGAGCCACGTGACGCGCTACCGCGTCGTCGTGTCCCGGTGACGGATCTCGGTGTCGGGGCCGGGGGAGCACAGCCCCTCGTGCCCGTCCTCGAAGCGGACGCGGTACGGGGGATTGCCCTCCTGGCCCAGGACTTCGACGATCTCGCCGACCTTGTCGTGTTGCCCGACCACCCTGCCGTGCTGGACAAGCTGGTCGCCCACGGTTGCACGCATCTGTCGGTCCTCCTCACCAGGTACGGGAGCAGCGGTCCGTGGCCTTGAGTCTACGGCGTGGAGCGGTGGTGGGAAGTGGGTCGTACGGCCCGCTCAGCCACGCGCCCGCTGGGTCACGGCGATGCACACGAGCACCGCCGCGGCCGTCAGCGGGGCGGCCACTGTCAGGTGCTCGCCCAGCAGCAGCACCGACCACACCAGTGTGAGCAGGGGCTGGGCCAACTGCAACTGGCTGGCCTTCGGGATGCCGATGGCCGCCATGCCCCGGTACCAGACGACCAGGCCGAGGAACTGCGAGCCCGCCGCCACCCACAGCAGTCCGGTGACGCCGTGCCAGGTCAGCTGCATGGGCTCGGACGACAACGCGACCGCGGCGGCCGGCAGGGTGAGCGGCAGGCACAGCACCAGCGCCCAGCCGATCACATGCCAGCCCGGCATCACCCGGGCCAGCCGGCCCCCCTCGGTGTAACCGGCCGCGCACACCAGCAGCGCGCCGAAGAGATACAGGTCGGCCGTGGTCAGGGCGCCGCCGCTCTGCTGAACGGTGAAGGCGACCACCGCGGCCGCGCCGGCGAGCGCCGCCAGCCAGAAGGTGCGCGAGGGGCGGGTGCCGACGCGCAGGGCGGAGAACAGCGCTGTGGTCAGCGGGAGCAGACCGACGACCACGGCGGCGTGGGCGGTCGTGGACGTCCGGAGCGCGAGCGTGGTGAGAAGGGGGAAGCCGAGCACCACTCCGGCGGCGACCACCGCGAGGCCGGCCCAGTGCCGGCGGGCGGGGAGCGGCACACGGAGGGCGAGCAGACAGCCGCCCGCGATAAGCGCGGCCAGCACACTGCGCACGGCGACGAGGGACCACGGGCCGAAGCCCTCCAGGCCCCAGGCGGTGGCGGGGAAGGTGAGGGAGAAGGCCGCGACACCGAGAGCGGCCTGGATCGTGCCCCGCAGGGCCGGGCGGGCGGCGGTGGCCGCGGCCGTGCCGCCCGGGGCGTCGGTCGGGGCGGTGACTGCTATCGAGGTCGGCCTGGTAGCGCTATTCTCGGCTCTCATGCAAGAGCGTAGCAGCGTGGGCGAACTGGCGAATCACCTGCGGCGGGAGCTTGACCGCTACTCACCCGGTGGAAAGCTCCCGTCCAGTCGTGCCCTGGTGGAGCGGTTCCGGGTGAGCCCCGTGACGGTCTCTCGGGCTCTGGCGCAGCTGGCGGCCGAAGGGCTCGTGGTCACCCGGCCCGGCGCCGGGGCGTTCCGAGCCGAGGCGCGAACGCCGGTCGCCGCCGCCGGGGACACCTCGTGGCAGGAGGTGACCCTCAGCGCGGACGCGGCCGCCGAACTCGTACCGCGCTCGGTGGACGCCTCCGGAGTGCTGGTCTCGCTGTCCGCCCCGTCCCCGGGAGTGATCGAGTTCAACGGCGGCTATCTGCACCAGTCGCTGCAGCCGGAGCGCGCGATGGCAGCCGCGCTGTCCCGGGCCGGTCGCCGCCCCGGGGCGTGGGGGAGGCCGCCCATGGAGGGGCTGCCGGAGCTGCGGGAGTGGTTCGCGCGCAGCATCGGCGGCGCCGGGGGATCCGTCACGGCCGCCGAGGTGCTGGTCGCCGCGGGCGGCCAGTCGGCCCTGACGACCGCGCTGCGGGCGCTCGCCCCGCCCGGCGCCCCGGTGCTGGTCGAGTCGCCGACGTACCCGGGGATGCTGGCCATCGCCCGCGCGGCGGGACAGCGTCCGGTCCCGGTGCCGGTCGACGCGGACGGTGTGCGGCCGGCCCTGCTCGCCGACGCCTTCCGGGCGACCGGCGCCCGCGTCTTCGTCTGCCAGCCGCTCTTCCAGAACCCGACCGGCGCGGTGCTCGCCCCCGACCGGCGCGCGGAGGTGCTGCGCATCGCCCGCGAGGCCGGTGCCTTCGTGGTCGAGGACGACTTCGTACGGCGCCTGGTGCACGAGGACGCCGGTCCCCTGCCGCGCCCGCTGGCCGCCGACGACCCGGACGGTGTCGTCGTCCACGTCTGCTCGCTGACCAAGGCGACCTCGCCGAGCTTCCGGCTGAGCGCGCTCGCCGCCCGCGGTCCGGTGCTGGAACGGCTGCGTGCCATCCAGGTCGTCGACGCCTTCTTCGTCCCGCGACCGCTGCAGGAGGCGGCGCTGGAACTGGTCGGTTCACCGGCCTGGCCGCGCCATCTGCGGGCCGTCTCGGCGGAGCTGAGGACCCGACGGGACACGATGACGGCCGCGCTCCGCCTCGACCTGCCCGAACTCGCGCTTGCGCACATCCCGTCCGGCGGCTACCACCTGTGGCTGCGCCTGCCCGACGGCACCGACGAGGCGGCCCTGACGTCGGCGGCGCTGCGCGCGGGCGTCGCGATCACTCCCGGGCGGCCCTACTTCAGCGCGGAGCCGCCGGCGGGGCACCTGCGACTGAGCTTCGCGGCGGTGGCCGGGGCCGGTGAGATCGTGGAGGGGGTGCGGCGGCTGCGTGCGGCGTGCGACGAGGTGCTCCCGAGGCGTGCCGGGGACCCCGACTCCGGCGCGGTCCGAACGCAGGCCCCGCGGGGGCGCTGAAATCGCTCGACTCCGCCGCCCGCGGTTTGCGAGTCTCGCCGTATGACGGATACCCCACCGCTCGCCGAAGACCACGAGATCTCCACCGACCCGCACCGCCTCGACCGCGAGCGGGTGCACCGCTGGCTGTCCACCGACGCGTACTGGGCGATCGGGCGGGCGCGGGAGAAACAGGACCGGGCGATCGACGGATCACTGAACTTCGGGGTCTACGAGACGGTTTCGGGGGAGCAGGTCGCGTATGCCCGGGTCGTCACCGACCGGGCGACCTTCGCCTGGCTCTGCGATGTGTACGTCGACCCCTCGGTGCGCGGCAAGGGCATCGGGACGGCCCTGGTCGAAGCCGTGCGCGAGCAAGTGCGGACATATGGCGTGAAGCGGGTGCTGCTCGCCACGCACGACGCGCACGGGGTCTACGAGAAGCTCGGTTTCGCGCCGCTGGAGACGCCGGACCAGTACATGGCGCTCTCCTTCTAGGAGCTCGCCTCGCGGCGGCTGTACTTGAATGTCCAACAGCCGTTTTCCAGTGACATGTCCGCCTGGTCCTGACCCGGCAGTAAGGTGTCGTCCACCCTCGGTGACTCCTGCACAACACCTCTTGACCTGCGCACTTTCCGGGCACACCATCCACGCATGCCACTTCAGGTCACCTTCGTCGCCGCGGCGCGCAGTGCCTCTCCGCTCGCGGAGCGCTTTGGGGACGACCGGCCGCTGGACCAGGCCGGCTGGGACGAGGTGCAGAGTGTCGCGCGTGACCTGCTGCCGCTGGCGGCGGCCGAACTGCGCTACTGCTCGCCGACCCCGCGCAGCCGTGCCACCGGTGACGCCCTCGGTTACGCACCCTTGGTCCAACTCGCCCTGCGGGACTGCGACATGGGCCGCTGGCGCGGACTGACGCTCGGTGAGGCGATGGCCCGGGAGCCCGCGGCGGTGGACGCCTGGCTGGCGGACCCGCGCGCGACGCCGCACGGCGGAGAGTCGCTGCTGGCGTTCATCGGCCGGGTCGGCGGCTGGCTCGACACCCGGCCCGTGGAGGACGGCGGCCGTATCGTCGCCGTGGCCGAACCGTCGGTGATCCGCGCCGCCCTGGTGTACGCGCTGAAGGCGCCGCCCTCCACCTACTGGAACATCGAGGTACGTCCCCTGTCCACGATCGCCGTGACCGGCCGGGCGGGTCGCTGGAACCTCCGCCTCGACGGAGCGCCCGCTCGGCTCTCGCGCGCGTAGTCGGTGGTCAGCACCAGGTCCTTGGCCGGGCCGCGCACCCGCCACACCGTTCGCCAGTGGTCCTCGTCCCGGACGGTGAACTCGCCCCGGTAGAGGTCGGCCGAGCAGGGGTGGTCGGCGATGTGCCGCCCGGAACTCAGGTCCAGGTCGTGGAAGGGCCGCCCGTCCGCGAACCGTACGTCCGCCGTGCCGTCCGCCTCACCCGGCAGCAAGCGCAGCGTCCGCTCGGCCGGCCTGGGCTCTCCCCGCCAGACGAAAGTGCCGGACTCGTGGTGCAGGAGGCCGCCGCCGTCCAGCGGGCTGAAAACCGTCGTACCGCAGAACGTCCCTTCCTCCCCGCTCGCCAGATCCCGCACGGACCGTTCCACCCGCCAGCTTCCGGCGAGGTAGTCCAGTGCGTCGGGCACTGACCGGAACTCGCCCACGGCGTCCTCTCTTTCGTCGCATCCGCTCCTGCGCGACCCATTGACGCGCCTGCGCCCCCTCCCTATCTTGCCGTTCGCAATGCTGACCATTGTCTGATATTTCGAACACCCTCTACCAGAGAGGCGCGGAGTATCCATGCCACGCACCGTCCGCAGCCGATGGAGGCTCGGTCTCACGGCCACCGCCCTCCTGACGGCGGCCACCCTCGTTCCGGCTCCCGCGCACGCCGAGGACGTCACCGACTACGCGATCACCGTCGACCCGTCCGCCGAGGGCGCGGCGATCGACGACACGATGTACGGCGTCTTCTTCGAGGACATCAACCGGGCCGCCGACGGCGGCCTGTACGCCGAGCTGGTGCAGAACCGCTCCTTCGAGTACTCCACCGCCGACAACGGCTCCTACACGCCCCTGACCTCCTGGGCGGTCGGCGGCACGGCCAAGGTCGTCGACGACGCCGGCCGGCTCAACGAGCGCAACCGCAACTACCTCTCCCTCGGCGCCGGTTCGTCCGTCACGAACGCCGGCTACAACACCGGCATCCGGGTCGAGCAGGGCAAGCGGTACGACTTCTCCGTATGGGCCCGCGCCGACAGCGGCACCGCGCTCGCCGTCTCCCTCAAGGACTCCGCGGGCACCCTGGCCACCGCCCGTCACATCGCTGTCGACAAGGCCGGCTGGGCGAAGTACAAGGCGACCTTCACCGCCACCCGCACCAGCAACCGCGGCCGTCTCACCGTCGCCGCGACGAACGCCGCCGCGCTCGACATGGTGTCGCTGTTCCCGCGCGAGACGTACAAGAACCAGCCGAACGGACTGCGCAAGGACCTCGCCGAGAAGATCGCCGCCCTGAAGCCGGGCTTCGTGCGCTTCCCCGGCGGCTGCCTGGTCAACACCGGCTCCATGGAGGGCTACAGCGAGGCGAGCGGCTGGCAGCGCAAGCGCAGTTACCAGTGGAAGGACACCATCGGCCCCGTCGAGGAGCGCGCCACCAACGCCAACTTCTGGGGCTACAACCAGAGCTACGGCCTCGGCTACTACGAGTACTTCCGCTTCTCCGAGGACATCGGCGCCATGCCGCTGCCCGTCGTCCCGGCCCTGGTGACCGGCTGCGGCCAGAACAAGGCCACCGACGACGACGCCCTGCTCAAGCGGCACATCCAGGACACCCTGGACCTCATCGAGTTCGCCAACGGCCCGGCGACCTCCACATGGGGCAAGGTCCGCGCGAAGATGGGCCACCCCGAGCCGTTCCACCTGACCCACATCGGGGTCGGCAACGAGGAGAACCTCCCGAAGGAGTTCTTCGCCCGCTTCCAGCAGTTCCGGGCCGCGATCGAGGCCAAGTACCCGGACATCACCGTCATCTCCAACTCGGGCCCGGACGACGCCGGCGCGACCTTCGACACCGCCTGGCAGCTCAACCGCGAGGGCAAGGTCGACATGGTCGACGAGCACTACTACAACAGCCCGAACTGGTTCCTGCAGAACAACGACCGCTACGACTCCTACGACAGGAACGGCCCCAAGGTCTTCCTGGGCGAATACGCCTCCCAGGGCAACGCCTGGAAGAACGGCCTCGCCGAGGCCGCATTCATGACCGGCCTGGAGCGCAACGCGGACATCGTCAAGCTCGCCTCGTACGCCCCGCTCCTCGCCAACGAGGACTATGTGCAGTGGCGCCCGGACATGATCTGGTTCAACAACCGGGCCTCCTGGAACTCGGCGAACTACGAGGTCCAGAAGCTGTTCATGACCAACGTCGGCGACCGCGTGGTCCCCTCACGGGCCACCACGACGCCCGACGTCAGCGGCCCGATCTCCGGCGCCGTCGGCCTGTCCACCTGGGCGACCAGCGCCGCGTACGACGACGTCGAGGTCACCTCCGCGGACGGCTCGACCCTGCTGAGCGACGACTTCTCCGGTGACGCCTCGAAGTGGAAGCACTCCGGCGCGGGCAGCTGGAGCGTCCAGGACGGGAGCTACGTCCAGACCGACACCGCCGCCGAGAACACCATGGTCACGGCGGGCGACCCGGCCTGGAAGGACTACGACCTGCATGTGAGGGCCACCAAGAAGTCCGGCAAGGAGGGCTTCCTCGTCGCCTTCGGGGTCAAGGACACCGGCACCTACTACTGGTGGAACCTCGGCGGCTGGAACAACACCCAGTCCGCGATCGAGCAGGCCGTGGACGGCGCCAAGAGCACCCTGATGACGAAGCCCGGGTCGATCGAGACGGGCCGCGCCTACGACATCGACATCAAGGTGCGCGGCCGCCAGGTCACCCTGTTCCTCGACGGCGAGGAATGGGGCAGCTTCCGGGACGACAAGCCGGCCGAGCCGTTCCGCCAGGTCGTCACCGAGGACGTGCGGAGCGGTGACCTGATCGTCAAGGTCGTCAACGCCCGGTCGGCCGAGGCGCGTACGGCGATCGACCTCGGCGGCGCCAAGGTCTCCTCCACGGCCCGCGTGACCACGCTGGCGGCCGACCAGGACGCCGTGAACACCGAGACGGACACGCCGGTGACACCGGTGACGTCCACCTTCAGGGGCGTGGCCGGGAAGTTCACCTACACCTTCCCGGCGAGCTCCGTCACGTTCCTGCGGATCAAGCAGAGGTGACGGCGTCGGGGCGGCACACGACGCCCCGACCCGACGTCCCACCTGCCGGCGGCCCACCCGGGACCGCCGGCAGTGCCTTTTTCGGCGTCCGGGGGCAGGACGGCGGCCCGGTGGCGCCCCCCGGCGGGCCGACACGGCGAGGATTGCATAAACGTGCAGGGAAACGTATAGTCATGCCGTCTAGGAGGAGGATTCCATGGCGGTACGTGCGGCAGTGGCCGGAGCGAGTGGATACGCGGGCGGGGAAGTCCTGCGTCTGCTCCTGGCGCACCCCGAGGTCGAGATCGGTGCCCTGACCGGCAACTCCAACGCGGGGCAGCGCCTCGGTGCGCTCCAGCCGCACCTGCTGCCGCTCGCCGACCGGGTCCTCCAGGAGACCACCGCGGACGTCCTCGCCGGACATGATGTCGTCTTTCTGGCGCTGCCGCACGGGCAGTCCGCCGCCGTCGCCGAGCAGCTCGGCCCGGATGTCCTGGTCGTCGACATGGGTGCCGACTTCCGGCTGAAGGACGCGGCCGACTGGGAGGCGTTCTACGGCTCCCCGCACGCCGGCACCTGGCCCTACGGCCTGCCCGAACTGCCGGGTGGCCGCGCTGCGCTGGAGGGGTCCAAGCGCATCGCGGTGCCCGGTTGCTACCCGACCGCCGTCTCGCTCGCCCTGTTCCCGGCCTACGCCGCCGGCCTGGCGGAGCCCGAGGCCGTGATCGTCGCCGCCTCCGGCACCTCCGGCGCGGGCAAGGCGCCCAAGCCCCATCTGCTGGGCAGCGAGGTCATGGGCTCCATGACGCCGTACGGCGTCGGCGGCGGCCACCGGCACACACCCGAGATGATCCAGAACCTCAGCGCGGCCGCGGGGGAGCGGGTCTGCGTCTCCTTCACCCCGACCCTCGCCCCGATGCCCCGCGGCATCCTCGCCACCTGCAGCGCCACCGCGCGGCCCGGCGTGACCGCCGAGTCCGTGCGCGCCGCGTACCAGAAGGCGTTCGCCGACGAGCCCTTCGTCCACCTGCTCCCCGAGGGGCAGTGGCCCGCCACGGCGTCCGTCCACGGTTCGAACGCCGTTCAGGTGCAGGTCGCGTACGACCCGGCCGCGAACCGCATCATCGCGATCAGCGCCATCGACAACCTGGCCAAGGGCACCGCGGGCGGTGCCGTCCAGAGCATGAACCTCGCCCTCGGTCTCGACGAGACCACCGGGCTTTCCACGATCGGAGTCGCACCGTGAGCGTCACGGCAGCCAAGGGATTCACGGCCGCGGGCATCGCCGCCGGGATCAAGGAGAACGGCAACCCGGACCTGGCCCTCGTGGTCAACACCGGACCCCGCCGCGCCGCCGCCGGTGTCTTCACCTCCAACCGTGTGAAGGCCGCGCCCGTGCTCTGGTCCGAGCAGGTGCTGAAGAGCGGACAGGTGTCCGCCGTCGTCCTCAACTCGGGTGGCGCCAACGCCTGCACGGGACCGAAGGGCTTCCAGGACACCCACGCCACCGCCGAGAAGGTCGCCGAGGTGCTCGGCCGCGGTGCCATCGAGGTGGCCGTCTGCTCCACCGGGCTCATCGGTGTCCTCCTCCCCATGGACAAGCTGCTCCCGGGCGTCGAGACGGCCGCCGGGCAACTCTCGGAGCACGGCGGTGAGAAGGCGGCCATCGCCATCAAGACCACCGACACCGTCCACAAGACGTCCGTCGTCACGGGGGACGGCTGGACCGTCGGCGGCATGGCCAAGGGCGCGGGCATGCTCGCCCCCGGCCTCGCCACCATGCTGGTGGTCCTCACCACCGACGCCGACCTCGACAGCGAGACCCTGGACAGGGCCCTGCGCGCCGCCACCAAGGTCACCTTCGACCGCGTCGACTCCGACGGCTGCATGTCCACCAACGACACCGTGCTGCTGCTCGCCTCCGGCTCCGCCGAAGTCACCCCGGCGTACGAGGAGTTCGCCGAGGCCGTACGGCAGGTCTGCGACGACCTCGGCCGGCAGCTCATCCGGGACGCCGAGGGCGCCAGCAAGGACATCAAGGTCGAGGTGGTGGGCGCCGCGACCGAGGACGACGCCGTCGAGGTGGGCCGCTCGATCGCCCGCAACAACCTCCTCAAGTGCGCCATCCACGGCGAGGACCCCAACTGGGGCCGGGTGCTCTCCGCGATCGGCACCACGTCCGCCGCATTCGAGCCGGAGCGGCTGAACGTCGCCATCAACGGCGTCTGGGTGTGCAAGAACGGCGGCGTCGGCGAGGACCGCGAGAAGGTCGACATGCGCTACCGCGAGGTGCACATCGTCGCCGACCTCGCCGCCGGCTCCGAGACCGCCACCATCTGGACCAACGACCTCACCGCCGACTACGTCCACGAGAACAGCGCCTACAGCTCATGAGCAATCCGACGCGGAAGCACACCGCCCTTCCCAAGGCGCAGATCCTCATCGAGGCGCTGCCCTGGCTCGTCCGGCACAACGGCAAGACCGTCGTCATCAAGTTCGGCGGCAACGCCATGATCGACGAGGAGTTGAAGGCCGCGTTCGCGCAGGACGTCGTGTTCCTGCACCACGCCGGCCTCAAGCCGGTCGTCGTGCACGGCGGCGGCCCGCAGATCAGCGCCGCCCTCGACAAGCACGGCATCGTCAGCGAGTTCAAGGCCGGCCTGCGCGTCACCACCGAGGACGCCATGGACGTCGTACGGATGGTCCTGGCCGGACAGGTGCAGCGCGAGCTGGTCGGGCTGCTCAACGAGCACGGGCCGCTCGCCGTGGGCCTCACCGGCGAGGACGCGCACACCATCACCGCCACCCGGCACCAGCCCGAGATCGACGGCGAGCTCGTCGACATCGGACGGGTCGGCGAGATCACCGACATCGACACGGGCGCGATCGAGGCCCTGCTGGCCGACGGCCGGATCCCGGTCGTCTCGTCGATCGCCCGTTCCCAGGACGACCACCATGTCTACAACGTCAATGCTGATACGGCGGCTGCGGCACTCGCTGCTGCGCTGGGCGCCGAAACCCTCATGGTCCTCACGGACGTCGAGGGCCTCTACGAGGACTGGCCCCACTCCGACGAGGTGATCAGCCGCCTCACCGCTTCCCAACTGGAGAAGCTGCTGCCGGAGTTGAGCTCCGGCATGGTCCCCAAGATGGAGGGCTGTCTGCACGCGGTGCGCAACGGCGTCCAGACCGCGCGCGTCATCGACGGCCGCGTACAGCACTCCATCCTGCTGGAGATCTTCACCGACGAGGGCATCGGCACGATGGTCGTGCCGGACGAACAGGGGGCGTCATGAGCAACCAGGAGCTGACCGCGCGGTGGCAGGGCGCGCTCATGAACAACTACGGCACACCGCGGCTGCCGCTGGTCCGCGGTGAGGGCCTCAAGGTCTGGGACGCCGAAGGCAGGCAGTACCTCGACTTCGTCGGGGGCATCGCGACCAACGCGCTCGGCCACGCCCACCCGGCCGTCGTCGAAGCCGTCAGCAGCCAGATCGCCTCCCTCGGCCACATCTCCAACTTCTTCATGGCCGAGCCGACCGTCGCCCTCGCCGAGCGGCTCCTGCAACTCTTCGGCCGGGAGGGCAGGGTCTTCTTCTGCAACTCCGGCGCGGAGGCGAACGAGGCCGCGTTCAAGATCGGCCGGCTGACCGGGCGGACGCACGTGGTGGCCACCGAGGGCGGATTCCACGGCCGTACGATGGGCGCCCTCGCGATGACCGGCCAGTCCGGCAAGCGGGAGCCGTTCCTGCCGCTGCCCGGTGACGTCACCCACGTGCCGTACGGCGACGCACAGGCGCTGGCCGCCGCGGTGACGCAGGAGACGGCGCTGGTGATCATCGAGCCGATCCAGGGCGAACTGGGTGTCGTCGTGCCTCCGACCGGCTACCTCAAGGCGGCACGGGCGATCACGGCCGCGACCGGGGCACTGCTCGTCCTCGACGAGGTGCAGACCGGCGTCGGCCGCACCGGGCACTGGTTCGAGTACCAAGCCCACGAGGGCGTGCTGCCGGACGTCGTCACCCTCGCCAAGCAGCTCGGCGGCGGGCTGCCGCTGGGCGCGACGGTCGCCTTCGGGCGGGCGGCGGACCTGCTCCAGCCCGGCCACCACGGGACCACCTTCGGCGGGAACCCGGTCGCGTGCGCCGCCGGTCTCGCCGTGCTGGACACCATCGCGAACGAGGGGCTGCTGGAGAACGTCAAGCGGCAGAGCGGGACGCTGCGCGACGGGATCGAGGCGCTCGGTCACCCGTTGATCAGCCATGTCCGGGGCTCCGGTCTGCTCCTGGGTATCGTGCTCACCGAGCCGCTCGCCGCCAAGGTGCAGCAGGTGGCTCAGGACGCCGGCTTCCTGGTGAACGCGCCCGCCCCCGATGTCGTACGGCTCATGCCGCCGCTGAACCTCGGCGTCGACGAAGTGGAAGCGCTTCTCCAGGCCCTGCCCGGCATCCTGGACGGGGCCGGCGAGGCCGACGGGGACGCATGATCCGGAGAATGAGACGACGATGAGTCAGGCGCCGCAGGACCACGGGCAGAACGAGGCGAACGGAGTCGCCGGACCTGCCGTGCCGCAGACCCGCACCGCGCGTCACCGCAGGATCGTGGACATCCTCAACCGGCAGCCCGTGCGGTCGCAGAGCCAGCTCGCGAAGCTGCTCGCGGACGACGGGCTGAGCGTCACGCAGGCGACGCTCTCCCGGGACCTGGACGAGCTCAACGCCGTGAAGATCCGCAACACCGACGGTGATCTGATCTACGCGGTGCCGAGCGAGGGCGGGTTCCGTACGCCCCGTGCGCCGCTGGGGGAGTCGGCGAAGGAGGAGCGGATGCGGCGGTTGTCGCAGGAGCTGCTCATCTCCGCGGAGGCCTCCGCCAACCTCGTGGTCCTGCGGACCCCGCCGGGGGCCGCGCAGTTCCTGGCCTCGGCCATCGACCAGGCCGAGTTGCACGACATCCTGGGCACCATCGCCGGTGACGACACGCTGATGCTGATCAGCCGGAACCCCACGGGCGGTCAGGCCTTGGCCGATCATCTGCTGAGGCTGGCGCAGAACGGCCACTGAGCGGGCGGCCCCGGCCGTGCGTCGCGTGGGGTGCGTCGCGGTCGGTCGGCGGCCACCGAGCCGGCGGCCACCGAGCCGGCGGCCGCGAGACAAGTGGGGCGTGCGTCGCGGTCGGTCGGGGGGCCCGCCGAGGGGGCGGCCGGGAGACGAGCGGGGCGCGCGTCGCGGTCGGTCGGCGGTCACTGAGGGGGCGGCCGCGCGGGTCGCGAGTCAGGTGGGGTGTGTCATGGCCGGACGCGCCCACACGGCGACCGGCGCAGGGCAACACGGTGCCTCGCCCCTGAACGCGGGGCGGCCTCGGCCGATCGAGCCGCGCGCCCAGGCCACCCGATCACTGCACCCCGTCGCCCGTCGCCCGTCGAACACGAGCTGGGCGTTCATGTCCGGCGGGGACGAGAGCCGGTGCGTGAGTCGGGGCCCGGTCAGCCGAGCCGCGCCGCCAGGCCTCCCGTGCACCGCACCTCGTCGCCCGCCGTGACGAGCAGCGCCTCCACGCCCGGCAGGGACTCCAGCCAGCGCAGTCCCTGCCGTGACCCCATCGCGAACGCCGCTGTCGCCCAGCAGTCCGCCCAGGTCAGCTCGGGGGCCACCACCGTCACCGCCACCAGGTCCGTCACCGCCGAGCGCCCGGTGCGCGGGTCGACGATGTGGGCGCCCCGCTCCGCGGTACCGGACGTGGCCACGGCCAGTTCGTCCAGACCGGCGGCGGAGATCACCGCTGCCAGGCCCCCCGGGCGGAGCGGGTCGGCGACACCCACCCGCCACGGCCGCTGCGCACCCGGAACGCCCAGGAGCTGCACGTCACCGCCGCCGTTGACGCTCACGCCGGTCACCCCGGGGACGGCGGCGAGGAGCCGGGCCGCCCGTTCGACCGACCAGCCCTTGACGATGCCGGTCGGGTCGACGTGACCCGCGTAGGTCGTGCTGAACCAGCCCTCGCTGGTCCGCTCGGCCTCGGCACCCAGATCGAGCACCTCGGCGACCTCCGGATCGCACTCGTCCACGGTCAGCTCCCCGCGCGCCAGCCGCGATATCTGGCTGTCGTCGCGATAGGTGCTGAACACCTCGTCGACCCGGTGCAACCCGGCGACCGCCGCATCCAGCGCCGACCGCACGGCACCGGGATCCCCGCCGCGGACGTCGAAGGAGAAGACCGTCCCCATGGCCTCCTCCGCCCGACGTACCGCGGCGGGAGCTTCTGCCGGCCCGGCCACCGTGTCAGCCACCGGCCTGGTCCAGGGCCGACTGGAGGGATTCCTTGTAGCCGGCGCTGGTGTAGGTGGCCCCGGAGACCGCGTCGATGTCGGCGGTCCCGGCAGCCACGGCCGCCTGGTTGAGCTTCGGTACGGCGTTCGCGGTGATCCGGTCGCTCTGGCCGCCCTTGGGAGCCTGGACGGCCTCCGCCTTGGTGATCTTGCCGCCGCTGACGGTGATGCGTACCTGCACCGGGCCGTACTGGGTCTGGGAGACGCTGCCGGTGACGGTGCGCGCCTGGGCGGCGCCGGAGCCCTGCGAGCCCGAGCCCTGCGAGCCCGAACCCTGCGAGCCCGAGCCCTGCGAGGAGCCGGCGCTCGCGTTGGCCTTGTCGATGGCCGACTGGAGGGATTCCTTGTAGCCGGCGCTGGTGTAGGTGGCTCCGGAGACCGCATCGATGTCGGCGCTCTGCGCGGCCACGGCCGCCTGGTTGAGTTTCGGTACGGCGTTCGCGGTGATCCGGTCGCTCTGGCCGCCCTTGGGAGCCTGGACGGCCTCCGCCTTGGTGATCTTGCCGCCGCTGACGGTGATGCGTACCTGGACCGCACCGTACTGGGTCTGGGAGACGCTGCCGGTGACCGTGGCCGCCTGGGCGGCCCCCGAGCCCTGCGCGGAGCCGGCGCTCGCGTTGGCCTTGTCGATGGCCGACTGAAGGGACTTCTTGTACGCGGCGCTGGTGTAGGTGGCTCCGGAGACCGCGTCGATGTCGGCGCTCTGCGCTGCCACGGCCGCCTGGTTGAGTTTCGGTACGGCGTTCGCGGTGATCTGGTCGCTCTGGCCGCCCTTGGGAGCCTGGACGGCCTCCGCCTGGGTGATCTTGCCGTTGCTCACGGTCAGCCGTACCTGCACGGCCCCGTACTGGGTCTGCGCCGCGTCACCGGTGACCGTGCCGGTCCCGGCCGCCTGGGCGCCGCCCTGAGCCGAGGCCGCCGGTGGTACCCCGACGCCGGCCGCCTGCGCGGAACCGGGGTCCGACGCCGGTTTCAGCGACAGCAGCAGCACGATCCCGGAGACGGTGGCGGCGCCGGCCAGCACGACACGCCGGATGGGGTGACTCTTCCTCATCGGTCCTACAGCTCCTGAAGTCCGAAAGTCTGTTCTGTGAGATCCCGTCGCTCACATCTCGAACGACTCGTGATGGATGCGGCGGGCGGGCACACCCGCGCCGCGCAGTGCTTCGTACACGGACTGCGCGAAGCCGGGCGGCCCGCACATGAACACGTCGTGCTCGTCGATGTCCGGCAGCTTCTGCCGCAACCGCTCCGCCGAGATGTCGGGCCGTTCCCCGTCCGGGCTGTTGACCGCGTACATCAGCCGGGCGCCGCGCTCGTCGGCGATGGCCGCGAGCTCGTCCCACAGCGCCAGGTCCTGGGTGCTGTTGGCCCGGTAGAGCAGGGTGATGTCACCGGCCGCGCCGGGCAGTGTCTCGAACAGGGCCCGCATCGGCGTGATGCCGACGCCGCCCGCCACCAGCAGCACCTTGCCCCGGCTGCGGCGCTGGGCGGTCAGGGCACCGTACGGGCCCTCGGCCCACACCTTGGTGCCGGGTTCGAGGTCGCGCAGCCGTGAGGTGTGGTCACCGATGGCCTTGACCGTGATCCGCAGCATGTCCGGGCGGGGCGCCGCCGACAGCGAGTACGGGTGCGAGCTGAACCGCATGCCGGGCGCCTTGAACCGCCACCGGAAGAACTGCCCGGCCTCCGCTCCCATCCGGTGCAGTTTGCGCCCGCCGATCAGCACCGACACGATGCCCGGCGTCTCCTCGATCACCGCCTCGACGTACATCCGGTGCCGCAGGTTCAGCCGGATCGGGGTGAGGATCCGGTACCAGAACACCAGCGCGGTGACCACGCCGTACAGCCCGTACCAGAAGGTCTTCGCCGCGGGTTCGACGGCGAACTCGTTGCCGGTGGTGATCTGGTGCCAGAACGTCAGGTACACCGCCGCGTACGTCAGCAGGTGCACGTGGTACCAGGTGTCGTAGGGGATGCGGCGGCGGACGCCCCCGATCGAGATGAACGCGATGAAGAACAGCAGCCCGGTGCCGATGGCCGCCTTGCCCATGTCCGGCAGCGTGTTCACCGAGTCGATCGTCTGCTGGACGACGTCCCCGAGCGTCTTGCCGGCCTGCAGCGCGTACGCCCACATCGTGAGGAACACGTGCGCGATGACCAGGCAGACCGTGTAGCGGCCGCTCATCGCGTGCCAGCGCGCCACCCGGTCCGAGCCCACCCGCCGTTCGAGGGCGGGTACCCGGGCCATCTGGAGCACCACGAGTGCCATGAGGTATCCGGCGAGCAGACCGGTGATCCGCCCCGCGGCGAGGATCCTGGCGGTGTTGTCGGCCAGGGAAGGCGTGTTGTCCCACCAGAGCCACAACACCGCCGCCGCGCCCGCCCATAGGGCGACGACCAGCGGAACGGCCGGGGATCGGCGCGGTCGGATGCGGCGCATCGTCTGGCGGCGGGCGGCACGGCCGCCTGCGAGCGTGGTGGTCACGGTTCCTCCGGGGACGGGAGCAAGGGGCTATCGACGTGGTCCCTTGGCCCAGAGATACGTGCGGGGAGGCCCGTGTGTTCAGTGCCGCTCGTCCAGTGCCGGGCGTTCGCGGTCGGTTCGCCCGCCGCTGCGGTGACGAGTGCGCGCGGCAGCCCGTGCCGGACAGGGGTGCTCGGTCGCCCCGGTGCCGGTCGTGCGTCGCGGGAAGCCGGGCCCGCGCCCCCGGGCGGCTCGCCGGGCAGGAGCAGGGGCGCGGACGCGCGGGCGACCACGGCACCGGGGCGCGTGGCTCACACGCTGGACGGCGGCAGCGGCAGCGGCAGGCCTGGCAGGCCGTCCAGGCTGGTCGCGATGTGCTCCTTCTTGGCGAAGTACGCGCTGAGGGATTCGGTGTCCTCGCGCGCGAACCGCTTGGCATGCAGGTCGCGGTCCTCGTCGTACGTCATCAGGGGCACCGCGTACCCGCACGAGTCACGGACGAGTTCGGCCCGCACCACGATGATCGCGCGCAGGCCGTGCCGGGAGGGGTCGATGTCGGGGAAATGGGCGAGGAGTTCCTCGAACCGCGGATCGTCGCGGAGGACGGCCTCACCGCGGCCGTGCACACGGACGATGTTGGGCGGGCCCTGGAACGCGCACCACATGAGGGTGATCCGGCCGTTCTCCCGCAGATGCGCGACGGTCTCGGCGTTGGACCCGGCGAAGTCGAGGTAGGCCAGGGTGAGTTCGTCGAGGACGACGAGGGAACCCTTGAGGCCCTTGGGGGAGAGGTTGACCGTCCCCTCCTCGGAGAGCGGAGCGGTCGCCGTGAAGAAGAGGGGCTGCTCCTCGATGAACCTGCGGAGCCTGCCGTCTATGCGTTCGTAAGTTTTTCCCACGTCAACCGAGTATGGGCGGGGGTCCTTCGGCTGTCTAAGGAATTGCGTGTTCCGTTCGGCGACGCCATGGCCGCCCCGGCCGGCGTACCGACGGGGCGGCCATGGCCGACTGTCACGTCACTTGTTCAGCGTGCAGGTGGCGAACGCCTCCAGTCCCTCGGGCTTGGCGGCCGCTCGGCCGATCGCGGTCTCGATGCGGTTGAGCGCGGCGACGCGCTTGTCCTTCAGGGGGCCGAGGATGGCGTTCTGGACGAAGTTGGGCCCGCCCTGGCCGACCGTGTCGACGAGGCGCTTGTTGGCCTCGTTGATCTGCGTCTGGAGCTGGGCGAGGTTGCGGTCGACCTCGGCCCTGGCGGAGGCCGGGATCGCGGGCAGCCGGCCGGTGACGTCCGGGCAGCTGATGGTGCCGGCCGCGCCCGCGTTGGCGTTGTTGCCGGCGCCGGCATTGCCGGTGTTGCCGCCGCCCTGCTGCTGTGCGGGTGCCGCAGGCGTGGCCTTGGCGCCGCCGCCCGCGTTGGTGCCGGCGCGGTTGAGGGCGCACGGGGCCAGCGCGTCCAGCCCCTGCGGCTTGGCCGCCGTCCGCCCGATCGCGGTGGCGATGCGGTTGACCGTAGCCACCCGCTTGTCCTTCAGGGGGCCGAGGATGGCGTTCTGGACGAAGTTGGGCCCGCCCTGGCCGACCGTGTTGACCAGGCGCTGGTTGGCCTCCTGGATCTGGGTGTTCAGCAGCGCGAGGTTGCGGTCGACCTCGGCCCTGGCGGAGGCCGGGATCGCGGGCAGCTTCGACCTGACGTCCGGGCATGTGATCGTGCCCGGGCTCGCCAGTGTGCGGGCGCTGGTCCCGTTGCTCTTGGACGTCTCCCCCGCGAGGGCGAAGCCGGCGATCACCGTGCCGGACAGCGCCACCGCGGCAGCGCCGCCGATGAACGCGACGCGACGCTTGTTGTACTTCGGAAGAGCCCTGGACATGCGGATGCCTCACTCGGGTCAGGTTGGTCGTGGTCGTGAAACGCGGCGCCTGCGTTCGGCGAGAGGTACGGGAAAGCGGTTGCTCGCGTTCAAGGGGAGAGGAAAAACCTTCACGCCTGCCCTCTCCGGCCTCCTCGGTGGGCCGATGGCCCGGCCGGTTCACCACCCTCGATTGACGAATCATGCATTGCTCTGCATACTCATGCAGGACAGGGAATGCGGTGCTGAGGAGAATCCCGTGACCGAGCGCGTCGTACTCGCCTACTCGGGCGGTCTGGACACCTCCGTCGCCATCGGCTGGATCGCCGAGGAGACGGGCGCCGAGGTCATCGCCGTCGCGGTGGACGTCGGTCAGGGCGGCGAGGACCTCGACGTCATCCGCAAGCGCGCTCTCGCCTGCGGCGCGGTGGAGGCCGAAGTGGCCGACGCCAAGGACGAGTTCGCCGACGAGTACTGCCTCCCGGCGATCAAGGCCAACGCGCTCTACATGGACCGCTACCCGCTGGTCTCGGCGCTCTCCCGGCCGGCGATCGTCAAGCACCTCGTCGCCGCCGCGAAGAAGCACGGCGCCACGACCGTCGCCCACGGCTGCACCGGCAAGGGCAACGACCAGGTCCGCTTCGAGGCCGGCATCGTCGCCCTCGCCCCCGACCTCAGGTGCCTCGCCCCGGTCCGCGACTACGCGATGACCAGGGACAGGGCAATCGCTTTCAGCGAGGAGAAGCAGCTCCCGATCGCGACCACCAAGAAGTCCCCGTACTCCGTCGACCAGAACGTCTTCGGTCGCGCGGTCGAGACGGGCTTCCTGGAGGACATCTGGAACGGCCCGATCGAGGACATCTACGAGTACACCCAGAACCCGGCCGTCCAGCGGGCCCCCGACGAGGTGATCATCACCTTCGAGCAGGGCGCCCCCGTCGCCATCGACGGCAGGCCCGTCACCGTCCTCCAGGCGGTCCAGCAGCTCAACGAGCGCGCGGGCGCCCAGGGTGTCGGCCGGATCGACATGGTCGAGGACCGCCTCGTCGGCATCAAGTCCCGCGAGGTCTACGAGGCCCCCGGCGCGATCGCCCTGATCACCGCCCACCAGGAGCTGGAGAACGTCACCGTCGAGCGCGAACTCGCCCGCTACAAGCGCCAGGTCGAGCAGCGCTGGGGCGAACTCGTCTACGACGGCCAGTGGTTCTCCCCGCTCAAGCGGGCCCTCGACGGCTTCGTCGACGAGGCCAACCGGTACGTCTCCGGCGACATCCGCATGACCCTGCACGGCGGTCGCGCGGTCGTCACCGGCCGGCGCTCGGCGCAGTCGCTGTACGACTTCGAGCTCGCCACCTACGACACGGGCGACACCTTCGACCAGTCCGCGGCCAAGGGCTTCATCGACATCCACAGCCTGTCGTCGAAGCTCGCGGCACGGCGCGATCTCGCCGGCGGAACCTGACGCGGACCTCGGTCACGCGCGTCCAGGTCACAGGACCTGCGACGCACTAACCTGACGACCGCCTCCCCGTTCACGCCACGGGGAGGCGGTGCCACACCCGGACCTCCCAAGGAGCACAGCAAGTGAGCAGCAACAGCGGTGACGTACGGCTCTGGGGCGGCCGTTTCGCCGACGGTCCCGCCGAGGCCCTGGCGAAGCTGTCCGCGTCCGTCCACTTCGACTGGCGGCTGGCGCCGTACGACATCGCCGGTTCCCGTGCCCACGCACGCGTGCTGCACAAGGCGGGGCTGCTCACGCAGGACGAGCTGACCCGGATGATCGCCGGGCTGGACCAGCTCGAAGCGGACGTCGCCGACGGGTCCTTCGTGGGCACCATCGCCGACGAGGACGTGCACACCGCCCTGGAGCGCGGGCTGCTGGAGCGCCTCGGGCCCGACCTCGGCGGCAAGCTGCGCGCCGGACGCTCCCGCAACGACCAGGTCGCGACCCTCTTCCGGATGTACCTGCGCGACCACGCCCGGATCATCGGCGGCCTGATCGCCGATCTCCAGGACGCGCTGATCGGCCTCGCCGAGGCCCACCCGGACGTGGCGATGCCCGGCCGCACCCACCTCCAGCACGCCCAGCCGGTGCTGTTCGCCCACCATGTCCTGGCCCACGTGCAGTCGCTGTCCCGGGACGCCGAGCGGCTGCGCCAGTGGGACGAGCGCACGGCGGTCTCGCCGTACGGCTCGGGAGCCCTGGCGGGTTCCTCCCTCGGTCTGGACCCGGAGGCGGTGGCGAAGGACCTCGGCTTCGAGCACGGCTCCGCCGCCAACTCCATCGACGGCACGGCCTCGCGTGACTTCGTCGCCGAGTTCGCCTTCATCACCGCGATGATCGGTGTGAACCTCTCCCGGATCGCCGAGGAGGTCATCATCTGGAACACGAAGGAGTTCTCCTTCGTGACCCTGCACGACGCGTTCTCCACGGGCTCGTCGATCATGCCGCAGAAGAAGAACCCGGACATCGCGGAGCTGGCCCGCGGCAAGAGCGGCCGCCTGATCGGCAACCTGACCGGTCTGATGGCGACCTTGAAGGCGCTGCCCCTCGCCTACAACCGCGACCTCCAGGAGGACAAGGAGCCCGTCTTCGACTCCTGCGACCAGCTGGAGGTCCTCCTGCCCGCCTTCACCGGCATGATGGCGACCCTCACCGTCAACCGCGAGCGCATGGAGGAACTGGCCCCGGCCGGCTTCTCCCTCGCCACCGACATCGCCGAGTGGCTGGTCAAGCAGGGCGTGCCCTTCCGGGTCGCGCACGAGGTCGCCGGCGAGTGCGTCAAGGTCGCCGAGGCCGAGGGCAAGGAGCTGGACGGCCTGACCGACGAGCAGTTCGCCAAGATCTCCTCCCACCTCACCCCGGAGGTCCGCTCGGTCCTGAACGTCCCGGGCGCCTTGGCGTCCCGCAACGGCCGCGGTGGTACGGCGCCCAGCGCGGTCGCCGTGCAGCTGGCCGAGGTGAAGGCGGACGTGGCGGCGCAGTACGCGTGGGCGACGGCCGAGCGCGGCTAGCCTTCCGCGGTCGTCGGACCGCCATTCGGAAAGGGCCCGGACATCACGTCCGGGCCCTTCGTGCTGTCCGGGCGTGCCGGTAACAGTAAGGATTCGGCCATTGGCCGAATCCTTGACTTGCTCCTACTCGGAAGTAAGTATTCCGGTTCCCGGTCGACATTGCCGAACACCGGTCGATCATGGTCGAGCATGAAAGGGACATCATGCGCGCGAGACGAACAAGACGAACCGCCCGCCTCCTGGCCGCCGTCGCGACCGCCGCCCTGTGCGCCCTCGGCCTCACGGCCCCCGCGAGCGCCGCCGACACTCCGCCGCCCGGCGCCAACAACTGGTCCTGCAAGCCGGATTCCGCTCATCCGCAGCCCGTGGTCCTGGTGAACGGCACCTTCAAGACCTCGTACGAGAACTGGCTGACCCTCTCGCCCGCCCTCGCGGACGCCGGCTACTGCGTCTTCTCCTTCGGGTACGGCGGCCTGGAGACCGCCCCGATCCCGGACTCGGCGGCCGAACTGCGCGACTTCGTGAACGCCGTGCTCGGCGCGACCGGCGCCAAGAAGGTCGACGTCGTCGGCCACAGCCAGGGCGGCATGATGCCCCGCTACTACGTCAAGTTCCTGGGCGGCGCGACCAAGGTCGACGACCTCGTCGGCATCGTGCCCTCCAACCACGGCACCACCAACCCGCTCGCCCTCGTCGCCGGCGCCACCGTCTGCCCCTCCTGCGTCGACCAGACCGCCGGCTCGGACTTCCTCCAGAAGCTCAACGCCGACCCGGAGACCCCGGTCGGCCCCGACTACACGGCGATCGCCACGAAGTACGACGAGGTCGTGCTGCCGTACACCAGCTCCTTCCTCAGCGGCCCCGCCTCCTACGTCACCAACGTCCTGCTCCAGGACCGCTGCCCGCTCGACCTCACCGAGCACGACCAGGCGCCCAAGTCCACGCTGGTCCGGCAATGGGTGCTCAACGCCCTCGGGCGCAGTGGACCGGCCGACCCCGCCTTCGGGCCGCGCTGCGTCAGTATGGGCTGAACCGGACGCGTCCGCCGGAGCCGTGACGGACCGGCGTCGGTAGATTGGTGCGGGTTACCCGTCCGCCGACCGTGCACGGAGCCCGCCATGCCGTTCAGCCGTCTGGCCGCCGCGACCACGCCCACCGCGCATCTGGGACTCGGCCTGGCCGCCGTGGGACGCCCGGGGTACATCAATCTCGGCCGGGAGGACGACCTCCCGGCCGAGCGCACCGTCGATGCCCTGCGCTCCCGCACTCACGAACTCCTCGACGCCGCCTACGCCCAAGGCGTCCGCTACTTCGACGTCGCCCGCTCCTACGGCCGTTCGGAAGAGTTCCTCGCGGACTGGCTGAGCGCCCGCCCCGACATCGACGACATCGTCGTCGGCAGCAAGTGGGGCTACACCTACACCGCCGGCTGGACGACCGACGCCGAGAAGCACGAGGTCAAGGACCACAGCCTCGCCACGTACGAGCGTCAGCGCGCCGAGACCCACGCCCTGCTCGGCGACCGGCTGGACCTCTACCAGATCCACTCGGTCACGCCGGACAGCCCGGCCCTCACCGACAAGGACCTCCACGCCGGACTGGCCGAGGCCGCCTCCCAGGGCCTCACCATCGGCTTCTCCACCAGCGGCCCCGCCCAGGCCGACGTGATCCGGGCCGCCCTCGCCGTGACGGTCGACGGCGAACCCCTCTTCCGTACCGTCCAGTCGACGTACAACGCCCTGGAGACCTCGGCGGGCCCCGCCCTCGCCGAGGCGCACGAGGCGGGGCTCACGGTGATCGTCAAGGAGGGCATGGCCAACGGGCGGCTCGCGGCCCCGCACGCCCCGGACGCACTGCAGGCCGTGGCGCGGGAGACGTTCCTCGGATGCGATGCCGTGGCGCTGGCGCTGATCCTGCGCCGGCCCTGGGTCGGCGTGGTGCTTTCGGGCGCCGCGACGACCGTGCAGCTCACGTCCAACCTGCACGCGGCGGTCGTCGACCTCGACGACGACCAGCTGGAGCGGCTCGCCAAGCTGGTGGAGGAGCCGGGCGCGTACTGGGCGCGCCGCGGGCAGCTGCCCTGGCACTGAGTCACCCTCTTCGACCAGCGCGAACCGCGCGTCGATGAGTCACGCATGCCCAATGTGAGACATTGATGTCTCACATGCGCTATGATCGTCTCATGGCTGTCGACCGTGATCACGTACTGCGCAGCGCCGCGGCCCTGCTGACCCGCAAATCCACCGCGACCATGGACGAGGTCGCGAAGGCCGCCGGGATCAGCAGGGCCACCCTGCACCGCCACTTCGCCGGACGCGACGCCCTGGTACGGGCACTGGAGGCGCTCGGCATCGCCGAGTGCGAGGCCGCTCTGGACGCGGCCGACCTGGACACCGGCACGGCGACGGACGCCGTACGCCGTCTGGTGGGCGCGATCGAGCCGGCCGCCGGGCTGCTCGCCTTCCTCTACACCGAGAACCAGCTCTTCGAGGGCGAGGAGCAGGACGCGGGCTGGACCCGGATCGACGACCGCATCGCCGCCGTGTTCCGGCGCGGCCAGCTCAGCGGCGAGTTCCGTATCGACCTCACGCCGACCTGGCTCACCGAAGCGCTGTACGGGCTCATGGCCTCCGGCGCCTGGATGGTGCACAGCGGCAAGGGCGCACCCAAGGACTTCCAGCACATGATCGTCGAGCTGCTGCTCGGCGGCGCACTACGGAGAGAGGAACCATGACCAGCACCCTGCAGCCGGCAAGCGCGACCGAGGCGGTGAAGCGTCCCGGCCGCTGGCTCGCGCTGTCCGTCCTCGTGCTCGCCGTGCTGCTGGTGGCCGTCGACGCGACCGTCCTCGGTCTCGCGACCCCCTACATCAGCGAGGACCTCAACCCCTCCGGCACCCAGCTGCTGTGGATCGGCGACGTCTACTCCTTCGTCATCGCCGGTCTGCTGGTGTCGATGGGCAGCCTCGGCGACCGCATCGGCCGCAAGCGCATCCTGCTCGTCGGCGCCACGGCGTTCGGCGCGATATCCGTGCTCAACGCCTACGCGACGACCCCCGAACTGATGATCCTGGCGCGGGCGTTGCTCGGTGTCGCGGGCGCCACCCTGATGCCCGCCACCCTCGCCCTGATCCGCAACCTCTTCCACGACCCGCGCGAGCGCAGCCTCGCCGTCGGCATCTGGGGCGCCACCGCCTCCGCCGGCACGGCCGTCGGCCCCATCGTCGGCGGTTTCCTGCTCGAACACTTCTGGTGGGGCTCGGTCTTCCTGATCAACCTGCCCGTGATGGCGGTCCTCGTCCTGGTCGGCATCAAGCTGCTGCCCGAATCGCGGAACCCGGGTTCCGGTCCGTGGGACCTGGCCAGCGTCGTGCTGTCCCTCGTCGGCATGGTCGGCGTCGTGTACGCCGTCAAGGAGGCCGCCACGCACGGCGTCGCCTGGGCCACGCTCGGCGCGGGTCTGCTGGGCGCGGCCGCGCTGTACGGCTTCGTACGCCGCCAGCTGACCCTGCCGACCCCGCTGCTGGACATGCGGCTGTTCCGCCACCGCGGCCTCAGCGGCGCGGTACTGGCCGATCTGCTGACCGTCCTCGGCCTGTCCGGGCTGGTGTTCTTCCTCTCCCAGTTCCTGCAACTCGTGCAGGGCAGGGGCCCCTTCGAGGCGGGTCTCGCCGAACTGCCCGCCGCGATCGGCGCGGTGGTCGCCGGCCTGATCGCCGGCCGTGTCGCCCGTCGTTTCTCGGTACGGGCCGTCGTCTCCGGCGGCCTCGCGGCGATCGGCCTCGCCCTGGCCGTGCTCACCGTGATCGACCGCACCACGGGGTACCCCCTGCTCGGGGCCGCCCTGCTGGTGGTCGGCGTCGGCGCGGGCCTGTCCTTCACGGTGACGTCCGACGTGATCCTCTCGTCCGTCCCCAAGGAGCAGGCGGGCGCGGCGTCGGCCGTCTCGGAGACGGCATACGAACTGGGCGCGGCCCTGGGCATCGCGGTGCTGGGTTCGATCGTGACCGGTGTGTACCGGGACTTCGTCGGCCCCGCGGGCACTCCGGCCGCGGCGCACGAGTCGCTGGGCGGAGCCGTGGAGGCGGCGGCGGGCCTGCCCGCCCACACGTCCGAGGCGCTGCTGGACGCTGCCCGGCAGTCCTTCGTGGACGGCCTGTCCCTCGCGGCGGGCAGCGGCGCGGCGGTGCTGCTGGCCGCGGCGGTCGCGGCCTGGTTCATGCTCCGGGGTCAACGGCTGGACAGCGTCGGCTGACGGGCGCGGAGCCGTGACCGATCTGCGGTCACGGCGGTCAGGAACACACGAACGGCGGGCCGCCCGATGGGCGACCCGCCGTTCGAACCGGCCTTACGCGGCCTCTTTGGCCTTGCTCGCGTACATGTCCACGTACTCCTGCCCGGACAGCCGCATGACCTCCGCCATCACGGAGTCGGTCACGGCCCGCAGCACGTAACGGTCCCGGTCCATCCCCTCGTACCGCGAGAACTCCATCGCCTCACCGAAGCGAACCGTCACCTTGCGGGGCCGGGGAATCCCGGCCCCGCCCGGCTGGATCTTGTCCGTGCCGATCATGGCGAAGGGAACGACCGGCGCCCCGGTCATCAACGTCAGGCGCGCGATGCCGGTACGGCCCCGGTACAGCCGGCCGTCGGGAGACCGCGTGCCCTCGGGGTAGATGCCGAAGACCTTGCCCTCCTCCAGGATCCGGCGGCCCGTCATCAGCGCCGCCACGCCGCCCCGACCGCCGTCCCGGTCGACCGGGATCATGCCGACGCCGGTGAAGAACCAGGCCATCAGACGGCCCTTGAGGCCCTTGCCGGTGACGTACTCGTCCTTGCCGATGAAGAGCACCTGCCGGTCGCAGACCAGCGGCAGGATCATCGAGTCGATGAAGGTCAGGTGGTTGCCGGCCAGGATGACCGGGCCGTCGCCCGGGATGTGCTCCGCGCCCTCCACCTGTGGGCGGAACATCAGGCGCATGATCGGTCCGAGCACTGCCTTGATGAGCGCGAAGCGGGACAACGGGCCCTCCGGTGTCAAGGGGTTCTGTATGAGTCTGTGCAGGTGAGGACGATACTCGCGGACCCGGGGGTCCCGCACATCGGGTGCGTCGACTTCACCGAGGTCTTACGCACTGTTGACGCACGTTTACCTGCGGTGCCGCGCCGAGGACGGCGCGTAACGCTCCCGCCATGATGTGACGGACATCGCCCTGAAGCCCTGAAGCCCGTCGTCGGGTCACCCCTGCGTTCACACGACAGGCCCTGCCGAACGACTCCCCTCGATCGCCCGTCCGAATCCGACGGGACGTCATCACTTCGTTCCCGTACGACATCCAGCGTCACCGGCGAGTTTCGCCGCACGTCTCCCATCCGTCATGTACACGCACCTACGATCGGCCCGCACCGAACGAAAGACGGCCAGGGAGGGCCCCATGGGAACGCAGGACGATGAGCAGATGGGCGTGACCGGACGGCGGATGGTTCTCGGCGCGGCCGTGCTCGGCGCCGGCGGAGCGGTCCTCGGGCTGTCCGGCACGGCCCGCGCGGCCGAGAGCAGACACGGCGGCGGTGGCGGTCTGCGGAGCCTGCCCAAGCCCACGATCATCGGCCACCGCGGCGCCAGCGGGTACCGGCCCGAGCACACCCTCGCCGCCTACCAGCTGGCGCTCGACATGGGCGCCGACATCGTCGAGGCGGGCGACCTGGTGCCGACCAGGGACGGCCACCTCGTCTGCCGGCACGAGCCGGAGATCGGCGGCACCACCGACGTCGCGAACCATCCCGAGTTCGCCGACCGCAAGAAGACCAAGTCCCTGGACGGCGTCGCCACGACCGGCTGGTTCACCGAGGACTTCACGCTCGCCGAACTGAAGACCCTGCGCGCCACCGAGCGCATCCCGGCCAACCGGCCGCACAACACCCTCTACGACGGCCGCTGGGAGATCCCCACCTTCGAAGAGGTGCTGCGCTGGCAGGACGAGCAGACCCGTAAGCGCGGCAAGCAGGTCTGGATCTACCCTGAACTCAAGCACCCCACCTACTTCCGCAAGCTCGGCCTTCCCCTGGAGGAGCGGGTCGCCAAGGTGCTGCACAAGCACCGCAAGGACCGGCGGAACTCGCCGGTCGTCCTGCAGTCCTTCGAGCCGACCAGCATCCAGCGCCTGAACAAGCTGGTCGACAACCCGCTGGTGGTCCTGCTCTCCGGCCCGACCACCCGCCCCTGGGACTTCGTCGAGACGGGCGACCCGCGCACCGTCGCCGACCTGGTCGAGCCGGCCGGCCTCAGGGAGATCGCCTCCTACGCCCAGGGCATCGGCCCCACCCTGGACCTGATCATCCCGAAGGACGCGAGCGGCAACCTCACCACGCCCACCACCCTGGTGAACGACGCGCACAAGGTCGGCCTGCTCCTGCACCCCTGGACGCTGCGCAACGAGAACCCCTTCCTGCCCGCGAACTTCCGCAAGGGCACCGACGCCGACGCCTACGGTGACGTGTTCGGCGCCTACAAGGCGTACTTCGCCACCGGCATCGACGGTGTGTTCACCGACCAGCCGGACACGGGCCTGCTGGCCCGCCAGGACTTCGTCAACGACTGAGCACTCGGCCCCGGTCAGGGTGACGGCCGGCCGCCCGGGCAACCCCGTGCCCGGGCGGCCGCGTCGTGCCGGATATGAGGAACGACCTGGTCGCCACCCTGCTACCCCTGCTCACCGCCGAGGCCGGTGCCGAGGCCCGCGCCTGCGGAGCGGAACCGGGCGACCTGGAGCAGGCGGTCTGGCTCCGCCTCCTGGAACGCCTCGACGCGCACGGCCCGCCCCCGGACCCCCACCGGTGGCTGCGCAGGGCCGTGCGCTCCGAGGCACGCCGCAACCGCCGTACGAACCACCGGGAGCGGCCGTACGAGAACGAGCCCGCGGACGAAGGCGCCGCCGGCCCCGAACACCTCGCGCTGGCGGCCGCCCACCACCGGGCCCTGCGCGAGGCGGTGCGCCGCCTGCCGGGCCGCTGCCCCCGCCTGATGGAGGCCCTTCTCTCCCCGGACGACCTGACATACCGGGAAATCGCGGGGGAGTTGGGTATCTCACAGGGCAGTCTCGGCCCGGAACGTTCCAGATGCCTGGGATGTCTGCGGCGATTGCTTGCACCGGAGGTTGCGGCCCGCGGAGCGCGGGGATAGGAGTGAGGGACGACAGGCGATCAGGTGAGCGGGAGGCGTGCGCACATGGGCATGAGCGTGACCATCTCTGCGGCGGCCGAGCAGGACGCGGAGCAGATCTTCAGGCTGCAGTACCTGTGCTTCCAGAGCGAAGCGGCGCTGTACGGCAACTACCGCATCGACCCGCTGGTCCAGACTCTGGACTCGGTCCGGGCCGAGGTCGCCGCGGACTGCGTCTTCGTGGCACGGCTCGGCGACGAGGTGGTCGGCTCGGTCCGCGGCAGCGTCACCGAGGACGGCGCCGCAGCCATCGGCAAACTCTGCGTACACCCCCGTCTCCAGGGGCACGGCATCGGCGCCCGCCTCCTGCGCGCCGCGGAAGCGGCCCTGGCCGAGCAGCGCGGAGCCAGGACGTTCCGCCTCGAAGCGGGCCACCGCAGCGAGGGCAACCTCCGTCTGTACCGCAAGGTCGGCTACGAGGCGGTGGGCACGTCCAAGGGTGCCGACGGCGTCCCGATGATCGTCCTGGAGAAGCAGGCGGGCGCGTTCGCCGCTACCGCGTGACCGTGCGTGCCTTGCGGAGCCAGTACAGGGCCGACAGGGGCAGCAGTACCGGGATGAACAGGTACCCCATGCCGTAGTCGGACCAGACGGTCGCGTCGGGGAACGCCGAGGGCTCCACCAGGGTCCAGGTGCCGACGACCACGACGCCCGCGAGTTCGGCGGCGCAGCACACCAGCGCCGCCTTGCGGGCCGTCTCCCCGCCGCGGACCAGGGTGTACGTGATGAAGCCGTACACGAGCCCCGCCACCGCCGACAGCGTGTAGGCGAGCGGCGCCCGGTCGAACTCCGTCGCGATCTGGTACGCCGAGCGCGACACGGCCCCGACGACCATCACGCCGTACAGCCAGACCAGCAGCATCCCCGGCCCGCTGATCAGCCGCGTCCGCCTCTCCTGCGTCGCGGCCACATCAGCCTCCCCAGATGTCATGGAGCCGCACCTCCAGCACGGCCAACACCACACCGCCCGCGGCGACCGTCACCGAACCCCACTTGCTCCGCTCGGCCAGTGACATGAACCCGGCGGCGGGGACGCACGCGAACGCGCCCAGCAGATACGCCACGAAGATCGTCGTGCCCTGCTCCGGCTTCTCGCCCTGCGCCAGCAGCACGATCCCGGCCACCAACTGCACCAGGGCCAGCACCGTCACCACGGCCATCCCGATGAAGTGCCAGTCCTTCGTCGGCTGGTCACGGTAGGCCGCCCACCCGCACCAGGCGGCGAGCAGCAGCGCGGCGACACCGGTCACCAGCGTCAGGGCATCAAGCATGTGGCGAGCCTATTACGGGCCAAAAGACCTGATGCGGCCACCCCCGTCGGCACCCCCGTCGGTCAGCCGGCCTCCCCGCCGGGCGGACCGCGGTCGGCCCGTAGGGTCTAGACCATGACGATCCATGCGCACGCTCTCCTGTTCGACAACGACGGCACCCTCGTCTCCTCCCTGGCCTCCGTGGACCGCTGCTGGGCGCGATGGGCCGAGGAGCACGGCGTCACACGGGAGTTCGCTCGGGTCGAGCTGCACGGGCGTCCGGCCGTCGAGATAGTCGCCGACCTGCTCCCCGCCGATGTCGTGCCGGAGGCGCTCGCCCGGATCGAGGCGCTGGAGGTGGAGGACGTGCCGAACGGCGGCGTCCACCTGCTTCCCGGCACGAAGGCCCTCCTCGGCGCACTGCCCGCCGACCGCTGGGCCGTCGTCACCTCCGCCACCCGGCGGCTCGCCGAGGCCCGGCTCGACGCCGTCGGGATCCTCCCCAAGACGATGATCACCGCCGACGACATCACCCGCGGCAAGCCCGACCCCGAGCCCTATCTCCTCGCCGCCCGCGAACTCGGCGTCGACCCGGCCCGTTGCGTCGTCTTCGAGGACGCCCCCGCCGGTCTCGCGGCCGGTCGCGCCGCCGGCATGACCACCGTGGCGTTGACCACAACCCACCAGGCCCACGAGCTCGACGCCGATCTGGTGGTGCAGGATCTGTCGGCCCTGTCCGTCCTGGTCACGGACGCGGGCGTGGAGATCTCCGTCCGCGGCTGACAGCTGTCCGCCGCTGTCCGGCATGCGGACAGCGGCGGCCGGTAAGGACCGTACGTCTGGTTTACTGATCGCATGACCACGACGAGCTGCCGCACCTTTGCGACCGAGGCGACCATGACGCCCGGTGCTCGTTGTATGTGTCGAATGTGCGCCTTCTAGAGGGCCCCCGCACCACCCTGAGCCTCGCGCCCCGAAGCGAGAGCCCGCTCATGTCCACGCGTACGCCCGGCGTACGGGACTGAGACCCGCCCCGCGCACACATTCTCCTCCCCGGTCCCACCGTGCCCGCGAGAACTGTGCTGCGTCCTGGCCGCCTTCGACCATGAACGCCACGTGCCCGGCGCCCACGATGTGCCGCGCACTCGACAGTGACGGAAAACCCAGTGATCACCACAACGGGCCTGACCAAGGTCTACCGCTCACGCGGCCGCGAGGTCACCGCCCTCGACGGCGTCGACCTCCATGTCCGCGAGGGCGAGGTGTACGGCGTCATCGGCCAGTCCGGCGCCGGCAAGTCCTCCCTCATCCGCTGCGTCAACCTCCTGGAACGCCCCACCGCCGGCACGGTGACCGTCGCCGGACAGGACCTCACCGCCCTGGCCGGCCGCGGCCCCCGGGCCGGCCGCGAACTGCGGCAGGCGCGCAGCCGCATCGGCATGGTCTTCCAGCACTTCAACCTGCTGTCCTCCCGCACGGTCCAGGACAACGTCGAACTTCCGCTGGAGATCCTCGGCAGGTCCGGCAAGGAGCGCTCGCGCAAGGCGCTCGAACTGCTCGACCTGGTAGGGCTCGCCGACAAGGCCAAGGCCTACCCCGCCCAGCTCTCCGGCGGCCAGAAGCAGCGCGTCGGCATCGCCCGCGCGCTGGCCGGCGACCCCAAGGTGCTGCTCTCCGACGAGGCCACCAGCGCCCTCGACCCGGAGACCACCCGCTCCATCCTGCAGCTGCTGCGCGACCTCAACCGGCAGCTGGGCCTGACCGTCCTGCTCATCACCCACGAGATGGACGTGGTGAAGTCGATCTGCGACTCCGCCGCGCTCATGGAGCAGGGCCGCATCGTCGAGTCCGGCACGGTCAGCGAGCTGCTCGCGACGCCCGGCTCCGAACTGACCTCCGCTCTCTTCCCGGTGGGCGGCGAGGCCTCCGGCGACGACCGCACCGTCGTCGACGTCACCTTCCAGGGGGAGGCCGCCACCCAGCCGGTCATCTCGAAGCTCTCGCGGACCTACAACATCGACATCTCGATCCTCGGCGCCGCCATCGACACCGTCGGCGGCCTGCAGGTCGGCCGGATGCGCATCGAACTGCCCGGCCGCTACGAGGACAACGTCGTGCCGATCGGCTTCCTGCGCGAACAGGGCCTGCAGATCGACGTCCTGGGCGCTTCGGAGCGGGAGCCCGTGCTGGTGAAGGAAGGTGCCAAGTGACCTGGTCGGAGATGCGGCCCCTGCTGGAGCAGGCGTGTTGGGACACCCTCTACATGGTCGGCTGGTCCACGCTCATCGCCGTCGTCGGCGGCCTTCCGCTCGGCGTGCTCCTCGTCCTCACCGACCGGGGCGGCCTGCTGCAGAACGTCGTCGCCAACAAGGTCATCGGGCAGATCGTGAACGTGGCCCGCTCGATGCCGTTCATCATCCTCATGGTGGCCCTGATGAGCTTCACACGCTGGGTCACCGGGACGACCATCGGCCGCGAGGCCGCCATCGTGCCGCTCGCGATCGGCGCGATCCCGTTCTTCGCGCGCCTGGTCGAGACGGCTGTCCGGGAAGTGGACGGCGGGCTCGTCGAGGCCGTGCAGTCGATGGGCGGCAACACCTGGACCGTCGTCCGCAAGGTCCTCGTACCCGAGTCCCTGCCCTCGCTGATCGCCGGCACCACCACCACGATCGTCGCCCTCATCGGCTACTCGGCCATGGCCGGCACGGTCGGCGCCGGCGGGCTCGGGGACATCGCCATCCGCTACGGCTACCAGCGCTTCGAGACCGAGCTGATGTGGCTCACCGTCGCGATCCTCGCCGTCGTGATCTCCCTCATCCAGTTCGCCGGCGACTACGCGGCCCGCTCCCTGCACCGCCGCGGCGGCCAGTCGGGCCCGGCGCCCAAGCTGCGCCTGCTGAAGGCCGCCACCGCCACCAGCAAGACCGTCTGAGAAGACCGTCCGAGCCCTCGGCCGGACACCCAGAACTCCCCGCACACCCATGTCGGGGTCGCACCACCCATAGGAAAGGCACTTTTCGTGCGTAACACCGCCAAGATCACCACCGCCGCCCTCGCCGTCGGAGCCCTCACCCTCGGGCTCACCGCGTGCGGCTCGGACTCCGGTTCCGACGCGAACGCCCCGCTGAAGGTCGCCGCCACGCCCACCCCGCAGGGCGAGATCCTCACCTACGTCAAGGACAAGCTCGCGAAGAAGGCCGGCCTCGACCTGGAGGTCAAGGAGTTCACCGACTACGTGACGCCCAACACGGCCGTCCAGCAGGGCGAGGTCGACGCCAACTACTTCCAGCACCAGCCGTATCTGGACGACTTCAACAAGAAGAACGGCACCGACATCGTCGCCGTGCCGAACGCCACGGTGCACCTGGAACCGCTCGGCGTGTACTCCCAGGGCGTCAAGAAGCTCACGGATCTTGAGAAGGGCGCGACGATCGCCCTGCCGAACGACACCACCAACGAGGCCCGCGCGCTCAAGCTGCTGGAAGCCAACGGATTGATCGAGCTCAAGGCGGGCGCGGGCTACGACGCGACCCCCAAGGACGTCGCCGCCAACCCGAAGAACCTCCGGTTCAAGGAGCTGGAGGCGGCCCAGCTGCCGCGCTCCCTCGGCGACGTCGACGCCGCCGTCATCAACGGCAACTACGCGCTGGAGGCCGACCTCAGCCCGGCGAAGGACGCCATCGCCGCCGAGTCGCCCGAGGACAACCCGTACGGCAACTTCCTCGCCGTGAAGAAGGGCGACGAGAGCGACCCGCGCGTCGAGAAGCTCGCGAAGCTGCTGACCTCGCCCGAGGTGAAGAAGTTCATCGAGGAGAAGTACGACGGGGCTGTCGTCGCGGCGTTCTGAGAGGCCAACTTCCGTCTGACGGTGCGTTTACCGCGTATCGCCACGCACGGGGTCCACTCCTTCACCTGGTGTGGACCCCGTGGTGCAGTTCGGTGCTTTCATGCTGCATGCTGGGCAGTTCAGCAGGTCTTGAAGGATTTTCCGAAGGTTACGGAGCGGCGCATGACTAGCACCTTCCCCAACATCTCCATCAGCACGGAGCGGTTGGTGCTGCGCCCCCTCGACGAGGACGATGTGCCCGCCCTGGCCGAGATGATGAACGACGAGCAGGTCGGCGCGTGGACGGACGTGCCCCAGCCGTTCACCGAGGACGGCGCCCGCACCTGGATCACCGAGTACGCCCCCGCCGAACGGGAGGCCGGCCGCGGGCTCGACCTCGCCGTCACCGAGTTCCTCACCCAGCGGCTGGTCGGCGTCGTCCAGCTGACCAAGACCAACTGGCAGGTGCGTGCCACCGAGCTGTCGTACATCATCGCCCCGTGGGCGCGCGGCGAGGGCTACGCCTGCGAGGCGGCTCTCGCGACCGCCCAGTGGCTGTTCACCGACCAGAAGTTCGAGCGCATCGAGCTGCGCACGGCCGCCGACAACACCGCCTCCCAGCAGGTCGCGCAGAAGATCGGCTGTATCAGCGAAGGCGTCCTGCGCAACGCATGCATAGCGCGCGTCCGCGCCGAGGACGGCACCTGGACCGACGTACGCACCGACTTCATCGTGTGGAGCCTCCTGCCGGAGGACCTCGACGGCGCCGGCGAGCAGCTGGCCGACACCGGCGGTTTCACCTCGTTCGGCGAGTGGAACTGACGGGAAACGAGCCCTCGGGCACCGAATGCCCGGCCCGTACGACCGGGTACCCTCACCAAGCCTGCCCCGCGGGCTGCCCACGACGACCTGCGCGAAACCTGGAGACTGACGACGATGGCCGACCGCGTCACGGTGATCGGCTGGGACGGCTCGCCGCTGACCGCCGCGGCCCGCTCCGCCCTGGGCGCCGCCACGCTGGTTGCCGGCGCCGCCCACCACCTGGCGCTTCCCGAGGTGCCGCCCGCCGCCGAGCGCATCCGGCTGGGCAGCGTCGCCCTCGCCGCCCGCCGGATCGCCGCGCACCGCGGCACGGCCGTGGTGCTCGCCGACGGCGACCCGGGGTTCTTCGGAGTGGTACGGACGCTGCGCGCACCCGAGTTCGGGCTGGAGGTCGAGGTCGTCCCCGCGGTCTCCTCGGTCGCCGCCGCCTTCGCCCGTGCCGGCATGCCCTGGGACGACGCACAGGTGGTCGTCGCACACCGACGCACCCTGCGACGCGCGGTCAATGTGTGCCGCGCTCACACCAAGGTCGCCGTACTCACCTCACCCGGCGCCGGCCCGGCCGAACTCGGACTGCTGCTTGAGGGCGTCCACCGCACCTTCGTCATCTGCGAGGCGCTCGGCAGCAATCGGGAGCAGGTCAGCGTCGTCACCTCCGACAAGGCCGCCGACCACACCTGGCGCGATCCGAACGTCGTCATCGTCATCGGCGGCACGGCCGCCGCGGGGGAGTCAGGGGACTGGATCGCCGGACGCGACCCGGCCGCCGGACCGCGCGGCTGGACGCTGCCCGCCGAGTCCTACGGCGGCCTCATGGGCGAGGGCGAGCTGGAACGGCTGCGGGCGGCCCAACTCGCCCGGCTCGGCCCGCGGCTCGGCGACCTCGTGTGGGACATCGGCTGCGGCAGCGGCGCCTTCGCCACCGAGGCCGCCCGGGCCGGCGCCGCCGTCATCGCCGTCGACCGCGACCCCCGGGCCTGCTCCCGCACCGAGGCCAACGCGCGCGCCTTCGGCGTCCAGCTCCAGATCGTCCACGGCACCGCCCCGCACGTCCTGGAGAACCTCCCGGAACCGGACGTCGTCCGCGTCGGCGGCGGGGGACCGGACGTCGTCTCCGCCGTCGCGGACCGACGCCCGCAGCGCATCGTCACGCACGCCGCGACCCGTGACGCCGCCGAACTCGTCGGCCGGGACCTCGCCCAGCACGGCTACGAGGTCGAGTGCGCCCTCCTGCAGTCCGTGGAACTCGACACGCGGGCCTGGACGGAGCGGGAGCGCAGTGTCGCGTTCCTGCTCAGCGGCGTGCTGCCGGACCGTACGGCGTGAGCGCACCGCCGTCCCCGTGATCGGGTTGTCCTACCGCGCGCGGTAGGCTGGCCGATCGTTGTACCGCACTCGGTCGCCCGGCACTTCGTCGGTCAATGTCCGGAAAAACGCGCCCCGTTTGGGGTGGGTGTGGTACGGCGGAACCGGAGGACGCGCAACGTGGCGCAGTCCACAGCGGCCTGTCGCGGATCAGCCTGTCGCGACGGCCGAACGGCCACGACAATGCCACTCAATGGCTTTGTCGCCTTTTTGGGCGGGTCGTTCGTGCCGCTGGGCACGCACGCTCGTTCTTCACTGCGGGGGCGGTCGGTGCGCCGTTCCCGGTGAGCTGGTCGTAGGAGCACTAACCGATGGGCGAGGGGTACGCATGACCGACACCGGCCAGGTCCCGGCCGAGGGACAGCCGGAGAGCGCAGGCATGGTGGAGCAGCCGGGCGCCTCCGCGGCGCACGGTTCGTACCCCTACCTCTCCGAGACCACCGTCGAGGACGAGGACCTGCTGCTGCCCGGCTCCCAGGGTGCCTGGGGCAACGAGGTGGCCCCGCCCGCGCCCGAGCCGGTCGTGGAGGCCGTGCATCAGCCGGAGGCGCACGAACTCTCCGGCCGCGACAGCGGCTCCGTCGACCTCAGCGCCGTCCGCACGCCGGCTCCGACGGCCCCCACGACGCCGATTCCACCGATCACCCCGCGCCGTCCGCTGCATCTCGGCCCGCCCATCCCCGACGCCTCCGCCAGCCCGGTCCGCTCCCTCGCCGACCGCGGCGCCGTCGGTGCCCCCGCCCGCCAGCCGGGCCCCGAGTACTTCGAAGCCCCGCAGCACCGCGAGGCGGCGGCCCCGCAGGCGGCGACGCCCTGGGGGGCGCACGCGCAGGCCGCGCACGCCCCAGCCCCCGCGCCGGTGAGCGTCGAGGTGTCGGCTGCCGAAACGGTTGTCCCGGCCGGTGAGCAGGGAGGCGTCGCCCAGGCGGTGGTGGCCCGGGTGGCCACCGAGGCCGGTGCCGCGACGGGCCCCGGCCCCGAGGAGACGGGTGCCGCCCAGAGCGCCGAGGCCGGTGTCCCGGTCCCGCGTGACGCCGGGAACGGCGCGGCGGGGCCGTCGGCCGGTGACGCCGGGGCGGGCGCCGAGGGCGGGCCTGTCCCGGGCGACGGCGAGGTACCGGGCGCTGCCGTGGGCGAGACCGACGAGGCCGTGGCGGTCGCACCCGCTGCGGAAGCCGAAGAGATCGCGGTGGCAGCGCCTGCTCCGGAGGCCGACGACGCCGCGACCGGTGGCGCCGACGCCGGCGCCGGTGAGATCGCCGCCCCCGGGAACGCCGTCGACACGGACACCCCGGGCGGCCCGCTGAGCGAGACCGACGCAAGTGCCGTGGAGATCACGGACGTTGCGGGCTCGGTCGCCGCTGCGGGCACGGAGGCCCCCGCGGCCGAGGCCGCGCAGACCGAGGCGGACCCGGCTGCGGTCGCCCCCGCCGCCGAGGTGCCCGCCCCCGAGGCCGTTCAGGCCGCCGAGGTGCCTGCCCCCGAGACCGGCGAGGTGCCCGAGGCCGCCGGCCCCGAGGCCCCGCAGCCTGCCGAGGGAGTCGCCCCCGAGGCCCCGCAGCTTGCCGAGGAAGCCGCCCCCGAGACCGTTCACGTGCCGGAGGCCATCGCCCCGGAAACCGTCCACGTGCCGGAGGCCACCGCCCCGGAGACGGCCCCCCAGCCCGCGCAGGCGGTCTCCCCTGAGACCGAGCAGGTCCCGGCCGCCGCCGCTGCCGAGACCGGCCAGAGCCCGGACGCACCCGCTCCCGATGGCACCCCGCAGCCCTCCGGGGCCCCCGCTCCCGAGGCCGCTGAGGGCACCCAGGTGCCCGATGCCGCCCAGGACGCCGCTCCCGCGGCAACCGCGATCGCCCATGGCGACCCGCAGGCCGTCGCCGTCCGGACGGCACCGGACGCGGCGCAGGCCGACGGGTCCGTGGACGCCGAGCAGGCCGCTCCGGCACCCCAGCCCGCGGACGCCGCTGCCGTACCGGCGGACGACGCCTCCGCCGTCGTAGCCCCCGAAGCGGTTGCGCACCCCGCGGACGCGGAGTCGGCCGTACCGCCGCAGGAGCCCGCCGTCCAGGTCGAGCAGCCCGTTGCGGACCCGCAGCAGGTGCCCGCAGCCATGGCCGACCCGAATCTCGCGCAGGCCGAGCCGCCCACGCCGGTCGCCGACGCCGTCCCGGACAGCGCCGAGTCCGTCCCGGCGGACGCGAGCGTCCCCGACGCGCAGGCCCCGCAGCCGGAGGCCGCCGTCACGGACGACCCCGCCGCACAGGCGTCGGACGCCGGGCGGACCGCGGAGGTCGACGCCGTACCGGCCGACGCCCCGCAGCCGCTCGCCGCGGCCGCCGTCGCGCCCGAAGCGGTCGACCCGCAGGCGCCGGACGCCGCATCCGCCGCGGCCGAGGCCCCCGAGCCGTACGTCGCCGAACCCGCCGGCCCGCAGTTGCGGTCCGCGCAGGCCGGCGAGGTCCCGGCCGGACCGCCGGTCGAGCACACGTCCGGTACGGGCGAGGCCGTCTCGGGCCTGCCGTCCGGGGTGCCACTGGAACCCGCGCCGGACCAGCCCCTGGGTCGGTTCGTCCCGGTGGAGGGCACGGTGCCGACCGCCCCGCACCTCGCGCCCACCCCGCCGCAGCCGATCGTGCTTCCCCCGGAGGACGCGACCGTCCCCGCCCCCCGTGCGGGCGACCCCGAACTCGTCCAGCACGCGGAGGACCTGGAGACCCGGGTGGCCGACCAGGAAGACACCGCAGAAGAGAGCACCACCGTGGCGGAAGAAGCACGCCGGTCCACCGGGCCGGCCGCGCCCGCATATGACGACGCCGAGCGCGAGGCCGTCCTCAAGGTCATGCGCGAGCGCCGCGACATCCGCAACGGCTTCCGCAGCGACCCGATCCCGCACGAGGTGCTGCTCCGCGTCCTGGAGGCGGCGCACACCGCGCCCTCCGTCGGCCACTCGCAGCCGTGGGACTTCGTCGTCATCCGGTCCGCCGACACCCGGCGCGCGATGCACGAACTGGCCCAGCGCCAGCGCGAGGCGTACGCCAGGTCCCTGCCCAAGGGCCGCGCCAAGCAGTTCAAGGAACTGAAGATCGAGGCGATCCTCGACACCCCGGTGAACATCGTCGTCACCGCCGACCCGACCCGCGGCGGCCGCCACACCCTCGGCCGGCACACCCAGCCGCAGATGGCGCCGTACTCCGCCGCGCTCGCGGTGGAGAACCTCTGGCTCGCCGCCCGCGCCGAGGGCCTCGGCGTCGGCTGGGTCAGCTTCTTCGACGAGCGCGAGATGGTCCGCGCCCTCGGCCTGCCCGAGCACCTGGAGGTCATCGCCTACCTGTGCGTCGGGTACGTCGACGAGTTCCCGGAGGAGCCCGAGCTGATGCAGGCGGGCTGGTCCAAGCGCCGCCCGCTGTCGTGGGTCGTGCACGAGGAGACGTACGGCCGTCGCGCCCTGCCCGGCGAGGAGCCGCACGACCTGCTAGCCGAGACCGTCGCCCAGATCCGCCCGCTGGACGCCAAGGCGCTCGGCGAGGCCTGGGAGCGGCAGAAGCGCATGACGAAGCCGGCCGGCGCGCTGGGCATGCTGGAGATCATCTCCGCGCAGCTGTCCGGTCTGTCCCGCCAGTGCCCGCCGCCGATCCCGGAGCCCGCGGCCGTCGCGATCTTCGCCGGCGACCACGGCGTGCACGCCCAGGGCGTCACGCCCTGGCCACAGGAGGTGACGGCCCAGATGGTCGCCAACTTCCTCGGCGGGGGAGCGGTGTGCAACGCCTTCGCCGGCCAGGTGGGCGCGGAGGTGTGCGTCGTCGACGTGGGCGTGGCGGCCGATCTGCCGGCCACCCCCGGTCTGCTGCCCCGCAAGGTCCGCGCGGGCACCTCGGACATGACGACCGGTCCCGCGATGACCCGTGAGGAGGCCAAGCAGGCCATCGAGGTCGGCATCGAGACGGCCCGTGACCTGGTCGCGGCCGGCAACAAGGCGCTGCTGACGGGCGAGATGGGCATCGCCAACACGACCGCGTCGGCGGCCCTGATCTCGGTCTTCACCGACACCGACCCGGCCGAGGTGACGGGCCGTGGCACCGGCATCAACGACGAGACCCTCGCCCGCAAGACCGAGGTCGTGCGCCGGGCGATCGAGCTCCACCAGCCCGACCCCGCCGACCCCGTCGGCGTCCTGGCGGCGATCGGCGGCTTCGAGCACGCAGCGCTGGTCGGCCTCCTGCTGGGCGGCGCCTCCCTGCGCACCCCGGTGATCCTGGACGGCGTGAGCGCGGGCGCCGCGGCCCTGGTCGCCCGGGCGATCGCCCCCGAGGTCCTCGCGGCCTGTATCGCCGGCCACCGCAGTGCCGAGCCCGGTCACGTGGCCGCGCTCAACAAGCTGGGTCTGCGCCCGCTGGTCGACCTCGACCTCCGCCTCGGTGAGGGCACCGGAGCGCTGCTGGCCCTGCCGCTGGTGCAGAGCACGGCGAGGGCGATGCACGAGGTGGCGACGTTCGACTCGGCGGGAGTGACCGAGAAGTAGCGGGAGCCGCACCACAGGTTCCGAGCCTCCTTCGCCGGTGGCTCCCGGGCGGTCCGCGGGTCCGTGGCCGGTCGTTTGCGCACCGTGGAGCGGACGGCACGGACCCACCGCCGCCCGGGCGACGGCGCCCAGCCACCGGACACCCGAACCGCCCCTTCCGCACGCACCGTAAAATCCGCACGTCAGGGCCTCGCACCGCGCACCAGAGGAGCCGCACCCTCATGGCCGAAAACCCCGCCTACCCGGTAGGCCTCCGCCTCACCGGCCGCAAGGTCGTCGTCCTCGGCGGCGGTCAGGTCGCCCAGCGCCGCCTTCCGGCCCTCATCGCAGCGGGCGCCGACATCCTCCTCGTGTCCCCCGAGGTGACTCCCTCCGTGGAGGCGATGGCGGACGCGGGTGAACTCACCTGGCTCCCCCGCCGCTACGAGGAAGGCGACCTCGCCGACTCCTGGTACGCGCTGATCGCCACCGGCGACACGGAGGCGAACACCCGGGCTTCCGCCGAGGCCGAGCGCCACCGCGTCTGGTGCGTCCGCTCCGACGACGCCGACGAGGCGACGGCCTGGACCCCCGCCACCGGTCACAGCGAAGGCGTCACCGTCGCCGTCCTGACGACCGAGGCGAGCGACCGCGACCCCCGTCACACCGCCGCCATCCGTGACGCGGTCGTGGAAGGACTGCGCGACGGCACTCTGGTCGCCCCGCACCACCGCACCCGCACCCCCGGAGTCGCCCTGGTCGGCGGCGGCCCCGGCGATCCGGATCTCATCACCGTCCGCGGCCGCCGCCTGCTCGCCGCGGCCGACGTGGTCATCACCGACCACCTGGGCCCCCGCGACCTCCTCGCGGAACTCTCCCCGCACGTCGAGGTGATCGACGCGGCGAAGCTGCCGTACGGCCGGTTCATGGCCCAGGAGGCCATCAACAACGCGCTGATCGAGTACGCCAAGCAGGGCAAGTCGGTCGTGCGCCTCAAGGGCGGCGACCCCTTCGTCTACGGGCGCGGGATGGAGGAGGTCCAGGCGCTGGCCGAGGCCGGCATCCCGTGCACGGTCGTCCCCGGCATCTCCAGCTCGATCTCGGTGCCCGGCGCCGCCGGCATCCCGGTCACCCACCGGGGCGTCGCCCATGAGTTCACGGTGGTCAGCGGCCACGTCGCCCCCGACGACGAGCGCTCCCTGGTCGACTGGCCGTCCCTCGCCAAGCTGACCGGCACCCTGGTGATCCTCATGGGCGTCGGCACCATCGGGAAGGTCGCCGAGACGCTCATCGCGCACGGCAAGTCCCCGGACGCGCCCGTCGCCCTGATCCAGGAGGGCACGACGGCGACCCAGCGTCGTGTCGACGCGACCCTGGCGACGGTCGGGGAGACCGTACGTGCCGAGGACGTGAAGCCCCCGGCGGTCATCGTCATCGGCGACGTCGTCAAGGTCGGCCCCGAAGCCGTCGCGCCCCGCGAGTAACCCCGGGTAACACAACCCGTACCGAGCCGTTGGCACCGCACCCAGGACAAGGCAGTATCACCCTGTGGCCGATCTCATCACCGTCGATGACCCCGCCGACCCGCGCCTGCGCGACTACACGGGCCTGACCGACGTCGACCTGCGCCGTAAGCGCGAGCCGGCCGAGGGCCTGTTCATCGCCGAGGGCGAGAAGGTCATCAGACGAGCCAAGGAAGCCGGCTACGAGATGCGGTCCATGCTGCTCTCGGCGAAGTGGGTCGACGTCATGCGCGACGTCATCGACGAGCTCCCGGCTCCGGTGTACGCGGTCAGCCCGGACCTCGCCGAGCAGGTCACCGGCTACCACGTGCACCGCGGTGCGCTCGCCTCCATGCAGCGCAAGCCGTTGCCGACCGCCACCGAACTCCTGCGCGGCGCCCGCCGCGTGGTGGTCATGGAGTCGGTCAACGACCACACCAACATAGGCGCCATCTTCCGCTCGGCGGCCGCCCTCGGCATGGACGCGGTCCTGCTCTCACCGGACTGTGCCGACCCGCTCTACCGACGCAGCGTCAAGGTCTCCATGGGCGCGGTCTTCTCCGTCCCCTACGCCCGCCTGGACACCTGGCCCAAGAGCCTTGAGTCGGTCCGCGAGGCCGGCTTCACCCTCCTCGCCCTGACCCCCGACGAGAAGGCCAAGACCCTGGACGAGGCCGCCCCGCACCGGATGGACCGGGTCGCGCTGATGCTCGGCGCCGAGGGGGACGGGCTGTCCACCCAGGCCCTGGTGGCCGCCGACGAATGGGTGCGCATCCCGATGTCCCACGGCGTCGACTCCCTCAACGTCGGCGCGGCGGCCGCGGTCGCCTTCTACGCCGTGGCGTCGGGCCGCCCGCGGGAGTGAGAGCTCGGTGACGGCGCGGCGTCAGGCGGTGGTCGCGGTGCTGCTGCGCGCGGACCGGATCCTCGCGATCCGCCGCGGCCCCGCCGTGCCCCGCCCCGGGTACTGGCAGCCGGTCAGCGGCAGGATCGAACCGGGGGAGACGCAGCGGGAGGCCGTCGTCCGGGAGGTCCGCGAAGAGGTGGGGCTCACCGTCGTACCCCTGGCGAAGGTCTGGGAGTCCGAGACCGACGACGGGTCGTTCCGCCTGCACTGGTGGACGGCACGGGCCGACGCCGGCGAGGTGGTCCCCGACCCGGGTGAGGTCGCCGAGGCCCGCTGGGTCACCCCGCGGGAGTTCCTGGCCCTGGACCCCGTCTTCGACGGCGACCGCGAGTTCTTCGAGCGCGTCCTGCCCGGCCTGTGAAGCCTCGCATTCCCCGGGGGAGGGCTACTCGGTGATCTCGAACGTCGAGTCGTACCGCTCGGACATCGAGTCCCCGTCGAGCGGCACATAGCCCGGGTCCACGTGCTCCTGCCGCTCCCGTACGCCGTTCCCGTCGTCGCCGAGCCCGCGCTGCGGGCCCTGGCAGCCCTGCGCCGCGGCGATGCCGAGCGCCACGAGCAGCGTGACCACGACGAACACGAACAGCCGCTGCCGCAGCAGCTGCGGGTTGGCGGGCCGGCGCCCGGTCCCGGTGTTCCGCGGCGCCGGACGACCGGTGCCGCTGCGCGGCGCGGGCCGGTTCCCGCTGCCGGACCGTGGCTGGTTCCGCGAGGCGGGAATCGGCCGCGCGCCGGACCGGGACGCCCCGGTACCGCTGTGCGGGGCACCGCCGCCGCGTGAGGTGGCCCCGTCGCGGGCGGGCCCGGGCACGCGCGGAGCGCCGCTGCCCCGCGACATCCCGGCGCCGCGCGGCGGGGGAGTGCCCTGAGCGCGTCGCTGGGCGCGCGGCTGCTGCGCGTAGGTGTCGGCGAGCCGCCCGGTGGGGCGGTCCGCCTCGGCGCTACGAGGCGCGGGCGGACGTACGTCCGACAGTCCCTGCGCCTCCCGGGCCGCGATCTCCTTGAGGCGAAGCGACAGCTGGAGCGTGCTGGGCCGCTCCTCGGGGTCCTTCGCCAGACAGGCCCGGACCAGCGGAGCCAGTGCGTCGGGTACGCCGTACAGCTGGGGCTCCTCGTGGACGACGCGGTACAGCATCACCTCCGAACTGCCGTGCCCGAAGGGTGAGTCGGCCATCGACGCGTACGCGAGCGTGGCGCCCAGGGAGAAGACGTCCGTGGCCGGGGTGACGGCGGCGCCGCGCACCTGCTCAGGGGCGAGGAAGCCGGGGGAGCCGACCGCCGTACCGACGTGGGTGAGGGTCGAGGCCCCCGTCGCCCAGGCGATGCCGAAGTCGATGATCCGTGGGCCCTTGGGGGACAGCAGGATGTTCGAGGGCTTCAGGTCGCGGTGGACGACCCCGGCCTCGTGCACGGCGACCAGGCCCTCGGACAGGGCCGCGCCGATGGCGGCGACCTCCGCCGCACCGAGCGGGCCCTCGTCCACGACCTTGTCGTGCAGGGAGGGGCCGGGTACGTACTGGGTGGCGAACCAGGGGCGGTCCGCTTCCAGGTCGGCGGCCACCAGCCGTGCCGTACAGCCGCCGCGAATCCGCCGTGCCGCCGAGACCTCACGCGCGAACCGCGAGCGGAACTCCTGGTCCTCCGCCAGGTCGGGCCGGATCACCTTCAGTGCGACCCGCTGCCCCTTCTTGTCGGAACCCAGGTAGACGACGCCCATTCCGCCCGCGCCGAGCCGTCTGTGAAGCCTGAAGGAGCCGACGACGCGCGGGTCCTCGCGCCTCAGGCGCATCATCGCCATGTTCATCCCCGCTGCCCGGTCCGTCTGACGAGCCACAGCTTACGTTTCCACGGGCCGCGGTGCGCAGAGGCCGCGCCCTCTCGACGCGATCGATTGTCAGTGGTGGGTGAGAGACTTGAAGAGTGGTCAGAGGGCGGGTGAGCAGGGCGACTTAACCTGTTCGGCGCCCCCAACCAGCCATCGCAGAAGGGGGATTGATCCTGTGAAGGGTGACCGCGTGGAGATAGTCGTGGACGCGGGGGACACGACGCGCACGTACGAGGTGGTGGCGAGCAGGGCGGGCCGCAGGGTGGAGACGGCGGTGCGCCGGGGTGTCGTCGAAGTGAGCGAAGTCACCCGAAGTGGGGCGGTGGTCCGTACCGCCCGCTTCATGGCGAACCGGGTGCTCGCCCTGGTCGAACAGCCGGTTCCGCGGGAGGACGGTCCGGAGAAGAGGTCGGAGGCGAAGTAGGGCAAAGCTGACCGTTCCGGGCGTCCCCTCGGGGAAGACCCCGAGACCCGGGACCTCGTCTCCACCCAGGGGAGTACTCCGCACGTCATGGCTCATCCTCGGGGAGGCCCGGCAATGGGTACGAGGGCATGACGTGCCGGAGGCGTCGCCCGCCTAGATTTGAGGTCAAGCGGCGGGTGCAGCACTCGTCCCCCGAGGTCAGACACCCGCCGCTGCCAACGACAACTGACACAGGTCGGGAGAGGGGCCATGGCCCAGACGGCACCGCGGACGCTGATCCGCACGCAGCAGCGCATCACGCTGCGCCCCCGTCGCCAGGGCCGCCGCCACCCCTTGGTGGCGACGATCATGGCCCTTCCCCTGGCGGTCCTGCTCCTCGTCGTCTTCGACGGCTGGGAGACAGTGGCCACACAGGCGTCGTCCGTGGGCGTGATGCTGGGGCGCTGAGCGGCGACCCCAGGCCCGGAAGAGCGGTCCGGGCGGGGACATCCACCCATGAAACCCCGTGGGGACGGGGGTGCGGCGGACGGCACAGATGCCGGCGCAGCTGGGGAGCTGCGCCGGCATTGCTCTTGCCCGCGAGCGATGGCTCCGCGGGACACGTGGCCCCGTGCACCCGCGGGTCGGCTCACCGGCCCTCCCGCGTACCCTCGCGCCAGAGCATCCGCACCCAAGGGATCCCAGTGACCGCGAACCCCCTGCTGCCCGCCCTCACCGCACGAGCCGAAGCAGCGGCACACTCCCGTACCTCCGCCTGTCCCTGCGGAGCCACCGTCACCCTCGCCGACCGCCCCGACGCGACCGTCGTCCGCCATGCCGACACCGTCGCCAAGGCCCACGCCCCCGACAGCACCCCCGCCGATCTCACACCCCGCCTCACCGCCGCCGCTCACCTTCCCGGCCTTCTCCTCCCCCCGCTCACCCCCACCCCCGTCGACCTGCACGGCAGGCTGGTGACCTGCTGGCCGTACGGCGCCCCGGTGGACCCGGCCGATCCCGACTCGGCCCCCTGGGAAGCCGCCGCCGGCCTTCTCGCCCGCCTGCATCGAACGCCCGCCCCGGCCCCCCTTCCTCCCATGCGCGGCCCCGTCAAGGCCGCGCTCGCGGTGTCCCGTCTGCGCACGGCCACCGCGGCGGCCGCGCCCGGCACCGCCCTCACCGCCGAGGCCACCGCCGTTCTCCGCGCCTGGGACACCCTCCCCGCCTGGGCGCGCGCCGAGGCGCCCCAGCCCGACACCAGCACCCTCTGCCACGGCGACCTCCACCTCGGGCAACTCGTCCGCCACCCGGCCCCGGACGGCCCCTGGCTCCTCATCGACGTCGACGACCTCGGTGTGGGCGTGCCCACCTGGGACCTCGGGCGGCCCGCGGCCTGGTACGCCGTCGGGCTGCTCCCGCCGGACGAATGGGACCGCTTCCTCACCGCGTACCGCGACGCCGGCGGCCCTGCCGTCCCACACGACGCCGACCCCTGGCCCGCCCTGGACGTTCCGGCCCGCGCCCTCACCGTGCAGACCGCCGCTCGGGCGATCACCAAAGCCCTGGCCGAAGGCCGTCTCCTGGACGAGGTCGAGCAGTGCCTCGTCGACGCCTGTGACCGAATGACTTCCGTCCCCCTTGAGTTGACCCAGGGATACGCAAAGTAGGGTGCAACCGACCGCAGCCGGACAGAGTCTGTCCTGGCGATACGCGAAACAGGACCGACCGGCGAGGAGTTGACCCGACCATGCAGTGTCCGAAGTGCCGAGCCCCGATGCACACGTACAACCGCAACGGCGTCCAGATCGAGCAGTGCAGCGGCTGCCGCGGCATCTTTCTCGACTACGGGGAGCTGGAGGCGCTGACCCGCCTGGAGTCCCAGTGGTCGCAGCCGGCCCCGCCGCCTCCGGCCGCCCCCGCCCCGCAGGCCTACCCGGCGGCCCCGCAGGCCCCGGCCTGGGGTGCCCCGCACGGCGGCCACCACGGCGGTCACCACGGCCACCGCCGCCACAAGAGCTTCGGTCACATGCTGTTCTCCAGCTGAGCACCGAGCAACGAAGAAGCCCCCGGTCACGACCGGGGGCTTCTGGCTGTGGACGATACTGGGATTGAACCAGTGACCTCTTCCGTGTCAGGGAAGCGCTCTCCCGCTGAGCTAATCGTCCTCGGGACCGTGATCGACCATCGAACCGAAGATCACGGACTACTGCGTGCGCGATACTGGGATTGAACCAGTGACCTCTTCCGTGTCAGGGAAGCGCTCTCCCGCTGAGCTAATCGCGCGGGTCAGACCTTCGATGATCTGTCGAAGATCCAGTGGACGATACTGGGATTGAACCAGTGACCTCTTCCGTGTCAGGGAAGCGCTCTCCCGCTGAGCTAATCGTCCTTGGAGGTGGAGACGGGATTTGAACCCGTGTAGACGGCTTTGCAGGCCGTTGCCTCGCCTCTCGGCCACTCCACCAGGAGTGTAGGGGTTCGGGAAGATCCCCTTGTTCCTTCGAGCGGACGACGAGGCTCGAACTCGCGACCTCAACCTTGGCAAGGTTGCGCTCTACCAACTGAGCTACGTCCGCTTGTCGTTTCGTTCCGCTCTCGCGGCCCGGCGACGAGTTGAACTCTAGCGGATTCCGGGGCCAGTACAAAAACGCGTTTGTGCAGCGTGCTGCGCTGCACCCGCTCCGGGACCGGCCGACGGTCCCGGAACCGACATGGCCAGGTCACCCGGGGGACGCCCGCCATAGACTCGACTGCGTGCCCGACCTTGCTCCTCTCGCCCGCTTCGGCGACCGTGTCGCCACCGGTCTCCTCGACGTCACCAGCGATCCCGCCGCCCTGGACTCCAGCGGCTTCTGGGCGGTCTGTGCCGACTTCGAGGGCCGTCTGACCTGCGCGCGCTTCCGCGACGTACGAGAGGAACCGGTCCCGGCGCCGGTCCCCGGGCACTGGCGGGGCCCGGCCGACGGGGACTGGACGTCCTCGCTCGACCGCGCCGCGTACACGGAGGGCGTGCGGCGCATCCGCGCGTACATAGCGGCCGGCGAGGTCTACCAGGCGAACCTCTGCCGCGTACTGAGCGCGCCGATCGGTCCGCAGGCGGACGTGGACGCCCTGACCGCGCTGCTCGCGCGCGGCAATCCGGCGCCGTACGCCGGAACGATTCGGCTGCCGCGGCACGGTGTGGAGATCGCCACCGCGTCCCCCGAGCTCTTCCTGCGGCGGGGCGGGCGGACCGTCGAGTCCGGGCCGATCAAGGGCACCGGACGTACCGAGGCGGACCTGCTGGACAAGGACTACGCCGAGAACGTGATGATCGTGGACCTCGTGCGCAACGACATCGGCCGGGTGTGCGCCACCGGGACCGTCACCGTCCCCGACCTGTGCGCCGTGGAGAAGCACCCGGGGCTCGTCCACCTGGTGTCCACCGTCCGGGGTGAGCTGCGCCCCGGTGCCGGCTGGCCGCAGCTGCTCGACGCCGCCTTCCCGCCCGGCTCGGTGACCGGCGCGCCCAAGTCCAGCGCCCTGCGGATCATCGACGCGCTGGAGACGGCGCCCCGCGGGCCCTACTGCGGCGGCATCGGCTGGGTCGACGCCGACCGGGGCGTGGGCGAGCTGGCCGTGGGGATCCGTACCTTCTGGATCGACCGCGCCGAGGGGGTGCTGCGGTTCGGAACCGGCGCCGGGATCACCTGGGGGTCGGACCCCGAGGGGGAGTGGCGGGAGACCGAGCTGAAGGCCGCCCGGCTGCTCGCGGTAGCGTCGGGAGCGTACGAGGTGAGTGGAGAGGGACTGCAATCGTGAGGATCTGGCTCGACGGCGGACTGCAGGACATCGAGTCCGCCCGTGTCTCCGTCTTCGACCACGGGCTGACCGTGGGCGACGGCATCTTCGAGACGCTGAAGGTGGTGGACGGCCGTCCGTTCGCGCTGACCCGGCACCTGGACCGGCTGACCCGCTCGGCGAACGGGCTCGGTCTGCCCGAGCCCGACCACGACGAGGTGCGCCGCGCCTGCGCCGCCGTCATCGACGCCAACCCGATGCCGCTGGGCCGGCTGCGCATCACCTACACCGGCGGCCACGGCCCCCTCGGCTCCGACCGCGGCGAGCACGGCCCGACCCTCGTCGTCGCCCTCGGCGAGACGACCCGGCACGCCGCCTCCACGGCTGTGATCACCGTTCCCTGGACCCGTAACGAGCGTGGCGCCCTCACCGGCCTGAAGACCACCTCGTACGCCGAGAACGTCGTCGCACTCGCTCGCGCCCACCAACACGGCGCCAGCGAGGCCCTGTTCGGCAACACGGTGGGGCAACTCTGCGAGGGCACGGGGTCGAACGTCTTCGTCGTCCTGGACGGCGAGATCCACACCCCGCCGCTCGCCTCGGGCTGTCTCGCGGGCATCACCCGCCAGTTGACGATCGAGTGGACCGGCGCCAGGGAGACCGACCTGCCGCTGGACGTCCTCCAGCGGGCCGACGAGATCTTCCTCACCTCCACCCTGCGCGACGTCCAGGCCGTGCACCGCGTCGACGCTCGCGAACTGCCGGGCGCCCCGGGCCCGGTGACCGCCAAGGCGATGCGCGTCTTCGACGAGCGGTCCGGCGACGACCTGGACCCGTAAGCGTCGGGAAAAGGGGCTGCCGTGGTCCGCAACGGTGGGTAGAACACCCCTGATGACCACGACCCTGCGGCCGACCGAGCCGCTTCAGCGCAATGCGGACGGGACGCGCTCGCGCCGCTACCAGGTGTGTGTGAACGGCCGTCCCGTGGGCGGCCTCCACCTCGGCACGCACCCTGTCTTCGGGGACGCGGTGGCCCGGGTGACGCGGCTGTGCATCGAGGTGCCGGACCGACGGCGCGGCCGGGGCACCGTGGCGGCCCTCGCGGCGGAGGAGGTGGCGCGCGGCTGGGGCTGCAAGCGCATCGAGGTGGCGGTCCCCGCGGACGCCGCCGCGGCACTCCGGCTCGCGACGGCGCTGGGCTATGTCGTGCGCAACCGCGGCATGGAGAAGGCGCTCGGCGACACTGCGCCCCGACTGCCGGCGGGCAGCCGGGCGCGCCCCATGACGGACGCCGAGTACGGGCCGTGGCTCGCCAGGGGGCGCGAGAACTACATCCGGGACTGGGTGCGGCGCGGGGTCCCGCAGGACGAGGCCCGGGCCAGGTCCGAGCGCGACCACGCCGCGCTGCTGCCGGACGGCCCGCGCACGCCGGACGTGTACCTCAGCGTCCTCGAACACGAGGGGACACGGGTCGGCACGCTGTGGTTGGCCTCGGTCGAGGGCCGCGCCTACGTCTTCGACGTCGAGACCGAGGCGCCCCACCGCGGCAGGGGCCACGGCCGCACGCTGATGCTGCTGGCCGAGGCCCAGGCGATCGCCGCCGGGCAGCGGATCCTCGGTCTGAACGTCTTCGCGGACAACACCCCGGCCGAGCGGCTCTACGCGTCGCTCGGTTACGAGACGAAGCAGTACAGCCTCTACAAGACGCTGCTGTAGCGGAAGGCGGTCGGCGCCGGGGCCGGAGGGGTTCGGTCAGGCCGTCTGTTCGGCGAGCAGCCGGTCGGCGATCTCCTCGATGCGCCGGCGCAGCCCCTCCTGGCTCTTGCCGCCGTCGAGGCGCTCGCCGTCGATCACGTACGTCGGGGTGCCGGTCACGCCGATGGCCTTGCCCTCGGCCTGGTCGGCGTCGACGATCAGGGTGTGCCGGCCGTCGATCAGGGCCGTGTCGAACTCCTCGGCGTCCAGGCCGAGCCGGCGCGCCACCTCGACCAGGAACGACTCTCCCTTGCGGTCCAGTTCCTCGACCTGGTCCAGCACGGCCTCGACGTAGGGCCACCCCTGCCCCTGCTCCAGGGCCTCCTCGGCGGCCTGGGCGGCGGCGAAGGCATGCTTGTGCTTCTCCAGCGGGAAGTGCCGCAGCCGCAGCTCCAGCCGGTCGCCGTAGCGGGCGCGCAGGGCACGCAGATCGTCCAGGGCGCTGCGGCAGTCCGGGCACTGCAGCTCGCACCAGACCTCCAGTACGGCGGCGGGACGGTAGGGCAAGGAGTCGCTCATGGCGCCAGTCTCCCAGCACCGGCGCGGACGGCCCAACCCGGCCTCGTGCTCCGCCGCGGGCGGACCGGCGTCCGTACCCGAGGCTGGGCACGGCCCGAACCGCGGGATGTGAGGCGCCGGGACTCACCGGCGGGGACCGCTGTCGACGAGAGGCCCTCCGAGGGCGGATCCGGCGCGGACGAGGGCCGGCACCGCCGCGGGGACACGGGCGGGCTGAGGCCGAAGCGGGAGCCCGCGCTGGGACGCCCCCCTTGGCCGTGCCTCTGCGCAGGGAGGCACGGTCCGATCGCGCAGGCGCCCCGGGCCGGGCCGTGCCGGCAGGCCCGTCGTACCGGCACCTGCGGAGGAGGCGACCCGGAGATGTCCCTGATGTCGGGGCCAGGCATGGCCGGGCGGGGTGGCCGCGGTGCAGGATGGAAGGGACGAAGTGCCGTGACCTCGACCCTGCCTGCCCTGGAGGCCCGGATGATTGCCGAGACAGTCTGTTCCGCCGTCGCCGCGGCCGGCCTGGGCATCGCGGCGGTCACGGCCTACCGCAAGAGGTTCCTCGCGGCCACGCGTCTGGTTGCGTACTCCCTGGTGCCGCTCGGCCTGGTGATGACCGGGGTCGTCGACTGGCTGGCCGACACCGCGTTCAGCCCGACGGCATGGGCGGGCTTCGGAGTCCTCGGCGCGTCCTGGCTGCTGTTCGCCGGCACCCGGGCGGTGGAGCGCCGTCGCGGCGGCACCGGCAAGGAGCGCGGGGAAGCGCGCGCGGCCCGTCAGCGCGAGGCGGTGGCCCCGTCGGCCTCGGCGCCCTCCCTGGGCCCCGGCTCGGGGCAGGCGAAGCGCCCGGGGACCGCCCCCCGAGCCGACGCCGGGGACGACTTCAGCGACATCGAGGCCATCCTCAAGAAGCACGGCATATGAGCCTTGGCTGAACCCCCTCGGCAGAGGGGAAACGACACAGTGGGTCGCTGCGCGTCCGTAAGCGATCACGACTCGGACCGGAGATCGCGGAAATCAGCGAAGACCCGCTCATCGCGGGTGTGGTGATCGCGCGGTGAGGGGCAACTGCGTCATCATCGCCGCGAGATGCTGGACACGACTCAAAGCGAGGCCGCGCCCCCTCAGGACGAGCCTCGCGGGTGCCTCTTCGCCCTTTCCCAGCCACCGCTGATGATCTTCCTTGCGGTGATCGGGTGTCTGCTGCTCATGGCTGCGCTGCACGATCTGCTGCTGCTCTGAGCCGTACTCGCGGTCCCCGGCGCCACCCGCCGGGGTCCGCGTCGACACACTGGCCGTGCCCGCAGTCCAGGGCCCCTGCCGCTCAGCCGGCCGCCTCCTTGCGGCGCGCCCGGTAGGCGGCCACATGCAGGCGGTTTCCGCAGGTACGGCTGTCGCAGTACCGCCGTGAGCGGTTGCGGGAGAGATCCACGAAGGCATGGCGGCAGTCCGGAGCCTCACAGCGCCGCAGTCGCTCCTGCTCCCCGGCCACCACGAAGAACGCCAGTGCCATCCCGCAGTCGGCCGCCAGGTGGTCGGCGACGGAGGCACCGGGCGCGAAGTAGTGCACGTGCCAGTCGTACCCGTCGTGGTCCGTGAGGCGGGGGGTGGTGCCCGCGGCGGCGACCAGCTCGTTGATCAACCCGGCCGCGGCACGCGCGTCCGCCGCCTCGAAGATCGAGGCGAACCGGCCGCGCACCTTGCGCACCGCCGAGAGATCGAGCTCCGAGAGCACCCCGACATCGCTGATTTCGTGCTTTCGTACGAATTCGGCCAGGGCCGTGACGTCCGGCAGGCCGTCCGGGGCGGTGTCGTCCTCCGGGGCGGTGTTCACCAGGTCCACCACGGCATCGAGCGCACACCGGGTGTCATGGGTGATCAGCACGTTTCGCTCCCTGGCCTGAGGGTCGGGCGGGCGCCCGCCGATGGTGGCCGATGGTAACGGCATCTGCCCGGGCTGTACCGGCCCAGGCCCTACTGGTGACGTCGATTACAACGCCGGGGGAGCGCCGACGGTTCCCGCGGGGCCCCTGGCCCGACGGATGGGCGTGCACGCGCAGCAGCGCCGTCTCCGCGGAACGGAGACGGCGCTGCTGCATGCCGCTGTACGGCTGTCTTGGCCCGAGCCGTCTCCCCGAGTCGACGGCACCGGGCGGCTTGTGCGGCCTCGCCCTAGCTCTCCGCCAGGATGTGCGAGAGCTCCTGATCGAGATCGAAGTGCCGGTGCTCCGTGCCGGGAGGCACGGCGGCGTCTGTTCGCTTCAGGAAGGACTCCAGGGCGCGCGCAGGTGCCTCAAGCAGGGCCTCGCCCTCCGGGGAGCTCAGGGCGATGCACACGACGCCCTGGCCATGGCTGCGCGACGGCCAGACGCGGACGTCGCCGGTTCCGGTGGGCCGGTGCAGGCCCTCCGCGAGGAGGTCGCGGGCGAACACCCACTCGACGGTCTCCTCGGCTCCGGTGTGGAAGGTGGCGTGCACGGCGTAGGGGTCGGCCGTGTCGTACCGCAGGCCTGCGGGGACAGGCAGGGAGGACTCGCTCGACACAACGAGGCGCAGGTGCAGCTCGCAGCTGACCGTGGTGTTCATAAGCGCCAGGGCCTTTCGCTCAGTGTGCGCTCGGGGATTCGCACGTCGGCGAAATCGACATGCCACCTACGGTGCCGTTGTAAACCCCTCTGAGTGTTTTGCGTGTGTTTACGTAACTCTTCCGGCCGAGAACCCGTTTGCGAGGTACGGCCATTCCGGTGACTGGTTTCGGTCCGGTAGGGTTTGGCCGTATGAATACGGGGAGTGACGAGCCGGGCGAGGTTGCCGTGGCGGCGGACGAGGCTGAAGTGGACGGTGTGAAGGGCGACAGCGAACAGGGCCTCGGCTCCAGAGCGCCGGAGTTCATCAAGGCGCGCCGGGTGCTGCACCTGAGCTGGCAGGTGGGCGTCTTCGTCATCGGCTTGGCGATCGTGGTCGCCGGCATCATCATGCTGCCGCTGCCCGGTCCCGGCTGGGTCGTGATCTTCGGCGGCATGGCGGTCTGGGCGACCGAGTTCGTCTGGGCCCAGCTCGTCCTGCGCTGGACCAAGCGCAAGGTGACCGAGGCTGCGCAGCGCGCCCTCGACCCGAAGGTGCGCCGCCGCAACATCATCCTGACGTCGATCGGTCTCGTGATCGTGGGCGTGCTCGTCGGGATCTACCTGTGGAAGTTCGGCATCGTGATGCCCTGGAAGATCGAGAACCAGTGATCCGCGACGGGGTGCGGGCCTCGGTCGCTGCGGCTTCGCGCTGGTCACCCGCACCCCCTGACATGGGGTAATGTTCTCCCTGCGCCCGGGCGATTAGCTCAGTGGGAGAGCGCTTCGTTCACACCGAAGAGGTCACTGGTTCGAACCCAGTATCGCCCACCCGGATACGGCGGCCCGTCTGCGACAGAGCGGACGGGCCGCCGTCGTATGTGCGCTCCCCGTGTGCGAGGGCCCTGCGGTGGCGTTGCCCGGACGGGCCGGTTCTGGCCGACCGACAGCCGTGTGCGCAGGTCCGGTTGACGTTCGGTTCCTCGGTCGCGCCCGTCCTGCCTGCGGAGTTGGGTGGCCCGAGTCCCGGGGCGCCTGTCGACGGCCCGTCAAGTCGCCGTCCCGGCCCGCGAGAAATTCCTGTCCGAATCATTGACGCACCACTGGCCCCCTCGTAGCTTGTGCCAGCAAGCGCTTACTTGAAACGATTCATGCCGTCGGTGACGACGCTGCGGGGAGGGGGCCCAACCATGGGAACCAGCAGGAATGTTGAGAGGCGTACGATCCTGAAGGCGGCGGGGGCCTCCGCGGCCGTGCTCGGCCTGGGTGCGACGACCGCCTGCGGCGGTGACAGCGGCTCCGGAGACGGGACGGTCACCCTCCGTTACGCGTGGTGGGGTGGTGAGCCGCGCACCATCGCCATCAAGAAGACGATCGCGCTCTTCGAGAAGAAGTATCCGAAGATCAAGATCAAGCCTGAATTCACCGACTACGAAGCGTTCTGGGAGAAGTTCCAGACCCAGGCATCCGGCGGGAATCCGCCGGACGTTTTCCAGAATGCGGTGGGTTTCCTGCGCAAGTACGACAAGCGCGGTGTCCTGATGGACCTCAAGGCGCAGGCGGACGCCGGGAATCTGAGCCTGGACGGCTTCCGCAACGGCGTCCTGGCGAACGGCCAGGTCGACGGCAAGCAGATCGGCATCCCCGTCGGCGCCAACACCATGGCGCTCGTCATCGACCTCAAGGCCTTCGAGAAGGCCGGCGTGGAGGCGAAGTTCGGCTGGACCTGGGACGAGTACTTCGACGCGCTCCAGACGATCCAGGACAAGCTGAAGATCGCCGGGGACACCGGCTACTTCAGCATCATGTACCTCTACGACCTGTACCTGCGTCAGAACGGCAAGGCCTTCTTCACCGACACCGCTCTCGGCTTCACCGAGGACGACCTGACCGAGTGGTGGGAGGACGGCTACAAGCGCGTGAAGTCCGGGCTCGTCGCCGACCCCAAGAAGGTCGAGCAGGTCAAGCCCAAGTCCGCGCTCTCGGCGGGCCTCGCCGCGTCCGAGTTCACCTGGGACAACTTCTCCATCCGCTACGAGGGTGAGGGCGAGTCGGACTACGGGCTCGCGCCGATCCCCACCACGGACGGCAAGCAGACCGGCCAGTACCTCGGCTCGCTGATGCTGAGCGCCTTCTCCGGGACCAAGCACCCCAAGGAGGTCGCCCAGTTCATCGACTTCATGGTCCACGACCCCGAGGTCGGAAAGATCATGGGCTACGACCGCGGCATCCTCGCCACGACCGAGCAGTACGACGCCTTCACGCCCACCGACGCCAACAACAAGGGCGTCAAGGCGTACGAGGAGGAGGTCGCCGAGGCCGGCGTCCTCGGGAAGATCACCCCGCACCCGTCGGGCGCCGACGTCATCGAGGCGGCGTTCCTGCGCATCGGCGGCGAGGTCGCCCAGGGCAAGACCAAGCCGACCGACGCCGCCAAGGCGCTGTTCAGCGAGGCCAAGGCCGCGTTCGCGGGCTGAGGGGACGTACCACCATGACGCTCGTCAAGGAAGCGCCCGCGCGCCCGGCCGGGAGGCGGCCCGCCGCTCCCGTCGCCGGGCGGCGCGGGCGGCGCCGCGAGAACCTCGCCGGCTACCTCTTCATGTCGCCGTGGATCGCGGGGTTCCTGCTGCTCACGGCGGGGCCGGTGATCGCGTCGCTGTATTACGCGTTCACCAGCTACAACCTGTTCACGCCGCCGAAGTGGGTGGGGCTGGACAACTTCACGACGATGTTCCAGGACCCGCGCTGGCAGAAGTCGGTCGAGGTCACGCTGAAGTACGTCGTCGTGGCCACCCCCCTGAAGCTGCTGCTGGCGCTCGGCGTCGCGCTGCTGCTCGCGCAGAAGCGGCGCGGACAGGGCCTGTACCGGGCCGCGTTCTACATGCCCTCGCTCATCGGCGCCAGCGTCTCCGTCGGCTTCGTGTGGCGGGCGCTGTTCTCGGACGACGCGATCGTGGACCGTACGCAGAAGGTCTTCGGTCTCGACGTGGGCGGCTGGATCGGCAACCCGGACTACGTCATCTACGCCCTCGTGGCCCTGAGCATCTGGCAGTTCGGCGCCCCCATGGTCATCTTCCTGGCAGGGCTCAAGCAGGTCCCGCAGGAGCTGTACGAGGCCGCCGAGGTGGACGGCGCGGGCCCCCTGCGCCGCTTCTGGAACATCACGCTGCCGATGATCTCCCCGGTGCTGTTCTTCAACGTGCTGCTGGAGTCCATCCACGCGTTCCAGGTGTTCGGTTCCGCCTACGTCGTCTCCGACACCCGGTGCGGGCCCGCCGACGCCACGCTCGTCTACACCTGCTACCTCTACCAGAAGGGCTTCAAGGAGGCCCAGATGGGCTTCGCCTCCGCGATGGCCTGGACGCTGGTGGTCGCGGTGGCGCTCGTCACGGCGGTCCTGTTCTGGTCGCAGAAGAAGTGGGTGCACTACGAGGAGGCCGCCAAGTGACCACTGCCACCAGCCCCGCCGCGCACACCGCGAACGAGCGGCGGCGCGCCGGATCGATCGCCTGGCACGTGGGCGCGCTCGTCGTCCTCGCGGTCGTCCTGTATCCCGTGGTCTGGGTGGTCGGCGCCTCCTTCAAGCCGAGCAAGGACATCATCGCCAGCCTCGACCTGTTGCCCACCGCGCCGGTCTGGGCCAACTTCTCCGGGCTCGCCGACGGCATCTCGGGCATCTCCATCGGCAGCTTCTTCTGGAACTCGCTGGTGTACGCCCTGCTCGCCGTGGTCGGTGTGGTGCTGTCCAGCTCGCTGACCGCGTACGCCTTCGCCAAGATCGGGTTCGCCGGGCGGAACCTGCTCTTCACGCTGATGATCGGCACGCTGCTGCTGCCGTACCACGTGCTGCTCATCCCGCAGTACGTGCTCTTCCGCAACCTCGAACTCACCGACACCCTGGTGCCGCTCGTGGCGGGCAAGTTCCTGGCCACGGAGGCGTTCTTCGTGTTCCTGATGGTGCAGTTCATGCGCGGACTGCCGCGCGAGCTGGACGAGGCCGCCAAGCTCGACGGCTGCGGGCACCTCAGGACCTACTGGTCCATCGTGCTTCCGCTGAGCCGCCCCGCCCTCATCACCAGCGCCATCTTCACCTTCATCAACGCCTGGAACGACTTCATGGGGCCGCTGATCTACCTCAACACCCCCGAGAAGTACACCGTCTCGCTCGGTCTGATGATGTTCCGCGACCAGGAGGGCATCTCCAACTACGGCAGCATGATCGCGATGTCGCTGGTGGCGCTCGTGCCGGTCATCGCCTTCTTCATGGCCTTCCAGCGGTACCTCATCGACGGCATGGCGACCTCCGGGCTGAAGGGCTGAGGCGGTCACCATGGCGCACGCACGTGTGAAGGCCCGTGCCCCGCGCGGGGAGTCGGTGTTCGGCGAGCGGTTCGCGGTCTTCGCCGAATGCCTGCTCACCGGCGTCTGGATCGCGGTGGCCTGCCTCGGGGTCGTCACCTACCCCGCGGCCTTCGCCGCCGGAGCACGGCATCTGCGGCGTCGTACGGCCCACGACGGCGGTGGCCTGCGGGAGTTCGCCGAGGACTTCCGGGCGGCCGTGCGGCGCGGCTGGGTCGTCGGGCTCGGCGGGTGGGCGGTCGCCGTCGCCGTGTGGGTGGACGTCCTGGCCGCCCGCGCCGGGATTCCCGGTGGACCCGTCGTCGGGGCGGTCGGCGTCTTCGCCCTGATCGGGGTCGCGGTGGCCCTGCTGCGGGCGGCCGCGGTCTGGACGCCGGGCGCGGCCTGGCGGGCGTTGCTCGCGGCCGCCGGCCGGCGGACCGCGCTCGATCCCGCGGGGTCGTTCCTGATCGTCTGCGGGCTGGCGGTCGTGGCCCTGTCCGCCTGGTTCGTCACCCCGCTGGCGGTCCCCGTCCTGGGGGCCGTCGCGGCGGCCGCCGTCGCCGTGGAGGAGCGGTACCGGCACCGCTGAAGCGGCGGTGCCCCGCACGCGGCACAGAACCCGAGGGCCGTGCGGAAGCCCTCACTGTCATGCCCCTGACCACCTTGCCACTCGCACGGAAAGGAAAGGCCATGTCCCCCATCCCCCGCAGGTCCCTCCTCAAGGCGGCCGCCGTCGCCGGAGCCGCAGCACAGCTCAGCTGGGCACCGGGAGCCAAGACCGCGCAGGCCGCGCCCGGAGCCGCCGGGGCCGACGACGGCCCCGTGACCCTGAACTGGCTGGAGGACGGCGGCCTGGGTGCCGCACCCGGCTCCACCGTCGGTGTGCCGTGGCCGAGGGGCACGCACCAGCCGGGCCAGGCCTTCGCGGTGACCGACGCGGACGGCAGAGCCGTGCCGGTGCAGTCCTGGCCGATCGCGTACTGGCCGGACGGCTCCCTCAAGTGGACCGCGCACGCCGTGAGCTCGGGCGACGGCAAGCTCACCCTCGCCGCCGGAAAGGCCGCGGTACCGGACAGGAAGGTGACCGTCGACACCGGCGGTGGCGTGATCACCGTGTCCACCGGCGTCATCACCGCGAAGATCGGCAAGTCGGGCGCGACCCTCGTCAAGTCGGTCACCCGTGGTTCCACGGAGATCGCCAGGAACGGGCGGCTGGTGCTGATCCGCCAGCCGGAGATCGAGGACGAGGACCAGGGCGCGGTCAGGACCGAGCGCTTCGAGGGGGCCATCTCCAAGGTCGAGGTCGAACAGGAGGGCCCGGTCCGGGCGGTCGTCAAGATCGACGGCAAGCACCGCAAGGGCAGCCGCAGCTGGCTCCCCTTCTCCATCCGGCTCTACTTCTACGCGGGCGCCGACTCCTTCCGCATGGTGCACACCCTCACCTACGACGGCACCCAGGAGCCGGGCAAGGCGAGCGGCGACTTCATCCGCGGCATCGGCGTCCGCTTCAGCGTGCCGATGCGCGACGAGTCCTACGACCGCCACATCCGCATCGGCGGCGAGGGCACCGGCATGCTCCGCGAGGCGGTCAAGGGCATCACCGGACTGCGCCGCGACCCGGGGGCGGCCGTGCAGGCGGCGCAGTTCGCGGGGCAGAAGCTGCCCGACCCCGCCACCTGGGACCAGCGGGTGACGACCCGCCTGCAGTACATCCCCGAGTGGGGCGACTACACCCTCTCCCAACTGTCCGCCGACGGCTTCACCCTGCGCAAGCGCACCAAGAAGGGCCACGGCTGGATCGGCGCGGGCGGCGGCCGGCGAGCCTCCGGCTTCGGCTACGTCGGCGGGGTCGGCGGCGGACTCTCCTTCGGGCTGCGGGACTTCTGGGAGAGGTTCCCCGCCCAGCTCGACATCCGCGACGCCCACACCGACGAGGCCCAGGTCACCCTGTGGCTCTGGTCGCCCGAGGCACAGCCCATGGACCTGCGCTTCTACCACGACGGCATGGGCCAGGACACCTACCCCGAACAGCTCGAAGGCCTCAACATCACCTACGAGGACTACGAGCCCGGCTTCGGCACGCCGTACGGCATCGCCCGCACCAGCGAACTCCTCTTCTGGGCCAACGCGTCCACCCCGAGCCCCGAGACGCTCGCCCGGCAGGTCGAGGCCGTCCGGGTGCTGCCGCAGCTGGCCGCTCCGCCCGAGCAGCTCATCAAGGCCAAGGTCTTCGGCCCCGGCCTGTACGCCGAGCCGGACCGGTCCACCCCGGCCAAGGCGAAGATCGAGGACCACCTGGACTTCCTCTTCACCTACTACAAGGACCAGGTGGAGATGCGCCGTTGGTACGGCTTCTGGGACCACGGCGACATCATGCACACGTACGACACCGTCCGGCACCAGTGGCGGTACGACGTCGGCGGCTACGCCTGGGACAACTCCGAGCTGTCGCCGGACCTGTGGCTGTGGTTCGCCTACCTTCGCTCCGGCCGCGCGGACATCTTCCGGTTCGCCGAGGCGATGACCCGGCACACCGGCGAGGTCGACGTCTACCACCTGGGCAAGTGGGCCGGACTCGGCACCCGGCACGGCGTGCAGCACTACGCCGACAGCGCCAAGCAGCAGCGCATCGCCAACACCACGTATCGCCGCTACTACTACTTCCTCACCGCCGACGAACGCGTCGGGGACCTCATGCACGCCAACGTCGACTCCGACGAGACCTTCCTCGTCCTCGACCCGATCCGCAAGATCCGCACCGAGCCGTACACCCCCGACCGGCACGCCCTGTCGATCGGCTTCGGCACGGACTGGAGCGGGCTCGTGTCGGCGTGGCTGACCGAGTGGGAGCGCAAGGGCCCCAAATGGGAGAAGGCCAAGGCGCGCGTGCTGTCGACCATGGAGACGATCGCCGCCCAGCCCAACGGCTTCGTGCAGGGCACCGGGCTGTACGACCTCGACACGGGCAGGTTCGCCGTCGCCGACAAGCCGGTCGTCAGCGTCTCCCACCTCTCCGCCGTGTTCGGCCTCAACGAACTGTGCGCCGAGCTCATCGACCTCGTCGACATGCCGAAGTTCAACGAGGCCTACTTCGACTACTGCCGCTACTTCAACGCCACCAAGGCCGAGCAGGCGGCGCGCTACGGCTCCCACTTCGGCAGCCTCATCCTGTTCCAGGGCCACTCGCGCCTGGACGCGTACGCCGCCGTGCAGACCGGTGACGAGAAGCTCGCCAAGCGGGCGTGGGAGAAGTTCTACAACTCCGACGGTTACAAGGAGTCGGCCCCCTGGCGGACGGAGAAGCTGAGCGGTCCGGACGCGCTGGTGCCGGGCGACGAGGCCGCGTGGGTGTCGACGAACGACACCGCGCTGTACGGCCTCGCCGCCATCGAGAACCTGGCGCTGCTCGGGGACCGGATGCCGTAGGGCGGCTCAGCGCATCGTTCCCAGGAAGTCCCGCATCCTCCGGGCGTCCCTGAGGCGCTGCTCGTACGTCGCTCCGATCGCCAGCAGCAGGAGTCCGGCGAGGGCCGGCGGCACCCACCGGGGGAGCGCGTCGGTCACCTGCACCAGGTAGGGGGCCAGTTCGTGCAGCGCGTCCAGGGCGAGCACCGCGCCGCCGAGCAGCAGGGGCGCCTGGAGGTGGTGCCGGGCGCCGAGCAGGGTCACCGCCAGGGCCGCGACGCCCAGCAGCAGGGGGCGGGTCCAGTGCGGGTCGCCCCAGGCCGTGACGAGGCTCGGCAGCAGCGTGGCGGCCAGTCCGGGGCCGTACGCCGTCCAGGACGAGACCTGCGTGTCGGCTCGCCTGCGCAGGGCACCGACGAGCAGCGCGGGGGCGGTGACCGGGAGCGTGTACGCCTCCGGCGTCCCGAGGTCCCAGGCCGCCAGGCGCACCCAGGCGGCCAGGACGAACAGGGCGGCGGAGGCGTAGGCGACGGGACGGCGGTCGGGGCGGATCGCCGTCCCGGCGGTGATCACCCCGCACAGCGCCAGGACCAGCGCGAGCATCGGCAGGTCGGCCGCGGCCGCGACCAGGACGACGGCGAGCAGCGCGGCGACCGCGCCGGCGATCTCCACCGGGACCGTCGCAGACGAGCCCCCGAGCCGTGCGGCGAGCAGGGCCGCCGCCACCGGGACGGCCAGCACCAGCAGAGCGGTGTACTGAGGCTGCCAGCCGGCCGCGGCACCCACCGAGCAGGCCAGCGCGGCGGCGTACGCGAGTGCGGCCGGGGCCGTCACCGGGGCGAGGCGCGGCTTCGAGGAGGCGAGCGAGAACAGTGCCGTCATCGCGCACAGTACGGCGATGGTCGCGGGCTCGGAGGTCAAGGAGAGGAAGACGAGGGGGACAGAGGTGAGCAGGGCGAGGACCGTGGCGGTCGCGGCGGGGGCGGGGACGTCCGGGGCGGGAGCCGTGGCCGGCTCAGGGGCCGGTTCCGCCTCCGGGGCCGCGGCCGGACGCAGCCACGCGGCCGCCGCGAGCGCGCCCGCCGTCGTGAGCCCGAGCGTCACCAGGCCCACCCCGTACGGGACTTCGAGCACCACCGGAAGGACCAGCACCGTCGCCCACGCCAGGACCAGCACACCGGTCAGGGCCCGGGGCCGCCACACCGCGTCCCGCACCGCGAGGAACAGCACGGCGGCGACGACCGCCGAGACGACGGGTACCGCCGCGGCGTCCGGTGGCCACGGCGCGTCCACCGTCACCGCCTGCCGCAGGTCCGCCGGGGCACCGGACCACACCCGCTCCGCCCACGCCACCGGACCCAGCAGCACGATCCCCAGCAGGGGCAGCGTCCACAGCAGCGCGAGCCCCTGTACGACTGCGGAGGCCCTGACGAGCCCACGCCGTACCGCGTCCGGCAGCCGGTCCGGCCGTACCGCCGCCAGCAGCGCGACACCGCACGCCAGACAGGCCGGAACCGTCCATCCGTCCGGCACCGCCGAGCGAGCCGTGCCGCCGAACGCGGCCACCGTGAGCAGACCGGCGGCGACCGCCAGGCCGTCCGCGTGCTTCGCGGCGGTCTCCTGCCACGCCACCGCCAGCGCGACGCCCGCCGCGAGGAGGAGGAGCGCCGCCGCACGGGCGGCGGCGCTCGGGCCGGTGGCCGTCCAGGACAGCCAGCCGGCGGCCCACACACCCCAGGCGCCCAGGACGTACGCACCGATCACCGCGGTGATCCGTACGGACCTGGCGGGCACCCGGAGCGCCACACCCGCGTCGATCCCGGCCGTCACGAGCACGGCGGCCGTGACGGCGTAGAGGCCCAGGTCGGCGGCGACCGCCCAGAGCGCCAGGGGAAGCTGGGCGACGACCAGTGCGGCGGGCAGGGGCAGACGCAGCCCGGACAGGCGCGGCAGCAGACCGTACGCCGTCCACAGCGCCGCCAGCGCCGCCGAAGCGGCCGCGACGTACCCGGTGGCGTCCACGTCGGCCGACATGACCGCGTGCAGCGCGTACGCGTCGAGCACGGTCAGCGCGAGGCCGAGGCCCGCCACCGACTCCGCCGTCGAGCGCAGCCCGCGCTTCAGCAGCATCACGGGCGCGGCGAGCACCGCCACCGTGACCCCGCCGAGGACCAGGGCCCTGCCGGTGATCCCCATGTGCCCCCAGCTGACCAGCGTGAACGCCACCGCGGCGATGGTGAGCAGGACACCGCCGAGCACCAGCAGGACGTTCTGGACCCGGGGCGCCGAGGCTTCGGGACGTGGCGTGGCGACAGGAGCCGGGGCGACCCCGGCCGCCGCGTGCAGGGCGGAGACCAGCCAGGCACGGCGGTGCAGCAACTGGGCCCGGCGGGCGTCCAGTTGAAGCAGCTCGGCGTCGAGGAGCCGCAACTCCTCGGCCGGTGGCGGAAAATGCGTCATGGCTGCAGTGTGGTTCGCGTCACGTCGTACGGCATGAGTGCGCGTACTCAGAACGTACTCAAGTGCGGCGGAAACCCGCTGGTCGGGTGCAGACTCGGGCCATGGACTGGAGCCACTACCGCTTCCGCAGCCTGTGGGCGCTGCCCGTTGCCCCCGGCACCGTCTACGACGTGCTGGCCCGGCCCGAGGACTACCCCCGCTGGTGGCCCCAGGTCCGTCAGGTGGACCGGATCGACGAGACGAGCGGCGTGATCACGATCCGCTCCGCCCTGCCGTACGCCATGACCTTCACCGCGCGCGAGGCGCGGCGGGATCCGGAAGCGGGAGTGCTGGAGATCACCATCTCCGGCGACATCGACGGCTGGGCGCGCTGGACCGTCCTCCCGCGCGGCGGCGGGAGCCTCGCCCGCTACGACCAGGTCGTCGACGTGAACAAGCCGCTGCTGAGGCGGCTCGCCGTACCCGGGCGGCCCGTCTTCCGCGTCAATCACCGGCTGATGATGCGGGCCGGCCGGCGCGGGCTTCTCGCGTACCTCGCCGACGGACGGCAAGCGGTTTGAAGGAACCGCGCGGGGACCTGTATTGTTCAGTGCGTTCCCGGGCGATTAGCTCAGTGGGAGAGCGCTTCGTTCACACCGAAGAGGTCACTGGTTCGAACCCAGTATCGCCCACCGGGAAGGGCCGGTCCGCAGCAGCGGACCGGCTTTTTCGTGTGCTCGACCCGCCCGGGGCCGTGGTTCCGCCCAGGACCGTCGTTCGAGCCATGCCGGCGTCGCGGGCCCTGCCCGGGCCGGCTCAGCAGAACCGTTCGTCTCGGCCGACCCGATCCGAACGACGAGCCCTGGCTAGGCGGCAGCCGCCGGCAGGTCCGGCCGCAGGGGCCACGCCGGGTCCACCGCCTCCTCCGAGCCGCTGCGCGCGAACCACGCCTGCAGCCCGCGGGCCTGCGCCGCGTGCCACACCGCCTGGAGCGTGTGCAGTTCGGCGGGGGACAGGCGCTCCAGACGGGCGGCGAAACGGCGCCCCACCGCCCGGACGACCTCCAGGGAGGCCAGCGCGTCGGCCGCCGCGTCGTGCGCGCCGTCCAGTGTCACGCCGTAGTGCGCGCACAGGTCGGTCAGGGTACGGCGACCCTTGCGGTAGCGGTCCAGATGCTTGTCCAGGACCCGCGGGTCGAGCACCAGCAGCGGTGTCGCCTCGAACCAGCGGTCGAGCGACGAAGCCCGGTGCCGACGCAACTCCCGGTCCAGCAGCGTCAGATCGAACGGGGCGTTCATCACCACCACCGGCCGCCCCCGGGCCGCGTGTTCCGCCAGTTCGGCGGCTATCTCGTGGATCACCGGCGCCGGCCAGCGGCCGTTGCGCTGAAGGTGCTCCTCCGTCAGCCCGTGCACCGCCGTCGCCGCTTCCGGCACCGGCACACCCGGGTTCACCAGCCACCGGGTCACCCGCGGCCGGGTCCCCGGGGCGTCCTGGACGACGACGGCCGCCGAAACGATCCGGTCGGTCTCGACGTCCACGCCTGTCGTCTCCGTGTCGAATGCCGCCAGCGGGCCCTCATACCAGCACGCCATACCTACACAACCCCTCGTTCACCGACGGCAGCTGACGTTCCGTCTTCTGCCCGTTTGGTGATACCCGGACCGTTTGCGCCGTACGCCGGAAGGACACAACAGGAGTGCGGGTCCTTGCAGTTCAGCGGTCCGCAACGGGGATTCACTTTGCTTGGAAGGCTGTTGGTCATGGTGATAGCGCAGCCCGAGCGGGGCGGGCTGCTGCCCGAGCGGACGGGCCCTCATCGCGGTTCACTCGCCACCACCGCGTGCATGGAGACACTGCAGGTGGGCTATCTGCACGCCGTCGCGGCGGCCGCCGGGTGCTCGCTGTCGCAGCCGTTCCCGGACAACGGCATCGACTGGCACGTCAGCCACAGCGCGCCCGGCCACACGGTCGACGACGAGGTCACCATCAAGGTGCAGCTCAAGGCCACGTTCCAGGTGCCGCCGAACCCACCGGGCCGGTTCTTCTCCTTCACGCTCGACAACGACCACCTGGCGAAACTCGCCCGCACCCCCGTCTCGGTGCACAAGATCCTGGTCGTGATGATCGTCCCCCGGTCCCGGGAGCAGTGGCTGCGGGCCGGCCACGACCGGCTCGATCTGCGGCACTGCTGCTACTGGGTCAACCTGGCCGGCCACCCGATCAACGGCCGGCGCCGGACCAATGTGCGGATACCGACGTCACGCATCTTCGACGACCGGGCGCTCTGCGAGATCATGACGCGGGTCGGGACGGGAGGCAGACCATGACCCACCGCCCGCTGGAGGAGCCGGCACGGCCGGCCAGACCGCACCCCGTTGACGCCGCCTGGGACCGTCCCCCCGAGGCCTGCGAGGTCGACCCGGCCGTGTTCAGCGCCCTGCTGCACCGGCACGGCTGGCAGCGACGCGGGGGAGCGGCGGGGCGCTACGGCCGCTGGACCCCGCCCGGGCCGGGCGGCAACGGCACCAGTCTGCTCGTGCCCGAGTCCCGCGCCTTCCCGGACAGCGACGACCTGCTCGGCGAGGCCCTGCTCGCCCTCTCCCGCAGCGGCCTGCCCTGCGCGCGCGAGGTGCTGGTCGGGCTCGCCGTGCCCAGCGACGAGATCCGCTGGTGGCGGGACGCGCCCGCCGGACCTGCCGGTGCCGCCTCCTGGGTCGCCGAGGAAGAGCTGCGTACCGCGGCCCGCCGGACCCTCCTCGCCGCCGCGCTCGCCACCCGCGCACGGGCCGGCTACCACGGCGCCCGGCATCGCCGCTCGGCCGCCGCGCTGCTGGAGAACGTCCTCGTCGGATCCGCCGCCGGCGGGCGCGGCCTCACGGCCTTCGTCCCCGTGGGCACCGGGCGCCCGCTCGCCGTACGCCTGCACCAGGCCCTGTACGCGGCTCGGGAGGCCATCGACTACCGCCGGGCCACCGGCGGCATGGACGCCTTCGACGGTGCCGTCGAGGCGGGTGTCAGCCGTGAACTCACGGAGGCGCTGGTCGCGCTGGTACGCGGCACCGAGGGCGCGCGGATCGCCGTCGAGTGGGCGCCCGCGGCCGGGGTGCCCGAGGACTGCGCGGCCGGCGGGGAGAGCGTCGAGTTCTCGCCGGGGGACCTGCCCGTGCTGCGCGAGGCCGGGGCCCGCTATCTGCGCGCGGAACCCTCCGTGCCGGTCAAGCTCACGGGCGCGGTCGTGCGGATGCGCAGGTCGGGCACGCGTGGGGAGGGCACCGTACGGCTGCGGGTCATCGCGGGCGTCGAGGTGCCGCACGTCCGGATGACGCTGGACGAGGAGGCGTACCGCATCGCCGGGCACGCGCACCTGGTCGGGTTGCCGGTGCGGGTGCACGGGCGGCTGGAGAGCCGAGGCGGCTTCCGCAGGCTCACCGGGGCCTGCGGGGTCGCACCGGTACAGGTGGACGAGGCGGAGCGGGACCGGCTGATGAAGTCGCTGCAGGAGACGGCGGACGTGACGGCCTTCTTCGAGGAGACGTTCGGCGGGGAGGAACGGGAGGACTGAGGGCAGATCCCGACGGCCGCCGACGGCAGTCCCCCAGGGGCCAAGGGTGACCGTTTCGCGGTCGACCGTCCGGGGTCGGTACGATCGCGTAATGCGCGCGCTCCTGGTATGGCGCCGCATTCCCCCTTCAGTCAGGAGAGACCGGTGTCAGACGTCCGTGTGATCATCCAACGCGATTCCGAGCGGGAAGAGCGCGTGGTGACGACGGGCACTACGGCCGCCGACCTCTTCGCCGGCGAGCGCTCGATCATCGCCGCGCGCGTGGGCGGCGAGCTCAAGGACCTGTCGTACGTGCTCTCCGAAGGCGAGGAGGTCGAGGGCGTCGAGATCTCCTCCGAGGACGGTCTGAACATCCTGCGCCACTCCACCGCGCATGTGATGGCGCAGGCCGTGCAGGAGCTCTTCCCCGAGGCCAAGCTGGGCATCGGGCCGCCCGTCAAGGACGGCTTCTACTACGACTTCGATGTCGAGAAGCCGTTCACGCCCGAGGATCTCAAGGCCATCGAGAAGAAGATGCAGGAGATCCAGAAGCGGGGCCAGAAGTTCGCCCGCCGTGTCGTGACCGACGAGGGCGCCCGCGAGGAGCTCGCGAACGAGCCCTACAAGCTGGAGCTGATCGGCCTCAAGGGCGCCGCCTCCAGCGACGACGGCGCGGACGTCGAGGTCGGTGCCGGTGAGCTCACGATCTACGACAACCTGGACGCCAAGACCGGCGACCTGTGCTGGAAGGACCTCTGCCGCGGTCCGCACCTGCCGTCGACCCGCGCGATCCCGGCCTTCAAGCTGATGCGCAACGCCGCCGCCTACTGGCGGGGCAGCGAGAAGAACCCGATGCTCCAGCGCATCTACGGCACCGCCTGGCCGTCGAAGGACGAGCTGAAGCAGTACCTGGACTTCCTCGCCGAGGCCGAGAAGCGCGACCACCGCAAGCTCGGCAACGAGCTCGACCTGTTCTCCGTCCCGGAGCAGATCGGCTCCGGCCTCGCGGTCTTCCACCCCAAGGGCGGCATCGTCCGCCGCGTCATGGAGGACTACTCGCGGCGCCGCCACGAGGAAGAGGGCTACGAGTTCGTCTACACCCCGCACGCCACGAAGGGGAAGCTCTTCGAGACGTCCGGCCACCTCGACTGGTACGCCGAGGGCATGTACCCGCCCATGCAGCTCGACGAGGGCGTGGACTACTACCTCAAGCCCATGAACTGCCCGATGCACAACCTGATCTTCGACGCGCGCGGCCGCTCCTACCGTGAACTGCCGCTGCGCCTCTTCGAGTTCGGGACCGTGTACCGGTACGAGAAGTCGGGCGTCGTGCACGGCCTCACCCGCGCCCGCGGTTTCACGCAGGACGACGCGCACATCTACTGCACGCGCGAGCAGATGTCGGAGGAGCTCGACAAGACGCTCACCTTCGTCCTCGGCCTGCTGCGCGACTACGGCCTGACCGACTTCTACCTCGAACTGTCGACGAAGGACCCGGAGAAGTTCGTCGGCTCCGACGAGGTCTGGGAGGAGGCCACGGAGACGCTGCGCGAGGTCGCCGAGAAGCAGGGCCTGCCGCTGGTCCCGGACCCGGGCGGCGCCGCCTTCTACGGCCCGAAGATCTCCGTCCAGGCCAAGGACGCCATCGGCCGCACCTGGCAGATGTCGACGATCCAGCTCGACTTCAACCTGCCCGAGCGCTTCGACCTGGAGTACACCTCCGCGGACGGCTCCAAGCAGCGTCCCGTCATGATCCACCGGGCCCTCTTCGGCTCGATCGAGCGGTTCTTCGCCGTGCTCCTGGAGCACTACGCGGGCGCCTTCCCGGCGTGGCTGGCCCCCGTCCAGGCCATCGGCATCCCGATCGGCGACGGGCACGTGGACTACCTGGAGAAGTTCGCCGCGGCCGCCAAGAAGAAGGGCCTGCGCGTCGAGGTCGACTCCTCCTCCGACCGCATGCAGAAGAAGATCCGCAACGCGCAGAAGCAGAAGGTGCCCTTCATGGTCATCGCGGGCGACGAGGACATGGCCAACAACGCCGTCTCCTTCCGCTACCGCGACGGCTCGCAGGAGAACGGCATCCCGTTCGACGAGGCCATCGCGAAGATCGCGCAGGTCGTCGAGGAGCGGACGCAGGTCTGATCAGGCCGTGACGAAAGGGCCCCCGGAGTTCAGCTCTCCGGGGGCCTCTTGTCGCTCTCACGGGAGAAGACCTGAAGGAGCCACGAGGAGAACGAGCCCGTCACCGCGCCGAGCAGGGCCAGCCCGCCGGCCATCATCCCGGTCGCGATCACCCGGCCGCCCGAGGTCACCGGGGTGATGTCGCCGTAGCCGACCGTGCTGAGGGTCGCCGCGGCCCACCACACCGCGTCCCCGAAGGTCCGCATGGTGGCACCGGGTGCTCCGCGCTCCTGCTGGTAGACCGCGAGGGCACCGGCGAAGCCGAGGAGCAGGGTCGACAGGCTCGCGTAGGCGATCACGCGCGCGTGCAGGGAGAGCCGGGGCTCCCCTTGCCGGCGCTGGATGGCGTCGTAGAGCGGCACGATCCGCAGCGGCCGCAGCAGCGGCAGGAGGACCACCACCGTGTGCAGGACGTGCGTCCTGACGAAGCGCGCGAAGCGCTCGCCACTGAGGTGTCGGCGCACCAGGTAGTCCGCGGCGAACAGCGCCCAGAGCACGAGCATCGAGACCCAGCACAGGGTTCGCAGGCCGTGCGGCATGTTCTCGGCCAGGACGCGGGCGGCATAGAGGCCCAGGAAGGCCAGCGAGGCCAGGAACAGCGGGATCTCGGTGCGCTGCTCCCAGCGGGTGTAGGGGCTGTCGTCGTCCACTGGGCCAGCTTGGCCGGTGACCATCCTCCCGCCGCCCCGGCGACACGCCGCGAACGGACGAAGCCATATGCTGCACGCATGACGAGTGAGCCGGAGCAGCAGTGGGGAGTGGGGATCCAGGACGCGTTCCAGCGTCTGTGGACGCCCCATCGGATGGCCTACATCCAGGGTGAGAACAAGCCGACCGGTCCCGGAGCGGACGACGGCTGCCCCTTCTGCTCGATCCCGGCCAAGTCCGACGAGGACGGTCTGGTCGTCAGGCGCGGCGAGCAGGTGTACGCGGTCCTCAACCTCTACCCGTACAACGGCGGCCACCTCATGGTCGTGCCCTACCGCCACGTCGCCGACTACACCGATCTCACCGACGCGGAGACCGTCGAGCTCGCCGCCCTGACCAAGCAGGCGATGACGGCCCTGCGCACCGCCTCGGGCGCGCACGGCTTCAACATCGGCATGAACCAGGGCACGGTCGCCGGCGCCGGCATCGCGGCCCACCTCCACCAGCACATCGTTCCGCGCTGGGGCGGCGACACGAACTTCATGCCGGTGGTGGGCCACACCAAGGTGCTGCCGCAGCTCCTCGCCGACACCCGGAAGATGCTGGCCGAGGCGTGGCCGAACGCCTGACGCCCCGGCCGACGGTGGGGCCGATCAGCCCGGCCGGCGCCTGAGGACGAGGCCACCACCGAAGGGGTCCGGGGGGCACAGCCCTCGGGGACGGTCACCCAGACCCGCCCGGCGCGGCCTACGCGTCGTAGACGTCCGCCTTCCTCGGCGTCGGATCCTGCACGGCCGTGCTGAGGAACGCCGACCGGGCACCGAACTTCTCGGTGTCCACGCCGTTCTCCTCCAGGACCTTGATCGCCGCGGCATGGACCACCCGCAGCACGGGCGTGGCCGCGCGCAGCGCGTCGTCGGCCATGAACCGGTGGCGCCACGGCTGGTCCGCCCACGCGTGCCGGAGCCCGAACGGCTCGGGCAGGCCTATCGTCCCGCCGAGCCAGTTCAGCAGCGGCGGGTACCAGGAGATCGGGGCCCGTACCGCCAGCCGTACCACCTCGTCACTGTTCACCAGCGGAAGCTTGATCTTGCGGGTCTCCCACGGCTTCAGTGACTTGGCGACCTCCTTGGTCGGTGCCTCGGGCTTCTCCTGGAACAGCCCGTTCACCGGGCCGAGCGCGTGCCCGGTGACCTCGATGCGCAACGTCTCGTGCAGCACGGTCACCGTGATCAGCATCGTGATGATCAACTGCCCGTCCCAGAGCGTCCACTGGACGCCCAGGTAGTGCCGGTCACCGCTGCCGAACTGCTGCTTGTTGCAGATGTCCTGTATCGCGTGCGGCTTGACCTGGTACGCCTCGACGTCCGTGCCCTCCGGCCGGGACACCGCCTTCGCGCCCTCGGCGATCGGCGTGACGACCCAGTGCCGTATCGAAGGCTTGGGGAAACCACCGGTGTTGAGCGGACCGCGCTCCAGCATGCGCAACTGGTCATGGATCGAGCGGATCACGTCCCAGCTGCGGAAGGGGTGGATCTCCCGGCCGGGGTCGGCCGGAGACAGGTTCTCGGCCAGCTGCCAGCTGCCCCACCGGGTTCCCATGCCGAGTATCCCCTTGGGCCCGGCGTAGAACACGGAGTTGGACTGCTGCTCCGCGCTGAGCTTGGCGAGCGACTGACGCAGCTGCTCGGCCTGGGTCTCGCTGGGGCTGGTCGGCACCGCCTCCGGCACCTTCGCGCCGACGCTGCTGCCCGCCAGCAGGCTGTCCCACCGCTCCCGCAGGTCCCGCGCGGTGCGCTCGCAGACCTGCTTGGCCCAGAACCAGCCGACCACGGGCATGACGACACAGGCCCGGGCGTACCACGCCCAGAACCCGCCGAACGGCATCCGGATCAGGAAGATCACGGCCAGCGCGCCCGCCGCGACGAGCAGCACGGAGGCCAGCGCGCCGCCCCGCTTCTCGTTCGCCTTGCCGATCGTGGTGCGCAGCTGGAAGATCAGCAGCCACACCAGGAGGCCGGGCAGGAAGAGCACACCGCAGACCACCGTGATCGCGGAGAGCATCCGGTCGCGGGCCTTGCGGATGTTGTTGGCGGCCAGACAGTGCTCGACGACCACCTGCGGCTCGGTGCCGAAGGACTGGATCAGCGGCTTGCGGCCGCTGCCGAGCATGCGGTCGACGACGGCGCGCGAGAAGGCCTCACCCAGGTTGGGCCGGAAGATCCTCGCCCACCTGCGGCCTTCCTTGACGTCCGTCTGGTGCCATTCGTTGTCGGCCTTCTTGATGTCCTGAAACGGATTGTCCCGGTAGGCCGCCGAGGCCAGGGCGTACGTCGCCGTCTGCCCTTCGCCGGCCGTGCGCGGCACCTGCGGACCGAAGATGTCCGCGTAACCGCCCTCAACGGTCATTCCCGCCCCCGATCGCCGCACTGTCGCTTCTGCGGCCTTCCCGACTTCCGTACTGCGCACACCTGTTGATCAATGATCAGCGTATCCCCAGCCACCGACAACCGTCGGCGGACGGCCGAAGCCGCCCGCCTACACGGAGGGAAGCGTTCCACCGGGGCGGCACGCCCACTTGGCGGCGCCCGGCGCGAACTACGAGGCGGCGCGCGCCTCTTCACGAATCCTTTCCGCGATCTGCTGCGGCATCGGCTCGTGCCGCGCATAGCGGCGGCTGAACCGTGCCGTGCCGTGCGACATCGACCGCAGGTCGATCGCATACCGCCCGATCTCGATCTCGGGCACCTCGGCCTTGATGACCGTCCGGCCTCCGCTGGTCTGCTCGGTGCCGAGGACGCGACCCCGCCGCCCGGACAGATCGCTCATCACCGGGCCGACGTACTCGTCGCCGACCAGGACGGACACCTCGGCGACCGGCTCCAGCAGATGGATCTTCACATCGGCCGCCGCCTCCCGCAGCGCGAGCGCGCCGGCCGTCTGGAACGCGGCGTCGGAGGAGTCCACCGAGTGCGCCTTGCCGTCGAGCAGCGTGACCCGGATGTCGACGAGCGGGTGACCGGCCGCGACTCCCTTGGCGGCCTGGGCCCGCACGCCCTTCTCCACCGACGGGATGAACTGCCGTGGCACCGCGCCGCCGACGACCTTGTCCACGAACTCGATGCCCGAGCCACCCGGCAGCGGCTCCACCTCGATCTCGCAGATCGCGTACTGCCCATGGCCACCGGACTGCTTCACATGCCGGCCGCGCCCCGCCGACCTGCTCGCGAACGTCTCCCGCAGGGAGACCTTGTGCGGCACGACGTCGACCTGCACCCCGTACCGGCTGCGCAGCCGTTCGAGGGCGACGTCCGCGTGTGCCTCGCCCAGGCACCACAGCACGACCTGGTGGGTGGCCTGGTTCTGCTCCAGCCGCATGGTCGGGTCCTCGGCGACCAGCCGGGCGAGCCCCTGCGACAGCTTGTCCTCGTCCGCCTTGCTGTGCGCCTGGATGGCGAGCGGCAGCAGCGGGTCGGGCATCTGCCACGGCTCCATCAGCAGGGGATCGTCCTTGGCCGACAGGGTGTCGCCGGTCTCCGCGCGGCTCAGCTTCGCCACGCACGCGAGGTCACCGGCGATGGCGTGGCTGAGCGTCCGCTGCTGCTTGCCGAACGGCGCGGACAGAGCGCCGATCTTCTCGTCGACGTCGTGGTCCTCGTGCCCGCGGTCGGCGAGACCGTGCCCGGAGACGTGCACCGTCTCGTCCGGGCGCAGGGTCCCGGAGAAGACCCGCACCATCGACACCCGGCCGACGTACGGGTCGGACGCCGTCTTCACGACCTCGGCGACCAGCGGCCCGTCCGGGTCGCACGGCTTCAGCTCGCGCGGCTTGCCGTCGATCGTGGTGACGCCGGGCGCCTCGCGCTCCAGCGGCGTCGGGAAGCCACGGGTGATCAGTTCGAGCACCTCGACCGTGCCGAGTCCCTGCCTGGCGCCGTCGGCGGCGGGCGCGGCCGCCAGGACGGGGAAGAACGTGCCCCGCGCGACGGCCCGCTCCAGGTCCTCGATCAGCGTCTTGACGTCGACCTGCTCACCGCCCAGATACCGGTCCATGAGGGTCTCGTCCTCGCTCTCCGCGATGATCCCCTCGATCAGCCGGTTGCGGGCCTCCTCGATCAGCGGCAGCTGGTCCTCGCCCGGCTCGGAGTCCTTGCGCTCACCGGAGGAGTAGTCGAAGAGCTTCTGCGACAGCAGGCCGATCAGACCGGTGACGGGAGCGTGCCCGTCCGGGCCCTGCGGGCCGTGCAGGGGCAGATACAGCGGGAGCACGGCGTCGGGATCGTCCCCGCCGAAGGCGTCCGCGCAGATCCGTGTCATCTCCTCGTAGTTCGCCCGCGCGGCCTCCAGGTGCGTGACGACGATCGCGCGCGGCATGCCGACCGCCGCGCACTCCTCCCACACCATGCGGGTGGAGCCGTCCACGCCGTCCGAGGCCGAGACGACGAAGAGGGCCGCGTCCGCCGCTCGCAGACCGGCCCTGAGTTCCCCGACGAAGTCGGCGTATCCGGGGGTGTCCAGCAGGTTGACCTTGATGCCGTCCCATTCGACGGGCACCAGGGAGAGCTGCACCGAGCGCTGCTGGCGGTGCTCGATCTCGTCGTAGTCGGAGACGGTGCCGCCGTCCTCCACGCGGCCCGCCCGGTTCACCGCCCCCGCTGTGAGCGCGAGGGCCTCCACCAGAGTCGTCTTGCCGGATCCGCTGTGGCCGACCAGCACCACGTTCCGTACGGATGCGGGGTGGTCGGCCGCCGTTGCCCTGCCGGCGGCTCCGGGGTGTGCGTTCGCCTTGTCGCCCATGATCCTGCCTCCCGTGCACGGTGAGGTCACTGTGGGCGCGGGACGTACGGATCCTCCCCGGACTTCTTCCGGGAGGTGCCCCCAGCGAGGCGGCTCCGGTGACGCCCGCGGTTCTTCGAGCTTTCCACTCCCGTCACGGTGCGTCCATACGACGGACGTGATCGCGCCGTCCGGCGTCGGTGGACGGGGCCGCCCGACCCGTGCACGAGTGCCCGGGGGTCGCGGCAACGCGCGCGTGGCTACGATGGGCCAGCCGGTGGCCAGCAGGGGCCGCACGGCGCCACACCGACCCTCGGGAAGGCCATGCTGAACAAGTACGCGCGTGCTTTCTTCACGCGTGTTCTCACACCGTTCGCCGCGTTTTTGATCCGGCGGGGCGTCAGCCCCGACACCGTCACGCTCATCGGCACCGCCGGTGTGGTCGCCGGCGCGCTGGTCTTCTACCCGAGGGGCGAGTTCTTCTGGGGCACGGTCGTGATCACGCTGTTCGTGTTCTCCGACCTCGTCGACGGCAACATGGCCCGCCAGCTCGGCCGCTCCAGCCGCTGGGGCGCCTTCCTGGACTCCACGCTCGACCGGGTGGCCGACGGCGCGATCTTCGGCGGCTTCATCCTCTGGTACGCCGGTGGCGGCGACGACCTCGTCCTGTGCGCCGTGTCGATCTTCTGCCTGGCCAGCGGCCAGGTGGTGTCGTACACCAAGGCCAGGGGCGAGTCCATCGGTCTGCCGGTCGCGGTCAACGGCCTCGTAGAGCGCGCCGAACGCCTGGTGATCTCGCTGGTCGCGGCCGGTTTGGCGGGCCTGCACGTGTTCGGGGTACCCGGTATCCAGTACCTGCTGCCCGTCGCCCTGTGGATCGTCGCCGTGGGCAGTCTCGTCACGCTCATCCAGCGGGTCGTCACCGTCCGCCGCGAGTCGGCCGAAGCGGAGGCGGCGGCTGCGCAGGAGGAGAAGCCGCAGAACGCCTCTCAAGGGAGCGAGGCAGCCAAGTGAGTGCCCACGAGCGGCTCACGGACGCCCTGTACGGGCTCGGCTGGGGCACGGTGAAGAAGCTTCCCGAACCGGTCGCGGTACGGCTCGGGCGCACCATCGCCGACCTCGCCTGGAAGCAGCGGGGCAAGGGCGTGCAACGGCTGGAGAGCAACTACGCGCGCGTGGTGCCGGGCGCGAGCCCGGAGCGCCTCGCCGAGCTCTCGCGCGCGGGCATGCGCTCCTACCTGCGCTACTGGATGGAGTCCTTCCGGCTCCCGGCCTGGAGCGCCGAGCGCGTCAAGGACGGCTTCGAAGCGAAGGACCTCCACTACCTGACCGACGGTCTGGCCGCGGGCAACGGCGTCGTACTCGCCCTGCCGCACCTGGCCAACTGGGACCTCGCGGGCGCCTGGGTCACCACCAAGCTGGAGACCCCGTTCACGACGGTCGCCGAACGCCTCAAGCCCGAGACCCTGTACGACCGTTTCGTCGCCTACCGCGAGGGCCTCGGTATGGAGGTCCTGCCGCACAGCGGCGGCACCGCCTTCGGCACCCTCGCCCGGCGGCTGCGCGACGGCGGCCTGGTCTGCCTGGTCGCCGACCGCGACCTGTCCGCCTCCGGCGTCGAGGTGGACTTCTTCGGCGCCGCGGCCCGGATGCCCGCCGGCCCGGCGCTGCTGGCCCAGCAGACCGGGGCGCTGCTGCTCCCGGTCACGCTCTGGTACGACGACACACCCGTCATGCGAGGCCGGGTCCACCCCCCGGTCCAGGTGCCCGAGTCAGGCACCCGGGCCGAGAAGACGTCTGTCATGACACAGGCGCTGGCCGACGCCTTCGCCTCGGGGATCGCCGAACATCCGGAGGACTGGCACATGCTCCAGCGCCTGTGGCTCGCTGATCTGGACCCCGGAAAGGGACCCTCGTGAGGATCGGTCTCGTCTGCCCGTACTCCTGGGACGTGCCGGGCGGCGTCCAGTTCCACATCCGTGACCTCGCCGAGTACTTCATCCGGCTCGGCCACGAGGTGTCCGTCCTGGCGCCCGCCGACGACGACACCCCGCTCCCGCCGTACGTGGTCTCGGCGGGCCGCGCCGTCCCCGTGCCGTACAACGGCTCGGTCGCCCGCCTGAACTTCGGCTTCCTCTCGGCGGCCCGGGTGCGTCGCTGGCTGCACGACAACGCGTTCGACGTCATCCACATCCACGAGCCGACGTCGCCGTCCCTGGGCCTGCTGACCTGCTGGGCGGCACAGGGTCCGATCGTCGCGACCTTCCACACCTCCAACCCGCGCTCCCGGGCGATGATCGCGGCGTACGCCATCCTCCAGGCGGCCCTGGAGAAGATCAGCGCCCGGATCGCGGTCAGCGAGTACGCCCGCCGCACGCTGGTGGAGCACCTCGGTGGGGACGCGGTGGTGATCCCGAACGGCGTCGACGTCGACTTCTTCGCCCGGGCCGAGCCCAACCCCGACTGGCAGTCGGAAGGGGCGCGCGGCGCGGTCGAGGGCGGCGGTGAGGGGCGGGCGGGCGAGACGATCGGCTTCATCGGCCGCATCGACGAGCCCCGCAAGGGTCTGCCGGTCCTGATGCGGGCCCTGCCCAAGATCCTCGCCGCCCGCCCGCGTACCAGGCTCCTGGTGGCCGGCCGGGGAGACGAGGAGGAGGCGGTCGAGTCCCTGCCCGCCGAACTGCGCTCGCGGGTCGAGTTCCTCGGCATGATCAGCGACGAGGACAAGGCCCGCCTCCTGCGCAGCGTCGACCTGTACGTCGCTCCCAACACCGGCGGCGAGAGTTTCGGGATCATCCTGGTCGAGGCGATGTCGGCCGGCGCCCCGGTCCTCGCCTCCGACCTGGACGCGTTCGCCCAGGTCCTGGACCAGGGCGCGGCCGGCGAACTCTTCGCCAACGAGGACGCCGACGCCCTCGCCGAGGCCGCGGTACGCCTCCTGGAGGACCCGAAGCGACGGGCGGAACTGCGGGAGCGGGGGAGTGCGCACGTCCGCCGCTTCGACTGGTCGACCGTCGGCGCGGACATCCTGTCCGTCTACGAGACGGTGACGGCGGGCGCGGCGGCGGTGGCGGCGGACGAGGGGACCGGAGGCGGGCTGCGGGCGAGGCTGAGACTGGCGAGGGACTGAGCGCCGCATGCTCGGGTCGGCGATCGGCCCGCCCGGCGTGCCGGGGCGAGGCCCCTCGGGCCGAAGCGGGGTCTGCGGCCGGCAGTCCGCAGGGCAGTCCCGGTGACCGTCACCTCGGCGCCCGCGCTGCCCCGCGAACGCCCCCGCTCGACATCCGGCCCGCCCCGCGGGACTAGGCTCCGCCCGTGACCGCAACACTCATCTGGACCCTCGTAGCCCTCGTCGCGATCGGCCTCTACCTGAGCTGGACCGCGGGCCGCCTCGACCGGTTGCACGCCAGGATCGACGCGGCCCGCGCCGCACTCGACGCCCAACTGCTCCGCCGCGCCTCGGTCGCCCAGGAGGTGGCCACCTCCGGCGTCCTGGACCCGGCCGCGTCGATCGTCCTGTACGAGGCCGCCCACGCCGCCCGGCAGGCCGAGGAGGAGCAGCGGGAGGTCGCCGAGAGCGAGCTGAGCCAGGCGCTGCGGGCGGTGTTCGCGGAGGCCCAGCAGGTGGAGGCGGTACGCGAGGCCCCCGGGGGCGAGCAGGCCGCCCATGAGCTGACCGAGGCCGTGCGCCGGGTACCGATGGCCCGCCGCTTCCACAACGACGCCGTACGGGCCGCCAGGGCCCTGCGCCGCCACCGCAAGGTCCGCTGGTTCCGGCTGGCCGGCCACGCGCCGTTCCCCCTGGCCTTCGAGATGGACGACGAGCCGCCCGCCGTACTGGCCGACCGAGCCGCCTGACCAGCGCATTCACGCCATCGGCCCGAAAAAGGATCCACCGGCTTCGCATTGGCCCTTGCTGTGGCCTGGTCCACTCCCGTTTCCTCTGTGCTTGCAGTAACCCTCTTTCACCGTGTGAGGTCACCCGTGTCCAACTCCGAAAACCAGGCTCCCGAGACCGGCACCGCCCGCGTGAAGCGCGGCATGGCCGAGCAGCTCAAGGGCGGCGTGATCATGGACGTCGTCACGCCGGAGCAGGCGAAGATCGCCGAGGACGCGGGCGCCGTCGCCGTCATGGCCCTGGAGCGGGTCCCCGCCGACATCCGCAAGGACGGCGGCGTGGCCCGCATGTCCGACCCGGACATGATCGAGGGCATCATCGACGCCGTCTCGATCCCGGTCATGGCCAAGTCCCGCATCGGCCACTTCGTCGAGGCCCAGGTCCTGCAGTCCCTCGGGGTCGACTACATCGACGAGTCCGAGGTGCTCACCCCGGCCGACGAGGTCAACCACTCCGACAAGTGGGCGTTCACCACCCCGTTCGTCTGTGGCGCCACCAACCTGGGCGAGGCCCTGCGCCGCATCGCCGAGGGCGCCGCGATGATCCGCTCGAAGGGCGAGGCCGGCACCGGCAACGTCGTCGAGGCCGTGCGCCACCTGCGCCAGATCAAGAACGAGATCGCCAAGCTGCGCGGCTTCGACAACAACGAGCTGTACGCCGCCGCCAAGGAGCTGCGCGCCCCGTACGAGCTCGTCAAGGAAGTCTCCGAGCTCGGCAAGCTCCCCGTCGTGCTGTTCTCCGCCGGTGGCGTGGCCACGCCGGCCGACGCCGCCCTGATGCGTCAGCTCGGCGCCGAGGGCGTCTTCGTCGGCTCCGGCATCTTCAAGTCCGGCGACCCGGCCAAGCGCGCCGCGGCCATCGTGAAGGCGACCACCTTCTACGACGACCCGAAGATCATCGCGGACGCGTCGCGCAACCTCGGCGAGGCCATGGTCGGCATCAACTGCGACACCCTCCCCGAGACCGAGCGCTACGCCAACCGCGGCTGGTAACGCACCCTCAAGGACTGCACGTACATGACTGACGCACCCGTCATAGGCGTCCTGGCCCTCCAGGGCGACGTACGGGAGCACCTCATCGCCCTGGCCGCGGCCGACGCCGTGGCCAGGCCGGTGCGGCGCCCCGAGGAACTCGCCGAGGTCGACGGTCTCGTCATCCCCGGCGGAGAGTCCACGACCATCTCCAAGCTGGCCGTCCTGTTCGGCGTGATGGAGCCCCTCCGCGCGCGCGTGCGGGCGGGCATGCCCGTCTACGGCACCTGCGCAGGCATGATCATGCTGGCCGACAAGATCCTCGACCCGCGTTCGGGCCAGGAGACCGTCGGCGGCATCGACATGATCGTGCGCCGCAACGCCTTCGGGCGTCAGAACGAGTCCTTCGAGGCGGCGGTCGACCTCAAGGGCGTGGACGGCGATCCTGTGGAGGGCGTCTTCATCCGCGCCCCCTGGGTCGAGTCCGTCGGCGCCGAGGCCGAGGTCCTCGCCGAGCACGACGGCCACATCGTCGCGGTCCGCCAGGGCAACGCGCTGGCCACGTCGTTCCACCCGGAACTGACCGGCGACCACCGCGTGCACGGCCTGTTCGTCGACATGGTGCACGCGAACCGGGCGGCCGAGTCCTTGTAGGATCTCTGGCGTTCGTTCATAGATGGGTTACGCGAAGGAGACAGGCAGATGTCCGGCCACTCTAAATGGGCCACGACGAAGCACAAGAAGGCCGTGATCGACGCCAAGCGCGGCAAGCTCTTCGCGAAGCTGATCAAGAACATCGAGGTCGCGGCGCGCATGGGCGGCGTCGACCTCGAAGGAAACCCGACCCTCTACGACGCCGTCCAGAAGGCCAAGAAGCAGTCGGTTCCGAACAAGAACATCGACTCCGCGATCAAGCGCGGTGGCGGTCTCGAAGCCGGCGGTGCCGACTACGAGACGATCATGTACGAGGGCTACGGCCCGAACGGCGTCGCCGTGCTGATCGAGTGCCTCACGGACAACCGCAACCGCGCCGCCTCCGAGGTCCGCGTCGCCATGACCCGCAACGGCGGCTCCATGGCCGACCCGGGCTCCGTGTCGTACCTCTTCAACCGCAAGGGCGTCGTGATCGTCCCCAAGGGCGAGCTGACCGAGGACGACGTCCTGGGCGCGGTCCTGGACGCGGGCGCCGAGGAGGTCAACGACCTCGGTGAGTCCTTCGAGGTCCTCAGCGAGGCCACCGACCTGGTCGCGGTGCGCACCGCCCTGCAGGAGGCGGGGATCGACTACGACTCCGCCGAGGCCAACTTCGTTCCGACCATGCAGGTCGAGCTCGACGAGGAAGGCGCCAAGAAGATCTTCAAGCTGATCGACGCGCTGGAGGACAGCGACGACGTCCAGAACGTCTTCGCCAACTTCGACGTCAGCGACGAGATCATGGAGAAGGTCGACGCGTAACGCAGCCGCGACGCGGCCGGGTTCAGGCTCAACGGGCCGACGGGACGATCCCGTCGGCCCGTCGCCTTTGCCGGGAGTTGCTGACCGGCGTTGTCAGCGGCACCCGATAGCCTGCACGAACTGGGGATACCGCCCAGCGGAGCCGGGGAGATCGAAGGAGGGGCGCGTGCGCGTACTGGGGGTGGACCCGGGGCTGACCCGATGCGGTGTCGGCGTGGTCGAAGGGGTCGCGGGACGCCCGCTCACCATGCTCGGCGTCGGCGTCGTCCGCACACCCGCGGACGCCGAGTTGGGCCACCGCCTCGTCGCCGTCGAGCAGGGCATCGAGCAGTGGCTGGACGAGCACCGGCCCGAATACGTCGCCGTGGAGCGGGTGTTCAGCCAGCACAACGTCCGTACGGTGATGGGCACCGCCCAGGCCAGCGCCGTCGCCATGCTCTGCGCCGCCCGCCGCGGTATCCCCGTCGCCCTGCACACCCCCAGCGAGGTCAAGGCCGCCGTCACCGGCAGCGGCCGCGCCGACAAGGCACAGGTCGGCGCCATGGTCACCCGTCTGCTCAGGCTCACCGCCCCGCCCAAACCGGCCGACGCCGCCGACGCCCTCGCGCTCGCCATCTGCCACATCTGGCGCGCCCCCGCGCAGAACCGACTTCAGCAGGCCGTCGCCCTGCACTCAGCCAAAGCACCGAAAGGCCGTACGGCATGATCGCCTTCGTCAGCGGCACAGTGGCCGCCCTCGCTCCGGACGCCGCGGTGGTCGAGGTGGGCGGCGTCGGCATGGCCGTCCAGTGCACCCCGAACACCCTGTCCACCTTGCGCATGGGCCAGCCGGCCAAGCTGCACACCTCGCTGGTCGTCCGCGAGGACTCCCTCACGCTGTACGGCTTCGCCGACGACGACGAGCGGCAGACCTTCGAACTGCTCCAGACCGCGAGCGGGGTCGGACCGCGCCTGGCCCAGGCGATGCTGGCGGTGCACACGCCCGACGCCCTGCGCAGGGCCGTGGCGACCGCCGACGAGAAGGCACTCACCGCCGTCCCCGGCATCGGCAAGAAGGGCGCCCAGAAGCTGCTCCTGGAGCTGAAGGACCGCCTCGGCGAACCCATCGGCGCGCCCGCCGTCGGCGCCCCCGTCACCCAGGGCTGGCGCGACCAGCTGCATGCCGCCCTCATCGGCCTCGGCTACGCCACCCGTGAGGCCGACGAGGCCGTCGCCGCCGTCACCCCGCAGGCCGAGGCCGCCGAGGGCACGCCCCAGGTGGGCCAGTTGCTGAAGGCGGCCCTGCAGACCCTGAACAGAGCCCGCTGACCGACGGCCCCTGACGCCACTCACGTACGCCACCCATCGCGACCCCCGAGGCACACTCCATGAACTGGGACGACACCACCGACACCCCCGCCCCCGAGCGGCTCGTCGGTGCGTCCGCCGACCGTGAGGACCAGGCCGTCGAGGCCGCCCTGCGCCCGAAGGACCTGGGCGAGTTCATCGGCCAGGAGAAGGTCCGCGAACAGCTCGACCTCGTCCTGCGGGCCGCCCGCGCGCGAGGCGCCACCGCCGACCATGTGCTGCTCTCCGGTGCCCCGGGCCTCGGCAAGACCACCCTGTCGATGATCATCGCGGCCGAGATGGGCGCCCCCATCCGCATCACCAGCGGCCCCGCCATCCAGCACGCCGGTGACCTCGCCGCGATCCTGTCCTCCCTCCAGGAGGGCGAGGTCCTCTTCCTCGACGAGATCCACCGCATGTCCCGGCCCGCCGAGGAGATGCTGTACATGGCGATGGAGGACTTCCGCGTCGACGTGATCGTCGGCAAGGGACCGGGCGCCACCGCCATCCCGCTCGAACTGCCCCCGTTCACCCTGGTCGGCGCTACCACCCGCGCCGGTCTGCTGCCGCCCCCGCTGCGCGACCGCTTCGGCTTCACCGCCCACATGGAGTTCTACGAGCCGGCCGAGCTGGAGCGCGTCATCCATCGCTCGGCGAACCTGCTCGACGTGGAGATCGAGGCCGACGGCGCCGCCGAGATCGCCGGCCGCTCCCGTGGCACACCCCGTATCGCCAACCGCCTGCTGCGCAGGGTCCGCGACTACGCCCAGGTCAAGGCCGACGGGATCATCACCCAGGACATCGCCGCGGCCGCCCTCGCCGTCTACGAGGTGGACACCCGCGGCCTCGACCGGCTCGACCGCGCCGTCCTGGAAGCCCTGCTCAAGCTGTTCGGCGGCGGCCCGGTCGGGCTGTCCACGCTCGCGGTCGCGGTGGGGGAGGAGCGCGAGACCGTCGAGGAGGTCGCCGAGCCCTTCCTCGTACGGCAGGGCCTGCTCGCGCGCACCCCGCGCGGCCGGGTCGCCACGCCGGCCGCGTGGGCGCACCTCGGCCTCACCCCACCGGGCTCGTCAGCTGCGGGAAACGGACAACAGGACCTGTTCGGGGCGTGACGACATCGTGACGGCGAGCTCAGTGGCCGCAGGGGGAACCCCAGTGCCATGCTGAGCGTTGTTCCCTGCGCGGAGACTCGCTTAGACTCCGCCGATGCCGCCTTTGTCGGCGGCAGACAATCCCCCAACCATCAGGCCGCTCACAGCGCGGTCGTGTGAAGGAAGTTCCGACCCGTGAGTCTCGTGACCCTCCTCCCGTTCATCGTGCTCATCGGGGCCATGTTCCTGATGACCCGGTCGGCCAAGAAGAAGCAGCAGCAGGCCGCCGACATGCGGAACCAGATGCAGCCCGGATCCGGTGTCCGCACCATCGGGGGCATGTACGCCACGGTCAAGGAGGTCAGCGACGACACCGTCCTCCTCGACGCCGGCCCGGGCGTGGAGCTCCTCTTCGCCAAGAACGCGATCGGCGCCGTCCTCTCGGACGACGAGTACAACCGCATCGTGCACGGCATCGAGCACGACCTGAAGTCCGACGTCGTCCCGGACGACGCCTCCTCCCTCACCGAGACCGACGAGCCCGCCGCTGCCGCCGCCTCCGACGAGAAGTCCGTCGACCTCGGCAAGAAGGACGCGAAGGACGAGGCCGAGGAGTCGTCCGACGCCGTGTCCGCCGAGGCGAAGACGGACGACGAGTCCAAGAAGTCAGGCGGCGACTCCGACGCGAAGTAGCCATGTTCCGGGGCGCGCGGGCCAGGCCTGCGCGCCCCCGGGCATGCTGAGCTCGCACGGGATCCCGACACCATGTCATGGCCGCCCGCCCGTTGATCCGGAGCGAGGCGGCCCGAGAGGGAGTACGAGAAGGTGGCAGCACCTAAGAAGGGCCGGAACGCGAGCGCCCAGAGCAAGCCGTGGCGCTCGCTGGCCCTCATCCTGATCGCCATCGCGGCGCTCACCGGAGGGATGTTCGCCTCGGGGCACACCACTCCGCGTCTTGGTATCGACCTGGCCGGCGGCACGAGCATCACGCTGCGCGCGGAAGCCGAGCCCGGCCAGGAATCCGCGATCAACAAGACCAACATGGACACCGCGGTCGAGATCATGGAGCGCCGTGTCAATGGTCTGGGTGTCTCGGAGGCCGAGGTTCAGACCCAGGGCGACAGGAACATCATCGTCAACATCCCCCGGGGCACGGACTCCAAGGAAGCCCGGGACCAGGTAGGCACCACCGCCAAGCTGTACTTCCGACCGGTCGTCGCCACCGAGCTGGCCGGCGGCACGGCGCCCACCCCCTCGCCGAGCGCCTCCGGCAGCGCGTCCGGCGACGCCGGCGAGAAGGCGACCTCCTCCGCGTCTCCCTCCGGCACCCCCTCGGCGACCGCGACCCAGCAGGGCCGCGCGGTCACCGAGGCGCTGAAGGCCGACCCGACGCCCTCCAAGAGCGCCGACTCCAGCGCCTCCCCGTCCGCGAGCGGCACCCCCACGGGTGACCAGCCCAGTGGCAAGCTCGAAGCGCAGTACGCCGCGCTGGACTGCACCAAGGAGTCGGTCCGCGCCAAGGCGGGTGACGGCGCCAAGCCCACCGAGTCCACGGTCGCCTGCGGTCAGAACTCCAGCGGTGAGTGGCAGAAGTACATCCTCGGCCCCGCCGAGGTCGACGGCACGGACGTCGACGAGGCCCAGGCCGTCTTCAACACGCAGACCGGCGCCGGCTGGACCGTGACCATGAAGTTCACGGGCAAGGGGTCCGACAAGTTCGCGGCCATCACCGGGAAGCTCGCCAAGAACCAGCCGCCGCAGAACCAGTTCGCCATCGTCCTGGACGGCCAGGTCATCTCCGACCCGCGCGTCTCGGAAGCCCTGACCGGTGGCAGCGCCGAGATCTCCGGCAACTTCACCCAGCAGTCGGCCCAGAGCCTCGCCAACATGCTGTCGTACGGCGCGCTGCCGCTGACCTTCAGCGAGGACAGCGTCACCACGGTGTCCCCGGCGCTCGGCGGTGAGCAGCTGAAGGCGGGTCTGATCGCCGGTGCGATCGGCCTGGCCCTGGTGATCATCTACCTGCTGGTCTACTACCGCGGCCTGTCCTTCATCGCGATCCTCTCGCTGCTGGTCTCCGCGGCACTGACCTACACGATCATGTCGCTGCTCGGCCCGACCATCGGCTTCGCGCTCAACCTGCCGGCCGTCTGCGGCGCCATCGTCGCCATCGGCATCACCGCCGACTCGTTCATCGTCTACTTCGAACGCGTCCGCGACGAGATCCGCGAGGGCCGCTCGCTGCGCCCCGCGGTCGAGCGGGCCTGGCCGCGCGCCCGGCGCACCATCCTGGTCTCCGACTTCGTGTCGTTCCTCGCCGCCGCGGTGCTGTTCATCGTCACCGTCGGCAAGGTCCAGGGCTTCGCCTTCACGCTGGGCCTGACCACCCTGCTCGACGTGGTCGTCGTGTTCCTGTTCACCAAGCCCCTGCTGACGCTCATGGCACGCACCGAGTTCTTCGCGAACGGCCACCGCTGGTCCGGCCTCGATCCCAAGCGACTGGGTGCCCAGCCACCGCTGCGCCGCACCCGCCGCCCCGCCGCCCCCATCGAGACGAAGGAGGCGTGAGATGTCGAAGCTCGGCAACCTCGGCGCCCGACTGCACCGTGGCGAGGTCGGCTACGACTTCGTCGGCAACCGCAAGATCTGGTACGGCGTCTCGATCCTGATCACCATCCTGGCCATCGTCGGCCTCGCGGGGCGCGGCCTGAACATGGGCATCGAGTTCCAGGGCGGAGCCGTCTTCAACACCCCGAGCACCGTCTCGGTGTCCCAGGCGCAGGAGTACGCGGAAGAGGCGTCCGGCCACGACGCGATCGTCCAGGAGCTCGGCAGCGGCGAGAAGGCCACGCTCCGCATCCAGGTCGCGGGCATCGACACCACCGAGGCCGACAAGGTCTCCGCGCAGCTCGCCAAGGACCTCGGTGTCGCGGAGAAGGACGTCACCGGCGAACTCGTCGGCCCCAGCTGGGGTGAGCAGATCGCCAACAAGGCCTGGCAGGGTCTCGGGATCTTCCTGGTCCTCGTCGTGATCTATCTGGCGATCGCGTTCGAATGGCGCATGGCGGTCGCCGCGTTCGTCGCCCTCATCCACGACATCACCATCACCGTCGGCATCTACGCCCTCGTCGGCTTCGAGGTGACGCCGGGCACGGTGATCGGTCTGCTCACGATCCTCGGTTATTCGCTCTACGACACGGTCGTCGTCTTCGACAGCCTCAAGGAGCAGACGAAGGACATCACCAAGCAGACCCGCTGGACCTACAGCGACATCGCCAACCGTTCGATCAACAGCACCCTGGTCCGCTCCGTCAACACCACCGTGGTCGCGCTGCTGCCGGTGGCGGGCCTGCTGTTCATCGGTGGCGGCTTCCTCGGGGCCGGCATGCTCAACGACATCTCGCTGTCGCTGTTCGTCGGTCTCGCGGCCGGTGCGTACTCCTCGATCTTCATCGCCACGCCGCTCGTCGCCGACCTCAAGGAGCGCGAGCCGCAGATGAAGGCCCTGCGCAAGCGTGTCCTCGCCAAGCGCGCCCAGGGCGCCACGCCGGGCGAGGCCGCGGACGCGCAGGTCAGTGGCGAGTTCCACGGCGGCGAGCCGGAGGACGCCGCCCCCGCGGTGGTGGGCCCGCGTACCCAGCCGGCGTCCCGTGGCCGTGGCCGCGGCCGCTCCTCGGGGAAGCGCCGATGACCGAGATCAGGGAGCTGCTGCTCAGCCGTATCCGGGACGTGGCGGACTACCCGGAGCCGGGCGTGATGTTCAAGGACATCACCCCGCTCCTGGCGGACCCGGCGGCGTTCACGGCGCTCACCGACGCCCTCGCCGAGATCGCGGGCGACACCGGCGCCACGAAGATCGTCGGCCTGGAAGCCCGGGGCTTCATCCTCGGCGCTCCCGTCGCCGTCCGCGCGGGCATCGGCTTCATTCCGGTGCGCAAGGCGGGCAAGCTGCCCGGGGCGACGCTCAGCCAGGCCTACGACCTGGAGTACGGCTCCGCCGAGATCGAGGTGCACGCCGAGGACCTGGCCGCGGGCGACCGTGTCCTGGTCATCGACGACGTCCTGGCCACCGGCGGCACCGCGGAAGCCTCGATCCAGCTGATCCGCCGGGCCGGTGCCGATGTGGCCGGACTGGCCGTGCTGATGGAACTGGGCTTCCTCGGAGGCCGCGCCCGTCTGGAGCCGGCCCTGGCCGGAGCCCCGCTGGAGTCGCTCCTGACGGTCTGACCCGAATCGCCGCAGGGCGGGCCCTCGGACCCGCTCCTCATGCCGCGCGCCTCCGCACGAGGCGCGCGGCATACGCATGTGTGGCACACGCGTGTCTCGGGCCCCAGCCGAGGACCGAATCCCGGCGTGCGCATCGAGGCACCGCTCCCCGGCGTGTGCACCGAGGCATCGCTTCGGCGCCCGTCACCACCCGGCCCCCGTCACCACCTGGCTCGCATCACGCGCCCGCGAAGCCGCGCACGCCGTCTCCTCAAGGGCCCAGCACACCCCCGCGACCGCCTCTGGACACGCTCGCATCCCCCAGGCCACAGCCGCTGGAACCGCTCGCACCACCCCTGCCACAGCACGCGGACGACGGCACAGGAATCCTTTGACGGCTCCTTGCGTTTCTCCGATGGACGGCCCTCACATCGGGCTGAAGGCGATCCCGGGGCGCGGGATCGCTACCATGGGGTTTCCGGAGCCTGACCGGGGGACCCGGATCGCGCACGAGGAGCCCTCTTGCCAGACGAGGCCCAGCACCTGACCGCCGCCAAGCCCGAGTCCGCCTCGGGGCCCGCGGCGAAGCCCGCGCCGAACGCGTCGCACGCGAAGAACGACACCCGCGGGCCGGTCGAGCACGCCCAGTCCGCGCCCGTCGACAAGCCGGCCGAGCAGACGCGACCCAAGCCGGCCCCGCCCGAGCGGCCCGTCAATCCGCCGGCCCGCCCCGCCACCGGGCAGCCCGCACGCTCCGGCTCCTCCAACCGCGTCCGCGCCCGCCTCGCCCGTCTCGGCGTCCAGCGCTCCAACCCGTACAACCCGGTGCTGGAGCCGTTGCTGCGCATAGTCCGCAGCAACGACCCCAAGATCGAGACCGCGACCCTCCGCCAGATCGAGAAGGCCTACCAGGTCGCCGAGCGCTGGCACCGCGGCCAGAAGCGCAAGAGCGGCGACCCGTACATCACCCACCCGCTCGCGGTGACCACGATCCTCGCCGAACTGGGCATGGATCCGGCCACCTTGATGGCGGGCCTGCTGCACGACACCGTCGAGGACACCGAGTACGGCCTCGACCAGCTCCGCCGCGACTTCGGTGACTCCGTGGCCCTGCTCGTCGACGGCGTCACCAAGCTGGACAAGGTCAAGTTCGGCGAGGCCGCGCAGGCCGAGACCGTGCGCAAGATGGTCGTCGCCATGGCCAAGGACCCGCGCGTCCTGGTCATCAAGCTCGCCGACCGCCTGCACAACATGCGCACCATGCGCTACCTCAAGCGCGAGAAGCAGGAGAAGAAGGCGCGCGAGACCCTGGAGATCTACGCGCCGCTCGCCCACCGCCTCGGCATGAACACCATCAAGTGGGAGCTGGAGGACCTCGCCTTCGCGATCCTCTACCCCAAGATGTACGACGAGATCGTACGGCTGGTGGCCGAGAGGGCACCGAAGCGTGACGAGTACCTGGCCATAGTGACCGACGAGGTCCAGCAGGACCTGCGGGCCGCCCGCATCAAGGCGACCGTCACCGGCCGCCCGAAGCACTACTACAGCGTCTACCAGAAGATGATCGTCCGCGGCCGTGACTTCGCGGAGATCTACGACCTGGTGGGCATCCGCGTCCTCGTCGACACGGTCCGCGACTGCTACGCCGCCCTCGGCACGGTGCACGCGCGATGGAACCCGGTCCCCGGCCGGTTCAAGGACTACATCGCGATGCCCAAGTTCAACATGTACCAGTCGCTGCACACCACGGTGATCGGCCCCAACGGCAAGCCGGTCGAACTGCAGATCCGCACGTTCGACATGCACCGCCGCGCCGAGTACGGCATCGCCGCGCACTGGAAGTACAAGCAGGAGGCCGTCGCCGGCGCCTCCAAGATCCGCACTGACGCGCCGAAGACGTCCGGCAAGGGCAAGGACGACCACCTCAACGACATGGCGTGGCTGCGCCAGCTGCTGGACTGGCAGAAGGAGACCGAGGACCCCGGCGAGTTCCTGGAGTCCCTGCGCTTCGACCTCTCCCGCAACGAGGTCTTCGTCTTCACCCCCAAGGGCGACGTCATAGCGCTCCCGGCCGGTGCCACCCCCGTCGACTTCGCGTACGCCGTCCACACCGAAGTGGGCCACCGCACCATAGGAGCGCGGGTCAACGGCCGTCTCGTACCGCTCGAATCCACCCTGGACAACGGCGACCTGGTCGAGGTCTTCACCTCCAAGGCGCCCGGCGCGGGGCCGTCCCGCGACTGGCTCGGTTTCGTCAAGTCGCCCCGCGCCCGCAACAAGATCCGGGCGTGGTTCTCCAAGGAGCGCCGTGACGAGGCGATCGAGCAGGGCAAGGACGCGATCGTCCGGGCGATGCGCAAGCAGAACCTGCCGATCCAGCGGATCCTGACCGGCGACTCGCTGGTGACCCTCGCGCACGAGATGCGCTACGCGGACATCTCCGCGCTGTACGCGGCGATCGGCGAGGGCCATGTCTCGGCGCAGAACATCGTGCAGAAGCTCGTCCAGGCCCTCGGTGGTGAGGAAGCCGCGACCGAGGAGATCGACGAGTCGGTCCCGCCGACACGCGGTCGCAGTCGCAAGCGCCGCTCCAGTGCCGATCCGGGTGTCATCGTCAAGGGCGTCGAGGACGTATGGGTCAAGCTGGCCCGCTGCTGCACCCCGGTCCCCGGCGATCCGATCATCGGCTTCGTCACACGCGGTAGTGGTGTATCGGTTCACCGCAGCGACTGTGTGAACGTGGAGTCACTGTCCCGCGAGCCCGAGCGCATCCTGGAGGTCGAATGGGCGCCCACCCAGTCCTCGGTCTTCCTGGTCGCCATCCAGGTCGAGGCACTTGACCGCTCCCGGCTCCTGTCGGACGTCACGCGTGTCCTGTCCGATCAGCACGTCAACATCCTCTCCGCGGCCGTCCAGACCTCCCGCGACCGCGTCGCCACCTCCCGCTTCACCTTCGAGATGGGCGACCCGAAGCACCTCGGGCACGTCCTGAAGGCGGTCAGGGGAGTGGAGGGCGTCTACGACGTGTACCGCGTGACGTCGGCACGCAACCGGTCGTAGAGGCAGACGAAGGAGCCTTCGCACGGCATACGAAAGAGGGGCTCCCGTACCTGGTGTACGGGAGCCCCTCTTTCGCGTGACCGGGTGCGTCAGCCGCCGAACTCCTGCAGACCCTTCAGGGCCTGGTCCAAGAGCGCCTGCCGGCCCTCAAGCTCACGCTCCAGCTTGTCCGCCTTGGCGTTGTTGCCCTGCGCGCGGGCCTGCTCGATCTGGCCCTTCAGCTTGTCGACGGCGGCCTGGAGCTGACCGGTCAGGCCCTCGGCACGCGCCCGTGCCTCCGGGTTGGTCCGGCGCCACTCGGCCTCCTCGGCCTCCTGGATGGCCCGCTCGACGGAGTGCATCCGGCCCTCCACCTTGGGGCGGGCGTCCCGCGGCACATGGCCGATGGCCTCCCAGCGCTCGTTGATCGAGCGGAAGGCGGCCCGCGCGGCCTTCAGATCGCCGATCGGCAGGAGCTTCTCGGCCTCCTCGGCCAGCTCCTCCTTCAGCTTCAGGTTCTCGGCCTGCTCCGCGTCGCGCTCGGCGAAGACCGAGCTGCGGGCGGCGAAGAAGATGTCCTGGGCGCCGCGGAAGCGGTTCCACAGGTCGTCCTCGTGCTCGCGCTGGGCGCGGCCCGCGGCCTTCCACTCGGCCATCAGCTCGCGGTAGCGCGCGGCCGTCGGACCCCACTCCGTCGACCCGGACAGCGACTCGGCCTCGGCGACCAGCCGCTCCTTGGTCTTGCGGGCCTCCTCGCGCTGCGCGTCCAGCTGCGCGAAGTGCGCCTTGCGGCGCTTGGAGAACGCCGACCGGGCGTGCGAGAAGCGGTGCCACAGCTCGTCGTCCGACTTGCGGTCGAGCCGCGGCAGGCTCTTCCAGGTGTCCACCAGCGACCGCAGACGCTCACCGGCGGCCCGCCACTGGTCGGACCGGGCCAGTTCCTCCGCCTCGGCGACCAGGGCCTCCTTGGCGTGCCGGGCTTCGTCGGACTGCTTGGCGCGCTGTGCCTTGCGCTCCTCACGGCGCTTCTCGACCGTCTCGACCAGCTTGTCCAGGCGGGTCCGCAGGGCGTCCAGGTCACCGACCGCGTGATGGGCGTCGACCTGCTCACGGATGTGGTCGATCGCGGCCTGGGCGTCCTTCGCCGACAGGTCGGTGGTCTTCACTCGCTTCTCGAGGAGGCCGATCTCGACAACCAGGCCCTCGTACTTGCGCTCGAAGTAGGCCAACGCCTCCTCGGGGGAGCCGGCCTGCCAGGATCCGACGACCTGCTCGCCGTCGGCCGTACGCACGTACACGGTCCCCGTCTCGTCGACGCGGCCCCACGGGTCGCTGCTCACAGCGCCTCCTCCACATGATGCCTGCGAGGGGCTGGTGCTCCCCCGGGCATCGTCCACAGTTTCGTCACGGCCAACATAGGCGACCGGCGGGTTGCCTGTCCGCATCCCGCGCGACCGAAATTACGCAGTTGAGGGTCAGGATTTCGTGACGGTTGCCTTGTTGATCACGACGGTCGCGTTGGGGGCGGTGGTCCCGGTCGCGGGGTCGACGGCCTGGGCTCCGGCAGCCGCGATCTTCTTGAGGACCTTCATGCCCGCCTCGGACACCGTGCCGAACGGTGTGTAGTCGGGCGGCAGCTGACTGTCCTGGTAGACGAGGAAGAACTGGCTTCCGCCGCTGTCGCGCCCCTGCTTCGTCTGCGCGTTGTACTGGTTGGCCATCGCCACCGTGCCCGCCGGGTAGACGCCACCCTTGAGGCTCTTGTCCTTGAGGTTCTCGTCCGGGATGGTGTACCCGGGTCCGCCCATCCCGGTGCCCTGGGGGTCGCCGCACTGGAGCACGTAGATGCCGGTGTCGGTGAGCCGGTGGCACTTGGTGTGGTCGAGGTAGCCCTTTCCGACGAGGAAGTTGAACGAGTTCACCGTGTGCGGCGCGGCCGACGCCTTCAGCGCGATGTCTATCGCACCGCACGTCGTCGCCAGCTTCATCGTGTACTTCGCCGACTTGTCGATGGTCATCGCCGGCTCCTTCTTCCAGGTCGCCGTCCCGGCCTTGCCCTCGGCGGGCTTCTCGCACGGGTCCGGGGCCTTGCTGGTCGGGCTCGGGCTGACCTCGGCGCCAGCGTTCTCCTTCTTCGAACCGTCGTCCTTGAAAACCCCGGTCGTGTACAGCGCGAGGCTGCCGATGACGACCACTCCGAGCACCGACGCGATCACCGAGTTGCGCATGCGCGACTTGCGCCGGGCTTCCGTGCGCCGCTGCTGCTGCCGCAAGAACTTCTCCCGAGCGAGCTGACGCCGCCGCTGTTCCTGGCTGACCACCGGGTTTTCTCCTCATGCGTCGTGTGTGTCGACCGGTACGCGAGCGCCCGATGATCCGACCGCCTGCGTGTGCCCCGTACCGTATATGGGTTCGCTGTGTAATCGGCAGCGCCGGTAGGCTCTGACGACAGGCGTCAGCCCGCCGACAGACCATCTGTGTCGACACAAACGAAGGACGATCGTGCTCATTGCCGGGTTCCCCGCCGGGGCCTGGGGGACGAACTGTTATCTCGTCGCCCCCGCCGCCGGTGAGGAGTGCGTGATCATCGACCCGGGCCACCAGGCGGCCCCCGGAGTCGAGGAAGCACTGAAGAAGCATCGGCTCAAGCCCGTCGCCGTCGTCCTCACCCACGGCCACATCGACCACGTGGCCTCGGTCGTCCCGGTGTGCGGAGCGAACGACGTACCGGCCTGGATCCACCCCGAGGACCGGTACATGATGAGCGACCCCGGGAAGGCGCTCGGCCGGTCCATCGGCATGCAGCTGATGGGCGAGCTGACCGTGGGGGAGCCGGACGACGTCAGGGAGCTCACCGACGGCGCGAAGCTCGAACTGGCGGGCCTGGAGCTCACGGTGTCGCACGCGCCGGGCCATACCAAGGGGTCGGTGACCTTCGGCCTGCCCGAGGCGGCGGACATCCCGTCGATCCTGTTCTCGGGCGACCTGCTGTTCGCCGGCTCCATCGGACGCACCGACCTGCCCGGCGGTGACATGGCCGAGATGCTCGACTCGCTGGCCCGCGTGTGCCTGCCGCTCGACGACTCGACCGTGGTGCTGTCGGGCCACGGCCCCCAGACGACCATCGGCCAAGAGCGCGCCACCAACCCGTACCTGCGGCAGGTGGCCGCCGGCCAGGGAGCCGCCCAGGCTCCCCGACGAGGAATGTGACGAGACCTTCCGTGAGCACCTTCAAGGCCCCCAAGGGCACCTACGACCTGCTGCCGCCGCAGAGCGCCCGGTTCCTGGCCATCCGTGAGGCGATCGCCGCCCCGCTGCGCAACTCCGGCTACGGCTACATCGAGACCCCCGGCTTCGAGAACGTCGAGCTCTTCGCGCGCGGTGTCGGCGAGTCCACCGACATCGTGACCAAGGAGATGTACGTCTTCGAGACCAAGGGCGGCGACAAGCTCGCCCTGCGTCCCGAGACGACCGCTCCGGTACTCCGGGCGGTCCTGGAAGCGAACCTGCACAAGACGGGCAACCTGCCGGTCAAGGTCTGGTACTCGGGCTCGCAGTACCGCTACGAGCGCCCCCAGAAGGGCCGTTACAGGCACTTCTCCCAGGTCGGTGCCGAGGCGATCGGCGCCGAGGACCCCGCGCTGGACGCCGAGCTGATCATCCTCGCCGACCAGGCGTACCGCTCCCTGGGGCTGCGCAACTTCCGCATCCTCCTGAACAGCCTGGGCGACAAGGAGTGCCGCCCGGTGTACCGAGCGGCGCTCCAGGACTTCCTGCGCGCCCTGGACCTCGACGAGGACACCCGGCGCCGGGTCGACATCAACCCCTTGCGCGTCCTCGACGACAAGCGCGAGTCCGTGCAGAAGCAGCTGACCGGGGCGCCGCTGCTGCGTGACTACCTCTGCGACGCCTGCAAGGCGTACCACGAGGAGGTCCGCGAGCTGATCACGGCGGCGGGCGTCGCCTTCGAGGACGACCCGAAGCTGGTGCGCGGCCTCGACTACTACACGCGTACGACCTTCGAGTTCGTCCACGACGGTCTGGGCTCCCAGTCCGCGGTGGGTGGTGGCGGACGTTACGACGGCCTGTCGGAGATGATCGGCGGCCCCGCGCTGCCGTCCGTCGGCTGGGCCCTCGGCGTCGACCGCACGGTCCTCGCCCTGGAGGCGGAGGGCATCGAACTCGAACTCCCCGCCACCACCAGCGTGTTCGCCGTCCCGCTCGGCGAGGAGGCCCGCCGGGTGCTGTTCGCCAAGGTCACGGAGCTGCGAAAGAACGGCATCGCGGCCGACTTCGCCTACGGCGGCAAGGGCCTCAAGGGCGCGATGAAGAACGCCAACCGCAGCGGCGCGCGCTACACGGTCGTGGCCGGCGAGCGCGACCTCGCCGAGGGCGTCGTCCAGCTCAAGGACATGGAGTCCGGTGAGCAGACGGCCGTCGGCGTCAACGAGATCGTCGCCGAGCTGGAAGCCCGACTGGGCTGAGTCAGCCGATCCGGCCGAGGGGGGCGGGGGCCGTTGGGTCCCCGCCCCCTTGCCGTTTCGCCGTGTCCGGAACCGAGCGGCATTACCCGCTCGCGCGTATTTCCTTATGCCGAGTGAACTGAGAGCGGGGGTGTATGTACGGCAGAATGTGGCTGTCCGGAGAAACTCCAAGTCTCAAGTGACGGAATCGGCGTGATGAGCAAGACGACAGTCCAGGACGTCTCCACCGAGTCAGAGCCGGAGCGCGCCGAAGCGGCGCCCCTCTCGCTGGGCGCCAGCCGCGCGTTCGCGTGGATGCTGGTGATCACCGGCGCGGCAGGCGTGCTCGCCGCATGGGTCATCACCGTCGACAAGTTCAAGCTCCTCGAAGCCGAGATCGCGGGGACGACCTTCACGCCCGGCTGCAGCCTCAACCCGATCGTCGCCTGCGGAAGCGTCATGCAGAGCGAGCAGGCGTCCGTCTTCGGGTTCCCCAACCCCGTGCTCGGCCTCGTCTGCTACGGCATCGTCATCTGCGTCGGCATGAGCCTGCTCGCCCGCGCCCGCTTCCCGCGCTGGTACTGGCTCACCTTCAACGCCGGCACCCTCTTCGGCGTCGCCTTCTGCACCTGGCTGATGTACCAGTCGCTGTACAACATCAACGCGCTGTGCCTGTGGTGCTCGCTCGCCTGGGTCGCGACGCTCACGATGTTCTGGTACGTGACCTCCTTCAACATCCGCAACGGCTTCCTGCCGGCCCCGCGCCCGCTGAAGAACTTCCTCGCCGAGTTCACCTGGGTGCTTCCGGTGACCCACGTCGGCGTCATCGCCATGCTGATCCTCACCCGCTGGGGCAGCCAGCTCTGGGCCGCCTCCTGATCCGCCCGACGTCGATGTCAGTGCGGTGATTTAGGGTTTCCACGTGGAGCCCGACCTGTTCACCGCCGCCGCAGAAGAACGCCAGGAGAAGGACCCCGCCGGGAGCCCCCTGGCGGTGCGCATGCGCCCGCGCACCCTGGACGAGGTCGTGGGCCAGCAGCATCTGCTCAAGCCCGGCTCACCCCTGCGCCGACTGGTCGGCGAGGGGGCGAAGGGCCCCGCGGGACCGTCGTCGGTGATCCTCTGGGGTCCGCCCGGCACCGGCAAGACCACCCTCGCGTACGTCGTCTCCAAGGCCACCAATAAGCGCTTCGTGGAGCTGTCCGCCATCACCGCGGGCGTCAAGGAGGTCCGGGCGGTCATCGACGGTGCCCGCCGCGCCACCGGTGGCTTCGGCAAGGAGACCGTCCTCTTCCTCGACGAGATCCACCGCTTCAGCAAGGCCCAGCAGGACTCCCTCCTCCCGGCCGTCGAGAACCGCTGGGTGACCCTGATCGCGGCCACCACCGAGAACCCGTATTTTTCGATCATCTCCCCGCTGCTGTCCCGCTCCCTGCTCCTGACCCTCGAACCCCTCACGGACGACGACGTCAAAGACCTGCTCAGGCGCGCGCTGAGCGACGAGCGCGGACTGAAGGACGCCGTCGGTCTGCCCGAGGACACCGAGGAGCACCTGCTGCGGATCGCGGGTGGCGACGCCCGCCGCGCCCTGACCGCCCTGGAGGCCGCCGCCGGAGCCGCCCTGGACCAGGGCGAGACCGAGATCAGCCTGCAGACGCTGGAGCAGACCGTCGACCGGGCCGCCGTGAAGTACGACCGCGACGGCGACCAGCACTACGACGTGGCCAGCGCGCTCATCAAGTCCATCCGAGGCTCCGACGTCGACGCCGCCCTGCACTACCTGGCCCGGATGATCGAGGCCGGCGAGGATCCCCGCTTCATCGCCCGCCGCCTGATGATCTCCGCCAGCGAGGACATCGGCCTCGCCGACCCCAACGCGCTGCCCATCGCCGTCGCCGCCGCCCAGGCCGTCGCCATGATCGGCTTCCCCGAGGCCGCCCTCACCCTCAGCCACGCCACCATCGCCCTCGCCCTCGCCCCCAAGTCCAACTCCGCGACCACCGCGATCGGCACCGCCCTGGACGACGTACGCAAGGGACTGGCGGGCCCCGTCCCGCCGCACCTGCGCGACGGCCACTACAAGGGCGCCGCCAAGCTCGGCCACGCGCAGGGGTACGTCTACCCGCACGACCTGTCCGAGGGCATCGCCGAGCAGCAGTACGCCCCCGACGCTCTGAAGGACCGCGAGTACTACACCCCGACCAGGCACGGGGCCGAGGCGCGGTACGCTGACGCCGTGGAGTGGACCAGGAAGCACCTCGGTCGCAGACGGTCCTGAACAGCCTGTAGACTCGCTCGAAGTGCTGAGTCCCGTGTCCGGCTCCGGTCGGCGCCTCAGGCGGGACAACCAGCCGGATCTTCTGATCCAGGAGCGTCGCGCACCGTCGTAGGTGTCGCGGGCAGCCCACCACCACCCGGAGCTCCGGGACCGGTCGGTGGGCCGTTCGTGTGCTGCACGTATGTGCCCAGACCAGGGGAGCGGCTACCTGGCAAGTCCCTCGGGGCCTGTCGGGATTCCCCGGCTGCGGATTGCGACCTCCCGTAACCCTGAGGCAGCCGATACAGGAAAAGGAAAAGAAGTGGCGAACCAGTCCCGCCCCAAGGTCAAGAAGTCGCGTGCCCTCGGCATCGCGCTGACCCCGAAGGCCGTCAAGTACTTCGAGGCCCGTCCCTACCCGCCGGGTGAGCACGGCCGTGGCCGCAAGCAGAACTCGGACTACAAGGTCCGTCTGCTGGAGAAGCAGCGTCTGCGTGCGCAGTACGACGTGTCCGAGCGCCAGCTCGTCCGCGCCTACGAGCGTGCCTCCAAGGTTCAGGGCAAGACCGGTGAGGCCCTGATCATCGAGCTGGAGCGTCGTCTCGACGCCCTGGTCCTGCGTTCGGGCATCGCCCGGACCATCTACCAGGCCCGTCAGATGGTCGTTCACGGCCACATCGAGGTCAACGGCCAGAAGGTCGACAAGCCGTCCTTCCGCGTCAAGCCCGACGACGTCGTGATGGTCCGTGAGCGCAGCCGCGAGAAGACCCTCTTCTCCATCGCCCGTGAGGGCGGCTTCGCCCCCGAGGGTGAGACCCCGCGCTACCTCCAGGTGAACCTCAAGGCCCTGGCGTTCCGCCTGGACCGTGAGCCGAACCGCAAGGAGATCCCGGTGATCTGCGACGAGCAGCTCGTCGTCGAGTACTACGCCCGTTGATCCCTCAGCGGCCGTAGGACACCTGCGCCTCAGCCCGTCGTCTCCTCGCCCTTGCGGGTGGGGGGCGGCGGGCTTTCGCATGTGCAGGCAGAGCCGACCCTCGGCCCTCCCGCCGACATCGGGCTCCCCGGAGGCGATGTACCGGACCCGGGGGGTGGACGTACGTCCTGTCGGTCCCGCAGGGGATACGGCGCGGACCGAACCGTGATCATTCCGTACAATCGCTTCTCTCGGTCAGGCTCCGGACGAGCGCTAATCCGGTGCGGAGCGCCATCCCCGGCGCGATAGGCTCGGTGCACGACTTTTTCGATGCAGACCGATGCAGAGGCACGTTTCAGGGAGCGGGTGCACACAGTGTCCGGTGGTGAGGTTGCCGGGATCCTGGTGGCGGTCTTCTGGGCGATCCTGGTCTCCTTCCTCGCCGTTGCGCTGGCGAGGCTGGCCCAGACGCTCAAGGCGACCACCAAGCTCGTCGCGGACGTGACCGACCAGGCCGTCCCGCTCCTGACCGAGGCCTCCACGGCGGTGCGGTCCGCGCAGACCCAGATCGACCGGGTCGACGCGATCGCCTCCGACGTCCAGGAGGTCACCTCCAACGCCTCCGCGCTGTCGACCACCGTCGCCTCCACCTTCGGCGGCCCTCTGGTCAAGGTCGCCGCCTTCGGCTACGGCGTGCGCCGGGCCCTCGGCGGCCGCAAGGAGGACGTGCCCGCCAAGGCGTCGAGGCGTACCGTGATCGTGGGCCGCACGGTCTCTCGGCGCAGCGCCCGAGGGAAGAGGGACTGAGAGCCAGCGATGTTCCGCCGTACCTTCTGGTTCACCACCGGCGTCGCCGCGGGTGTGTGGGCCACCACCAAGGTCAACCGCAAGCTGAGGCAATTGACCCCCGAGAGCCTGGCCGCCACCGCCGCCAACAAGGCGATCGAGGCCGGTCACCGCATCAAGGACCGCGCGGTGGGCTTCGCGCTCGACGTCCGGGACAACATGGCCGTGCGGGAGGCCGAGTTGGGCGACGCCCTCGGGATCAACGAGAGCCCCGAACTTCCCGCACCCCGGCGGCACGCCGCCATCGAGAACCGCAACCACCCGAAGTACGTCGAGGGCTCGACGTACCAGACGTACCCGTACAACCGGAATGAGGACCACTGATGGAGTCGGCCGAGATTCGCCGCCGCTGGCTGAGCTTCTTCGAGGAGCGCGGGCACACCGTCGTCCCTTCGGCGTCGCTCATCGCGGACGACCCGACTCTGCTCCTCGTCCCGGCCGGCATGGTGCCCTTCAAGCCCTACTTCCTGGGTGAGGTCAAGCCGCCCTTCGACCGCGCCACCAGCGTCCAGAAGTGCGTGCGCACGCCCGACATCGAAGAGGTCGGCAAGACCACGCGGCACGGCACGTTCTTCCAGATGTGCGGCAACTTCTCCTTCGGCGACTACTTCAAGGAAGGCGCCATCAAGTACGCCTGGGAGCTGCTCACCACGCCCCAGGACAAGGGCGGTTACGGCCTCGACCCCGAGCGTCTGTGGATCACCGTCTACAAGGACGACGACGAGGCCGAGCGCATCTGGCACGACGTCGTCGGAGTGCCGAAGGAGCGTATCCAGCGCCTCGGCATGAAGGACAACTACTGGTCCATGGGCGTCCCCGGCCCCTGCGGCCCCTGCTCCGAGATCAACTACGACCGCGGCCCCGAGTTCGGAGTCGAGGGCGGGCCCGCCGTCAACGACGAGCGGTACGTGGAGATCTGGAACCTGGTCTTCATGCAGTACGAGCGTGGCCAGGGCACCGGCAAGGACAACTTCGAGATCCTCGGCGAGCTGCCGAGCAAGAACATCGACACCGGCCTGGGCCTTGAGCGACTCGCCATGATTCTGCAGGGCGTGCAGAACATGTACGAGATCGACACCTCCATGGCCGTCATCAAGAAGGCCACCGAGCTGACCGGCGTGGCCTACGGCGACGCCCACCACTCGGACGTGTCCCTGCGTGTGGTCACCGACCACATGCGTACGGCCACCATGCTCATCGGCGACGGTGTCACCCCGGGCAACGAGGGCCGCGGCTACGTCCTGCGCCGCATCATGCGCCGCGCCATCCGCAACATGCGCCTGCTCGGTGCCACCGGCCCGGTCGTCAAGGACCTCATCGACGTCGTCATCGGCATGATGGGCCAGCAGTACCCCGAGCTCGTCACCGACCGCGAGCGCATCGAGAAGGTCGCCCTCGCCGAGGAGAACGCCTTCCTCAAGACGCTGAAGGCCGGCACCAACATCCTCGACACCGCCGTCAGCGACACCAAGGCCGCGGGCTCCACGGTCCTGCCCGGTGACAAGGCGTTCCTGCTCCACGACACCTGGGGCTTCCCGATCGACCTCACCCTGGAGATGGCCGCCGAGCAGGGGCTGTCCGTGGACGAGGACGGCTTCCGCCGCCTGATGAAGGAGCAGCGGGAGCGCGCCAAGGCCGACGCCCAGGCGAAGAAGACCGGTCACGCCGGTGCCGGCGCCTACCGGGAGATCGCGGACAAGGTCGGCGAGACCGACTTCATCGGCTACAGCGACACCGAGGGCGAGTCGACCATCGTCGGCATCCTCGTCGACGGCGCCTCCTCTCCGGCCGCCACCGAGGGCGACGAGGTCGAGATCGTCCTCGACCGCACCCCGTTCTACGCCGAGGGCGGCGGCCAGATCGGCGACACCGGCAAGATCAAGGTCGACTCCGGTGCCGTCATCGAGATCCGCGACTGCCAGAAGCCGGTGCCGGGTGTGTACGTCCACAAGGGCGTCGTGCAGGTCGGCGAGGTCACGGTCGGTGCCAAGGCCCACGCCTCCATCGACTCCCTGCGCCGCCGGGCCATCGCCCGCGCCCACTCCGCCACGCACCTCACCCACCAGGCCCTGCGTGACGCCCTGGGCCCGACGGCCGCCCAGGCCGGTTCCGAGAACCAGCCCGGCCGCTTCCGCTTCGACTTCGGCTCGCCGTCCGCCGTGCCGACGGCCGTGATGACCGACGTCGAGCAGAAGATCAACGAGGTGCTCGCCCGCGACCTCGACGTGCACGCCGAGGTCATGGGCATCGACGAGGCCAAGAAGCAGGGCGCCATCGCCGAGTTCGGCGAGAAGTACGGCGAGCGCGTCCGCGTCGTGACCATCGGCGACTTCTCCAAGGAGCTGTGCGGCGGCACCCACGTGCACAACACCGCCCAGCTCGGCCTGGTCAAGCTGCTCGGCGAGTCCTCCATCGGCTCCGGTGTGCGCCGTATCGAGGCCCTCGTCGGCGTGGACGCCTACAACTTCCTCGCCCGTGAGCACACGGTCGTCGCCCAGCTCCAGGAGCTGATCAAGGGTCGCCCGGAGGAGCTCCCGGAGAAGGTCTCCGCCATGCTCGGCAAGCTGAAGGACGCCGAGAAGGAGATCGAGAAGTTCCGGGCCGAGAAGGTGCTCCAGGCCGCCGCCGGTCTCGCCGAGTCCGCCAAGGACGTGCGCGGTATCGCCGTCGTCACCGGCCGGGTTCCGGACGGCACCACCCCCGACGACCTGCGCAAGCTGGTCCTCGACGTGCGCGGCCGCATCCAGGGCGGCCGGGCCGCCGTGGTCGCCCTGTTCACGGTCAACAACGGCAAGCCCCTGACGGTCATCGCCACCAACGAAGCCGCCCGTGAGCGCGGTCTCAAGGCCGGCGACCTGGTCCGTACGGCCGCCAAGACCCTCGGCGGCGGCGGTGGCGGCAAGCCGGACGTCGCCCAGGGCGGCGGGCAGAACCCGGCCGCGGTCGGCGAGGCCGTCGAGGCCGTCGAGCGGCTCGTGGCGGAAACGGCCAAGTGAGCGCCGACCGACAGGCGAACGGCGACGGCCCGGTCATGCGCCGCGGCCGTCGCCTCGCCATCGACGTCGGGGACGCCCGCATCGGGGTCGCCTCGTGCGACCCCGACGGGATCCTCGCCACCCCGGTGGAGACGGTGCCGGGCCGGGACATCGCGGCGGCGCACCGCAGGCTCAAGCAACTCGTCGAGGAGTACGAGCCGATCGAGGTCGTCATCGGTCTGCCCCGCTCCCTCAAGGGGGGCGAGGGACCGGCCGCGGTCAAGGTCAGGGCCTTCGCCCAGGAACTGGCGCGCATGATCGCGCCCGTACCGGTCAGGCTCGTGGATGAGCGGATGACGACCGTGACGGCCAGTCAGGGACTGCGCGCCTCGGGCGTGAAGTCGAAGAAGGGCCGGTCCGTGATCGACCAGGCAGCCGCTGTGATCATCTTGCAGCAGGCGCTCGAATCCGAACGGGTGTCAGGTAAAGCTCCCGGCGAGGGCGTCGAAGTGGTCATCTGATCGCGATACGGTAACGTTCCGCGCGATGCGCCGGTTTTCGAACAGCCGACGCAACAAGAGAGGCGGAACGGGAGCCGGATCAACACCAGCCGCGTGACCGCCGCCTCGCGGCTCTAGGGGATCGATGACTGAGTATGGCCGGGGCCCAGGCTCCGAACCGTGGCATCCGGAGGACCCGTTGTACGGGGACGGCGGATGGGAAGGGCAGCAGGCCCACGCGGGCCGGCAGGCTGCCTACGGCGGCCAGCCGCAGCACTATCCGGAGCAGTCGCAACAGCAACAGCAACAGCAGTACGGCGACTGGGGCGACGGCCAGCAGGCCGCGTACGGTCAGGCGCAGGAGCAGTACCAGCAGCAGGGTCAGACGCAGCAGTACCAGCAGCAGGGTCAGGGACAGCAGTACCAGCAGCAGTACGACCAGCACCATTACGACCAGCAGCAGTACGCGGGTCAGGGGCAGCAGTCGTACGGAAACGGCGGCTGGGAGGACGGGACGCAGGCGCACGCCCAGTACCCCGACCAGTCGGACCCCTACGGCCAGCAGGCGGCGACATACGGCGGCCGGCAACCCGACTACTACGGCACGCCCGAGGCCTACCCGCCGCCGCAGCCGCCGGGTCGGCGGCAGGCTGAGCCCGAGCCGCCCGAGACCGACTGGGACCCGGGCCCCGACCAGGGTGAACACGCCTTCTTCGCCGGTGGCGGCAACGATGACGAGGACGACGGCTTCGACGACGAGTCGGGCGGCGGCCGGGGGCGCGGCGGCCGCGGTCGCAGTGGCAAACCCAAGAAACGTCGAAGTGGTCTCGCCTGCCTGGTGATCGTTCTGGTCTTCGGCGGTGGCGTCGCCGGGGCCGGATATTTCGGGTACCAGTTTTACCAGGATCGTTTCGGCGATGTGCCGGACTACGCCGGTGACGGCACCGGTGAGAAGGTGACCGTCGAGATCCCCAAGGGTGCGATCGGATCCGTGATCGGGCAGCGGCTGAAGGCAGCCGGTGTCGTGGCGAGCGTCGATGCCTTTGTCGCCGCTCAGCAGGACAATCCCAAAGGCGACAGGATCCAGGCGGGCGCTTATCTGCTGCAGAAGCGGATGTCCGCCGCGAGCGCCGTCGAGTTGATGCTCGACCCCAAGAGCCAGAACAACGTCCTGGTCAGGCCGGGCGAGCGCAACGTGACCGTCTACAAGGCGATCGACGAACAGCTCGAATTGAAGTCCGGCAGCACCGCGAAGGTGGCCGAGGAGAAATTCAAGAGTCTCGGACTGCCCAGCTGGGCGAACGACAACAAGGAGATCAAGGACCCGCTGGAAGGATTCCTTTCGCCGGGTACCTATCCCGCAGCCAAGGGCATGAAGCCCGAGGTCGTGCTCAAGGCGATGGTGACCCAAGCCGCGGAGAAGTACGACGCGTTGGGTCTGGAGGCCAAGGCCAAGGCGCTCAAGCTGGACAGTCCGCTGCAGGTCATCACGGTCGCCAGCCTGGTCCAGGCCGAAGGCAAGACCAACGACGACTACCGCAAGATGGCGGAGGTCGTCTACAACCGCCTCGACCTCGCCAACCCCGAGACCTACGGTGCCCTGCAGTTCGACTCGACCTTCAATTACCTGAAGGGCCAGAGCAACATCGACATCAGCGAGTCGGAGATCAAGAGCAACCCGGACCCGTACAACACGTACTACCACAAGGGTCTGCCGCCCGGCCCGATCGGAAACCCGGGGGAAGGCGCGATCAAGGGGACGCTGAACCCGACCGACCAGGGCTGGTACTACTTCGTGGCGACCGACGGTTTCAACAAGACCGAATTCGCCAAGACCCACGATGAATTCCTCAGGCTCAAGGACAAGTTCAATGAGAGCAGGGGCAACTGACGCCCGCCGGGCCGCCGTACTCGGCAAGCCCATCGCCCACTCCCTCTCCCCGGTGCTGCACCGCGCCGCCTACGAGGAAATGGGACTCACGAACTGGTCGTACGACCGCTTCGAGACCGACGAGGCCGCTCTGCCCGGGTTCCTCGCGCAACTCGGGCCGGAGTGGGCCGGACTGTCGCTGACCATGCCGCTCAAGCGGGCCGTCATCCCGCTGCTCGACGAGATCAGCGAGACGGCGGCCTCGGTGGAGGCCGTCAACACGGTCGTCCTCACCGAGGACGGCCGCCGGGCCGGCGACAACACCGACATCCCCGGCATGGTCGCGGCCCTGAGGGAGCGGGGTATCGAACAGGTCGACTCCGCCGCGATCCTCGGCGCCGGCGCCACGGCCTCGTCCGCGCTGGCCGCGCTGGCGCGCGTCTGTACCGGTGAGGTCGTGGCGTATGTGCGCAGCGAGGCCCGTGCCGCCGAGATGCGGCAGTGGGGCGAGCGGCTCGACGTCGACGTGCGAACGGCGGACTGGGCGGACGCGGAGCGGGCGCTGCACGCACCGCTGGTGATCGCGACCACCCCCGCCAGTGCGACGGACGCCCTCGCCACGGCCGTACCGGAGCGCCCCGCCACCCTCTTCGACGTGCTCTACGACCCCTGGCCCACCCCCCTCGCGGCCCGCTGGTCCATGTTCGGCGGAGCCGTCGTCAGCGGGCTCGACCTGCTGGTGCACCAGGCGGTGCTCCAGGTGGAGCAGATGACCGGGCGTGCCCCCGCGCCCCTGGAGGCCATGCGAAAAGCGGGGGAGCGCGCGCTCGCGGCCCGCTAGGATCCGCTGGGTTCCGCAGGGGGCGGAGAACAACAGAGGGGGAGCACCAGCGTGTCCACTGGCGTGTCGTCGGCGTCCGGCAAGAGCGAGATATTCGAGATCGTTCTGCAGTTCATGCCGGACTGGGTGCAGATCTCCGTGCTCGTCCTGATCGTGCTCCTCGTCCTGGCGTCCTGGGGTTTCAAGCTGAAGCGCAAGATCGCCCAGCGACGCGCCAGGCGTCAGGGCCCGGCCGGTCAGCCGACGGCGCAGGCCGGGCAGGGGCGGGGCGCCGATCATCTGGGTCCGTATGCTCCCCAGCAGCAGGCACAGCAGCCCAGCGGCGCCGACTTTCTCGGCGCGTACGCCCCGCACCAGGCGCCGGCCGTGCAGCCGGGGCCGCAGCCCAGCGGCGCCGACTTCCTCGGCGCGTACGCCCCGCAGCAGCGCCAGGGCAACCACCCGGCCTGATCGCCTCCGTCGCGCCCCCCGGCCGTTCGCCGTCCGCCTGATGGACCGGCGGCCGGACACCGGCGCCGGACATGGGAGGATCGGAGATGGCGGGCCGGGGCCGCGCATCCGGTCGCGCCGTCGCCGTACGCGAGGACGCGCGTACACAGGGCAGTACCGGGCGCGAGCATCGAGGAGCACCGTTGAGCAGGTTGCGCTGGCTGACCGCGGGGGAGTCCCATGGCCCCGCACTCGTCGCGACGCTGGAGGGCCTTCCCGCCGGCGTGCCGATCACCACGGAGATGGTGGCGGACCACCTGGCCAGGCGCCGGCTCGGTTATGGCCGCGGTGCGCGCATGAAGTTCGAGCAGGACCAGGTCACCTTCCTCGGCGGCGTCCGCCACGGACTCACCCTGGGCTCGCCGGTCGCGATCATGGTGGGCAACACCGAGTGGCCGAAGTGGGAACAGGTCATGGCCGCCGACCCGGTCGACCCCGAGATCCTGGCGGGGCTCGCCCGCAACGCCCCGCTGACCCGGCCGCGTCCCGGCCACGCCGACCTCGCCGGTATGCAGAAGTACGGCTTCGACGAGGCGCGCCCCATCCTGGAGCGGGCCTCCGCCCGGGAGACCGCCGCTCGTGTGGCGCTGGGCGCGGTGGCGCGGTCGTACCTGAAGGAGACCGCCGGGATCGAGATCGTCAGCCACGTGGTCGAGCTGGCCTCCGCGAAGGCGCCGCAGGGCGTGTACCCGACCCCGGCCGACGTCGAGAAGCTGGACGCCGACCCCGTGCGTTGTCTGGACGCCGACGCCTCGAAGGCGATGGTCGCCGAGATCGACCAGGCCCACAAGGACGGCGACACCCTCGGTGGCGTGGTCGAGATCCTGGCGTACGGCGTCCCCGTGGGCCTCGGTTCGCACGTGCACTGGGACCGCAAGCTGGACGCCCGGCTCGCCGGCGCGCTCATGGGCATCCAGGCGATCAAGGGCGTCGAGATCGGCGACGGCTTCGAACTGGCGCGCGTCCCGGGGTCCAAGGCGCACGACGAGATCGTGAAGACCGACGAGGGCATCCGGCGCACCTCCGGCCGTTCCGGCGGCACCGAGGGCGGCCTGACCACCGGTGAGCTGCTGCGGGTCCGCGCCGCGATGAAGCCGATCGCGACCGTGCCCCGCGCCCTGCAGACCGTGGACGTCACCACGGGCGAGGCGGCCGCCGCCCACCACCAGCGTTCCGACGTCTCCGCGGTGCCGGCAGCCGGCATCGTCGCCGAGGCCATGGTGGCCCTCGTGCTCGCGGACGCGGTGGCGGAGAAGTTCGGCGGCGACTCGGTGACCGAGACCCGCCGGAACGTGACCTCGTACCTCGACAACCTCGCCATCCGATGAACCGGCCGGTCGTCGTCCTGGTGGGCCCCATGGGAGTGGGCAAGTCCACCGTCGGGGAGCTTCTGGCCGAACGGCTCGGGGTGGGATACCGGGACACCGACGACGACATCGTCGCCGAGCAGGGCCGGACCATCGCCGACATCTTCGTCGACGAGGGGGAGCCGGCCTTCCGGGCGATCGAGAAGGCGGCCGTGCACCGGGCGCTCACCGAGCACGACGGCGTCCTGGCGCTGGGCGGCGGCGCGATCCTCGACGCCGACACACGGGCGCTGCTCGCCGGCCAGCGGGTGGCCTACCTGTCGATGGACGTCGAGGAGGCGGTCAGACGCACCGGCCTGGGCGTCGCCCGCCCGCTGCTCGCGGTCAACCCGCGCAAGCAGTGGCGCGAGCTGATGGAGGCCCGCCGGCACCTGTACGAGGAGGTCGCCACGGTCGTGGTCGCCACCGACGGACGTACGCCCGAAGAGGTCACCGAAGTAGCGTTGGACGCTTTGGAGTTGAAGGAAGCATGAGCGAGGCAGTGACCCGGATCCAGGTCGGCGGCACGGCGGGATCCGACCCGTACGAGGTCCTGGTGGGCCGTCAGCTCCTGGGCGAGCTGGGCGGGTTGATCGGGGAGAAGGCCAAGCGCGTCGCCGTCGTCCACCCCGAGGCGCTGGCCGAGACCGGTGAGGCGCTCCGTGCCGACCTGGCCGAGCAGGGCTACGAGGCGGTCGCCATCCAGGTGCCGAACGCCGAGGAGGCGAAGACCGCCGAGGTGGCCGCGTACTGCTGGAAGGCGCTCGGCCAGTCCGGGTTCACCCGCACCGACGTCATCGTCGGCGTCGGCGGCGGGGCCACCACCGACCTCGCCGGCTTCGTCGCGGCGACCTGGCTGCGCGGGGTGCGCTGGATCGCGATCCCCACCACCGTGCTGGCCATGGTGGACGCGGCGGTCGGCGGCAAGACCGGCATCAACACCGCCGAGGGCAAGAACCTCGTCGGTGCCTTCCACCCGCCGGCCGGTGTGCTCTGCGATCTGGCCGCGCTGGACTCCCTCCCGGTCAACGACTACGTGTCGGGTCTCGCGGAGGTCATCAAGGCCGGTTTCATCGCCGACCCGAGGATCCTGGAGCTGATCGAGGCCGACCCCGAGGCCGCCCGTACCCCCGCGGGCCCGCACACCGCCGAGCTGATCGAGCGGTCGATCCGGGTCAAGGCCGAGGTGGTCTCCTCGGATCTGAAGGAGTCGGGGCTCAGGGAGATCCTCAACTACGGCCACACGCTCGGTCACGCCATCGAGAAGAACGAGCGCTACAAGTGGCGGCACGGCGCCGCGGTCGCGGTGGGCATGCACTTCGCCGCCGAACTGGGCCGTCTGGCAGGCCGGTTGGACGACGCGACGGCCGACCGCCACCGCACGATCCTGGAGTCGGTCGGACTTCCGCTGCACTACCGCCACGACCAGTGGCCCAAGCTGCTGGAGACCATGAAGGTCGACAAGAAGTCCCGCGGCGACCTGCTGCGCTTCATCGTCCTGGACGGCCTGGCCAAGCCGACCGTCCTGGAGGGCCCGGACCCGGCCGTGCTGCTCGCCGCCTACGGCGAAGTCGGCCAGTAAGTCCACCGAACCGCCTCTCCGTCCGATTCGCCTGTGGCGACGGGCACTTCGGGCCGCCTCCGGCCGTTCACCAAATGGTGGCCGGGGGCGGTACCGTTCGGTAGCGGCGGGGTGCGTGCCCTGCTGCCAGCGTCAATGGCCCTGTAAGACGAGACGGAGTGGCACCGGATGCAGCACGCAGTGGGGTCTCCGCTGCCGCCGCCCCACCAGTCGGGGCACGGCTGGTCACCGGCCGCACAACACCCGGGTCAGCACCACCCGGGCGCGCAGCAGCAAGCCACCCCGCATCAGGGACCCGCCCCGCACCAGCACTCCGCTCCCGTGCCCCCGCCGCCCCCTGCTTCGGGATACACACCTCCCGGCCAGGTCCCGCCCGGACCGCACCACGCCCCTGCCCCGCCGGCACCGGAGACCACGGGCCACGTCCCGTTGCCGCCCGGCGGTCCCGTCGCCGTGCCGAGCACCCCACCGGCCACCGCGGCACCCGACCCGACCACCACCACCCTCGCGGTGCTGCTCATCGGACCGGCGGGAGCCGGCAAGACGAGCGTGGCCAAGTACTGGGCGGACCACCGACGGGTCCCCACGGCCCACATCAGCCTCGACGACGTACGCGAATGGGTCCGCTCGGGCTTCGCCGACCCCCAGTCCGGGTGGAACGACCATTCCGAGGCCCAGTACCGCCTGGCCCGCCGCACCTGCGGCTTCGCCGCGCGCAACTTCCTGGCCAACGGCATCTCCTGCATCCTCGACGACGCCGTCTTCCCCGACCGCCCCGTCGTGGGGCTCGGCGGCTGGAAGCGCCACGTCGGCCCCGGCCTCCTGCCCGTGGTGCTGCTCCCGGGCCTGGAGATCGTCCTGGAGCGCAACGCCGAACGCACGGGCAACCGCCGCCTCAGCGACGAGGAGGTCGCCCGCATCCACGGCCGCATGGCGGGCTGGTACGGCTCCGGCCTCCCGATCATCGACAATTCCCAGCTCGACGTCCCTCAGACGGCCCAGGTCCTGGACGACGTCCTCTCCCGGTCCATCGCAAGCCCCCCGAACTGGTAACCGAGCCGACCGCAGGCCCGAGCGGCCCCTCTCGGTCGCCCTCCGGGGGCGCGGGGAACTGCGCGCCCAGCCCCCGCGCGCCAGCACCCGGCTCACGACGTCCGGTCCCACCCCGGCTTCCGGCGATCCCGCGCACATCCCCGCACGGCCGGTCCCGGCTCACTCGGTCGCCCCCCGGGGGCGCGGGGAACTGCGCGCCCAGCCCCCACGCGCCCGCACCCGGCACACCACAGCCGACCCCACCCCGGCTTCCGGCGGTTCCGCGCACGTCCCCGCAGGCCCGAGCGGCCCCTCTCGGTCGCCCTCCGGGGGCGCGGGGAACTGCGCGCCCAGCCCCCGCGCGCCAGCACCCGGCACGCCACGTCCGGTCCCACCCCGGCTCCCGGCGGTCCCGCACACATCCCCGCACGCCCGAGCGGCCCCACTCGGTCGCCCCCCCGGGGGCGCGGGGAACTGCGCGCCCAGCCCCCACGCGCCCGCACCCGGCACGCCACGTCCGGTCCCACCCCGGCTCCCGGCGGTTCCGCGCACGTCCCCGCAGGCCCGAGCGGCCCCTCTCGGTCGCCCTCCGGGGGCGCGGGGAACTGCGCGCCCAGCCCCCGCGCGCCCGCACCCGGCACACCACAGCCGGCCCCACCCCGGCCCCCAGCCGCCACCCCAACCCGCACAAACCGCTCACCGCCCACTCAGACGCCCCCAACCGGCGCCAACCCCGCGGAGCTCTTACGCTCGGGTCATGTCAGAGGCGTACGCCACCCGCCGATCCCGGCTGAGGGACCGCTGCCAGGCCAGCGGCAGCGCCACCGCGCTGATCTCCCGCCCCGCCAACGTCCGCTACCTCGCGGGCGCCGCCCCGCAGGGCTCCGTGCTGCTTCTCGGCAAGACCGAAGACCTGCTCGTGTGTTCCGGCCCGCCGGACGACCGGCCCGGTGTGGGCCGCCCGGACGAGGCCCTGCGGATCCACGTCCTCCCCAGCGCCGGAGGCGACCCGGCCGTCGCCGCCGCCGACCTCGCAGCGGCGCAGGGCGGGGTCTGTCTCGCCGTGGAGGAACACCACCTCACCGTGGCCCGTCACCGAGCCATCCGCTCGGTCGTCCCGCGACTGCGCCTCGCCGACCTCGGCTCAGCCGTGGAGCAGCTCAGGGTGGTCAAGGACGAGGAGGAGATCTCCTGCCTCCGCATCGGGGCCGAGATCGCCGACCAGGCCCTCGGGGAGCTGCTCGAATCCATCCTGGTCGGCCGTACCGAACGTCACCTCGCACTGGAACTCGAACGACGCCTGGTCGATCACGGCGCCGACGGCCCCGCCTTCCCCACGTCCGTCGCGACCGGCCCGAACGCAGGCCGGCCCGCCCACCGGCCCACCGACCGCCGGGTCGAGGAGGGTGACTTCCTCTCCGTATGCCTGGGGGCGATGTATCGCGGCTACCGCTGCGAGATCGGCCGTACGTTCGTCATCGGCACATCCCCCGCGGACTGGCAGATCGAGTTGTACGACCTCGTCTTCGCCGCCCAGCGCGCCGGACGGGAGTCCCTGGCACCGGGAGTCGCCTACCGCGACGTGGACCGCGCCGCACGTCAGGTACTGGACTCCGCCGGGTACCACACGGGCCTGCCACCCCTCACCGGCCACGGCGTAGGGCTCGAAATCGATGAGGACCCTCAGTTGGCTCCCGCGGCCATGGGTAAACTGGACGCTTGCGTGCCGGTCACCGTCGAACCGGGGGTCCACCTCCCGGGCCGGGGCGGCGTCCGGATCGATGACACGCTCGTCGTCCGCCCCGAGGCGGACGGCGGACCCGAGCTACTCACCATCACGACCAAGGAGCTGCTCGCCCTGTAGACAGTGGCGTGCGCCGGGGTCGTCCACGTCAGTCCAGGAGATTCCGCAACCGTGGCTTCCACGAACGACCTCAAGAACGGCATGGTGCTCAAGCTCGAAGGCGGCCAGCTCTGGTCCGTCGTCGAGTTCCAGCACGTCAAGCCCGGCAAGGGCCCGGCCTTCGTGCGCACCAAGCTCAAGAACGTGCTGTCCGGGAAGGTCGTCGACAAGACCTTCAACGCCGGCGTGAAGGTCGAGACGGCCACCGTCGACAAGCGCGACATGCAGTTCTCCTACATGGACGGCGAGTACTTCGTCTTCATGGACATGGAGACCTACGACCAGCTGATGGTCGACCGCAAGGCCGTCGGCGACGCCGCCAACTTCCTGATCGAGGGCTTCACCGCCACCGTCGCGCAGCACGAGGGCGAGGTGCTCTTCGTCGAGCTGCCGGCCGCCGTCGAGCTCGTCATCCAGGAGACCGAGCCGGGCGTCCAGGGCGACCGCTCCACCGGCGGAACCAAGCCGGCCACGCTGGAGACCGGTCACCAGATCCAGGTCCCGCTCTTCATCACCACCGGTGAGAAGATCAAGGTCGACACCCGTACGAGCGACTACCTCGGCCGGGTGAACAGCTAACCGTGGCTGCCCGCAACACGGCCCGCAAGCGCGCCTTCCAGATCCTCTTCGAGGGCGACCAGCGCGGGGCCGACGTCCTGACGGTCCTCGCGGACTGGATCCGGCTCTCCCGGACCGACACCCGGCAGCCGCCGGTGAGCGAGTACACCATGCAGCTGGTCGAGGGGTACGCGCAGAAGGCGAAGCGCATCGACGAGCTGATCGCGCAGTACTCCGTCGGCTGGACGCTCGACCGGATGCCGGTCGTGGACCGCAATATCCTGCGCCTCGGCGCGTACGAACTGATCTGGGTCGACGAGACCCCGGACGCGGTCGTGCTCGACGAGATGGTGCAGCTGGCGAAGGAGTTCTCCACGGACGAGTCGCCCTCGTTCGTCAACGGCCTGCTCGGCCGGCTCAAGGACCTGAAGCCCTCGCTGCGACGCGGGGAAGCGTAAGGGATTTCCGAAAACGCCGGAGGGCCCGCAGCACGCATGCTGCGGGCCCTCCGGCGTCTGTGGTGCCTCCGCGTCCCCTGAAGCCCGCAGAACGCCGCCGGGGTGGCCGGAACCGTAAAGTTCCGGCCACCCCGGCGGCACGTTTCTGCGGAGTGGGTCGATCCCGAGGGACCTCAGCTCTCCTCGGCGTGGGTGACCGCACGACGCGCGTCCGCGTCCAGCACACCCCAGCTGATCAGCTGCTCGGTGAGGACCGACGGGGACTGGTCGTAGATGACGGCGAGTGTGCGCAGGTCGTCCTGGCGGATCGACAGCACCTTGCCGTTGTAGTCACCGCGCTGCGACTGGATCGTAGCGGCGTACCGCTGCAGCGGGCCCGCCTTCTCGGCCGGCACATGAGCCAGCCGCTCCAGGTCGAGGACCAGCTTCGGCGGCGGCTCGGCGGCGCCGCCCGGCGTGGTGCCCGGCAGCAGTTCCTGCACCGGAACGCCGTAGAAATCCGCCAGCTCGGCAAGGCGCTGCACGGTCACGGCACGGTCGCCGCGCTCGTACGAACCGACCACCACGGCCTTCCAGCGACCCTGGGACTTCTCCTCGACACCGTGGAGGGAAAGGCCCTGCTGGGTGCGGATGGCCCGGAGCTTGGCCCCGAGCTGTTTGGCGTATTCGCTGGACATATAGCTCCCCGGACACTGTGTCGACGCGACTGGCTTTGGGTTCCAGGCCGCGCGGCTGGTAACTCACTGTGAGGTTACGCAGCGTTACTCTGGCGCGTCAAGCCGAATGGTCCACACCGACGCTTCCGTGCTATCAGCGGCCTATTAGGCCAAGGGGGTGAACGGTGGGGTCTCCTCGGCCTGCTACGGTGGATGGCGCAAACCAGACGTCCTTTAAGGTCCGTCCCGTGAGGCGGAGAAGGAGGTCCCTTTCGTATGGACAGCCAGCAGGACACGCAAGCGTCCGACGCCCGGCCCGTTCTCGAAGGCCCTGACATCGCGCGGGTGTTGACCCGCATCGCCCACGAGATCGTCGAACGCGCCAAGGGCGCCGACGACGTGGTGCTCCTCGGCATTCCGACCCGCGGCGTCTTCCTCGCCCAGCGGCTCGCCGCAAAGCTGGAGCAGATCACCGAGCGAAAGATCCCGGTCGGCTCGCTCGACATCACCATGTACCGCGACGACCTGCGCATGCACCCGCCGCGTGCGCTGGCCCGCACGGAGATCCCCGGCGACGGGATCGACGGCCGCCTCGTCGTCCTCGTCGACGACGTCCTGTTCTCCGGCCGCACCATCCGTGCCGCCCTCGACGCCCTGAACGACATCGGGCGTCCGCGCGCGGTCCAGCTCGCGGTCCTCGTCGACCGCGGCCACCGCGAACTGCCCATCCGCGCCGACTACGTCGGCAAGAACCTCCCCACGTCGTTGCGGGAGACGGTCAAGGTCCAGCTCGCCGAGGAGGACGGTCGTGACACCGTGCTGCTCGGTGCGAAGCAGACCCCGTAGCACGCGGAAGGCGTACGGCGCTGCCGTACGCCGGCTCGGCGCGCCTCCACGCGTGCGTGCCGTCCGAACACTCCTGACCTGAACTGCCTTACGGAGCCTGACAGATGCAGCGTCATCTCATCTCGGCCGCCGACCTCACCCGCGACGACGCCGTCCTGATCCTCGACACCGCCGAGGAGATGGCCCGGGTCGCCGACCGGCCGATCAAGAAGCTGCCGACCCTGCGCGGCCGCACCGTCGTGAACCTCTTCTTCGAGGACTCCACCCGCACCCGCATCTCCTTCGAGGCCGCCGAGAAGCGGCTGTCCGCGGATGTGATCAACTTCTCCGCCAAGGGGTCGAGCGTCTCCAAGGGCGAGTCCCTCAAGGACACCGCCCAGACCCTGGAGGCCATGGGCGTCGACGCCGTCGTCATCCGGCACGGCGCCTCCGGAGCCCCGTACCGGCTGGCCAACTCCGGCTGGATCGACGCCGCCGTCATCAACGCCGGTGACGGCACCCACCAGCACCCCACCCAGGCGCTGCTGGACGCCTTCACCATGCGCCGCCGCCTCGTCGGACGGGACGCCGGCATCGGCCAGGACCTCGACGGCAAGCGCATCACGATCGTCGGTGACGTCCTGCACAGCCGGGTCGCCCGCTCCAACGTCGACCTGCTGCACACCCTGGGCGCCGAGGTCACCCTGGTCGCGCCGCCCACCCTGGTGCCCGTCGGCGTCGAGAACTGGCCCTGCGAGGTGTCGTACGACCTCGACGCCACACTGCCCAAGTCCGACGCGGTGATGATGCTGCGCGTGCAGCGCGAGCGCATGAACGCCGCCTTCTTCCCCACCGAGCGCGAGTACTCGCGACGCTACGGGCTCGACGGCGACCGCATGGCGCGGATGCCCGAGCACGCCGTCGTGATGCACCCCGGCCCGATGGTCCGCGGCATGGAGATCACCGCCGAGGTCGCCGACTCCGAGCGCTGCACCGCGATCGAGCAGGTCGCAAACGGAGTCTCCATCCGGATGGCCGTTCTGTACCTGCTGCTCGGGGGCAACGAACCCGCCGTCACCCACACCCGTACCGAGGAGAAGCAAGACCGATGAGCAAGATCCTGATCCGTGGTGCGAAGGTGCTCGGCGGCGAGCCGCAGGATGTCCTGATCAACGGTTCCGTCATCGAGGCCGTCGGTGCCGGGCTCTCCGACGAGGGCGCCGACGTCGTCGAGGCCGGCGGCAAGGTGCTCCTGCCGGGGCTCGTCGACCTGCACACCCACCTGCGCGAGCCCGGCCGTGAGGACTCCGAGACCGTGCTGACCGGCACGCGCGCGGCCGCCTCCGGCGGCTACACGGCCGTGTTCGCCATGGCCAACACCTTCCCGGTGGCCGACACCGCCGGTGTCGTCGAGCAGGTCTGGCGACTGGGCCGTGAGCACGGCTACTGCGACGTGCAGCCCATCGGCGCCGTCACCGTCGGCCTGGAGGGCAAGAAGCTCGCCGAGCTGGGCGCCATGCACGAGTCGGCCGCCGGGGTGACCGTCTTCTCCGACGACGGCAAGTGCGTCGACGACGCCGTGATCATGCGGCGGGCGCTGGAGTACGTGAAGGCGTTCGGCGGTGTCGTCGCCCAGCACGCGCAGGAGCCGCGACTGACCGAGGGCGCCCAGATGAACGAGGGTGTCGTCTCCGCCGAACTCGGACTCGGCGGCTGGCCCGCGGTGGCCGAAGAATCGATCATCGCCCGGGACGTCCTGCTCGCCGAGCACGTCGGCTCGCGTGTCCACATCTGCCACCTGTCGACCGCGGGCTCGGTGGAGATCGTGCGCTGGGCCAAGTCCCGCGGGATCGACGTCACCGCCGAGGTCACCCCGCACCACCTGCTCCTCACCGACGAACTGGTCCGCACGTACAACCCGGTCTACAAGGTGAACCCGCCGCTGCGCACCGAGCGTGACGTCATGGCCCTGCGCGAGGCGCTCGCCGACGGCACGATCGACATCGTCGCCACCGACCACGCCCCGCACCCGCACGAGGACAAGGACTGCGAGTGGGCCGCGGCCGCCATGGGGATGGTCGGCCTGGAGACCGCGTTGTCGGTGGTGCAGGAGACCATGGTGGACACCGGGCTCCTCACCTGGGCCAAGGTCGCCGAGCGCATGTCCTTCAAGCCCGCCGAGATCGGGCAGGCCAAGGGCCACGGGCGTCCCGTCTCGGCTGGTGAGCCCGCCAACCTCACGCTCGTCGACACGGAATACCGTGGGGGCGTGGACCCCGCGGGCTTCGCCTCGCGCAGCCGCAACACCCCGTACGAGGGGCGTGAGCTGCCGGGCCGTGTCACGCACACGTGGCTCCGGGGCAAGGCCACGCTCGTCGACGGGAAGCTCACGTGACACCTGCACCACTGCTCGCAGCCGGCACCCACCTCGCGGCCGACCAGAAGTCGGCCGAAGTGACCGACTGGGCCGCCCGCATCGGCTGGGTCGTCGGACTAGCCCTCTTCGTCGCGCTCGTCTACTGGCTGATGCGCGAGGGCTGGAAATGGCGCGGCACGCTCCAGGGCGACCTGCCCGAGCTGCCCAGCGCGCCGGACGACCCCGGCCCGGCCAGACTGAGCATGAGCGGCCGCTACCACGGCTCGACCACGGCAGGTCAGTGGCTGGACCGCATCGTGGCGCACGGCCTGGGCACCCGCAGCCGGGTCGAGCTCACCCTGACGGACGCGGGACTGGACGTCGTACGCCCCGGCGCGACCGACTTCTTCGTCCCGGCCGCACAGCTGCGCGAGGCCCGGCTGGACAAGGGAATCGCCGGCAAGGTCCTCACCGAGGGCGGACTGCTCGTGGTCACCTGGGCCCACGGTGAACGGCTGATCGACTCGGGGTTCCGCTCGGACCACGCAGCCGAGCACAACGAGTGGGTCGACGTCATTAACTCCATGATCAACAGCAACAGCACGGAAGGCGCCGAACGATGACGACCTCCAACCAGGGGACCGCCTCGCCGAGGCACAAGGCGGCTCCCGCCGTACTCGTCCTGGAGGACGGCCGGATCTTCCGCGGCCGCGCCTACGGGGCCGTGGGGGTGACCTTCGGCGAGGCCGTGTTCTCCACCGGCATGACCGGCTACCAGGAGACCCTCACCGACCCGTCGTACCACCGCCAGGTCGTCGTGATGACCGCCCCGCACGTCGGCAACACCGGCGTCAACGACGAGGACCCGGAGAGCAAGCGGATCTGGGTCGCCGGATACGTCGTGCGCGACCCCGCGCGCGTGCCGTCCAACTGGCGCTCCCGGCGCTCCCTGGACGACGAGCTGCGCACCCAGGGCGTCGTCGGCATCTCCGGCATCGACACCCGCGCCCTCACGCGCCACCTGCGCGAGCGCGGCGCCATGCGCGTCGGCATCTTCTCCGGCAACGCCCTGCCCGACGAGGGCACCATGCTCGCCGAGGTCCGCCAGGCCCCCGAGATGAAGGGCGCCGACCTCTCCGCCGAGGTCGCCACCAAGGAGGCGTACGTCGTCCCGGCGATCGGTGAGAAGAAGTTCACCGTCGCCGCCGTCGACCTCGGCATCAAGGGCATGACCCCGCACCGGATGGCCGAACGCGGCATCGAGGTGCACGTACTGCCCGCCACGGCCACCGCCGAGGACGTGTACGCCGTGAACCCCGACGGCGTGTTCTTCTCCAACGGCCCCGGCGACCCGGCCACCGCCGACCACCCGGTCTCCGTCATGCAGGCCGTCCTGGAGCGCGGCACCCCGCTCTTCGGCATCTGCTTCGGCAACCAGATCCTGGGCCGCGCGCTCGGCTTCGGCACCTACAAGCTGAAGTACGGCCACCGCGGCATCAACCAGCCGGTCCAGGACCGTACGACCGGCAAGGTCGAGGTCACCGCGCACAACCACGGCTTCGCCGTGGACGCCCCGACCGACAAGGTCTCCGAGACCCCCTACGGCCGCGCCGAGGTCTCCCACGTCTGCCTCAACGACAACGTGGTGGAGGGCCTCCAGCTCCTCGACAGGCCGGCCTTCAGCGTCCAGTACCACCCCGAAGCGGCAGCCGGCCCGCACGACGCCGCCTACCTGTTCGACCGCTTCGTATCCCTGATGGAGGGCCAGCGTGCCTAAGCGCACCGATATCCAGTCCGTCCTGGTCATCGGCTCCGGCCCGATCGTCATCGGCCAGGCCGCCGAGTTCGACTACTCCGGTACGCAGGCGTGCCGCGTGCTCAAGGCCGAGGGCCTGCGCGTCATCCTCGTGAACTCCAACCCGGCGACGATCATGACCGACCCGGAGATCGCCGACGCCACCTACGTCGAGCCGATCACCCCGGAGTTCGTCGAGAAGATCATCGCCAAGGAGCGGCCGGACGCCCTGCTGCCCACCCTGGGCGGTCAGACGGCGCTCAACACCGCGATCGCGCTGCACGAGAACGGCGTCCTGGACAAGTACGGGGTCGAGCTCATCGGCGCCAACGTGGCCGCCATCCACAAGGGCGAGGACCGCGACCAGTTCAAGGAGGTCGTGGAGGAGGTGCGCAAGAAGATCGGGCACGGCGAGTCCGCCCGTTCGGTCATCTGCCACTCCATGGACGAGGTCCTCGCGGGCGTCGAGGAGCTCGGCGGCTACCCGGTCGTCGTCCGCCCCTCCTTCACCATGGGCGGCGCCGGCTCCGGCTTCGCCCACGACGAGGAGGAGCTGCGCCGCATCGCCGGGCAGGGCCTCACCCTCTCGCCGACCACCGAGGTGCTCCTGGAGGAGTCCATCCTCGGCTGGAAGGAGTACGAGCTGGAGCTGATGCGCGACAAGCACGACAACGTCGTGGTCGTCTGCTCCATCGAGAACTTCGACCCGATGGGCGTGCACACCGGCGACTCCATCACCGTCGCCCCGGCGATGACCCTCACCGACCGCGAGTACCAGATCCTGCGTGACATCGGCATCGCGGTCATCCGCGAGGTCGGCGTGGACACCGGTGGCTGCAACATCCAGTTCGCGGTGAACCCGGCCGACGGCCGCGTCATCGTCATCGAGATGAACCCGCGCGTGTCGCGCTCCTCGGCCCTCGCCTCCAAGGCGACCGGGTTCCCCATCGCCAAGATCGCCGCCAAGCTCGCCGTGGGCTACACCCTCGACGAGATCCCGAACGACATCACGCAGGAGACCCCCGCCTCCTTCGAGCCCACGCTCGACTACGTGGTCGTCAAGGCCCCGCGGTTCGCCTTCGAGAAGTTCCCGCAGGCCGACTCCACGCTGACCACGACCATGAAGTCGGTCGGCGAGGCCATGGCCATCGGCCGCAACTTCACCGAGGCCTTCCAGAAGGCCCTGCGCTCGCTGGAGAAGAAGGGCAGCCAGTTCACGTTCGTCGGCGAGCCCGGCGACAAGAACGAGCTGCTGCGGGAGGCCGTACGGCCCACCGACGGCCGGATCAACGCCGTCATGCAGGCCATCCGGGCGGGCGCCACGCCCGAGGAGGTCTTCGAGTACACGAAGATCGACCCCTGGTTCGTCGACCAGCTCTTCCTCATCAAGGAGATCGCCGACGAACTCGCCGAGGCCCCGGAGCTCACCCGCGAGCTGCTCGCCGAGGCCAAGCGGCACGGCTTCTCCGACCAGCAGATCGGCGAGATCCGCGGTCTGCGCGAGGACGTCGTCCGCGAGGTGCGGCACGCGCTCGGTATCCGCCCGGTCTACAAGACGGTCGACACCTGCGCCGCCGAGTTCGCCGCGAAGACGCCGTACTTCTACTCCTCCTACGACGAGGAGAGCGAGGTCGCGCCCCGCGAGAAGCCCGCGGTGATCATCCTGGGCTCCGGCCCGAACCGCATCGGCCAGGGCATCGAGTTCGACTACTCCTGCGTCCACGCCTCCTTCGCGCTGAGCGAGGCCGGGTTCGAGACCGTCATGGTCAACTGCAACCCGGAGACCGTCTCCACCGACTACGACACCTCCGACCGGCTGTACTTCGAGCCGCTGACGCTGGAAGACGTGCTGGAGATCGTCCACGCCGAGTCGCTCGCCGGCCCGATCGCCGGTGTCGTGGTCCAGTTGGGCGGCCAGACCCCGCTCGGCCTGTCCCAGGCGCTGAAGGACAACGGCGTGCCGATCGTGGGCACCTCGCCGGAGGCCATCCACGCCGCCGAGGACCGGGGCGCCTTCGGGCGCGTGCTCGCCGAGGCCGGGCTTCCCGCCCCCAAGCACGGCACGGCCACCACCTTCACCGAGGCCAAGGCCATCGCCGACGAGATCGGCTACCCGGTCCTGGTGCGGCCGTCGTACGTGCTCGGCGGACGCGGCATGGAGATCGTCTACGACGAGACGCGCCTGGAGGCGTACATCGCGGAGTCGACCGAGATCAGCCCCACCCGGCCGGTCCTCGTCGACCGCTTCCTCGACGACGCCATCGAGATCGACGTCGACGCCCTCTACGACGGCCAGGAGCTGTACCTCGGCGGCGTCATGGAGCACATCGAGGAGGCCGGCATCCACTCCGGCGACTCGGCGTGCGCCCTGCCCCCGATCACCCTCGGCGGCTTCGACGTCAAGCGCCTGCGCGCCTCCACGGAGGCCATCGCCAAGGGCGTCGGCGTGCGCGGCCTGATCAACATCCAGTTCGCGATGGCCGGCGACATCCTGTACGTCCTGGAGGCCAACCCGCGCGCGTCCCGCACGGTCCCCTTCACCTCGAAGGCGACCGCGGTGCCGCTGGCGAAGGCCGCCGCCCGCATCTCGCTGGGCGCGACCATCGCGGAGCTGCGCGCCGAGGGCCTGCTCCCGGCGAACGGCGACGGCGGCGAGCTGCCGCTGGACGCGCCGATCTCCGTCAAGGAGGCCGTCATGCCGTGGTCGCGCTTCCGCGACATCCACGGCCGCGGCGTCGACACCGTCCTCGGCCCGGAGATGCGCTCCACCGGCGAGGTCATGGGCATCGACTCCGTCTTCGGCACGGCGTACGCCAAGTCGCAGGCGGGCGCCTACGGCCCGCTGCCCACCAAGGGCCGCGCGTTCATCTCGGTGGCCAACCGGGACAAGCGCTCGATGATCTTCCCGGCGCGTGAACTGGTCGCCCACGGCTTCGAGTTGCTCGCCACGTCCGGTACGGCCGAGGTGCTCAAGCGCAACGGCATCAACGCCACCGTCGTGCGCAAGCAGTCCGAGGGCACCGGCCCGAACGGCGAGAAGACCATCGTCCAGCTCATCCATGACGGCGAGGTCGACCTCATCGTCAACACCCCGTACGGCACCGGCGGCCGCCTCGACGGCTACGACATCCGTACGGCGGCCGTGGCGCGGTCGGTCCCCTGCCTCACGACGGTCCAGGCGCTCGCCGCCGCCGTCCAGGGCATCGACGCACTCAACCACGGTGACGTGGGGGTCCGTTCCCTCCAGGAACACGCGGAACACCTGACCGCGGCCCGCGACTAGCAGCCCACGAGGGGGACACCGGAAACGGTGTCCCCCTCTTCATGAGGTCACCTGAGACTTCAAGAGGACACCGACATGTACAAGCTCTTCTTCCGTCTGGTTTTCACACGGATGGACCCGGAACAGGCCCACTACCTGGCCTTCCGCTGGATCCGCCTCGCCGTCCGCATCCCCGTGCTGCGCACCTTCGTCGCCGCCGCGCTCGCGCCCCGCTACAAGGAACTGCGCACGGAGGCCTTCGGCCTGCGCATGCACGGCCCCTTCGGCCTCGCCGCCGGGTTCGACAAGAACGCGGTCGCGATCGACGGCATGTCGATGCTCGGCTTCGACCACGTCGAGATCGGCACGGTCACCGGGGAGGCCCAGCCCGGCAACCCCAAGAAGCGGCTGTTCCGGCTCGTGAAGGACCACGCGCTGATCAACCGCATGGGCTTCAACAACGAGGGCTCGCTGGCCGTGGCGGCCCGCCTGGCGTCGCGTACGCCTGTCTTCAGAACCGTCGTGGGCGTCAACATCGGCAAGACGAAGGTCGTCCCGGAGGCGGAGGCCGTCGGTGACTACGTGAAGTCGACGGAGCGGCTGGCGCCGTACGCCGACTACCTGGTGGTCAACGTCTCCTCGCCCAACACGCCCGGCCTGCGCAACCTCCAGGCCACCGAGGCCCTGCGTCCCCTGCTGAGCGCCGTCCGCGAGGCGGCCGACCGCACGGTGACCCGCCGTCGGGTGCCGCTCCTGGTGAAGATCGCGCCCGACCTCGCCGACGAGGACATCGACGCGGTCGCCGACCTGGCCGTCGAGCTGGGCCTGGACGGCATCATCGCCACCAACACCACCATCGCGCGCGAGGGCCTCGGTCTGAAATCCGAACCCTCCCTGGTCAAGGAGACCGGCGGTCTCTCCGGAGCACCGCTCAAGGCACGCTCCCTGGAGGTGCTGCGACGCCTGTACGCGCGCGTGGGCGACCGGATCACCCTCGTGGGCGTGGGCGGCGTGGAGAACGCCGAGGACGCCTGGCAGCGCATCCTGGCGGGCGCCACGCTGGTCCAGGGATACAGCGCCTTCATCTACGAAGGACCCTTCTGGGGCCGCGCCATCCACAAGGGGCTCGCCGCGCGCCTGCGCACCAGCCCCTACGCCACCCTCGCCGACGCAGTCGGTGCCGACGTCAGGAAGGCAAGGAAGACCGCATGAGTGCTCTGGAACCCTTTGGCGCACGGCTGCGCCGCGCCATGGACGAGCGCGGCCCCCTGTGCGTCGGCATCGACCCGCACGCCTCCCTGCTCGCGGAGTGGGGCCTGAACGACGACGTGGCCGGCCTGGAGCGGTTCAGCCGCACGGTGGTCGAGGCCATGGCCGACCGGGTGGCCGTGCTCAAGCCGCAGAGCGCGTTCTTCGAGCGCTTCGGCTCGCGTGGCGTCGCGGTCCTGGAGAAGTCGGTGGCTCAGGCGCGGGCGGCCGGTGCGCTGGTCGTGATGGACGCCAAGCGCGGCGACATCGGCTCGACCATGGCCGCGTACGCCGAGTCCTTCCTCCACAAGGACTCCCCGCTGTTCTCGGACGCGCTGACCGTCTCCCCGTATCTCGGCTACGGCTCGCTGTCCCCGGCCGTCGCGCTGGCCCGCGAGAGCGGTGCCGGGCTGTTCGTGCTCGCGCTGACGTCGAACCCGGAGGGCGGCGAGGTCCAGCACGCGGTGCGTGCGGACGGCCGCACCGTCGCGGCGACGATGCTGGCGCACCTCGCGGCGGAGAACGTGGGGGAGGAGCCCATGGGGTCCTTCGGAGCGGTCGTCGGCGCCACGCTCGGCGACCTGTCGACGTACGACCTCGACATCAACGGTCCGCTTCTCGCGCCCGGCATCGGCGCGCAGGGCGCCACCCCGGCCGACCTTCCCCGGGTCTTCGGCGCCGCGGTGCGCAATGTCGTCCCGAACGTCAGCCGGGGGGTGCTGCGGCACGGACCCGACGTCGTCGCGCTGCGTGATGCCTCGTCACGCTTCGCCGAGGAGGTCCGGGCGGCTGTGACGGCCGGCTGACCGTCGTCAGGCGTGTTCGAGCTGCTCGCACGGGACCTCCGACGAGTGGCTCGCGGCGACTTGAGTCTGAATACATCCTCAAATCCGGGGCATTATGTCCTAAATGTCAGGCCTGACGGAGGCTGACCAGGACTTTTCCGCTGTTCTCGCTGACTCTGGCGGACTTGACCGCTAGTCTCCGACGAGTGGGGGCACCTCCCACGCTCTCCAAAGCAGTGGGGGAGAACGGGCAGCGTGTTGCTCGTGCCTCCCCAGGTGTGGGGCGACTAGGTTCCTCACCGGTCCGTATCCGACAGTTCGACATCCGAGGTGACGTAGGCGTGGCTCTTCCGCCCCTTACCCCTGAACAGCGCGCAGCCGCGCTCGAAAAGGCCGCCGCGGCTCGCCGGGAGCGGGCCGAGGTCAAGAATCGACTCAAGCACTCCGGCGCCTCCCTGCACGAGGTCATCAAGCAGGGCCAGGAGAACGACGTCATCGGCAAGATGAAGGTCTCCGCTCTCCTTGAGTCGCTGCCGGGCGTGGGCAAGGTCCGCGCCAAGCAGATCATGGAGCGACTCGGCATCTCCGAGAGCCGCCGCGTGCGCGGTCTCGGCTCGAACCAGATCGCTTCCCTGGAGCGTGAGTTCGGCAGCACCGGCTCCTGAGTCCGGAGTACTCCGGACCGGGAGTCCCGGGCACTCCGGGATTGCTGGAATAATCGCTGCATGAGTGAACGTCCGCGGCTGACCGTGCTCTCCGGCCCTTCGGGGGTCGGCAAGAGCACGGTCGTCGCTCATATGCGCAAGGAACACCCGGAGGTCTGGCTCTCGGTGTCGGCGACGACCCGAAAGCCTCGCCCCGGCGAGCAGCACGGAGTCCACTACTTCTTCGTCACCGACGACGAGATGGACAAGCTGATCGCCAATGGCGAACTGCTGGAGTGGGCCGAGTTCGCCGGCAACCGCTACGGCACGCCGCGCGCGGCCGTGCAGGAGCGGCTGGAGGCGGGTGAGCCCGTCCTGCTGGAGATCGACCTCCAGGGGGCCCGGCAGGTCCGCGAGTCCATGACGGAGGCCCAGCTGGTGTTCCTGGCTCCTCCCTCCTGGGAGGAGCTCGTGCGCAGACTCACCGGACGCGGCACCGAGCCGCCCGAGGTGATCGAGCGCCGCCTGGACGCGGCGAAGGTCGAACTCGCGGCGGAACCGGAGTTCGATGTGACCTTGGTCAACACCTCCGTCGAGGACGTGGCGCGCGAGCTGCTAGCCTTGATGGACGTTGTGTGATCGTTGACTGTGTGATCGTTGACTGTCTGGTCGTGACTGATCATTCAGAAGTGATCGCTCAGGCTTGATCACTCGCACTGAATCTTTCCCATCCATCGGAAGGTAGAGCGTGTCCTCTTCCATCTCCGCGCCCGAGGGCATCATCAACCCGCCGATCGACGAGCTCCTCGAGGCCACCGACTCGAAGTACAGCCTCGTGATCTACGCGGCCAAGCGGGCCCGCCAGATCAACGCGTACTACTCGCAGCTCGGCGAGGGCCTCCTCGAGTACGTCGGTCCGCTCGTCGACACCCATGTCCACGAGAAGCCGCTCTCGATCGCCCTGCGCGAGATCAACGCGGGTCTGCTGACGTCCGAGGCCGTCGAGGGCCCGGCGCAGTAAGTGCTATTTACAGCTTGCAGCTGACTTTTCCACAGGCCCGGCAGCGCGACTGCCGGGCCTGTGGTGTGTAGTGGAGTCGTACGTTGCCGAGTGCGGGGAGAGACGGTGGACAAGCCGAAGGTCGTTCTGGGGGTCAGCGGCGGCATCGCCGCGTACAAGGCCTGTGAGCTGCTGCGCAGGCTCACGGAGTCCGGCCATGACGTGCGCGTCGTACCCACCGCCTCCGCACTGCACTTCGTCGGCGCCGCCACCTGGTCCGCCCTCTCCGGCAACCCGGTCTCCACCGAGGTCTGGGACGACGTCCACGAGGTCCCCCACGTCCGCATCGGCCAGCACGCCGACCTGGTGATCGTGGCCCCCGCGACGGCCGACACCCTCGCCAGGGCCGCCCACGGCCTCGCCGACGACCTGCTGACGAACACGCTCCTCACGGCCCGCTGTCCTGTCGTCTTCGCACCCGCCATGCACACCGAGATGTGGGAGCACCCGGCCACCCAGGAGAACGTGGCGATCCTGCGCCGGCGCGGCGCTGTCGTCATCGAGCCCGCCGTCGGCCGCCTCACCGGCGTGGACACCGGTAAGGGCCGGCTGCCCGAGCCCGGCGAGATCTTCGAGGTCTGCCGCCGAGTCCTGGCACGGGGTGTCGCCGAGCCGGACCTCAAGGGCCGCCACGTCGTCGTCAGCGCGGGTGGGACACGCGAGCCCCTCGACCCGGTCCGCTTCCTCGGCAACCGCTCCTCGGGCAAGCAGGGCTACGCCCTCGCCCGTACGGCCGCGGCCCGGGGCGCCCGTGTCACGCTGATCGCGGCCAACGCCGGGCTCCCCGACCCGGCGGGCGTGGACGTCGTCCCGGTCGGCACGGCACTACAACTGCGGGAGGCGGTCCTCAAGGCGGCCGCGGACGCCGACGCGGTGGTGATGGCCGCGGCCGTCGCGGACTTCCGCCCGGCCGCGTACGCCGCCGGGAAGATCAAGAAGAAGGACGGCCAGGACCCGGAGCCCATCGTTCTGGTGCGGAATCCGGACATTCTCGCCGAGCTCTCCGCCGAGCGAGCCCGCCCCGGCCAGGTCGTCGTCGGCTTCGCCGCCGAGACGGACGACGTCCTGGCCAACGGCCGCAGGAAGTTGGAACGCAAGGGGTGCGATCTCCTTGTGGTGAACGAGGTGGGCGAGCGCAAGACGTTCGGTTCGGAGGAGAACGAGGCGGTCGTCCTCGGCGCCGACGGCAGTGAGACCCCGGTGCCGTACGGGCCCAAGGAAGCCTTGGCCGAAACCGTATGGGACCTGGTGACGCGGCGGTTCGGATGAATGTTTGATGCGCTGCGGACTTCCGTGGGGCGCCGCACGATTCGGGTGTGGCGCCTCTGGTCAGGGCGGGTGACATTGGGCAGAATGCCCGTGCCGCAGGTCACAGCGCTCCCGAGAGGCGAGACAGGGGGTCCGTGACCGAGCACGACAGATAAACTGTCCTCGGACGACGCCGGGCGCAGCCCCCGTCCCGTCCGCCAATGATCAGCCAGCAGCCGCTGCAACCACAGGGAGCGTTGTGTCCCGTCGCCTGTTCACTTCGGAGTCCGTGACCGAAGGTCACCCCGACAAGATCGCTGACCAGATCAGCGACACCATTCTCGACGCGCTTCTGCGCGAGGACCCGACCTCCCGGGTCGCCGTCGAGACCTTGATCACGACCGGTCTGGTCCACGTGGCCGGTGAGGTCACGACCAAGACGTACGCGGACATCGCCACTCTGGTCCGGAACAAGATCCTCGAGATCGGCTACGACTCCTCGAAGAAGGGCTTCGACGGCGCCTCCTGCGGCGTCTCGGTCTCGATCGGCGCGCAGTCGCCGGACATCGCGCAGGGCGTGGACACGGCGTACGAGACCCGGGTCGAGGGCGACGACGACGAGCTGGACCGCCAGGGCGCCGGTGACCAGGGCCTGATGTTCGGCTACGCGACGGACGAGACGCCCACGCTCATGCCGCTCCCGATCTTCCTGGCGCACCGCCTGTCCAAGCGCCTGTCCGAGGTCCGCAAGAACGGCACGATCCCCTACCTGCGCCCGGACGGCAAGACGCAGGTCACCATCGAGTACGACGGCGACAAGGCGGTCCGTCTGGACACCGTCGTGGTCTCCTCGCAGCACGCGTCGGACATCGACCTCGACTCGCTTCTCGCCCCGGACATCCGGGAGTTCGTGGTCGAGCCGGAGCTGAAGGCCCTCCTCGACGACGGCATCAAGCTGGACACCGAGAACTACCGCCTGCTGGTCAACCCCACCGGCCGCTTCGAGATCGGCGGCCCGATGGGCGACGCCGGTCTGACCGGCCGCAAGATCATCATCGACACCTACGGCGGCATGGCCCGCCACGGCGGCGGCGCCTTCTCCGGCAAGGACCCGTCCAAGGTGGACCGTTCGGCGGCGTACGCGATGCGCTGGGTCGCCAAGAACGTCGTCGCTGCCGGCCTCGCCTCCCGTTGCGAGGTGCAGGTCGCGTACGCGATCGGCAAGGCCGAGCCGGTGGGCCTGTTCGTCGAGACCTTCGGCACGGCCAAGATCGACGCCGAGAAGATCGAGAAGGCCATCGACGTGGTCTTCGACCTGCGCCCGGCCGCCATCATCCGCGACCTGGACCTGCTGCGCCCGATCTACGCCCAGACGGCGGCGTACGGCCACTTCGGCCGTGAGCTGCCGGAGTTCACCTGGGAGCGGACGGACCGGGTGGAGGCACTGCGCAAGGCCGTGGGCCTGTAGCGCCTGGCCGCACGGGATGTGCACGAGGCCCGGTTCCCCTGTGTGGGGTACCGGGCCTCGGTCTGTGTCCGGTTCTCCACGGCCTGTTCGAGCCGCTGCCCGTCGGGGTGCCGTCCCGGGCCCGGAGCGGGCGGCGGGCCCGTACGGGGCGATCTCCTCGCGCCGTCTAGGCGACCGACGGGGTGCGGCCGGTGCGGCGGGGCGTGAGGGCGACGAGTGCTTCGGCGCGGAAACCCGGCGGGCTCGGTGGGCTTCGGCGCCGTGTGGGGGCTCGGGCGCCGTCGGTTGTCAGTGGCGTTTGGTAAGAATGCAAGCGTGAGCAGCGAGAACGAGCAGTCGGGTGGCCGGGGCGAGGGGGCGTCGGTCGAGCAGCTCGCGCTGATTCGCGAGAGTGTGCGGAAGGCGAAGGCACCGCGGGCCAAGCCCAGGACCTGGCGGGGGGCCGCGCTCGCGGAGAAGCTGCCTGTTGCCCGGGTGCTGGTCGACAAGGGTGTGCTGCACCTCGACCGGTACTTCGACTACGCCGTGCCGGAGGAGCTGGACGCGGACGCGCAGCCCGGGGTGCGGGTGCGGGTGCGGTTCGGAGCCGGGCGCGGGCGGGTCCGGGACGGGCGGCGTGAGGGCGGGGGGCTCATCGACGGGTTCCTGGTCGAGCGGGTCGCCGAGTCGGACTACTCCGGGCCGCTCGCGGCGCTCGCGCAGGTCGTCTCCCCCGAGCCGGTGCTGAGTGAGGAGTTGCTCCAACTCTCGCGGGCGGTGGCCGACCGGTACGCCGGGGGGCTCGCCGATGTGCTGCAGCTGGCCGTGCCGCCGCGCAGTGCCCGGGCCGAGAAGCGACCCTCACCCGAAGCGCTGCCACCGCCCGGTGCGCCCGAGGCGGGATCCTGGGAGCGGTACGAGCGAGGGGGCCTCTTCCTGGAGGCGCTGGCCGCCGGGGGTGCGCCGCGTGCCGTGTGGAACGCGCTGCCGGGGCCTGAATGGAGTGACGAGCTGGCCCGTGCCGTCGTCGCGACCCTGGCCTCCGGGCGAGGGGCGCTCGTCGTCGTGCCGGACGGGCGGTCCGTGGCGCGGGTCGACGCCGCCCTGACCTCGTTGATGGGGGAGGGGCGGCATGCGGTGCTGACCGCCGATGCCGGGCCGGAGAAGCGGTATCGGGAGTGGCTCGCGGTGCGGCGGGGATCCGTGCGGGCTGTCGTGGGGACTCGGGCCGCGATGTTCGCACCGGTGCGCAATCTCGGGCTGGTCGCCCTCTGGGACGACGGGGACGACAGCCACAGCGAGCAGCACGCGCCTCAGCCGCATGCGCGGGATGTGCTGCTGCTGCGGGCGGCGCAGGACAAGTGCGGCTTTCTGCTGGGGAGTTGGAGCTGCACCGTCGAGGCAGCCCAGCTCGTGGAGAGCGGCTGGGCCCGGCCTTTGGCCGCCACGCGGGAGCAGGTGCGGGGTGCCGCCCCGCTCGTACGGACCGTGGGGGACCAGGATCTGGCCCGGGACGAGGCCGCCCGGGCCGCCCGGTTGCCGACTCTCGCCTGGCAGACGGTGCGGGAGGGGCTGCGTCAGGGGCCGGTTCTGGTGCAGGTGCCCCGTCGCGGATACGTACCACGGATGGCCTGCGCCAACTGCCGCGCGCCCGCCCGGTGCCGGCACTGCTCCGGCCCTGTGGAGGCGCAGGGCTCCGGCGCCGATCTGCGCTGTGGGTGGTGCGGGCAGGCGGAGGGCGCCTGGCACTGCCCGGAGTGCGGTGGCTTCCGCCTGCGGGCCCAGGTGGTGGGAGCGCGGCGGACCGCCGAGGAGTTGGGGCGGGCCTTTCCCGCCGTTCCGGTGCGCACTTCCGGGCGCGAGCATGTGCTGGACACCGTGCCCGGCACGCCCGCCCTCGTCGTGAGTACGCCGGGCGCCGAGCCCGTCGCCGAAGGCGGCTATGCGGCGGCCCTGCTCCTGGACGGATGGGCCATGCTCGGACGGCCCGATCTGCGGGCCGGGGAGGACGCGTTGCGCCGGTGGATCGCTGCCGCCGCGCTGGTACGGCCGCAGGGTGCCGGAGGCGCGGTGGTCGTCGTCGCCGAGCCCACGCTGCGGCCGGTGCAGGCGCTGGTGCGGTGGGATCCCGTGGGACACGCGGTGCGGGAGCTTGCCGAGCGGGCCGAGCTGGGGTTTCCGCCGGTGTCGCGGATGGCTTCCGTGGCCGGCCCCGGGGAGGCGGTCGCCGAGTTCCTGCATGCGGTCGAACTGCCGCCGGAGGCGGAGGTGTTGGGGCCGGTGCCGTTGCCCGTCACGGCTGCGGGCCGGCCGCGGCGCGTGGGGGCGCCCCCGCCGGGGGAACACTGGGACCGGGCCCTGATCCGGGTGCCACCCGGAAGCGGAGCCACGTTGGCGTCCGCGTTGAAGGCCGCGCAGGCGGCGAGGATGGCGCGTGGCGGCGGGGAAGCGGTGGTTCGGGTGCGGGTACGGATCGACCCGCCGGACATCGGGTGACCTGTGTGCGCCGCGGCGAAAGCCGTCCCGCCGCTGCGAAAGCCGTCCCGCCGCGGCGGATGCCGTCCCGCCGCGGCCGGCAGGACTCTGCCCTCCCGGGTGCGCACCAGGAGGGCAGAGCGTGAAGGGGGTTCAGCCGTTGCGAGGACCGGGGAAGGCCGTGGGCCTGGCCTCGTCGCGGAGTCCGGGGCTGCCCGCCGTCGGCTGCGTCGGCATGGAGCGGGCCGCGGGCACCGTGGGCACGGTGGGGATGGCGGTGGCGACGTTCACCGTGCGGGCACCCGACGGCTCGGTCGTGCGCTCGGGGTCGGCCGCGGCCTGGGCGGTGGCGCGGCGCGCGCCGTAACGTCGGTGCACCGCCTGCTTGGTGACGCCGAGGGCGGAGCCCACCGCGTCCCAGGAGAAGCCGAGTGAGCGGTCGAAGTCCACGGCTGCCGTGACCAGGGTCTCGACACTGTCCCGCAGCTCCTGGGCCAGGCGGACGGTCGGGGCGGGAGCGCGTCCGTAGACGACGAAGCCCGTGGAGGGACCCGAGCGGCGCGGGCGGTAGACGTTGCCCAGCTGGGCGGTGAGCGTGCGCAGTGCGTCCACCTGCCGGCGGACCCGCTCGATGTCCCGCACCAGCAAGTGCAGGCTGGCCCGAGCCTGGGCGTCGTGGGTTGCGTGGTCGGCCATGAACAAGCCTCTCGAACCGGCGTGAAAAGGAGTGGGCCGCGGTGTCGGCGGATGCGGCCCGTTGTGGTCAACTCTGTCTTGACAACGCGGGATCGCTCCGCGGGTCACGCACCAGGGGCGTATGGGCATATGCCCACGCCCCTGCGCGAGGGTGTGCGCCTCGGCCGTCGGCTCAGGACGCCTGCCCGGCGACGAGGCGCGGTACGTCCGGGTGTTGCCCGTGTGGGGCACGTCCAGGTGTTGCCCGCGTGGGGCGCCTTGCCGTGCGCACATAGACTTGTGCGTCGCCCCGACCAACCCCGCCCGAGAGGCCCGTGCCCACCCATGAAGCTTGTCTTCGCCGGTACCCCCGAGGTCGCCGTTCCCGCCCTGGACGCTCTGATCGCCTCCGGGCGGCACGAGGTGGCCGCCGTCGTCACGCGGCCCGACGCACCGGCCGGGCGTGGGCGTCGGCTGGTGGCGAGCCCGGTGGCCGAGCGGGCCGAGGAGGCCGGGATCGAGGTCCTCAAGCCCGCCAAGCCGCGCGACCCCGAGTTCCTGGAGCGGCTCAGGGAGATCGCGCCGGACTGCTGCCCCGTCGTCGCGTACGGCGCCCTGCTGCCCCGTGTCGCCCTCGACATCCCGGCGCACGGCTGGGTCAACCTGCACTTCTCGCTGCTGCCCGCCTGGCGGGGGGCCGCGCCCGTGCAGCACTCCATCATGGCGGGCGACGAGATCACCGGCGCCTCCACCTTCCTCATCGAGGAGGGACTGGACTCCGGCCCCGTCTACGGCACCGTCACCGAGCAGATCCGGGCCACCGACACCAGCGGCGACCTGCTGACCCGGCTCGCCTTCGCCGGCGCCGGGCTGCTCGCCGCGACCATGGACGGCATCGAGGACGGCACGCTCAAGGCCGTACCGCAGCCGGCCGAGGGGATCACCCTCGCACCCAAGGTCAACGTCGAGGACGCCCACGTCGACTGGAGCGCGCCCGCCCTGCGCGTCGACCGGCTCGTGCGCGGCTGCACGCCCGCCCCCGGCGCCTGGACCACCTTTCGGGGCGAGCGGCTGAAGCTGATCCAGGTGCAGCAGGTGCCCGGGCGGGACGATCTCGCGCCCGGTCAGCTCTCCGTCGGGAAGAACAACGTGTACGTGGGGACCGGCTCGTACGCCGTCGAGTTGCTGTGGGTGCAGGCGCAGGGCAAGAAGCCGATGCGGGCGGCCGACTGGGCGCGGGGCGTGCGGATCGCGGACGGGGAGAGCGTCGGGGCCTGACCGGGCCGTAGGCCCGGCGGGAGGCGCGGCGTAGGCTGGGCGTACATCTCATCCAGCAATCCGGAGCACCTTTTTCGTGAGCGACACCTCCCGTCGGCCCCGTAAACCCGGCAAGCCCTACCGACGGCCCAAGAAGGATCCCGTCCGCGTCCTCGCCTTCGAGGCGCTGCGTGCCGTGGCCGAGCGGGACGCGTACGCCAACCTCGTACTGCCGCCGCTGCTGCGCAAGGCGCGGGAGAAGGGCGACTTCGACGGCCGGGACGCCGCGCTCGCGACCGAGCTGGTGTACGGGACGCTGCGTCGGCAGGGGACGTACGACGCCGTCATCGCGTCGTGCGTGGACCGGCCGCTGCGCGAGGTCGACCCGCCGGTGCTCGATGTGCTCAGCCTCGGTGCGCACCAGCTGCTCGGGACGCGGATCCCCACGCACGCCGCCGTGTCCGCGTCCGTGGAGCTCGCCCGTGTCGTGCTCGGAGACGGGCGGGCGAAGTTCGTCAACGCCGTGCTCCGCAAGGTCGCGCAGGACGATCTCGAGGGGTGGATCCAGCGGGTCGCGCCGCCGTACGACGAGGATCCCGAGGACCATCTCGCCGTGGTGCACTCGCATCCCCGGTGGGTCGTCTCCGCGCTGTGGGACTCGCTCGGGGGTGGGCGCGAGGGGATCGAGCGGCTGCTGGAGGCCGACAACGAGCGGCCCGAGGTGACGCTGGTCGCCCGGCCCGGGCGGGCCACGACGGAGGAACTCCTCGATGAGGAGGCGGCCGTGCCCGGGCGCTGGTCGCCGTACGCCGTGCGGCTCGCCGAGGGCGGGGAGCCGGGGGCCATCACGGCCGTGCGGGAAGGGCGCGCGGGGGTGCAGGACGAGGGGAGCCAGCTGGTCGCTCTCGCCCTCGCCCACGCTCCCCTGGAGGGGCCCGATCTGAAGTGGCTCGACGGGTGCGCCGGGCCCGGGGGCAAGGCGGCCCTGCTGGGGGCGCTGGCCGCGCAGCGAGGGGCCGCGCTGGTCGCCTCCGAGAAGCAGCCGCATCGGGCCGGGCTGGTGGCCAAGGCGCTGGCGGGGAACCCCGGGCCGTACCAGGTCATCGCCGCCGATGGGACACGGCCGGCCTGGCGGGCCGGAAGCTTCGACCGGGTGCTGGTGGATGTGCCGTGCACCGGGCTGGGGGCGCTGCGGCGGCGGCCGGAGGCGCGGTGGCGGCGGCGGCCGGAGGACCTGGACGGGTTCGCTCCGCTGCAGCGGGGGCTGCTGCGGTCGGCGCTGGAGTCCGTGCGGGTGGGAGGTGTGGTCGGGTACGCGACGTGCTCGCCGCATCTCGCCGAGACGCGGGCGGTCGTCGATGACGTGGTGAAGCAGTGGGGGAAGGTCGAGCTGCTGGACGCTCGGCCGTTGCTCACCGGGGTGCCGGATCTGGGAGAGGGGCCCGATGTGCAGCTGTGGCCGCATCTGCACGGGACCGATGCGATGTACCTGGCGTTGATGCGACGGGTGGGCTGAGTCCTCGCACCCCGCGTCGCGGCGAGGTCTCTCGGGACGCCCGAGGGGTCGTTCCCGCCGTTCGTGGCGGCCCTTCAGGAGTCCGCCCGACCGCCCGGTCCCGCCGTTTGCGGCGGCCTTTCAGGAGTCCCGCCCGACTGCCGGGTCCCGCCGTTTGCGGCGGCCCTTCAGGAGTCCCGCCCGACCGCCGGGTCCCCCCGTGCGTGGCGTGGACCGCGGCGAGGCGGCCGGGACATCCGAAGGACTGGCCCGCCCCGTGAGACGGGTACCCCCCATACGGCCCGGACGGGGTGGGCAGCGAGGCGGGTGACCCTCACCTGCCTCGCTGCCCCACCCTCTCCTCCGCCCCCGGCCTCGCCGCCGCGCCGCCCCCGTCCTCCCGGGCCAGTCGGTGCGGCCACCACACCTTGGGGCCGACGTCCATGAACAGGGCCGTCACGAGGACCGAGCGGACGATGAAGGTGTCCAGGAGGACGCCCAGGGCCACCGCGAAGCCGATCTCGGCGAACGCGACCATGGGGAGGGTGCCCAGGGCGGCGAAGGTGCCGGCCAGGACCAGGCCGGCCGAGGTGATGACCGCGCCCGTGGCGGCGAGGCCCGTGATCACGCCTTGGCGGGTGCCCTGGTGGGTGGCCTCCTCGCGGATGCGGGTGGTGAGGAAGATGTTGTAGTCGATGCCGAGGGCCACCAGGAAGACGAAGACGAACAGCGGGAAGTCGGTCGTCTCGCCCGCGTAGTCGAACACGTGGCGGAAGGCCAGTGCGCTGATGCCCAGGGCGGCCGTGAACGACAGGATCACCGTGCCGATCAGCAGGAGCGGCGCGATCAGCGCGCGCAGCAGGGCACAGAGGATCAGCAGCACCACGAGCAGGACCAGCGGGATGATCAGCAGGTTGTCGTGCGTCGTCGCCCTGTCCATGTCCAGCAGGGCCGCCGTACCGCCGCCCACCTGGGCATCCGCCTCCGGGACCGCGTGAACGGCGTCGCGCACCCGCTCCACGGTCTGCTTCGCGGCCTCGCTGTCGGACGGGGCCGTCATCGTCGCCTCGAAGAGCACCTTGCCGTCGTACGACGGTCTGGTGCCCGGAGGCAGGCCCAGGGAGTCCGGGACCACGCCCGCAGTGGCGGCGACCGCGCGACCCACCTGCTGCGCCTGTGCCTGGTTGCTGACGATGACCAGCGGGTCGCCGCTGCCGGCCGGGAAGTACCGCGCCAAGACCTCCTGGCCGGTGATCGACTCCGGCTTGTCGGTGAAGGCGTCCGCGTTGCTCAGCCCCTCGGCCCGCATCTGTAGCAGGCCGAGGGAGCAGACCGCGAGGGCGATGGCCGTGACACCCCAGGTCATGCGGGGGCGATGGGAGATACGGCGGCCCATGCGGGCCCAGACGCCTCGCTCGTGAGGGTTCTCCGCGCCCAGGTGCGGGATCACCGGCCAGAAGATCCAGCGGCCGAAGACGACCAGGAGGGCGGGGAACAGGCTCATCATGGCGATCAGGGCGACGGTGACGCCGATCGCCGCCACCGGGCCGAGCCCCCGGGTCGAGTTCATCTCCGCCGCCAGCAGCACCAGCATGCTCAGGACGACGGTCGCGCCGGAGGCGATCACCGCCGGGCCCGCGCGGTGCAGGGCCAGGGCCATCGCCTCGTGGCGGTCCGCGTGACGGCGCAGTTCCTCCCGGTAGCGGGCCACGAGCAGGAGCGCGTAGTCCGTGCCCGCGCCGAAGACCAGGACCGTGAGGATTCCGGCGCTCTGGCCGTTCACCGTCAGCCCCGCGTGCTCCGCCAGGAAGTAGATGAACGCCTGCGCGGTGAACAGGGCGACGATCACGGCGATCAGGGGGATCAGGAGCAGGGTGGGGCTGCGGTAGGTGATCAGGAGCATGGCGATGACGACCGCCATCGCCGACAGCAGGAGCGTGGAGTCGATGCCCTCGAAGGCTTCGGAGAAGTCCGCGGAGATGCCGCCCGGGCCGGTGATGTGCACGGCGATCCCGCCGCCGCCCTCGCCGACGACGTCCCGGATCGAGTCGACGGCGGGCGCGATGCGCTCCCAGCCCTGCTCGTCCATCGTGACCGGCACATGGACCTGGGCCGCTCGCGGATCCGTCTCCCGGTCGAACACCGGGCCCCTGGTCTCGGCGCCGCGGATGCCGTGCTCGGTCAGCTGCTTGAGCTGCGCCACGTCCTCGGCGATCGCCGCCCGGTCCTGTGCCGTCAGGCCGCTGTCACGGGCGTAGACGACGATCGCGGGTATCTGCTCCGGCCTGAAGTTCTCGGAGATCTCCAGGACCTGTGTGGACTCGGCCGAGCCGGGCAGCCAGGACGCGGCGTCGTTGTCCTGTGCGTCCGTCAGCTTCTGGGCGAAGGGGGCCGTCAGGAACAGCACCACCAGCCACAGGCCGACCACCACCCACTTGGCGCGCCGGCCGCAGACCAGATGCGCGACGCCCCGCCGCCCCGACCGCGCCGGGTCCTTCTTCTCCTGGATCTTCGTCATGGCCACCCCCGCAGCCGCAGAACGATCCGGTGGGCCGCCCAGCATGGCACGGGCGAACCGGACACAGCATCCGATGAACGTCTCAGGTCTGTACCGGCGCGAACATTCGTGCTCCGGCATGGCAGTCTTGGGTCATGGCCGTGCAGATCAACCCCAGCATCCTGTCCGCCGACTTCGCCCGCCTCGCGGACGAGGCCAAGGCGGTGCAAGGAGCCGACTGGCTCCACGTCGACGTCATGGACAACCATTTCGTCCCGAACCTCACGCTCGGTGTGCCGGTCGTAGAGTCTCTGGCCCGTGCGACGGACACTCCGCTGGACTGCCATCTGATGATCGAGGCCCCCGATAGGTGGGCCCCTCAGTACGTGGAAGCGGGGGCCTCCTCCGTCACCTTCCATGTCGAGGCCGCCGCGGCCCCCGTGCGGCTGGCGCGGGAGATCCGGGCCAAGGGCGCCCGTGCCTCCATGGCGCTCAAGCCCGCGACGCCCATCGAGCCGTACGAGGATCTGCTCCCCGAACTCGACATGTTGCTGATCATGACGGTCGAGCCGGGCTTCGGTGGTCAGGCGTTTCTCGACATCATGCTTCCGAAGATTCGCCGCACCCGCGAGTTGATCAGCAAGCACGGCCTGCAGCTGTGGCTCCAGGTGGACGGCGGTGTGTCCGCCTCGACCATCGAACAGTGCGCCGAGGCGGGCGCCGATGTCTTCGTCGCCGGTTCGGCGGTGTACGGCGCCGAGGACCCTGCCGAAGCGGTCCGCGCGCTGCGTGCTCAGGCGGAGTCGGTCACGAAGACCGCCGCCTGGGCATGCGACCACTGAGCCAAGACAACGTGAACGGCGCCCATCAGGGCGGATCAAGAGCGCCGGATCTGCAAGGATGAACGGCGAATCCAGAGTGTGAACAGCAGTGAGGAGATCGCCGTGTCGGGTATGTCGGCGGGCCGGTCAGCCATGCGGATGGGACCCGCTGAGCTGGTGCAGGCGGCGGCCATGGCCCGCCGCTTCTACCTAGAGGGCAAGTCCAAGATCCAGATCGCGGAGGAGTTCGGCGTCAGCCGCTTCAAGGTGGCCCGGGTCCTGGAGACCGCTCTCGAACGGGATCTGGTGCGCATCGAGATCCGTGTGCCGGCCGAACTGGACGCCGAGCGCTCGGACGCGCTGCGCGCCCGGTACGGCCTCAGGCACGCCGTCGTGGTCGAGTCCCCGGCCGAGGCCGAGGAGACGCCCGATCCCGAGAACCTGGGAGAAGTGGCCGCCGACCTGCTCGGCGAACTGGTCAACGAAGGGGATGTGCTGGGTCTGGCCTGGGGCCGGTCCACCATCCACATGGCAGCGGCCCTGGACCGGCTGCCGCCCTGCACGGTGGTGCAGTTGACGGGTGTGTACGACGCCGGGACCGCCGAGCGCGGTTCGGTCGAGGCCGTGCGGCGGGCCGCGCAGGTCTCGGGCGGCGACGCCCACCCCATCTACGCGCCGATGCTGCTGCCGGACGCGGCCACCGCGGTGGCGCTGCGCCACCAGACCGGGATCGCCCGGGCCTTCGAGTACTTCGACAAGGTCACGGTCGCCTGTGTCTCCATCGGCTCCTGGGAGCCCGGCATCTCGACGGTGCACGACATGCTCAGCGACGAGGAGCGGGCCCACTACGCCTCGCTCGGCGTCGCCGCCGAGATGTCCGCGCACCTCTTCGACGCCGAGGGGCGCCGGGTCGGTCGGGATCTGGGGGAGCGGTGCATCACCGTCAAGGCCGACCAGCTCCGCCGTATCCCCGAGGTCGTCGCGATCGCGGGTGGACAGCGCAAGGGGCCGGCGATCGACGCGGTGCTGCGGTCCGGCCTCGTCACCAGCCTGGTGACGGACACATCGGCCGCCGACTACCTCATGACGGCCGGCACGACGCCGAAGCCCGCGCTCAACAGGGCCGACCCGGACGGACACTGACGGGCTGTCGGAAGGGGGCGGCCGGTGGGCCGTCCCCTGGGCTCGCTCGTCGACGATCACCAGAAGTTGGGCGGTAGCGATATGACGGAACTCGTGGTCACGCTGGACCTCGACGGGGTCACGGACAAGCCGGGCCTGATGGACCGCTGCGTGGAGACCCTGGAGCTGCCCGACTGGTTCGGCCGCAACTGGGACGCGCTCGCCGACAGCCTCGCCGACCCTTCGGTGTGGCCCGCGGAAGCGGCGGACGGGCTTCTGGTCGTCGTACGGAACTGGCAGCGGTACGCCAAGTCGCGGCCCGAGGAGTGGGAGATCGCCCAGGAGGTGTTCTCCGCCGCCGTGAACCGGGCCCCGTCACTCACGGTGATGCTCGCTCTCGGAGGATCCTCCTAACAGGCCCTGACCTGCTCGTATGAAGCGACCGTGCCTCGCATTCCGGTCAGCATGGGACAATGAAGTACGTGCTCTTCCCCCTGGCTGACCTGTCCGGGGGCCACCTCTGATCGACTGGGATGTGCAGCACGTGCGTTTCCTCAATGACATCCAGCCCGCGTACGACCTGACGTACGACGACGTCTTCATGGTCCCGAGCCGCAGCGCGGTCGGCTCCCGGCAGGCCGTGGACCTCAGCTCGCCGGACGGCACGGGCACCACGATCCCGCTGGTCGTGGCCAACATGACCGCCATCGCGGGTCGTCGTATGGCCGAGACCGTGGCGCGGCGGGGTGGTCTGGTGGTCATTCCGCAGGACATCCCGATCGACGTGGTCACGGACGTCATCGCCTGGGTGAAGAGCCGCCACCTCGTTCTCGACACACCGATCGTGCTGGCCCCGCACCAGACCGTCGCCGACGCCCTGGCCCTGCTGCCCAAGCGTGCGCACAACGCCGGTGTCGTCGTCGACGAGGACTTCAAGCCGATCGGCGTGGTCACCGACTCCGACCTGTCCGGCGTGGACCGCTTCACCCAGCTCGAAGTGGTCATGTCCCGGGATCTGCTGCTCCTCGACGCGGACCAGGACCCCCGCGAGGCGTTCAACACCCTCGACCACCACAACCGGCGCTACGCCCCCGCCGTCGACGCGGACGGCCGCCTCGCCGGCATCCTCACCCGCAAGGGCGCCCTGCGCGCCACGCTGTACTCGCCGGCCGTCGACGCGGAGGGCAAGCTGCGCATCGCGGCCGCCGTCGGTATCAACGGCGATGTGGCGGGCAAGGCCAAGCAGCTGCTCGACGCGGGTGTCGACACCCTCGTCATCGACACGGCCCACGGCCACCAGGAGTCGATGATCGCCGCGATCAGGACCGTGCGCGCGCTCGACCCGCAGGTGCCGATCGTCGCCGGCAACATCGTCGCCGCCGAGGGCGTCCGGGATCTCGTCGAGGCCGGTGCCGACATCATCAAGGTCGGTGTCGGGCCGGGCGCCATGTGCACCACCCGCATGATGACCGGCGTCGGCCGGCCGCAGTTCTCCGCGGTCCTGGAGTGTGCCGCCGAGGCGAAGAAGTTCGGCAAGCACGTCTGGGCCGACGGCGGCGTCAGGCACCCGCGGGACGTCGCCATGGCCCTCGCGGCCGGTGCGTCCAACGTGATGGTCGGGTCCTGGTTCGCCGGCACGTACGAGTCGCCGGGCGACCTTCAGCACGACGCCCAGGGGCGCGCGTACAAGGAGTCCTTCGGCATGGCCTCCGCGCGTGCCGTGCGCAACCGCACGTCCGAGGAGTCGGCCTACGACCGCGCCCGCAAGGCGCTGTTCGAGGAGGGCATCTCCACCTCCCGGATGTTCCTCGACCCGGCCCGTCCCGGTGTGGAGGACCTGATCGACTCGATCATCGCGGGCGTGCGGTCGTCCTGCACCTACGCCGGTGCCGGCTCGCTTGAGGAGTTCGCCGAGAAGGCCGTCGTCGGCATCCAGAGCGCCGCCGGTTACGCCGAGGGCAAGCCGCTGCACGCCAGCTGGAGCTGACCTCGCGTCAACCCTTCTTCGAACGGCCCCCGTTGACCCGCCTGCCGGGAAAACCGGGGGCCGTTTCGCATGCCCGCGGCTACCGTCGAGGGATGGAGATCGCCGCCTGCCGGGCCGAGGACGTCGAGGTGCTCGACCGCTTCATGCCGTCGTCCAGCGTCGACGGCAACCATGCCGCCCGGTTCGCCCGGCAGGAGGCGGCGCACAGCACCTACCTGGTCCCCTGGCTGGACGGCAGGCCCGTGGGGCATGCGGAGGTCCGCTGGACCGGGTGCGCGGCGCCCGAGGTGCGGGCAGCCCGGCCCGGTTGCCCCGAGATCAACGGCCTCCACGTCAGCCCCGCGTCCCTGCGTTCCCGAGGCATCGGCACCGCCCTGGTACGCACCGCCGAGCGGCTGGCCGGCGAGCGCGGAGTCTCCTTCATGGGCCTCGGCGTCGGCGACGACAACCCGCGCGCCGCGGCCCTCTACGCGAGGCTCGGATACCTGCCCGCAGTCGCCTACGTCGACCGCTGGGCGTACCGGGACGCCGACGGCGTACGGCACGAGCAGGCCGATCCTTGCGTGTTCCTCGTCAAGGCCCTCTGACGGCCCTTCGTGCAACGGTCGAAAGCCGCGACGCAACGAACACCCACCCAGCCCCCAGGAACGCAATGATCTTGCGGGCATGCGCAAGGTTGCTGCATTTCACCAGCAACGCCGCTCCTCGTAGGCTGTCGCCTCGTACGTGGCGTGGCGGGGACCCCGCTCGGTGGGTCCCTGCTCCCAGGGGTGCCGCCGGTCCCTGCCGCCCTGGAAGGCAGCGATAAGGAGCCCGCGCGTGCTCGATCAAGGCGCACCCCCGCACAACCCAAGCCAGTCCGCCGCCCCTGCGCCTGTCGGCGTCGGCGCGCGCCTGATGCGTCGCAAGCCGGTGGAACACCTGGTCGCAGAGGGTGGCCAGGGTGAGGAAGGGTCCCTGCGGCGCTCTCTCGGCATGTGGCAGCTGACCATGATCAGCATCGGCGCCACCCTCGGCACCGGCATCTTCGTGGTGCTCGGCGACGCCGTCCCGGAGGCCGGCCCCGCCGTCACCCTGGCCTTCGTGATCGCCGGTCTCACGGCGCTGTTCTCGGCCCTGTCCTACGCCGAGCTGGCGGGCAGCATCCCGGTCGCCGGCTCCTCGTACTCGTATGCGTACGCAACGATGGGCGAGCTGGTCGCCTGGATCTGCGGCTGGTGTCTGGTGCTGGAGTACGGCGTCTCGGTGGCCGCCGTGGCCGTCGGCTGGGGCGAGTACCTCAACGAGCTGCTGAACGGGACCATAGGCGTCACCATCCCGGCCGTGCTCTCCTCGGCGCCCGGCGAGGGCGGGATCATCAACCTGCCCGCGCTGATCGTCGTCCTGCTGGCGATGGTCTTCCTGCTCGGCGGAGTCCGCGAGTCCGCCCGCGCCAACACGATCATGGTCGCGGTCAAGATCGCCGCGCTCGTGCTGTTCTGCGCGGTCGGGTTCATGGGCTTCAAGTCCGGCAACTACGCCGACTTCATGCCGCTCGGCATGGCGGGTGTGAGCGCCGCCGGCGCCACGCTGTTCTTCTCCTACATCGGCTTCGACGCCGCCTCCACCGCCGGTGAGGAGGCCAAGGACCCCAAGCGGGACCTGCCGCGAGCGATCATGCTGTCGCTGATCATCGTGACCGCGCTGTACGTACTCGTCGCGGGCGTCGCCGTCGGCGCCTGGCACTGGACCAAGTTCGAGGGCTCCAACGCCTCCCTCGCCGCGATCATGAACGACGTCAGCGGCCAGTCCTTCTGGGGCACGCTGCTCGCCCTCGGCGCCGTCATCTCCATCGCGAGCGTCGTCCTCACCGTGCTCTACGGCCAGACCCGCATCCTCTTCGCGATGTCCCGTGACGGCCTGGTCCCGAAGGCGCTCGGCAAGATCCACCCGAAGACCGGCGCGCCCCGCCTCAACACGGTGATCGTGTCCCTCTTCTGCGGCGCGCTCGCCGCCCTCATCCCGCTGGGCAAGCTCGTCGACGCCACCAGCATCGGCACGCTGTTCGCCTTCGCCCTGGTCAACATCGCGGTGATCGTGCTGCGTTACACGCGGCCCGAGCTGGAGCGCACGTTCAGGGTGCCGCTCGGGCCGGTGCTGCCGATCCTGGGCTTCCTGTTCTGCGCGTACAACATGTTCAGCCTCGACACCGTCACCTGGGTCGTCTTCGGGTTCTGGATGGCCGCGGGTCTCGTGTTCTACTTCGTGTACGGCTATCGCCGTTCGCGCCTCGCCGCAGCGGGCGCCCCCGTCGCGTCAGAAGTGAAGTGAACCACCCGCAGTGCTGAACGATCTCGACGAACGCATCGTGCACGCCCTCGCCGAGGACGCCCGCCGCTCCTACGCGGACATCGGGGCTCTCGTCGGCCTGTCCGCGCCCGCCGTCAAACGGCGCGTGGACCGGCTGCGCGCCACCGGGGCCATCACCGGGTTCACCGTACGGGTGGACCCGTCGGCCCTCGGCTGGGAGACCGAGGGGTTCGTCGAGATCTACTGCCGGCACAACACCTCGCCCGACACCATCCGGCGGGGCCTGGAGCGCTATCAGGAGGTCGTGGCCGCGTCGACCGTCACGGGCGACGCGGACGCGGTCGTCCAGGTCTTCGCCTCCGACATGCGGCACTTCGAGCGCGTGCTGGAGCGGATCGCGGGGGAGCCGTTCGTGGAGCGGACCAAGTCGGTGCTGGTGCTCTCGCCGCTGCTGCGGAGGTTCTCCTCCGGGTCGCCGACCTGAGCCCCCACAGCCCGCCGTGCGTCATCCGCGGGCCGGTGAAAGCTTGTCGCGCGGTTACCGGCGCTCCCTCAGGGCGCGCCTGCGCACCGTCGTGAGTATGTGCCGCATGCCCCGTGCGTGGCCGCCCGTTCCGATGACGGCGAGCCGGTAGAGGCGGCCCGCCGGACCCGGGAACGCGGCCCACGACTCGGCACGCACCCGGGTGCGGCCCGGGCCGGCCTCCTCCAGGCGGAAGACCAGGGCGTACGTCGAGAAGCGGTGGCTTCCGGCGAGGGCCAGCTCCCGCCCCGGCACCGCGGTCACCACATGGAACCCCGGGATCGCCGACCCCGCGGCCGGCGGGCGTGGGCCGCGGGCGGCGAGGTCGGCACAGCCGAGCAGGCGGGCGACGGCCTTTGTGCCCCGCCCGTCGGAGTTCTGGTCCATGGTCTCGGCAACCGCACGCCACACGGCGTCCGGAGCGGCGGCGACGATCGACGTGTGCGCGTCGACGAACGGCAGGTCGTGGATGTCGGTGGCGTCCATGGCGGCAGTCTCGCGCGCGCTGTCGCGCACCGACGTCCTTCCCGGGGGCCGACCTCCCCCGCCGCTCGGCGGAGACCCGCGCCGCCCGTCTCGTCCCGGCGGAGGGCGCCCGTCGGGGAAACTCCGCTGCGCCCCTGACCTCGGCCCGCCTACCATCGATGCCATGACCTGGCGACATTGATATTCCAGCGCCGCCTCCCGAGGGCCGCCTCGGACGCCGCATCCCCGGCGTCCGAACAGTCCCTGCGGGAAGGCCTCATGACACTCTCACCTGCACGCGTGCCCGCCACCGGCGTCCGCCGCATCACGGCCACGCTGTACGGCTACGCGTTCCTCGACGACTTCGTCCTGCTCTATCCGGTGTACGCGCTGCTGTTCGCCGACACCGGTCTGTCGCTCTGGCAGATCTCCTCCCTCTTCGCCCTGTGGTCGCTGACCGGTGTCCTGCTGGAGGTGCCCTCCGGCGCCTGGGCCGACGCCGTCTCGCGCCGACTGCTGCTGTGGGTCGGTCCGCTGCTCACCGCCGCCGGATTCGGGCTGTGGGTGCTGGTGCCGTCGTACTGGGCGTTCGCGCTCGGCTTCGTGCTGTGGGGGGCCGGCGGAGCACTCGGCTCCGGTGCCCTGGAGGCCCTGGTGTACGAGGAGATGGACCGGCTCGGCGCCGCCGACCGGTACGCCCGGGTCATGGGCCGGGCCCAGGCGGCACGCCTCGTGGCCACGGTCCTCGCGGTGGGAATCGCCGGTCCGGTGTTCGCCACCGGCGGTTACCCGGCGGTCGGGGCGGCCAGTGTGCTGGCGGCCCTGCTGACCGCCGCCGTAGCCACCCGGTTCCCGGAGCACCGGGCGCCGACGACAGCGGGCGACCGCTGGACCGCGACGCTGCGGTGCGGGCTCGCCGTCGCCCGCCGCGACCGGTCCCTGCGGGGCGCGCTGCTGCTCGTGCCGGCCGTGGGCGCGGTCTGGGGCGCACTCGACGAGTACACACCGCTGCTGGTGCGGGAGACCGGGGTGCCGGACGAACTGGTGCCCTACCTGATCATGCTGATCTGGGCGGGAGCCACCGCCGGCAGCCTGCTCGCGGGACGGGCCGCGTCCCTCGGGACCCGGGGACTGGCGGCGTTGCTCGCCGGCGCCGCCCTGGCCCTGGCCGTGGGGGCCGGTGCGGGCACACCCGTCGGGCTCGGCCTGGTGGCCCTCGCCTTCGGTGGCTTCCAGCTGGCCACCGTGCTTGCCGACGTACGCCTCCAGCACCGTATCCAGGACGGCGAGCGTGCCACGCTCACCTCGGTCGCGGGACTGGGCACCGACCTGTCGACGATCGCCGTGTACGGCGGCTACGCGGTACTCGGTGGAGCCGCCGCGCACGGCACCGTGTTCGCCCTGTTCGCGGTGCCCTACCTGGTGACCGCAGTGCTGCTGAGCCGGGCGGCCGGGGCTAGAGCCGGGGGTGCCACGGCACGACCGTGAAGTCGCCCGTCCCCTTCTCGACCTTCTCGAAGGGGGCGGAGCTCACGCACTTGGGCAGCCCCTTCGTCTCGGCGGGGCTGCCCGTCGTCGCCCAGCTGTACCCGAGCCGGTCGTGGCGGCCCAGGTCATGGACGGTGACGCCGACTCGCTTGCCCTTGGCTCCCGGCAGGTCGGATTCGGTGATGACACCGGAGACGACGGCCACCTTGCCGCCGGTGACCAGGCAGTCGACCTTCGCCTCGGCCCGCGCGCCCTTGCCGTCGAGGTAATGGCTGAACTCGAAGGAACCCGTGGCCTTCGACGGGTCGGCGGCGTCCTTCGCCGCCAGGTGCGCGTCGAAGGTGAAGGTGATGTCGTCCCCGGCCGAGCGGTACAGCCCGGCCGTGCCGGTGAGAGCCGCGGCCTCCTTCGGTGCGGCGGCCGCCCCGCGCTGCCGCGGTTCGTCCGACGCCGTCGCGGCCGCGGCCGCTCCGGCCGTGAGCAGCACTGCGGAGCCGAGCAGGACGATCTTCATACGGCGGTTCATCGGGGTCCTTTCCGCTGGTCGAGTGGATGGTCACCACTCTTCCGATCCGGCGCCCGCGCCACATCGCACCGCAGACGGGACCCTGCCTCCGCCATCCGGCGGGTGAGCCTGCCGGAAGCCGGTGCTGCGAGGAGGAGCGGAGCTACGACCGCGGTCGCGCAACGAATCGCCGCGCACCCCGTCCCGGACGCAACGAACCGCTCACCGGCGCGCAACGGCTCCTTCTTGTCCGCCCTGGTCAGCCGCCCGTACCGTCTACGTGGCCCTCCATATGGCCCCCAACCCCTTCCGTCCGGTGAGGATCACGCATGCGCACCGCCCTGCTCCAGAGCTCCGGCCGCCCCGGCTCGACCGCCGAGAACCTCAAGGTCCTCGACGAGGCCGCGGGCCGCGCCGCCGCCGCGGGTGCCGGGCTGCTGGTGGCGCCGGAGATGTTCCTGACCGGGTACGCGATCGGCGACGACATCGCCCGCCTCGCCGAGCCCGCCGACGGCGAGTGCGCGGACGTGATCGCCGAGACCGCGACGCGGCACGGCCTGGCGATCGCCTACGGCTACCCCGAGCGGGCCGGCGAGACGGTGTTCAACTCCGCCCAGCTGATCTCCGCCGACGGCACCCGGCTCGCCAACTACCGCAAGACCCACCTCTTCGGCTGCTTCGAGCGCGACCACTTCACGCCGGGCGAGCAGCAGATCGTCCAGGCCGAACTCGACGGCGTCCGCGTCGGCATCCTGATCTGCTACGACGTCGAGTTCCCGGAGAACGTCCGCGCCCACGCCCTCGCCGGCACCGACCTGCTCGTCGTGCCGACCGCGCAGATGCACCCCTTCCAGTTCGTCGCCGAGTCGATGATCCCGGTGCGTGCCTTCGAGAACCAGATGTACGTCGCGTACGTCAACCGGGTCGGCCGGGAAGGGGAGTTCGAGTTCGTCGGCCTCTCCACGCTCGCCGGCCCCGACGGCATCGCCCGCACCCGCGCCGGGCGCGGTGAGGAACTCGTCCTCGCCGACGTCGACCCCGCCTTCCTCGCCGCCTCCCGCGAGGCGAACCCGTACCTGCAGGACCGCCGCCCCGGTCTCTACGGGTCGCTGGTCTGACCCTCCCTCTCCCGCTTTCCCTGTCGCAGTCGCAGTCGCAAGGAGTCCGTACCCCATGACGTCCACGGTGCCCAACGCCGTCCAGCACGCCGACGAGCAGCAGCCGCCGATCACCATGTTCGGCCCGGACTTCCCGTACGCGTACGACGACTTCCTCGCCCACCCGGCGGGGCTCGGCCAGATACCCGCGACCGAGCACGGCACCGAGGTCGCGGTCATCGGCGGCGGGCTCTCCGGCATCGTGGCCGCGTACGAGCTGATGAAGATGGGCCTCAAGCCCGTCGTGTACGAGGCCGACCAGATCGGCGGCCGGCTGCGGACGGTGGGCTTCGAGGGTTGCGACCCCTCGCTGAGCGCCGAGATGGGCGCCATGCGCTTCCCGCCGTCCTCCACGGCCCTGCAGCACTACATCGACCTGGTCGGCCTTGAGACCCGCCCGTTCCCCAACCCCCTGGCCGAGGCGACCCCTTCCACGGTCGTCGACCTCAAGGGCGAGTCGCACTACGCCGAGACGATCGAGGACCTCCCGCAGGTCTACCGGGACGTCGCCGAGGCGTGGAACAAGTGCCTCGAAGAGGGCGCCGACTTCTCCGACATGAACCGCGCCATGCGCGAGCGCGACGTGCCGCGCATCCGCGAGATCTGGGCGAAGCTCGTCGAGAAGCTCGACAACCAGACCTTCTACGGCTTCCTCTGCGACTCCGAGGCGTTCAAGTCCTTCCGGCACCGCGAGATCTTCGGCCAGGTCGGCTTCGGCACCGGCGGCTGGGACACCGACTTCCCCAACTCCATCCTGGAGATCCTGCGCGTCGTCTACACCGAGGCCGACGACCACCACCGCGGCATCGTCGGCGGCTCCCAGCAACTGCCGCTGCGCCTGTGGGAGCGCGAGCCGGAGAAGATCGTCCACTGGGCGTACGGCACGTCGCTCGCGACGCTGCACGAGGGCGGGCAGCCCAAGCCGGCCGTGACCCGGCTGCACCGCACCGCGGGCAACCGGATCACCGTCACCGACGCGAACGGCGACATCCGCACCTACCAGGCGGCGATCTTCACCGCCCAGTCCTGGATGCTGCTGTCCAAGATCGCCTGCGACGACTCGCTGTTCCCGATCGACCACTGGACGGCGATCGAGCGCACCCACTACATGGAGTCCTCGAAGCTGTTCGTCCCCGTGGACCGGCCGTTCTGGCTGGACAAGGACGAGGAGACGGGCCGGGACGTCATGTCGATGACGCTGACGGACCGCATGACCCGCGGCACCTACCTGCTCGACGACGGCCCGGACAAGCCCGCCGTCATCTGCCTCTCCTACACCTGGTGCGATGACAGCCTGAAGTGGCTCCCGCTGTCCGCGAGCGAGCGGATGGAGGTCATGCTGAAGTCGCTCGGTGAGATCTACCCGAAGGTCGACATCAGGAAGCACATCATCGGCAACCCGGTGACGGTCTCCTGGGAGAACGAGCCCTACTTCATGGGCGCGTTCAAGGCCAACCTGCCCGGCCACTACCGCTACCAGCGGCGCCTGTTCACCCACTTCATGCAGGACCGGCTGCCGCAGGACAAGCGCGGTATCTTCCTCGCCGGTGACGACATCTCCTGGACGGCCGGCTGGGCCGAGGGCGCCGTCCAGACCGCGCTGAACGCGGTCTGGGGCGTCATGCACCACTTCGGCGGAGCGACCGACGCGACCAACCCGGGTCCGGGTGACGTCTACGACGAGATCGCGCCGGTCGAGCTGCCGGAGGACTGAGCCCGGCAGGGACTCAGATCCCGGCGGTCCGCACCGCCTCGTACACCTCGGCGGCGACGTCCTTCAGCTCGTGTCCGTCCCGCGCCGTGCTCTGCAGGTCAAGGAAGAACTCCTCGACTCCGCAGGCGGCGTGGGCGGCGAGGTCCTCGACGATCTGACCGACGTCCCCCTGGAAGGGAGCACGGTCGCCGCCGTCGTACGCCTTGGGTGTGTAATGCGTGTTCACCCGTGCCACCGCCCGGATCGGCTCCGTGCGGCCGCGCTCGGCGGCGACGTCCCGCACCCGCCGCCACTGTTCGGCGAGCTGATCGGCGCCCATGGCCACGGGGAGCCAGCCGTCGGCGCGGTCGACCAGCCGGGTCAGCGCCTTCTTGCTGTTGGCCGGCAACAGCACCGGAATCGGCCGGGCCGGCTTGGGCCCGACGACGGCCGACGCGATCTTGGTGATGTAGCCGTCGTACGAGACCGGGTCCGGGCCCCAGACCGCCCGGCACACGTCGAGGACCTCGTCGAGGATGCGGCCGCGCTCCTCGAAGGGGGCGACGCCCGCTGCCGCGTACTCGTCGAGCGACCAGCCCGTGCCGAAGCCCACCGTCACCCGGCCGCCGCTCGCCGCGTCCAGCGTGGCGAGCGCCTTGGCCAGCTGGAAGGGGTTGTGCAGCGGGGCCACCAGGACGCCCGTGCCGAGCTGCGCCCGCTCGGTCGCCCCGGCGGCGAGGGTCAGGGTCACCAGGGGGTCCGGTACACCCTTGTAGTGCTCGGGCCACGGCAGTCCCGGCACGCCGTACAGGCCCTGACCGGCGGGCTCCGGGAACAGGGCTCGCTCGTAGACCCACAGGCTCGCGTAGCCGATCTCCTCGGCGGTTCGCGCCACGTCGGGTACATCGCGTCCGATGTCGTACTGCGGTGCTTGGGGGAGGCTCAGTCCCAGACGGATGGCCATGCCTACGCTCCTTCGCGTCGAATCGCCCAAGGGCAGTTCAACGCTCAACATAACGCGAGCGCAAGGGGATTGGGCGTTCACGCGCCCGGTGTGACCGAGATCAGTCCTGCAGTGGCGTGAGCAACATGCGTCCCGAGAACCCCACCACCGCGTCCAGCCGTTCGGTGAACTCCTCCACCAGGTCCGGGAGTCGGCGCAGTGCCCACAGCGCCCGCGCCGCCGACCATGTCGCGTCCCGGGCCCGCTCAAGGCTCCAGGAACCCAGCAGATGGGTGAGCGGATCGGCGATCTGCAGCAGATCGGGACCCGGCATCAGCTCTTCGCGGATGCGCTCCTCCAGCGACACGAGGAGATCACCCACCCGATCGAACTCGTCCTCCAGGTCGGCCGGTTCGCAGCCGAGGCTACGACAGGTGTCCACCACGGCGAGCGCCAGATCGTGCCCGATGTGCGCGTTGATGCCCGCGAGCGCGAACTGCAGCGGTCGTACGCCGGGATGGCGGCGCATCTGGAACAGGGGCCGCCAGCAGGCGGGCGGACGCCGCTCGTCCTCGGCCCGTTCCACCGCCGTCAGATACCGCTCCGCGAACAGCGCGTCCAGCGTGATCGCGGCCCGCGCGTCCGCGAACCGGCCGCGGTCGACGTCCCGGTCCAGCGCCTCGGTGACAGTGAGGTAGACGCGGTTGAAGACCGCGACCCCGTCCCGTTCGGGCAGTGCCGCGTCGAGGGCGCGCATACGGCAGATGATCGCGTCCACGGGTGTGGTGAATTGTTCGCATTGCGCCATGGGGGCAGAGTCCCAGCTTTAGGCTGACGGCGGTGTCGGCGGGACCGGCGCTTCCCCAGAACGGGGGAACGCGCCCGTCGTCGGGGGAGGGGGAGCGGGACGGTGCCTGGCTTACGTGCCCAGCGACTGGCCGCGCGCAGGTCCGAGCGCAGGAGGGCGGTACGGCGCCACGCCATGGTCGTGGCGGCCGCGGTCGTCGTCGCCGTCGGTACCGTGACCGGCATGATGTCCGCGCTCGACGGCACAGGACGTACCGACGAGGCCGCGCCGCCGAAGGTGACGCGTTCGCCGAGCCTGCGGTCCCTGCCGCTGATGCCCTCGCCGTCCCCGTCGGCCACGAGGTCCACCTCGCCCACGCCCGCTGCACCGACGCCGAGGAGCGAGCCCACCCCTGGGCCGCCCTCGCCGAACGTGACGCAGAAGACGCAGAAGACGCAGGAGCAGCGGGCCGCCGTGTCCGCCCGCCTCTACCGCCATCCCGATTCCCAGGTGCTCGACTGGGTCCGCGACCACCTCGACGACCCACGCCACGCGGTCATCCGGTCCCGGATCGCCGAGCAGCCGGCCGCGGTCTGGTTCGCCGACTTCACGCCGGACACCATCACCGCCCGGGTCCGCGCGGTCACCTCGGGCGGATCGGCGCTGGGCCGGGTGCCCGTCGTCGTGCCGTACGCCGTCCCGGACCGGGACTGCGGAGGGCACTCCCAGGGCGGGGCGCCCGACCTCGACGCCTACGACGCCTGGATCGACCGGTTCGCCGCCGGGCTCGGTTCCGGCGATGTCATCGTGATCCTGGAGCCGGACTCCATAGCCCAGTCCGAGTGCCTCTCCGCCGGTGAACGCGCCGACCGCTTCGCCTCGTTGGCCCGCGCGGGCCGTGCCTTCAAGACCGCGAACCCCCGGGCCCGCGTCTACTACGACGCCGGGCACTCGGGCTGGAACGCCCCGGGGAAGCAGGCGGAGTGGCTGAGGCAGGCCGGCGCGGCCTCACCGGCGTCCTCCGACGGCGTCTTCAGCAACGTCTCCAACTTCCAGGACACGGCCGCCGAGATCGCCTACGACCGGCGGGTACTGGACGCCCTGGGCGGCCCGGCCGGCCTCGGCGCCGTCATCGACACCAGCCGCAACGGGGCCGGCGCCCCGCCGGACGGGGAGTGGTGCGACCCCGCCGGCCGCAAGCTGGGCCGCGCGCCGACGGTCAGCACGGGCGAGGCACGGATCGACGCCTACCTGTGGGTGAAGCTGCCGGGGGAGTCGGACGGGTGCAAGGGCAGGCCGGGGACCTTCACGGCCTCGTACGCCTATGACCTGGCGCGCTGAGGCCCCTCGCCGCCGGCGCTGTCCTCGCCGGTGGCGCTCGCCTCGTCGTAGGGCGACGTGCCCTCGTCCAGCAGCGGGTGGGGCGGTCACCTACGCCCTCGGCAGCCGGGTGCTGGTGCGGCTGGACGCCGGGACGCTGCGGCCGGCGCCGTGGAGCGACGCCTTCAGGGCCGTGGGTCGGGAACTGCTGCGTCCGGCCGACTGACCTTCGTGCGGTCGCGGTCACCGGCGCGCAGTACGCTCGCGCACACCACGAGGCCGAAGGACAGCGCGGTGACCAGGCAGAAGGACACCATGAGGCTGGTGGCCTGGGCGATCCCGCCGATCGCGCTGGGTGCGATCAGGCCCGAGGTGTAGGTGATCGTCGCGACGCCCGCGATCGCCTGGGAGGGGTTGGGGCCGCTACGGCCCGCCGCCGCGAAGCACAGCGGCACGACGACCGCTATGCCCAGTCCCAGCAGTCCGAATCCCGCCATCGCCGCGGCCGGGTGGTCCGAGGCGACGATGAGGAGACCGCCGAGGGTGGCGAGGACGCCGCTGAAGCGGACGGTGCGGACGGCTCCGAAGCGGTCCACCACCCTGTCGCCGGCGATCCGGGCGAGCGCCATGGTGAGCGTGAAGCCGGTGGTGCAGGCCGCCGCGAGTCCGGCCGAGGTGCCGAGCTGGTCCTGGAGGTAGACCGCCGACCAGTCCAGGCTCGCGCCCTCCGCGAAGACCGCGCAGAACCCGATCGCGCCGATGAGCAGGGCGGAGCGGGGCGGCAGCGCGAACCGGGGCGGCGGCTCCTCGTCCTCGGCGGGCTGGAGGTCGAGCACCCACTGGCAGGCCAGGATGCCCAGGAGGGTGAGGGCCGCCGCGGCGAGCGCATGGTGCAGCCGGGCGTCGGTGCCCAGGTGTGCGGCGAGCGTGCCGGCCGCCGAGCCGACCAGGGCGCCGGCGCTCCACATGCCGTGCAGGCCCGACATGATCGACCGGTCGAGGCGGTTCTCGACCTCCACACCGAGCGCGTTCATCGCGACGTCCGCCATGCCCGCGGTGGCGCCGAAAGCGAACAGGGCCAGACAGAGCGTCAGCAGGTCGGGTGCCACGGACGGCAGGATCAGGGCGAGCGTCCACAGGGCGATCAGCCCGCGCAGGGCGTTGCGGGCGCCGAAGCGGTGGGTGATGCTGCCCGCGACCGGCATCGCCAGGGACGCGCCGAGCGCCGGGAAGGCCAGGGCGAGGCCCAACTGGCCCGCGCTGACCCCCGCATGGTCCTGGATCCACGGCACCCGCGTCGCGAAGGAGCCGGTGACAGCGCCGTGCACGGCGAAGACGGCCGCCACGGCGTACCGGGCGCGCTTCACCTCGCGCAGGTCGTAGACCACTTGACTCATGTGTGACCCTTCCTGGTCCTCGGTCACGGACCCGCACGGCCCTGAGCTGATGCCGCGGCGTAAACTATCAGGGTCCCTGCCTGATAGATAGGGGATTTACCGGCCGCCCCAGTGCGGCGCCGCCGATCTGGAAGGATCCCGGCATGCCCGCATCCCCGAGCACCGCCCGGGCCATCAACGACCGGCTCGCCCTGCGCCTGCTCCAGCAGGAGGGCCCGTTGACGGCAGGCCAGCTGAAGCAGCTGACCGGCCTGTCCCGGCCGACCGTGGCCGACCTCGTCGAACGCCTCACCGCTGCCGGTCTGATCGGGGTGGTCGGGGAGGCCGGGGAACAGCGGCGCGGGCCGAACGCCAGGCTGTACGGCATCGTCGCCGACCGCGCCCATCTGGCGGCGCTGGACGTCCGTACCGAGGGCGTCTCGGTGGTGGTGTCCGACCTCGTGGGGCACGTGCTCGCCGAGGCGTCGGTACCGATCGGTGGCGACACCGGGACGGGGCCCGCGGTGGAGCAGGCCGTGGCCCTGGTGGAGCGCGTCGTCAAGGAGGCGGGGGCCGACCGGCTGCACACGGTGGGCATCGGTGCGCCGGGTCTCATCGACCCGGCGACCGGCGAGCTGCGCGACTCCACCGGGCTGCCCGCATGGCATCGCCGCCTGGTGGCGGCTCTTCAGGAGCGCTTCCCCGAATCCCGCGTGACCGTCGAGAACGAGACCAACCTCGCGGCCCTCGCCGAACAGCGCGACGGAGTGGCACGGGACCGCGACACCTTCGTCCTGCTCTGGCTGGGCCACGGCACTGGCGCGGCCGTCGTCCTCGACGGCGCGCTGCGCCGCGGCGCCTCGGGCGGCACCGGCGAGATCGGGTTCCTGCCGGTGCCGGGGACGCGGGGGCTGCCATCGTCCGGGGACTGCGAGGGGGGCTTCCATTCGCTGGCGGGGGCCGCGGCGATCGTGGAACTGGCGGGAGCGCACGGGGTGACGGCCGAGGGCGTCGCCGCGTACGAGCCGGTGGCGGTGGGGGTCGTCAGGGCGGCCGTTGCGCTGGCGGGAGGTGAGACCGGCGCCCGCACCGGGGCCGAAACCGCAGCCGTGGCCGACGCCGAAGCCGACACCAGAGCCGAACCCGGGCCCGACCGCGAACCCGGGCCCGACCCCGGACCTGCATCCGCCCCCGACCCCGGGCCCGAACCCGGGCCCGACCCCGAACCTGCACCCGCCCCCGACCCCGGCCCCCAACCCGAAGCACCCGTCGACCCCCGCGCCGCCGCACGCGCCGCCCGATTCCTCGACGCGCTCGCCGACCGCATCGCCATAGGCGTCGCCTCCGTAGTCGCGATCCTCGACCCCGGCTGCGTGGTGCTCGGCGGGGAGGTCGGGCAGGCCGGCGGTGAGGTGCTTGCCCGGCGGGTCGAGGAGCGGATTCGGCGGATGTCGCCGCTGGTGACGGTGGTGCGCCCCAGCAGCCTCGGCGGCGGCGCCGTCCTGCGTGGAGCGCTGCTCACCGCACGGGACACGGCCCAGGACGAGATCTTCTCACCGCCGGGCCGCTGAGACCGCGGCTCCGCCCCGGACCGTCGGTTCGGCGCAGCAGTCGGCGCCGCCCGGACCGGCGATTCCGCGCAGCGGTCGGCGCCGCCCGTGCCGTACAGCTGCCCGGCTCGAGCCACGGAAGCGCGGCGTCAGGCTTCCCGCCGCCCCGCGAGCCGTCCTCGCAGATACTCCTCGAACGTGCCCTTGCCCACCGCGAGCCCGGGCGCCAGATGCCCTCCCGAGCGAAAGCCCCGGTACGCCTTGCCCCACAGCGGCACGCTCACCACAGGTCGCCTGCGGCCCGTCGCCTTCAGATAGGCGCGGGCCAGGGAGTCCAGGGACCGCACCTCGGGGCCGCCCATGTCCTCGACCCGTCCCGCCGGAGCGGTGACGGCCAGGCCGGCGAGGCGGTCGGCGACCTCCGCCACCTCGACGGGCTGGTCCCGCACCCCGGCCGGCACCAGCATGACCGGCGACTTGGACAGCATCCCGAACAGCTGCGCGATCAGGTCGTGGAACTGCGTCGCACGCAGCACCGTCCAGCCGATCCCGGACTCCTCGACCAGTCGTTCCACGGCCAGCTTGCTCCTGTAGTAGCCGAGCGGCACCCGGTCGACGCCGACGATCGAGATGTACACCAGATGCCGGACACCGGCCTCGCGCGCCGCCGCGATCAGCCGCGTGGCGGCCTCCTCGTCACCGCCGCCCGGCGAGGACGCGCAGTGCACGACGGTGTCCACGCCCGCCATCGCCGCGTCCAGCCCGGGGCCGCCCTTGCGCAGATCGACGGCGTACGGCTGGGCGTGCCGGCTGAGCACCCGCACCTCGTGCCCGTCCGCGCGCAACCGCTCGGCGACGAGCCGGCCGAGCGTTCCGGTGCCGCCGGTCACCAGGATCGTGGTCATGTCGTTCGGTCCCTTCGGACGCCGGGCGCTCCCGGATGGAGCCGCCCCTCTTCAGCTGGGACCGAACACCCCGTGCGGAATGTGACATCCGGCCTCGGGCATCTTCTACGCCCCGGTCAGCTGACGGCCCGCGAACGCCAGCTTGTCCGGGTTCACCACGGCCCGGGCGTGTACGACGAGACCGTCGCCCAGTTCGAGCGCGACCAGGCCGACGAGCGTGCCGCCCGCCCAAGCGGCCACCGCCGGCTCGCCGTTGACCTCGGCCGTGGTGAAGTGCACGCCCTCCGTGAACCGCTCGACCAGGCCCACCAGGAAACGGGACACCTTCTCCCGGCCCTCGACCGGCCGTCGGGCCGCCGAGACCTTGCCGCCACCGTCGCTCGACCAGACCACGTCGGCCGCCAGCACCTTCTCCAGCCGGGCCAGATCACCCTCCCGTGCCGCGGCCACGAAGGACGCGACGAGTTCCTCCTGCCGCTCGGGAGTCGACTCGAACCGCGACCGCGGCTCACCCACCCGTCGGACCGCCCGCCGGTACAGCTGACGGCAGTTCGCCTCGGTCAGGTCCAGCACCTCGGCGATCTCCCGGTGGCCGTACGCGAACGCCTCCCTCAGCACGTACACGGCCCGTTCCGTCGGGGTGAGCCGCTCCAGCAGCACCAGCATCGCCATGGACACGGCGTCTCGCTGCTCGGCGGACTCCAGTGGCCCGAGCGTGCCGTCCGAGGTGACGACGGGTTCCGGCAACCAGGGTCCGACGTACTGCTCGCGCCGGGCCCTGGCCGAGGTCAGCCGGGTCAGGCAGAGGTTGGTGACGACCTTGGCCAGCCAGGCCGCCGGGTGCTGGATGACGCCGCGGTCGGCGCCGCTGAAGCGCACGAACGCGTCCTGGACGGTGTCCTCGGCCTCTTCGGCGGAGCCGAGCATCCGATAGGCCAGCCCGAACAGCCGGGGGCGGTGCGTCTCGAACTCGTCGGCGGTGGCGGTCGTCATGACGCTCACCCTGCCAGAGCGGCGGCGTGCGGGCGTTGGGAGACCCGGCGGCGGGCAAGGGCCGTCGTCACCGCCACCGGGCCGTCTTGGCGGAGCGGTCCCGCCGACCCTAGGAGGACTAGACCATTGAGGTCAATAGGTATGGACCAATTCCGGTGCGAGGTGGTCGACCCGTGGCCTGTGAGGCACCCCACAGCATTCGCACGCATGGACGTCCGGTGGGCGTGGCACACTGGCCCTGTACCAGAAGCAGCGCACTCCGGGGTCGGTGAAAGTCCGAACCGGCGGTTACAGTCCGCGACCCGGTCGCCTCCAGCGACCGGTTGACCAGGTGAAATTCCTGGACCGACGGTTAAAGTCCGGATGGGAGGCAGTGCGCGGCGGGCGGGCATTCGTGCGCGCCGCCGTACCGGTTCGTCCATGGGGCGAGCCCTGTCCGGCGTCGCCCCCGGTGTCCCTGCTCGTACATTCTGTCGTCATCGACAGCCCCGGAGTCCGTGCCCCCACGAGGCAGGAGGACCCGGGAAGTGTTCACCGGAATCGTCGAAGAGCTGGGCCACGTCACGGCCGTCGAGACCCTCGACGACGCCTGTCGCTTCCGACTGCGCGGTCCCGTCGTCACCGAAGGCGCCAAGCACGGCGACTCCATCGCGGTGAACGGCGTCTGCCTCACGGTCGTCGATCACGAGGGTGACGAGTTCACCGCCGACGTCATGGCCGAGACACTCAAGCGCTCCAGCCTGGGCGCTCTCGCCGTCGGCTCCCGCGTCAACCTCGAACGCCCCACCGCCGTGGGCGCGCGCCTCGGCGGGCACATCGTGCAGGGCCATGTGGACGGCACCGGCCGGGTGCTGGAGCGCAAGCCGTCCGAGAACTGGGAGATCGTGAAGATCTCGCTCCCCGCGGACCTGACCCGGTACGTGGTCGAGAAGGGCTCCATCACCGTCGACGGCATCAGCCTCACCGTCGTCGACGCCGGACCCGACTACTTCACCGTCAGCCTCATCCCCACCACCCTCGACCTGACCACGCTCGGCCTGAAGCAGCCCGGCGACCCGGTCAACCTCGAGGCCGACGTCATCGCCAAGTACGTCGAGCGGATGCTGGGCGACCGGCTCTCCTCCGAAGGGGCGGCGGCCAAGTGAACTCGCTGAACTCCGAGGCCTTCACGCTCTTCGGTCAGCACATCCTCTGGTCCGACATGGTCGGCAACCTCTTCGGCCTCGCCGCCCTGGCTCTCGGCTGGCGGCGCTCCATATGGACCTGGCCCGTGCAGTTCCTCGCCGGCCTGATCCTCTTCGGGGCCTTCTTCGGCCACCTCACCGGCAGCGCCGGCAAGCAGGCGGTCGTCATGGTCGTCGCCCTGTACGGCTGGTGGCAGTGGCAACGCGGCAAGGGCCGGGCGCAGGACGGCCACATCGCCGTACGGTTCGCAACCTGGCGTGAGCGCGCGGCGATGCTCGCGGCGGCAGCCGCCGGAACGGTCGCGGTGGCGCTGCTCTTCAAGGCGTACCCGACCCTGTCCTGGGACCCCTGGCCGGACGCGTACATCTTCGTCGGCACCATCGTCGCCATGTACGCCCAGGCGCGCGGCATGGTCGAGTTCTGGTTCGCGTGGCTGCTCGTCGACCTCGTCGGCGTGCCCCTCAACTTCGCCAACGGCTACGCCTTCTCCGGCTTCGTCTACGTCATCTACGGCGCACTCGTCCTGTGGGGCATGCGCGACTGGTGGCTGCGCTCCCGCGAGGACGCGCGGCCCGTCCTGGAAGGAGCGCCGGCATGACCGCGGCACCCGTTCTGTACAGCACCGAAGCGGTCGAGGACCTCACGCTCGACCCCGTCGAGCAGGCCATCGCCGACATCGCCGCGGGCCGCCCCATCGTGGTCGTCGACGACGAGGACCGCGAGAACGAGGGCGACCTCGTCATCGCCGCCGAGAAGGTGACCCCCGAGATCGTCGCCTTCATGATGAGCGAGTGCCGCGGCCTGATCTGCGCGCCCATGGAGAGCGAGGAACTGGACCGGCTGGGCCTGCCCCAGATGGTCGACGACAACACCGAGTCGATGAAGACCGCGTTCACCGTCTCCGTGGACGCCTCCGCCGCCCACGGCGTGACCACCGGCATCTCGGCCTCCGACCGCGCCACCACCCTCCAACTCCTCGCGAGCGGTACCGCCGAGCCGGCCGACTTCGTCCGCCCCGGCCACATCTTCCCGCTGCGTGCCCGGTCCGGCGGCGTACTCGTCCGCGACGGCCACACCGAGGCCGCCGTCGACCTGGCCCGGCTCGCGGGACTGCGCCCGGCCGGGGCCATCGTCGAGATCGCCGGCGAGGACGGCGAGATGCTGCGGCTGCCCGAACTGATCCCGTTCGCCCGCAAGCACGGCCTGACGATCATCTCCATCGAGGACCTGATCGCCCACCGCCGCCGCGTCGAGTCCCCGACACCGGCCGGGCAGGAGCCGGCCCCGGCCGAGCGGGAGCGGACCTTCCCCGGCCTGCGGACCGCTCTCTCCGGGCAGCGCCGGCCGGCCGAGCCCCTCGTCCGCCGCGAGGCCGAGGTCCACCTCCCCACCGCCCACGGCACCTTCACCGCCTACGGCTACCGCTCCACCGTCGACGGCGTCGAACACGTCGCCCTCGTGCACGGTGAGATCGGCGACGGCGAGGACGTCCTCGTGCGCGTGCACTCCGAGTGCCTCACCGGAGACGTCTTCCACTCCCAGCGCTGCGACTGCGGCCCCCAGTTGGAGGCGGCCCTGGAGCGCATCCAGGCCGAGGGCAGGGGCGTGGTGGTCTACCTGCGCGGCCACGAGGGACGCGGCATCGGACTGATGTCCAAGCTGCGCGCCTACGAACTCCAGGAGCGCGGTCGCGACACCCTCGACGCCAACCTCGAACTCGGTCTGCCCGCCGACGCCCGCGACTACGGCGCCGGCGCGCAGATACTCGCCGATCTGGGGGTGACGAGCGTCCGCCTCCTGACCAACAACCCGGACAAGACCGACGCGCTCGTCAGCCACGGCATCACGGTCACCGACCGCGAGCCGATGCCCGTACAGGCGGGCGAGCACAACCTGCGGTACCTGCGCACCAAGCGCGACCGGATGGGACACGACCTGCCGTGGCTGGACCCGGCACCCGCGGCCTCCCTGGCCACCTGCACCAACCAGTAAGAGCACACCGAGGAGACGCAAGAACGTGAGCGGCAAGGGCGCACCGGAGCTGTCCGTACGCAATGTGGGTGACCTGCGGGTCGCCGTCATCGCGGCGCAGTGGCACGAGAAGGTGATGGACGGTCTGGTGGACGGCGCCCTGCGCGCCCTGCACGACCTGGGAATCGACGAGCCGACCCTGCTGCGGGTCCCCGGCAGCTGGGAACTCCCGGTGGTCGCCAAGGTACTCGCGGGCCGCGGCTACGACGCGATCGTCGCCCTCGGCGTCGTGATCCGCGGTGGCACCCCGCACTTCGAGTACGTGTGCCAGGGCGTGACCCAGGGCCTCACCCAGGTCTCCGTCGAGACCGGCGTCCCGGTCGGCTTCGGCGTGCTGACCTGCGACACCGAGGAACAGGCCCTGGACCGGGCGGGTATCGAGGGCTCCAACGAGGACAAGGGACACGAGGCGGTGACGGCGGCGGTCGCCACCGCCGCCACCCTCCGCTCAGTATCTGAACCGTGGCGCTAGGTGGAGCGGCACTACGCGTAGAGTGGGCGCCACCATGTCCAAGAAGACGTTCGAGGAGCTCTTCACCGAGCTCCAGCACAAGGCCGCAAACGGCGACCCCGCCACCTCCCGCACCGCGGAACTGGTCGGCAAGGGCGTCCATGCCATCGGCAAGAAGGTCGTCGAGGAGGCCGCCGAGGTCTGGATGGCCGCCGAGTACGAGGGCAAGGAAGCGGCCGCCGAGGAGATCTCGCAGCTGCTGTACCACGTCCAGGTGATGATGGTCGCTCGCGGCATCTCCCTCGACGACGTCTACGCCCACCTCTGAGCACCAGCAACCCAGCACACCCGTAAGAGCGAAACGAAGGAAGCCGACCTCATGCTGCGCATCGCCGTCCCCAACAAGGGTTCACTGTCCGGCCCTGCGGCGGAGATGCTGCATGAGGCCGGCTACCAGCAGCGCCGCGAGTCCAAGGAACTGCGCATCGTCGACCCGGAGAACGAGGTCGAGTTCTTCTACCTCCGCCCCCGCGACATCGCGATCTACGTCTCCTCCGGGCAGCTAGACATCGGCATCACCGGCCGTGACCTGCTGATCGACTCCGGCGCCGACGCCGAGGAGATCCTCCCGCTGGGCTTCGCGCGCTCCACCTTCCGGTTCGCCACCAAGCCCGGCACCGTCGGCGACGAACTCGCGGACCTGAAGGGCAAGACGGTCGCCACCTCGTACGAGGGCATCGTCGCCAAGTACCTCGCCGACAACGGCGTCGACGCCTCCGTCGTGCACCTCGACGGCGCCGTCGAGACCGCCATCCAGCTCGGAGTCGCCCAGGTCATCGCGGACGTCGTCGAGACCGGCACCTCGCTGCGCAACGCCGGACTGGAGGTCGTCGGCAAGCCGATCATGAAGTCGGAGGCCGTCGTCATCCGCCGTACCGGCGCGGACGGCGAGGAGCCCAAGGTGCAGCAGTTCCTGCGCCGCCTCCAGGGCGTCCTGGTCGCCCGGACGTACGTGATGATGGACTACGACTGCCGCGTCGAGCAGCTGGAGAAGGCCGTCGCCCTCACCCCCGGCCTGGAGTCCCCGACCGTCTCGCCGCTGCACAACGAGGGCTGGGTCGCCGTGCGGGCCATGGTTCCGGCCAAGGAAGCCCAGCGCATCATGGACGACCTGTACGACATCGGCGCCCGGGCCATCCTGACCACGGCCATCCACGCCTGCCGCCTCTGAACCCGGGAGGCCGTACCCCGATGTCCGAAATTCCCACCCTGCCCGTCACGTTCCGGCCGGGCCGCACCCGGGCCGTCCTGCTCACCGCGGGCGTCGCCATCTTCGTGGTGATCACGACGGTCGCCCTGCTGCTGGAGCGGCTCAGCCCGGGGGAGCGCCTCAGCTTCGTCTTCACCGCAGCGCTGATGTTCGGCGTGCTGGCCATGCTGGCCCGGGTGAAGGTCGTCGCCGACGAGAGCGGTGTGACGGTGGTCAACATCGCCACCAGGCGCCGGCTCGACTGGGCCGAGATCGTCCAGGTGAACCTCCGCCCGGGTGATCCCTGGGTGTTCCTCAACCTCAGCGACGGCACCAGCCTGCCCGCGCTCGGCATCCAGCCCGGCATCGCCAAGGAGCGGGCCATCGCCGACGCACGCGCCCTGCGGGCCCTCGCGGAAGCCCGTTCCGTGCGCGAGACCGAGGAACCGCGGGACTGACTCGGTGACGTTCACCCTGACGTAAATCCCCGTGTCTTGATTAATCTGTTGGCGGAGGCGTTTCCATGGCGCCTCCGCCTCTGATGTTCCGACTCCGATGTTCCGGGCGGACTCCAGAGGCACCCCTGCTACCCGAGGAGTGATTCCCTCCAGCGATGGACGGATCGTCCTGTAGTACCTGCGCCGCCCCCTCCCGACATACCGGGGCGGCGGCATCATGAGCGTCCCCCTGCTGCTTCTGGCGGCCGCGTTCGTCCTGATCCTCGCCAACGGCTTCTTCGTGGCGGCCGAATTCGGTCTGGTCACCGTCGAGACGACCGACGCCGAGAAGGCCGCCGCCGAAGGCGACCGACGAGCCCTGCGGGTCGTCGAGTCGCTCAAGGAGCTGTCCTTCCAGCTCTCCGGCACCCAGCTCGGCATCACCATCACCTCCCTCGTCGTCGGCATGCTCGCCGAACCGGCGCTCGCCCAGCTGCTGGGCGGCCCCTTCACGGCGATCGGCGTCCCCCAGGGTGCCGTCCCCGGTGTGGCCGTGGTCGTCGGCATGCTGCTGGCCTCGGCCGTGCAGATGGTGATCGGTGAGCTGGTGCCCAAGAACTGGGCGGTGTCCCGGCCGATGCAGGTCGCGCGCTTCGTCGCCGGCCCGCAGCACGCCTTCGCGCGGCTGTTCCGACCGGTGATCGCCGGGCTGAACTCGGTCGCCAACCGTCTGGTGCGCGCCATGGGCATCGAGCCCGCCGAGGAACTGGCCTCCGCCCGTACCCCCGGCGAACTGGTCTCCCTCGCCCGGCACTCCGCCCAGGCGGGCGCCCTGGAGCAGGACACCGCGGACCTCTTCGTCCGGACCCTGTCGCTCGGCGAGCTGACCGCGCAGCACGTCATGACGCCGCGTGTGAAGGTGAGCGCGCTGCAGTCGTCGGCGACCGCCGAGGACGTGGTGAACCTGACGCGGGCGACGGGCCTGTCCCGCTTCCCCGTGTACCGGGAGAAGATCGACGAGATCGTCGGCATGGTCCACCTGAAGGACGCCCTGGCGATCCGGTCGCGTGACCGGCTGCGTACCCCGGTCGGCCGTATCGCCCGCCCGGCGCTCCTGGTCCCCGAGACCCTGCCGGTCCAGCCCCTCCTCGCCCAGCTGCGCAGCGAGCAGCCCATCGCGGTCGTCGTCGACGAGTACGGCGGCACCGCCGGGGTGGTCACCCTGGAGGACATCGTCGAGGAGATCGTCGGCGAGGTCCGCGACGAACACGACGACGTGCTCAACGAACCGGCCGAACTGGCCGCCGCCCCACCGGAGGACGGCCGGCCCGCCTGGGACGCCGACGGCAGCTGCCGGGTCGACATCCTCCAGCGCATAGGGCTCGACGTGCCCGAGGGACCGTACGAGACCGTCGCCGGGCTCGTCGCCGACCTGCTCGGCCGGATCCCCGCCGTGGGTGACAAGGCGGAGCTGCCGGGCTGGCGGCTGTCGGTGCGCCGGGTCGGCCACTACCGCGCCGAGCGCGTCCGGCTGGTCCGGACCGGGGCCGTGGTGGAGGTCGCCCGATGAGCGTGCTCCAACTCCTCTTCGCCGCGCTGCTCGTCCTGGCCAATGGGTTCTTCGTCGGCGCCGAGTTCGCCCTGGTCTCGGTCCGGCGCAGCCAGATCGAACCGCTGGGCACGGCACGTGCCCGCCAGGTGCTGTACGGCCTGGAGCGGCTGCCGCAGATGATGGCGGCGGCCCAGTTCGGCATCACCGTCTGCTCGCTGACGCTCGGCGCGGTCGCCGAGCCGACGGTGGCGCATCTGCTGGAGCCGGTGTTCGAGTGGATCCATCTGCCGCACGGCATGATCCACCCGCTCACCTATGTCATCGCGCTCGCCGCGGTGGTCTTCTTCCATCTGGTCATCGGCGAGATGGTGCCGAAGAACCTGGCGATGGCGGCTCCGGAGAAGGCCGCGCTGTGGCTCAGCCCCGGACTGGTCTGGTTCGCCCGCCTCTGCAAGCCGATCACCGTGGCCCTAGGCGCGGTCGCCCAGGCCGTCCTGCGGCTCTTCCGCGTCGAGCCGAAGGACGCGATCGAGGCGGTGTTCACCAGCGAGCAGCTCAACCGGCTCGTGGAGGACTCCGGTCAGGCGGGCCTGCTCGACCCCGAGGAACGGGAACGTCTCGGGGACGCCCTGGAGCTGGGCTCCCGCCCGGTGACGGACGTGCTCCTCAAGCGCGAGTCCCTGGTCACCGTCAGCCCGTCGGTCACGCCGGGCCAGATCGTCGAGCTCACCGCCCGTACCGGGTACTCCCGTTTCCCGGTGGCGACGGAGAACGGCGCCTTCATGGGCTATCTGCACGTGAAGGACGTACTGGACCTGGAGGAGTCGGAACGGGCGGTGCCGCAGCAGGTGTGGCGGCCCATGACGACCCTGCGGTCCGAACTCCCGCTCGACGACGCCCTCACGGTGATGCGCCGCGCCGCGACCCACCTCGCACAGGTGGCCGACGCCTCGGGCAAGGTCCTCGGCCTGGTCGCGCTGGAGGACGTACTGGAACTCCTGGTCGGTGAGGTACGGGATCCGGCCCACCGCGACCTCGCCGAGGTGCGGGTCACCGGGCCGCGGCTGAACAGCGGGGAGCCGGAGGAGGCGCTGGCCGGCTGATGCCGGTGCCGTGCCGCGGGGTCCGTCACATCGCCGACGGATCCTGCGGCCCCCTCCCCGACAGCACCTCCCCGTACGCCTGCATCAGGTCCGGGAGCCGAAGTGTCGACAAGTCGTCCCTCGTCAGCGCCCCGGGATAGGTCGAGAGCCGCAGATCCCGGTAGGCGCAGCTCTTCTCGTACAGCGTGCGCAGGAACCGTCCGTTTCCCAACTCGTCGATCCATCCCTGGCTGACCACGTGCCCGGCGATCGACCGAAGCTCCTCCAGTGCCTCCTCGTCCCACACGTCCCCGTTCTCGGCGGCGAGCACCTCGCCGATCGACGTCAGTTCCAGGGGCCGGTACGAGGGGAAGTCGACGCGGGTCGTGAAGCGCGAGGACAGGCCGGGGTTCGCGGCCAGCAGGCGGTCCATGCCCTCCGGATAGCCGGCGAGGATCACCACGAGGTGGTCCCGGTTGTCCTCCGCCCGCTTCAGCAGCACCTGCAGGGCCTCGTCACCGTACGCGTCGCCCTTGCCGTAGCCCGTGTTGGAGAGGGAGTACGCCTCGTCCACGAAGAGGACCCCGCCGAGCGCGGAGTCGATGAGCTCGTTGGCCTTCACGGCGGTCTGGCCCAGGTACTCGCCCACCAGGTCGGCCCGCTGGGCTTCCACCAGGTGGTCGCCGCCGAGGAGACCGAGAGCGTAGAACACGCGGCCCAGGATGCGGGCGACCGTCGTCTTTCCGGTGCCCGAGGGGCCGGAGAAGACGAAGTGCCGCTTGGGCGGCTGGACCGGCAGACCCTGCCCGGCGCGCAACCGGGCCATGTTCAGCTGCGCGGACAGCGCTTTGACCTGGCGCTTGACGGGATCGAGACCCACCATGCGCTCAAGCTCGGCGAGCGCCTCCTCCAGCAGGGCGGGGTCGGTGGGCCCGGCGGGCAGCGGCTGCGAGGACAGGGCCGTCTTCTCGCGCACCGCCGGATCGACCACCGACGGCAGCGGACCGGCCGACGGCAGATCGGGGTCGGGGAACCTGAGGTCCCGCCCCTCGGTGCCGAAGAGCGGGTCGAGCCCGTCGGGGCCGTCCGCCATGTCCTGCCCGACCCCGGTCAGCGTGATCGCCGCGAGGTCGGCGGTGTCGTCGTACCCGTCGCCCTCGGCGATCGCAGCGAGCCGGGCCGAGGTGTCCATGAAGGCGGGGTCGACCCGGTGGACGGCGCGGTAGAGGGGTAAGGCGGCCGCCGACCGGCCGGTGCCCTCGTGCGCACGGGCCAGCCAGTACCGCAGTTCCTTGCGCTGCGGCTGCTCGCTGCGGCAGCGCATCAGCGCGGCCGACAGCAGCGGTTCGGCCTGGCCGTACATCTCCAGCCGCACCCGCGCCATGCCGCCGAACAGTCCCGCCTCGATGCCGAGCATGGGGTCGTCGAGCAGCGGGTCGGTGTGCCGGACGAGCTGCTCCCAGTCCTTGACCAGGTAGGCACGGCACGCGTGCAGGAAGCGGACCTGGTGGTCGGCGTCCACGGGAGGCAGCCCGGCCAGCGCCCGGTCCAGCTCCGGCACATGCCGTCCGTCCAGCCAGTGCGAGGCGTGGGCCAGCAGCAGGTCGCGCGGGCTCTCCAGCACCGGCTGCACCCACCAGCCCAGCCAGTACCAGGAGTTGATCGTCCGCCGGTGCCGGGCGCGCTGTTCCCCGAAGCGGTCCCGGTGCCGGAACATCCGCAGCAGCGCGGTCGTCGTGTCGACGCGCAGCGCGTGCAGTCCGAGCCAGCCGTCGGCCATCCCGGGATCGATGCGTACCGCGGTGCGGAACTCCTCCTCCGCCTGCGGATACGCCCCCATCGTGTAGGCGTCCACACCTCGCAGCCAGGCGAGGTCGGCCGGGGCCTCGGGGCCCTGCGTGCCGAAGTCCATCACGTCCCCCACAAACCGTGCCCCCGTCGGTTGGCCGACCGCTCGTCCGCCGGCCGCCTTGTTCGAACGGCCGTACCGCGAACCGGAGTTGCAACGGTGCGCAGAGCGGCCGTCCGTAGGTCGCACCGAGGGCATCGTACCCGCGGGGGCATGGCCCGCCCCAGGGTGCCGCACGGGCCGTTCGGCGAGGTGGGAGCAGATGGGGCGCAGGGCGCTCGGTGACCGAGGGTGATCGGATCGCGCCTCTCGGCCCCCGGAGAAGAGGGGTGAGGACAGAACGAAGCCCCCGATCACGGGGGAACAACCGGGGGCTTCGCGTCCTGGGGCGGCCTCGATGGGCCGCACATTGAGAACGTAAGTCCTGTACGGCCCCCGGGTCAAGCCGAGTTGAAGCACTCCGGGAACTTGTCCCACAAGGCCCTTCACACGTTCAGCACATTGCCGTTGGGTCGTCACCCAGGGTGATGGGCTGGTTCGATTCAACGGTCCCGGCAGGCCCGTTGAGCACCTCGTACCCCTTGCCGCACTGCCGAATCAGAAGATCGGCGAACGGCCGGGACGGATCGTCGGCGAAGTGCCTTCGCTCCGCCTCGACCCATCCCGTCCAGAACTCCCGCTGCTCCTCCCCGTCGCGGGCGCGACCCCGGGACCAGGACTCCTCGCGCGGCAGCTCCATCCACAGCAGCCGGGCGAGATGAGGCCGCAGCGCGCGGCGGCCGGCGCCGACCCCCTCGACGACGATCACCGGCGCGGGCGCCACGGTGAGCGGCGGTCCGAAGCGGCGGGCCCGCCAGTCGTAGGGGGCGTAGCGGGCGCTCTCGCCTCGTGCGAGCGGTTCGATCACCTGGGTCAGCAGGCGTCCGGTCCACTCGAACAGTTCGCCGTGGCTCGCGATGTCGTCCAGGTGCAGCACCGGCGCGTCGCCCAGCGAACGGGCCAACCGCCCGGCGAACGTGGACTTTCCGGAGCCGGCGTGCCCGTCCACGCCGATCAGGCGGACCGGGCCGCAGGACGGGGGGAGGTGACGGAGCCGGGTGGCGAGGTCGTGAATCGTTTTTCCCGGGGTGAGGTGGAGGTCGGCATATTTCGTTGGAACATTCTAGTAGCGGGTGAAAGCGGGTGGCGGCACGGGTGGGGGAGGGGAAGGGAAAAGGTGTCGCTTTGAACTAGCCGACAGATTGTGCATTGCCACCGAAAAACTCCGGCCGCCACAGTGAAATCTACGTTCCGGTTGAGGCCCACGCTGAGTAAGGTGCCTGGTGCGCAACTGTGAGGTGCCGTTACGGGGGATGGGCTGGGACAGATGGTCGCGGGGTTATTCGAGGGGCAGTATGTGTGGCATCCGGCGGCCGACGACCGTGTGCTCGCGAGCGTATGCGTCGATGTCCGCGCCGGCCGTTTTCTGAGCGCCCGTGACGCCTTGGCCGAAACCCGCGGCGACTTCGGCCTGCGCGCGCACCGCTCCCTCGTGCTCGCCTCGGAGGCCGCCGACTCCGACCTCGTGGAGCGCTGGCTCGCCGAGGAGCCCGGCCCCGAGGCCGCGCTGCTGTGGGCGCGGGTGGCCGTGCTTCGGGCGCTGCGCGCGGCCGACGCGCGGGACCCGCGCACCGAGGCGCTGGAGCGGATAGCGCTGGCCGCCTGCGAACGGGCCGCCGCCGCGGACCCCGCCGATCCGACACCCTGGGTGGCCAAGCTGGCCATGGCCCGGCTGCACAGGCTGCGCGACCGGGCACCGCGCGGACTGCTCACGGCACCCCCGGGGCCCTGGCGCCTGTTCGCCCACGTCCTCTCCCTCGACCCCTGGCACCGTGAGGCCCACCACCGCTTTCTGGCCTGCTTCTTCCCCCGGCACGGCGGCTCGGTGACCGCCGCCTGGGACGTCGCCGCCTTCCTCGGCCAGCGGGCGCCGGCCGACTCGCCGCTGCGCCTGCTGCCGCTGGTCGCCCTGGTGGAGTGCTACGACCCGACCCAGTTGCTCGCCGACCGGGTCTGGGAGCAGCCGCAGTGGACCTCGACCGCCCTGGCGATCCACCGGAACTGGCTGCCCACGGTGGCCGAATACCGCTTCACGCCGGTCCTCGACCTGGCCTATCTCGCTCACGGCCTGGTCATGTCCCGGCGTGAGGAGGAGGCACGCGCCGCCTTCGCGGCGATGGGGCCCTACGCCTCGCGCATGCCTTGGTGCGTCTTCGGCGACCCGGCCGAGCAGCTGTCCCGGGCGCGTCGCGCCTGCGGTCTGCCGGTGCCGGCCGTCTGACGTACCGCGACCCCCCACCCAAGAGAAAGGTCCGACCGTGTCTGAACGGATAACGGCCCCGCGCGGCAGAGCGCGTGGGGAAGCGGATCCGATCCTGCTCGACGACGACGCGACCCTGCATGCGATGGGTTATCCGAGAAAACTCACGCGGCGCTTTCAGGCGTTCGACAATTTCGCCATCTCGTTCACCATCATCAACATCATCTCGGGAATCTTCTCGGGCTTCGGGTTCGGCCTGAACGCGGGTGGCCCGAGCATTCTCGTCTTCGGCTGGATCGGTGTGTCCGTCATGGTGCTCTTCGTGGGGGCATCGATGGCGGAAGTCGCCTCGGCCTATCCGACGAGCGGCGCGCTGTATTTCTCCGCCGGAAAGCTCGCCAAACGGCACAAGGGCGCCTGGTCCTGGTACACGGGCTGGCTGAACTTCGTGGGCCAGGTCGGCGGCACGGCCGCCACCGGGTACGCGGCCGCCACCTTCCTCCAGGCCTTCCTCGCCCTGCAGTGGCCCTCGTACGAACCGAGCCCGCATCGGACCGTGCTGCTCACGGCCCTGATCATCGTGCTCCAAGGGCTGGCCAACACCTACACGGTGCACCTGGTCGCGATACTCAACCGGATCTCCGTCTGGTGGCTGCTGATCGGTCTCGTGGTCATCGTGAGCACGTTGATCGTCGTGCCGGATCACCATCAGTCGGCGTCCTTTGCCACGCATTTCGTGAACAACACCGGTTTCACGAGCGCCCTTTACGGCGGCATGCTGGGCCTGCTCGTCACCAGTTGGACCTTCACCGGCTTCGACGGCAGCTTCCACATGTCCGAGGAAACGGTTCGGGCGACGGTGAACGCGCCGAGAGGGATCACACGCGCCATCGGCTGGTCGGCGATCACGGGCCTGGTCCTGATGCTCGCACTGGTCTACAGCATTCGTGACTACGACCGTGTGGCGAGCGCCGACGCACCGCCGGTGCAGATCCTGATCGACGGACTGGGACTCGGCACCGCGAAGGCGCTGCTGCTGATCGTGATCGGCGCCATGCTCTTCTGCGGCCTCGCCAATCTCACCAGCAACACCCGGCAGATCTTCGCCTTCTCCAGGGACGGCGCGATGCCCGGTTCCCATTGGTGGCACTCGGTCTCACCGCGCACCCGCACCCCGGTCAAGGCGGTCTGGCTGGCGGTCGCCTGCTCGCTGACCCTCGTGCTGCCGGGCTGGTGGTCGCACACCGCGTTCACGGCGATCGTCAGCGTCAACGTCGTGGGGCTGTTCCTCGCCTACGCGGTCCCGATCCTGCTCAGGCTGCGCCTGGGTGACGAGTTCCAGCCAGGGCCCTGGCACCTGGGCCGCTGGGGCCGGCCGGTCGGGGTCGTCGCGGTGACATGGATCCTGCTCAGCAGCACCCTGTTCATGCTGCCGCACGCCTCACCCGTCACCGCCGACTCCTTCAACTACGCTCCGATCGCCCTGGCCGTCGTCCTGGTCGTGGCCACCGTGTGGTGGTTCGCCAGCGCCCGCCGCCGCTTCCACGGTCCGGTCAGCTACGGCCGGCCCGACGAGGTCGCGGCCATGGACGTCGTCTGACGGTCATGCACCGGTCTCGGCGTACGCCGTCGCGGTGGCGTACGCCTTCGCGGTGCGGCGCGCCTTCCTGGCGCCGCACCCTCCCGCGGTGCCGTACGCCGAGACCCCGTTCGCTCATCTCGCCGCGCAGGCAGGGTGGTTGAGGCTTCAGTGCGGCGGGCTGCCATCAGTGGTCCATACCAATATTCGTAGGCGCGCCCGGAGTCCAAGTGCTGGCAGAGCGTGCCCCCTGCGGCCATAGTTGGCGGACAGCCGTGCACAGGACCCGCCCGACTCGGACACCTGGGGGTCTTCGCCCATGAGCAGAGCCGAACAGCCGTCCCGCAGAACCGTCCTGGCGGCCGCGGTCGCCGCAGCCGTCGCCGGCGGCGCGGGCCGTGCCGCAGCCGACACCGGCACCGAAGGCGTGGACGCCGCCCGGGTGGCGCCCCCTACCGTCGACAACCGTGCCTGGACCACATACCCCGACTGGCGTTGCGGCACCGGCCGGGGCACGCGACCCGTCCCGGGCCCACGCCCCGGCCTCGTGATCGCCGCTCCGGCCGGCAGCACCGACTACACGGACCCGCACACCGGCCGGACCGCCCGCTGGGAGTACGCGACCTGGACCTCCCCGGTCCACCGGCTCGGCGTGCCCGCGACCGAGGTGATCGCCTCCTGGAACGCCGACACTCCCGACGGGACCTGGCTGCAGATCGAGCTGCAGGGCACGTACTCCGACGGGACCGCCACCCCCTGGTACGTGATGGGCCGCTGGGCCGCCGGCGACCAGGACATCAGGCGCACCTCCGTCGACGACCAGAGCGACGGCAGGAGCAGCATCTGGACGGACACCTTCGCCATCGACGACCCGGCCACGGGACTGCGCCTGTCCTCGTACCGGCTGCGGCTCACCCTCTACCGCAAGCCCGGCACCCGGCTCACCCCCAAGGTGTGGCGGGTCGGCGCGATGGGCTCCGACGTCCCCGACCGCTTCACCGTCCCCGCCTCCACCCCCGGCCTCGCCCACGAACTGATCGTCCCGCGCTATTCGCAGGAGATCCACATCGGCCAGTACCCGGAGTACGACAACGGCGGCGAGGCCTGGTGCAGCCCCACCTCCTCGCAGATGATCGTCGAGTACTGGGGTGGCCGGCTCACCCCCGAGCAGCTCGCCTGGGTCGACCCGTCGTTCGCCGACCCGCAGGTCTGCCACGCGGCCCGCTTCACCTTCGACTACCAGTACGAGGGGTGCGGCAACTGGCCGTTCAACGCCGCCTACGCGGCCACCTTCGAGGATCTCCAGGGTGTGGTCACCCGGCTCGGCTCCCTCACCGACCTGGAGACGCTGATCGCCGCCGGCATCCCGGCCATAACGTCCCAGTCCTTCCTGAAGGAGGAGCTGACCGGGGCGGGGTACGGCACCGCGGGGCATCTGATGACCGTCATCGGCTTCACCGCCGAGGGTGACGTGATCGCCAACGACCCGAACTCGCCGACCAACCAGGCGGTGCGACGCGTCTACAAGCGTCGCGAATGGGAGAACATCTGGCTGCGGACCAAGCGGTACAACGCCGCCGGCAAGGTGGTCTCCGGCACGGGCGGGGTCTGCTACCTCTACTTCCCGGCGTGTCCGTCGCCCGGTCAGCGTCGCGCGCTCGCCGCGGTGGGCGTGCGCTGAGCCGCCGGGCGCGAAGCGTGGAAGGGCCCCGGGCGACCGGGGCCTTTGCTGTGAGCAACGTCTCTGCCGCAAAGGCTCCGGCCGATGGCAAGGTGGGGCATATGACCGCGCACTCAGTCACAACCGTCCGCATCGGCACCGGCGGCCCCAAGGACGACGGCCCCAGGATCGTCGAGCACGTCATGGGCTGGACCCTCGTCGTGGTCGTCGCGATGCTCGTCACCCAGCTCGGGTTGCTGTGACCTGACCCACACAGGACCTCATCGGCGGACATATACCGCCGCGGGCTGGGGCGCTCCCATCAAAATCGATCAGACTCGAACGGTCGGGTCGCCCAGGTCTGCCATACTGCCGATGTCCCGCAGCCCGATGAGATCCAGGGTCTAAATTGAATATTAGTCAACAACGTGACGCGTCCCGTCCCCGGGCTCGCGGCACCGAGCGTTCGGTGGCGCGCCGTGCCGAACTCATCACCATCGGGCGGAAGTTGTTCGCCGACACGTCGTACGACGCGCTGTCCATGGACGACATCGCCCGGCAGGCGCATGTCGCCAAGGGGCTCATCTACTACTACTTCCAGTCCAAGCGCGGCTACTACCTGGCGATCATCCAGGACTCCGTCGCCGACCTGGTCACCTACGCGGCGAGCGGCCTCGAACTCCAGCCGGTGGACCGGGTCCACCGCACCATCGACAGCTATCTCCGCTACGCCGAGCACAACCAGGCCGCCTACCGCACCATCGTCAGCGGCGGGGTCGGCTTCGACACCGAGGTGCACGCCATCCGGGACGGCGTGCGCGAGGCGATCGTCGCGACCATCGCCGAGGGGGCGTACGGCCGCACCGACATCGCCCCCCTCGCCCGGATGGGACTGCTGTCCTGGGTGTGCAGCGTGGAGGGCGCCACCCTCGACTGGATCGACCATTCGGAACTGCCCCGCGACACCATGCGCGATCTGCTGGTGAGGACGCTGGGCGGCGCGATGCGCGCCATCGAGGAGCTCGACCCCGCGTACAAGGCTCCCGAGCCCGCCCGGCGGGGCGACTGACCCGCAGGGCGCGCCAAGGGGCGGAGGTCTCGTGGTCCTCCGCCCCATGCCCCCGTGGGGCCGGCTACCTGATCGCCTTGATCAGCTCACCGCCCGGCGTGTCCCCGCTCAGCTCCCAGAAGAATGTGCCACCCAGCCCCTGCTGGTTCTTGTACGTCATCTTGGTCGCGATGGTCGCGGGGGTGTCGTAACTCCACCACTCGCTTCCGCACTTGGCGTACGCGGTGCCGCCCACCGTGCCGGTCGCCGGGCAGCGGCTCTTCAGTACCTTGTAGTCCTCGATGCCGTTCTCGTAGGTCCCCTTCGCCGGCCCGGTCGCCGTGCCGCCCGGCGCCGACTGGGTGACGCCGGTCCAGCCGCGGCCGTAGAAACCGATGCCGAGGAGGAGCTTGCTCGCCGGGATGCCGAGGCCCTTGAGCTTGGCGATGGTCGCCGAGCTGTGGAAGCCGGCCTTCGGGATGCCGGGGTAGGAGTGCAGTGCCGAGTGCGGGGCCGTCGGGCCGGCCGCGTCCCAGGCGCCGAAGAAGTCGTACGTCATCGGGTTGTACCAGTCGACGTACTGCGCCGCGCCCGCGTAGTTCGCCGCGTCGATCTTTCCGCCGCTCGTCGCGTCGGCCGTGATCGCCGCGGTGACCAGATTGCCGGAGCCGAACTTGGCGCGCACCGCCGCCATCAGGTTCCTGAAGGCCTCCCGCCCGCTGGTGTCACAGGTGGCGCCGCAGGCGTTGGGGTACTCCCAGTCGATGTCGATGCCGTCGAAGACATCGGCCCACCTGGAGTTCTCGACCAGGGCGTAGCACGACTGGGCGAAGGCGGCCGGGTTGCGCGCGGCCTCACCGAAGCCGCTCGACCAGGTCCAGCCGCCGAAGGACCACAGGACCTTGAGGCCGGGGTGCTTCTTCTTCAGTTCCCGCAACTGGTTGAAGGTGCCGCGCAGTGGCTGGTCCCAGGTGTCGGCCACGCCGTCCACGGACTCCGCCGCGGTGTAGGTCCGCTCGGTCGCGGCGTAGGAGTCGCCCATTGCGCACCTGCCGCCCGTGACGTTGCCGAAGGCGTAGTTGATGTGGGTGAGCCTGGCGGCCGAGCCCGACGTCTCGATGTTCTTGACGTAGTACTTGCGGTCGTAGGTGCCCCATTCGGTGAAGTAGCCGACGACCTTGGAGCCGGCGGCGAGCCTCGGTGAGGCGTCGGGTCCGACGGCGGGTCCGGCGGTGGCGGTGCCCGCGCCGGCGAGCAGGCCGGCACTGAGGACGGCCGCGCAGACGGCGGACACGAGCGCCCGGAACCGGGTGCGTGGGCGGTGCGAAGTGTGCATCGGGGAGTCTCCTCCGTGGGGGAGAGGGGGACGTGCGCCGATTGGCATGAACGCGATGATGAGAATCGCCCCGCCAAGCTAGGAGGACTAGACCAGTACGTCAATGGTTCGGACCAATTTCCATGGCTGCGTGTGTCGCTCGATACTTCTTGAAGTAAGCGGTCGTTAACTGGTGACTGGGTGCCTCCGATCGGGCATACTCACAGCGCAGCCGCTGGTCAGCAGCTTCCGAGACCCGGGAACGCGAGCATCGGCCCGGCACCAGTGAGACCCGGCGGAGTCGCCCCACCCAAGGCGGCAGACCGCCGATGTGCCCGACAGGGAGGATCGTCGCCATGCCCGACCGCGCCCCGCAGCCGGTGGACCGTCAACTGCCCACGGACGAGGCCCGGGATCTGATCTCGCTCGTCCGCGACATCGCGCAGCGCGAGATCGCCCCGAAGGCGGCCGAGGAGGAGGACGCCGGGCGCTTCCCCCGCGAGGTCTTCACCCTGCTCTCCGAATCAGGGCTGCTCGGCCTGCCGTACGACGCGGAGTACGGCGGTGGCGACCAGCCGTACGAGGTCTACCTCCAGGTCCTGGAAGAACTCGCCGCGGTCCGTCTGACCGTCGGCCTCGGTGTCAGCGTGCACACCCTCGCCTCCTACGCCCTCGCCGCCTACGGCACCAAGCAGCAGCAGGTCGAGCATCTGCCCGCGATGCTCGGCGGCGGACTGCTCGGCGCGTACTGCCTGTCCGAGCCGGCGTCCGGCTCCGACGCGGCGTCCCTGCGGACCAAGGCGGTGCGGGACGGCGACGGCTGGGTGCTCACGGGCACCAAGGCCTGGATCACGCACGGCGGAATCGCCGACTTCTACACGGTCATGGCGCGCACCGGCGCGGAAGGGCCGCGGGGGATCAGCGCGTTCCTCGTGCCCGGTGACGCGGACGGCCTGAGCGCCGCGGCACCCGAGAAGAAGATGGGGATGAAGGGCTCGCCCACCGCCCAGGTCCACTTCGACGGCGTCCGGGTCGGCGACGAGCGGCGCCTCGGTGAGGAGGGCCAGGGCTTCGCGATCGCGCTGTCCGCGCTCGACTCCGGACGGCTCGGCATCGCGGCCTGCGCGATCGGCGTGGCGCAGGCGGCGCTGGACGAGGCCGTGGCGTACGCGACCGAGCGACGGCAGTTCGGCAAGCCGATCGCCGACTTCCAGGGCCTGCGTTTCATGCTCGCCGACATGGCGACCCAGATCGAGGCGGGCCGCGCCCTGTACCTGGCGGCGGCGCGGCTGCGCGACGCGGGCCGCCCGTTCGCCAAGCAGGCGGCCATGGCCAAGCTGCACTGCACCGACACGGCGATGCGCGTCACCACCGACGCCGTCCAGGTGCTCGGCGGATACGGCTACACCGCGGACTTCCCGGCCGAGCGGTACATGCGCGAGGCCAAGGTGCTCCAGATCGTCGAGGGCACGAACCAGATTCAGCGGATGGTCATCGCCCGTCACCTAGCAGGTCCCGAGGGACGCTGAACTGCCCCCGCTTGACCTGCGGCGCCGCGAGCCGGATCCACTCCGGGTCGTGGCGCCCGGGCAAGGTGCGGCCGCGGTCGGCCCACGTGCGCATCAGCTCGCGGTAGATGGGCGGATCCGGGTGCTGGGGCGGAGCCGGCGGAAGCGTTCCCGCGGGCCGTGGGACGAAGATGCGGCGCTGCGGTCCGGTCGCTGAAAAAGTGGGGGGCATACCAGGGCAACGCGGAGGCGGGGGGACAAGTCACGTCGGTGGTAATAGGGCGTGAGTTCGCGGCGCGTCCGGTTACAACTCTGGCCCATGCGCCCTGCCTGACGTGCCGTCAGCCGGCTTGCCTCCAGGGAGGTTTGCCCTGGCCGATGGCGAACGCCTGCTGAGTCCCGCGACGCCGGCAGGCGCAGCGCGCCGCGCTCCCGCTCGGGGGTGCGCGGCCGACTGGCCGCACGCGGCGACCGACGCCGAACGCGAGCACCTCGAAGCGGTGATGATCGGCTGCCGGCCCGGCTGTACGGCCAAGTCCCGGCGCGGAAGGCCAAGTTCCGCACGCTTCGGGGCGAAGGGGGCGCGCTGCGTCGGGCCACGACGCAGCTCAGCGCGTACCACGCAGGGGTGGTCGACGGGCTCCCCCGCGCACCGAGCTTCGAGGCGGCGTTCGAGCGGTTGGAGCAGCTCCGCGAGACAGGGACGTCCACGCGTGTACGCCGCTTCGAAGCATGGCGTCGTCATGCTTCGTATCGCCCACCGCCAGGCCCACTTCGGCGAAGTCGACGTCCCGGCGGACCCGGGCATGTTGATCCTGCACCACGGCAGCCTGCGGGCCATGGTGCAGGGCGGCTACGGGGACTGAGCGAAACGCGAACGAGGTGCCGTGCTGCCCGGCAACGCGCTCAGGCGGCCTGGCGCCGCAGCACCGGGACCCTCATCGGGCGCGAACCCGGGCCGCCGACGTGCGAGAAGGGCTGGGTCCGCCAGTCGAGCCCCTGAGGGAGCGTCAACAGAAGGGCGGTGTCCTGCTCCTGAGGCTCCAGGGACTCGTCCGCGGAGCGGGCCTCGGCGGCCCGACGGCCCGTACCGGCGCACACCGTGAGGCCGAACGGGTTCCACGGCGAGGCGCACAGCGCGTGCTCCGGCAGGACCTCCTCGTCCGCCAGCAGCGCGATGGGCTGCGCGCAGTCCGGGCAGATCACCCGGTACATCTCGAAGGTGTCGTAGGTGTCGAACTCGTCCTCGTAGGCGTCGGGTTCGACGCCCTCCGGCTCGGGCTCGGCGACCGGCTGGAGGCGCTTGGGTGCGGTACGACCAGGACGCTTAAGACTCTGCATTGGTTCTCCCCCTCGGGCTGGGCCGTGAAGGCGCTGCGGCCTCGACCACAGCAAGCACTTCCCGTCCGCTCTCGGCGGTAATCGCGAGACCATCACGGAGCCTGTTCGAGGGCTGTGGCGTTCGTCACATGCCGTTCGCAGGTGCCCAAGGCGGCCGGTTTGTCCCCCGGCCGGCTCACAGCCGCCTGACATCCACATCACAAACCGGCCATGACCTGGTCTGCTCAGGTATCCCAGGAGATCAGCGGCACTGTAGGTTCTTGCGCCATGGAGGAGCTGGATCGACAGATCGTGCAGCTGCTCGTCAAGGACGGGCGGATGAGCTACACCGACCTGGGCAAGGCCACGGGCCTGTCCACCTCGGCCGTGCACCAGCGGGTGCGGCGGCTGGAGCAGCGTGGCGTCATTCGCGGCTATGCCGCGGTGGTGGACCCCGAGGCCGTGGGGTTGCCCATGACCGCGTTCATCTCGGTGAAGCCGTTCGATCCCAGCGCCCCTGACGACATCGCGGACCGGCTGGCCGGGGTGCCCGAGATCGAGGCCTGCCACAGTGTCGCGGGCGACGAGAACTACATTCTCAAGGTGCGGGTGTCCACCCCGCACGAGCTGGAGGAACTACTCGCCCGGCTCCGGTCGCTGGCGGGGGTGTCCACGCGGACCACAGTGGTGCTGTCCACGCCCTATGAGGCCCGGCCGCCGCGCATCTGACCGACCACGGACCCGCCCCCGCGCTGTTCACCGACGGTCGGGCGGCACGGGGCCCGTCCGCCCGGCGAGGCCGCACACCGGCACGGCCCGCGCCCCTGCCGCGGCGTCCGAGGCGACCCCCGTCCGGAGCGGTCCCCGGTGAGGGGCGAGACTGTTTCGCATGAGTGAGTCCAGTGCCCCGCCGAAGACCGTCCTGCTCCGCCGCGGAGAGGTGCACAGCCCTGCCGATCCCTTCGCCACCGCGATGGTCGTGGAGCGGGGGCAGGTCGCCTGGGTCGGCTCGGAAGGGGCCGCGGACGCCTTCGCGGACGGGGTGGACGAGGTGGTCGACCTGGAGGGCGCCCTCGTCACCCCCGCGTTCACCGACGCCCATGTGCACACCACCGCGACCGGGCTCGCCCTGACCGGCCTCGACCTGTCCGGCGCGGCCTCCCTGGAGGACGCCCTCGCCCGGGTACGGGCCTTCGCCGCCTCCCGCCCCCACGACCGTGTCCTGCTCGGCCACGGCTGGGACGCCTCCCGCTGGCCCGGCGGGCGCCCGCCGACACGGACCGAGCTCGACGAAGCCGCCGGTGGCCGCCCGCTCTACCTCTCCCGCATCGACGTCCACTCGGCGGTCGTCACCACAGCCCTGCTGGACCTGACCCCCGGCCACCCGGGCGCGGCCGACGCCCCGCTCGTCGCCGACGCGCACCACGCCGTACGCGCCACCGCGCTGGCCGCGATCACCGCCGCCCAGCGTGCCGAGGCCCAGCGCGCCGCCCGCACCCATGCCGCGTCCCTCGGTATCGGCACCGTCCACGAGTGCGCGGGACCCGACATCTCCTCCGAGGACGACTTCACGGCGCTGCTGCGGCTGGCAGGTGAGGAGCCCGGCCCGCGGGTCGTCGGCTACTGGGCCGAGCAGGACGTACGCAAGGCGCGCGAGCTGGGGGCGATCGGCGCGGCCGGCGACCTCTTCGTCGACGGCGCCCTCGGCTCGCACACCGCCTGCCTGCACCAGCCGTACGCCGACGCCGAACACACCGGCACCGCCTACCTGGACGCACCCGCCGTAGCCGCCCATGTCGTCGCCTGCACCGAGGCCGGCCTCCAGGCGGGCTTCCACGCGATCGGCGACGCCGCCGTGACGGCCGTCGTGGAGGGCGTACGGGCCGCCGCCGACAAGCTGGGCCTCGCTCGCGTCCGAGCCGCCCGACACCGGGTCGAGCATGCGGAGATGCTCACCTCCGAGACCGTCGCGGCCTTCGCCGAGCTCGGCCTGACAGCCTCGGTCCAGCCCGCCTTCGACGCGCTGTGGGGCGGCGAGGACGGCATGTACGCCCAGCGTCTCGGCATCGAACGGGCCCGCACCCTGAACCCCTTCGCGGCCCTGCTGCGGGCCGGTGTCCCGCTCGCCTTCGGCTCCGACAGCCCGGTCACGCCGCTCGACCCCTGGGGCACGGTCCGCGCGGCGGCCTTCCACCGCACGCCCGGGCACCGGGTCTCGGTGCGTGCCGCGTTCACGGCGCACACGCGGGGCGGCTGGCGGGCGATCGGACGGGACGACGCGGGCGTCCTGGTGCCCGGCGCGCCCGCCGACTACGCCGTGTGGCGCACCGAGGAACTGGTCGTCCAGGCTCCCGACGACCGGGTCGCGCGCTGGTCCACCGACCCCCGTTCCGGCACGCCCGGCCTGCCCGACCTGACCCCGGGACGCGACCTCCCGGTCTGTCTGCGCACGGTGGTGGGCGGACGAACGGTCTTCGTACGGCCGGGCGAGTGATCTCCCGGGGTGGCGCTGACCCGAACGCCGCGCGCCACCCCGGCGCGCGACCTGCGCATCCTCCGCTCTGACCAGGGAATTGACCGAAAACGAGCAGTTCAGAGGGCTGTTGACAGGCGGAGGTCCGGGGCCGGTAGGTTCGGCCGGGTCCACCACCGGACGCCCGACCGGGCAACCGCGGAACTTCCGGGAACCCGCCGCAACGCCGCTGGGTCAGGGACGGTGTGCCGCACCGGGGCACCGCCACTGGGAGCCAGGCTCAGCGCCGGCGCGGCGACGACGGAACGTTCCGGCCGGTCGGGGAGGTGTGACCCGGGTGGGGCCCGGGCGCTCAGTAGACAACGGCTTCAGGTCGACCCGCAGCCAGCGGGTCCCAGGTCGGCCCGAAGGGCGCCGGGCCCCCATCCGCAGCGGTCGCGAACCCGGCGCACCGCCCCGGAACGCCCCGCCTCGCCCCGCTCCCGTGGAATCGACACCGCCATACGCGCGCGCGATCACGTCGGCGCAGGCCGCGCCCACTATGGTGGACGTCTGCGTACGGACATGAAGGGGCAGCAGTGAACGACGGCGACGGGACCCTCGCGGCACAGGACCGGGGGAGACAGTTCGGGCCGCTCGGCACGGCGTTGGTGATCATCCCGACCTACAACGAGGCGGAGAACATCAAGAGCATCGTCGGCCGGGTCCGCAAGGCGGTCCCTGACGCGCACGTGCTCGTGGCCGACGACAACAGCCCCGACGGCACCGGCAAGCTCGCCGACGAACTCGCCGTCGAGGACGACCACGTCCAGGTTCTGCACCGCAAGGGCAAGGAGGGCCTCGGCGCCGCCTACCTCGCGGGCTTCCGCTGGGGGATGGAGCACGGCTACGGCGTCCTGATCGAGATGGACGCCGACGGCTCGCACCAGCCCGAGGAACTGCCCCGTCTGCTGACCGCGCTCAAGGGCGCCGACCTGGTCCTCGGCTCGCGCTGGGTACCGGGCGGCCGGGTCGTGAACTGGCCGAGGTCCCGGGAATTCATCTCCCGCGGCGGCAGCCTCTACTCCCGGCTCGCCCTCGACCTCCCCCTGCGCGACATCACCGGCGGCTACCGTGCCTTCCGCCGCGAGACCCTCGAAGGGCTCGGCCTCGACGACGTCGCCTCGCAGGGCTACTGCTTCCAGGTCGACCTCGCCCGCCGCGCGGTCAAGGCCGGCTTCCATGTCGTCGAGGTGCCGATCACCTTCGTCGAGCGGGAGCTCGGGGACTCGAAGATGAGCCGGGACATCCTGGTCGAGGCGCTGTGGCGGGTCACGTCATGGGGGGCGCAGGAGAGGGTGGGCAAGCTGCTGAGCCGCCCCAAGCCGTCGACGCGGCCGTCGCAGCAGCCGCCGTCGTAGGGCAGCGATCCGCGGGCGCCGCCGTCGCCTCACCACCCCTGCGCCGGCGGCCCCTTATACCGCTCTGAGCAGCGCCCAGGCACACTGGACGCATGACGACTGGCGCACCGACCCCGACCTACCCCGCCCGGCCCCGGCGCTCCCGCCTGCGTACCTTCCTGCCGCTGGGGATCGCCGCGTGGCTGGTGCTGGAGATCTGGCTGCTGACCGTGGTCGCGGACGCGGCCGGCGGGCTCGCGGTGTTCCTGCTGCTGGTCGGGGGCATCGTGCTCGGCTCGGTGGTGATCAAGCGAGCGGGCCGACGCGCCTTCGAGGCCCTGAACGAGGCGCTGCAGCGCGGCGGCACTCCCAAGCGCGGCGGTGGCAACGGCCTGATGATGCTGGGCGGCCTGCTGATCATGCTGCCCGGTCTGGTCTCGGACGCGCTGGGCCTGGTCCTGCTGATCCCACCGGTGCAGAAGGCGCTCAGCCGCCGTGCGGAGCGGACGTTCGAGCGGAAGCTGCGCGAGGCGACCCCCGGTTCGTTCGGTGACGCCTTCCAGCAGGCCCGCATCCACCACCCCGACGGCAAGGTCGTGCAGGGCGAGGTCATCAAGGACGAGCCGCGGGACATCCCCCAGGAGCCGAGGCCTCCGCTCACCGGCTGATCCTTCTGCCGCGCCGGTCGATCCTTCTTCCCCGTTCCTTCTTCCGCGTTCCCGTTCCTTCTTCCGCGTTCCGCGAAGGTCCCGGCCGCGGTCCGGTTCCGGGCAACGCACGACACCGCAGGTGCCGTACGTCACTCTCATGTACGGCACCTGCGGTGTCGGGCGTATGTCTGTTCCGGGTTACCCGCTACGCGGACTTGCGGCTGTCCCGGGGATGAACAGCAATGTTCATCGCCCCGGAACGCAGAACGGCAAGACGCTCCTCAAGGACCTCTTCGAGTTCCTCGCGGGTGCGCCGCTCCATCAGCATGTCCCAATGCGTACGCGCGGGCTTGGCCTTCTTCTCCTCAGGGCCGTCGCCATCCACGAGGAGTGCCTGGGCCCCGCAGACCTTGCACTCCCACTCCGGCGGGATCTCCGCCTCTACCGAGAAGGGCATCTCGAACCGGTGCCCCTTCTCGCATGCGTACTCCACGGCCTGGCGCGGGGCCAGGTCGATGCCGCGGTCCGTCTCGTAGCTGGTCACCACGAGGCGCGTGCCGCGAAGAGCTCGCTCACTCATGAATCGTGCCTCCCGGGCTTGTCGCCCACAGGACAGGTGTCGCTGTCGTCGTCATCCGGTCAACGTCCGGTCGGCGGTAAAGATTCCCGTTCCGAGTCACGTTCCGGGTCGTGCGTCGCCGTCGTAGCCGCAGCCTTGCTGACCAATGTCGTACCCACCGGCGCCCGGTTTGTCACATCTGCTCGCAGATGTGACACAGCGTTTCGGCATCTTTGACGCGCAGTAACGGTACGCCTGGCAGGCCAAACGCGTACACTACCGCCCTTTCACTCCGAACGCTAAATCGTGGTCGGAACCCGATTGCCCGCGTCGCTGATGGCCCGCCGCACCGGAACCCTCGCGAGCAGGGCGAATCCGATGACGAAGAAGGCCACGAGGGAGATGATCGCGTCCCGATAACTTCCGGTCAGCTGGTAGGTCAGCCCGAACAGCAGCGGGCCCAGCCAGCTCATGCCGCGGTCGCTCATCTCGTAGGCCGAGAAGTACTCGGCCTCCTTCCCGGGCGGGACGAGATGGGAGAACAGCGAGCGGGACAGGGCCTGGCTGCCGCCGAGGACGAGGCCGATGCCGGCCGCCAGCACGAAGAACCACACCGGTGCCCCGGCGGGCAGGAAGTACCCGGCCGTCAGCGTCAGCGTCCACGCCACCAGTGAGCCGAGGATCGTCCGCTTCGCGCCGTACACGCGGGCCAGCCGGCCCATCGCGAGCGCCCCCGCCACGGCCAGCACCTGGACCAGCAGTACGGCCCCGATGAGCGTGGACTGCCCGAGGCCCAGTTCCTTCGAGCCGTAGATCGACGCCTGGGAGATCACGGTCTGGATGCCGTCGTTGTAGATCAGGTAGGCGAGGAGGAAGGCGAGGGTCAGCGGATGGCGGCGCATGTCGCGGAGGGTCGCCGCGAGCTGCCGGAAGCCGGATGAGGTCGGCGCGCCGGCCCCCTCGCCGCTCGTACCGTCCGTCCCGGTCGCGGCGTACGCCGACCGGCGGTCGCGCAGCCGTCGCAGCGGGATGACGGCGAAGGCGCCCCACCACAGGCCGGCCGATGCCAGGCAGATCCGTACGGCCGTGCTCTCGGAGACCCCGAAGGAGTCGTGCGCCAGGTACAGGGTCAGGTTCACGATCAGCATCAGCGAGCCCGACGCGTAGCCGAAGGCCCAGCCCCGGGAGGAGACCGCGTCCCGATCCTCGGGCGGGGCGATCTGGGGGAGGTAGGAGTTGTACAGCATCATCGCGACCGACTGCGCGGCGTTCGCGACGATCAGCAGGACGCCGCCGAGCAGATAGCGGTCGCCGCCGAGGAAGAACATGGCGGTGGTCGCCGTGGCCCCCACGTAGGCGGCCGTCGCGAGCAGGGGCTTCTTGCGGCCGGTGCGGTCGGCGGCGGCGCCGACCAGCGGCATCACCAGGACGGCCACGATCACCGACAGGGACACCGAGTACGCGAAGAAGGATCCCGCGCGGACCGGGACGCCCAGGGGATGGACGAACCCCTCGGAGTCCGCCGCCGCCTCGGCGACCGACGTCAGATAGGGGCCCAAGAACACGGTGAGCACGCTCGTCGAGTAGACGGAGCACGCCCAGTCGTAGAAGTACCAGCCGCGCTGCTCGCGCCGCCGCCCGGCGGCCTCGTCGGCCGCGTCCGTCCGCACGGTACCGGTGCCCACCCGCGCCCTCGCTTCCCCGTGGAGATCCCGCGCGTGGGCGGAGCCGGGACGGGGTCAGACCCAGACGCCCCGGTCCTCCATGACCTTGCGCAGTGTGTCGATGTGATCGGTCATGATGCCATCGACTCCCAGGTCCAGAAGCCGGTGCATCGACGCGGGCTCGTTGATCGTCCACACGTGGACCTGCAGCCCACACGCGTGGGCTGCCCGTACGAAGCGGTGGTCCACCACATGGACACCGGACTGTGCCTCCGGTACCTGGGCGGCGACCGCCGAGCGGCGCAGCGCGGCCGGCACCCCCCATGAGCGCAACCGCAGATTGAGCACGCCCCGGGTGCCGTAGGACGTCGCCAGGCGCGGGCCGGCCAGGCGCTGGGCGCGTACGACCCGAGCCTCCGAGAAGGAGCCGACGCAGACGCGGTCCCAGGCACCTGTGCGTTCGATCAGCTCCAGGAAGGGGTGGAGCGCCGGCTCCGCCTTGAGGTCGACGTTCCAGCGCACCTCGGGAAAGGTCTCCAGGAGCTCTTCGAAGAGGGGCACCGGCTCCTTGCCCGCCACGCGCGCGTGCCGTACGTCGTCCCAGGGCAGGTCCGAGATCCGGCCTGCCCCGTCCGTCACCCGGTCCAGCGTCGCGTCGTGGAAGGCGACGAGCCTGCCGTCGCGTGTGGTGTGGACATCGGTCTCGATGTACCGGTAGCCCAGCTCCACCGCGCGCCGGAACTGCAGCACGGTGTTCTCCAGGCCGTCCGCCGCCCCGCCCCGGTGGGCGAACGGGATCGGACCGGGGTGGTCGAGGTAGGGGTGGCGTATCCGCGTGGTGCTCACGAACGCAGTATCGCCCGTCGGGGTTGCCCACCGGCAACGACCGTGCCGCTGTCCGATGCCGAGGGGACGGCGAACACGCGCAGGAAGAGCTGGGCGAGCGGACCGATCGACAGGGCGTAGAGGACGGTGCCGGCGCCCACTGTGCCGCCCAGGGCGAAGCCGGTCGCCACGACCGCGATCTCGACGGCCGTGCGCATCAGGCGGATCGAGCGGCCGGTGCGCCGGTGCAGGCCGGTCATCAGGCCGTCGCGGGGGCCGGGGCCGAAGCGGGCGGCTATGTAGAGGCCGGTGGCAGCGCCGTTGAGCACGATGCCGGCGAGCAGGAGGGGGATCCGTACGGCCAGGGCGTGCGCGTCGGGAACCAGGGCGAGGGTGCCGTCCATGGCGATGCCCACCACGAAGACGTTGGAGACGGTGCCGAGGCCCGGGCGCTGTCGCAGGGGGATCCACAGCAGCAGGACCACGGCTCCCACGGCGATCGAGACGACGCCGATCGTCAGGCCGGTGCGTTCGGCGAGGCCCTGGTGCAGCACTCCCCAGGGTTCCAGGCCCAGGCCCGCCTCGACGAGGAGCGCCGAGCTCGCGCCGTAGAGCGCGAGCCCGGCGTACAGCTGCGACAGCCGGCGGATGAGGTGCCCTCGCGTGGACAAGACGTGCCCCCCTGTGGTGGTAGTGGCCTGATGCATGACACCCTGTGGCTTGAGAGGCGGCGTCCTCCATGGCCAATTCAGGGAAGGTGGACTGGAAATCATGGCGCAGTGGACCTCGGCGGTGGGTGCCGCCCAGCTCGCCCGGCTCCTCACCTCCCAGCAGGACCGTCCCGCCGGCCCCGGCAGCAAGCGGCCGCCCGCGTACCGGGCCCTGGCGGACGGCGTCCGGCTGCTCGTCCTGGAAGGCCGGGTCCCGGTCGCCGCACGGCTCCCGGCCGAGCGGGAGCTGGCCCTCGCGCTCTCGGTGAGCCGTACCACCGTGGCCGCGGCGTACGAGGCGCTGCGCGCCGAGGGGTTCCTGGAGTCGCGGCGCGGGGCCGGCAGCTGGACTGCTGTACCGGCCGGTAACCCGCTGCCCGCGCGAGGGCTGGAACCCCTGCCGCCCGAGGCCCTCGGCTCGATGATCGACCTGGGCTGCGCGGCCCTGACCGCGCCCGAACCGTGGCTGACCCGTGCCGTGCAGGGTGCCCTGGAGGAACTGCCTCCGTACGCCCACACGCACGGCGACTACCCCGCGGGGCTGCCCGCCCTGCGCGCGATGATCGCCGAGCGGTACACATCGCGCGGGATCCCGACCATGCCCGAGCAGATCATGGTGACCACCGGGGCGATGGGCGCGATCGACGCGATCTGCCATCTCTTCGCGGGCCGCGGTGAGCGCGTCGCGGTCGAGTCTCCGTCGTACGCCAACATCCTCCAGCTGATGCGCGAGGCGGGCGCCCGCCTCGTGCCCGTCGCCATGGCGGAAGGGCTGGCGGGATGGGACATGGACCGCTGGCGGCAGGTGCTGCGCGACGCCGCGCCGCGGATCGCCTACGTCGTCGCCGACTTCCACAACCCCACCGGGGCACTGGCCGACGACGACCAACGGCGGCGGCTGGTGGACGCGGCGAGGTCGGCGGGGACCGTGCTCGTCGCCGACGAGACCATGAGCGAGCTGTGGCTGGACCCGGACGTCGCGATGCCGCGCCCGGTGTGTGCCTTCGACCCCGCCGGGTCGACCGTCATCACGGTCGGTTCGGCCAGCAAGGCGTTCTGGGCGGGGATGCGGATCGGTTGGGTGCGCGCGGCTCCCGACGTCATCCGCAGCCTCGTGGCCGCGCGCGCGTACGCCGACCTCGGGACGCCCGTGCTGGAGCAGCTGGCCGTGAACTGGCTGTTCAGCACCCGGGGTTGGGAGCAGGCGGTGGACGTGCGGCGCGCGCAGGCCCGGGAGAACCGGGACGCCCTCGTCGACGCCGTGCGACGGGAGCTGCCCGAGTGGGAGTTCGAGGTGCCGGGGGGCGGCCTCACCCTGTGGGTGCGGACAGGGGGGCTGTCGGGATCGCGGATCGCGGAGGCGGGCGAGCGGGTGGGGGTGCGGGTGCCGTCCGGGCCCCGGTTCGGGGTGGACGGGGCGTTCGAGGGGTATGTGCGGTTGCCGTTCACCGTGGGCGGCGCGGTGGCCGAGGAGGCCGCGGTGCGGCTGGCTGCGGCCGTGCGGTTGGTGGAGAACGGCGTGAGCGGCGGGAGCGACTCGGCGCGGCCGTTCGTGGCGTGACGGGCGCGGAGCACGCGGAGTGGTTCCCGGTACGGGCGGCGGGAGGTGGCTTCCGGCGGGTGGCCGGGTGCGCGACCGCGCCCGGCCCGCCCGGTTCCGGCGCCTACGACGTCTCGGCCGCCACTGCCTCCGCCGGTACCGGCTCCTGTTCCGTCTTCTCCAGGACCGGCCGAGGCAGTTCCTCCGCCTCCGGCGGCGTCGTCCGGGGCGGCAGCAGGTCGAGGACCGCCTGGCGGTGCGCGTCGCTCGTCGCGTCGTCGTAAGGGTCGGGGGTCGCCGGGACCTGGAGGCGATGAACCGGGCCCGTGCCCAGGCGGGCGTAGCCGCGACCGGGTGGGACCTCGGCGACCGGGGTGGTGTGCGGCAGAGCGCCCAGAGCCGCCTCCAGTTGCTCCTTCGTCGCGGGACCGAGCACGACACGCGCGCGTGTGTGCTGGCGTACGGCGTCGCTCAGCGCGTCCATGGCGTCCCACTGGTCGGCAACCACGACCGTGACGCCGGCGGCGCGGCCGTGCCGCAGCGGTACCTGGAGCAGTGACTGGGGGTCCTTGCGGTGGTCCGCGGCGGCGAGGTGGGAGAAGGCGGTCGGGCGGTCCAGCAGGATCCACAGCGGGCGCCTGGTGTCGTCGGGTGGAGGGTTGCCGGCCTGACGTGCCCGGTTGATGGCGATCAGGCGCCGCTCGGTCTCCGTCGCCGCCCATTCCAGGCTGGCCAGCGCCCCGGCCAGTCCGCACTCGACCGCGAGGACGCCGTCGCGCCCGATGAGGCAGGCGTACTCGCCGGTGCTGCCGCCCTCGACGATGACGACGTCGCCGTACTGCAGGGCCTGCAGGGCGACGGAGCGCAGCAGGGTCGAGGTGCCGCTGCCGGGCTGGCCCATGACCAGCAGGTGGGGTTCGGTGGAGCGCACGCCGGTGCGCCAGACGACCGGTGGGACGTCCAGTTGCTCCTCGCCGTGGGTGAGGGGGAGCGTGCGGTGGACCTGGGTGGGGTCGGTGAAGCCCAGGACCGTCTCGCCGGGGGTGGTGACGAAGCGCTGGGCGGCGATGTCGGTGGGCAGGGGCGCGAGGGCGGTGACCGTGAGCTCGTTGCCCTCCTCGTCCCAGGCGAAGTGGTACTCCCGGCCACGGCCCGACTTCGCGGCCAGCAGGTGCTCGATCCGGGCGCGTGCCTGGGGCTCGGCGTCGGTGAAGTAGGCCGGGTAGCGGACCACGAGGGCGCTGACGCGTCCAGTGGTGTCGAACGTGTACTCCGGGAACGCTTTGTCCCACTCGCCGCCGTGGGCGTACATCGGTGCCGGGTCGTCGGCCGCGGTGAAGTACGGGACGAGCGCCTCGTACAGCGATCTCAGCCGCTCCGTCTGGGACTCGTCCGGCCCCTCGGGAGTCGCCGGGGCGCGGTCGCGGCCGTGCCAGGCTGCCGCCGCCATCAGTGTGATGACGGCGAGCAGCGGACCGTACGGCACGAGTGCCACGACCAGGATCACCGAGGCCACCATGAACAGCAGTGGCCCGCGCCGGTCCTTGGGGGTGTCGGCCCACTTGCGCCGTCCGGCCGCGGCCAGCCGGCGCAAGCCCCGGGTGATCGTGATCAACGGGTGGAGGACGTCAGAGGCACTGTCGGTCGCCGTCCGGGCCAGCTCTCGGCTTCGGGCGAACTGCGTCCGGGCCAGCTCCCGGCTCCGGGCGAGCTGCTCGGTGCCTGTGCTCAGGATGCGGGGGAGGGGGCGGCGGGCCACTGCTGTCTCCTACAGGTGCGTACGGGCGGGAGGTGCGGCGTCAGAACTGGATGCCGCCGAGGAGGCTCGCCAGGCTCTCGCCACCGGCCTTGATGCTGGGGGCGATCGCCGTGCTCGCCAGGTAGAAGCCGAACAGGGCCGAGATCAGGGCGTGTGACGCCTTCAGTCCGTCCTTGCGGAAGAAGATGAAGACGACGATGCCGAGCAGGACGACGCCTGAGATGGAGAGGATCATGTGAGTGCTCCTGGTTGGGTGGGGACAGTCACCATGAGTACTTCCAGGCTCACAGGATGTATCTATACGATAAAAGGTGCAACTGGGTGAAATCCGGCGGATTTCCTCCGGGTGGCGGAGTGTCCTGGGGCGGATGAGCTTGGGTCCTGCGTCCGACCGCGTCTGCGATGATCTTTGCCTCGTACGCGGCGGGTCATGTGCCGCGCGAGCCAGTACCCTGGCGAATCACTCGTACGGCCGAGCATCGCTTGCCGGTCGTACCATGCTCCCCGTAGTGCCCGGCAGTACCAGTGGCACCGGTAGTACCTGCAGTACCAGTAGTGCCCAGCAGTCCCCAGCAGTCCCCGTATGTGTAGTGAGAGGCGGTCCGGCCCATGACCGAAGCCCCCGACCCCGAGGTCGTGGAGCTGGCGACCAAGATCTTCGACCTGGCCCGGCGGGGCCGGACCGAGGAACTCGTGGCGTACGTCGACGCGGGCGTACCGGCCAACCTCACCAATGACCGCGGCGACTCGCTGGTGATGCTCGCCGCGTACCACGGCCATGCCGACGCCGTGCGCGCCCTGCTCGACCGGGGCGCCGAGGCCGATCGCGTCAACGACCGTGGTCAGACGCCCCTCGCCGGTGCCGTCTTCAAGGGAGAGGCGGAAGTGATCAAGGCCCTTCTGGACAGCGGCGCCGATCCGGCCGCGGGTACCCCGTCGGCCGTCGACACCGCACGCATGTTCGGTAAGGCGGACCTGCTCGAACTGTTCGGCGCACACTGATCCGACCGATCTGACCAGCAAGAACACTGAAAACGGGGGAGGCGGTACAGGGCCGCCGAAATTTCGGTCGCGGCAGATGGAAGTGCCGAGTCATCATGACCTCGTGATTCACGGACGCGATGGCTGGGCAGGTGTTGCCGCACCGCGCGGGCCGTGATGCGGCCCGCATGGGCCACCGACGAGAGGCAGAGGAAGATGGTCTACAGCAAGCAGGAAACGGCGGGCGCCCCGACGTGTTGTCACGCGGCCAGGTAAAGCAAGATCCCGGTTGCGTCGACGCTTGATGTGAGGCTGTTTCCCATGTTCGAACCGGTCATAGCGCCCAGCGGTACGCTGCTCGGCCTGCTCCAGCGGGGTCGCGGCGACGGCACACTGCACGCGCTCACCGCCCCGCGCGCCGAGGCGCTCGCGGCCCTGAACCACTGTGTGCTGCGGGACCCCCGCCACGACTGGCAGGTGGAGAACCGCTCCCTGTACTACGCCCGCCTCTACCTCGACCTGAACGGCGAACTGGACGAGATCGAGGCCCACCTCTTCGACGTCGAGGACGTCCTCGACACCGAGGAGTCACGCACCGGGCTGGCCCTCGCCGTCCTGGGCCACCTCGCCTCCTACGGCAGGCGGGACGCCCTCGAACTGCTGCGCAGGTACGCCGCCACCGGCTCCAACTGGGCCTGGGCCCTGGACGAGCTGGCGCTCCGGGACGACGACGCGGGCCTGCGTGCCCTCGCCGCGCCCGTCCTGGCGCGTTTCCCGGCCGATCCCGAGGGCGAGGCCGAGCTGGCCGCCCACGTACGCGATGCTTTTGAGCCACGGCCGTGGCGGCTGTGGGCCGAGGATCCGCGCGAATCGATCGCCACGCGCGTGCGTGCCGCTCAGGAGGCCGGCTGTTTCGACCGCTGGCAGCGACAGATGCGACCGACCGGGCCACGGCCGGGGTGGAGCGTCCAAGCGGTCTTCGAGTGGGCTCAGCAGGGCCTGGAGCGCGGTGCCGCGCTCCATGTGCCCGCCGCCCGGTGCCTCACCGCGGTCGCGGGGCCCGAGGACCGGCCCGAGATCGTCGCAGCCGCCAAGGACGGCACCGACGGAGCCCGCTGCACCGCACTGCGCTACCTGGCCGACAGCAACGACCCGGACGCCCTCGACCTGATCGAGGCGGCCGTGGTCACCGGGTCGCCGACGGTGGTCGAGGCCGCCGTCGACGCCTTCGAACGCATGCGCAGTATCGGCGCCGTCGACCGCGCCCGCGGCTGGGCCCGACGGCCCGACGCGCTGGGCGCCGCCGCCGGGCGCATGCTCGCCTGCCGAGGGGGAGCCGAGGACAAGGACCTGGTCCTCGCCGCCCTGCGGGAGGCCGTACGCGGCGAAGGCCCCGACGCGCCGACCCTGTGGACCCTCGTGGACGGCACCGGACGGCTCGGCATCGCCTGCGCCGCGCCCGTCCTGCGCCACATCTACCGCGAGACCGCCTCCTCCCACCTGCGCGGCCGCACCGCCCGCGCTCTCGCCGCCACCGATCCCTCCTTCGCCTCCGGATTCGCGATCGAGTGCCTCTGGGACTGCGAGGAGACCACCCGCGAGATCGCCGCCCGGCACGCCGCTACCGGCGACACACGGGTCGTCGACCGGCTGCGCCGCCTCGCCGCCGATCCGGCCGAGGAGGCCGAGGTGCAGACGGCCGTACGCAGCAGGATCGGACCCGACACGACCGCCGGTTGACCATCGCGCGGGGCGTGGCCCAGAGGTGGCCCTCGGGAGGGGCCCGGCCCGCCCCTGGTGAACGCGGGGTGATCTGCGGGTCAGGCGCGCATGGACGTGCCCTGACCCGCTCGGGCGCGCCGCGGAACGCTCATGGGACGTTCCTCGTCCGGAAAGATCCACGTTGACGCGGCCACGTCCGGCACGGCGACAACACCGGTATGCGTGTCGTCATCGTGACCGAATCCTTTCCCCCCGATGTGAACGGCGTGGCCCACTGCGCGTTCCAGACCGCCCGACACCTCGTCGAACGCGGCCACGCCCCCCTCGTCGTCGCACCCGCCCCCGCGCCCGGGAACAAGCTCGGCGTGCCGGCGCCGTGCCCGGTCGTCCATGTCCCCTCCCTCCCGCTCCCGGGCTACCCCCAGGTCCGCGTCGCCCTCCCCAGCCGGCGCCTCGCCGCGGCGGTCACCGAGCACCGCGCCGACATCGTGCACCTGGCCGGCCCCTTCGTCCTCGGCGTCCGCGGCATGGCCGCCGCCGCCCGGCTCGGCGTCCCCACCGTGGCCGTCTACCAGACCGACCTGGCCGCATACGCCCGCACCTACATGGGCGCCGGAGAGGCCGCGGCCTGGCGCCGCATACGCTCCGTCCACTCCGCCGCCGACCGCACGCTCGCCCCCTCCACCGCGTCCCTGAAGGACCTGGAGACCCACGGAGTGCCCCGGGTGCACCTGTGGCGGCGCGGCGTCGACACCGCCCGCTTCCGCCCGGAGCTGCGCGACGAGGCGCTGCGCCGGGACCTCGCCCCGAACGGCGAGGTGATCGTCGGCTATGTCGGACGACTCGCCCCGGAGAAGCACATCGAACTGCTCTCCGGCGTGTCCGCCATGCCCGGCGTGAAGCTCGTGATCGTCGGTGACGGGCCGAGCGGGCCGGCGCTCGTCGAGGCGCTGCCCGGTGCGGTCTTCCTGGGCCGCCGCGGCGGGGACGACCTCGCCCGGATCTTCGCCTCGCTCGACGTGTTCGCCCACACCGGCCCGTACGAGACGTTCTGCCAGTCCGTGCAGGAGGCCATGGCCAGCGGCGTGCCCGTGGTCGCACCCGCGGCGGGCGGCCCCCTGGACCTGGTCGACCACGGCCGCACCGGGCTCCTCGTTCCGCCGCGCGACGCCGACGCCGTGCAGGACGCCGTACGGTCCCTCGTCACTGCCCCCGCACTGCGAGCCGCGTACGGGGCCGCCGCCCGCGCGACGGTCGAGGGCCGCACCTGGGCGGCGATCGGGGACCAGCTCATCACCCACTACGAGGCCGTGCTGGGAGCGCGGAGGCCGGCGGTGGCCGCATGAACGCCCCGCTCCGCATCGTCCGGCTGGCGAACTTCGTCGCCCCCGCGTCCGGCGGACTGCGCACCGCGCTGCGCGAGTTGGGCAAGGGCTTCAAGCTGGCCGGCCACGACCCGGTGCTGGTCGTGCCGGGGGAGAGGTACAGCGACAGCGACACCGAGCAGGGCCGGGTGATCACCCTGCCCGGTCCGATGCTGCCCGGTACCGGCGGCTACCGCGTGCTGATCGACAGGCGCCGGGTCGCGGCGCTCCTGGAGGAGCTCGCCCCCGACCGCCTGGAGGTCTCCGACCGCACGACGCTGCGGTGGACCGGCAAGTGGGCCCGGCGCGCCCGGGTGCCCGCGGTGATGGTCTCCCACGAGACCGCCGACGGTGTGCTGCGCACGTGGGGGCTGTCGGAGAACCTGTCCCGGCGGGCTGCGGACGCCCTCAACGTCCGCACCGCCCACACCTACTCGAAGGTCGTGTGCACCACCGAGTTCGCCGAGCGGGAGTTCGTGCGGATCGGCGCCCGCAACGTCGTACGGGCTCCGCTTGGCGTCGACCTGATGAACCGGCGTCCCACCCTGCGTGACGCGGCACTGCGAGCCACCCACGCGCGCGAGGACGAGAAGCTGCTGCTGATGTGCTCCCGGCTCTCCGTGGAGAAACGGCCCGGTACCGCGCTGGACGCCCTGGAGTCGCTGCGCGGGCGCGGAGTGCGCGCGGTGCTCGTGGTGGCCGGGAACGGCCCGCTGCGGGCGCGACTCGAACAGCGGGCGCAGGAGCGCGACCTGCCGGTGACCTTCCTCGGGCATGTCGCCGACCGCAGCCTGCTCGGAGCGCTCCAGGCCTCCGCCGACATCTGCCTGGCTACCGGGCCCGCCGAGACGTTCGGGCTCGCCGCCCTGGAGGCCATGGCCTGCGGGACGCCCGTCGTGGCGAGCGCGTCCTCGGCCCTGCCCGAGGTGATCGGGGCCGCCGGGGCCACCGCGGCGGACGACGGGGACGCCTTCGCGGACGCCGTGGAACTGCTGCTGGCCCGTCCCGAGCGGGAGCGCCGGGAGGCCGCACGCGCGCGTGCGGAGTGCTTCGGGTGGGGCACGGCGGTGGACGCCTTCCTCCGCGCGCACGACGCGACGGTCCCGGTGCGTCCCTTCGCGCGAGCGGAGGGCGCGGCATGAGACCGCTCCGCTACGTCGCCCTCGGGGACTCGCTGACCGAGGGAGTGGGCGACCCGGTGGGAAAGGGGTGGCGCGGCTGGGCCGCGCTGCTCGCGGACGGGCTGTGCGAACCCTCCGCCGAGTTCACCAACCTCGCGGTCAGCGGGGCGCAGACGCGGGACGTGGTGGAGGGCCAGCTGCCCGCCGCGCTCGCGCTGCGCCCTGACGTCGTGTCCGTCCTGGTCGGCGTCAACGACACACTGCGCCGGACCTTCGACATCCACCGCGTCGCCGAGCGTCTCGACAGGGTCTACGCGGCCTTCACCCGCCAGAGCGCCGTCGTGCTCACCGCGTGCCTCCCCGACCCCGGCACGATGCTCGGGCTGCCCGATGCGCTGGCCGACCCGCTGGCCCGGCGGCAGCGGGCGGTCGACACCGTGGTCCACGCGCTGTCGGAGCGGTACGGCGCCCTGCACCTGCACGCGGCGAAGGGCGCGTGGGTCGAGGACCGGGCGATGTGGAGCGCGGACCGGCTGCACCCCGGGGAGCGGGGGCACCGGCAGCTGGCCGTACGGTTCCACGGGCTGCTGTCGGACACCGGGATGGCGACGGGGCCCGTGCCCCGCGCCGAGCCCGAGTTCCCGCCGCCCACCAGAGCGGCGAGGCTGGGGTGGCTGGCCACCGCGGGCACCGCCTGGGTGATCCGGCGCTGCAACGACCTGCTGCCCCAGCTGCTGTGCCTCGCCGCCGACGAACTTCGGCACCGGGCGGCGGGCACGAGCGGCCGGCTCGACCTGCGCGCGGCGCAGTCGGTGTCCGTGGCGCTGGCCTCGCTGTCGGTGCCGGTGCCGGTGCCGGTGCCGGTGTCTGTGCCGGTGACCGGGGCCGTGCCGTCGCAGTCGGCGCCGCAGTCGCAGGTGCCGTCGTCGTTGTCCTGCCCCGGCCATGTGTAGGAGGTCCACCGCTTTGTGTGGGTGGGTGGCCCGCGTTCCGTTGATGCGCAGGCGGATCTGCTTCTGATGGCACGAATTATGCTGAGGCCCCGCCTCAGCAGCACAGGGAGCTTCGTGCCGCCGTCCTTCGCTCATCAGATAACCAAGTACGACCCCGCCGACCGTGACGAGCGCGGTCACTACACGGGTGCTGAGGACACGGTGAGCGACCACGGACCCGTCGAAGCTGCCTACTTGGAAGCGATCGCCGCCTTCGCACGGGAAGCGGGCATCGCCACACTGCAGATCCGTGAACCCGAGGTCACCGGCTTCGTCAACTTCGGCCTGGAAGCACCCATCGACGGCCACGGCCTCGCCGGCCTGTTCCCGCCGGACCTGACCGGCTACCACGACGGTGCCGAAGTTTCTCTGTCCGTAGCCTTGGAGCTGGTGCGGGCCATGCTCCGCGACGAGGGGGCCTGGTGCCGGTTGGAGCGCGACGACACGTTCACCATCCACGTGGGGTGGGACCAGTACGTGTACGTCGGCAGCGACCGACCCTGCGACGCAGCGGTCGCCCGGACGCATGAACTCGGCCTGTTTGCGCAACCGATCAGCGTCTCCCCCTACGCGGCACATCTGGACGAACCTGAAGTGACCGAGGCTGCCGACGAGGACTTCTGGGAACGAGTCCGCGCCGAACTCGCGACGCAACAGACGCTGCTCCTGGAAGAGACCTACGTCCGCAACGCGACCCGTTGGCACCGCCTCACCGCGAGCACCCTCGACCCGGTACGCGCCGGGCTCGGCCCTCGCGCGCTCCTGACGATCTGGCCGGACCTCGACCCCGATGTCGACGAGGTCCTTGCTGCGCTGCCCACGGACGCGTCCATGGACTTCGTCTGGGAGGCACCGAACGGAGCGATCCGCCACGTCACCATCGACGAAACCGACCACCAACAGCTCGCCCGTCTGGTCGCGGGCGCGAAAGCAGCCTGCTCTCTGCCCCTGATCCTCGACGAGCGCCACCCGCTGTTCCAAGCAGCCTTGCCGGACGGCGACGGCGTGCTGCGCGCCAGGTGGTGACCAGGCCACCGGGGGCGTCCTGAGCGACTCATCGTCCTGCCTACGGCCGAGTGGGACGTCGGCCGCTCCTGCGGCGCGCCGCAGGCGGCGTGACTCTCCCCGGCGCCGCCCCGGTCAGCGACGGCGTACGGCCACGAAGCGGATCGGGGTGCCCGGTACCGCCTGGGCGACGGCCGGCAGGTCGGCCGCCCGTACGACGGCGATCACCGGGTAGCCACCGGTCGTCGGATGGTCGGCCAGGAACACGACCGGCCTGCCGTCGGGCGGGACCTGGACCGAGCCCAGGACCACGCCCTCGCTGGGGAGTTCACGGGCGACCGCCCGATCCAGCGCGGGGCCCTGTGTGCGCAGTCCGATGCGGTTGCTCGCGGGGGAGACGCGGTAGACGCGGGAAGTGAAGAGGCACACCGCGTCCGGCTTGAACCAGTCGTGGCGTGGGCCCAGGGTCACGCGCAGAACCAGCTCCGCGGGGGGCGCCGGCTGCGCAGCGACGTCCACGCGCGCGTGGAGCGGCGTGGGGCGGCCCACAGGCAGCACCGTGCCGTCCGTCAGGGGCGGTGGGCCGAGACCGGACAGCAGGTCGGTGGAGCGGCTGCCGAGGACCGGCTCGACAGTGATGCCGCCACCGACAGCCAGGTAGCTGCGGACGCCCGACACGGCCGGGCCGACGTCCAGGAGGGCACCCGCGGGCACGCGCACCGGAGCGCCCCAGGCGACCGGGCGTCCGGCCACGGTGACCCGGCAGGGCGCCCCGCCGACCGCGACGGTGACCGCCGAACGAGGCCGCACGGCACAGCCGTCGAGGGTGGTCTCCAACACGGCCGCTTCGGGGGCGTTGCCCACGAGACGGTTGACCAGTGCCGCCGCCGGTCCGTCCAGCGCGCCCGAACGGGGCACGCCGAGGTGGGCGTGTCCGGGACGGCCGAGATCCTGCACCGTGGTGAGCGCCCCGGCGCGTACGACGGCGAGAGCGCGGTCGGTCATGAGCTCGCCACCGGAACGAAGCGCACGCGCGTGCCCGGCGACAGCAGCGCGGCCGGCACGCGCGTGTGGTCCCACAGCACGGTGTCCGTGGTCCCGATCAGCTGCCAGCCGCCCGGCGACGAGCGCGGGTACACCCCCGTGTACGGCCCCGCCAGCGCCACCGCGCCCGCCGGTACGGCCGTGCGCGGGGTGGCCCGGCGCGGGACTTCGTAGCGGGGCGGCAGACCGGTGAGATAGCCGAATCCGGGGGCGAAACCGCAGAAGGCGACGCTGAACTCGGTACCCGCGTGGATACGGGCCACCTCCTCGGCGGACACGCCCCAGTGCGCGGCGACGTCGGCCAGGTCCGGGCCGTCGTAGCGCACCGGAAGCTCCACCACGTCACGCGCGCGTGGGGGCGCGGGCGGCGGCTCGGACGTGGTCAGCTCGCCGGCCACTCGGGCCGGCTCTGCGAGGCCGTCGAGCAGGACCGTGCGGGCCGCGGGCACGATCTCGCGGACCGCCAGCGAGCCCTCCGCGCGGCGCCGCAGCAGTTCCGCGTGCAGCGCCTGGGCCTCCTCGCCCGAGGACACCTCGACGAGCAGGGCGTCGTCGCCGACGTGCAGCGCCCTCATACGAAGGCCTCCACCCGCACGCCCGACTCCTCCAGCCGGGCCCGTACCCGGCGGGCCAGCTCGACCGCGCCCGGGGTGTCCCCGTGCAGGCACAGGGAACGGGCCCGTACCTCGACCGGGACCCCCGTGTGCGAGGTGACCAGGCCCGTATGGGCCAGGTCCACCGAGCGCTCCACCACCGCCTCCGGGTCGGTGACGACGGCACCGTCCCGGCCGCGCGGCACAAGGGTGCCCTGCTCGGTGTAGGCGCGGTCCGCGAACGCCTCCGTGACGGCCGGCAGTCCGGCCTCGGCGGCCAGGTCCAGCAGACGGGAGCCGGGCAGGCCGAGCACCGGCAGGCCGGCGTCGGCCCGCGTCGCGAGGAGCACGCCGTCGACGACCGCGCCGGCCTGCTCCTCGTCGTGCACCACCCGGTTGTAGAGGGCACCGTGCGGCTTGACGTACGACACGCGCGTGCCCGCGGCTCGTGCGAAGACCTCCAGGGCGCCGATCTGGTAGGCCACTTCGGCCGACAGTTCGGCGGGCGGTACGTCCATCGCGCGCCGCCCGAAACCCGCGAGGTCCCGGTAGGAGACCTGGGCACCGATCCGCACCCCGCGCTCGGCCGCCTGCTCGCACACCCGCCGCATGGTGGCCGCGTCCCCGGCGTGGAAGCCGCAGGCCACGTTGGCACTGGTGACGACGGACAGCAGGCGTTCGTCGTCGGTCAGCTGCCAGCGGCCGAAGCCCTCACCGAGGTCGGCGTTGAGATCGATCGAGGTCATGGATCCTTCTGTGTCTGGTCAGGCGACGCCGTACCGCTCGTGGCGGCGGTCAGGCGACGCGGTACTGCTCGTCACGGGCGTCGGTCAGGAACATCTGGCCCGGCGCGTGGGTGATGGCGAACGGCGGGCGCGAGGCCATCACGGCGGCCTGCGGGGTCACCCCGCAGGCCCAGAAGACCGGGATGTCGTCCGGCTCGGCGTCCACCGGATCGCCGAAGTCCGGCCGGGTGAGGTCGGCGATGCCCAACGCCGCGGGATCGCCGCAGTGCACGGGGCTGCCGTGCACCGCCGGGAGCAGGCTGGTCTCCCGGAGCGCCGCCGCCAGGTGCTCCGGCGGCACCGGGCGCATGGAGACGACCACAGGGCCGTGCAGCCGCCCCGCCGGACGGCACTGACGACTCGTCACGTACATCGGGACGTTGCGGCCCTGCTCGACGTGGCGGATCGGGACGCCGGCCGCGGCCAGCGCCCACTCGAAGGTGAAGCTGCAGCCGATCAGGAACGACACCAGGTCGTCCCGCCAGTACGCGCGCACGTCCGTCGGCTGTTCCACCAACTCCCCGTCCCGCCACACCCGGTAGCGCGGCAGATCGGTGCGCAGGTCGGCGCCGTCGGCGAGGACGGTCGTCCAGGAACCGGCGTCCGTGACGTCGAGGACCGGGCAGGGCTTGGGGTTGCGCTGGCAGAACAGCAGCATGTCGTACGCCCAGTCGGCGGGCACCGCGATCAGGTTGACCTGGGTGTGGCCCGCCGCGACCCCGGAAGTGGGGCCCGTGAGGCCCTCCCGGAAGCGGGCGCGGGCCGCTGTCGGGCTCCACGCGTGCGCGTGCTCCTCGACGAGGACGAGCGGGCGGTCCTCGGCCACGACGGTGACCGGAGAGTCCTCCGTGTGGTTCACGCCAGCTCCTTCCCGCGTGTCTCGGGCAGCCCGAGCAGGGCCAGCGCCGCGATGCCGTAACCGATCGCGCCGAAGACCAGCGCGCCGCCCACGCCCCAGGTGTCCGCCAGGAAGCCGACCGTCGTCGGGAAGACGGCACCCACCGCGCGGCCGGTGTTGTACGTGAAGCCCTGTCCCGTGCCGCGCACGGCCGTCGGATACAACTCGCTCAGGTAGGAGCCGAAGCCGCTGAAGATCGCCGACATGCAGAACCCGAGCGGGAAACCGAGCACGAGCAGCAGGGTGTTGGCGCCGCTCGGGACGTTCGCGTAGGCCTGGATGCACACCGCCGACAGCAGGGCGAACAGCCAGATGTTGCGGCGGCGGCCCAGCCGGTCGGTGAGGTAGCCCCCGGTCAGGTACCCGACGAAGGCGCCCGAGATCAGGAACGTCAGATAGCCGCCGGTGCCGACGACCGACAGGTCGCGCTCGGTCTTCAGATAGGTCGGCACCCAGGTGGCGAGGGTGTAGTAGCCCCCCTGGACCCCGGTGGAGAGCAGCACGGCGAAGATCGTCGTACGCAGCAGGCCGGGCTTGAAGATCGCCGTGAACGAGCCCTTGTCGGCGCTCCGTTCCCGCACCGCCACCGCCTCGGGGGCGTCGTGCACCCGGCGGCGCATCCAGATGACGAGCAGCGCGGGCAGGGCGCCGGTCCAGAACATCACGCGCCAGGCCAGGTCGTCGTCGAGGAACGAGAAGACCACGGTGTACATGACGGCGGCGAGCGCCCAGCCGACGGCCCACGAGCTCTGGATGGCCCCCAGGGTGCGGCCCCGGTGCTTGGCGCTCGCGTACTCGGCGACGAGGATCGCGCCGACCGCCCACTCACCGCCGAAGCCGAGGCCCTGGAGGGCGCGGAAGACCAGCAGGGTCTCGTAGTTGGGCGCGAAGCCGCAGGCGACCGTGAACACGGCGTAGGTGATCACGGTGATCATCAGTGCCTTGACCCGGCCGATCCGGTCGGCCAGAACCCCCGCGAGGGCGCCGCCGATCGCGGAGACCACGAGGGTGACGGTGGTGAACAGGCCGGTCTGGCCGCTGTCCAGGCCGAAGTACGCGGCCAGGGCGACCATGCTCAGCGGCAGCGTGAAGTAGTCGTACGAGTCCAGGGCATAGCCGCCGAACGCGCCGGCGAAGGCGCGGCGGCCGCGCGGACCCAGGGCGCGCAACCAGCCCAACGCCCCGTCGTCGGAGGGGTGTCCGGGGGTGACGGGGCGTGTGTCGGTGCTCGGGGCCTGAGGCGGAGGGGTTGTGCTCATGGGCACCTCGCAGTGAGGGGACGGAGGGTGCTGGGAGGTTGAGCCGTACTTGTTCGAAGCACCGTAGAGGATCGTTCAACGATCCCTCAATACCTATGTTGGTTCGTCCTTGTGATCTGCGATTGAATTCCTGGCATGGACGATCAGCTGACCTCTCTGTCCGAGGACCGCGCCCTGCTGGGCCGCACCAGCACGGCGGAGCGGGTCTCGGACATCCTCAGAAGCCGCATCGCCGAGGGGTTCTTCCCGCCCGGCACCCGGTTGTCGGAGGACAGCATCGGAGGGGCGCTCGGTGTGTCCCGCAACACACTCCGCGAGGCGTTCCGGCTGCTCACCCATGAACGCCTCCTCGTCCACGAACTGAACCGCGGGGTGTTCGTCCGGGTTCTGACCGTGGAGGACGTCGAGGACATCTACCGCACGCGCGGGCTCGTCGAGTGTGCCGTCGTGCGCGGGCTCGGCGAGCCGCCCTACGACCTCGACGCGCTCACCGGGGCGGTCGAGGAGGGGCAGCGGGCGGCGCGCGAAGGTGACTGGAAAGGAGTGGGTACCGCCAACATCCACTTCCACCGGGAACTGGTCTCCCTCGCCGGGAGCGCCCGCACGAACGAGGTGATGCGCAGCGTCTTCGCCGAGCTGCGGCTCGCCTTCCACGTGGTGGACGACCCGCGCCGACTGCACGAGCCGTACCTGTCCCGGAACCTGCACATCCTGCAGGCGCTGACGCTCGGCGACAAAGGCGAGGCCGAGAGGCTGCTCGCCGTGTACCTCGACGACTCGCTGAAGCGGGTGGTGGAGGTCTACCGACGCCGGGTGGCGGGCACGCACTGAGGCGGGTGGCGGGCACGCACCGAGCCGGGTGGCGGGCACGCACTGAGGCGGGTGGCGGGTACGCACCGAGCCGGGTGGCGGGTACGCACCGAGCCGGGTGGCGGGCACGCACCGAGGGGACGCGGGCAGCCGCCCGCCCTGCCACCGGCGCCCGGAGGCGGGACGGGGCGCTGGACGACTCAGAGGGCGTCCGCCGTCGTCGCAGAGGCCGCCGCCCGGCCCCGCTCCGCCGACAAAGACCTTCGTTTGGGTCGTTGTCAGACCGAGGACCTAGTCTGTGCACCGTGACTTCGCCTGCATCGACGGACCGTGTTCCGCCCCAGCTCAGCGCGGGGCCGCGCCCCGCTCCGGGCCCGGCCGCCGACGAGGGTCTGGCGCGGCGGCTGCGCGCGCTCGCCTGCACCGCGCCGCTGCACGACCTCGACGCGCGCAAGGCCAACCTCGCGGGTGAGTACTCCGTCTACGGCATGGCCGAGGTGGCGCTCGCCGCCATCGACCTGGTCACGCTCAACATGGACTTCGACACCGGAGCCGACCACGACCAGATCGTCGCCCGGCTCATCCCGCGGATCGCCGCCCAGGCCCCGAGGCGTCCCGCCGCCGAGCACGAGCGGGTGGCCCGCTGGGTGCTGGAGAACCTGATCAACGTCGGCAGCGTGGACCGCGGCTTCCGGGCGGTGTACGGCACCTTCGCATCGGACGGCAGCTACGTCCGCCGCGACTACGACTTCAAACTGATCGAGGAGGTGCCGGGTCCGGGCGGCACCGTCTACCTCCGCACGACCGACGAGGCTGTCAACGTCCTCGTCGGCGCCCTCGACACCGATGTGACCAGCGCCCAGATCGCCGCCGAGGTCAAACTGGAGGTCCTGATCAACCGCGGCCGCCTCGCCGACGCGCAGCTGGCAGCCGAACAGGCCCGGTACCGGACCGTGCAGTACTCGGAGACGCTCCGCAGGGCCCTGGAAGCGACCCGGCGCAACGTCCGGGCGGTGGATTGGCTGAACTCCGTCCCCGACATGATCGCCGAGGCACTCGACCACGTCGCCGACCGCTACCGCCACGAGAACGCGATCCTCACCAACATCCGCAAGGCCCGTGACGAGACGGAGGACGCCGAGCACAAGCGGCGCGCCGCCGAGCTCGTCGACATCGTGAAGGACTGCATCCGGCGCCATACGCAGCTTCAGTCCCGGCTGCTGGAAGCCGGACCGCTCTTCCGCGCCGAACAGGACCGCCAGGCCTTCGCGACCCCGATGACGACATCGGGAACAGACCTGTACGGACACCTGCTCGCGCCCGTCCTGCCCCTGCCGCTGGAGCAGGCCGTCCGGGTCACGGACGCCTTCTTCGCGCGCGGGACCGGCCTGCGCACGCCGGTGTCGGTGCGCGTGGGTGACCTCGTCGACATACTGCTGACGCCGCCCGTGGAGCGGGAGCACCTGGGCGCGGAGATGCCCGAGCCCGACCTCATCGCCACGCCGGACGACAGCCGGTTCAGCGAGGAACAGCTGACCGCCGCCCGGGAGCTGCTGGATCTGCCGGCGGACGCGCCCAGACGGCTGTCGGGACTGCTGGCCCAGGCACGGCGGCAGGACCCCGAGCTGCCGTACCTGGTGGCCTTGCTGGCCGTGCACGCCGCCAGCCCGCCGGTGGGCACCGCGTACCGGCAGGGCGAGGAGAAGCTGCTGTTCGCCGTGGACGACGGGACGGAGCTCGACGACCCCGAGTTCGGAGGCGCCGACCTGATCGTGGGGACGGCGCTGCTGGACGCGGCGGGGATGGCCGCGGACAGGACGGAAGCAGCATGAGTGAGCAACAGCGCAGCAAGGAGCACCGACCGTGAGCGAGCACGTCGAGTGGAGTGACGCGGAGGCCCCCGCCCCGCCGGCGACCGCCGCGGTCACCCCCGCCGACGCCGCCGACGCGGCGCGGCTCGTCGCCTTCGGGTTGCAGCCGAAGCTGCAGCCCGCGCGCGACCAGGAGTACGCCGAGCTGCTGCGGCGCTACCGCGAGGACCCATCGTTCGCCAGGCTCGCGGACGCCGTGGCCGCCGGGCTCGGGCTCGTCGTGCTGGAGGTGTCGCCACGCGCGGGCATGGCGGTGACCGCCGCCGAGGACTCGGTCTTCGCCGTCCGCATGGGGGACTACGCCCGTCGGACCTCGGCCGACGGCGGCGACCGGTTCCTGCACGGACTGGCCCATCTCGCCGTGGCCGCCATGGCGTTCCCGCGACCCGAGGACCTCGCCGACGACGGATACATCGGCCGGGTCACGGTCAACGGCGTCGACGCCTTCGTACGGCAGGCCTGCCGGCGGCTGGAGGAGCGGGCGGAGGAACAGGGCGAGAACACCGACCCGGCCACCGACGCGCCCGGCCTGGAGGCCGCCTGGCGGATCTGGGTCAGACGCAGCGCCACCGGCGCCACCAAGGACGCGCGCCGCCTCGCCGGTTCCACGACCGGCATCGTGGCCAAGGCCGTGGCCTTCCTCACCGACTCCGGCTTCCTGCAGCGCACGGGCGACGACAACGGCGGCACGTACCGGACCACCGCCCGCTACCAGCTCCAGGTGCGCGACATGGCGGGCAGCGCCGCCATGGCCGAGCTGCTGGAGCTGGGCGTGGTCCCGGTCACCGACGGCACACCGACCCTGCTGCCTCCCGAGGACTCGGACGATCTGGAGCTGGCGGCCGACGCCGGGCTGCCGTTCCACTCCGCGTGAGGCGGCCCTCGCCGCCCGATCCGCCCGAAGCCCGAACTTCCCTGATCTGACGAAGACTTACGAGAGTCCGCCATGTACGAGCTGTCCAGGGTCCGCCTCTACTCCATCGGACCGGCCGGTGCGCGCTACGCCGACACCGTGCTTGACCTGCGCGGTGTGGGCGAACCCGTGCCCGATCCCGCACCGACGCAGGCGGAGTTCTTCGAGGAGGAGCCCGTCGGGCCGCCGCGTCGGCCCGCGCCCGCCGGGGTGCTCTTCCTGGAGAACGGCGGCGGCAAGTCCGTCCTGCTCAAGCTGATCTTCTCCGTGATGCTGCCCGGCCACCGCAACACCCTCGGCGGCGCCAGCTCCGGAGTGCTGCGCAAGTTCCTGCTCGCCGACGACTGCGGCCATGTCGCGCTGGAGTGGCAGCACGTCCTCACCGGCGAGTGCGTCGTGGTCGGCAAGGTCAGCGAATGGCGCGGACGCCAGGTCTCCAACGATCCGCGGAAGTTCGCCGAGGCCTGGTACTCGTTCCGGCCCGGCCCGGGACTCAGCCTGGACAACCTGCCGGTCGCCGAGTCCACCGCCGTACGTCCGTCCGTCGAGGGCCAGTCGGGCGCACAGGGGCGCCGCCGCACCATGAAGGGCTTCCGGGACGCGATCACCGAGGCGGGCAAGGCGTATCCGCATCTGGAGGTGCACTGGGAGGAGATCCACGACCGGTGGATCGAGCACCTCGGCGACCTGGGCCTGGACCCCGAACTCTTCCGCTACCAGCGGGAGATGAACGCCGACGAGGGCGAGGCAGCCGGCCTGTTCGCCGTGAAGAAGGACTCCGACTTCACCGACCTGCTGCTGCGGGCCGTGACGGACACCCGTGACACCGACGGGCTCGCCGACCTGGTCAGCGGCTTCGGCAACAAGCTGGGCCGGCGCGCCGAGCTGATCGCCGAACGCGACTTCACCGCCGGATCGGTCGACCTGCTCGGGCGGATCGTCGAAGCCACCGGGACACGCGCACGCGCGCGTGACATCCACGCCGGTGCCGAGCGGCGGACCAGGACCCTGGCCCGGCGCCTGTCCGCGCGCGGCGTACAGGAGCGTGTGCGCGCCGCCGACCTCGCCCAGCGGGTCACCGCCGCCGCCTACGCCGTCACACACGCGGAGGCGGCGCGTGAGCGCAGTGCGCTGATCTCGGCCGAACTGGCCTACCGGCACGCCTCGCTGGCGCTCGCCGCGGCAGAGAAGTCGGCGGCCGCGCAAAAGCGTGAGCTCGCCGACGCCCGCACGCTGCACTCCGCCTGGCAGGCCGCCGAGGCCGTGCTGCGGCACCGGGTCGCCGCCGACCGGGTCGCGCGCGTGGCCACCGCGATCCAGGAGGCCGAGCGGGACGCCGCCCCCGCGCTCGCCGCACGCGCCAGGGCCGCCGTCGATCTCGTACGGGCCCTGCACGCCGCCGCCCAGAGCGCCGAGACCCTCGCCAACGAGGAGGAGGAGCGGTCCGCCGCGCTCCAGGAGGTCAGCGAGGCCGCGTACCGCGACTCCACCGCCGCCGCCACCGAGGCGCAGCGCGCCCGAAGCGACATCGGGCATCTGCGGCAGCGGTTGAACGAGGTCGAGCAGGAGACCGCCGAGGCCGTGCGCGCCGGGTGGCTCGACGACAGCACGCCCGACGCCGACCCGGCCCGTGCGGCGCTCGCCGCGAGCGACGCCGAGAAGACGGCCGTCGCCGCCTGGGACACCGCCCGCGAGGCATCGCGGCGCGCATCGGAGCACGCGCGCGAGGCGGCCTCGGCCGAATCCCGCGCCGAGCTGACGGCGGCCCGGGCCGCCGACGCCGCCGCCGCTGCCGAGCGGTCCTACGAGGCGGAGCGCCGCCTCGCCGAGAGCCTGGCGACGGAGGAGAGGCTCGCTGAACTCCTCGGCCTGGCCGGCGAGTCCGGCCCGAAGCGCGGGTCCGTTCCCGCTCCCCGCTCGGGCGGCGACCCCAACGGCACGTCCGCTCGCGACGGTGCCGAGGTCTCCGTCGCGAGCACCCCGAACGACGGCGCCCTCACCCCCGAGGACCTGGACCGCTTCGCCGACGAGCTGCGCGAACTGCTCGACGACGCCGTCTCCGGCGCCGAGCGACAGCTCTTCGAACTGCGTACGGCGGCTGCCGACGACTCCCGGATCCTCAGCGCACTCGGTGACGGCGGGCTGCTCCCGCCCGGCCCCGACGTGCTGGCCACCGTGGAGTTCCTCGGCGAGCAGGGCATTCCCGCCCTGCCGGGCTGGCGCTACCTCGCCCAGGCCGTCGACCCCGCCGACCACGCGCGCGTACTCGCCGCCCGGCCCGAGCTGGTCGACGGCGTCATCATCACCGACCCCGACACGCACGCACGGGCCAGGGAGGCGCTCGGCGACGCAGCGCTGCTGCCCCGGTCGGCCGTCGCGGTGGGTACGGCAGCCGCGCTGCTCGCCCCGACGCCGGCGCCGGACGCGCAAGGCGGTGACGTCTTCCTCGTACCGCCCAACCCCGCCATGCACGACGAGCACGCCGCCGACGAGGAGCGTCAGGCCCTGCGCGCCCGGGCCACCGAGCGGGACGACGAGATCCGAGGCCTCGCAGCACGGCTCGGCAAGGACCGGGAGCTGGCCGCGCGGCTCGCCTCGTGGCGGACCGGCTGCCCGGCCGGTCGGCTGGTCGAGCTGGCGCGGGCCGCCCGGGACGCGCGCGCGTTCGCCGAGGAGTCAGAGGCCGAGTTGTCCGAGGCACGGACCGTTCGCGCCGAGGCCGACGAAGCCGCCGCCGAGGCCGCGCAGGTCCGCGACGAGCGGCAGGAGGCCGCACAGAAGGCGCGACGTGCCGCCGATGCCCTCGCCGGGCTGGCCTTCCGGCTGCGTGAGCGGGCCGGCTGGCAGGTGAAGATGCGTGAACTCGCCGACGAGGCCACCGAGTCCGAGGCCCGCGCCCAGGCCTGCCTGGAACGGGCCCGCGCCGCCGACGAGGACCGTCGCGCCGCCCAGCGCGCCGCCGATGACGCGCGTCGCACCGCCCGTGCCCTGCGCGCCGAGCGCTCGGAGATCGCGGGCGCCCCGGACGACGTACCGGACACCGGCACGGATGACCCGAAGGCTTCCCTGCCCGCGCTGCGCGAGGCGTACCGGGCCGCGTCCCAGGTCTACGAGAAGGTCGGCGTCGGCGCCGATCTGCGCACCGAGCAGGCCCGCGCCGAGAGCGACGAGAGCGCGGCGCGCGCGGAGCTGGACCGGTTGAGCAACAAGGTCCGGACCCGGGCCGAACAGCTCCTGCAGTCGCCGGACGGCTCCGACGGGCCGTCCCGGCAGGCTGCCGCCGCGCGCGCGGAGGAGCTGGTCCAGCTCCTGGAGACCCGAATGTCCAGCGCCAGCGAGCAGTTGGGACGGCTGCGCGGCGAGGCCGAGCGGCATGCTCCGCAGGACGGCGAGACACACACCGAACTGCCGGAGGAACTTCAACCGCGTGACGCCGAGCACGCGCAGGCCCTGCTGCGCACGGCGACCGCCGAACTCGCCTCCCGCACCGAGGCCTTGGCGCAAGCCCGCGAGGCGCACGCGGAGCTCCTCGAAGCCCATCGCGCCGCCGAGGACGCGGCGGGCGGCTTCGACGAGATCGCCGCGATGCTGCGCGACCTGTTGCGCGAACACGTCCAGGACGAGGAGCAGGAGGAACCGGAACCGTACCCGGGCAGCCTGGAGGAGGCCCGGCAGGCCGCTGCCGAGACCCGTCGGTCGCTGCGCGGCTGCGCCGCCGACCTGTCCGCCGCCGAGGGGGCCGTGCGCGAGGCGAGCGACGTACTCGTACGGCACGCCAACTCCACGCGCTACGAGCAGGTTCGCACCCCGGCCCGTCAGCAGATCCGCGAGCTGCCCGCCTCGGCACTGCCCGAGCACGCGCAGAAATGGGCGGACGCCTTCGCGCCCCGACTCCGTGTGCTCACGGACGAGTTGGCCCAGCTGGAGCGCAACCGCGACTCGATCGTGGACCGGCTCCGAGGCCTGGTCGAGTCGGCACTGGCGACCCTTCGGTCCGCCCAGCGGCTGTCCCGGCTTCCAGAGGGACTCGGTGAGTGGTCCGGGCAGGAGTTCCTCCGCATCCGCTTCGAGGAGCCCGACCAGGCCACCCTCACCGAACGGCTGGGCGAGGTCATCGACGAGGCCACCCGAGCGGCGGTGAAGAAGAACTCCGACCTGAGGCGGGACGGCATGTCGCTGCTGCTGCGGGGCGTCGCAGCGGCGTTGCAGCCGAAGGGCGTCGCCGTGGAGATCCTCAAGCCGGATGCCGTCCTGCGGGCCGAGCGTGTGCCCGTCGGACAGATGGGTGACGTCTTCTCCGGTGGTCAGCTGCTCACCGCGGCCATCGCGCTGTACTGCACGATGGCCGCCCTGCGGTCGAACGACCGGGGCCGCGACAAGCACCGGCACGCCGGCACGCTGTTCCTGGACAACCCGATCGGACGCGCCAACGCCACCTACCTGCTCGAACTCCAGCGTGCCGTGTCCGACGCCCTGGGTGTACAGCTCCTCTACACCACCGGCCTGTTCGACACGACCGCGCTCGCCGAGTTCCCGCTGGTCATCCGGTTGCGCAACGACGCCGACCTCCGAGCCGGACTGAAGTACATCAGCGTCGAGGAGCACCTGCGTCCGGGGCTGCCGCAGCAGCCGTCGGCCGGGGAAGCGGTGCACAGCGAGATCACGGCGACCCGGATGTTCAAACGGCCGGCACCCGCGACTGCGTAGTCACCCGCCCCGTCTCCGGCTCAGCGCCCGTCAGGCCGTGTCGGCCGCCGCAGCCAGGATCCGGGCCAGCTCGTCGGGCTTGGTGACCATGGGCCAATGGCCGGAGTCGAGGTCGGTGAAGTCGACGTGCTTGGCCCGGGCGAGTTCCGGGACGTCGCCCGCCTCGATCCACTCCCGGGCCTGCGCGGGGGTGAACTCCGGGCACACGACCACCACCGGGACGTCGAACCTCCGCTCGTCCGTCAGCCGCACCACACCCTTGGCCACGCCGGCTGGGAGAGGGATCGCTGCGGCCGCGAACTCCCGCCTGGCCCTGTCGTCGAGGTCGGCGGCATCCGGCCCCTCGAAGGGACCCCAGCCCGGGAAAGGAACGACACCGTCCCGCACCTCGAAGAAGTCGGCGTAGGGCTGACCGCCGGTGGACGGGAAGCCGCCGATGAGGGCGACCTTGGAAAGCCGGTCCGGGCGCCGGTCGGCGGCCAGCCAGGCAAGCGTGCAGGCGGCGGAATGCCCCACCACCATGGGCTTGCCGGGTGCCGCGTCAACGGCAGCCAGTACTGCCGCCATCTGGTCGTCGAGCGTGGCCGATGCGGAGCCGTCGCCCTGACCCGGCAGGGTGAGCGGTACGGGGCGGTGACCGAGCGACTCCAGCGCGGACGCGACGCGTCCCCAGACGGATCCGTTCAGCCACATGCCGCCGATGAGCAGGATGTCCATGGTTCGATCCCCTTCTTCTTCCTCGTGGCGTCACCGTAGAAGGAGATCCGGACGATGTACTGCCGGATCATTCGGCGAGCGTGCGAGAGAGGTGGAAGTGGAAGCGGTCGGGCCTGCTCTCCGGCCTCGGACGAAGACCGCTCGCATCCTCGGCCGCGGAGTTCAGCCATGCGATTAGCCTGCTCCCGTGCCCCACGACCTCAGCCCCACCGCCCGAGCGCTGCGTGCCCTGGAGATCCTCCAGGCCCGACCCGGTACGACGGCCGGTGACCTTGCCGTGCGGCTGGGCGTCACGGAGCGCGCAGCGCGCCGGTACGTAGGCATCCTCCGGGAAGCCGGCATCCCCGTGGAGTCGGTCCGGGGACCGCACGGCGGGTACCGGCTGGGCCGCGGGACGCGGCTGCCGCCGGTGCAGTTCACGCAGTCCGAGGCTCTCGGCCTGGTGATGGCGGTCCTCAGCGCGCAACCGGCCGCGGCCGAGGCCGACGACCTGGTGGGCGCCGCCCTGGGCAAGGTCGTCAAGGCGTTGCCGGAGGGTGTGGGACAGCAGGCCGCGATGCTTCGCGAGTACGCGTCGGCCGCGCCTGACCCGCACTCGACCCGCCCGGATCCGGCCGTCACCAGCGACCTCGTCGACGCCGTCGCCGCCCGGCACCGCGTGGGGGTCACCTACCGCAGCGAAGCCGGCAACGAGTGGGAGGCGGAGGTGGACCCCTGGTCCATCGTCGTCCGCTACGGCCGCTGGTACCTGCTGTGCCACTCCCACCGCGCCGACGCCATTCGCACCTACCGAGTGGACCGGATCCGCGCTGTCCGTTCGACCGGGCACGGGTTCGAACCGCCCAAGGACCTCGATCCGGTGGCTGTGCTGGAAAAGAACCTCGGCGTTGGATGGGAGTTCTCCACCCGTGTCGTGTTCGACGCTTCCCTGACCGAGGTTGCCCCATGGATCCGACCGCCCATGGGGCGGCTTGAGCCCTTGGGAACCGGATGCGTGCTGATCGGCAGCACTCGCAACCCGGACATGTACGCACAGGAATGGCTGGCGAAGGTGCCGTTGGCCTTCCGCGTCGACGGCGGTGAGGAGCTGCGCACCGCCGTCGCGTCACTCGCGGCGCGTTTCGGCGCCGCCGTGTCGGACCAGCCCTGACCGTCTGCCGAGGGCCGGGCGCCAAAGCGAGATCCAGCGAACTGCCCTATGGAGCAGGGCAGTTCATCCTCGATCGGTTGTCCGACGTGAGGAGCCTCATCTCCCACCGCCCGTACGTGAGACGGGATCGCGGCCGCACCCTGTTCCCTCAGGAATGCGACAACTGCCCCGCTCCGCCCCGTCGGCGTATTCGCCGCTGCGCGCGCTCGGCCTCCCGTGCCTGCTGTCGCGCCCGGCGCCGCTCCCGGCGAAGGGCACGCGCCGAGCTGCTCGGTGTCGAGACCACGCCGTGGCGCTGGTTCCAGACCTGACGGGTCACCCAGACGTCGAGAGCGCCCCAGGTGGCCACCACGGTGCTGGCCACACTGCTGATGACCATCGGGAACGCCAGCCAGGACCCCGCCAGGGTGCACAAGAATGCCACCATCGCCTGGATCAGCGTCACCGCGATGATCAATACGGCTCGCACCGCCGCCGTTCGCACCGGGTCCGGCATCCGGCGGCGCCGGGCGGGCTCCTCCACCCACAACGGCCGGGAGACGGCCCGTTCCTGCGTCGTCGCACCGTCAACCACACCTGCAGCGCGGCGATCCGTCGTCGCTGTCATGCCGGCCGGAACGGCTTGGTCGCCCGTAGTGCTCCCTCCGTCTGTCGGAACGTCCCGATCAGACGCCTCGGGACCGGGTCCCGGTGCCGAATGCGCCGTCACGCCGCCCTCAGGCGCCTCGCTCAGCTCCGCCGTGCCCATCACCGTGTCACTCCCCACCGCCGGTAGACCGCTCGCCGGCATCCGAAGACTCAGCTCCCCAGCGGTTGCCCGGCTTGCGCTGTTTTACGCCGTCCGGGGGAGCCATGCGGCTCCTGTGGCCCAATCCGCCCCCGTTTCCCATGAAGAAGGACGATCGAGGCGTCCGGAAGATTCCCGCGGTAGATGAATTTCCAGCCAACTGGCCCGTGAGACCGGCCAGATCCTTTCCGTGAGCCGTTGCATGTTCGCGGGAGGCAATCTCCCGTAATGCCCGGACAACTCCCCATGTCTCGCCAGCGGTGCGGAAGTTCGGATTCCGGATGGCTCTTCGAGTTACTTGTGCGTCGGTAGTAGGCTCGCGCCCAATTGTTGACGCACAGGTGTGCCCCCTCGACCGCGGGGGGTTTGAGCTGGGGGAGGCCATGCACTTTCGCGGGAAGTCGATCCGCCGGAAGATGGTGGCGCTGCTTCTCGTGCCGCTGGTGTCCCTGGCCGCCATCTGGGGCTTCGCCACGGTACTCACAGGGCGAGGTGTGGCCCAGCTGTTCACGGTGTCGTCCCTCGTCGAGAAGATCGGCTACTCCACCGAGGACGCTGTCCGCGTCCTGCAGCAGGAGCGCCGCCAAGCGCTGGTCTACCTCGCCGACCGCCGGGCCTCGGACGCACAGTCCGCTCTGCGAGCCACTCGGAACGCCACGGACACCGCCGTCGCGAAGATCCGCAAGAACGCCAAGGACCCTGATGTCCGTGACGGGTTGGACCAGGGCGACAGCGAGCGTCTGACCGCCGTCCTGGACGCCTTCGACGGCATCAGCCCTCTGCGTCGCAGCGTCGAGGACGGCACGGTCACCCGCGCCAAGGCATTCGACCTCTACAACCGGCTCGTGGATCCCTGTTACGCCCTGCTGGGCTCCCTCGACGGGATCGACAGCGTGGCGATGGACAAGCAGGCCCGCGCCCTCCTCAACGTCACCCACGCCCGCGAACTGCTCTCCCGTGAGGACGCGCTGCTCAGCTCGGCCCTCGTGGTCGGCAAACTCTCCCGCCAAGAGATACGCGCGGTCTCCGATCTCATCGCCCAGCGCACCCTCATGTACGAGATCAGCCTCACGGACCTTCCCTCGCCGGAGCGCGAACGCTACGAGCGCTTTTGGAAGAACGCCTCCACCGCCCCGTTGCACGTCGCCGAACAAGCCGTCATCTCCGCCCAGCCCGGCGGCCCCGTCAGAGTGGACGCCCAGACCTGGGACGCAGCCGCCGGAAGCGTTCTCGACGAACTCAGCAAACTCAACGACGAAGCGGGCGACCGCTATCAGGAGCGCGTCAACCCCGTCGCGATGGGCGTCATCGTGAAGGCTGCCATCGCCGGTGTCCTCGGCCTTCTGGCCCTGCTGTTCTCCCTGTTCCTGTCCGTGCGCATCGGCCGCGGCCTCATCCGCGATCTACGGCAGCTGCGGCTGGAGGCCCACGAGGCGTCCGGTGTGCGGCTGCCCAGTGTGATGCGACGCCTCTCCGTCGGTGAACAGGTCGACGTGGAGACCGAGGTGCCGCGTCTGGAGTACGACAAGAACGAGATCGGTGAGGTCGGCCAAGCCCTCAACACCCTGCAGCGCGCGGCCGTCGAGGCCGCTGTCAAGCAGGCTGAACTGCGCGCCGGCGTCTCCGAGGTCTTCGTCAACCTCGCCCGCCGCAGCCAGGTCCTCCTGCACAAGCAGCTCACTCTCCTCGACACGATGGAACGCCGTACCGAGGACACCGACGAACTCGCCGACCTGTTCCGGCTCGACCACCTGACCACCCGCATGCGCCGTCATGCCGAAGGCCTGGTGATCCTCTCCGGCGCCGCACCGTCCCGGCAGTGGCGCAAACCCGTCCAGCTCATGGACGTCGTGCGTGCCGCCGTCGCCGAGGTCGAGGACTACGAGCGCATCGAGGTACGCCGTCTGCCTCGCGTCGCCGTCACCGGTCCGGCCGTCGCGGACATCACCCACCTCGTGGCCGAACTCCTGGAGAACGCCACGGTGTTCTCCCCACCGCACACGGCCGTCCAGGTCCTGGGCGAGCGCGTCGCCAACGGCTTCACCCTGGAGATCCACGACCGCGGCCTGGGCATGGCCGCCGACGCACTGCTGGACGCCAACCTCCGGCTCGCCGAGACCCCCGAGTTCGAGCTGTCCGACACCGACCGGCTCGGCCTGTTCGTGGTCAGCCGACTCGCCCAGCGGCAGAACGTCCGCGTCTCGCTGCAGCCGTCGCCGTACGGGGGCACGACGGCCGTCGTCTTCATCCCCGACGCGCTGCTCACCGACGACGTCCCGGACACCAACGGCATCGGCTTCCGCCTCGACCGGCCCGCCCCCTCCAAGGAGGCCGAGCTGGAGGAGGCGCGCCGCGCCGCCCTCGCCCAGGTCCCCGCCCGCGTGCCCGGCCTCCCCACCTCGCTGTTGGACGGCCCGGTCGAACTGGAGGCCCCGGTCGATCTGGACGCCCTCAGCGACTTCCCGGACACGCTCGACGGGGGGGACGGCGAAGGCAGCGGGCTCTTCCGCACCCGTCGCGCCCTCACCCGCCCCGAGGACGAGGCGAAGGGTCCGATCGGCCCGCACCCGGTGTCCGGCATCCGCAGCGGACCGGAGCAGACCGAGCAGGGCGACGATCTGAGCGCCCCCGTCCCCCTCCCTCGCCGCACCACTCCCAAGCTGGTCAGCTCCCACGGGCGCCCGGTCACCGACCAGCGCTCCCGGCGGGACGAGCGGGCCGAAGCGGAACCGGAGGCCTCGACCGGCCGGAGCCGACCCGAACCGAACGGCCTCGCCCCTCTGCCGACCCGCCGCCGTGGCACCGGCCCACGCGGGCGGGCCCCCGGCACGCCGGACCGGAGCGGTGACCCGGCCGGCACCCCACCCGTCGGCGGGCGCAGCCGAGGCGAGGCCGAGGAGCCCGCAGTCCTCCCCAAGCGCCCACGGCGCCCCGCGATCGCATCGTCCGATCCCGAGGCCCCCGCCCCCAGCACCGGTTCGGGAGCCCTGCCCCGGCGCGTACGGCAGGCCAGCCTGGCTCCGCAGCTCAAGCAGGGCCCTGCCCGGCGCGCCGAGGAGCCGGCCGAGCTCGCCGAGCGGGACGCGGACGAGGTACGCAGCCGCATGTCCTCGCTCCAGCGGGGCTGGCAGCGTGGCCGCCAGGAGAACGCCGCGGGCGACGACGCCCACAGCGGCACAGCACCACAAGGAACTAAGGGGGACGGTCGATGACCGCACCAAAGACGACCGGCCACACCGCGACCACCCGGTCCGGCGAGCTCAACTGGCTCCTCGACGACCTGGTGGACCGCGTCGCCAGCATCCGTAAGGCCCTCGTGCTCTCCGGGGACGGCCTGCCGACGGGCGTGTCCAAGGACCTGACGCGCGAGGACAGTGAGCACCTGGCCGCCGTCGCATCCGGGTTCCACAGCCTCGCCAAGGGCGTCGGCCGCCACTTCGAGGCGGGCAACGTCCGGCAGACCGTCGTCGAACTCGATGACGCCTTCCTGTTCGTGACGGCCGCCGGTGACGGCAGCTGCCTCGCGGTCCTCTCGGACGCCGACTCGGACGTCGGCCTGGTCGCGTACGAGATGACGCTCCTCGTCAAGCGGGTGGGTGTGCATCTGGGCAGCGCTCCGCGCACCGATCTGCCTTCGGGTGGGTAGTGGGATGGCATGAGCGTTGAGGGTCAGGGAAGAAGCCACTGGTTCGACGACGAGGCCGGACCGGTCGTTCGCCCGTACGCCATGACGCGCGGCCGCACCACCAGCGCGGCCCAGCACCGCCTCGACCTGATCGCGGTGGTCGTCGCCGAACCGCAGGCGGACGATCCAGAAGGCGACTCGTCGCTGTCCCCGGAGCACGTGGACATCGTCGGGCTGTGCCGTGACGCCCCGCAGTCCGTGGCGGAACTCTCCGCCGAGCTCGACCTGCCCATCGGAGTCGTACGGGTCCTCATCGGGGACCTCGTGGACGCTGAATTCGTCCATGTGAACCGGCCCGTACCGCCGGCCGAGCTGGTGGACGAGAGTATCCTGCGCGACGTGATCAACGGCCTGCGGGCGCTGTGAGCGGCGTGGAAGCGGGGTAGTGACGTGACAGGATGGCAGTTCTGGGTCGACCGAGGCGGCACCTTCACGGACATCGTCGCGAGACGCCCGGACGGCCGCCTTCTGACCCACAAACTGCTGTCCGAGAACCCGGCGCGCTACTCCGACGCGGCGGTCGCGGGCGTACGGGAACTGCTGGAAGGTTCCAGGGACACCGTCGAGGCCGTCCGCATGGGCACGACGGTCGCCACCAACGCGCTTCTCGAGCGCAAGGGTGAACGGACCCTGCTGATCATCACCCGCGGCTTCCGAGACGCTCTGCGCATCGCCTACCAGAACCGCCCCCACATCTTCGCCCGCCGCATCGAACTCCCCGAGCTGCTGTACGAACGGGTCGTCGAGGTCGACGAACGCATCGCAGCCGACGGCACCGTCCTGCGGGCGCCCGACCTCGACGCCCTCGCCGGTCCGCTCCGTCAGGCGTACGACGACGGGATCCGCGCCGTCGCGGTCGTCTGCATGCACAGTCACCTCCACCCCGCCCACGAGCGGTCCGTCGGACAGCTCGCCGCCCGCGTCGGTTTTCCGCAGATTTCGCTGTCCAGCGAGGTCAGCCCTCTGATGAAACTCGTCCCGCGCGGGGACACCGCCGTCGTCGACGCCTACCTCTCGCCCGTACTGCGCCGCTACGTCCAGCACGTCGCCGAGCAACTCCGAGGCGTCCGGCTGATGTTCATGCAGTCCAACGGCGGCCTCGCCGAGGCCGGGCAGTTCCGCGGCAAGGACGCCGTCCTCTCCGGCCCCGCGGGGGGCATCGTCGGCATGGCCCGCATGTCGCAGCTGGCCGGCTTCGACCGCGTCATCGGCTTCGACATGGGCGGCACCTCCACCGACGTCTCGCATTTCGCCGGCGCGTACGAGCGCGTCTTCACCACACAGATCTCCGGCGTCCGACTGCGCGCCCCCATGCTGGACATCCACACCGTCGCGGCCGGGGGCGGCTCGATCCTCCACTTCGACGGGTCCCGCTACCGCGTAGGGCCGGACTCGGCGGGCGCGGACCCGGGACCGGCCTGCTACCGGGGCGGCGGCCCGCTCGCCGTCACCGACGCCAACGTCATGCTCGGCCGTGTCCAACTCGCCCATTTCCCCGCGGTGTTCGGCCCCGACGGAGACCAACCCCTCGACGACGCCCTCGTCCGGGACCGCTTCGCCGCCCTCGCCCGCGACATCCGCGATCGGACCGGGGACGACCGCACACCCGAGCAGGTCGCCGAAGGGTACCTGCAGATCGCGGTCGCCAACATCGCCAACGCCATCAAGCGGATCTCCGTCCAGAAGGGGCACGACGTCACGCGCTACGCCCTCACCACCTTCGGGGGCGCCGGCGGCCAGCACGCGTGCATGGTCGCCGACTCGCTCGGCATCCGCACCGTCCTCGTGCCCCCCATGGCCGGTGTCCTCTCCGCGCTCGGCATCGGCCTGGCCGACACCACGGCCATGCGCGAGCAGTCCGTCGAGGCCCCGCTGGAAGCCGCCACGATGCCCGGCGTCCTCGAGACGGCCGACGAGCTCGAAACGGCCGCCCGCACCGAACTCCTCGAAGAGGACGTCCCCGAAGGCCGCATCAAGGTCACCCGCCGCGCCCAGCTGCGTTACGACGGCGCCGACACCACCCTCACCGTCGAGCTCACCGACCCAGTCACGATGGAGCGCGCCTTCGAAGAACGTCATCGCGCCACGTACTCCTTCACCCTCGACCGCCCGATCGTCGTCGAAGCCCTCTCCGTCGAAGCCACCGGCATCACCGAACCCCCCGATCTGTCCGTGCTCTCCCCCTACCGGGCCACCCAGGACGGCGGCCCGGCCGCCCCGGAAACCGTCCGCCTCCACACGGGCGGTACCTGGCGCGACGTACCCCTCCACCGCCGCGAGGACCTTCCTCCCGGCCACACCGTCACCGGCCCGGCGATCATCACCGAGTCCAGCGCGACGACCGTCGTCGACGACGGCTGGCGCGCCGCGGCGTCGGATGACGGGCATCTGGTCATGGAACGCATGGCGATTACGCAGAGTTCCGATCTGGACACAAAAGCAGATCCGGTTCTCCTTGAGGTCTTCAACAACCTGTTCATGTCCATCGCCGAGCAGATGGGTGCCCGCCTGGAGTCCACGGCCCAGTCCGTCAACATCAAGGAACGCCTGGACTTCTCCTGCGCGCTCTTCGACCCGGACGGAAACCTCGTGGCCAACGCCCCGCACATCCCCGTCCACCTGGGCTCGATGGGCACCAGCGTCAAAGAGGTCATCCGCCGCCGCGGCTCCGGGATGCGCCCCGGCGACACCTACGCGGTCAACGACCCGTACCACGGCGGCACCCACCTGCCCGACGTCACGGTGATCACTCCGGTCTTCGGCACCGAGGAAACCTCGGATACGGAGCGTGACCCGGAGATCCTCTTCTACGTGGCCTCACGCGGCCACCACGCCGAGATCGGCGGCATCGCCCCCGGCTCGATGCCCGCGAACAGCCGCACCATCGAGGAGGAGGGAGTCCTCTTCGACAACTGGCTGCTCGCCGAGAACGGCCGCTTCCGCGAGCAGGAGACCCTCCGTCTGCTTACCGAGGCGCCCTATCCCTCCCGTAACCCGAAGACCAACCTCGCCGACCTGCGCGCCCAGATCGCGGCCAACCAGAAGGGCGTCGAAGAAGTCGCCCGCATGATCGACGACTTCGGGCTGGACGTCGTCCAGGCATACATGAGACACGTCCAGGACAACGCCGAGGAAGCGGTGCGCCGGGTCATCGACGCCCTCGACGACGGCGAGTACGCCTACGAGACCGACTCCGGCGCCGTCATCCGCGTACGCGTACGCGTGGACCGCGCCAACCGCTCCGCCACCGTCGACTTCACCGGCACCTCCCCGCAACTGGACACGAACTTCAACGCCCCCTTCTCGGTCGTCAACGCGGCCGTCCTGTACGTCTTCCGCACCCTCGTGGCCGACGACATCCCCCTCAACGACGGCTGTCTGCGGCCCTTGGAGATCGTCGTGCCACCCGGCTCCATGCTGGCGCCCGAACCCCCGGCAGCGGTCGTGGCGGGCAACGTGGAAACGTCCCAGGCCATCACGGGCGCCCTCTACGCCGCGCTCGGCGTCCAGGCCGAGGGCTCCGGCACCATGAACAACGTCACCTTCGGCAACGAACGCCACCAGTACTACGAGACCGTGGCCTCCGGATCCGGTGCCGGCGACGGGTTCCCCGGCGCTCCCGTCGTCCAGACCCATATGACCAACTCGCGGCTCACCGACCCCGAGGTGCTGGAATGGCGACTGCCAGTGCACCTCGACGAGTTCGCGGTGCGGCGCGGCAGCGGGGGCGCCGGACGGTGGCGCGGCGGAGACGGTGCCGTGCGCCGCATCCGGTTCCACGAGCCGATGACCGTCTCGACCCTGTCCCAGCACCGCAGGGTCCCGCCGTACGGACTGGCCGGTGGCGAGCCCGGTGCCTTGGGAGCCAACCGCGTCGAACGCGCGGACGGCACGGTCGCCGCCCTCGCCGGAAGCGACTTTGCGGACGTCGGCCCCGGCGACGTACTCGTCATCGAAACCCCCGGCGGCGGGGGCTACGGCCCACCGCCGCGCGACCCCCATCAAGCAGGAGAAGAGATCGATGATCTTCGGGCGTTCTGAGCGCGGTAAGCCTCCGGTCGAGCCCGTCACGCTCAAGATCCTCGTGGCCGGCGGCTTCGGCGTGGGCAAGACCACCCTCGTCGGCGCGGTCAGCGAGATCAGGCCGCTGCGCACCGAGGAACTGCTCACCGAAGCCGGACGCCCCGTCGACGACACCAGCGGTGTCGAGGGCAAACGCACCACCACCGTGGCCATGGACTTCGGCCGCATCACCCTGCGCGAGGACCTGGTGCTGTACCTCTTCGGCACGCCGGGCCAGGAGCGGTTCTGGTTCATGTGGGACGAACTCTCGGAGGGCGCCCTCGGCGCCGTCGTCCTCGCCGACACCCGGCGCCTGGAGGAGTGCTTCGCAGCCGTCGACTACTTCGAACGGCGCTCCATACCCTTCCTGGTCGGCGTCAACTGCTTCGAGGGCGCCGCCCGTTACCCGGCGCAGGACGTCCGGCGGGCCCTCGACCTCGACGACGACGTACCGCTGGTGCTGTGCGACGCCCGCGACCGGGAATCCGTCAAGGAGGTCCTCGTCGGCGTCGTCCAGCACGCAATGGCCTACCAGGCCGACCGCCGCCAGACCGTGGCCACCTGACGCCGCAGGCGTGCGCACGGCCCGTACCCCCGCCGACCGGGGTACGGGCCGCGGCTCATGCGCGACGCACGCGCGCGTGCGCCGTCGCGAGGCTCGACGCCCGCCTCAGCCTTCGCCGTCCTCCTCCCACCCGAAGCTCTTCTCCACCGCCTTGCGCCAGTTGTGGTACTCGCGGTCGCGTGTCTCGGCGGACATGGACGGCGTCCACTCGGCGTCCTTCGCCCAGTGCGCCTTCAGCTCGTCCAGGTCGTTCCACACGCCGGTGGCCAGCCCGGCCGCGTACGCGGCGCCCAGACAGGTCGTCTCGGAGATCTTGGGCCGGATCACCGGTACGTCGAGCACATCCGCCTGGTGCTGCATGAGGAGGTTGTTCTTCGTCATGCCGCCGTCGACCTTGAGGCTGGTGATCTGCACCCCGGAGTCCTGGTACATGGCGTCCACGACCTCGCGCGTCTGCCAGCTCGTCGCCTCCAGCACCGCCCGTGCCAGGTGCCCCTTGGTGACGTACCGCGTCAGCCCGGTGACGACCCCGCGCGCGTCGGAGCGCCAGTAGGGGGCGAACAGACCGGAGAAGGCGGGAACGATGTACGCGCCGCCGTTGTCCTCGACGCTCGCCGCCAGGGACTCGATCTCGTCGGCCGTGCGGATGATGCCGAGTTGATCGCGGAACCACTGGACGAGCGCGCCCGTGATGGCTATCGCCCCCTCCAGGCAGTAGACCGGCGCCTCACTGCCGATCTTGTAACCCATCGTCGTCAGCAACCCGCTCTTCGAGGGCACCGGCCGGTTGCCCGTGTTGAGCAGCAGGAAGCTGCCCGTGCCGTAGGTGTTCTTGGCCGTGCCGACGTCGTAGCAGGCCTGCCCGAACACGGCCGCCTGCTGGTCGCCCAGGGCCGAGGCCACGGGCACCCCCGACAGCTGCCCGACGGCGGTCCCGTACACCTCGGCGGAGGATTTGATCTCCGGCAGCATCGCCTCGGGCACGTTCATGGCGGACAGGATCGAGGAGTCCCACTGAAGGGTTTCCAGATTCATCAGCATGGTGCGGCCGGCGTTGGTCACGTCCGTGACGTGGTGGCCGCCGTCCGTGCCGCCGGTGAGGTTCCAGATCAGCCAGGAGTCGATGGTGCCGAAGGCGATCTCGCCGCGCTCGGCGCGGTCCCTGAGCCCGGGCACGTTGTCCAGCAGCCAGGCCGCCTTGGGGCCGGAGAAGTAGCTGGCCAGCGGCAGCCCGGTCTGCTCGCGGAAACGGTCCTGCCCGTCCGAACCGCCCAGCTGGTTGCACAGGGCCGCCGTGCGCGTGTCCTGCCAGACGATCGCGTTGTGCACCGGCTTGCCCGTCGCGCGGTCCCACAGCACCGTCGTCTCGCGCTGGTTGGTGATGCCGAGCGCGCTGAGCTGGTCGGCGCGCAGCCCCGCCTTGGCGATCGCGCCGGCCACCACCGCCTGCACCTTGGACCAGATCTCGGTGGCGTCGTGCTCGACCCAGCCGGGCTTGGGGAAGATCTGGCGGTGCTCGCGCTGGTCGACCGCCACGATGGCGCCGTTCCGGTCGAAGATGATGCAGCGGCTCGAGGTGGTGCCCTGGTCGATTGCGGCGACGTACTTCTCGGCGTTGTCCGTCATGGCTACCCCTTGGGCTGAGTCAGAAGGCTGCGTTGTAGATGAGGCCGGCCAGTACACCGCCGATCAATGGACCGACGACCGGTATCCAGGAGTAGCCCCAGTCGGACGTGCCCTTGTTCGGAATCGGCAGGAAGGTGTGCACGATGCGCGGGCCGAGGTCGCGGGCCGGGTTGATGGCGTACCCGGTGGGACCGCCCAGCGAGAGGCCGATACCGACGACCAGAAGGGCGACCAGCAGAATCGCGATGCCGGAGCCGTAGATGCCGTCGGCCTGACCCACGATCTGCCCGATGCCGATGCCCTCGACGTGCTTGTTGTTCCCGACCAGGGCGAGGAGGGGCAGTACCAGGGCGATGGTGCCGATGATCTCGGTGATCAGGTTGGCGACCGGGTTCCGGATCTCCGGGATCGTGGAGAAGATGCCGAGCGTCGGAACCGGCTCGTCCAGGGTGCCGTCCGTGGTGCCGGTCTGCCGCACGTTGGCCTGGAACTGAGCCATGTACGTCAGGTAGCAGAGCACCGCGCCGATCATGGCGCCGGCCATCTGCCCGAGCACGTAGACCCAGACCTTGTCCCACACACCGGTGTCGATGGCGAGTCCGAAGGTGACGGCCGGGTTGAGGTGACCGCCGGACAGCGGGGCGGCCGTGTAGGCCCCCGCGAGGACGCCGAAACCCCAGCCGAACGTGATCACTATCCAGCCGGCGGCTCGCGCCTTGGAGAATCTCAGGGTGACGGCGGCGCATACGCCGGCACCGAACAGGATCAGTATCGCCGTACCGATCAACTCGCCGAGGAATATGTCTCCGTTGCTCATGGCGGCTCCTAGGCCCTGGCCCGGGGCGATCGACCCCGTTCCTCCGTGCAGGGTGCGTTTCCCATGGCGACTTCGGCCGAAGGCAGGGGTCCCGCGCCCCGCCCGGCGTCCGTGACGAGCGTGCCGTCGCAGCCGACTCGCCCGTGAGGGAAGGGCTTGTCCAGACGGAACCGCGCGGCGCAGTGCGTGGATACGCCGAGAATGTACGGCGATGTCGGCTGACACCGGGAAGTGTTCACCGGTGTCCAGGGGGCGTCAAGGTCGCTGACGCCAACGGTTGAGGGTGTGCCGATGTTTCACGGGTTGTCGCCGAACGGGCTTCCGGACGACCGCTCGGGGCGGGACGGACACCTGGGCCCTGCTGAGGTCGACGGGGGAGACAAGCTCCTGCTGAACCCGGCAGGGATCGAAGGCCATGGGTGACTGTATGGGGGCCGTACGGACACCTTTCGGCCTCCGCCGCCCTGTTTGGGAAAAGCGTCTCACCCCGTTCCCGGCTCCGCCACCGCGCATTCGGCCTGGGCGGACACCGCCCCGCGCAGGATCTGGTGTCCGGGCAGCCCCGCGCGGCCCATCACCCAGCTCACCCCGCTCAACGACTTCGCGGCTTTCTTCAGGGGCGCCAGACACGAGGCCGCCTGACGGTGGTCGGTCACGCTGCCGGGTGCGCACAGGACGGTGGCCAGGGAGAGCGTGACGGGACGCCCACCTGCCGACCAGGGCGCGTCCAGCACGGACGCGACCAGCGGACTCAGCCCGTCCGGTTCGGCGAGCACCAGGAAGTCGTCGCCGCCGATGTGCCCCACGCGCGTGGTGTCCGATGCCGCGTGCTGCAGCGCCCGCCCCACCGACCGGATCAACTCGTCGCCGGCCGCGAACCCCGCCCCGTCGTTGACCTGCTTGAAATGGTCCACGTCCAGCCAACTCAGAGCGAAGGTCCGCCCGTCCGCGATCCGTCGGTCCACCTCACCGGTGATCGCGTCCGACCCGGGCAGCCTGGTGAGCGGATTGAGCCCGGCCGCCTCCTCGACGCGGGTCTCCGCCAGGGCCCGTACGAGGTCCGCGAGCCGCACGACCCCCACGCAACGGCCGCACCGGTCGACGACGGCCACGTCGTCCGAGGTACGGTCCCGGCCCCCGACCGCGACCACGTCCAGCACCTCCCACGCGGTGGCGTCCACGCCCACCGTGCGCGGCGGATCGCCGAGCTTGGCCGCGGGCCGGTCCGCGTACAGGGCGTGGCCGTAGCGGCCCGACATCGACAGCAGGAAGCGGGAACGGTGCACCGACCGCACCGGCACGCCGTTCACGTCGACCAGCAGCACTCCGGACACGTCCGGTGACCCGGTCAGCAAGGCCCGTACCTGGCCCGCGGAGGCGGTGGCGGGCAGCAGTGCCGCCGGCCGGACGAACTCGCGCACCGACGGGCCGGAGCGGGGCGTCGTCCCAGGGCCGGCGGAGCGCGGCGGAACGTACACGTCAGCGGTCGGCAGCCGGGCCGGTGGAGCGAACAACTCGCCCTGAGCCAGCTGGGCACCGCCCGACCGCGCGCTCGCGCACTGCGACTCCGTCTCCACACCCTCGACGCACAGGAGCGCGCCCAACTGCTCGCAAAGCATCCGCATCGCCCGGACCGCTGCGGGCCGCGACAGTGCGGACGCGTCCAGTTTGACCAGGTCCGGCGCCATGTCGGTGAGCAACCGCAGCGGCAGGTCCCCGTCACCGACACCGTCCGCGCTGATGCGGAAGCCCTGCTCCCGCAGCGAGCCGATCGCCTCCAGCAGCGCCCGTTGAGGCACGTGCGTGTACGGCGGACCGATGTCGATCGTCACCTCCCACGGCAGTCGGCCGGCCGTACGCACGACGTCGTGCAACGGCGTGAGACCGCCCAGGTCGGCGAGGGTTCCGGCGAAGACGTTGATGTACAGCGGCAGCAACGTCTCCTTGTGGACCGCCGCGCGGAACGCCGACACGGCCAGCCGGCCGTCGAGTTCGGGATCACGGCGGGCCTCGGCCAGGATGTCACCGGTTTCCGGGCGGGCGAGTATCTCCAGCCCCGCGACTCCGCAGGTGGTCAGGTTGACCACTGGCTGGAAGGCGAAGCGGAGAGTGTCCGTCCAGGAGCTCACGGGAGCATGATGGCTGCCGCCTGCACGCGCCTGAGCCCAGTTCATGCGACGTTCACGCAGCATTCCGGCCGGGTCACAGTGCGTAGGCGACCGCAGGCCCCATCCGATCCCGGACGCCGGTTCACCGCGGTCCTCGAAAGCCCTCGCGAGGCACTGGTGACCAACCCCCGGAAGGCCCGCTTCCAGTGATCGGATACAGTCCGCGGCGTGTCCGAAACTCAGCACTCCGCCTCCAACTCCGCAGTGGGCTCTCATTGTTCGAGCTGCGGCGCGCCCTACGGAGAGGGCGTCTCCGGCTGGCCCCGCACGTGCCCGGCGTGCGGCACCGTGGCCTACCGCAATCCGCTTCCGGTTGCGGTCGCGCTCCAGCCCGTCTACGACGCGAAGGGCACCGCCCTGGTCGTCATCACCCGCACGGTAGGCCCCGCGCGCGGAGGCATCGCTCTGCCCGGCGGTTACATCGACGACCGTGAGGACTGGCGGCAGGCCGTCGTCCGCGAACTCAAGGAGGAGACCGGCATCGACGCGGCCGGCCGCGACGTACGCCTCGCCGACGCGATGAGCTCTCCCGACGGGCACCTGCTGCTGTTCGGCCTCCTTCCGGAACGGCCCGCCGACCGTCTGCCGACGTCGGCGGCCACGGACGAAACCGAGGGCTGGCACCTGTTGCGCAGACCCGAGGAACTCGCCTTCCCGTTGCACACCCTTGCCGTACGGGCCTTCTTCGAGGGCCGCTACGTCTGAGCTCCACGCTCGCCGAGTCCCCGTACGTGCACGGGATACGGCGATGCGAGCACGCCGTCGTCAAACTGTTGCTCGACGACCAGCTTCCGACCCCGCCAGCGGGTGACGTAACGCTCGACCTCCGGTTCGTCCCAGCCGTCTCCCGCATCCGGCACCACCAGCCCGCCCCCGGCACGTCCCGGGGCGGGCGCCCACACCTCCAGTTCCAGCCCGCCGTCGTCCCCGCGGACGGGAACGACCGCACCCGCGCGCGCGAGCACGGGGATCCGGGACAGGGGAGCGTCCACGAGAACCTGCCCCGGACCCTCGTACGCCCGTTCCGTCGCCGTGTCGTACCAGCGCCCCCGCGGAAGCTGCACCGCACGCCGGTCGGCACCCGGATCCAGCACCGGCGCCACCAGCAGACAGTCGCCCAGCAGGAACGCGTCCTCACAGTCGCGCAGCGCACGGTCCTCGGGAGCGGACCACCACGTCGGACGCACGTACGGCGCCCCTGTGCGCTGGGCCAGATGCGCCAGCGTCAGGAAGTACGGCAGCAGCCGCCGACGCTCGACGAGCGCCACGCGCGCGTGCTCCAGCACTTCGGGACCGAACTCCCACGGTTCCCTGCGCCCCGCGCGCAGGCTCGCATGCGTACGGAAGAGCGGCAGATACGCGGCCAGCTGGAACCACCGCACATACAGCTCGGGCGAGGGGCTGCCGTCGAACCCGCCCACGTCCGGCCCCGAGTAGGGCACCCCGCACAGTCCGAGGCCCATCACCAGTGACAGCGAGGCCCGCAGCCCGGGCCAGCCCGTGGCCACGTCACCGGACCAGGTCCCCCCGTACCGCTGCATGCCGGCCCAACCTGAACGCGAGAGGACGAAGGGCCGCTCCTGCGGCAGCAGCTCGCGCAGCCCCTCGTAACCCGCCCTGGCCATGCACAGCCCGTAGACGTTGTGCGCCTCCCGATGATCTCCGCCCCGCCCCTCCAAGGAGTGCCTCGCCGAACGCGGCAGCGTCGACTCCCCGAAAGCGGCGAACGAGGTCGGCTCGTTCATGGCGTGCCAGAAACCCGAGAATCCCTGCCCGAGACGCTCCTCGTACAGACCACCCCACCACTCACGCACGCGCGCGTGCGTGAAATCGGGAAAGACCGACTCCCCGGGCCACACCACCCCGCGTACGAGCCGCCCGGAGGCATCCTTGACAAAGGCGTCCTCGGTCGTCCCGCTGTCGTACACCTCATTGCCCGGCGTGGCCCTGACCGCCGGGTCGACGACCGACACCAGCCGGATCCCGTCCCGCCGCAACTCCTCGGCGAGCTGCGGCAGTTTCGGGAAGCCGTCATGATCGACCGTGAACACCTGGTGCTCGTCGTAGTGGTCGATGTCCAGATGGACCGCGTCCAGCGGAAGGTCTCGCTCCAGATACCCCGAAACGATTCGCCGCACCTCCTGCTCGCTGCCGAAACCCCAGCGCGCGTGGTGGTGGCCCAACGCCCACGCGGGCGGCGGTGCGGCCGCACCCGTCAGAGAGGCCCAGACGAGCAGCACGCGCGCGGGGGTGCCCACCATCACCCAGCACCGCAGCGGGCCGCCGTCCATGCGCAACTCGCTGGTCCCCGCCCGGTCATGACCCGAACCGGCCCCCTCCTCGCCCTCGCGCAAGGTCACCGTGCCGTCCCAGGAATTGTCGTGGAACACCAGATGCGTGGCCGCATCGGCCACGACCAGCTGCACCGGCATGGTGATGTACAGCGGATCATCACCCGGATCGAACGCACGTCCGGGATCGGTGTTCCACAGCCGGTACGTGCCGTTCCGCAACCGCGGACCCGCCGCCCGCCCGCCGAGCCCGAAGAACCTCGCGTCGGCCGCCACCTCCGACCGCTGCATCCACCGCGCCGGCCCACCGCCGACGGGCTCCCACCAACGGGGCGGAAGATCCCGGCGCAGCGTCACCCCACCAGGCGTCTGCACCTCCACCGCGCCGTGCCGCGAGATCACGACCGTCACCCGCTCGGCCACCACGCGCCAGCCACCGTCCTTGTCCGGCTCCAGCACCGCCCGAGGGTCCGGCTCCGGACAACGTCCCGCAAGCGCGTACGACGGCTCTGGAGCGACCCCGTCCCACCCCCAGAAGACGGCACCGTGCACCGTGACGACGACGCGGAGCTCGGACCGGCTGAACCGGAGCACGCCGCCCCCTGGGCCGGGCCGCACGTCCTGAACCGGCCCGGGCACCCGAGCACGCTCCGCGCCCCGGGGCGGCAGACCCTCGGCGTCGACGCGCCTCCTGCGCCACGCCGCTCGTACGGTACGCAACCCCTGGGCCGCCCCCACAGAACCGACCACCCTCATCGAACGCACCAGGTCACGACCGTCCATGCTGCTCAGCCTGCCATTGCCCGCCCCGCGCGCGTGTGGCGTTCAACTGCCGTTCACCCATGACGGGACCACATCTTCACGACACGGACTGTGTGGGGCGCACCCTGGTGCAGAAGTCGATCACATGGCATCGTCCGTGTCATCCGCGTCACGCGCACACCCCGCCGTGCGCGGAGGACGCACACGACGCGCACAGTCCGGGAGCCGCCCCATGTCGATCTCCAACCCCCAGCCGCTGTGGCAGCCAGATCCGCAGCGCATCGCACAGGCCCAGGTCACCAGATTCCAGGCCTGGGCCGCGGCACGCCACGGTGCCCCCTCCGAGGGCGGCTACGCGGCCCTCCACCGCTGGTCGGTCGACGAACTGGACACCTTCTGGAAAGCCGTCACCGAGTGGTTCGACGTACGCTTCGCCACCCCCTACGCGCGCGTACTGGGCGATCGCGCCATGCCCGGTGCCCAGTGGTTCCCCGGCGCGACCCTGAACTACGCCGAGCACGCCCTGCGCGCCGCCGAGACCCGCGCAGACGAACCAGCGCTTCTGCACGTCGACGAAACGCACGAACCCCGTCCCACGGCCTGGCGCGAGCTGCGCCGCCAAGTGGGCTCCCTGGCCGCCGAGCTGCGCGCCCTCGGCGTACGCCCCGGAGACCGTGTCAGCGGCTACCTCCCGAACATCCCCGAGGCCGTCGTCGCCCTCCTCGCCACCGCCGCCGTGGGCGGCGTCTGGACCTCCTGCGCCCCCGACTTCGGCGCCCGCAGCGTTCTGGACCGCTTCCAGCAGGTCGAACCCGTCGTTCTGTTCACCGTCGACGGCTACCGATACGGCGGCAAGGAGCACGACCGCCGCGACATCGTGACCGAGCTCCGCGCCGAACTGCCCACCCTTCGAGCCGTCGTCCACATCCCCCTGCTCGGCACCGACGCCCCCGAAGGCGCCCTGGAATGGTCGGCCCTCACCGCCGCCGACGAGGAACCGGTCTTCGAGCAGGTGCCCTTCGACCACCCCCTCTGGGTGCTCTACTCCTCCGGCACCACGGGCCTGCCCAAGGCCATCGTCCAATCCCAGGGCGGCATCCTCGTCGAACACCTCAAGCAGCTCGGCCTGCACTGCGACCTGGGCCCGGAGGACCGCTTCTTCTGGTACACCTCGACCGGCTGGATGATGTGGAACTTCCTCGTCTCCGGCCTCCTCACCGGAACCACGATCGTCCTCTACGACGGCAGCCCCGGTTACCCCGACACGGGCGCCCAGTGGCGGATCGCCGAACGCACGGGAGCCACCCTCTACGGCACCTCCGCCGCGTACGTCATGGCCTGCCGCAAGGCCGGCGTCCGTCCCGCACACGACTTCGACCTCACCCGCGTGCGGTGCGTGGCCACCACCGGATCACCGCTGCCGCCCGACGGCTTCCGCTGGCTGCACGACGAGGTCCGCGACGACCTCTGGATCGCCTCCGTCAGCGGCGGCACGGACGTTTGCTCCTGCTTCGCCGGAGCCGTGCCCACCCTCCCCGTGTACGTCGGCGAACTCCAGGCCCCCGGCCTGGGCACCGACCTGCAGTCCTGGGACCCCAGCGGCACACCGCTCACCGACGAGGTGGGCGAACTCGTGGTCACCAACCCCATGCCGTCCATGCCGATCCACTTCTGGAACGACCCCGACGGCACCCGTTACCACGACAGCTACTTCGACACCTACCCGGGCGTGTGGCGACACGGCGACTGGATCACCGTCACCTCACGAGGCTCCGTCGTCATCCACGGACGCTCCGACTCGACCCTCAACCGCCAGGGCGTGCGCATGGGCTCGGCCGACATCTACGAAGCCGTGGAGCGCCTCCCCGAGATCAAGGAATCCCTGGTCATCGGCATCGAACAGCCCGACGGCGGCTACTGGATGCCCCTGTTCGTCCACCTGGCCCCCGGAGCAGTCCTGGACGAAGCCCTCCTCGACCGCATCAAGCAGACCATCCGCGACCAGCTCTCACCCCGCCACATCCCGGACGAGATCATCGAAGTCCCCGGCGTCCCCCACACCCTCACCGGAAAGCGCATCGAGGTCCCGGTCAAGCGCCTCCTCCAAGGCGCCCCCCTGGAGAAGGCGGTCAACCCGGGCTCCATCGACAACCTCGACCTGCTGCACTTCTACGAGGAACTCGCCCGCAAACGCGCCTGACCGACCAGGCCGGCCTTCGACACCGGCCTCGGGGCGGGATACCGAGGCCGGCACGTCTGCCCACCCCCGTTGTCAGTGCCCCCGATTACTGTGAGTGAGCATTGATCGACCGCACAGCACAGGGGGAACCATGGCGCACACCGATCACCACACGATGCGACGCGTCCTGCGCCGCGAAATCGCCGGCACCATCGGCCTGCTGACCGACGAACACGACTTCCGCGCCATGCGGCGCTATCGCAGCTTCACCTTCGACGACCACAAGATCTACCTGGAACAGGTGGAGGCCCTCCTCAGGACGCGGGCCTCCCAGGGCAGCCACACGACGATCGCCCTCTTCGATCCACAGGAGTACGCCGACTACTGCGCCGAAACTGGGCTCGATCCCGACATCCCGACGAGCCGCACACGCTTCACCTCCGAACTGGCCGCCACAGGACCCACCGTCCCGTACGACGGCCGACCGCTGGCAGACCTCGTACCGGCCCTCGTCGACGAAGCCATCCGACAGGCCACCTGGGAGTACGCCTCCACACTCCTCGCACGACTCGGCCCCTGCCCCACCTGCGGCGAAGACATCGGCCGCGCAGCCTACGCCCGCGCCTCGAACCTCCTCCTCCGCATCTTGGAGACCGCCGAACCGGGCAACCGTCACCTCGTCTGCAGCGTGACCGGAGCCCCGGAAACGCTCGTCTCCGTCCTCCACGCCGACGGCGACGCCCAAGGCACCACGCATCTGGACGAGGCCGAAACGCTGGAATTCACCACGGTCCTGGCCCTCGGCCTCGCCACGAGGAGTCCCGGCGGACTCGTCATGCGCACCAGCGCCACGGGCAGGACGGACCGCATCTACGGATGGCGCCTGCGCGGAGACCGTCTGGACCCCCTCACCGCCGGCGAGGTCTTCGACGCCTACTGCACCGACATCGAATCCGGGGACCTCATCTCTCCCGAATCCGGCGTCGACTACTGCGTACCGCCAGACCTCGGCGACGACGAGGTGCCCCCGGGACACCACCACTGAACGCGCAGGGGGCGCTCCACCCGCCGGCGGAGCGCCCCCTGCACAATCGGCGTGCAGCCGTACCGCACCGGCTACTCGCCGGACAGCACTCCCTGAGCGGCCTGGCGCGCCTCCTCGGCGCTGTCCGCCGCACGTGCCGCCGCGGCGGCACGCTCACACTGCGCCAGCGTGTACTTCGCCAGCGTCGCGCGGACATAAGGAATCGACGCCGCACCCATGGACAGGGAGGTGACACCCAGACCGGTCAGCACACAGGCCAGCAGCGGGTCGGACGCCGCCTCACCGCATACGCCGCAACTCTTCCCCTCGGCCCTGGCCGCCTCGGCGGACAGCGCGACCAGGTCGAGCAGCGCGGGCTGCCACGGATCCTGCAGACGGGACACGGCACCCACCTGACGGTCCGCGGCGAAGGTGTACTGCGCGAGGTCGTTCGTTCCCAGAGACAGGAACTCGACCTCCTGAAGGATCGAGCGAGCCCGCAGCGCAGCCGACGGAATCTCCACCATCGCGCCGAACTTCGCCTGCAGCCCAGCCGCCCGGCATGCGTCCGCGAACGCCTTGGCGTCGGCGCGGTCCGCCACCATCGGGGCCATGACCTCGAGATGGACAGGCAGCCCCTCGACGGCCTTCGCGAGCGAGGTGAGCTGGGTGCGCAGCACCTCGGGGTGGTCCAGCAGCGTCCGCAGCCCGCGCACACCCAGCGCCGGGTTCGGCTCATCGGCCGGCGTCAGGAAGTCCAGCGGCTTGTCCGCCCCCGCGTCGAGGACTCGGACGACGACACGCCCCTCGGGGAACGCCTCGAGAACCTGCCGATACGCCTCGACCTGCTTCTCCTCCGACGGGGCGTTCTTGCTGTCGTCCAGGAAGAGGAACTCGGTACGGAACAGACCGACACCCTCGGCGCCCGCCTCGACGGCGGCGGGAACGTCGGAGGGCCCACCGACGTTGGCCAGCAGCGGCACCTTGTGGCCGTCGGCGGTGGCGCCTGGGCCTGTCGACGCCGCGAGCGCGGCCTTGCGCGCCGCGGCAGCGGCCTCGAGCTCCGCCTTCTTCTCGTCGCTCGGGTTCACGAAGATGTCGCCGGTGCTGCCGTCGACGGCGATGACCGTGCCTTCGGCCAGCTCACCGGCACCAGGCAGCGCGACCACAGCAGGGACACCCAGCGCCCTCGCCAGAATCGCGCTGTGGCTGGTCGGCCCGCCCTCCTCGGTGACAAAGCCGAGAACCAGCGTCGGGTCCAGCAGCGCCGTGTCGGCCGGGGCGAGGTCGCGAGCGACGAGGACGTAAGGCTCGTCGCTGTCCGGCACACCTGGCATCGGAACCCCGAGCAAACGAGCGACGATACGATTCCGCACGTCATCCAGGTCGGCCACGCGTCCGGCAAGGTACTCGCCGGCGCCGGCCAGCAGCTCGCGGTACGCGGCGAAGGCGTCGTAGACGGCGCGCTCGGCCGTGCTTCCGACAGCGATACGGCGGTCCACGTCCGACATGAGCTCGGGGTCCTGGGCCATCATGGCCTGAGCCTCGAGCACGGCCTGGGCTTCGCCCCCCGCCAGATTGCCGCGCGCTATGAGGTCGGCTGCCACCGCCTCCACAGCCTTACGAGCGCGCCCCTGCTCACGCTCCGCGTCTTCGGCCGGAATCTGCTTGGCCGGCGGTTCGAGGACCGCCGTTCCCATGTGCCGTACCTCGCCGATCGCCACACCGTGGCTCACACCGACGCCTCGCAGCGTTGTCTCCATCTCACCCGTCTCCGATAGTGCGGCGGGTCCCGCCGCCGCGGTGGTTGTCGTCTCTACTTGCCGTCATCACGACGGCAAACTCGTCACTTCCAGAGGAAGAGACTGTCGCCGGCCTTCACATCGCCGTTGTCACGCAGATCGGAGAGGGACTCCGCCGTGGCCTCGAGAGCCACGATCGGGCACACCGGCGATTTACCGGCTGCCTCGACGGCCGACGGGTTCCAGCGGACGATGCCCTGGCCGCGGGTGACGGTGTCGCCCTTGTTCACGAGTAGCTCGAAGCCCTCTCCATTGAGTTGCACGGTGTCGATACCGAGATGCGTCAGCACACCGTGCCCCTGGTCGTCCACGACCACGAAGGCATGCGGATGGAGAGAGACGATGACCCCGTCCACGGGCGACACGGCCTCGGAGGGCTCACGCACGGGATCGATAGCGGTGCCCGGGCCGACCATGGCCCCGGAGAAGACAGGATCCGGCACGGATGCCAATCCGACGGCGCGTCCTGCCAGCGGGGACGTCACGGTGGTCATGGGAAGCCTCCCAGGGGTGGAGATCAATATGGCCGTCGCTGTCAGTGCCGGACGGCACACTGTTCAGCAGGGTATGTCACTTGAACTGCCGGTTCCGCGCGAGCGCACCGGAGTGGTCTAGACCATACCCTAAACGGATTTGCACCGGCTCCGCGGCCGCGTGTACAGTCGTACTCCTGCTTGGGGCTGAGAGGCGCCACGGTGTGTCCTCGCCCAGCAGATCAAACTCATCAGATCCTCTCCTTGGGTCGCCTTCTGCATGCCTGCAGGACGGTGGTCGGAGGGCCGGAAAAACACTGATAGAGTTTGAAACACCGAAGGGAAGCGCCCGGAGGAAAGCCCGAGAGGGTGAGTACGAAGGAAGCGACCGTTCCTTGAGAACTCAACAGCGTGCCAAAAGTCA
>NZ_JBIAEQ010000007.1:0-619863 GCF_042868655.1 Streptomyces sp. NPDC007808
AAACGCCCGGTTACATTCCGAACCCGGAAGCTAAGCCTTACAGCGCCGATGGTACTGCAGGGGGGACCCTGTGGGAGAGTAGGACACCGCCGAACAAATTTTGAGAAAAGGCCCACACCTTTATGGTGTGGGCCTTTTTGCGTTTCAGGACGGCTGTACCAGTCCGGTGTCGTACGCCAGAATCACCGCCTGGATTCTGTCCCGGGAGCCTGTCTTGGCGAGGATGCGGCCCACGTGGGTCTTCACCGTGGACTCGGCCAAGTGGAGGCGCCCGGCTATCTCGGTGTTGGTCCAGCCCTTGCCGACCACCGTGAGGATTTCGAGCTCGCGGTCGGTGAGTGCGGTCAGGCGGGCGTCGAGGGGCATGGTGGTGCCGTCGGGCGTGGTCCGTGCCGGCAGGTGGTGGACGTACGCGTCCAGCAGGCGGCGGGTCAGGCTGGGGGCGACGACCGCGTCGCCTGTCGCCACGGCGCGGATGCCGGAGAGGAGCTCCTCCGGCTGGGCGTCCTTGACGAGGAAGCCGGAGGCTCCCGCGCGAAGGCCGGCGTAGGCGTACTCGTCGAGGTCGAAGGTGGTGAGGATCAGGACCCGGGTGCGGTCGCCGGCGGCGGTGATGCGGCGGGTGGCCTCGATGCCGTCCAGGCCGGGCATGCGGACGTCCATCAGGACGACGTCGGGGTGCAGTTCCGCGGTCATGCGGATCGCCTCGCTGCCGTTGGACGCCTCGCCGAGCACCGTCATGTCGTCCTGGCTCTCCAGGAGCATGCGGAAGCCGAAGCGCTGGAGAGGCTGGTCGTCGGTGATGAGGACGGTGGTCACTGCGGGGTTTCCTCCGGGAGACGCAGATGGACGCGCCAGCCCCGTTCGGGCTGGGGGCGTGGGCCGGCCTCAAGTGTGCCGCCGTACAGGGCCGTTCGCTCGCGCATTCCGGGGAGGCCGCGGCCACCCGTGATGGCGGCGGGACCGGTGGGGCCGGCGCTGCCGGTGTCGGTCACGGTGGCGGTGACGGCGCCCTTCTCCTCGTAGGAGAGTGAGATCTCCGCCGTCGTGCCGGGGCCGGCGTGTTTGAGGGTGTTGGTCAGGGCTTCCTGGACGACGCGGTAGACGGTGAGCTGGCGGCCCGCGGGGAGGCTCGGGGTGCCGTGGACGGTGATGCGGACGGGGAGGCCGGCGGCGCGTACGCGGTCGAGGAGTTGGTCCAGGTCGGTGAGGGTGGGCTGGGGGGCCAGTTCGGGGTGGGAGGCGGTGGGGGCCTCCTCGTCGCGCAGGACGTCGAGGAGGCGACGCAGTTCGCCGAGGGCCTGGCGGCTGGTGGTGGCGATGGCCTGCAGGGCCTGGGCGGCGCGCTCGGGGGACTTGGCGGCGGCGTACTGGCCGCCGTCGGCCAGGCCGGTGATGACGGAGAGGTTGTGGCCGATGATGTCGTGCATCTCGCGGGCGATGCGGGCGCGTTCGGCCGCGGCGGCGAGCTGGGCCTGCTGGTCGCGTTCGATCTCCAGGCGGCGGGCGCGGTCCTCCAGGGCCTCGGTGTGGTCGCGGCGGGTGCGGACGGTGATGCCCACGGCGACTGCCACGGCGATCGACATCAGGACCGGGACGATGTCCTTGTCCGGGCTCCCCTGTGGGTGGCGGGCCGCCAGCACCGCCATGGGGGTGGTGATGAGGGCCGTCGCCCACCACAGGTTGCTCGTACGGCGGCGCAGGGCGATGTGGAAGACGACGAGGAGCTGGAGCAGAAACGCCTGGAGGGCGATGCCCGTCCAGGCGTTCACCAGGGCGAACGGGGCTATGGCGAGGAGTACGGCCCGGGGATGCGACCGGCGCTTGAGGAGGGGGACGGAGAGACCGAGACTCAGGAGGAGGACCAGCCAGCGCGGGTTGTCGTGGTCGCGGGCCACGTTGAGCCAGCCGCCGCCGTAGTAGTCGATCAGAGCGGCCGTCACCCAGAAGCCGGTGAGCTGCAGGTCCCAGACGAGGGGGTGGCGGTGGTCGAAGGCGCGTACCCGTCGGCTGATGCGTTGGACGTGCTGGGTGAGGGGTTCCGTGGCTCGCTCTTGCCTGGCCTGCTCTTGCGTCACGTCGTCCATGGTGCGCGGTGCCGTACCTGCGCGGACAGGACCGTGGGCACTATTCCAGGTGAGGGATGTCGTACCCGGGTACTACGGTGGCCGTCATGAGCACCCTGAGTCCCGGCGCCTACGTCATCCGGTCGATCCGTGCCGACGAGTGGCCTGCCGCCAAGGAGTTGAGGCTGGCCGCGCTGCAGGACCCGATCGCTCCGCTGGCCTTCCTGGAGACGTACGAGGCCGCTGTGGCCCGGCCCGACTCGTTCTGGAAGGAGCGGGCGGCCGGTGCCTGCGAGGGGGCCGACCGGGCGCAGACGATCATCGCGGAGCGGCCGGACGGGGTGTGGGTCGGGACGTTGACCGTGCTGGTGGAGGAGCCGGGGACGACCGACTGGGCCGGGTTTCCGGTGGAGCGGAAGCAGGGGCATGTCGTCGCTGTGTTCGTGCGGCCGGAGGAGCGGGGCAGCGGGTTGACCGATGTGCTCTTCGACGCCGGGCTTGAGTGGGCGTGGTCGCGGGGCGCGGAGCGGGTGCGGTTGATCGTGCACGAGGAGAACGGGCGGGCCCAGCGGTTCTACCGCAAGGTGGGGTTCGTGCCGAGCGGGGTGACGGTGCCGCTCCCCGGGGCGCCGGGGGAGACCGAGTTGGAGTTCGTCCTTGAGCGGCCGTGACCGGCCGGCTGAGAGACGGGTGCGGGTGCTCGTGCGGGTGTGACGTCTCGGTCACACCGGGAGTTCGTCGTGCGGCCAGCGGGAGCGGGCCTGTTCCCGGGACCGGAGCAGGGCCAGGGTCGGCATGCCCCGGTCCGCTCCGGTTGCCAGCAGCTCCGGGAGCTGGGGAAGCGGAGCCACGGCGGCGACGTCGTCCAGGACGAGCGTCAGTGGTGGGTCGAGGCGACCGGAGGATGACCGTTCGGCCATGCGCCGGCCGCGCTCGACCACGTTCGAGACGAGGGCCGTCAGCAGGGGCATCGCGCCGGGGTTGCTCCTGGGGTCCTCGATGGATTCACCCACCACATAAAGCGTGCCCGCTTCGTGAACAAAGGAATCCAAGGCGAGGGCATCAGTTCGGTTTGGAGTGCAGGCTTCGCGGATGTTGACCGTGAGGAGGGCCGAGAGGGCTCTGCCGGTCAGTTCATGGGCCATGTCCCGGCGTTCGGGGTGGGCCGTGAGGGCGGCTTCGAGCTCGCCCGCGGCGCCCGGCGCGGCCTTCGGGTTCGTCCGGAGGGTGCGTACGGCGTCCTGGACCTGGGTGCCCTGGGACCAGCGGTGGACGTGGCGCATCGTACGGCCGTCGATGGCCGCGGCGTGCAGGTAGCTGCGCAGGAGCGTCTCGGCGGTGTCGCTGACCGCTTGGTCGAGACGGGAGGTGGGGCGGACCGGGGTCAGGAGCGCGGATGCTCTTGAGGCCGCTGTCCCCTTGTCCTCGCAGCCCGCCACGGGGGACCAGTGGAGGCGGGCCGGGGTGTCGCACAGGTGCGCGGGGTCGTAGAGATGGACCGGGCCGAGCTTGGACCTGGCGTCCTTGGTCTGCTCCCACAGGGCGGCGTTCGAGGTGATCACGAGGGTGGGGCCCGGCGCGTCGTGTACCGCCTGGGCCGCGGTCGTCTGGCGGCTTTCCTTGGGAGCCACCAGGATCTTCTCCCATCCGCCGTGTTGTTCGACGGGCGGCGGGCTGTGCGCCTCGGTCCATGACACCGGGCCTGCGCCCATGCCCACGCCCGCGCCCACGTCCGTGCCTTCGCTGGGCGCTGTGCGTTCGGTCGTCGTGGTCGGCCCGCCGGAATCGGGGTGCGGTGCCGGTGACGGGTGCATCGGTGAGGGGTGCATCTGCGTCGGGTGCACTGGTGACGGGTGCGCCGGCGACGGGTGCGCCTGTGTCGGCTGCGGCTGCGGCTCCGTTCTCGGGGCCGGGACGTCGGCTTTGACGAGGGTGGGGGAGGGCGGACCGGCAGGGTCCGGCTCCCCCTCGACCCGCGTCTTCCCCGCCCGCCGCGCCGCCCTGACGGCTCGCCAGCGGGCCACCGTCCCCAGGACGAACACCGTGAGGACGATCAGGATCATCAGCTGGCCTATGAACAGGCCCCAGAAGAGCCCGTATCCCGAGAACTGGTTCGCCGGCGCGTCCGGCCAGGCGCCCGGGATGTCGTGGGGCTGCTCGATCAGATGGCGCATGGCCAGCGGGGTGCGGGCGAAGGTGACGCCGGTCGGCCACGAGCCGTGCGCGAACCACGCCGCCAGGCCCGTCGCCGACCACACCAGCACGGTCATGCCCAGGAGGAAGGCGAGCAGGCCGATCAACAGGCCGTCGGGGATGCCTCCCTGAACCTCCCGGTGGTCCCTGCCGTCCCGGTGTGCGCGGCGGTCGTCCGGTCTCAACGCTTCTCCTTACGCCACCGTCGATTCGGAGTCGCCGAGGTGCTGCTCCACGAAGGCCGCCGCCCGTTCCTCCGCCTCCAGCTCGGCGGCGCGCAGCGCGTCGTCGGCCAGGTGGTCGCTCGACGACTCGGTCATCGCGCGGTCGGTGAAGACCAGGGGGCGTTCGGTCTCGGTGACCAGGTGTTTGACGACCTGGACGTTGCCGTTGACGTCCCAGACGGCGATGCCGGGCGTGAGGGAGGGGATGATCTCCACCGCCCAGCGCGGCAGGCCCAGTACGCGGCCCGTCGCCCTCGCCTCGTCCGCCTTCTGGGCGTAGATGGTCCTCGTCGACGCCATCTTCAGGATCGCCGCCGCCTCCTTCGCCGCCGCGCCGTCCACGACGTCCGAGAGGTGGTGGACGACCGCGACGAAGGACAGGCCGAGCCGTCGGCCGAACTTGAGCAGACGCTGGAACAGCTGGGCCACGAAGGGGCTGTTGATGATGTGCCAGGCCTCCTCGACCAGGAAGATGCGCTTCTTCCGGTCGGGGCGGATCCAGGTGTGCTCCAGCCATACGCCGACGATCGCCATCAGGATCGGCATCGCGATGGAGTTGCGGTCGATGTGGGACAAATCGAACACAATGAGCGGTGCGTCCAGGTCGATGCCGACCGTCGTGGGGCCGTCGAACATGCCCCTGAGGTCACCGTCGACCAGACGGTCCAGCACCAGTGCCACGTCCAGGCCCCACGCCCGTACGTCGTCTATGGCGACGTTCATCGCCTCGGCGGACTCCGGCTCGGGGTGCCGTAGCTGCTCGACGATGTCGGTCAGGACCGGCTGGCGTGCGACGATCGTCTCGTTGACGTAGGCGTGCGCGACCTTCAGCGCGAAGCCGGAGCGCTCGTCGAGGCCGTGGCCCATCGCGACCTCGATGATCGTGCGGAGCAGCGCGAGCTGGCCCGTGGTCGTGATCGACGGGTCGAGGGGGTTGAGGCGGATGCCGTGGTCCAGGGCGGCCATCGGGTCGAGCCGGATCGGCGTTATCCCCAGCTCCTGCGCGATGAGGTTCCACTCGCCGACGCCGTCCTCGCCCTGGGCGTCCAGGACGACGACCTGGCGGTCGCGGAAGCGCAGCTGCCGCAGGACGTAGGTCTTCTCCAGGGCCGACTTGCCGTTGCCGGACTCGCCGAGGACCAGCCAGTGGGGGGCGGGGAGCTGCTGACCGTACAGCTGGAAGGGGTCGTAGATGTAGCCCTTCCCGGAGTACACCTCGCGGCCGATGATGACGCCCGAGTCGCCGAGGCCGGGGGCGGCGGTCGGGAGGTAGACCGCCTGGGCCTGGCCCGTCGACGTGCGCACCGGCGGCCGGGTCGTCTCGACCTTCCCGAAGAGGAAGGACGTGAAGGCGTCGGTGAGGACGGACAGCGGGTCCCGCATCAGGTCCTACCTCCGAATGCCGGTGGCGAAGGGGAGCGTGTTGACGAATGCCCGGTGGTGCTCGCGGTCGCACCATTCCAGCTTCAGATACGACTTTCCGGCCGACGCCCGGATGGTCCGCTTGTCGCGGGCCAGCGCCTCGGGGCTACGGGAGGAGACGGTGATGTAGCCGACGAGGTTCACTCCGGCGGCGCCGCTCGCGAGGTCCTCGCCGCGCTGGTCGAGACGGTTGTGGGCGGCGACGTCGCGCGGGTCCACGGTGCGGTTCATCTTGGCGGCGCGGCTCGCCTCCGCCTCGTCGTTGGTCTTCTCGGTCAGCATGCGTTCGATGGCGACCTCGGTGGGTTCGAGGTCCATCGTGACGGCGACCGTGCGGATGACGTCCGGGGTGTGGACGAGCAGCGGCGCCAGGAAGTTGACGCCGACCGGGGTCATCGGCCACTCCTTCACCCAGGCCGTGGCGTGGCACCAGGGGGCGCGCGTGGAGGACTCCCGCGTCTTCGCCTGGAGGAACGTCGGCTCCATGGCGTCCAGCTCGGCCGGCCAGGCGTTGCGCTTCGTCATCGCCTGGATGTGGTCGATCGGGTGGTCCGGGTCGTACATGGAGTGGATGAGGGAGGCGAGGCGGCCCTGCCCGAGCGGCTGGCGGACCCGGATGTCGGCCTCCTGCAGGCGCGAGCAGATGTCGGTGAGCTCGCGGGCCATGACGACCGCGAGACCGGCGTCCCGGTCGATCTTGCCGCCGTGTGTGCGGGCGGCCCGGGCCATCGCCAGGGCCTCGGCGGACAGTTCGCGGGTGAAGTGCATGCAGGCGACGAGGTACGCGCGGTGCTGCTCGCTGCTCGTCGACACCATGGACTGCAGTTGGTCGTACGACTGCTGCAGCCAGCCCGGGGAACGGTCGTCGCCGCGTACGGCGACGTCCTTGGCGTGGGCGTCGGGGTCGGCGGGGAGGGTGCGGGCGAGCATCTGAAGGCGCGTCACGAAGCCGTCGCCGTTGGCGACATGCTTCAGCAGGGTGCCGAAGCGGTCGACGAGGGCCTCCTGGTCCTCGGAGTCCCGCAGGCCGACGCCGGGCCCCTCGATCTCGATCGCGGCCGTCACCGTGCGGCGGTCGGCGTGCAGCAGTACGGCGATCTCGTCCGGCCCGAACGGCGCGGCGAGCCAGGTGATGCGGCCGATGCCCGGGGGCGGGCCGACCTCGACCTCGCGGCCGTCGATGTGGGTGCCGGCCTCGATGGCGCCGGAGCGGTAGGTCGTGCCCTGGCGCAGGGTGCGCTTGTAGCTGCGGTTGATCTCGAACCACTTGTAGAAGGTCCGCTGCTTGTACGGCACGTAGACCGCGGCCAGCGCGAGCATCGGGAAGCCCATGAGCAGCACGATGCGTGCGGACAGGACGGGGACGAGGAGGCCGCACATCATGCCGAGGAACGCGCCCGCGATGATCAGCGCGATCTCGCCGGTCTCGCGGTTGCGGCCGACGATCGCGTTCGGCCGGGCGCGGCCGATGAGATATGTACGGCGGGGCGTGACCGGATGGGACACGTGGGACTCGGTCGTCAACGCCCGTCACCTCCTGAACGATTGCTGTTGCGGGTGTTGCTGGCGTGAGGGGTGTTCACCGTGCTGCTCGAACGGGGTGCGGGTGCGGCGGAGGGGACAGATCCGCCGCCCCCGTTCGAGGAGCGCGAGCTGTGCGCGGCGACGCCGCCGGAGGCGGGGTTGGAGGGGCGTGCTCCGCCGGCGTTGCTGTCCGCGCGGGTGCTGTGGGCCTTGATGCCCTGGGCGACGAGGGTCGCCGGGGAGCTGATGACGGCGGCGGCCTTGCCTTCGGCGCCGCGCATGATGCGGTTGTTGCGGGAGCCGGCGAGTTCGTCGCCGAAACCGGGGACGAAACGGTAGATCATCGCGCTGGCGAAGATGGCGAGCAGGATGATGGCGAGGCCGGAGACGACGGCGGAGAAGGCGTTCGGGCCGTCGTCGGCGGACAGGGCGCCGGCGAGGCCGAGGACGATGACGATGACCGGCTTCACGAGGATGACGGCGATCATGATGCCCGCCCAGCGGCGGACGTGGCCCCACAGGTTCTTGTCGACCAGGCCCGCGTAGACGACGGTGCCGAGGAGGGCGCCGACGTAGAGCAGGGCGGCGCGGATGACGAGCTCCAGCCACAGGACGCCGGCGGCGAGGATGCTGACCAGGGAGACGACGATCAGCATGATCGGGCCGCCGCCGATGTCCTCGCCCTTCTCCAGGGCGCCGGAGAAGGTGCCGAAGAAGGTGTCCGTCTGGTCGCCCGTCGTCTTGGCCAGGACGTCCGTGATGCCGTCGGTCGCCGATACGACGGTGTAGAGGATCAGGGGCGTGAACGCGGACGCCAGCACCGTGAGCCACAGGAAGCCGATCGCTTCGCTGATGGCGGTGGTGAGGGGGACGCCTCTCACGGCTCGCTTGGCCACGGCCAGCAGCCACAGGAGAAGCGTGAGGATCGTCGATGCCGCGAAGACGACAGCGTACTGCTGGAGGAACTTGGCGTTCGTGAAGTCGACGTTCGCGGTCTCCTGCACGGCGTCACTGAGCTGGTTGACGGTCCATGCGGCGGCGTCGGCACAGCCCTTGGCGAGGGAGGAGAGGGGGTCGAGGGTGGAGGTGGGGTCGGTGAGGGAGGGGGTGCCGCCGGAGCGGTTGGAGCCGCCGTTGTCTTTTTCGCAGTAGTCCTTGGCGGGGCCGCGGATGAGGTCGCAGGGGTTACTGCTGCCCGACGGTGTGGGCGAGGGGGTCGGGGCGGCGACGGCGTGCGTGGCCAGCAGCACGGCCGTGGTCTGTACGGCGGCGAATGCCGCGGTGACCTTGAGGAAGTGGCGGTTAGCGCGCATACGTGAACCCTCCGTACTCCTCGACGGCCTTCGTCATGTCGTCGGCGGTGGAGGCCCTCTGATCCCGGCCGACCGGCACGGGCCCGTCCTTCTGCTGGAAGTCAGTGACCTTCCAGTCGTTGTCGACCCACGTCAGCTGATAGGTCGTGGTGTACCAACTCTCGGAGACCGGGTTGGTGGAGCCGTCGCCGGACAAACCGAAGAGGGAGGTGTACCAGACCTCGACAGTGGCGGCGTTCGCGCTGAACGACGTGGTCTTGGTGCCCACGGGGATGACACGGGAGATGAACGACTGGCCCGCCGGCGCGGCACCGTCCTTGTCGAGGCCGATGTTCGCCAGGAACTCCTCGCTGGAATACGCGTTGTCCAGGTCGGCCTGTCGGTTGGCGGCGACATCGGGGGCGTAGACGGTGTTCACGATCTCGTGCCGTCTGGCGGTGTTGAACATCTCCGCAGACCCCAGAGCTACGGAGTAGTTCGCCGCCGCACTCTGCGCCCCCTCCTCATCCCGAGCGAACCCCGCCGGGATCCCCCCGGCCTTCCCCTCCACCGGCTTGGAGCCGCTGGCTGCCGTTGTTGAGGAACTCGGCTGGTTCTCGTCCCCCGCACCCTGAGCGGAGTCATCGCCTCCACGGTTCGCGAAGGCGATCGCCGCGATGAGGAGGACGACCACGCCCACCACGGTGACCAGGCTCCGCGACGACGAGCGGCCGCCCCGCCGCCCGCCCCCGTACACGTCGGTGCCGCTCTCCGGCAGCCGTGTCCTGGTCTGACCGGTGCCTCCGTAGCCGCCGGAGGTCTCCCGTTCGTCTCCGAGACTCATGCCGCGTACGCCCCCTCGGCGTCGGATGAATACACGTAGGAGTACGACGGTAGCCGTGCTGGTTCCCGCGTGGGCGCGGTGTGGTGACTCGACATCAGGGAAACGCAACCTCAGCCGGTTGGGCACGACGGGTGGGTGGGGGACTGGGGGGACCGGGCGTGCCCGGAGCGGACGGAGGGATCGAGGAGCGAGGAGCTCGACGGGGCGGCTATACGGCCATGCCGTACACGATGGTGAACAGCGTGCCCAGTGAGCCGATGATGAAGACGCCCGTCAGTCCGGCGATGATCAGACCCTTGCCCTGCTCGGCGCTGAACGTGTCGCGCAGCGCCGTGGCGCCGATGCGCTGTTTGGCCGCGCCCCAGATGGCGATGCCGAGGCAGATCAGGATGGCCACCGCCATCACGACCTCGATCATCACCTTCGCCTCGTTGCCCAGGCTGCCGAAGGGACCCCAGTCCGGAGCGATCCCGCCGATGATGGTGTTGATGTCGCCCTTATCGGCCGCAAAGAGCATGTAAGTCACCGCCCCTGTTGGGTAGTTCCGCAGTTCCCCTGCGCTGCGCAGAGGTCAGGCCTCATTCTCGCCGACATTGTCGCCGTCGTATGTCGACTTGGCGTCATTGATGGGCGGGATTCGTACGAATACCTCGTACGGTCACTCTGTGTATCACGGCAGGTCACGCCGGGCAATGAGGCCTGAGCGGAACCTGGTGTGTGGTTCCGTCGTTACCCCTCTTCACCCCGGGGGCCGTTTCTGACGGCCGGTCGGGTGAGTGGTCGTGCCCGTGTTCTGCGGGTGAAGGCTATCCCGGGTGGGCGAACGGGGCGTGCCGGGGTGCGGGCGCCGTGGTGGGGGGTGGTGACGGTGGGTCAGGCGGTGCGGGGTAGGGCGGCGGTGGCAGCGGGTGGATGTTCCCGTGGCCTTCGGGTCAGCGGGGCTTCAGGCCGTGCAGCAGGTGGTGGACGAGGCCCTCTACGCCCGCCAGGGCCGCTTCCGGGGTCAGCCAGCCGGCGGTGATGAAGGCGGACACTCCGTGGAGGGCGGCGCCGGTGACGAGGTTGAGTTCCTCAGGGTCGCCGTCGATGATCTCGCCGCGCTTCTGGGCGTCCGCGAGGACGCGTTCGAGGCTGCCGACCGTGCGGTCGACGGCGGCCGCCATCTGCTCGGAGGCGCCGGGGTCGTGCTTGCGGGCGTACATGAGCTCCAGGAGCTCGGTGTTGTCGACGGCGAAGCCGAGGTAGGCCCTGGCCAGCGCGATGAGGCGCGGCTCCAGGGGGAGTGCGGGGTCGTCGGCGGCGCTCAGGGTCTGGGCGAGCCGTTCGTACCCCGCCAGGGCGAGCGCGTTGAGCAGGGCCTGCTTGTCCTTGAAGTGGCGGCCCGGGGCGGCGTGGCTCACGCCGACGTCGCGCGCCAGTTCGCGCAGTGAGAGGGAGGCGACGCCCTTGTCACGCAGGGTGCGTTCCGCGGCGGCGAGCAGGGCGGCGCGCAGGTCTCCGTGGTGATAGGGGCGGCTCTCGTGCATGCGCACCATCGTAGCTTGATGTTGGCGATGCCATCATTGTTGGCGTCGTCACTATTGTTGTCATTGACAGCATTGTTGGCGGCGCCTACATTCGAGGTATGGCTGACCACATGAAGAAGAGCGACAAGGCATGGGACGCGACCCGCCTCCCCGACCTCACCGGCCGCACGGCCGTCGTCACCGGCGCCAACAGCGGCATCGGGCTCACGGCCTCGGACGCGCTGGCCCGTGCGGGCGCCCACGTCGTGCTGGCCGTACGGGACCTGGAGCGGGGGCGGGCGGCCGCGGCGAAGGTGCACGGCAGCACGGAGGTGCGGCGGCTGGATCTGGCGGATCTGTCGTCGGTGCGGGAGTTCGCGGACGGCTGGCAGGGGCGGCCGCTCGATCTGCTGATCAACAACGCGGGCGTGATGATGCTGCCGCGGCAGCGGACCGCGGACGGCTTCGAGATGCAGTTCGGCACGAACCACCTCGGCCACTTCGCGCTGACCAACCTGCTGCTGCCGTACGTCACGGACCGGGTGGTGACGGTGTCGTCCGGTGCCCACCGCTGGTTCGGTGCGCGGATCCGCTTCGAGGACCTCGACTTCACCTCCGGCTACGACCCGCAGCGCGCCTATGCCCAGTCGAAGCTGGCGAACCTCCTCTTCACGCTGGAACTCCAGCGCCGCCTGACGGAGGCCGGATCCCCGGTGCGCGCCGTCGCGGCGCACCCCGGTTACGCCGCCACCAACCTCCAGAGCCACGCGGGGAACCCGGTGATGCGGGGGCTCATGAAGTTCGGCAACAGGTTCCTCGCCCAGGACGACAGGGCGGGCGCGCTGCCGACGCTGTACGCCGCCACGCAGGAGCTGCCCGGCGCGAGCTACGTCGGTCCCGACGGGTTCGCCGAGATGCGGGGTGCGCCGACGCTGGTGGGGCGGACCGCGGCGGCCAGTGACGCGGCGGTGGCACGGCGACTGTGGACTGTGTCGGAGGAGTTGACGGGGGCGAGCTGGCCCTCGGAGCGGGTGGAACGGCCGGACCCGGCGGCCGCTGAGCGCTAGCTAGGCGGTTCGGCGGGCGGTGGCTCGGCCCAGTCCTGCGGCCCAGGCCGACAGTTCGGGTGTGTCCAGGGTGGCGCCCAGCCAGTCGTGGTCGAGGCCGGCGCCGGGCAGGGACGGCACGACCGCCACGTAGAGCCCGGCGGTGCGGGCCGCGGAGACGCCGGTGGCCGAGTCCTCGAAGGCCACGCAGTGCTCCGGCGCCGCGCCGAGCGCCTCGCAGGCCCTGCGGTAGAGGTCCGGCGCGGGCTTGGGTGAGCGGACCTCGTCGGCGGCGAACGAGTGGGTGAAGCAGGAGGCGAGACCGGCCGATTCCAGTGCGGTGTCGAGCAGTTCGCGAGGGCTGTTGCTGGCCACGGCGATCGGTACGGCCGCCCGGCAGGCGCGCACCAGTTCCGCGGCCCCGGGGAGGGCGGCGGCGCCCCGGGCGAGCTCCCCGCGGACCCCGTCGAGGAGTTCGGCGGCGAGCTCGGGGCCGGCTCCCGGTCGTCCGAAGTACTCCGCCATGGCAGCTGCCGCGGCCTCCACGGTACGGCCGATGAGCAGGGCCTTCTGTGCGGGGCCGAAGGGATGGCCGTGCGCGGCGAAGAGAGCCCGCTCCGCGACTGTCCAGCAGCGTTCGGTGTCGACCAGGAGGCCGTCGCAGTCGAAGACGACGGCTTGGGGGGCGGTGGGGAGGGGGCGCGGGCGCGTGGGGTGCATGAAGGGCGCTGTCCTTTCGCTTCGGTGAGCCGATTGCCGGGGGTGAACTGATCGCGGTGGGTGGGGCGCCGTGCCGACGGTCGCGGGCGTGGGCGTGGCCATGGCGGTGCGGCGGTGGTGGGCGTGGTGGTGGCGGGCCTGCGATGGCGGTGGCCGGCGTGGCGGCGGCGGTGGCGGGCGTGGCGGTCCACGCGGGTCACTCCGCGAACGCCAGCCGGACGCCGAAGGCGGCGATGACCGTGCCGGTGAGGCGGTCGAGGCGGCGGCGCGCGGCGGGTCGCCCGAGGAGGTCCCGGAGGGTGTGCGCGACGGCGATCAGCGCGCAGGCCCAGATGACGGCGAGCACGACGTGCACGCCGGTCAGGAGCACGCCGGCGGCGACGTGCGGGGCGTCGGCCGGGATGAACTGCGGGAGCACCGCCACGTAGAAGGCGCCCATCTTCGGGTTGAGCAGGTTCGTCGCGGTTCCCTGGCGCCAGCCGCCGAGGAGGGAGTCGTCGATCCGGGGGCCGTCGGTGTCCGCTCCGGGGCGGGGGCCGGGGCGAGGGTCGGCCGCGTCCCCGGTCGTGCGCGGGCGGTCGGCCGGGCGGTGCCAGGTGGACCAGAGCATCCTGCCGCCCATCCACACCAGGTACGCGGCACCGGCCCAGCGCAGGATCTCGTAGGCGAGGTGGGACGCGGTCAGCAGGGCGGTGATGCCCAGTGAGGTGAGCACGCCCCAGACGAGGGTGCCGCTCTGGATGCCGAGGACGACGCCCCAGGCGCGCCGGCGCCGGCCGAGTGCGGCGGTGCGCAGGACGAGTGCGGTGTCCAGACCGGGGGTGAGGGTGAGCAACCCCACCATCAGAGAGAACGTCCCCAAGGTGTCCATGGCGATCATGGATGCTCACCCTAGGGTGGAGGGCGGGGTGAAGCTACCGATCCTGCCCGGAATCGGGCAGGCGGCAGGGGTTTCGGTCGTCCTTTTCAGATGTTCGTCGCGTCAGGACTCCGGCTGGGTCACGGTCAGGGCCCATCGGATGCCGTCCGAGGAGGCGTCGACGGTCACGAAGAACGAACCGGGAGGGACCACGCCGGGGGCCATGGTCACCGAGCCCACGCCGGCCTCCCCGGCCGGGCAGTCGACCGAGAACGCGGCGACCTGCGTGTCCCGCGACGACTCCATCGTCACGTGCACGCTGCCACCGCCCTCACAGGCCACGGTGAGCACGGTGGGCAGCCCCTCCCAGGCGCCCCCCGACACGACACCCCCGTCTCCCGTCCTCTCCTCCACCCACACCAGGCCGTCCGGTCCGGGGTGCGGCAGCAGTACATCGGGCGACGCGGCGGCGGGTGCCGCCCCGAGGCCGGTCAGTCCGCCGACCACCAGTGCCGTCACGGCCAGAGCGCGACTGGTTCGTTTCACGTTCGTTCCCCCTGAACATCGTTGGCGCTTAGGCCAGTTGCTCGGTCGAGGCACAGTCTGCCGGGGCGGACGACCCCATGTCTGAGCTTTTGTCCTCAGGGGTATGCCGCAACGCGGAGGTGACCGCCCATGCCGCCGATGCCGGTTCCGAGCCTGCTCGCCGTGTTCGCCCACCCGGACGACGAGTCCCTGTTCTCGGGTGGAGTGCTCGCCCGCCATGCCGCCGCGGGCGCCCGTACGGCGGTCGTGACGGCGACCTGGACCCCGGGCACCCGGCGCGGTACCGAACTCGCCCAGGCGCTGCGCGTACTCGGTGCCGGGGAGCCGCTGATGCTCGGCTACGCCGACGCCAAGGTGCCGCACTCCGCGCCGGGCAGCCCCCGGCTGTGCGAGGCGCCGCTCGACGAGTCGGTGGGGCGGCTGGTCGCCCATATCCGGCGGTTCCGCCCGGAGATCGTGGTCACCCACGACGCCTACGGCGGCCTGACCGGCCACCCCGACCATGTGCACACCCACCGCGTGACCGCCCTCGCGGTGCAGGCGGCCGGACTGGAGCGGCTCTACCCCGAGGCCGGTGCCCCGTGGCAGCCGAGCGCCCTCTACCTGGCCACCCACCCGCACTCGGCCCTCGACGCGTTGAGCGAGCTGGCCGGTGCGGGAAAGGCGATGAACACCGTCCCCGACGAGCGGATCACCGCGACCGTCGATGTGAGCGCCTGGCTGGAGCAGAAGTGGGCCGCCGTCCTGGCCCATCGCAGCGAGGTCGAGCGGGGAGCCGCACCGGGCCTGCTCGCCGGCTTTCCCGCGGCCGTCCGCGAGCGGATCCTCGCCACCGAGTGGTACATCCGCCACGACCTGGTCCCCGGTGGGCCGCACCAGACGGAACTGACGGCGTGAATCACCGGTCCGGGACGCCGCCCGTACTCCCCGCCCGGACCGTGGCTCGCCCGGGAGGGCGTCAGGCGATCTGACGTTCCTCTCACCTTCGTCCGCCACAGTGGCCCCCGATGAAACAGCCCTCCCGCCCCCTCGCCACCCGGCTCTCCCTGTACGCCGCCTGCCTCCTGCTCGCCTGCACCCCGGCCTCCTCCGCGGCCGGTGACGCCGGCGCCGGTCCTCTTGGGGTGAGCGCCGTCACCGTGGCGACGGCGCGGAACGCGCGGGTAGGGGCGCTGTTCGCGGCCGGTCGCCGGGATCGTCTGCGCGGCAGCCACTTCTGCACGGCATCCGTCGTCCACAGCCCGCACCGCTCCCTCATCGTCACCGCCGCCCACTGCCTCGACGCAAGGACGGGCGCGCTGGTCTTCGTGCCCGGGTACCGGGACGGCCGGGCGCCGTACGGGGTGTGGAGCGTCAGGAGGTGGTTCCTGCCGCGGGGGTGGACCGAAGGGCGGGACGAGGACAGTGACGTGGCGTTCGCCGTGCTCGGGAAGCGGGACGGGGAGGGCGTCGAGGACGTCGTCGGCGCCAACCGGTTCGTCACGGGTGCGGCGACCGGGGCCGAGACCGTGACCGTCACCGGCTACCCGGACGCCCGCGAGGCGCCGGTCAGCTGCGCCAACCGGCCGAGTCCGCGCGGTCGTACGCAGCAGCGCCTCGCATGTCCGGGGTTCAGCGGGGGGACCAGCGGCAGCCCGTGGGTCGGCGGGGACGGGCAGGTCGTGGGCGTGCTCGGAGGGCATCAGGGGGGTGGGTCCACGGCCGACGTGTCGTACAGCGTGGTGCTGGGGGCCCGGGCGGCGGCGCTGTACCGGCAGGCGGCGCGGGATCCGTGATCCGCAGGGCGTGCCTGCGCCGAACTCGGCTCTGTGGCAAGGTCGGTCCGTGGACGCACTGAAAGATCGGGATCCCGCGCACATAGGCGCATACACGCTGCTCGCACGGCTCGGGGCGGGTGGAATGGGACAGGTCTACCTGGCTCGGTCGCCGGGTGGGCGGCTGGTCGCGATCAAGGTGATCCGTGACGAGATCACCGACCATCCGGAGGCACTGGCCCGGTTCCGGCGGGAGGTCGAGACCGTGCGGGCCGTGCGCAGCGCGTACACCGCCAACCTGATCGACGCGTCACTGGACGCCGCGCCCTACTGGCTGGCCACGGAGTATGTGTCGGGGCCGACGTTGGGCGGGGCGGTGGGGGAGCGGGGGGCGTTGCCCGCCGACAGCGCACGGCGGCTGTTCGCGGCACTGGCCGAAGCCCTGGCGAGTGTGCACGGGTACGGCGTGACCCACCGGGACCTCAAACCGCAGAACGTCATCCTGTCTCCTCAGGGGCCGCTGCTCATCGACTTCGGGATCGCTCGTGGCGTGGCCGACACGGCTCTCACGCAGACCGGACTGGCGCCGGGCACCCCGGGCTACACCGCGCCCGAGGTGCTGATCAGCAATCAGGTCGGTGCGGCGGCCGACGTGTTCGCGTTGGGGGCGACGCTCGCGTATGCCGTGACGGGGCGGCCGCCGTTCGGTTCCGGTCCGACCCATGCGGTGTCGTACCGGGTGGTGCACGAGGAGATCGACCTCGACGGGGTGGAGCCGGAACTTGCCGCGCTGATACGGGAGTGCGTGGCCAAGGAGCCGGCCGCGCGGCCGGGACTCGACGCGGTCATCACACGCTGCGCGGTGTCGTCCGCGCTCGCCGAGGATCAGTTCTACGCGAGGCTCAGCACCGAAGCCGAAGCCGTGCCCCAGGACCTGGAGGCGGCGGTGGCGGCAGGGCTGGTGCCACCAGGGCACGGGGCGCCGACACCACCGGCGTATCAGCCGACCGTCGGGCCCGGGTACGTGCCGACGGCCCGACCCGGGTACGTGCCGACGCTCACGCCCTCCGCGCCGACCGCCGTACCGCGGCCGCCCAGGTCCCGCCGTACCCCCTGGGTCGTGGCCCTCGCGGTCGCGCTGGTGGTGGGCACGGCCTCCGCGGTGGCGTTGCGGGCGCTCGACGACGGAGGCGACGGCTCCGAGGAGGGGCGGGGCGGTGGCAAGTCGCCGACGGCTTCGGCGTCCACCGGCGCCGCGCCCGTCGAGGTGGCGAAGTACATCGTCAACGACCGGATCTCCCGGGACTACTGGACCCTGTCCGACGAACCCGACGAGGCGGCCCGCGGCATCGGAGAGTGCAGACAGGTCGGTGGCGTCCCTCCGGCCGGGGAACTCCAGTACAGCGTGGGCGACGCCGACGACCCCGAATCACCGACCGTGTCGGAACGGGCGAAGATCGCCTTCCGGTTCAAGTACGCGGAACTCGGCACCAAGAAGCCGGAGCCGTACTACGTCTCGGTGGGGGTGAAGCCGCCGCACGAGATCGACGCCGACACGGGCAAGCCGTACGACGTGATGATGGAGAGCAAGAACATCGGCTACACGAGCAGGCCCGTCGACATCTACAAGTACCGGAAGACCGGCGACTTCATCGAGCTGACGTACCCCGACGACTTCCGCAGCCACTACCCGAACGGGAAGACGTACCCGCCGATCCCCGTCGCCAACGACCCGGGTGACTGGACGGCGGTCCTGTACCACGTCAAGGGCGGGCCCTCCGACTACGAGAGCATCGGTTGCACCGGCTTCCGGGTGGGAAACTCCTAGACTGGCGCGGGCGGGACTCCCGGCGGGCGAGGGGCGGTTGACGGTGCGTAAGGCATGGATCGTGGCGGGTGCCGCTGTCGCGGCCGGGCTCAGCTTCGTGATGCTGCTCGTCGTCGGGGTCTACATCGTCGCGGGAAACCTCGCCGGCACCGTCGGCGGAGCGGCCAAGACGCTGGCCAAGGGGGCCGTACCGGCCGCCTACGCGGACCTCGTGCGCAAGTGGGGCAATCTGTGCCCCGCCATCAACCCGGCGCTCCTCGCCGCCCAGTTGTACCAGGAGAGCGGTTTCAACCCGAACGCCAAGAGCCCGGCGGCGGCGCAGGGCATCGCGCAGTTCATCCCGGGGACCTGGGCCACGCACGGGATCGATGGCGACGGGGACGGCGACCGCGACGTATGGGATCCGAATGACGCGATTCCATCGGCCGCGAAGTACGACTGCACGCTCGCCTCGTACGTGAAGGACGTGCCCGGCGACCCGACGAAGAACATGCTCGCGTCGTACAACGCGGGGGCGTACGCGGTCATCAAGTACGGGGGTGTGCCGCCGTACAAGGAGACCCAGAACTACGTCAAGACGATCACGACCCTGGAGGCGAGCTTCGCCGCACCCACGACCCGCGTCGACCCCTCCGAGCAAGCCGCCGGGGCCATCTACTACGCCCAGAAGAAGCTCGGCACGCTCTACCTCTGGGGTGGTGACGGTACTGCTGAGGACGGTGGGCGGTTCGACTGTTCGGGGTTGACCAAGGCCGCGTACGAGAGTGTCGGGATCACGTTGCCGCGGGTCGCCAACGACCAGTGGAACGCGGGGCCGCACCCGGACCGGGACGAGTTGCTGCCCGGGGATCTGGTGTTCTTCTCGGACGACCTCACCAACTCCCGGGCCATCCGGCATGTGGGGATTTATGTCGGTGGCGGGTACATGATCGACGCACCGAGAACAGGTGCTGTGATCCGGTTCGACCCGATCGACACCCCCGACTACTTCGGGGCCACCCGGGTCACCGAAGATGGCGCGAAAGCGCTCCCCACGACCGTGTAGACGGAGTGTGAACCGCCCCCCTGAACTGCGGCGATGGGTCTCTCTTCGATAACGTCTGCGTGATCATTCAGTGGAGTGTGGAACGTATCAACGGGAGCCGTGCGTTCCTGGTGTCGTAGCCGGATCTACAACCACGGGGGTGGGCGGAACGGCGTACGCAGGATGCGCCGGAGAGAAGATGAAGGGGCCGCAGCATCATGGCTGGACTCGCAGAATCCGGGTCGAACCCCGACGTCGAGCTGCTTTACGACATCAATGGCCTGGCCAAGGACGCCCCGGGCTGGTTCGACCGGGTCATGGAGTACGTCGGTGAGTACGGGATCCTGCTCGCCCTGATCATGCTCGGACTGTGGTGCTGGTGGTCCGTGCGGCGCCGGGGCGCGGAGGACGCCGCCTCGTCGGTGGCCGCGCTGGTCTGGGCGCCGCTGGCCGCGGGGGTCGCGGTGCTCGTGAACGTCCCGATAAGGGGCTTCGTCGAGCGGCCCCGTCCTTTCAACACGCATCAAGGACTTGAAGTCCTGGTGGCCGGCAAGACCGACTACTCGTTCGTGAGCGACCACGCGACGATCGCGATGGCCCTGGGGGTCGGGTTGTTCGTCGCCAACCGCAGGTTCGGGCTGATCGGGATCGGGCTCGCGCTTCTCGAAGGCTTCTGCCGGGTCTACATGGGCGTGCACTACCCGACCGACGTCGTGGGCGGGTTCGCGCTCGGCACGGCCGTCGCGCTGCTGCTCTCGCCGCCGGCCATGGCCCTGCTGACGCCGTTGATGTCCGCCATCGAGCGCTCGCCGCGGGGCGGGTGGCTGATCAGGGCGCGGGGCGCGTCACGGGCGGGTGGACAGGACGCGGTGATCCCCGGGGCCCGGAAGGAGCCCACGGGGGCGGAGGAACGGGACCTGGCCGCCTAGCCGGGTCGGCCGTCCGGATCATGCCGGCGTCGCAGGGCGCATGCCTCTGCCTCCCCCGCGACGCCCGGCACGTACGCTCCCTCGACGCCACGCCACGCTCCCCCGCCGCCACGCCCCGCCCTGGTGCCCCGGCTCCGCTACAGGGCCTGCGGGTAGGTGAAGAACCGCTGCGGGTCGTACTGCCTCTTCAGCTGCGACAGGCGCGTCGCCGCGTCCCCGTAGTACGCCTTGCGCCAGTCCCTCAGACCCGGGTCGGTGTAGTTCTGGTACGCGGCGCCCGAGGCGTACGGGCGCATCGCGTCATGGGCCGACTTCAGCCAGGCCTGCGAGGCGGAGCCCGTCGTGCCGGCCCGCCAGGAGCCGATGTACTGGGCCAGCATCCGGGAGCGGCGGTGGACGAAGGCCGTCGCGGTGGGGGAGACGCGATTCACGGCGCCGCCGAGGGCCGTGAGGGCGATGCTGCCGGCGCCGCCGCGGACCGACTGGACCTGCCTCATCAGGGTCTGGATGCCGGTCGACGAGAGGGAGCGGTCGAAGAAGTCCGACTTCGCCGCGTACGTCTCACGGCCGAGCGCGCCCTGCGGTGACCGGCCCGGAGTGGAGCCGGGGAGGTGGCACTGCGCGTCCGTCGCGAAGGACGAGCAGCCGGCGTAGAGCTCCATCGACTCCTCGTACGAGCGGCGCCTGAGGGCGACCCTGGTGGCGGGGCCGGGGCCGCCGGGGCGGTCGGCCAGGCGGTCCACGGCGTTCTGGAGCTCGCGGTAGGTGCCCAGGGAGAACGCGGCGACCGAGATGGTGGGGGTGCCGCCCGCGTGGTTCGCCAGGTGCAGGGAGGACCAGATCTCGTCGGGCTGGGTGGGACCCCACTCCTGCCAGGCTTTGATGAGCTTGGCCGCCTTCGACCAGGGCCAGGTCATGTACGCGGTGACGGCCTGGGGCGCGGGGTGGGTCCTGAAGTGCAGTTCCGTCACGACGCCGAAGTTGCCGTTGCCGGCGCCGCGCAGGGCCCAGAACAGGTCCTTGTGGGTGGTGGCGTTCGCGGTGAGCTGCTTGCCGTCGGCCGTGATCAGCGTGGCCTGGGTGAGGTTGTCGCAGGTCAGGCCGTAGGCGCGGGAGGTCACGCCGTGGCCGCCGCCGAGGGTGAGGCCGGAGACGCCGACGGTGGGGCAGGAACCGGCGGGGATGGTGGTGCCCTTGGCGGCGAGGGCGCGGTAGACGTCGATGAGTTTGGCGCCGGCGCCGATCACCGCGGTGTTGCCCGAGGCGCGTACGCGGTTGAGCTTGGAGACGTCGATGATCAGGCGGTTGGTGCCGGAGGACCAGCCCGCGTAGGAGTGGCCGCCGTTGCGGATGGCCACGCGCAGGTCGTGGGCGCGGGCGTAGGCGAGGGTGGTGCGGATGTCGTCGGGGTGGGCGACGTAGGCGACCGCGGCCGGCTTCAGGGCGTCGAAGCGGGTGTTGTAGAGCTGGTGGGCCGGCTTCCAGTCGGCGTCCCCGGGGCGTATGAGGGGGCCGTCCAGGTCCCGGGCGAGGGCGCTCCAGTTGGCAGGGCCGCGGGAGGAGGCGGTGGTGCGCATGGAGGTGTTCGTGCGGGTGGCCGACTCGGTGCCTGTGCCCGTACTGCCGTTGCAGGCGGTGGTAGCCAGGGCGGTGAGCGCTGCCGCGCCGCCGCCGATGAAGGTACGCCGTTCCATGTCGCCTCCTGGGGGGGGTTCCGTGGAACGAGACGGGGTGGTGAGGGCCGGGGTTCCATGGATCCCTCGGGCGGCACCCCGGGGCGTCAGATCCCGCCGTGACCTTCCGCGTCGGATCGGGCCAGGCTCCGTGCGCGTCTCGCCGGGCCCCACCAGCCGCAGGTGCAGTGGGCCGAGCAGAAGCGGCCCTTCTCCACTGTCGTCGTGCGGTGCTCCTGGGAGTCGCGGGGTGTCGGGGGAGACGAAGGTCCGTCCTGCTGCGCCACACCGGCAACGTTACCCAAGGCAAGTAAGGCCAACGCCTCCGGCGGCGTGACGGGGGCACCTACCGGTCGTTAACCGGAACGACAAGGGGCCCGTGACGGACGTACCGGCTGGGGGTAGGACGGCGATGACGGAGCGGCAGCAGCGCAGGCGGAGGCATGGGGCGGGCGTCGCGGCCGGCGTCCTGTGCGTCTGCCTGGCCGGCAGTGGATGCGCGCAGAGCGGGGCGGCCGCCGACTCGCGGGGGAGCGACGCCCTGAAGGTCGTGCGGGACGCCGCCGACGCGCTCGTCGGTGCCCGCACTTCCAAGGCCCGTACGTCCATGGAGATGGCCACCGGCGGCACCCGTGTCACCATCCGCGGTGAGGGCGTGTACGACTTCCATGAGCGGGTGGGGCGGTTGAAGGTTCTGCTGCCCCAGGACCCCGCCGGGGCGACCGCCCGTAGGCCGATCATGGAGCTGCTCGCTCCCGGGGCCCTGTTCATGAAGAACCGCGGCGCCGGCGTGCCCGCCGACAAGTGGGTGCGCGTCGACACGCGGTCGCTGTCCGACGGGAACCTCGTCACCGGCGGCGCCACCGATCCGTTCGCCGCGGCCGAGGTGCTGCGCGGGGCGCGGACCGCGACGTACGTGGGCGAGAAGGACGTCGACGGTACGGCTGTGCGGCACTACCGGGGCACCGCCGACCTCGGCGTCGCCGCCCGGAAGGCGTCCCAGGGGAACAAGGAGGCCCTGGCCGCGGCGGCGAAAGGGTTCGCCACGGATCAGGTGCCGTTCGACGTCTATGTCGACGACGCCGGGCGGATCCGCAAGGTCAGGCACCGGTTCAGCTTCGTCAACGGGCAGCAGGAGGGTGCCGTGGCCGTGGCCTCGACGACCCTGCTGTACGACTTCGGAGCCCCCGTCGACGTACGGCTGCCGCGGAACGACGACATCTACGCCGGCAAGATCGCCGAGGAGTGAGCGTCGGCGTATGCGTGCGTGACGGGCGTCAAGAACTAGCCCGTCCGTGCCATGCGCGGTGTGTAGCCGCTCCCTACTCTAGGAAGTCGGTGACGGCAGAGAAGAGGTGATGCACGTGGCTCCGGTCGGCGGTACGGCAGTTCAGGACCACGTGGCCCTCGCCGAGATCGAGCTGTGCGGAGAGCTGATCATCGCGGCCTCGGCGGCCCGTGAGGACCGGCTCAGCCTGGAGAGCATCGACGAGGTGCTGCGCGTGGCCGAGGAGCGGGACGCCTCGGGCGGCTGAGCCGGCGTGGCCGGCTCCCTTCACACCGCCCGGTTCCCCTCACGTCCGCAGCAGGCGGCCGATCGCCTTCGTCGCCTCCTCGACCTTCGCGTCGATCTCCGCACCGCCCTTGAGGGCCGCGTCGGCGACGCAGTGGCGCAGGTGCTCCTCCAGCAGCTGGAGCGCGAAGGACTGCAGGGCCTTGGTGGAGGCGGACACCTGCGTGAGTATGTCGATGCAGTAGACGTCCTCGTCGACCATCCGCTGCAGACCGCGGATCTGGCCCTCGATCCGGCGCAGCCGCTTGAGGTGCTCGTCCTTCTGCTTGTGGTAGCCGTGGACGCCGTGGTCGTGGTCGGTCACGACGGCCGTGGTGTCCGAGGGAGCCGTGGTGTTCGTCACGGCCGTCCCCGCGGCGCCGTCGGTGGCGGAGGGCGCACCTGCGCCGGCCTCGGTGGTCGTCATCGCGTCCTCCAGACGTAAACCGCTCATATACCCCTACTGGGTATATCGTACCGAACTTTCCTGGGTAGGGGGCCTGTGGCCGTTGACATGAAACGGCCGCTGGACTGGACCACTGGGCAGCCCCCGTGCCGACCACTGTGCCTGATGGGCGACACTGGAGGACGGCCCGATAGCCGTGGCCGGATGATGCGCCTAGCATCAGCCTGACCGAAACCGATGCTTCCTGAGGACCCCACGTGCGATTTCGTCTGACCCCCCGGGAGACGAGCTTCTACGACATGTTCGCCGCATCCGCGGACAACATCGTCACGGGCTCGAAGCTCCTGATGGAACTGCTCGGGGCGGACACCGCCGGCCGGGCCGAGATCGCCGAGCGTATGCGGGCCGCGGAACACGCAGGTGACGACGCCACGCATGCGATCTTCCACCAGCTGAACTCCTCGTTCATCACGCCGTTCGACCGCGAGGACATCTACTCCCTCGCCTCGTCCCTCGACGACATCATGGACTTCATGGAGGAGGCCGTCGACCTGGTCGTCCTCTACAACGTCGAGGAACTGCCCAAGGGCGTCGAGCAGCAGATCGAGGTCCTGGCGCGCGCCGCCGAACTGACGGCCGAGGCCATGCCGCACCTGCGCACCATGGAGAACCTCACCGAGTACTGGATCGAGGTCAACCGGCTGGAGAACCAGGCCGACCAGATCCACCGGAAGCTGCTGGCCCACCTCTTCAACGGCAAGTACGACGCCATCGAGGTGCTCAAGCTCAAGCAGATCGTGGATGTCCTGGAGGAAGCGGCAGACGCGTTCGAGCACGTGGCGAACACGGTGGAGACCATCGCGGTCAAGGAGTCCTGAGGCCCGTCCATGGACACCTTTGCTCTGGTCGTGACCATCGCGGTCGCGCTCTTCTTCACGTACACCAACGGCTTCCACGACTCGGCGAACGCGATCGCCACCTCCGTGTCGACGCGGGCGCTGACACCGCGGGCCGCGCTGGCCATGGCAGCTGTCATGAACCTTGCCGGCGCGTTCCTCGGTTCCGGGGTCGCCAAGACCGTCAGTGAGGGCCTGATCCAGACACCGGAGGGCTCGAAGGGGATGGGCATCCTCTTCGCGGCGCTGGTGGGTGCGATCACCTGGAACCTGATCACCTGGTACTTCGGCCTGCCCTCGTCCTCCTCGCATGCGCTGTTCGGCGGCATGGTGGGCGCCGCGCTGGCCGGCGGGACGACCGTGTACTGGGACGGGGTGCTGGAGAAGGTCGTCATCCCGATGTTCGTGTCGCCCATCGTCGGGATGTGCGCCGGCTACCTGGTGATGACGGCGATCATGTGGATCTTCCGGCGTGCCAACCCGCACAAGGCCAAGCGCGGATTTCGTATCGCGCAGACCGTCTCGGCCGCGGGCATGGCGCTCGGGCACGGTCTGCAGGACGCACAGAAGACGATGGGCATCGTGGTGATGGCACTGGTCATCGCCGATGTCGAGGACTACGGCGACCCCATCCCGGTGTGGGTGAAGGTCGCGTGTGCCGTGATGCTGTCGCTGGGGACGTACGCCGGTGGCTGGCGGATCATGCGGACGCTGGGGCGGAAGATCATCGAGCTGGATCCGCCGCAGGGATTCGCGGCGGAGACGACCGGCGCGTCGATCATGTTCGTCACCGCCTTCCTCTTCAAGGCGCCGATCTCGACGACCCATGTGATCACCTCGGCGATCATGGGCGTGGGGGCGACGAAGCGGGTGAACGCCGTGCGGTGGGGCGTGGCCAAGAACATCATCCTGGGGTGGTTCATCACGATGCCGGCGGCGGCACTGGTCGCGGCCGGCGCCTTCGGGATCGTGCATCTGGCGTTCCTTTAGGAAAACCCCGCCCCACCGGCCCCTCCCGTGAAATCATGGGCCAACGCTTCTGCGAACTTACGTTCGAGAACCAAACGGGAGGAATCACCATGGCGAGTTTTGCCAGACGCCTGGCGTCCGTCACCGGAGCGGTGGGTGCCACGACCGCCACCCTGCTCTACGTCGCTTCACCCGCGTCGGCGGCGATCGAACGCTACGCCGTGAGCACCGTGGGGTCGGGCAGCTACCCGACCGCGGCGGGCTCGCTCGACTTCTACACGTACGACGACTCTTTCAACATCTGCGACAACTCCTCCGACGGCGCCGGCGTGGTCGGTTCCTGGAAGATCGGCACCTCCGGCGCGGTCGAGTCCAGGTACAACGGCAATGGCCGTGCCACGTGCGTCTCCGCCGACGAGAACTTCGCCGAGTCGGCCACGATCTACATCAGGGTCTGTCTCCAGGACAACGGAGACCTGAAGGAAAGCACCTGCAGCCCCTGGAAGAGGGCGTACGCCGACGGCGTGGGGTAACCGCGGTCCGGCCACGGCACAAAAGGAGCCCGCCCCCCGGGGAGCCGGGGGGCGGGCCCTTTTTCGTCCTCGCGGTGGCACCGCCATGCAGCACCGCGAGGGGTTCACATCGCCGGGCGCCGGCTCAGCCGAAGCGGCCCGAGATGTAGTCCTCTGTGGCCTGGACCGACGGGTTGGAGAAGATGCGCTCCGTGTCGTCGATCTCTATGAGCTTGCCGGGCTGGCCGACCGCCGCCAGGTTGAAGAAGGCGGTGCGGTCGGAGACGCGGGCGGCCTGCTGCATGTTGTGCGTCACGATGACGATCGTGAAGCGCTCCTTCAGCTCCCCGATCAGGTCCTCGATGGCCAGGGTGGAGATCGGGTCCAGGGCCGAGCAGGGCTCGTCCATGAGCAGGACGTTCGGCTCGACCGCGATGGCACGGGCGATGCACAGACGCTGCTGCTGGCCGCCCGACAGGCCCGAGCCGGGCTTGTTCAGGCGGTCCTTGACCTCGTTCCAGAGGTTCGCGCCCTTGAGGGACTTCTCGACGATGTCCTGCAGCTCGCTCTTCTTGTAGTTGCCGTTCAGGCGCAGGCCCGCCGCCACGTTGTCGAAGATCGACATGGTGGGGAAGGGGTTCGGGCGCTGGAACACCATGCCGACCTCGCGGCGCACGGACACGGGGTCGATGCCGGCGCCGTACAGGTCCTCGTCGTCCAGGAGCACCTTGCCCTCGACGCGGCCGCCGGGGGTGACCTCGTGCATACGGTTCAGGGTGCGCAGGAACGTCGACTTGCCGCAGCCGGAGGGGCCGATGAAGGCCGTCACCGAGCGGGGCTCCACCGTCATCGAGATGTCTTCGATCGCCTTGTGGGAGCCGTAGTAGGCGGTGAGGCCGCTCACGTCGATTCGCTTGGCCATGATTACGTCACTTCCAGATCTTCGGTCGCTGTAGGGCCGCGTCAGCGACCGGTCTTCGGGGCCTTCCAGCGGGCGATGCCACGGGCCACCAGGTTGAGGATCATCACGAAGGCGATCAGCGTGAGCGACGCGGCCCACGCGCGGTCGAACGCTGCCGGGGAACCGGCGCTGTTCGCGTACTGCTGATAGATGTACAGCGGCAGTGACGCCTGCGCACCCTCGAAGGGGTTGGCGTTGATGAACGCGTTGCCGAACACCAGCAGCAGCACCGGGGCCGTCTCACCGGTGATACGGGCGACGGCCAGCATGATGCCGGTCGTGATACCGCCGATGGAGGTCGGTACGACCACCTTCAGGATGGTGCGCCACTTCGGGACGCCGAGCGCCAGGGACGCCTCGCGCAGCTCGTTCGGGACGAGCTTGAGCATCTCCTCCGTGGAACGGACGACCACCGGCATCATCAGGATCGCGAGCGCGAGCGAGCCGGCGAAGCCGAAGGGCTGCATGTCCAGCATCAGCATGAGGCTGAGGATGAACAGACCCGCGACGATCGACGGGATGCCGGTCATGACGTCGACGAAGAAGGTGATGGCCCGGGCGAGACTCCCGCGGCCGTACTCCACCAGGTAGATCGCGGTCAGCACACCGATCGGCGCGGCGATCAGGGTGGCGAGGCCGACCTGCTCCAGGGTGCCGAGGATGGCGTGGTAGATGCCGCCGCCCGGCTCGGAGTCGGCGACCACGCCCATGGAGTGGGTCAGGAAGTAGACATCGAGGACCTTCACACCGCGCTGCACGGTCGCCCAGACCAGCGAGGCCAGCGGCACGACGGCGAGCAGGAAGGCCACCCAGACCAGCGTCGTGGCGATGCGGTCCTTGGCCTGGCGGGGGCCCTCCACGCGGGAGGCGATGACGTACGTGCTCAGGACGAAGAGCAGACCGGCGATCAGGCCCCACTGGACGCGGCTGTGCAGGCCGGCGCCCAGGCCGACGCCCACGGCCACGGCGACCGAGCCGGCCGCGATCGCGTACGGCGCCCACTTGGGCAGGCGGGCACCCTTGAGGGTGCTGACGGCGGTGGCGGTGCTCATGCGTTGGCCCCCGAGTACTCCTTGCGGCGGGCGATGATCGCGCGGGCCGCGCCGTTGACCAGCAGGGTGATGACGAACAGGACCAGGCCGGAGGCGATCAGGGCGTCCCGGCCGAACTCGCTCGCCTCACCGAACTTGCTGGCGATGTTCTGGGCGAAGGTGCCGCCGCCCGGGTTGAGCAGGCTGGCGTGGATGTCGAAGTCGGGGGAGAGCACGGTGGCCACGGCCATGGTCTCGCCGAGCGCGCGGCCGAGGCCGAGCATCGAGGCGGAGATCACGCCGGAGCGGCCGAAGGGGAGGACCGCCATGCGGATGACCTCCCAGCGGGTGGCGCCGAGCGCCAGGGCCGCCTCCTCGTGCATCTGCGGTACCTGGCGGAAGACCTCGCGGCTCACGTTGGTGATGATCGGCAGGATCATGATCGCGAGCAGGATGCCGACCGTGAGCATCGAACGGGCGGGCCCCCCGTCCCAGGCGAAGAGACCGGTCCAGCCGAGGTACTCGTTCAGCCAGCCGAAGAGGCCGTTCATGTGCGGGACGAGGATCAGCGCGCCCCACAGGCCGTAGACGATGGACGGCACCGCGGCGAGCAGGTCGATCACGTACGCGATCGGGCCGCCGAGCTTGCGCGGGGCGTAGTGCGTCAGGAACAGCGCGATGGCGACGGCGATCGGGACCGCGATCACCATGGCGATGATCGAGGAGACGATCGTGCCGTAGACCAGCACCGCGATGCCGAACTTCGGCGGGACCGCGCTGGTGTTCCACTCGAAGGCGGTGAGGAAGTTCGCCTCGTCCTTGCTGATCGCCAGGCTCGCGCGGTAGGTGAGGAAGACCGCGATGGCGGCCATGATCACCAGCAGGAAGATGCCCGACCCACGGGAGAGACCGAGGAAGATCCGGTCACCGGGTCGGGTGGCGCCCCGGGCGGCACGCTTCTGCTCGGTCGGCGAGGGCTCGGGGACGGGTGGAGGAGCTTGGATGTTCTTCGTCGTTATGTCCATCGGGTTCTCCGGTCTGCGGAGCCGCATGCGGTCTGCGGCGGCTCGGAGGAGCCGTGCGGGTGACACGGCTCCGGGCGGCGGTGCACCGGAAGGTGCGGTCCGGTCCGGGTCACTGGGGCCCGGACCGGACCGCACCCAGGTCAGTTCAGGCCCTCGATGGTCTTGCGGACCTCGGAGATGATCTCCGCGGGCATCGGGGCGTAGTCGTTCTCGGTGAGGATCTTCTGGCCGTCCTCGGAGGCGATGTAGCGCAGGAACGCCTTGGTGCCGGGGAGGGTGTCGGCCTTGTTGCCCTTGTCGCAGACGATCTCGTACGTCACCAGGGTGATCGGGTAGGCGCCGTCGGCCTTGGTGGCGTAGTCCAGCTCCAGCGCCATGTCCTTGCCGGTGCCGACGCGCTTGGCGGCGGCGATCATCTTGGTGGCGTTGGCGACGTTGGCCTCGACCGGCTCGGCGGCACCCGTGTCGATGCTGACCGTGTTGATGCCGTCCTTGGCGTACGACAGCTCCATGTAGCTGATGGCGCCGGAGGTCTGCTTGACCTGCGCGGCGACACCGGAGGAGCCGGAGGCGGACTGGCCGCCCTTGGCCTGCCAGGCCTTGCCGCCCTCGTAGGGCCACTCGGACTTGGCGGTGGCGATCAGGTACTTGGTGAAGTTGTCCGTGGTGCCGGACTCGTCGGAGCGGTGGAACGCCTGGATCTTCAGGTCGGGCAGCTTGACGCCCGGGTTCAGCTTCGCGATCGCCGGGTCGTTCCAGTTCTTGATCTTGTCGTTGAAGATCTTGGCCAGGGTCGGCGCGTCCAGCACGAGCTTGTCGACGCCCGGGACGTTGTAGCCGACCGCGATCGGGCCGCCGACCATCGGCAGGTCGATGCCCTGGCCGTCCTTGCAGATCTTCTTGGAGGCGGCGATCTCCTCCTCGTCCAGCGCGGAGTCGGAACCGGCGAAGGCGACCTGTCCCTGCGTGAACGCGGTGACGCCGGCGCCCGAGCCGCCGCCCTTGTAGTTGATCTGCACGTTCTTGCAGGCGGCGGAGAACTGCTTGACCCAGGCGTCGATCGCGTTCTTCTGCGCGGAGGAGCCGTCGGCGAGCAGCTGGCCCTGGGCGTCGTCGCACTTGATGTTGCCGGCCGCGGCGGTGGACGTGCCGCTGCCGCCGTTGGTGCCGGTTTCGTCGGAGCCGCACGCCGTGAGGGCCAGGGCGCCGGAGACGGCGAGAGCGCCGAGAGCGAGTGCCCGCCGGTTCTTGCGCTGAAGCTTCACTTGAGGGAGTTCCTTCCAGGAGCCGCCGTCCTGAATTCGGCGGCGTGCGAAGAATGGGTGGTGCGGACGTCCCCCGGGGCGCGGTCCGCACCGCGTAAGGCTGAAATTAGGCAGATCAGGTGAAGCGGCCGATTGGCATAAATGAACGAGGGGTGAACCCCTGGGGACGGTGCGGTGAGGTCACGGAACGCTTACGTCGAGGACACGGGTGCATCCCGAGGATTTGTGCGATGTGCCGGTGTTCAGGCGAGGTGCAACGACTCCAGCAAGTCGTCCACGAGGGTGCGGTCCCTCGGCTGGGTCAGCCGGCGCCGGGCGGCCGCGGGGGAGAGCCACCGTATGCGGTCCACCTCCGGGCCCGGGGTGAAGGTGCCCGGTCCCGACTCGGCGGCCCAGTAGCGGACCTCCTTGGGGCGGCCGTTCGCCACGTACCGCACGGTCGGCAGCTCGGCACCGGGGCGAGCGGTGTGCCCCGTCTCCTCCGTCACCTCGCGCAGGGCCCCCTCCAGGGGGTCCTCGCCGCGTTTCAGCTTGCCCTTGGGGTGTGACCAGTCGTCGTACTTCGGCCGATGGATGAGGCATATCTCCAGCTCACCGTCGGCCGGTGAGCGGCGCCACAGGACGCAGCCGGCCGCGCGGACGGTGAGGTCCTTCGCTTGCGTCACCGGTGTGCCTCCTTCCGGGGAAGCCGCCTTCGGGTCAGCGCCTCCGTCTCAGGACGTGCCCACCCTCTGCATCTGCCAGGACTGCTGGAAGGCGAACCGCGCCGCCTCCACCTCGTGCCGCTGATCGGCGTGCAGCACCCCCAGGGCGTACGCCGTCGCCGGGGCGATCCGCGGCGTGCGGGCCGCCTGGGCCGCGGCGGCCGCCGCCTCGGAGGCGTCGCGGTGCCGGTTGAGGGACTGACCGGCTGCCAGCAACCGTACGTCCACCGAGGTGTCGCCGCCGTGCATGGCCTCGCGGGCGTAGCGGTGCAGGCGCAGCAGCAGACGGACCTGGTGCCAGGGCGCGTCCTGCGGGTGCGGGGCCGGATCCGGGGAGAGGCCGTGGATTAGGGCCTCCGCGTTGTAGGGGTGGCCCGCGGTCACCAGGGGGAGCGCGGCTACGGCGTCGGTGAGGCGTTCCTCGGCGGCGGCCGCGAGGGGGCGCAGGTCGGCGGTGGCCGCGGCGGCGGTGAGGGGGACCTCGCTGGCCAGTAAGGCGATGCCGTCGGCCACGGCGTGGAAACGGCTGCTGCCGAGGGCCTGGAGTGCGGTGCTGTGCGCCCGGGTCCGGGCGAGGGTGAGCTGGCGTTCGAGGAGCGCGCCCGCTTTGGCGGCGCCGACCGTGAGGTTGCCCCGGTCGGGGGTGGGCGCCGGGGCGGGCGGGCCGGCGTGGGGCGGTGCCGCCTGCCGCAGGGCGGATGCGGCCCCGGCGACACGGCCGTCCGCGGCCGGGTCCGGCGCGTCGGACGCGGTTCGGGACGGACTGTCCGCGGCGGCGCCGAGCGGGCCGTCGGCCGCGGTCCCGGCTGCGCGCGCCGAGTGGACGCCCGCCGCCGAGTCACCGGCCGTGCCCGCCGCGATCCCCGTGCCGCCCGCGATCCCCGTGCCCGCCTGCGCCGGGAAGACCGGCGCCCCCGACAACCGGTGCAGCGCCAGCAGCAGGCGGTCCAGGCGGGCCGCGTACGCGTGTTCCATGGCGAGGGTTCCCGAGAGCCAGGCCAGTTCCGGGCGGATGGCCTCCGACCAGTCGGGGTCCAGCAGGGGACGGAACGTGTGCAGGCTGGCGCTGATGCGGCGGGCCGAGCGGCGCAGGGCCCGCGCCGCGTCGACGGAATCCACCGAGCCGTTGCCCGCCGGCCGGGACTTCGCCCGGGCGTGGGCGCCCCCCTCGCCGCCGGTCTCCCGGTGCACGCGCAGGGCTCGGAGGAACTCCGTGGCCTGGGCGCGCAGGTAGCCCGCGAGGGCGTCCCCGGTCACCGCCCCGGCCACGGGGTCCGTCGGGTCAAGGTGTTGCTGTGCCACGCCGGCGCCTCCGGGCGTCTATGAGCATCTCCTGGACGTTGCGCAGGGGCTGCCCCTCCACGTCCGTCGCGTGCCGGGTCCACTCGCCCTCCGGCCCCAGGTGCCAGGACGCGGTGGAGTCGGACATACCGGTCTCCATGAACCGGTTCAGCGCGGCGCGGTGGGCGGGGTCGGTGACCCTGACCAGTGCTTCTATACGGCGGTCGAGATTGCGGTGCATCATGTCGGCGCTGCCGATCCACACCTCGGGTTCGCCGCCGTTGCCGAAGGCGAAGACCCGGGAGTGTTCGAGGAAGCGGCCCAGGACCGAGCGGACGCGGACGTTCTCCGACAGCCCCGGCACGCCCGGGCGGACCGCGCAGATGCCGCGGACCCAGATGTCGACCGGCACGCCCGCCTGGGACGCGCCGTAGCAGGCGTCGATGAGCGCCTCGTCGACGATCGAGTTGACCTTGATGCGGACGTAGGCGGGACGCCCGGCACGGTGGTGCTGGACCTCCTTGTTGATCCGCGAGATCAGGCCGTCGCGCAGGGACTTCGGGGCGACCAGCAGACGCCGGTACGTCTCGCGGCGCGAGTAGCCCGACAGGCGGTTGAACAGGTCGGACAGGTCCGCGCCCACCTGCGGGTCCGCCGTCAGCAGGCCCAGGTCCTCGTACAGCCGTGCCGTCTTCGGGTGGTAGTTGCCGGTGCCGACGTGGCTGTAGCGCCGGAGCGTTTCGCCTTCCTGGCGGACCACCAGCGACAGCTTGCAGTGGGTCTTCAGGCCGACGAGGCCGTACACCACATGGCAGCCCGCCTCCTCCAGCTTGCGCGCCCACTTGATGTTGGCGTGCTCGTCGAACCGGGCCTTGATCTCGACCAGGACGAGTACCTGCTTGCCGGCCTCGGCGGCGTCGATGAGCGCGTTGACTATGGGGGAGTCGCCGGACGTCCGGTACAGGGTCTGCTTGATCGCGAGGACGTCCGGGTCGTCGGCCGCCTGCTCCAGGAACGCCTGCACGGAGGTGGAGAAGGAGTCGTACGGGTGGTGCAGGAGGACGTCCCGGTTGCGCAGCGCGGCGAAGATGTCCGGCGCGGACGCCGACTCGACCTCGGCGAGATCGCGATGGGTGCCCGCGACGAACTTCGGGTACTTCAGTTCGGGCCGGTCGATGGAGGCGATGCGGAACAGGCCGGTGAGGTCGAGGGGGCCGGTCAGCGGGTAGACCTCGGCCTCGCTGATCTTCAGCTCGCGCACCAGCAGGTCCAGGACCTCCTGGTTGATGTTCTCCTCGACCTCCAGGCGCACCGGCGGCCCGAAGCGGCGCCGCATGAGCTCCTTCTCCAGGGCCTGGAGCAGGTTCTCGGCGTCGTCCTCCTCCACCTCCAGGTCCTCGTTGCGGGTGACCCGGAAGGCGTGGTGCTCCAGCACCTCCATGCCCGGGAACAGCTCCTCCAGGTGCGCGGCGATGACGTCCTCCAGCGGGACGTACCGGCCGGGGGAGGCCTCCAGGAAGCGGGAGAGCAGCGGGGGCACCTTGACGCGGGCGAAGTGGGGCGTACCGGTGACGGGGTTGCGTACCCGCACGGCCAGGTTCAGGGACAGGCCGGAGATGTACGGGAACGGGTGCGCCGGGTCGACCGCCAGCGGGGTCAGGACCGGGAAGATCTGGTGCCGGAACAGGGTGAACAGGCGGGCCTGCTCCTTCTCCTGCAGTTCGTTCCAGCGGACCAGGTGGATGCCCTCCTCCGCGAGGGCCGGAGCCACGTCCTCGTGGTAGCACGCGGCGTGCCGGGCCATCAGCTCACGGGAGCGGGCCCAGATCATCTCCAGGACCTCGCGGGGCTGGAGGCCGGAGGCGGAGCGGGTGGCGACACCGGTCGCGATACGGCGCTTCAGACCGGCCACGCGGACCATGAAGAACTCGTCCAGGTTGCTGGCGAAGATCGCCAGGAAGTTCGCCCGTTCGAGCAGCGGGGTGTTCGGGTCCTCGGCGAGTTCGAGGACGCGCTCGTTGAACGCGAGCCAGCTGCGCTCCCGGTCCAGGAAGCGGCCCTGGGGCAGCCGGACGCCCTCGATCTCGGTGACCTCGTACGCGTCGAGGTCGGCGTCGATGTCGGGTTCCAACTCGGAGACGACCGCCGAGGAGACCGTGTGCGGGCGGTGTGCCGCTATGGAGCCCACGGAGGGCTGCGCGTGCTGGACGTTCGCCTGGGCGTTTGTGGACTGGCTCATGTGCCCATTGTTCCGCGCGTCGAGGCTTACGGGCGCGTCGGAACGGGCGGGCGGGAGCGTGGTGGCGAGGCGTCGGGCGTACCCGTTGGTCGCGCTCCCCTCCGTGGACGGCGAAGGCTCTGGCACGGCGGGCGTCATTGGCCGAGCGTCGCAAGCCTGTCTGAACCGTTGGTTACGGAGACATGGCGTGCGGGATAGCGGGGGGCGGCTCGCAAAGGTTCCCCGGGTGGCCGGCCGCCGCAGCCGCACGTCCCTCCCCCCGTGGAGGGACGTGCGGCGGGTCTCACGGGGTGCGGCGGCGCAGGATCGCGAAGGCGGCGAGCGTCGCGGCGGCGGCCACGGCGAGCAGGATGCCGGTCTCGGCGTACTGGAGCGGCCAGAAGTGGGACTCGGGGTGGAAGGTCGCCCGGGTCTCGCCCTCCCAGCGCATCTGCCAGGCGGAGCGCGGCAGCTCCAGGCCGCCCTCCTCGACACGGGTGACCGTCGGGCTGAGGTCGTCGCGGGTGCGCTCCAGCACGTTGTGGAGGAGCAACGCGGCCGCGAAGCCGACTCCGGCGGCGGGCAGCGCCCGGCGGCACAGCAGTCCGGCGAGGGCTCCGACGGCGAGGCCCGCCAAGGGGTAGGCGACGACGGTCGGGCCGGTCGCGATGAACACGTCCGGGTAGTACCAGTCCCCGACCAGGCTGGGGTCGTCCTGCCGCACCCAGAGGTTCAGCAGCGCGACCGCGCCGGTGCCGGCGGTGAGCAGGAGTGCCGGGACGGCGAGCTGGGCGGCCAGCCAGCGGGTCGGGGAGACCGACTGGGTCCAGGCCAGCCGCGCGGTGCCGCTCTCCAGCTCCCGCCCGATGAGCGCGCCGCCCGCCCAGGCGGCCACCGGGAAGATCGCGTAGGACAGGACGGCGGCGATCAGCGCGATGAAGGTGCGGTACGTGTCGTCGGCGGTGATCGCCTCGACCGACGCGCAGGTGGGCAGGCCGTCGACGGCGACCGGTTCGGCGCAGGCGCTCATGCCGCGGCGCGCCTCGTCGCCGATCGCATACATCCACACCAGGACGGCCGTGGCGGCGGTCGTCACCAGCACCAGGAGGACCAGGGCCGTGCGGTGCAGCCGCAGGACGGACCAGAGCAGTCCGCTCGGGCCGCGCGCAGTGCGGGTGGTCGGGGCCGTCGTGGCGGTCAGGACGGTGGTCATACGGCGGCTCCGGTACGGCGCTTCAGCAGCCAGAAGGCGACCAGGACCGCCAGGGCCGCGACGGCGAGGACGATGCCGGTCTCCACGAGCTGCAGGGGCCAGAAGTGGGAGGAGGGGTGGAAGTCGCGGTAGAAGCCGACGATGTCGTGCTCGGCGAGGCACTTGGCGTCGTCGACGCAGATCGGGTCCGGGATCCGGGCGCCGGAGGAGGTGATCGCGCCCTCGTCGACGACCATGCCGATGTAGGGCGGGTACTCGTGTGTGTTCGTGAGCGTCTCCAGCGGCCACAGGTAGGGGCGCAGAACGCCGAGCACGGTCGTCAGGAGGGCCAGGCCGACGACCGCCAGGCCGAGCGCGGGCAGGGCGCGGCGCTGGAGCAGGCCCGCCAGGACGCCGAAGGCGAGGCCGAGGAGGGCGTAGGAGATGCCGACGGTGCCGTTGGCTTCGAAGGCGGTGCCCTGGTACCAGCTCAGCGTGCCCATGGCCGCCCGCAGCGGGCCGTCCACCGACCACAGCATGCGGTGCAGCAGCGTGAGCACGAGCATGCCGGTGGTGAGGAGGACGGCCGGGACGGCGAGCTTGGCGGCCAGCCAGCGGGCCGGGGAGACCGACTGCGTCCACGCCAACTGGGCCGTACCGCTCTCCAGTTCACGCCCGATGAGCGCGGCGCCCGCCCAGCCGGCGGTGAGGAACGGCGCGAGACCCAGGAGGCCGGCGCCGACGCCGATGGCCGTGTCGTACATGTCGTAGGCGGGGCCCAGGTTGTCGCAGCCCAGGCCGGGATCGTTCGTGTCGCAGTGCAGGGTGCGGTACTCGGACCAGGCGGCGTCCGCGCCCGGACCGTACGCCCACAGCAGCGCTCCCGCGCCGACGGCCACCAGCAGCACCCAGAACCACAGCGCCCAGCGGTGCACCCGCAGCAGCGCCCAGAGCAGTCCGCGCGGTCCCCGGGAGGGCTCGTGGGTGGTGGACCTCTCCAGCGTCAGGGCGGTCATGCGGCGACCTCCTGCACACCGTCGAAGCGCAGGGCCGGTGCCTCGGGAGCGCGCAGGTGCGCCAGGACCAGTTCCTCCAGGGTCGGTGCCGAGGTCTGCCAGGTGTCGCCGAGGGGTCCCGCGGGGCGGATCAGCGCCGTGAGCTGACGTCCCGTCGTGCGGGACTCGACCACGGTGTGCGGGGCGAGCGGCGTCTCGGCCCGGGCCTTGACGAGCCGGTGCGCGGCGAGCAGGTCGTCCAGCGGGCCGGCGAGGCGGACGCGGCCGGAGCCGAGCAGCAGGAGGTGGTCGCAGGCGCCGTCCAGCTCGGCGACGACGTGCGAGGACATGACAACCGTGGTGCCGCGCTCGGCGGCGTCGGCCATGAGCGTGGCCATCAGCTGGTGCCGGGCGAGGGGGTCCAGGTCGGCCATGGGCTCGTCCAGGAGCAGCAGTTCGGGGCGCTTGCCGAGGGCGAGCGCGAGGGCGACGCGGGTGCGCTGGCCGCCGGAGAGCGTGCGGATCTTGGCGTCGGGGTCGAGTTCGCCCTCGGCGACGATCCGCTCGGCGGCCCGGGTGTCCCAGCGGCCGGGGTTGAGCTCGCGGCCGAAGCGCAGGGTGTCGGCGACGGTGAGCTGGGGGTGCAGGGGCTTGTCCTGGGCGACGTACGCGAGGCGCTCGCGGACGGCCGCCGGGGCCTGGCCGAACACGGTGACCGTGCCCTCGGTGGGCCGCAGCAGTCCGGCGGCGAGGGACAGCAGCGTCGACTTGCCCGCGCCGTTCGGCCCGACGACGGCGCAGACGCTGCCCGCCGGGAGCCGGAAGGCGCAGCCGTCCAGCGCGGCTGTGCGGCGTCGCCCGAACCTCCTGGTCAGCGCCGCCGCCTCGATGGCGCTCTCGGTCATGAGTCGTCCCCCTTGAAGTGCGTGTCCTGCTTGAAGTGCGTGTCCAGTACGGAAGTGAAGAGCGCGTCCACGTCGTCGCGGTCCAGCCCGGCCTCGCGGGCCCGCACGGCCCAGGCGTCCAGCTCGGTGCGCAGCGGCGAGTCGGCCGGGGCGGTGTTCAGTCCGCGCCGTACGAACGTGCCGAGCCCCCGGCGCGCCTCGACCAGGCCCTCGCGTTCCAGTTCGCGGTAGGCCTTGAGGACGGTGTTGGGGTTGATGGCGGTGGCCTCGACGACCTCGCGGGCCGTGGGCAGTTTGTCGCCCGGCTCCAACACGCCCAGGCGCAGCGCCTGTTTGGTCTGCTGGACGATCTGTACGTAGGTGGCGACGCCGGAGCGTCGGTCGATGCGGTACTCGACCACCCGTTCCACCACCCTTTCACTAATTGAGTAGTGAAAGGGTGGTGGAAAGAAAGGGGCGGCGTCAAGGCTGCCGCCCCTTAAGGGGGTTATGTGTGGATCGACTTCCCGTTGTGGCCCGGTATGTCACGTCCCCGGATGTCCGGCCTCCGGTAGGTCAGGTCTCCGTGCGGTACATCAGGTCCGTCTCGTACGTGGTGAACCCCAGCCGCTCGTACACCGACACCGCCGCCTTGTTGTCGGCGTCGACGTACAGCATCGCCGTCGGCAGTCCCTGTGCGGCCAGATGCCGCAGCCCGATCGTCGTCAGGGCCTTGCCCAGCCCCCCGCCCTGCGCGCCCGGGCGCACGCCGAGGACGTACACCTCGCCGAGCCCGTCGGCCGCGTGGACCTTCGTCCAGTGGAAGCCGACGAGTTCACCCGCGCGCTCCGCCAGGAAGAACCCGGCCGGGTCGAACCACGGCTCGGCCTTGCGGTCGTCGAGGTCCCGCTGGGTGAGGGAGCCCTGCTCGGGGTGGTGCGCGAACGCCTCGGCGTTCACGGCGAGCCAGGCGGAGTCGTCCTGGCCGGGCACGAAGGCGCGCACCGTCACGCCCTCGGGGAGCACCGGGTCGGGCAGGTTCAGGTCGGCCAGGGAGCGGCGCATCTGGCGCAGTTCGCGGAACAGCGTGAGGCCGAGCACCTGGGAGAGGTGGCGGGCGGCGGCGTGGCCGCCGTGGGCCCACACCCGCAGCCGTTTGCCGGACGCGGCGAGCAGGGCCGAGCCCAGGGCGCGGCCGTGACCGTGGCCGCGGTGCGAGGGGCGGACGACCAGTTCGGCGGCCGGCGCCTCCACCGGATCGGTGTCCTCCAGCTGGGCGTAACCGACGAGTTCGCCCGCGACCGTCAGCAGCAGATGCGACACGCCCTCGCGCTCGCCGCCCCGCAGCTGCAGCCGGCCCTGCTCGGACACCGCCTGCTGCCCGTCGTTGCGGGCGGCCTCCGCGAGCAGGTCCAGTACGGCCTCGGTCTGCTCCGGGGAGAGCGCAAAGTGGGTCTCGATGGCGCGGGACGAGAGGGGGTGTGCGGTGTCGTCGCTGGTCATGCGTACGAGGGTAAGGGGCCGCCTGGTCAAAGTCCCGGCACAGAAGCAATCAACGTGTGACCTGAATCCCCTGTCGCGCTACGCGCGTTGACTCTAGGCTGCCGCCCGACGGGGCCATGTCACACCTAGACCGACAGGGGGGCGCATGCCAGCCACATCCCACCAGAACCACCGCAGACGCCGTACGTACGCGCTGATAGCGACCGCGGCGTCGCTCGCCACCGCGGGCGCGCTGGTCGCCGCCCTCCCCGGGGCGGCGACGGCGACGGAGAGCTCGGACCGGCACGGCGGCGGCCACCACTTCAGCCGCTACCAGGACGTGCAGCTGCTGTCCTTCAACGACCTGCACGGCAACCTGGAGCCGCCGTCCGGCTCGTCCGGCCGGGTCACCGAGCACCAGCACGACGGCACCACGAAGACCATCGACGCGGGCGGCGTGGAGTACCTCGCCACGCACCTGCGGAAGGCCCGCGAGGGCAACAAGTACTCCGTCACCGCCGCCGGCGGCGACATGGTCGGCGCCTCCCCGCTGATCTCCGGCCTGTTCCACGACGAGCCCACCATCGAGGCGCTGAACAAGCTCGACCTGGACGTCACCTCCGTCGGCAACCACGAGTTCGACGAGGGCCCCAAGGAACTGGCCCGCCTGCAGAAGGGCGGCTGCCACCCGACGGCCGGCTGCTACACGGACGAGGAGTTCGAGGGCGCCGACTTCCCGTACCTCGCCGCGAACGTCCTGAACGAGAAGACCGGCAAGCCGATCCTCAAGCCCTACTGGGTCTGGAAGAAGAAGGACGTCAAGGTCGGCTTCATCGGCGTGACCCTGGAGGACACCCCGGGCGTCGTCTCGGCCGAGGGCGTCAAGGGCCTGAAGTTCAAGGACGAGGTCGAGACGATCAACAAGTACGCCCGCGTGCTCCAGAAGCAGGGCGTGAAGTCGATCGTCGCCCTCATCCACGAGGGCGGGGCCCCCGCCTCGACGTCGTACAACTACGACTGTGACGCGCCGGGCGCGGGCGACGGGATCTCCGGTCCGATCGTCGACATCGCCAAGAACATCACGCCGCAGGTCGACGCGCTGGTCACCGGCCACACGCACGCCGCGTACGCGTGCACGATCGCCGACCCGTCGGGCAAGCCGCGCACGGTCACGTCGGCCGCGTCCTTCGGCCGCCTCTACACCGACACCACGCTGACGTACGACCGCTTCACCGGCGACATCGCCCGTACGGCCGTGAAGTCGGCGAACCACGTGGTCACCCGGGACGTCCCCAAGGCGCCCGACATGACCGAGCTGATCAGCAGGTGGAACACCCTCGCGGCGCCCATCGGCAACCGCGCGATCGGCTACATCTCCGCCGACATCCCCAGCACCGGCACCGAGTCCCCGATGGGCGACCTGATCGCGGACGCGCAGCTCGCGCACGGCAAGGAGCTGGACCCGGAGACCGACCTGGCGCTGATGAACCCCGGTGGCATCCGGGCACCGCTGACCTACGCGGCCAAGGGCGCCGAGGGCGACGGTGTGGTGACGTACGCCGAGGGCTTCACCGTGCAGCCGTTCTCCAACACCGTGAACCTTCAGGACCTCACCGGCGCACAGCTGATCCAGGTGCTCAAGGAGCAGGTCAGCGGCACGAACGCGGCCTCGCCCAAGGTCCTCCAGGTGTCCTCGGGCCTGACGTACACGCTGGACCTGACGAAGACGGGGGCGGACCGGGTGGTGACCGACTCCATCAAGCTGAACGGTGAGGCCGTCAACCCGACGGCCACCTACCGCGTCGCCACGAACAGCTTCCTCGCGGGCGGCGGCGACGGTTTCCCGACGCTGGGTCAGGGCACGAACGACCTGGTCGGCTCCGACGACCTGACGGCGCTGGAGAAGTACCTGACGGCCAACTCCTCGGCGTCGAACCCGATCGCGCCGCCGGCGGCGAACCGGATCACGGTCGTGAAGTAGTTCGACGCGGGATCGTGTGAACCGGCGTGAACTAGATCGCAAACCCCCGGTAGAGGTTGCGGGTGGGGGGCGTGCGCATGGTCGGATGGACCGATGCGTTCCCCCCACCACATAACGACGCATCCCTACACAAACCCATACGAGGAGCTCGCCGCACTCGACGACGGTCCGCTGGACGAGTTCCTCCACGAGGACACGCGCGACGGACCAGGCGAGCAGGACGAGCGGGACCAGGCGGCGGCCCAGGACGACCCCTGGGCCCCGCCCAACCACCGCCGCAACGGCCGTCGCCGCCGGCGCGGTCGCTTCGCGGGGCTTCCCCTCGCGCTCAAGGCGGTGGTCGCCCTGCTCGTCCTCGCCGCCTTCCTCGCCCTGGGCGACCGCTGGGCCCTGCTGTACGCCGAGCGCAGAGCCGCGGACACCCTCAAGGACCGGCTGCATCTGACCGCGGCCCCCGAAGTCGAGATCGGCGGCTTCCCCTTCCTCACCCAAGTCGCCGACGAGCGGCTGGACTCGGTGCGGATCACCGTCCCCGACGTGGCCGCCGACCGGATCTCGCTCGCCCAGGTGACGGCGACGGCGAAGGACGTACGTCTGGACACCGACGGCCCGACCGAGGTGCGCGGCGCCGACGTCCCCCACCTGGAGGGCGACGTCCTGCTCTCGTTCGCGGACCTGAACCGCGAACTCGGCGCCTCCCAGGTGACGTTCACCGGCGAGGGCGACAACCGCGTCCGGGCACGCGGCACCCTGCCGGTCGCCGGACACGACCTGCGGCTGCGCGCCGAGGCCCGCATCGTGCGCGAGGGCGACCGCGGCATCGCGACACACATCGCCGGCATGCGCCTGGACATCGGGGACCTGGCCACGTACCGCCCCGGCGCCCGCGCCTCCCAGGGGCTGCACCTGAGCCCGCGGTCGGCGGAGCGCCTCGCCAAGGAGACCGAGAAGGCGAAGGCGCTGCTGTCGGTCCCCTCCGTGGTACGGCGGCTGGGCGTGCCCGACTCACTGGTGCGCGACGCCCTGCGCAGCGAGGCCAAGCTCACCGAGCTGACCGGCACCCCGCGTTTCGCCCAGCGGGCGATGAAGCTCAACCTCATCGACCTGGCCCTGGACCACCCCGAGCTCCTCAAGCGCCTCGGCTTCGACCCGGCCCTCCTCGACGCCCTGCCCCGCCTCACCCGGCCGGTCCTCGCCGACCAGCTGTCCCTGGGCTTCCGCCTGCCCGAACCGCCGAGCGGTGAGCTGCGGTTGCGGGACGTGCGGGTGGAGGAGGACGGGATCAGGGTGCGCCTGGAGGGCGCGGGGCTCACCGTCGGCGGCAGGTGAGTGCCGTCCCTGGCCGAGGGACGCCAGGGCGAGCGGGTGCGGCAGCGTCCGGGAGGACGGCCGTACCGCTCGCCCCGCGGCGTCAGCACAGGCGGTGGACGCCCTGGGTCGTCAGTTCGTAACGGGCGCCGACGATGGCCAGTTCGCCCGCGGCGACCTTCGCGGCGAGGTGCGGTTCCGCGGCGAGGCGGGCGTGGACGGCCCGTACGTTGGCGTCGATGGTCGAGTCGACGCGGGCGTCGCCCTCCTTGCTGCGGTCTATGTTCGGCGCTATCTGGTCGGCTATGTACTGGATGTGGGCAGGCAGCCGCTCGTCCGACCCGTCCGCCGCGACCGCGGCCTTCACCGCGCCGCAGGACTGGTGCCCGAGCACCACGACCAGCGGGATGTCCAGTTCGAGCACACCGTAGGCGACGCTGCCCAGTACGGCCTCGTCCAGCACCTCACCGGCGGAGCGCACGGTCATCAGGTCGCCGAGGCCCTGGTCGAAGACCAGCTCCGGAGGGACACGGGAGTCGATGCAGCCGAGTACGACGGCGAAGGGGTGCTGACCGGACGTCAGGGCCTGACGCACGGCGGGCGACTCGTCGGGGTGCCGTTCACGGTAGCTGCGCCAGCGCCGGTTGCCGGCCGCGAGGGCTCGCAGGGCTTCCGCGGGGGTGCTGGGACGGTGGCCGGAGGCCGTGGTGGCCGGCGCGGCGGCGGCGGAGCCCGAGCCGAGGGCGGCGGTGGTTCCCAGCGCCGCTGCCCCGGTCAGCCCGGCCCGCAGCAGTGCGCGGCGGGCGAGCGAGGGGAAGGCGAACCGCTTGTGAGCGGAGGCGGAGGCGGAGGCGGCCGGCTCGGGGCCGGCGGATCTGTCGGAGTTCACGAACTGGAACGTACGCTCGACAAAGCGGACTGGCGTTCACGTTGCCGAATCATGGCCGGGCGCGGAGAACTCATGATCGAGCGTTGGCACCCTCTTGGTGTTTTCCCGCGCCCGCCTTGACTCTTCCGGCTGCGCCCGGGGCTCAGGGGAAGGGCCCGAGCAACGGGTTGCCGCTGACTGCGGAAGGGGTGTGCACGACCTCATGGACAGCCACCTCCGGCTGTTCTGGCAGCGGACCGGTGACCCTGTTGCCTACGCGGAAGGCAACGGCATCGGCGAGGTGACCGACGATCCGGAGAAGGTCCTGTTCTTCCGTTTGTCCTACGGTCTCGTCACATGAAGGGCCCCGCGTGACCGCCGCTACGGAATTTCCGGCGGAGCCGTAGGCGCCCCCGGCAGCCGTACGGTCGCCACCGTGCCGCCGCCCTCCGCGCGCTCCAGGGTGACCTGGCCGCCGGCCTGCTCGACGGTCCGGGCCACGATCGACAGACCCAGTCCCGACCCCGGCAACGCCCGCGCGCTCGGTGAACGCCAGAAGCGGTCGAAGACGTAGGGGAGTTCGTCGGCGGGGATGCCGGGGCCGTGGTCGCGGACGGTGAGGACGCCGTCGTGCAGGGCGACCTCGATCGTGCCGCCCTCAGGGCTGAACTTCACCGCGTTGTCGAGAACGTTGACCACCGCGCGCTCCAGCGCCGCCGGTTCCGCGCGGACGTACCAGGGCCGGAGGTCGGCCGTGATCGTCAGTTCCGGGCCGCGCAGGCGGGCTCGGCGCAGCGCCGACTCCACCGTGTCCTCCAGCGAGATCACCTGGACGCGCTCACCGCGCTGGCCCTCCGAACGGGACAGTTCCTGCAGGCCACCGATGAGAGCCGCCAGTTCGGTCATCTGGGCCTTCACCGAGGCGAGCAGCGCCTTGCGGTCGGCTTCGGGGATCGGGCGGCCCGTCTCCTCGCTGCGGGTGAGGAGTTCGATGTTGGTGCGCAATGACGTCAGTGGGGTACGCAGCTCGTGGCCCGCGTCGGCGATGAGCTGCTGTTGGAGCTCGTGGGAGCTGGCCAGCGCCGATGTCATGGAGTTGAAAGAGCGGGACAGGCGCGCCACCTCGTCCTCGGCGTCGTCCTCGACGGGGATGCGGATGTTCAGGTCCTCGGTCCGGGCCACGTGCTCGACGGCCTCGGTGAGCTTGTCGACGGGGCGCAGTCCGGCGCGGGCGACGGCGAGGCCGGCGGCTCCGGCGCCGAGTACTCCCACGCCGGAGACGAGGAGGAGGATCAGGGCCAGTTCGTTGAGGGTGGCGTGGGTGCCCTTCAGAGGGGTCGCGAGCTGCAGGGCGACCCCTCGTGAATCGGCCTGGTCGACGCCCAGGTACACGGTCAGCACCCGTACGGCGTCGCCGCCCTCGGTGGTGCCGTCGCGGAACATGCCCTCGCTGCTCTTCGCGTTCTTGATCACGGTCTTGTCGGAGTCGGTGACCTTGACCGCGCCCGGGGAGTTCGGGTCGACGCAGGGAGCGCCCTCCTCCTTGATCGCCTGGACGTAGTCGTTCCGCCCCGGGAACAGCTGGGCGTTCTCCTGCGGGGTCTGGGTGCACCTCTGCAGGAGCGCTGTGACCGTTCCGGGCCTGCGCGCCATGTCCTTCAGGTCGGAGTCGACCTGCTCGTACAGCTTCCCCTGCACGATGAACCAGCACGTCACCGAGACCGCGGCCACCGCGAACGCCACCGCCGCCGCCACCAGCAGCGCCAGCCGCGAGCGGATCGGCAGGGACCGGTACCGGCGCACCAGACGCTTCACTCCGCCCCGCCCTGCCGCAGCACGTACCCCACGCCCCGGACCGTGTGCACGAGCCGCGGCTCGCCGCCCGCCTCGGTCTTGCGGCGCAGGTACATGACGTACACGTCCAGGGAATTGGAGCTCGGCTCGAAGTCGAAGCCCCACACCGCCTTCAGGATCTGCTCCCGGGTGAGGACCTGCCGTGGATGCGCCAGGAACATCTCCAGCAGCGTGAACTCGGTACGGGTCAGCTCCACCGGCCGCCCACCCCGGGTGACCTCCCGCGTGGCGAGGTTCATGCGCAGGTCGGCGAAGGTCAGCGCGTCGTCCTCCTCCACCGTGCCCGCCCCGGCCGCCGCGTAGGAGCTGCGCCGCAGCAGCGCGCGGACCCGGGCGAACAGCTCGTCCAGTTCGAAGGGCTTCACGAGATAGTCGTCGGCGCCCGCGTCCAGCCCCGTGACGCGGTCACCGACCGTGTCGCGGGCCGTCAGCATCAGGATCGGGGTCGTGTCGCCGGCGCCCCGGATGCGGCGGGCCGCGGTCAGGCCGTCCATGCGGGGCATCTGGATGTCCAGGACCACCAGGTCGGGCCGGTAGGCCGACGCCTTCTCCAGGGCGTCGGCGCCGTCGACCGCGACCTCGGTGTCGTACCCCTCGAAGGCGAGGCTGCGCTGGAGTGCTTCACGCACGGCCGGCTCGTCGTCGACGATCAGGATGCGCTGGGGGTCACGGTCGCCGTCGGCGGGACTCATGGGCTCGGGATCCTCGGGTGTGGTGGGACGGGGAGGGGCGGCTGTACGCCTTCAGCCTCGCATGTCCGGTCTCGGCTTCTCGGCCGGACTTTGCGGACACGGCCTAGCTCTGCGCCCCCGACCGCAGCGTCGCCAGGTCGGACTTGACGGTGTCGATCGGGATGGCGAAGCCGAGGCCGACGCTGCCGGCGTCGCTGGAGCTCGATCCCGCCGGCGAGTACATCGCGGAGTTGATGCCGATGATGTTGCCGTTCATGTCGATCAGCGCACCGCCGGAGTTGCCGGGGTTCAGTGAGGCGTCGGTCTGCAGGGCCTTGTACGTCGTGGTGTCCGAGCCGGTGTCGCCGTTGAACTGGCGCCCGCCGAACTCGAACGGCCAGCCGCCGTCCGGCTGTTGCTGCCCCTCGTCCGTGGAGACGGTCACGTCGCGGTCGAGGGCCGAGACGATACCGCTGGTGACGGTGCCGGTCAGGCCCTCGGGGGAGCCGATCGCCACGACCTGGTCGCCGACCTGCACCCGGCTGGAGTCGCCGAGGCCGGCCGCCTTGAGACCGGAGGCGTTCTCCAGTTTGATCAGCGCGAGGTCCTTCTTGCTGGCGGTGCCGACGACCTTGGCGGTGTACGACTTCCCGTCGCTGGTGGAGACCTTGATCTGCGAGGCGCCCGCGATGACGTGGTTGTTGGTGACGATCTCGCCGTCACTGGTGATGATCACGCCGGAGCCGGTGGAGGACCCGGCGTTCGAGGCCGCGTTGATCTCGACGATGCTGGGACCGACCGCCTTGGCGACCCCGGCGACGGTGCCCTTCTGGCTGGCGGGGACGACGTTGGTGTTCGTGGCGCCGGCGCCGGCGACGGTGTCGCTGCGGGTCAGCTCCTGGATGCCGTACGCCGTGCCGCCTCCGATCGCCGCGGCCACGATCGCCACGGCGGCGATCAGGGCGACGGGACCGCGGTTGCGGCGTCGCTCCCTCGGCGCCTGGGCGACGGGCTCGGTGAGAAGCGTGGTGGGCGTTCCGCCGCCCGCCTGGTGCGCCGAGGGCCGGTATGCAGGCGGGGGCGGCCATTCCGGGTCGACGGGGGAGGAGGCGTGCTGCTCGGCGCCCTGGTAGGGGTTCTCGTGATCGCCGCTGCGGCGGAAGCTCTCGGTCATGGAAATGAGCTTGTCGCCCGTCCATGAGAGCTTCCTGAGTGCTGACTGAGAAGCCCGGCAGAAGAGCGTATGCCCGATGTAAAGGCCGCACCGGCGGCAGGCGGCCGCCCCTCGGAGAGCTCTCAGGAAAGCCGTCGGGACCGCGACCCCGTCAGCCCCGCCGCTCTCAGGCGCACCCGCAGGACCGCCGGGTCACGAGCCGCGACGGGAACACCTTCAACCGCTCCCGCCGGGAGCCCGCGACGCGCAACCCGTCGTCGAGGACCAGGTCCACCGCGGCCCGGGCCATCGCCGACCGGTCCGACGCGATGGTCGTCAGCGGCGGGTCCGCCAGCGCCGCTTCCTTGATGTCGTCGAACCCGGCGACGGCCAGCTTCCCGGGCACGTCGATCCGCAGCTCACGAGCCGCGCGCAACACACCGATCGCCTGGTCGTCGGTGGAGCAGAAGATCGCGGGCGGCCGGTCCGGCCCCGAGAGGATGTCCAGCGCTATGCGGTACGCGTCGTAGCGGTTGTACGGCGCCTCGAAGAGCCGTCCCTCGGTGGGGAGCCCGGCCTCGGCCATGGCCCGCCGCCAGCCCTCGACGTGGTCGGAGACCGGGTCGCCGACCGCCGGGGTCTCCGCGGTGCCGCCCATACAGGCGACGTACTCGTACCCGTGCTCCAGCAGGTGGCGGACGGCGAGCTGGGCGCCGCCCAGGTCGTCGGTGACGACGGCGACGTCGTCGATGGCCTCGGGCCGCTCGTGCAGCAGCACGACCCGGGCGTCCCAGGCCTCGATCTCGGCGGCGGCCAGGTCGTTCAGGGCGTGGGAGACGAGGATGAGTCCGGAGACCCGCATGCCGAGGAACGCCCGCAGATAGTGGACCTCGCGCTCGCCCACGTAGTCGGAGTTGCCGACGAGAACCATCTTCCCGCGCTCGGCGGCGGCCCACTCGACGGCGTGCGCCATCTCTCCGAAGAAGGGCTGGCGTGCGTCCGGCACGATCAGGCCTATGAGATCCGTGCGCCGCGAGGCCATCGCCTGCGCGACCCGGTCCGGACGGTAGCCCAGCTCCTTGATCGCGGCGAGGACACGCTCGCGCGTGGCCGGGGCGACCGGCCGGGGTCCGTTGTTGATGACATAACTGACGACGGCAGTGGAGGTCCCTGCCAGTCGCGCGACGTCATCCCGAGTCACCTTGGCCACGCGCGGAGTCTACGCGGATGGACCCGCTCTGGGCAGGGCGTGAAGGAGCTTGCCCGGCGCCCGACCACGGCTTCGCTGTGCGAAAGCAACGCGGGCCCCGCCCCGTCGGAGCCCCCGCTAGGCCTCGGCGTGGACCTCGGCGCCGTCCAGGGCCGCCGTCTCGTCCGCATCGTCCGACTTTGAACGGCTTGCCTTGGCCTTGGCTTCGTCGGCGGCGCGCTCGACCTTCTCGGGCGTAACGAATCGATAACCGACGTTCCGGACGGTGCCGATGAGCGACTCGTGCTCGGGGCCGAGCTTCGCCCGCAGCCGTCGTACGTGCACGTCGACCGTCCGGGTGCCACCGAAGTAGTCGTAGCCCCACACCTCCTGCAGGAGCTGCGCGCGCGTGAAGACGCGGCCCGGGTGCTGGGCGAGGTACTTCAGGAGCTCGAACTCCTTGAAGGTGAGGTCGAGGACCCGTCCCTTGAGCTTGGCGGAGTAGGTCGCCTCGTCCACCGACAGGTCGCCGTTGCGGATCTCCATCGGGGAGTCGTCGTTGACGATCTGCTGGCGGCCCATGGCGAGCCGCAGCCGCGCCTCCACCTCGGCGGGACCCGCGGTGTCGAGCAGGACGTCGTCGATGCCCCAGTCGGCGGTGACGGCGGCGAGGCCGCCCTCGGTGACGACGAGGACGAGGGGGCAGCCGGGCCCGGTCGAGCGCAGGAGCTGGCACAGGCTGCGGACCTGCGGGAGGTCGCGGCGTCCGTCGATCAGGATGACGTCGGCGCCCGGGGTGTCGACGAGTGCGGGGCCTTCGGCCGGGGCCACGCGCACGTTGTGCAGCAGCAGGCCGAGGGCGGGGAGCACCTCCGTCGACGGCTGGAGGGCATTGGTCAGGAGCAGCAGAGAACTCATACGTCTGGTTCCTCCTCGGTCCCTGCGAGGACATTGCGGTACGGAACTGCTCTGCGATCCCGAAGGCCCGTACACCTGCGGTTTCCCGCGTCGTATACAACGCTTCCGAAAGCACAAAAGGACCCGGGGGCTACGCTGCCCGAGTCCTCTGCCCAGCAGAATAGCCGACATGAGCGATGCTCCGGCAGGTCATGTGGCAGGATCGACGGTTCGTCCGAACTGTGAGACATCCAGACGTACACCTATGCGGACGTTTCTGCACACCGACGACGGCGTGACCATCGATTCCGTATACGACCCGGGTGCGGTCGTATACGAGGCCGACGACCCCTCGCGTCCACCCGCCCGTGATCCGGTGTTCGTCGTCGCCCACGGCTTCACCGGCGATGTGGACCGGCCGCATGTGCGCAGGGTGGCGCGGGCCCTCGCGCGGCACGGAGCCGTCGTGACCTTCTCCTTCCGGGGGCACGGCGCCTCCGGCGGACGCTCCACCGTCGGCGACCGCGAGGTGCTGGACCTGGCGGCGGCGGTGCGCTGGGCCCGCGGGCTCGGGCACGCGCGCGTGGTGACCGTCGGCTTCTCCATGGGCGGCTCGGTGGTGCTGCGGCACGCGGCGCTGTACCGGCCGGACGCGGCGGGGAGCGAGGAGCAGCACGCGGGGGCGCACGCGGACGCGGTGGTGTCGGTGAGTGCGCCTGCGCGCTGGTACTACCGGGGCACGCCCTACATGCGCCGCCTGCACTGGCTGGTGACCCGGCCCGAGGGGCGTCTGGTGGGCCGCTACGGATTCCGCACCCGGATCCACCACCGCGAGTGGGATCCGGTGCCGATGTCGCCGGTCGAGGCGGTGCCGCGCATCGCGCCCACCCCGCTGCTGATCGTGCACGGCGACCGGGACGGCTACTTCCCCCTCGACCACCCCAGGATGCTGGCCGCCGCGGCCGGTGACCAGGGCGAGCTCTGGCTGGAGCCCGGCATGGGGCACGCCGAGCACGCGGCCGGCGAGGAACTGCTGGACCGGATCGGGGACTGGGCCCTCGCGCAGGGCGGCTAGCCTGACGGGGTACACAGCCGATCGATTGAGGAACCTGATGCCCAAGGTCACGGTGCGCTACTGGGCCGCCGCGAAGGCCGCGGCCGGGATCGCCGAGGAGCCGTTCGAGGCGGCCACGCTCGCCGATGCGCTGGACGCCGCCCGCGAGCGACACCCCGGTGAACTCGTGCGCGTCCTGCAGCGATGCTCGTTCCTCGTCGACGGCGATCCCGTGGGCACCCGCGCACATGAGACGGTACGGCTGGCCGACGGCGGCACGGTCGAGGTGCTCCCGCCGTTCGCAGGAGGGTGACGATGACCGACCAGCCGTATCAGGGGTACGACGGGTACGACCCGTATCAGCAGCCCGCGCCGCAGGGGTGGCCCGGGCAGCAGGCGTACGACGATCCGCAGGCCGCCCAGCAGCACACGCAGCAGTGGCAGGGGCAGACCTGGGAGACCCAGGTGCAGCCACCGGTCACGCCGGCGGCGGCCGCGGAGACGTCGTATCTGCCCTCCCAGGGGGCGGGGGTGTACGGGTACGGGGACGCGGGGCACACCGGCCCGGCTCCCGGATATCAGGCAGCGGGCTGGGACGGCCCGGCTCATCCGCACGGCCACCAGCCGCAGCCGCAAGGCCGGCCCCAGGGTCACCAGCCGCAGCCGCAGCCGCATGCCCAGCCCCAGGGCCACCAGCCGCAGCCGCAGGCTCAGCCCCAGCCGGCCCACGTCCAACCCCAGGCCACCGGACCCGAGCCGGAAGCGGAGCCGGGTGACGGTTCCGGATACGGCCCGGCGACCCTCGCCGGCAACCCCCGCGTCACCGACGCCCAGCGGGCCCGGCTGGAGGGCCGGTCCCCGATCATCGAGCCGGGGATGCAGCCGGCCGCGCTCACGGCACTGCTGGGAGTGCTGCTCGCGGCGGCGGCAGCGGTCGGCTCGTACGCGCTGCTCGTCCCCCTCGTGGTCCTGCAGGCGGTGACGGCGGCGGGCTGGTTCCGGCTGAACGGCATGTGGCCCGCCCGGCAGGGCATCGCGCTGGCCTTCGCGGGCGCGCTGACGGCGGACGTGGCGCTGCTGGCGGCGGACCGCGCGCCGGCGGCGATCCTCGGCACGCTGGGCGTCTGGGTGCTGCTCGCCCTGGTGCTGCAGCTGCGCTCGCACGCCGACCCGGACGAGCGGATGTACGGCCTGATGGCGACGGTCGCCTCGGCGGCGCTGTCCATCGTCGCGGCCGGGTACCTCGCGGCGGAGGCGGACGCGGCGATCGTGGGCGCGTTCGCGGTGGCGGTCTCGGTCCTGGCGCGGGCACTGCCGCTGCCGACGCCGGCCTCCGTGGTGGTCGCGCTGCTCGCGGCGGCCGGAGCCGGGGTCGCCGGAGGCGCGATGACGGGCGTCGGGGCGAGCGGGGCGCTGCTCGGCGCGGGAGCCGCGGTGTGCGCCCTGATCGGGCACCGGGTGGCGAGCTACGACTACCCGTCCCGTTTCGTCCACTTCACGGCCGGAGTCGCCCTGCCGCTGGCGTGCGCGGCGCCTGCGGTGTACCTGCTGGGGCGGGCGTTGGTCTGAGCCGGGTTCTGGCTCGTTACGGTCGTCCCTGTCACAGGTGATCGACAATTCGGTGGTCCCCCCTTGCCCCAGGGTTACCCTCGCGCTTGACGGCCACCCGGTCGTCAGCGACCGCGTCCTTGATGACCGCCGAGGTGGGGGGAACACCACAACATGCGCGCCCTTCGGATACTGCTGATCCTCGTCGTGATACTCGGCGGCCTGTTCGTGCTGGCCGACCGGCTCGCCGTCGGATTCGCCGAGGACGAAGCGGCCGGCAAGCTCCAGGCCAGCGAGAACCTCACCGCCACCCCCGACGTGTCCATCAAGGGCTTCCCCTTCCTGACGCAGGTCGCTAGCGGCACGCTGGACGACGTCGAGGTCGGCATCAAGGACTACGAGGCGAGCGCCGGCGCCGAGGGCAGGACGATCCGGATCGACGACCTCACGGCGAACATGAAGGGCGTCGAGTTCTCCGGCGACTACAGCTCCGCCACCGCCGCCACCGCAACCGGCAGCGCGTCCGTGACCTACGCCGAGCTGCTGAAGGCCGCCAAGTCCGAGCCCACCCAGGTCGCCCCCGGTGTCACCGCGAACGTCGTCGGCCTCTCCGACGGCGGCAACGGCAAGATCAAGGTGGCCGTCGAGGCCACGGTCCTCGGCAACAAGCTGCCGAACCCGGTCTACGTCCTCAGCTCGGTCACCGCCCAGGGCGACACCGTGAAGGTGAACGCCGACAACCTGCCGAAGTTCGCGGGTGCGGACATCGCCGAGTCCCGGACCCGCGCGATCACCGACTTCGAGCAGAAGATCGACGGCCTTCCGGGTGGCATCGAGCTCGACCAGGTCCGGGCCGCGAAGAACGGCGTCGAGATCACGGTGAAGGGTTCGAACGTCCGCCTCGCCGGGTAGTACCGGACCGGACGAAGCGGCGGTCACCGTGGCCCCCGGGGCGCCGGTGTCCGACTGGCGAGACGGCGCAGTCCGTACCGTAGATGTGACCGCCGATACACCGGCCGACGGGCCGGGCGCGGACGGCCCCGACAGTGATCCATTCCCGAATGGCGGACGATCCTGTCTCAACATGCGACACGCCGGTGACACGCTCGCATGTCCGTCCCTACGATCGAGGCCATGAAGCGACAGGCGGATCTCACGAAGCGGCGGGCAGTAGACCTGTGCCGCGTTGCCGCCATGCTCTGTCGCACCTTCTGAGCGGACGCGTCCGGCGTAGCCCGGCGCCCGCATCCCAGCCGCCCTGCCCAGGGCACCCGTGCGCGCACCCCGGCCCGATCGCCGGTGGCGAACCGCACCCCGCCTACACGCACGCCCCGCCGTAACTGCCCCGGAGGAGAAAGAGCATGAGCCGCAGCGACGTCCTGGTAGACGCCGACTGGCTTCAGGAGCACCTCGACGACGAGAACATCGCGATCGTGGAGGTGGACGAGGACACGTCCGCCTACGAGAAGAACCACATCAAGAACGCGATCCGCATCGACTGGACCAAGGACCTGCAGGACCCGGTCCGCCGTGACTTCGTCGACCAGGCAGGCTTCGAGAAGCTGCTGTCGGAGAAGGGCATCGCCAACGACACGCTGGTGATCCTGTACGGCGGCAACAACAACTGGTTCGCGTCCTACGCCTACTGGTACTTCAAGCTCTACGGCCACGAGAACGTCAAGCTCCTCGACGGTGGCCGCAAGAAGTGGGAGCTCGACGCCCGCGAGCTGGTCGCCGGTGACGAGGTGCCGGAGCGCCCGAAGACCGACTACAAGGCCAAGCCGCAGGACACGTCGATCCGTGCCTTCCGCGACGACGTCGTGGCCGCCATCGGTGCGCAGAACCTGGTGGACGTCCGGTCCCCCGACGAGTTCTCCGGCAAGCTGCTCGCCCCGGCCCACCTGCCGCAGGAGCAGTCCCAGCGTCCGGGCCACGTCCCGTCCGCCCGCAACATCCCGTGGTCGAAGAACGCCAACGACGACGGCACCTTCAAGTCGGACGACGAGCTCAAGGAGCTCTACGCCGAGGAGCAGGTGGACCTGGCGAAGGACACCATCGCCTACTGCCGCATCGGTGAGCGCTCCGCGCTGACGTGGTTCGTGCTGCACGAGCTGCTCGGTGTGGAGAACGTCAAGAACTACGACGGCTCCTGGACCGAGTACGGCTCGCTCGTCGGTGTTCCGATCGAGCTCGGCGCCAACAAGTAAGCGACACGTCCCGAAAACCCCCGACCGGCCTTCCTTCCGGTCAGACCCCTTCTGGAGAAAGACATGTGTGGAGCGAAGGCCGGCGGCCCCGACGCCTCGACGATCAAGCCCGGTGAGACCACCATCCAGGGTCAGGTGACCCGCGACGGCGAGCCGGTGACGGGCTACGTCCGTCTGCTGGACTCGACCGGCGAGTTCACCGCGGAGGTCCCCACCTCCGCCACGGGCCAGTTCCGCTTCTACGCGGCCGAGGGCACCTGGACCGTGCGCGCTCTGGTCCCGGGCGGCACCGCCGACCGCACCGTCGTCGCCGAGAAGGGCGGCCTGGCGGAGGTCGCGATCGCGGTCTGATCGCCGAGCGCACGTGACGGCCGAGGGGCCGCACCTCATGGGTTGGACGCCCGAGGTGCGGCCCCTTTGGCGTGCACAGACCTACCCTGGAGGCATGTACGCGCGCCGGCGTCACCTCTACTTCGCCATGATGGGGACGTGCCTCACGCTCTTCGTCGCGGCCTGGGGCGTCGTACGTCTGTGGTCGGTGCCGGTGGCCGTGGGCATGTGCGTGGTCGCCATGGTCATCCCGCCCCTCGCGGCGATGGTCGCCAACCGCCGCGGCCCCGAGGACCGCTGGTGGGACGACCCCTCGGGCGATCCCCAGTCCGACGAGTGGTGGGACGAGCTGGACGGCAGGAAGGGCCCGCGGTGAGCGTCGGCACGCAGACGCGGGGGAGGGGCCGGCGCGGGGTACGGGTCCGGTAGCCCGGGCGCGACGACCGGCCCCAGGCCGGACACGGCCTAGTAGACCAGCGCCTGAGCCCCGTCACCCAGGGCCTCCTGCACGAAGACCTGCGCCCCGGCGATCCGTACGCCCTCGATGACGTCCTTCTCCGTGATGTCCCGGCGGGCCGCGCACTGGGTGCACAGGGTGACGCGGCCCCCGGCCAGGAGCGAGTCGAGCAGGTCGGGCAGCGGGGCCGCGTGCGGGAGTTCGAACTCGGCGGCCTTGCCCGGCAGCGCGAACCAGGCGGACTCGCCGGTCAGCCACAGCGACACGTCCACGCCGCTGGCGACGGCCACCGCCGCCACCGTGAAGGCCTGCGAGCAGCGTTCGGGAGCATCGGCCCCCGCCGTCACCTTGATCACCAGCTTCTTCGCCATGGCTGAATCGTAATCAACTCCCCTACAACCCAGGGTGCAAGCCGTGGGTCTCCTGTGCGCACGCATACGGAATACGGGCTTCATGTTGGGTGGGGGCGTTGTGGAAGGACCCGAAGAGATACGGGAGGCGGTCGACGCGCCGGTGGCACCGCTCGCGTCAGCCGCTTTCGGACCGCCGCCCCTAGCGCGGCGGCGTGGGCGTACGGCGATGCTGATCGCCGGTGCCGCGGTGCTGGGGCTGGTGGCCGGGACGTGTGCCGGTTACCTGATCCAGGCGGACCGCGAGCCCACCAGGCTGCCCTCGCTGTCGCAGCCGAAGCTGACGCAGGCCGAGGGCGCGGCACCCGAGCCGCTGTCGGCCGCGCGGGATCGCCACGTACGGACCGACGGCGACCTGCGCAAGCTGCTGCTGAAGAAGCCGCGCGGGGCGAAGAGCGCCGAGTGGCTGAGAACCGCCGACGGCTGGGTGGACCTGGCCGATCACGCGCGTACGTTCGAACAGCCGGACGCCGCCTACCCGGAGCTGGTCAGCGACGAGTTCCGGCGCATGGCGGTGGTCGGCTGGAAGACCGGCGACCTCGCGGTGGAGATCCGGCTGGTGCAGTTCCGGCAGGAGGAGTCCACCGCGGCCGCCGACATCACCCAGGACAACCAGTACTGGGCGGAGGCCGAGGACCCCGACAGCTGGGCCGTTCCCGGCACCGGGGACGGTATGGCCTACGCCTCCTCCGAGCCCCGCTCCGAGCCCGGATACAGGCCGCTGTACTCGGCGCAGGCGTTCGCGTGGCGCGGTGACGTCGCGATGCAGGTCTTCGCCTTCGACACGAAGCCGATCGCCAAGAAGACGATCATGAGTCTGGCCGAGCGGCAGATGGAGCGGCTGTGAGCGAGAACGAGACGGGTGCCATCGACGTGCTCGGCTCCGGGGGCGAGCCGTCGGCCGTACCGCCCGCCGAGAGGCGCAGGAAGCTGCGCCCGGGCCGTATCGGTGCCGTCGCCGGGGCGGTCCTGCTGGTCGGCGCGGTCGTCGCCGGGGTCGGGTACACCGTCGTGACGGTGCGGGACGCCGACCGGGACGCGGGAGCGCCGGTGTGGAAGTTCCCCGCGGACCGGCCCGACGAGAAGGCGCCGAGCGCCACGGGGCTGGCCGGGATGCTCGTGCCGTACGGCACCGACGGCTGGGTGCGGGGTCCGGACCACGGCCGGTTCGGCTCGGACGCGCGGCTCACCGGGGCCGAGGCGACGGCCCTGAACAAGGAGTCGCTGCGCGACCTGCCCCGCTCGCAGCGGCGGCAGCTGGAGAAGCAGTCGAACCGGCTGCGCATCAAGGGCATGGCGATGCGGAGCTACTTCAGCGCGAACGGCAGCGGGCTCACCCAGGACGCCGCCGCCGGCATCTACTCCGTGAGCATCGTCCTCAGCCAGATGGAGAACCGGGCGGCCGTGCGGGACATGGCGACGTTCCAGAGCGGGTTCCTCGACGCCCTGGACTTCTTCCGCGAGGGCCCCGTGGTCAAGGGCCACAAGAACGCCAAGTGCTTCCTGGCGCCCAAGGAGGTCACCGAGGGCATCGACAGCATGTTCTGCTCCGCCTACGTCGGTGACGTCCTGGTCACCGCCTCGGCGGACGGCGTCAGGCCACTCGACAGCAAGGGAGTCGCGATGCTGCTGAGCACCCAGCTCGACCGCATCGCCGAGCCGGGGGAGGCGGTATGAGCGAGCACCGGTCACAGAGCACCGAGCAGGCTGGTCCGGCGCCGGAGCCGACGGTGGTGGGGGCGCCCGCCGCGGCACCGGAGCCGCCGGCACCGGCCGCCCCGGCCTCGCCCGCGGCGTCCGCGGCTCCCGGGCCTTCAGCGGCTCCCGGGCCTTCCGCGGCTCCCGCGCCTTCCGCGCCTTCCGCGCCTTCCGTGGCATCCGCGCCTTCCGTGGCGCCCGTGGCTCCCGCGCCTTCCGCGGCTCCCGCACCGACGCCCCAGCCCGCGGCCGACGCGGAGCGGGTGGATGACGCGGTGGACCGGGCCCCGCGTCCGGCCGACGCGTCCGGGTACGCCGCGACCCCGCCCCTCCCCGTTCAGCCCCCCGTTCAGCCCCTCGTTCAGCCGCCGCTCCTCCCGCCCGCGCCCGCCAGGAAGGACCGCCGTGTCCTGCGCGCCGCGCTGCGGTGGACCGCTGCCGTCGTCGTCTTCGCGGCCGTCGGGGCCGGGACGGCGTACGGGATCGCCGGGATGGAACGGACCGATGTGCCGGGGCTGCGGACCGAGTCGGACGGACGGTGGGACTTCCCGACGCTGCGCAAGCCGCCGCTGCCGTCCGGCAGCCCGCAGCCCTTCGCCGCGGAGAACAAGGCCGAGGCCCACTACGCCGACCTGCGCGCCCTGGTGCTGCCCGCGCCCGCGGGGGCCGAGGAGGATCCCGCGTTGCGGGGTGAGGACGGCTGGCTGGACACCAAGGGCTTCCTGGCGGAGTACACCGTGCAGGACGAGCGCGAGGAACTGCGGCAGAAGCTCGTCGACAGCGGCCTGCGCCACATCGCCGCCCGCGGCTGGACCACCCAGGACGGCACGCACTCCCGTGTCTACCTGCTCCACTTCGACACCGCCGCCATGGTGGACGAGCTGGTCGGCGACATCGCCCCGTACAGCGGACCGACGTACAAGGTGCGCGGCACCGATGCCTCGGTCATGGACAACGCCTTCGCGGAGGTGCCCTGGCCGGGTGAGTTCCCCCGCCTCGCCTTCACCGAGTCCGAGCCGTACGGCGCCGAACAGGTCCGCCAGGCGTACCTGTCCGCCGGTGACGTCCTCGCCGTCGTCATCCAGTCCCGCAAGGGCACCGCGAAGGCCGTGCCCTTCCAGCAGACGGTGACCCTGCAGAGCCAGCTGCTGGGCTGACCCCGCGAGGGCGTACCTCACACGGAGGGCCGGGCCCCGGCCGCGTAAGCTGGGGCCCGGCCCTGTGCACGTACCGCAATCCCTCCGCTCAATCGAGGAGCACCCCGTGGAGATCTTCTTCGAAGCCCTGCTGGTCCTGGTCTGCGTCGGCGTCCTCGCCTTCACCGGGCTGGCCGTGAAGAAGCTGTACCAGGGCCAGCGCTGACCGCCATCACCGACGTACGAGACTTCTGAGCTGCTCATGATCGAGATCCCGTCCGACCTCCACAAGGACCTTGTCCCGCTCGTCTTCCTGCTCGGCAACTGGGCGGGCGCGGGCGTGCACGACTTCCCCGGTTCCGAGAAGTGCAACTTCGGTCAGGAGGTCGCCTTCACGCACGACGGCCGGGACTTCCTGGAGTACCGGTCCCACACCTGGGTGCTCGACAACGACGGCAACAAGGTGCGGCCGCTGGAGTCCGAGCACGGCTTCTGGCGTGTCGACGCCGAGCGCAAGGTCGAGGTGACGATGGTCCGCGACGACGGCGTCGTCGAGGTCTGGTACGGCGAGCTCGCCGACAAGAAGCCGCAGATCGACCTGGTCACGGACGCCGTGGCGCGGACCGCCGCCTCCGGCCCCTACACCGGGGGCAAGCGGCTGTACGGCTACGTCAACAGCGACCTGATGTGGGTCGGCGAGAAGCAGACCCCGGAGGTCGAGCTGCGCCCCTACATGTCGGCCCACCTGAAGAAGGTCGTCACCCCGGAGGAGGTCGAGCGCTGGGCCAAGGCCCTCCCGGACGACCTGCCGGACGACGGCATCGCGTTCTTCAAGTAGTCCGGCGTCCGCTTAGGCAGCCGTTCGAATGGCTCTAGACTTTCCGGTGTGGTGAGCACCGACTGGAAGAGCGACCTCAGGCAGCGCGGCTACCGGCTGACGCCGCAGCGGCAACTCGTGCTCGAAGCCGTGGACACCCTTGAGCACGCGACCCCCGACGACATCCTCACGGAAGTGAAGAAGACGGCGTCGGGGGTCAACATTTCCACCGTCTACCGCACTCTGGAGCTGTTGGAGGAGCTGGGGCTGGTCAGCCATGCCCACCTCGGGCACGGCGCGCCGACGTATCACCTGGCGGACCGGCACCACCACATCCACCTCGTCTGCCGGGACTGCTCGAACGTGATCGAGGCCGATCTGTCGGTGGCCGCCGAGTTCACGGCGAAACTGCGCCAGACCTTCGGCTTCGACACCGACATGAAGCACTTCGCGATCTTCGGTCGGTGCGAGGACTGCGCGCTGAAGAGTTCAACTACCGAGTCGTAGGCTTAGTCGTATGAAGAGCCCCCTGCTGACCCTGCCCGGCGCCGTGCCCGCCGAGGGCGTGGACGAAGGCGTCGCCGCCCACTACGGCGATCTGTTCCGTGAGCAGCGCGCCCTCGCCGAGGGCACCGGTTTCGTCGACCTCTCGCACCGCGGCGTCGTGACCGTCTCGGGCGAGGACCGGCTGAGCTGGCTGCACCTGCTGCTCACCCAGCACGTCAGCGACCTGCCTGCGGGTGAGGCCACCGAGGCGCTGATCCTCTCCGCGCACGGCCACGTCGAGCACGCGCTGTACCTGGTGGACGACGGCACGACGGTCTGGGCCCATGTCGAGCCGGGCACCCAGGACGCGCTGATCGCGTACCTGGAGTCGATGAAGTTCTTCTACCGGGTCGAGGTCGCCGACCGCACGGCCGACTTCGCGGTGGTGCACCTGCCCGCGGGGTCGATCGCCGAGGTGCCCGAGGGCGTCGTCGTGCGCGAGACGGCGTACGGCCGTGATCTCTTCCTCCCCCGCGCGGACCTGGAGTCGTACGCCGCGAAGGCGGGCCCGGCGGCCGGGCTCCTGGCGCACGAGGCGCTGCGGGTCGAGCAGCACCGCCCGCGTCTCGGCTTCGAGACCGACCACCGCACCATCCCGCACGAGCTGGGCTGGATCGGCTCCGCGGTGCATCTGCAGAAGGGCTGCTACCGCGGTCAGGAGACGGTCGCCCGGGTGCAGAACCTCGGCAAGCCGCCCCGTCGGCTGGTCTTCCTGCACCTGGACGGCAGCGAGGTCCATCTGCCGGCCCCCGGCACCGAGATCCGGCTCGCCGACGAGGGCCCCGACGGCCGCAAGATCGGCTTCATCACCACGTCGGTACGCCACCACGAGCTGGGCCCGGTGGCCCTCGCGCTGGTGAAGCGGAACGTGCCGGTGGACGCTCGGCTGGTGGCGGGGGAAACGGCGGCGGCGCAGGAGGTCGTGGTCGAGCCCTGAGGCGGGCGCCGTGACCGCGGCTCGCGGTGGCTCTCCTCCTGGTGATCAGATCTCGATCAGCACCGTGAACGGGCCGTCGTTGGTGAGCCCCACCCGCATCCGGGCGCCGAACCGGCCCGTCGCCACCGTCGCGCCCAGCGCGCGCAGTTGCGCGACGACCTCGTCGACGAGCGGCTCGGCCACGTCGCCGGGGGCGGCGGCGTTCCAGGTGGGGCGGCGGCCCTTGCGGGCGTCACCGTAGAGGGTGAACTGGCTGATGACGAGGAGCGGGGCGTCGATGTCGCTGCAGGACTTCTCCTCGTGCAGCATCCGGATCGACCAGAGCTTGCGGGCGAGTTGGGCCGCCTTCTCCTCGGTGTCCTCGTGCGTGACCCCGACCAGGACGCACAGCCCCTCGCCGGTGATCTCCCCGACCGTCTCGCCGTCCACGACGACGCTCGCGCCGTCCACTCTCTGCACCACAGCTCGCATGCCGCCATCATGCCGGGTGCGGGAAAGTGCCTCGTAAGGGGCTTCTTTTTTGATCACTAAGCCCCCATCTGGGGCTGTTCGTGGGCACTCGGTCACATAGCGTCCAGTTGGGATGGCACCATGCTTCCACGCGCCGGTCGAGGGGACGGTAGAGGCACATGAGCACACCGAGTACCGGGCAGCCGCCTGGGGCTGTCGTGTTGGACCAAGCGGGCCGGCTGGAGGCTCTTCGGCCGCCCACACAGCGCACCGCCGAGGATCCGGGACCGGGTGCCGATCCACGGCTTCCGGTGGACCCGCCCGAGCCTGATCTGATCCGGCTCAGCCTGCCCGAGCTGCGCACCCTGCGCCGGGACGCCCAGCGGGACGAGGCGGACCTCAGTTACGTACGGCGGCTGCTGCAGGGGCGGATCGACATCCTGCGGGCCGAACTGGCGCGGCGCTCCCCGGCGGGCGCGGCGTCCGTCGTGGAGCGCCTGTCGGAGATCCTGACCGACGCCCCGGCCCGCCACCGCTCCTCCGCGCGCCATGTCACGCTCGGCACCCCGCAGAGCGAGGAGTACCGGCGGCTGGCGTCCGAGATGCTCGCCGAGGTCGAGCTGTCGGACCTCCAGGCGCGTACGGACGTCGAGCTGAACACCGCGATGGGACGGCTCGTGCAGTACGAGCAGCAGGTCTCGCGGCGCCGCCAGTTGCTGCAGCGGACGGCGGACGACTGTGGCGCGGAGATCAGTCGCCGGTACCGGGACGGCGAGGCCCAGGTCGACGATCTGCTGACCTAGGGCCTGTCGTTTGGATCATGTCGGTGTCGCGGGGCGGCCGCCGCCGTCCACAGGCTGTGGACGGCGGCACCGGATCGGGACGCGGGTCGGGGGACACGGGCGGGGCGCGGCGGGCCGGCGGAAATTTCGGCGACACCCCCGCGCCCGCCCGCCTACCGTGGGCCCCATGAGCCGCCCCGAACCCCCCATAGACGTCCGCCCGATCACCGAAGCCGACATCCCCGACTGGACCCGGGCCCTCAACACCGGTTTCCTGCGCACCCCCGGCGTCGCCGAGACGGAGATCGCGGACCGCGCCTCGTACCTCGTGCCGGCCCGGACTCTGGGCGCCTTCGACGACGGCCGGTGCGTCGGGACGTTCCGGTCGTTCGCGCAGGAGCTCACCGTGGTGGGCGGCGGGACCGTTCCCGCCGACGCCATCACCAACGTCACCGTCACCCCCACGCACCGTCGCCGCGGCATCCTCGGCCGGATGATGGAACGCGACCTGGCCGCCGCGAAGGACCGCGGCGACGTCGTCGCGACGCTGATCGCCGCCGAGTACCCGATCTACGGCCGGTACGGCTTCGGCCCCGCCACCTGGACCGCCCAGTGGACGATCGACGTCCCGCGTACCGGCCTGGACCCGAGGTGGGCAGGTCCTGGGGACGGCGGCCGTATCGACATCGTGGACCCGGCGGACGTACGCAAGATCGGGCCGGAGCTGCACGAGCGGGTGCGCCGTGCCCAGCCGGGCGCCGTCAACCGGGACGCGCGCTGGTGGCAAGTCGCTACGGGGGCGCTGCGCCTGGACCGGGACCCGTGGACCGAGCCCTTCTTCGCCGCGTACCGTTCGGCGGGCGGTGAGGTCCAGGGGCTGGTGGCGTACACGGCGGACGACCGCTGGGGGGACGGCAAGCAGCCGTTGAACACGGCGAGCGTGAAGTGGCTGATCGCGGCGACGCCGGACGCCGAGCGCGCGCTGTGGCGCTACCTGTGCTCGATCGACTGGATCACCACGGTCAAGTCCGGCTGGCGGGCTCCCGACGACCTGCTGCCCTTCCATCTGCCCGACCCGCGGGCCGCCCGGATCACGACGCTGGCGGACTGGTTGTGGGTGCGGATCCTCGATGTCGTACGGGCCCTGGAGGCCCGGACCTACGAGGGCGAGGGGGCGCTGGTGCTGGAGGTCGTGGACGAGGGCGGACCGACCGGCGGGCGGTACCGGCTGGAGGCGTCCGCGGACGGAGCCCGTTGTGCGCCGACGGCCGCTGCCGCCGACCTCACCCTCGACGTCGCGGAGCTGGCCCGGTTGTGGCTCGGCGACGAGTCGGCCGTGCGGCTCGCCGCGCTGGGACGGGTGCGCGAAGACCGAGCGGGCGCCGCCCGGGTGGCCGACGCCCTGCTGCGTACGTCCAGGCGTCCTTGGTGCCCGGACATCTTCTGAGGTCTCCTCTCTGCCGACGACGGGGGCTCATCCGTAGCGAGCTGTGCGGTTGTGGTTGGTGTTCGGTTGTGGCTGTGCCATCACGCTGTTCGGTTGTCGGTGTGAAGTTGTGGCTGTGCTGACCGATCGGGCTCCCGGCTCCCCTCCGGAAGGGAGCCCGGCCGGTGGAACTTCGGCTTCAGTGGCCAACCCTCTGAAAGCTTGACCATGTTGTTGAAGTTGGCGACCAACTTCCCTGTAGTTATGACCGCTTGGGAGCGGCTCATAACCACCATGCGCGGAACTGCCTAAAGATGGCGGGAAGTTGTAGTGTTTTGTCGTGGAGCCGAAACACGCCCCCGTCACTGGACGGAACAGGTCACAGCGGCCACAGAAGTCACACCGGGAGGTGGCCGACGAGCTGCGCGCCCGGATCGCCTCGGGTGAGTTGCGGCCCGGCCAGCGCATGCCCACCCAGGCCAAGCTGGCCGACGAGTTCGGCGTCGAGCGCGGAGCCGTGCGCCAGGCCCTGCGCATCCTGCAGTCGGAGCACCTGCTGACCAACGTGTCCAAAGGGGCCCCGGCGACCGTCGCCCTCGACCTGGGCAAGGCGCTGACCGGCCCGGGAGCACCTCCGCAGCCCACCATGGTGGCGCTCGCCCCGCGCATCGCGGCCGCCTTCGCGGCTCCGCACGTCGAGATCGACGCCCTGTGCCTGACCTCGGTCTCCCTCACCCTCGCCATGGGCGAACCGCTGCGCCAGATCCACGCCGGACAGCTGAAACCGGCCAAGGTCGACGTCCGCGTCCTGCTGCCCAGCCGGGACATCTCGCTCGCTTTCCCGACCCCGGTGGACGCCACGGCCGACGACGCCGACGAACGGCTGCGCCGGCGCTGGCTGGCCCAGCGCAACGCCCAGGGGCAGGTGCTACGGCACAACCTGCTCGCGCTGCGCTCCACGCACGGTATCGATGTGCGGGTCAGCTTCCGCGCGCTGCCGTTCACCCCGCCGGTGAAGCTGTACCTGCTCAACAGCACGGAGGCGCTCTTCGCCTACTACACGCTGAAGCGGCACGAGGTGGAGATCGACCACCAGCAGCTGGAGATGTACGACGCCCCGGGCATCCAGTCGACGCTGTTCGCCTTCGAGCAGGGGGCGGGGCTGCGGGACACGACGTTCGTGGAGCAGTCCCATGTGTGGTTCAACGCACTGTGGGAGACGATCAGTTCGGAGCTGGTGCTCACGAGCTGATCGTCTCCCACAGCGTTTGACCTGTGCGTTCGTGGTTCCGGTGGTGCGCATGGCTCATAGGGCGGGCCCCGAGACCAGAAGGGCGAGGACGACGGCCCCGATCGAGGAGACGGTGGGGCTCTTGGCCTTGATGCCGATGGTGAGCAGCAGCAGGCCGATGACGCCGGTGGCTCCGTACTTCCACTGGAGGGTCTGTTCGACGCCGACGACGAAGACGGCGGAGAGGAGTGCGAGGACGGGCATCGGTGTTTCCCCCTTCGGGCTCCTGGGGATGGAAGGATTACTTCCGCCAACTCAACCAACTTGACGCCAACTCTGATTAAGTTGTCCCCACTTGGCCCCTACTTTGAAACAAGTCGCTAACAACTCCCGCTAGATGGATCAGAGTTGTAGCGTTTGGTCGTGACTCAGGAGAGCGTGGCAGTGAACGGCAGCAGGAGACTCTCTCCGCAGGAGATCGCCGACAACCTGCGGGAACGGATCCGGGTCGGAGACCTCAAGGCGGGCGACCGCCTGCCCACCCAGGCCGAGCTGGCCGAGGAGTTCGGGGTGGAGCGGGGCACCGTTCGCCAGGCGTTGCGCGCGCTCCAGGAGGACGGTCTGCTCACCAACGTCAGCAAGGGCAGCCCGCCGCGCATCGCCCTGCCGGCCCCGACCCGGGACGCCCCCCAGCCGACGATGGTCAGCCTGGCCCCCCGGCTCGCCGATGCCTTCGCCGCCCCGCAGGTCCGCGTGGACGTGGTGTGCCACACCTCCGAGACCCTGATGGTGGCCCTCGGCGAGCCACTGCGCCTGATCCACGAGGGGTCGGTCCGCCCTCGGACGATCGACGTACGGATCCTGCTGCCCTCCCGGAACATCCATCTCGCCTTCCCGGTGCTGGTCGAGGGGCGGGGCGACGACGACCCCGTGCACCAGCGCTGGCTGGCCATGCGCAACGCCCAGGCCCAGGTGCTGCGCAACAACCTCCAGGCCACCCGCGCCACGCACGGCGTCGACGTCCACGTGACCTTCCGCGCGCTGCCGTTCACCCCGCCGATCAAGCTGTACCTGCTCAACGGCGACGAGGCGCTGATCGGCTACTACGTCCTCACCGAACGCCAGGAGGAGTACGAGAGCCGGACCCTGGACATGTACGACGCCCTGGGCTCGCAGTCGCTGCTCTTCTCCTTCGCGCAGTCGGCCGGGCAGCGCGACGCCGCCTTCGTGACGGAATCCCAGAAGTGGTTCGACGCCCTCTGGGAAACCATCAGCACGGAGCTGACACTCTCCTAGTGACTTCTGATACGACACGGACCGAACCGGTGACCGCCGAGACCGAAACCGACCCGCACCGGCTCCGGGAACTGATCGCGGGCGCCCGCATCGTGCTCTGGGACTTCGACGGACCGATCTGCCGGCTGTTCGCCGGGCACTCGGCGGAACGGGTCGCGACCGACCTGGTGGAGTGGCTGGAGCGACGGGGACTGCCCGGCCTGCTGTCCGAAGACGAACGGGAGTCGCTGGACCCCCATGTCGTCCTGCGTGCCGTGGACCGCCGGCGCCCGGGCAGCGACCTGGTCGCGGAACTGGAGGAACGTCTCACCCAGGAGGAGCTCAGGGCGACCTCCTCCGCGATGCCCACCGCGTACGCCGACCCGCTGATCCGCACGTGGACGGCGGTCGGGTCCCGGCTGGCCATCGCCACCAACAACTCCCCGCGCGTGGTCCGCACGTACCTGGACGGCCGCGGGCTGCTCCCCTGCTTCAGCCCTCATGTCTACGGCCGCACCCAGAACCTCCACCAGCTCAAGCCGGACCCGCACTGCCTCAACCGGGCCCTGAGCGCCATGGGCGCCGCCCCCTCGTCGGCGCTGATGATCGGCGACACGCCCTCGGACTTCATCGCGGCGGATCGTGCCGGAGTCCCGTTCCTGGGCTACGCGCGTAACCCGCGCAAGGAGAAACTGCTGCGCGAGGCCGGGGCCACGTCCGTCGTGGACTCCCTGTGGCCGGTGCTGGCGCTGGTCCGCGCCGGCGCCTGAACCAGTTACGGCGCACCCTTCCGAAAAGCTCGATGTGGCTCCGAACGGGTTGTCTCGTTCGAGTCGCCGTCCACACCGAACATGTTGGCGCAAACCGGCGGCCGTCTCCCGGACGTGCACGAATGTGTTTGTGCAACGTGCCACAAGGATCGGAAAGTTATGCACCTGTTGACATGGTCCTCAGTCTGAACCGCTACTCTCGGCCATCGTGCCCCCTCTGCAACACGGAGCGCGCTTGTCGCTCGCGCACCGCCTTCTGGAGTCCCGTCGACTCCGAGGCAGGGGAAAGGTGCTCAAGGGCCACCACAACACCAACTACGTGGTGCGGGTAGGGCTGTTGCTAGCCCTGGTGATCGGTGTCGTGCCGTACACGCGGTTCAAGTACCGGGTGCCGCTGAACACGGTCGAGGTCGTCCCGCGCATCTGGCCGCGAGAGTCTGATGTCCTCGAGGTCGTCTGCCGGTATCTGCGCGAGGTGCCGCGTTGCCGCGCCGTGCTGGGCGACCGCTCCCTGCACCGGTATCGCAGGGGCAAGGCGCTCAGTGAGCGGAACTCCGACGGTGTCGTCGACGACAAACTGATGCGCGAGTTCGCCGCGTTCTTCGCCAGGGCCGCCGAGGTGCCGGTCAACGAGCTCCCGCCGCCCCCTCAGGACTGGCCGACCGATGGCGACAGCCAGGGCTTCCTGCACTGGCTCATCGACTTCACCGAAGAGCGCGTCCACCGGCCCAACCGGGACCGCTTCGGTGTCCTCTTCGACGCGGTGGGCATCCCCCGGGACGCGATGGCGACGTTCAGGGAGAACCACCAGGGTCTGACATCCCGACCGTTCCGGCTTCTGCACACCGACGTCCACCGCGCCAATGTCGTGGTGCGGCGCGGGCGGATCTCGGTGATCGACTGGGAACTGGCCATATATGGGGATCCTCTTCATGATCTCGCGACTCATATCGTGCGCATGGGGTACGGCAAACAGGAGCAGGCCGTGATGACCGACCTGTGGGCCCAGGCGATGAAGGAGGCCGGCCACCCCGAGCTGACCGTCGGTCTGGACAAGGACCTGAAGACCTACCTGGCCTTCGAATACGCCCAGTCGGTGTTCCCCGACGTCATGCGTGCGGCTCTCGCGCTGCAGGGCGACCCGGGGGAACAGGACTTCCACGCGGCGGCGGAGCGGGTGAGCCGAGCCATGGGGCGGGCCCGTGAACCGCTGAAGCTGGTGGAGGTGCCGGACTTGGAGCAGATCGTGCAAGCCCTGCGGGAGTGGCACAGTACGACCGTGCCGACGACCGCGGCATGACCGTACGCCGGAATTCCATGCCGGACAGAGGAACTGCGCAGGTGAGTGTGCTCGACGACGAGGATCTACTGCTGGGTGCGGCGAAGCAGATCGTGAACGGACGATGTGTCCTGTTCGACTTCGACGGGCCGTTGTGTCGTCTGTTCCCCGGCAGGTCGTCGGGGCCCCTGGCGGACACCCTGCGGGGGATCGTCGCGGAGCACGGCGCATCGGGGCTGCTCCCACCGGCGGCGTTGGTGTCCATCGACCCTCAGGACGTACTGCGGGCCGTGGATCTGGCGCGTCCCGGGAGTGAGCTGGTGGCGGCGCTGGAGGCGCGGCTCGTCGAGGGGGAGATCGAAGCGGCGCTGAGCGCCCCGCCCACGCGCGGGGCGAGCCCGCTGGTCCGGCGCCTGGCGAAGGAGGGTGTGCGGATCGCCGTCACCACCAACAACTCCCCGGAAGCCGTCGACACGTACCTGCGCCGGATGCGCCTGCGCCGCTGCTTCGCGGGTCACCTTTACGGCCGTACCGACAACCCCAGGCGGCTCAAACCCCACCCCGACTGTCTGGACCGCGCGCTGCACGCGCTGGGCGCTGACACCCAGGACGCGCTGATGTTCGGTGACACGGTGACGGACCTCGCAGCGGCCGAGGCTGCCGGTGTGCAATTCGTGGGATACGCCCGCGACGCCGATGAGGCGAAAGAGCTGTGGGAGGCGGGTGCGCCTGTCGTGCTGTCCCGCTTCGATCACTTCTCGGCCATGATTCCGTGGTGATCTCGCAGTCCTCTTCCTGGTCACCCGTCCGGCGGGGCACGATGAGCAGGCTCGAATCAAATCGGGGGCGCACAGGGGGAATTGGTGTCGGACACAGGCTCGTCGTGGACCAGGAGACTGGCCGCCGGGTGGGGGCGTGCGGAGTCCACGGTCACGAAACTCTTCCTGTTCGCCGTCTTCGTCGTCGGGCTGGTGGCCCAGTTCGTGAAGCCCGTAGGTGACGCCCTGCAGGACAAGGTCTACCTGGGCGGGGCACTGCTCACAGTGGTGGGGTACGTGCTCTACGCCGAGGTACAGCGCCTCAACGCGGGGCACTCCGAGCAGCGGCGGGCCGAGGCGGAACTGCAGGCCGTGGCGCGGCGGCTGGAAGGGGAGGTACAGCGTCTGAACCAGGCCCTTCGCCCGCGTGGAGTCCCGCCCACGGAGCTGGAGGCACGGTTCAAGGATGTTCTCGAACGCGGCGGAGACGTCCGCCTCTCGGTGCTGGGGTTCACCGGCGAGACGGTCGCGGATCCCCTGGTGACGCGGGTACTTCCACGGCTGACCCAGGGCGTTTCGCGCACCATTCGGCTTCGGGTTCTCGTCCCGGATTTCACCAAGGAGATCGAGTTCCCCGGCCGGGTGGGCGCGGACGGCAAAGCCGGTGACGCTCCCCGGTTCCGGGCGAGCCTGGTGAACCGGATCGCCCTCCACGAGGAGAGGTTGAAGAACCAGACAGAGCGCATGGAGCGAAAGGCCCAGGGGACACTGTCCGTCGAGTTCCGCGTGCTGCACATGTCGCCCTGGCTCAAGCTCTACTTCATCAACGACGACGTCGTGTACGAGGGGATCTACGACAAGGTCGAGCCGAACTCCGAGACCCGCGACGCCGACGTCACCGGGCAGCCCGAGCCCAACGGGAGTGGCGGCCACCTCCTGGATCCCCAGGGCTACGACTCCTTGCTGACCCGCTGGGCCAAGGACGACGGCGACGAGGCAAGGGAGATCGTCACTCGGCGCCTGGAACTGTTCGACACTCTCTGGGACAGCGCGCGCGCCTTCACCACCGAGACGTCCGGCACGACGCCGGAACGGCCGGAGGTCTCCTGAGGGAAGGGAAACCGATGGCTCCGGCTCCCGACGCCGAGCCTCGGCCCTCTGGGGCTGGACCCCGTGTATCGGGGCAACCGGGGCCGCTTCGGCGGTGGTTGTGGTCCTATGGTGTTTTACGTCTTTCCTTCGCGCGACACCCGGGAGCGGCCCGTGGGCGCACATCCCCTTCCCCGTCCCGTCCACGAGCGGCGTGACATGTCCGCCGACGTCATCAGGGAGTTCGTAGGGCGAGCCGTGAGGCTGGGCCAGGTCACCGGTGGGCATCGCAACCAGGGCTACGTGTTGCCGCTCACGGATTCCATGGCCCGGCTGGTGGGCCGCGAGGCCGGGACATCCGTGATCGTGCGGATCAGGCGTACGGAGGCGTGGCCCGGCGTGATCAGGACATGGAACGACGAGGCGCGGATCCTCCATGGCATCAGGGGCTCTGTGCCGCACGCACCCGAGTGCCTGATCAGACGGGGCGGGTTCTCGATCCACAGCCATGTGGAAGGTGTGCCGCTGTCGGCTGTCTGTGGGAACGACGAACCCGTCGCCCCCTCGCTGGCCGAGGAACTGGTCGGCCTCCTCGCCCAGACGTCGAAGGTGCGCCTGGGCTCCCTACCGCCTCTGCCGGCGGTCTGGCCGCGCAACCACATGGACAGCCAGGGGTTTCTGCGGATGCTGGCGCGCCTCGTGGACCGGCAGTTCCGGCAGCCCGACTGGCATGCCTTCGGCGGGCTGTTCAAAGTGCTCGGCATCCCCGAGGATGCCCTGATCGGGTTCGCCGAGCGCGTGCCCGCCATGGCCCGGCGGCCGTACAGCCTGCTGCACGCGGACCTGCACCGGGACAACCTGATCATGACCTACGACGGTCACCAGTCCCTCGTCTGCCTCGGCTGGGAGCTGGCCACCTACGGTGACCCTCTGCACGACCTCGCAACTCACCTCGTGCGCATGCGCTATCCCGGGTACCAGTGGGCGGAAGTCGTCGACGCCTGGGCGGAGGCCATGACGGAGGTCCGCCCTTCCGCCGTCGTCGGCGTCGCCAAGGACCTGCGCCACTATGTGGCCTTCGAGCGGGCCCAGTCGGCGTACTCGGACGTGCTGCGGACGGTGCGTTCTCTGGAGCAATCGTTCCCGCAGAAGAGCCTCGGCGAGGCGACTGCGGAGGTGCGCCGGGCGCTGGCGGAGGCCCAGGAGCCACTCCTGCTCGGACACGTACCGAGCGAGGGGAACGTCGAGGGGGCTCTCGTTCGGTGGCTCGCGTCGCGGAGGGGGCCTGATCTCGGGGGCCTGGACGCGGAGGCCTTCGGCTGGAAGCCGGACCGTCGGCTGCCCGCGGCTTTCGACTTTCCCGACTCAGCGGTGCGCGACGCCCTGCTCACCGAGGGTGCGGCCCCGGCAGGCCGGGTGTTCAGGGGCACCGCGCACGTCAACACGGTGGTCCCGGTGCCGGGCAACAGGTTCCATGTCGTGGTCCGGCGCAGATTGGCGGACATCCGCCGACGCGAGCCCAGCTTCCTCAGCGAATACGCGGTGCTCAGGGCGATCGAGGACTCGGGCGCCAGGATGGCGGTTCCCAGGATCCTGGCGCTCGGCGAGAGCCATCCGCGCGAGTTCTTCGCCGTTCACACCTATGTCGGGCATCCGGACGTCGACAGCCCGCCGAACCACCCGGTGCACGGCCTGATGCCGCACGAGGCCGACGGGCTCGTCGACCAGCTCTCCGCCCTGACGCACGTCAACTACTGGCGACTCGACCCGGCCGCCGGGGAGGGCGGGTTCTTCTGCTGGCTGAGAGCCCAACTCGTGCTGCTGGTGAGCGACTTGCCCAGGGAGTCGCAGCGGTTGGCCCGCCTCATGGGGCTCCCCGACGCGGAACGCCTTCAGCAGATCCTGTCCCGTCATCGGGTGAGCGAGCGCAGGTCGTCGCTTCTGCATGGTGATCTCAACCCATGGAATCTGGTGCGCCGCAACGACGACCTGGCGCTGACCATCATCGACTGGGAGATGGCGGTGGTGGGCGACCCGTTGTACGACCTGGTGCGCCACATGCACCTCACCCCGACCCGGCCGGAGATCCGCGACCGTATGTTCCGGCGCTGGGAGAGCACGCTCGGCCCCGAGTACAGCCTCGACTGGCGTCGCGACTGGCGCGAGTACCGGTTGATCGAGGTCGTGCGGTCCGCGTACATCGACCTCGACCGAATGGTCACCGGAGCGAGCCTGGACGCCCCCAACGTCCGCCGGGCGGTCGAGTCCTACCCGATGACCCTGGCGGCGGCCCTGGGGGCGCTCGGGCTGCCGGTGCGGTGGACGGCCACCCCCTCTCTGGCGACGGTGCTGGTCTGACGCCCGTAGGCTCACGTCATGAGCGAGATCGGCCTGCGGGAGCGCAAGAAGCGGCGGATGTACCGGACCGTGTCGGACACCGCCATCCGTCTCTTCCTGGAGAAGGGCTTCGACGCCGTCTCCGTGGCCGAGGTCGCCGCCGCGGCCGAGATCTCCAAGCCGACGCTCTTCCGGTACTTCCCGACGAAGGAGGATCTCGTCCTGTACCGGTTCGCCGACCACGAGGACGAGGCCGCCCGGATCGTACGGGAGGGACCCTCGCCCGTCGCGGCACTGCGGCGGCACTTCCTGGCCGGGCTGGAGCGGTGCGACCCCGTCACCGGGCTGAACGACCATCCCGAGGTCCTCGCCTACCAGTCGATGCTGTACGGGACTCCCGCACTGGCCGCCCGCCTGTACGGCTACCTGGAGCGGTCGGAGGCCGCGCTCGCCGAGGCGCTCGGCGGCGGGCTGGAGGCGAGGCTGGCCGCCGGGCAGATCGTCGCCGTGCAGCGGGTCCTGGCGCAGGAGAACTGGCGACGGATCGCGGCGGGGGAGCCGTTGGCCGAGGTGAAGCGGGATGCGGTGACGGCGGCGGAGCGGGCGTTCGGGGCGTTGGAGGCGGGGCTGACGGGACTGACCGCGCTCTGAGCCTCAGTAAAAAATTTAACTCAGTCACGATTTTTGGGTACGCTCCATGGAATGACGTCACCCGACCCGGCCCTGCGCCACGCCCTCGCCCAGGAACGCGCCCATCACGACCGCTGCCGCGCCGCCTTCGCCGAGATGGTCGAGGGTGCCCAGGAACACGTCGTCACCGGTGAGGACGTCTCCGCCTCCGGCGCAGACGCCGAGGTCCTCGGACGCCGACTGCGCAGCCGCGCCAAGGAGATGCGCGAGCTGCCCGAGGGACCGCTGTTCTTCGGGCGCCTCGACTTCGGCGGCGACGGGCAGGCGCTGCACATCGGGCGGCTGCGGATCAGCGAGCATCCCGCCGAGCCACCCCTGGTGGTCGACTGGCGTGCTCCCGTCTCCCGCGCCTTCTACCAGGCCTCCGTCCACGACCCGCAGGGCGTCGCCGTACGGCGGCGGTTCGGCTGGGCGCCCGGGAGCTGCGGCGACTCCGCCGACCTCACCGGCCTGGAGGACGAGCACCTCGACCGGGGCGAGTCCCGGGCGAGCGAGATCGTCAGCCGGGAGATCGAGCGCCCCCGGGTCGGGCCCATGCGGGACATCGCGGCCACCATCCAGCCCGAGCAGGACGACCTGGTACGGGGCGACCTCACCCTCTCCGTCTGCGTGCAGGGCGCTCCGGGCACCGGCAAGACCGCTGTCGGCCTGCACCGCGCCGCGTATCTGCTCTACACCCACCCGCGGCGCATCCGGCGCGGCGGCCTGCTGATCCTCGGCCCCAACCGCACCTTCCTGGCGTACATCTCCCAGGTGCTGCCCGCGCTCGGCGAGACCGGCGTACGCCAGTCCACCCTGCGGGACGAGATCGCCCGGCATCCGGTCACCGGAGCCGACGACGACCGGGCCGCCGGGGTGAAGCACGACGTGCGGATGGCTCAGGTCCTGCGGCGGGCGCTGTACGCGCGGGTGGGCGCCGAGAAGGCGGAGGCCCTCGTGGTCCCCGACGGCTCGTACCGGTGGCGGGTCCCGGAGGGCGAACTGCTGCGGATCGTCGACGGGGTGCGGGCCGAGGAGCCGCCGTACGCCGTCGGGCGGGAGCGGGTGCGCACGCGGGTGGTGCGCTACATCCGGGACCGGGCCGAGCGCCGTGCCGGCCCGCAGGGCAACGCCTGGGTGCAGAAGATCTCGCGGGCGCGGGCGGTCGGGGCGTACGTCGACGCGGTGTGGCCGCGGGTCCGGCCCGAGGAGGTGGTCGCCGCACTGCTCACCGGTCCCGGGACGCTGGCCGCGGCGGCGGACGGGCTGCTGGACGCCGACGAGCAGAAGGCGCTGCTGTGGGCGAAGCCGCCCCGGTCGTGGAAGTCGGCGCGCTGGTCGGCCGCCGACCTCGTGCTGCTGGACGAGGTGGCAGGCCTCATCGAGCACCCTCAGGGGTACGGCCATGTCGTCGTCGACGAGGCGCAGGACCTGTCACCGATGGAGTGCCGGGCGATCGCGCGCCGTGCGGCCTTCGGCTCGATGACGGTGCTGGGGGATCTGGCGCAGGGGACGACGCCCTGGGCGGCACGGTCGTGGCGGACGGTGCTGCGGCACCTGGGGAAGCCGGACGCGGCGGTCGTACCGCTCACCGTGGGGTTCCGGGTGCCCGGGGCGGTGCTGTCGCTGGCCAACCGGCTGCTGGAGCGGCTGGACGTGGAGGTGCCGGCGGCCCGGTCGCTGCGCGGCGAGGGGGAGCTGCGGTTCCGGGAGGCGGGCGGAGACCTGCCGGGGGCGGTCGCGGCCGCCGTACGGGACGCGCTGGGCCGGGAGGGATCCGTGGGGGTCGTCGCGGCCGACGGCGAGGTGGAGCGGGTGCGTGCGGCGCTGGAGGCGGCCGGGATCGAGGCGGGGGGCGCGGACGAGCTCGGGGCGCGGGTGGCCGTCGTGCCGGCGGGTGTGGTGAAGGGACTGGAGTACGACCACGTCGTCGCCGTGGAGCCGGCCGCGATCGTGGCGGCGGAGGAGCGCGGGTGGCAGCGGCTGTACGTGGTGGTGACACGGGCGGTGGCGGGGCTGGAGGTCGTGCACGACAGGCCGCTGCCGTTCTGAGGGGTGCCGCGCGGTCGGGAGGGGGTGACTTCGAGGGGTGCCCGCCGTCGTCCGCCGCGGCACGGGAGGCACCCCTCGTCAGGTCCTACGCGGCGTCGAGGATCGGGATCAACTGCTCCTCCTCGTAGGCCAGATGGTCCTCCAGCGCCGCGGTGAGGCGCTCGACCTCGGCGCGGGCGGTGGCCGGGTCAGCGGCCTCGGCGGACACGGCGCGGCGCAGGTCCTCGACGAGCTCTGCGATCCGCTCGTGCTCCTCGCCCAGCCGGGCCAGCGCCGGCGCGAACTCGGGGTGGCGGTCGGCCAGGACGGGGAACATGCCCTGATCCTCGCCCGTGTGGTGGTTGTGCAGGCCGGCGCAGAAGGTCAGGCAGTTGACGCGGAGCTGGGCACCGAGGGTCGTACCGCCGTCCTTGCTCATCTCCTCGCGGATCAGCGCGAGTTCACGGCGGAAGGCGTCGTGGACGACCTTGATGGCCTCGCCCATGGAGGAGGCGTTGATGTTCGGCGGACCACCCCGGGCGATCTCCTCCAGGGCCACGACGGGTATCACCCGCTCCGTCTTCTCCTGGTACTCCGCCCAGCCGGGTTCCGCCTCCACGGCCCGCGCGAAGGCCCGGTCGCGCTCCTCGCCTTCGAGGACGACGGCCCGCGCCTCGTAGGTGAAGGCGCCGCTCTCGACGGTGACCTGCGGATTCGCGACGAGGTTGTGGAACCACGCCGGGTGCCTGGGGGCGCCGCCGGCCGAGGCGATGACCAGGACGCGGGCGCCGCCGTCGGGAAGGTAGCCGACGGGTGTGGTGTGCGGGCGGCCGGTGCGGGCGCCGGTGGTGGTGAGCAGCAGGAGCCTGGCACCTTCGAAGTAGCCGCCCACGCGGCCCTTGTTGGCGCGGAACTCCTCGATGACCGGTCGATTGAAGTCGTTGGGCAAGTCTCTCTCTTTCTCTGTCGCTGGTTTCCGTACGAAGGGAAGGCGAAGAGAAAGAGGCGGGCCCCTGGCCCGCCGCCCTGACCTCACTCAGAGGCCGGGCAACACCCAACTCGTTCACGGCACATGGCCGACCCGGCAGTCATGGGGCAGACGGTACCGTCCGTCCCATGACTGCCGCCACGGAATATCAGCAGATACCGACGACCACGCTCGCCGACCTGCTGGGGCGCGGGCAGGTGCTGGACCTCGGCATCCGTCCGCTGTGGGGGCCCGTCCCGCGTGTGGCAGGCCCGGCGTACACGGTCTCGTGCCCGCCCGGCGACAACCTGATGCTGCACGCGGCCATCCACCGGGCGCCCTCCGGTTCGGTCGTGGTGGTGGAGTCGGGCGACCTGGAGTACGCCTTGGCCGGCGGGAACGTCTGCGCCGTCGCCCAGCGCCGCGGGATCGCCGCGTTCGTCGCCGACGGGGTGATCCGGGACCTGGCCGAGGTGCGGGAGGCGGGCTTCCCGGTCTTCGCCCGGGGCGTCGTCCCGATCCCGGGCACCAAGGCGGCCGTACGGCCGCTGAACGAGCGGGTGCGGTGCGCAGGCGTGGCGGTCGACGCCGGGGACGTGGTGGTCGCCGACGAGGAGGGCGTCGTGGTCGTACCCGCCGCCCGCCGGGAGGAGATCCTCGCGGCGGCCCGGACCAGGCTGGCCGAGGAGGCCGCGCGGTCCCTCGACCAGTGGGAGGCCGCGCACCGGGCGCGGGTCGACCGGCTCCTGGCCGAGGGCGGGTTCGAGGGATGAGTCCGCCGCCGGTGTCCCGACCGCCTTCGATGCCCTCGTCGCGCCCGCCCTCGTCGCGGTCGGTGCTCGTCTTCCTCGACGTCGACGGAACCCTCGTCCCGTTCGGGGCGGACCGCCCGTACCCGCGGTACGAGCCGGCCCACCCGCTCCCCGAGTCGGCCGACCACCCCCTGCTCTCCCGGGTCGACCCCGGCCTCGGCGCCCGCCTGGCCGGACTCGCCGGGCTCGGCTGCGAGCTGGTGTGGGCCACGACCTGGCTGGACGACGCGAACGCCTGCCTCGCCCCCTGGCTCGGGCTGCCCGCGCTCCCGGTGGTGGACTGGCCGGACGAGGGCGGCGAACCCGGGCTGTGGCCCCGTGGCCTGCACTGGAAGACGCGTCCCTTGGTGGCGTGGGCCGCAGGGCGCCCCTTCGTCTGGGTCGACGACGAGATCAGCGGCACCGACCGCGCCTGGGTGGCCGGCCACCATTCAGGGCCGGCTCTCCTCCACCGCGTCGACCACCGCCACGGCCTCACCGACCGGGACTTCGCCGTCCTTCAGGAGTGGATCACCGCAGGTGGCGGGTCAGCAGCTCGCTGACCCGCAGGTACCCGTCCGTGCCGTGCCCGAGGGCGATGACGCGGCGGGCCTGCCCCTCGATCGCGCGCATGACGGCGGCGTCGATGCCGTGGGACTCCGACGCCTCGACGATGTGCGCCATGGTGGAGGCGCCGGAGGTGATCGGGTTGAGCTCGCCGGAGTAGGTGGCGTCGTCCACGTCCCCCGCGAACTCCTCGAAGAGCGGCGGCAGGATCGCGGCGATGCCCTGCGCGAAGGGAGTGAGCTCCCGCGCGGTGATGCCCTCGGCCCCCGCCACGGCCACGGCGTGCGCGAAGCCCGCCATCGAGGTCCAGAAGATGTCGAGCAGGGCGATGTCGTAGGCCGCGGCCCGGCCGATGTCCTCGCCGAGGTGGGTGTGGGCGCCGCCGAGCGCGTCGAGGACCGGTCGGTGCTCGCCGTAGAGCTCCGCGGAGCCGCTGTAGATGAACACCCCCTGCGGTGTGCCGATCGCCGTGGTCGGCGTCATGATCGCGCCGTCCAGATAGCGGATTCCGTGCGCGTCCGCCCACGCGGCGGTGTCCCGGGCGCGGTCCGGGGTGTCGGCGGTCAGGTTGACGACGGTACGGCCCTTGAGCGCGTCGGTGACCGCGTCCTGCCGCAGGACGGCGTCGGCGGCGTCGTAGTTCACCACGCAGACGACGGTCAGCGCGCTGGCGGCGACCGCCTCCGCCGCGGACGCGGCCGACGTGGCGCCGCGGCCGACCAGCTCCCGGTCCCGCCCCGGAGTGCGGTTCCAGACGGTGACCCGCACTCCGGCGTCCAGGAACGCGCTGGCCAGGGCCCGGCCCATCGGGCCGAGACCGAGGACGGTGACAGCGGACTCGGAGGCGTGTGTGGACATGAGTAACTCCCTGTAGGGTGAAGCCGATTGATGACAAAAGGGGTGGGACATGGCGGAGCAGGGCCTGGCCCGAAAGGGCGCGGTGAAGAGGGCCGTGGCACCCAGGGGCGTGGCATGACGCACCGGCGCCATGACCCGAACGTGTGCGGGGTGACCGCGGCGATCGCCGTGATCGACGGCAAGTGGAAGACGTCGCTGCTGTGGCGGCTGGAGGACGGCCCGCACCGCCCGGCCGAACTGCGCCGCCGGCTGCCGGGGCTCAGCGAGAAGGTGCTGACCCAGGCGTTGCGTGAGATGGAGGCGGACGGACTGGTGCACCGGCAGGTCTACGACGTCCTGCCGCTGAAGACCGTCTACTCCCTGACCGACTTCGGCCGCGAACTCGCCGAGGCCCTCGGCCCGCTCTCCGACTGGGGGCACCGCCGCCTGGAGAGGCTGACGGAGAGCAGGTCGGCCTGATCCGTCGCTTGGACCGGTCGGTCCTGGACCGTTCGGTCCTGATCCGGTCGATCCTGATCCGGTGGGTCACCTCCCTCGTGGTGTCGAGCCGGTCCTGCGGTGGCCGGGTGCCTCGCCGATCACGCGTATCCAGGTTCTGATGTTCGTCGGCCGCTGCCAAGTACCCACAAAAAAGTGGGTACCGCAGATGACGTGCGGTTCGGGTACCTCAGCAGCCGACGGCCGCCGCGATCCGCCGGGCGGCCTGGGCGGGCGTGAGGCGAGTGGTGTCGACGACCTCGGCCTCGTCGTGCAGCCAGGTGCGGGCCGCCTCCGCGTAGGGCTCCAGGTAGCGGAGGCGGAACGGCGAGGGCACGGGAGTGGCCCGCTCGATGCGCTCGCGGAGGGTGTCCTGGTCGGCGTGGAGCACGAAGTGCCGTACAGGGATGCCGTGGTGGGCGAGACCGGCGCTGATCTCGCGCCAGTACTGCTCGACCAGGACCGTCATGGGCATCACCAGAGTGCCGCCGGTGTAGTCGAGTACGCGGCGCGCGGTCTCCACCACGAGCTGCCGCCACGGCGGCCAGTGCTGGAAGTTGTCCGTCCCGGGGAGCCCCGGCGCGATGTCCATGAGCGTCTCGCCGACCTTCTCCGCGTCGAGCACCCGGGAATCCGGGATCAGCGGTTGCACGAGTGCACTGGTCGTCGTCTTGCCCACGCCGTGGGTGCCGTTGAGCCATACGATCACGGAACCCACGCTAGGCGCTCAGTCTCAGGACCGTGTGCCCTGCGCCGCTTCGCACTCGGCAGCGAACTCGTCGAGGAGCTCGAACAGGACCCTGATCGCGTGCTGTTCCTCCTCAGGCGGAAGGTTCCAGAGGTCGTCCCAGCCGTTCGGGAGGGCGATGTGCGGGACCTGGCCGGGCCAGGCATGGTTGCAGTCGCGTCCGCGACGGGCGACCAGCCGGTCGTGCCAGCCGGTGAGCCGCGCCCGCCTTTCAGACGCTCGGCAGGGTCCGCCATGCGTTGTCAGAGGCGCCTGGCACAGTGGCGCTGTGGACATGGATTCCTTCTGGGGGCTCATCGAGGAGTGCCGGCGTCAGGGGCGGGGCCGGGACGGACGGCTCGCGTGGCTGCGTGACGAATTGTCGCGACGGCCGCTCGCTGAGGTCGTGCAGTTCCAGGTGCGCTTGGACGAGGTGACGCACGAAGCGTTCACGTGGGATCTGTGGGCAGCTGCGGACCGGATCTTCGGGGGCTGGTGTTCGGATGACGGGTTCTGCTACTTCGGCCTGTGGATGGTAGGACTCGGCCGGGAAGCCTTCACTCAGGCGGTCGCTGATCCGGATGCCCTGGCCGCCACCCCGGAGGTCCAGGGCTTGGTGGGCCGTCCGCGGGAGGTATGGAACGACGACTGGCCCGGGTGGGAGTCGCTCGACTATGTCGCCATGGAGGCGTACCGGATCTCGGCCGGTGTGGACGACGAGTGCGGCGATGCCTTCTACGAAGCCGTCGACGCGGAGCGGGGCGATGGAGGCGGTAGCACCGGACCGCTCGGCGAGCGTTGGGACGTCCGATGCGAGGACGAGGCAGCACGCAGGCTGCCGAGACTGAGCGCGATGTTTCCCCTGTCATAGTGGCCCGGACGCGAGCGGGCGTAGCCAAGGTCGACTGAGACGGACGGACGGCCCGGTGGTTCGGACGGACCGAGACCGGTCCGCCTTCAGCGAGTCGTGTCACGGGACACCCGGTTGCTCGGCCCGCCGCACGTGGCATGGCGCACTTTTGCAAGCAGGTGCTTGCAATAGTTAGCGAGAGTGGTGCAAGGTGGAGGCATGGCATCGCTCAACGTCGGCAATCTCGGCGAGTACCTGCGTGAGCAGCGGCGCAACGCGCAGCTGTCACTGCGGCAACTCGCCGATGCCGCCGGGGTGTCCAATCCGTACCTGAGTCAGATCGAGCGCGGGCTGCGCAAGCCGAGCGCGGAGGTGTTGCAGCAGGTCGCCAAGGCGCTGCGGATCTCCGCCGAGACGCTGTACGTGCGGGCCGGCATCCTCGACGCCGAGCGGGACCGTGACGAGGTGGAGACGCGCGCCGTCATCCTCGCCGATCCCACGCTCAACGAGCGGCAGAAGCAGGTACTGCTCCAGATCTACGAATCCTTCCGCAAGGAGAACGGGTTCGGGATATCCCCCGAGGCGGGGGAGGCGGCCGAGTCGGTCGACCTGGCCGAGGCCGTCGGCTCGGGCTTGGGCGCCCATCACGGCGACGGCCACCGTGACGACCACCGCGACGGCGCGGCGGTCCTCGACCGCAGTGACGCGGGCGACGAGAGTGACTTCGGCGACTCCGCCGTACGTCGCGGCCGTACGACCCGCACGAACAGCACGGCCGACGGCGGCCGCAAGTCCGCCGAGCGCCGTACCCGCACCACCCGCACCACCCGCACGACTCGTACGTCCGACGGCACCGAAGCCGACCCGGAGAACCCGAACGACCCGCGGCAGTAAGACGGTTGACCACGCGCTGCCCGACGCACGCCACGACCCGGCACGCGTCGGCGTTCAGCCGTACGGCCCGCCGCGGCATCCAAAACCCTCACCTCGAAGCAACCCGGGAGGACCATCACCATGGCCATCACCGACGACCTGCGTAAGACCTTCAGCGACCCGACCCCGCTCTACTTCGCCGCCGGCACCGCCGACCTGGCCCTCCAGCAGGCCAAGAAGGTGCCCGGCCTGGTGGAGCAGCTGCGCACCGAGGCGCCGGCCCGGTTCGAAGCCGTGCGCAACACGGACCCGAAGGCCGTCCAGGAGAAGGCCACCGCCCGCGCCAAGGAAGCAGGAGCCAAGGCCAAGGAGGCGCAGGAGACCATCCAGACCAAGGTCACCGAGTTCATCGGCAGCCTCGACGCCGACGTCAAGAAGCTCGGCAGCAATCTCGACGCCGACCTGAAGAAGCTCGGCGAGACCGCCCAGGACCTCGCGCTGCGCGGTGTGGGTGTCGCCGCGGAGTACGCCGTCAAGGCCCGGGAGACCTACGAGAAGGTCGCCGAGCACGGCGAGCAGGCCGTGCGGACCTGGCGTGGCGAGGCGGCCGAGGAGATCGAGGAGCTCGCGATCGCCGTCGAGCCGAAGGCGGAGCCGGTCGAGGTCAAGCAGGACAAGGCCGAGGCGAAGCCGGCCGAGCCGAAGCCCGCCGCGGCCGCCAAGGCCCCCGCCAAGAAGGCCCCGGCGCGCAAGCCCACCGCCGCCAAGAAGACGACGCCGCCCGCCAAGTAACACGGACGGGTGAGAAGCGGCCGCCGGACCCGGGCCGGGCACTTACGGAGTGCCCGGCCCGTTGTTCGGGTAGCGGTCCCTCCAGTGCGGGTACGGTGACCGCGTAGGTACGAGCCGATAGAGCCGATACGGGTGGTGGACGTTGTGCTGATGGAGGGCTTCCAGGGATTCCTGTGGCTGCTGAGCATGGCCCTGATTCTTTTCAGCGGATTCGCGCTGATCGACGCGGCCATCCGCCGTGAGGACGCCTATCGCGCCGCCGACAAGAAGACCAAGCCGTTCTGGCTGATCATCCTCGGGCTCGCCTTCGTGGTGAACCTGATCTTCAACATCCTGTCGTTCCTGCCGATCATCGGCCTCATCGCGACGATCGTGTACATGGTCGACGTCCGCCCCGCGCTCAAAGGCCTCCCGGGCGGAGGCCGCAGCAGAAGGGGCTCCAGCAGCGACGGCCCGTACGGCCCGTGGAACGGCGGCCGCTGATCAGGCGGAGGACCGACGCCGCCGGGCACGCCCCGTAGGGGGCGCGGGGCTTCGTCGGCGGGCCCCGATCACACGCCTCGGTCGAGCAGCAGCACCGCCACGTCGTCCGTCAGCTCGCCCCCGTTGAGGTCGCGCACCTCGTTCACCGCGGCCCGCAGCAGTGCCTCGCCGCGCAGCCCCTCACCCAGCTGTCGGCGCACCATCTCCACCATGCCGTCCTGGCCGAGCCGCTCGCGGCCGTCACCGACGCGTCCCTCGATCAGCCCGTCGGTGTAGAGCATCAGGCTCCACTCGGCGCCCAGCTCCACCTGCATCCGAGGCCACCGGGCGCCGGGCAGCAGCCCGAGCGCCGGCCCGTTGTTGTCGTACGGCAGCAGCCGCGCCGCCCGACCCGGCCGGGCCAGCAGCGGCGAGGGGTGACCCGCGAGGCACAGCCCCGCCCGTCGGCCGTCCGGTGATATGTCCACCGTGCAGAGCGTCGCGAAGATCTCGTCGTCGGACCGCTCATGCTCCAGCACCTGCTGCAGCGTCCCGAGCAGCGCGTCCCCGCACAGCCCCGCCAGCGTCAGCGCCCGCCAGGCGATCCGCAGTTCCACGCCGAGCGCGGCCTCGTCGGGCCCATGGCCGCAGACGTCGCCGATCATGGCGTGCACGGTGCCGTCGGCGGTGCGCACGACGTCGTAGAAGTCACCGCCGAGCAGCGCGCGCGAGCGCCCGGGGCGGTAGCGGGCGGCGAACCGCAGCGAGGAGCCCTCCAGCAGCGGCGTCGGCAGCAGACCGCGCTCCAGACGGCGGTTCTCCTGGGCCCGCATCCGGCCCTCGGCGAGCCGTCGCTCGGCGGTGTCGGAACGTTTCCGTTCCACCGCGTACCGGATGGCCCGGCTCAGCAGCCGCCCGTCCAGCTCGTCCCGGAAGAGATAGTCCTGAGCGCCGACGCGCACGGCCTCCGCGCCGCGCTCGGCGTCTCCGGAGGCGGTGAGGGCGAGGACGGCGTGCCGGGGCGCGAGCTCCAGGACATGGCGGAGCACGGCCAGCTCGTCGTCGGTGGCACGCCCGGGCGCCTGGAGGGCTAGGTCCAGCAGGATGCAGTGGACGTCGTCGGTGAGCAGCCGCTCGGCCTCGGTGAGGTTGCGGGCGGTGCGCACACGGATCGGCTTGCCGGCCGAGTCGAGGAGTTCGGGCACGATCGGCGAGCCGCCGGGATCGTCCTCGATCAGCAGCAGCGTCAGGTTGGTGTGAGCGGTGTTCTCTACCGTTTCTTCCTTACGCGGGGCCTCTTCCGTGGAGGTGCCGCCTGGGGATGCGGCCTGCGCCTGACCACTCTCCACGGCCGGGATCGCTCTCTGCCGCGGTATGGGTACGGGCATCGTCTTGAGTTCCTTCCCTCCCCCCGAGGGCACGGTGGGAACGAGGGACCTCGATCCACCGACGGGGACCATAGCGGTAGTCGGCGCCGCAACGGAATGGCGTGAGCCACGCCGCGTTGACGCTCGCCCCTGTCATATGCCGCGTTCCCTACCGCAGTTGGACAGGGCGGAAGTGTCTTCGGGATGACGAAGGTCACGTCGGCGCCCGATTTCGGAGCGATGTGACGTGGGGTGGGTCACGTGGCAGGCGTCACGAGGCACCCGTCACAAGCCCCCCTGAATCCTCATGCATCCGGGCGAACCACCCCGAGGATGGGCATCGAGCCGGCCCCCGCGACGGTCACCGTCCGCCCCGGACGCGGGGCGTGGATGATCGCGCCGTCGCCGATGTACATGGCCACATGGCTGGCGTCGGCGTTGTAGATGATGAGGTCGCCGGGGCGCATGTCCGCGATGTCGATGCGCTTCAGCTGCCTCCACTGCTCCTGGGAGGTCCGCGGGATGCCGCGCCCGGCGCTCACCCAGGCCTGCGACGTCAGCCCCGAGCAGTCGTAGGTCTCCGGACCCTCGGCGCCCCATTCGTACGGTTTGCCGAGTTGCTCGGAGGCGTACTCGACCGCCTTGCGGCCCTGCTTCGACGCCTTGCTGTCGAGGTCCTTCAGGACGCCGGAGTCCAGCCAGGCGGTCTGCGCCTTGCGGGCCGCGGCCTCCTCCAGCTGGGCGAGGCGTTCCTTCTCCTCCTTCTCCAGCCGGGATTCGAGCTTCTCGGCCTCCGCGATCTGCTTCTCGATCTTCTTCTGGGCCGCCGCCTTGGCCTTGCGGCCGGCCTCCAGCTTGTGCCACCGGGCGGAGGCGTCCTTGGCGTACAGCTCCAAGTCCTGCTGGGTGCGGGCCATCTCGGCCAGCAGTCCCTTGGTCGCGCGCTGCCCCTGCAGCACCCGTCCGGCATCGTCGAGGAAGTCGCGCGGGTCGTCGCTGAGCATCAGATGGGCCTCGTCGGGCAGTCCGCCGGAGCGGTACTGGGCCGCGGCCGCGGCGCCGGCCCGCTTCTTCAACTCGGCGAGCTTCTCCTTGCCTTCGACGATCCGCTTGGCCAGCGCGACGATCTGGGCGGACTGCTTCTCGGTCGCCTCCTCGGCGGCGTTGTACTCGTCGGTGGCGACGGACGCGGCGTGGTAGAGCTTTTCGAGCTTCTGGCGGACCGCCTCCAGCTCTTCGTTCGACACGGTCGCCGCGGAGGCGCTGGGGCTGGGATCGGGTGCCGCGAACGCCGTGCCCGGTGCCGCCAGTACGGTGACCGCGCAGACGACGGCCACGGCGGCGAGGACGCTGCGCCTGCCCACCGGAAGGGTGCGCTTGCCCCGTCCCATACCTCTTCCCCCAAACCTGATTTACCGTCAGTAACATACGGACGCTTGGGGGATCGTGCCATGCCACGGCGCAAAACGACAGGGGCAGTGACTCTCTCCCCCGCGCCCTCCGTGGTACGACGATCTCCCCGCCTTTGTGACGAACGACTCACGGAGATCGTTCCATCGGGCCACGAAGTCAGCCCCGTGGGGCCAACGCCTCCCACCGGACCGTCACTTCCCCCTGCCGCCACCGCACCGGCCCGTCCACCACCGGCCAGTCGCCCGCGAGATCCCGTACCGCGCGGATCCAGCGCTGCCGCGCGCCGTACGACGCGTAGGGCGCCGCGGCGGCCCAGGCGCGGTCGAAGTCCCGCAGAAAGGCGTGCACCGGCTCGCCGGGGACATTGCGATGGATGAGCGCCTTCGGCAGCCTCTCGGCGAGATCCGAAGGCCGCTCCAACGACCCCAGCCGCGTCGCGAAGGTCACCGTCCGGGGCCCCTCCGCCCCGAGCGCGACCCACACGTGCCGACGCCCGATCTCGTCACAGGTCCCCTCCACGAGCAGCCCGCCACGGCCCCCGGTCGCCGGATCGGCGGGCGCGAGCCGCGCGCACAACCGCTCCCAGACCGCCGCGACCTCGCTCTCCTCGTACTGCCGCAGCACATTCGCCGCACGCACGAGCGTCGGCCGCTGCGGGATCGGGATCTCGAACCCCCCGTGCCGGAAGACGAGCCCCTCCCGCTCGTACGGCTTCGCCGCGGCGACCCGCGCGGGCTCGATCTCCACACCCACCACACGCACCCGCGGCGCCACCATCCGAAGCCGCACAAGCAGCTCCACGGCGGTCCAGGGGGCGGCCCCGTACCCGAGGTCGACGGCGACCGGATCCCCCGCACGCCGCAGCTCGGCCCCGTACGTGTGAGCGATCCACCGGTCCATCCGACGCAGCCGATTCGGATTAGTGGTCCCGCGAGTGACGGTGCCCACAGGTCGGGCAAAGGCGCGGGAACTCATACGTACGAGGGTATGCGCCGCCCGCGACCCCAAGTGAGCACCACCCCCACGGCCCAGCTGGCCGCCCCGCCCGCCCCCGGCTCACGGCCGCACCCCCAGCGCCCCGCCCGCCTCCGGCTCACGGCCGCACCCCCAGCGCCCCGCCCGCCTCCGGCTCACGGCCGTACCCCCACCGCCCCGCCCGCCTCCGGCTCACGGCCGTACCCCCACCGCCCCGCGGCCGCCGACGGCGCAAGGGGCCGTGCCGGGGGGTGCCCGCCCGCAGTGGCCGGCGTCAAGAAACAGCACTTCCAGTCGCCGCCCGACCGCCGGCCCGAGGACGGACACCCCCCGGCACGGCCCCGACCCCCCACCGACGCAACGCGCACCCCACCGCCCTCGGCGTGCCGCAGTCACAACGCGCACCCCACCGCCCTCGGCGTGCCGCAGTCACAACGCGCACCCCACCCGCCCCTGACCCCCACCGGCGCAACGCGCCCCCCACCCCCGCCATGCCGCAGGCACGACACACCCCCCAATCCCGATGCGCCACAGGCGCCGCCCCCCTCAAGAGGCCACCGACCACCCACCCCCCGAACAGTTGAGCGACCCCCGGTAACGCCTAGGCAAAAACCGCCCCGCCCGGAATGGGAACCCCTCCCTCCGGCGTTGCACCGCCTTGGAGGGCGCCCACACCCTCCACCCGGCATGCCCGCAGCAAGGAGGAACGCCACGTGAGCCAGTACGTGAGCAGGCTCGGGCGCCGCGCCCAGGCCGCCCCCCACCGGCTGCGCCTGCACCGCCGCCCCCGCCGCGTAGCCATGCTCTCCGTGCACACCTCACCGCTCCACCAGCCCGGCACCGGCGACGCCGGCGGCATGAACGTCTACATCGTGGAACTCGCCCAGCGCCTCGCCGCGATCAACATCGAGGTGGAGATCTTCACGCGCACCACGGCGACGGACCTCCCTCCCACCGTCCAGCTGGCCCCCGGCGTCCTCGTCCGCCACATCGACGCGGGCCCGTACGAGGGCCTCAACAAGGAGGACCTCCCCGCCCAGCTGTGCGCCTTCACCCACGGCGTGATGCAGGCCTGGGCCGGTCACCGCCCCGGCTACTACGACCTGGTCCACTCCCACTACTGGCTCTCCGGCCACGTCGGCTGGCTCGCCGCCCAGCGCTGGGGCGCCCCCCTGGTGCACGCCATGCACACCATGGCGAAGGTCAAGAACGCCAACCTGGCCGACGGCGACACCCCCGAGCCCGCCGCCCGCGTCATCGGCGAGACCCAGATCGTGGCCGCCGCGGACCGCCTCATCGCCAACACCTCCGAAGAGGCCGACGAACTCGTACGGCACTACTCCGCCGACCCTGACACGGTCGCCGTGGTCCACCCCGGCGTGAACCTGGACCGCTTCACGCCCGCCGACGGCCGAGCAGCCGCCCGTGCCCGCCTCGGCCTCCCGCAGGACGCGCTGATCCCCCTGTTCGCGGGCCGTATCCAGCCGCTGAAGGCGCCCGACATCCTGCTGCGCGCGGTGGCCGTGCTGCTGGACGAGCACCCCCACCTCCGCTCCCGCGTCGTCGTCCCGGTCGTCGGCGGCCCCAGCGGCAGCGGCATGGCCAAGCCCGAGGGCCTGCAGAAGCTCGCCGCCCGACTGGGCATCGCGGATGTCGTACGGTTCCGCCCGCCCGTCGGTCAGGAGCAGCTCGCCGACTGGTTCCGCGCGGCATCCGTGCTGGTCATGCCCTCGTACAGCGAATCCTTCGGCCTGGTGGCCATAGAGGCACAGGCGGCCGGCACCCCCGTCCTGGCGGCAGCGGTGGGCGGCCTCCCGGTGGCCGTACGGGACGGCCGTACCGGCTTCCTGGTGCAGGGCCACAACCCGGCCGACTACGCGCGCGTGCTGCGCGCCTTCGCCGACGACCCGCACCTGTCCCCGCGGATGGGCGAGGCCGCCGCCCGGCACGCGCAGTCCTTCGGCTGGGACACCGCGGCCGCCGCCACGGCGGACGTCTACACGGCCGCGGCCCAGGCCCACCGCCGTCGCGTACGCTCGCACCATGGCTGACGAACAGAAGGCGGCGCGGATCGTCGAGGGAGCCCTGAAGGACGCCGAACTCGACTTCGAGAGCCCGGCCCCCGGCAACTACGTCGTCAAACTCCCCGGCACCGACAAACTGTCGACGACGGTCTCCCTCCTCGTGGGCCGCCACTCGCTGTCGCTGAACGCCTTCGTCATCCGCCACCCCGACGAGAACGAGGGCCGCGTCCACCGCTGGCTCCTGGAGCGCAACCTCAAGCTGTACGGCGTGAGTTACGCCGTCGACCAGCTCGGCGACGTCTACGTCACCGCCAAGCTCCCACTGGCCGCCGTGACCGCCGACGAGATCGACCGCCTCCTCGGCCAGGTGCTCCAGGCGGCGGACGGTGCCTTCAACACCCTCCTGGAACTCGGGTTCGCCTCCGCGATCCGCAAGGAGTACGAGTGGCGCGTGGCGCGCGGTGAGTCGACGCGGAACCTGGACGCGTTCGCCCACCTGACGAAGCGGTCCGCCGACTGAACGCCCGCGCGACCTGAACGACGCTCAGCGCGCGCTGCCGCGGTAGCGCCCCGGCGGCACGCCCACCAGCTTCCGGAAGTGCCTGGTGAGATGGGACTGGTCGTAGAACCCCGTCGCGGCGGCCACCTCGGCGGGTGAGCGGCCGTCCAGGAGCAGGCGACGGGCGCGTTCGACGCGGCGGGACATCAGGTACTGGTGCGGGGCGATGCCGTACGCCGTGCTGAACGACCGTACGAGATGGGCGGGATGGGCGTGCAGCAACTGCGTCGCCTCGTCGAGGGCGAGGCCCGCCACGACGCGCTCGTCGAGCAGCTCGCGCAGCCGACGGGCGAGGACCGGGTCGCGACGCGGGACGTCCCTGCGCCTCCCGGGACGCAGGTGGCTGCGCAACCGGTCGCTGACGAGAGTCAGCCTGCTGTCCGCCTCCAGCTCGTCGCCGGGATGGGTGAGGGCCGTGTGCAACTGGCCGACGCACAGCCGCAGGGCGGGGTCCCGCAGGTCGGGGGAGTCCACCGCCGGGCCGATCAGATCCTCGCCCAGCCGGGTGCTGTCCAGGTACAGGACGCGTTTGCGGAAGCCGTGCGGGGTGGCGGGGGAGCCGTTGTGGGGGACGTGCGGCGGGAGGAGGGACACCGTGTCGTGCGGGGTGCCGTGCTCGTGCCGGTCGAGGTCGTAGCGTACGGCGCCGTCGTCGACGATGAGCAGCGTCCAGGCCTCGTGGACGTGCATCGGGTAGGCGTACTCGGTGAAGTGGGCGTGGAAGACCTCGGTGACGCCCGGGACGGAGGGGCGCCACGCGGAGACTTCCTGGCGGTTCCGGGCGGCGGCCATGCAAAGAACGTACAAGACCGTGCCGTACGGCGGCCGCCAGTCTCGTCCTATGAGCGATGAGGCATCCGTGAGTGATGAGGCACCGGTCCGTTTCGACACGAAGATCGCTGTGCTGCTGCGCGAGGATCTGGAGCCCTGGCAGCGGCTGAACGTGACCGCCTTCCTGGTCAGCGGCCTTGGGACGCAGGTCCCCGAGGTCATCGGGGAGCCGTACGAGGACGCGGACTCGGTGGCGTACCTGCCGATGTTCCGCCAGCCGGTCCTGGTCTTCGAGGGCACGAAGGAGATGCTGACGACGGCTCACGCGCGCGTGCTCTCCCGTTCCCTCCCGCGCGCGGTGTTCACCTCCGACCTGTTCACCACGGGCAACGACCGCGACAACCGGGCGGCGGTGCGGGCCGTGGGCACGGCGGAGCTGGACCTGGTGGGGCTGGCGGTGTACGGGCCGAGGAACGCGGTGGACAAGGTGGTGAAGGGGGCGCGCATGCATCCGTGAGACACACCAGGGCCCCCGGCGGGCCCGGTCGGTGGCTCAGGCCGCGCTGACCTCCGGCTTCGCGTCGGCCGGCGTCACGGTGGAGGCCGGCTCCTCGGCCGGCATCCACCGCATCAGCGTCGCGTACCCGATCCCCGCCGCCGTACCGACGACGGCGCACATGCCCCACAGCCACTCGGCGCCCCAGCGGTCGATGACGAAGCCGGACATCAGGGGGGCCACCAGGGCCGCCACCGACCACGACAGGGTGTACATGCCCTGGTAGCGGCCGCGCCCCTGGGCGGGGGAGAGGCGGACGACGAGGCCGGTCTGGGTCGGCGCGTTCAGCATCTCGCCCAGCGTCCACACGCACACCGTCAGCGCGACGGTCCCGACCGATCCCGCGAACGCGGTGAGCGCGAAGCCGTACCCGGCGAGCAGAGACGACACGACGAGGATCCGCCCGGTGTCGCGGCGTTCGATGAAGCGCGTGAGCGGGATCTGGAGGGCGACGATCAGGACACCGTTGACGGCGATCGCGAGCCCGTAGTCGGCGGGGGAGAACCCGGCCTCACCCATGGCCACCGGCAGCCCGACCGAGCCCTGCTGGAAGACGAGGGCCACGAGGAAGGACAGCCCGACCACGCCCATGAAGCGCCCGTCACGCAGCACGGTGCCGAGTCCGATTTCCGCCTCGGCGGCCTTCTCGGTGGCCGTGCGCTCGGGCCGGGACTCCGGCACCTTCATGAAGACGACGACCGCGCACACCATGGTCATCCCGGCCTCGATGAGGAACCCGGCCAGGTAGCTGGCCTCGGCGATGAAACCGGCGGCCATGGAGGACACGGCGAAGCCGAGGTTGATCGCCCAGTAGTTGAGCGAGAAGGCCCGCACCCGGTCCTCGGGCCGGACGATGTCGGCCATCATCGCCTGCACGGCGGGCCGGGAGGCGTTGGAGGCCGCACCGACGACGAAGGCGACGGCGGCGATGGCGACCGGGTGGTGCATGAACCCCAGCACCGCCACGGAGACGGCGGTGGCGACCTGCGCCAGCAGCAGCGTGGGCCGCCGCCCGAGCCGGTCGGTCATGACCCCGCCCCCGATGGAGGAGACGACCCCGCCCAGTCCGTGCAGCGCCGCGACAAGACCGGCGTAGGAGGCGGAGTACCCGCGGTCGAGGGTCAGGTACAGGGCCATGAAGGTGGCGACGAAGGCGCCGAGCCGGTTCACCAGGGTGCTGGTCCACAGCCACCAGAACTCACGGGGCAGCCCGGAGACGGATTCTCGGGTGGCACGTCTCAGCGCGGCGACGGACACGCGTACTCCCCCACAGATGTAAGAATCAAAAACGGCATGCGCAACTTACGACTCCGCCGCGGCGCGCGACCACCGAATTAACAGATCCCGTCAACCGTCCGCTCCTCGAACGGGGGGCTCACCCCGCCAAAGGCTTCGATTACGCTCAGACGCATGGCCGACGCACCGTACAAGCTGATCCTCCTCCGCCACGGCGAGAGCGAATGGAACGCGAAGAACCTGTTCACCGGCTGGGTGGACGTCAACCTGAACGAGAAGGGCGAGAAGGAGGCAGTCCGCGGCGGCGAGCTCCTGAAGGACGCCGACCTTCTCCCCGACGTGGTCCACACGTCCCTCCAGAAGCGCGCGATCCGCACGGCCCAGCTGGCCCTGGAGGCCGCTGACCGCCACTGGATCCCCGTGCACCGCTCGTGGCGCCTGAACGAGCGCCACTACGGCGCCCTCCAGGGCAAGGACAAGGCCCAGACCCTCGCCGAGTTCGGCGAGGAGCAGTTCATGCTGTGGCGCCGCTCCTACGACACCCCGCCGCCCCCGCTGGAGGACGGCACCGAGTTCTCCCAGTCCGCCGACCCCCGCTACGCGACGATCCCGCCGGAGCTGCGCCCGCGCACCGAGTGCCTCAAGGACGTCGTCGTCCGCATGCTCCCCTACTGGTACGACGGCATCGTCCCGGACCTCCTGACCGGCCGCACGGTCCTCGTCGCCGCCCACGGCAACAGCCTGCGCGCCCTGGTCAAGCACCTGGACGGCATCTCCGACGCCGACATCGCGGGCCTGAACATCCCGACGGGCATCCCCCTGTACTACGAACTCGACGCCGACTTCAAGCCGGTCACCCCCGGCGGCAAGTACCTCGACCCGGAGGCCGCGGCGGCGGCCATCGAGGCGGTCAAGAACCAGGGCAAGAAGAAGTAACACGGAACGATCGAGGCCCCTGCCTGCGGTTCATCCGTGGGCAGGGGCCTTGGTGTCTCCCCGGACGGCGGCCAGGAGTCCCACCGGGACAGCGATCTCGACGGGGCACGGGCCCAGAGTCGTGAGCGCGCCGCCGGTTGTGCCGTCGAGCGCGGTGACGACGTACGAACGCCCCCGCCCCGCGCTTGTGGCGCGGGTCGAGGGCGTGATCGCGAAGAGCCGGGGACTAGCCGGGGAACGGCTTGCTCGCGTCCTCGTCGGCCTTGATGCAGGCGTCGAGCCTCTTCTGCAGGGCCGCCGCCTCGTTCAGCGCCTTCCGGGCCGCCGCGGGCTCGCCCAGCTGCTTGAGCTTCGCGGCCTTGGACTTGAGGGCGGCGATCTGCTGGCGCATCTGGCTCGGGTTGCACGTGATGGCGGCCTTGGCCGAAACCTTGCTCTGGCCGGCCGACGGCGCGGCCTGCGCGGGCGCCGACGTGATGAAGAGGCCTCCGACGATGGCCGCGGAGACGGCCAGGGCGGAAAAGCGCTTGGTCATAGGTTGTTCCCCCATGTAGGGCTGTGCGTTGGTCGGGAAGGATCTTACGCACACTTGTAAACTCAGCGGTAACCGGCCCCGGACTCAACCCACTTGAGCGCCGGACGACTGGCAGACTGGCCGCCTGTCGTGGGCACCTGGGCCGGGGGTGGGATGAGCGGGCGTACGAGAGCGTGGCTGATCGGTGGCTGGCTCGTACTGGTCGTCGGTGGATGGTCGTTCACGGAGTCGATCGACGACGGGATCGAGCCGACCTCGGGTCCGCGGCCGAAGTCCTCGTCGCCCAAGTCGCCCTCCGGGTGCGAGGTGCCGACGCCCGCACCGTCGGAGCCGGCGGAGAACGACCTCGCCGACCGCCACGGCGAGGAACCCGGCGTCGCCACAGCGGTCATCTGCCGAATCGGGTGAGGTGAGGTGATCGGCGGGCGTCGACGCCGCGAGTGTCCCCCATCCCTACCGCCCCGTCTTGATGCTCGACGGCGGCAGTGGCGTCGTGGGCCTCCTGCAACTGTTCGGTACTCCCCAGACCCTCCTCAGACCGTCAGCGGAACCGGATGGACCTCGTCGGCCTTGTGCCCGGCCCGCTCGTGAATGCGCTGGACCGCTTCGGCCGAGGGCGCCTCGGAGAGGCAGTAGACGACGCCGGACTCGGGGTCGGCCCAGGCCCGCTGGAAGTGCACGCGCTCGTCCTCCTCGATGGCGAGGTCGGCGTTGTGCGCCTCGCGCAGCTGCTCGGCCGTGATGCCCTTCATCCCGTGGTGGACGTCCATGTACAGAGCCATGTGTCCGCACCTCCTTTCTGAACCCGGAGTGCGTTCACCTGCTCTCCTTCCATGCTGCGCCCGCACGGCATGGTGAGCGAGGCGAGGCGGGCACAGCAGAAGGGCCCCGGTGCGGTCGCCGCACCGGGGCCCCTCACCGCCGTACAGCCGCACGGCGTCGTACGAGGCGTCGTACAAGATCCAGGGCGCCTTACGCCGTGGGCCCTCCCGCCGCCCGCTTCCTCACCCGCACTGGCAGGGGTTCCCCGACTGGCATCCGCACCCGCAGCCCGAGCCGCAGCCGCACGCGCCGAAGAGCGGGAGGCTTCTGATGTCGGCGGACTGCTCGGTCGGGCGTTCCTGCGTGGGGTCCGGTGTCGTGCCGGCGCTGTTGGGGGATTCGGCCATGGTCCCTCCTCAAGGCTGGAGCCTGTGCCCATTCCATGCCCGCGTCCCTGGGCGCATCAACGGCGCACAGAGGCTTACGTACGCCCCGCCCGGAAGGCCTACGCCCCCTCGGCCCCCGAGGCCGGCTGGATCTCCGGCTGCAGGTCCGCCTGGAGCTCGTCCGCGTGCTCGCCCGTCACCAGGTACACCACGCGCTTGGCCACGGCCACCGCATGGTCGGCGTACCGCTCGTAGTAGCGGCCGAGCAGGGTGACGTCGACGGCCGTCTCGATGCCGTGCTTCCAGCGCTCGTCCATCAGGTGCTGGAAGAGGGTGCGGTGGAGCAGGTCCATCGCGTCGTCGTCCTGCTCCAGCTGGAGCGCGAGGTCGACGTCCTTGGTGACGATCACCTCGGCCGCCTTCGCCATCAGGCGCTGCGCGAGCTGGCCCATCTCCAGGATCGTCGCGTGCAGGTCCTGCGGGATCGCCCGCTCGGGATACCGCAGCCGCGTGAGCTTGGCCACGTGCTGGGCCAGGTCGCCCGAGCGCTCCAGGTCGGCCGACATGCGCAGCGAGGTCACGACGATACGGAGGTCCGTCGCGACCGGCTGCTGGCGGGCGAGCAGCGCTATGGCCCGCGCCTCCAGGTCGTGCTGAAGATCGTCGACCTTCTGGTCGGCCTCGATCACGCTCTCGGCCAGCTTCAGGTCGGAGTCGAGGATCGCCGTCGTGGCGCGCCCGATCGCCGACCCGACCAGCCGGGCCATCTCGACCAGACTGTCGCCGATCGAGTCCAGTTCCTCGTGGTACGCGTCCCGCATCAGGGAGTCCCTCTCTTACGTCTGCCTCGGGTGTTCCGGGGGCCGGGAACCGTTGCCGGACCGTCCGGTCCGCTCCGCCGGTCCGCACCGCCCACCGATCCGTCAGTCCGCTCCGACCCGTCAGTCTTGTCGTCAAACCGGCCAAACCGTCAAACCGACAGTCCTACCGTCGTGACTTAGACAGTAAGACTGTCGTCAAAACGTCAGTCGGACTGTCGTGAAACCGTCAGTGTGATCTCCATGCCGAACCGGCAGGGCGAACCCGACGCTCCCACGATCCGGCCCCTACGCGTCTGTTTCCGCCACCCCAAATGAACCATCTCTGGCTCCAAGGTGAACTCTGAGCGACGAGTGTTCGAGCTCGCACTCCGACGGCTGTGGCCGACGCCTGCCCCATGCCTAACCTGGACTCATGGACGTGAACGCGGCGGTCGCCGCAGCTGCAGCGATCGCCGGGGTACTCACCGGCGTCATCGCCATGCTGGCGTTCCGCTGGAGCGAACGCGACCTCAAGCGCCCCACCCGGACCTCCCTGCACACCGACCCGGTCCTGCCCCCCGGCGTGGACACGGTCCTGTCGGTGCTGCGCTCCTCCGCCGTCGTCCTCGACGAAGGGGACGGCGTGGTCAAGGCCAGCTCGGCGGCGTACGCCCTCGGCCTGGTCCGCGGCGGCAAGCTCTCCGTCGAGCCCATGCTCCAGATGGCCCGGGACACCAGACGGGACGGTGAGATACGGCAGGTCGAGCTGGACCTGCCGAGACGAGGCACCGGACGCGGCGAGGCCCTCGCCGTGTCCGCGCGCGTCGCGCCCCTCGGCTCCCGCCTGGTCCTGCTCCTCGTGGAGGACCTCACCGAGGCCAGGCGCATAGAGGCGGTACGGCGGGACTTCGTCGCCAATGTGAGCCATGAGCTGAAGACGCCGGTCGGCGCGCTCTCCCTGCTGTCGGAGGCCGTCATGGACGCCTCCGACGACCCGGAGGCCGTGCAGCGCTTCGCCGGCCGTATGCAGATCGAGGCGACCCGGCTCACCAACCTGGTGCAGGAACTGATCGACCTCTCCCGGGTGCAGAACGACGACCCGCTGGAGGACGCCGAGCCCGTCCGCGTCGACGAACTCGTCGCCGAGGCCATGGACCGCTGCCGGCACGCCGCCGGGACCAAGCAGATCACCATGGCCGCCGGGGGCACCTCCGAGCTCAGCATCTGGGGCCACCGCGGCCAGCTCGCCGCCGCGCTCGGCAACCTCGTCGAGAACGCCGTCAACTACTCGCCCGCCCGCACCCGCGTCGGCATCGCCGCCCGCCGGGTCGCCGCGCCGGGCGGGGACCTCATCGAGATCGCCGTGACCGACCAGGGCATCGGTATCTCGGACAAGGACAAGGAGCGCATCTTCGAGCGTTTCTACCGCGTCGACCCGGCCCGTTCCCGTGCCACCGGTGGCACCGGCCTCGGTCTCGCGATCGTCAAGCACGTGGCCGCCTCGCACGGCGGGGAGGTCACGGTGTGGAGCTCCGAGGGACAGGGCTCCACCTTCACCCTGCGGCTGCCGGAGGCCGGTGCGGCCCGCGACCGTGCTCAGCAGCACCCCGACCTCGACGACGAGGCCGGACAGCCCACCGGCGCCCGCTCCCGCACATCCCCCGACTCACCCCCTGACACCACCGCGTACGAAACGCTTTCCGCCCCGGAGGTCCTTCCGTGACCCGTGTGCTCGTCGTCGAGGACGAGGAGTCCTTCTCCGACGCCCTGTCGTACATGCTCCGCAAGGAGGGCTTCGAGGTCGCCGTCGCGACCACCGGGCCCGACGGCCTCGACGAGTTCGAGCGCAACGGCGCCGATCTCGTCCTCCTCGACCTGATGCTGCCGGGGCTGCCCGGCACGGAGGTGTGCCGTCAGCTGCGCGGCCGCTCCAATGTCCCGGTGATCATGGTGACCGCCAAGGACAGCGAGATCGACAAGGTCGTCGGCCTGGAAATAGGGGCCGACGACTACGTCACCAAGCCGTTCTCCTCGCGCGAGCTGGTCGCTCGTATCCGGGCCGTCCTGCGCCGCCGCGGCGAGCCGGAGGAGGTGACACCGGCCGCCCTGGAGGCGGGCCCGGTCCGGATGGACGTCGACCGTCACGTGGTCACGGTCTCCGGCTCCAAGGTCGACCTTCCGCTCAAGGAGTTCGACCTGCTGGAGATGCTCCTGCGCAACGCCGGCCGCGTACTGACCCGGATGCAGCTCATCGACCGCGTCTGGGGCGCCGACTACGTCGGTGACACCAAGACCCTCGACGTCCACGTCAAGCGTCTGCGCGCCAAGATCGAGCCGGACCCGGGCGCGCCGCGGTACCTGGTGACGGTGCGCGGCCTCGGTTACAAGTTCGAGCCGTAGGCCCGAGCGCGTACCCGGCCACCGTAGAAGAAAGGCGGGACCCCCCGAACGGGGGGTCCCGCCTTTCTTCTACGGCCGTGCAGCTGCCGTACGGCAGCTCAGTGACCGGCAGCCGTGTGCGAGGCGCTGTCGGACGGGGACGCCGCTCCGGCGCCGCTGCCGGCGCTCGTGCCGGCCTCGTGCCCGGCTTCCGCCCCGGCGCTCGACGTGGCCGCCCCGCCCGGGGAGGCCGTGCCGCTCGGGTCGGTGCCGGCGGCCGGTGAGCCGCTCGGCGAGGCCGACGCGCCCGGCGCCGCGGGAACCTCGGTCGGGCCCCACTCCTTGAAGTAGTGCTCGGCCGGGACGACGAACGCGCGCAGGCTCACGTCACCGGTCTTGCTGAAGGTGAAGGTGATCTTCTGGGCGTTGCCGTCCTGGACCGCCTCACGGCTGCTCGGCAGCACCGCGGCGGCGTTGTCCTTGCCGCCCAGGATCAGCGATCCGCCGGCCGGGATGGTCAGGCTGCCACCCTTGGCGGGCTTGAGCTGGGCGGTCTTGTCGGTGCCGTCCACCTTGATCGCGTCCAGCGTCTGCGGGGTGCTGCCGGAGTTGAACAGGGTCGCGGAGATCGCGGCCGGGCCGGTCGACTCCAGGTCCGGCTGGGTGATGACCACGGCGTTCTGGATCTCGATGTCGCCGACGGAGGTGGCCGCGTTGTCGGGCTTGATCTCCAGCGTCTGGGCGTTGTTGCCGGCACCGCACGCGGCGAGCGAGGCGATCGAGAACGCGATGGCGGCGGCGGCGAGGGCACCGCGTCGAAGGCTGCTGCTCACGGCGGCGGCAACTCCTTGACTCGAACGGGGCGGGCTGCATAAAGCCGCCCTAAGTGTCTGTCAGCGGCCTTAGGTTACCGAGCCGTTCCCGCGCCGCCGCACCCGACCCTCCCCTGAGCGGCCGAAGTGCCGAGGAAGCACCTCTTCGTACGTCTTCCGGCATCCGACCGTCACCCACAAGTGAGCCGCCGGTCACATTGCCCGCGCTCTCGTCCGCCATTCGCATTAGCGCCTCGCAAGTCCGCGCGCAAAACCTCGGTGAAGGAATACGCGACCCCACCGGAATTGATCACCGAGTGTGCCGCCGGCCCGGCCGTGATCAATTCCGGAAACGTCCGGTACCCGACTCCGGACGCCGAACGGAGTAGCGGAAGTCGCACACTTGGAACCGGACATATGTGGACGTTCGGCCGCTCGAAGGTGCCTCCGGATGTGTGTAACGTACGCGTTTCACCTCGCCCGAAGAGCCCCTCCGACCTGCGAATACATTCTTCCGCTCGGCCTGCGCAGCACGTTCCTGTCGGACTTGTCAAGCCCCGAGATATGCCCTGACCTGCGAAAACGCCATTCAGTAGACGCCGTATCCGTGTTACCCTGGATAGCCACGGAAGGGGTACCTGTCACATGACGTTCAAGGTTGGCGACACCGTGGTCTATCCCCATCACGGGGCCGCGCTGATCGAGGCCATCGAAACTCGCCAGATCAAAGGCGTGGACAAGACCTACTTGGTGCTGAAGGTCGCCCAGGGTGACCTGACGGTACGTGTGCCAGCGGACAATGCGGAGTTCGTCGGCGTGCGTGATGTGGTCGGTCAGGACGGGCTGGACCGGGTCTTCGAGGTGCTGCGCGCGCCGTACGCCGAGGAGCCCACGAACTGGTCGCGTCGCTACAAGGCAAATCTGGAGAAGCTCGCCTCCGGCGACGTCATCAAGGTCGCGGAAGTCGTGCGTGACCTGTGGCGTCGTGAGCGTGAGCGTGGACTCTCCGCAGGTGAGAAGCGCATGCTCGCCAAGGCCCGCCAGATCCTGGTGAGCGAGCTCGCTCTCGCGGAGAACACCAACGAGGACAAGGCCGAGGCCCTGCTCGACGAGGTTCTCGCGTCCTGACGCGATCCATCCGCCTCGGTTCAGCACAGTGCTGAATTTCTTCAAAAAAGTGCCGCGGTGCCCGATGACGCAACAGCCGTCGCCGGGCGCTGTGGCATGTTCGCTCACAGGCGCTGTACATCCCCCCTCGGGGGTGTCCCCCGATACTCGGCGTGCCGGGCCGGGCGGCTGCTCGACCGCTGTCACGGAAGGGGTCCGGTCAAGACGGCCCACCCGGCACTTCCCCGAGCTCCACGAGCAGGGGGTACCTCCAGGGCCATACCCACGTAGGCCGAGCACACAAACCTGACAGGAACCGATGTCTGACGTTTCGCTTCCTTCGCCCTCGGAAGTCCTTGGCGCGGCCCGCTCCGGCGCCCGAACGGCCGTCGTGATCCCGGCCGCCGGCCGGGGCGTACGCCTCGGTCCGGGCGCCCCCAAAGCGCTCCGCGCGCTGAACGGCACACCCATGCTCATCCACGCCGTGCGCGCGATGGCCGCCTCCCGAGCCGTCTCCCTCGTGGTCGTCGTGGCCCCGCCCGACGGCGCCGCCGAGGTCAAGTCGCTGCTCGACGCGCACGCCCTGCCCGAGCGCACCGACTTCCTGGTCGTCCCCGGAGGGGAGTCCCGCCAGGAGTCCGTGCGGCTCGGCCTGGACGCGCTCCCGCCCGACTACGACATCGTGCTGGTGCACGACGCCGCCCGCCCGCTGGTCCCCGTGGACACGGTGGACACGGTGATCGAGGCGGTGCGCGACGGAGCGACGGCCGTGGTCCCCGCCCTGCCGCTCGCGGACACCGTCAAGGAGGTCGAGCCGGCCACCGCCGAGGGCGAGCCCGAACCGGTGGTGGCCACACCGCCGCGCGCCCGCCTGCGGGCCGTGCAGACGCCGCAGGGCTTCGACCGCGCGACGCTGATCCGGGCGCACGAGACGGTGACCGGCGACGTCACGGACGACGCCGGCATGGTCGAGCAGCTCGGGCAGACGGTCGTGGTCGTCCCCGGCCACGAGGAGGCCTTCAAGGTCACGCGCCCGCTGGACCTGGTGCTGGCCGAGGCGGTTCTGGCGCGCCGGAGGCTGAACGATGGCTTCTGAGCTGCTGCCGGCACTGCCCCAGGTGGGCATCGGCACCGACATCCACGCCTTCGAGGAGGGCCGGGAGCTGTGGTGCGCCGGCCTGAAGTGGGAGGGCGAGGGGCCGGGACTCGCCGGGCACTCCGACGCCGATGTCGTCGCGCACGCCGCCTGCAACGCGCTGTTCTCGGCGGCGGGCCTCGGTGACCTGGGACAGCACTTCGGCACCGGGCGGCCCGAGTGGTCCGGCGCCTCCGGGGTCGTACTCCTCACGGAGGCGGCGCGGATCGTGCGCGAGGCGGGCTTTCGCATCGGCAACATCGCGGTTCAGGTCGTCGGCCCACGCCCCAAGATCGGCAAGCGGCGCGACGAGGCCCAGAAGATCTTGTCGGAGGCGGCGGGAGCCCCCGTGTCGGTGTCGGGCGCGACCACGGACGGCCTGGGCTTCCCCGGCCGGGACGAGGGCCTGATGGCGGTGGCGACGGCGCTGGTCGTCCGCACCGGCTGAGGCGGGGGTGTCGACCCGGGGGCGCGGGACGCGACAAACGGGGCACTGCTCCCCGCACCCCCACCGGCCCACTACCCTAGGTGCCGTGACTATTCGGCTGTACGACACCAGCGCCCGGCAGATCCGTGACTTCACCCCGCTCCAGCCGGGCTGCGTCTCGATCTACCTGTGTGGCGCCACCGTGCAGGCCGCACCGCACATCGGGCACATCCGCTCGGGGCTCAACTTCGACATCATGCGCCGCTGGTTCGCGTACCGCGGCTATGACGTGACGTTCATCAGGAACGTAACGGACATCGACGACAAGATCATCAACAAGTCGGTCGAGCAGAACCGCCCCTGGTGGTCCATCGGCTACGAGAACGAGCGCGCCTTCACCGACGGCTACACCGCCCTCGGCTGCCTCCCGCCCACGTACGAGCCCCGCGCCACCGGTCACATCACCGAGATGGTCGAGATGATGCGCGGCCTCATCGAGCGCGGCCACGCCTACGAGGCGGACGGCAGCGTCTACTTCGACGTCCGCTCCTGGCCCTCCTACCTGGAGCTGTCCCGGCAGGACCTCGACGAGATGCGCCAGCCCACCGAGGAGGGCATCACCGGCAAGCGGGACCCGCGCGACTTCGCGATGTGGAAGGCCGCCAAGCCGGGTGAGCCCGACTGGGAGACGCCCTGGGGCCGCGGCCGACCCGGCTGGCACCTGGAGTGCTCGGCGATGGCGCACAAGTACCTGGGCTCCGCCTTCGACATCCACGGCGGCGGCCTCGACCTGATCTTCCCGCACCACGAGAACGAGATCGCCCAGGCCAAGGCCTACGGCGACGAGTTCGCCCGGTACTGGGTGCACAACGCCTGGGTCACCATGAGCGGCGAGAAGATGTCGAAGTCGCTCGGCAACAGCGTGCTGGTGTCCGAGATGGTCAAGCAGTGGCGCCCGATCGTCCTGCGCTACTACCTGGGCACCCCGCACTACCGCTCCACCATCGAGTACAGCGAGGACGCCCTGCGCGAGGCCGAGTCGGCGTTCGCGCGCATCGAGGGCTTCGTGCAGCGCGTGGTGGAGAAGGCGGGAGTCGTCGAACCGTCCGCCGAGGTGCCGCTCGCCTTCGCCGAGGCGATGGACGACGACCTCGGCGTCCCGCAGGCTCTGGCGGTCGTGCACACCACCGTCCGGCAGGGCAACTCCGCGCTGGCCGCCGACGACAAGGAAGCCGCGGTGGCCCGCCTCGCCGAGGTGCGCGCCATGCTCGGCGTCCTCGGTCTGGACCCGCTCGATGCGCAGTGGGCCGGCGAGACCGACCGCGGCGAGGATCTGCACGGCGTGGTCGACACCCTGGTCCGCATGGTCCTCGACCAGCGCGAGGCGGCCCGCTCCCGCAAGGACTGGGGCACCGCGGACGCCATCCGCGACCAGCTGAGCCAGTCCGGCCTCGTCATCGAGGACAGCCCGCAGGGCCCGCGCTGGAGCCTCGGGCCGCGCTGACCGGGCTCAGGCCCGGGAAGATCGATTGTGCCGCCCGGCCCTCCGGGCGGCACACTGCATAGACGCACATTCGAACGCTCACGACAGACAGGTAGGTCATGGCCGCGAACAACCGCCGCATGTCCGGCAAGAAGGGCGCGCAGGTCGGCAGTGGCGGCCAGCGACGCAAGGGTCTTGAGGGCAAGGGCCCGACCCCGCCCGCCGAGATGCGCAAGGGACACAAGAAGAACCGCATCGCCGGCGCCAAGGCGAAGCAGGCCGTCCGCCGTCCCGCGCCGCGTGGCCGCGGCGGCAAGTCCTCGTCCGAGCTGGTCGTCGGCCGCAACCCGGTCGTCGAGGCGCTGCGCGAGGGCGTGCCCGCGAGCACCCTGTACGTCCAGCAGTTCATCGACAACGACGAGCGCGTCCGCGAGGCCCTCCAGCTCGCCGCCGAGCGCGGCGGCATCAACCTCATGGAGGCCCCGCGCCCCGAGCTGGACCGCATGACCAACGGCCTCAACCACCAGGGCCTGGTCCTCCAGGTCCCGCCGTACGAGTACGCCCACCCCGAGGACCTGGCGAGCGCCGCCTACGACGACGGCGAGGACCCGCTCATCGTCGCCCTCGACGGCGTGACCGACCCGCGCAACCTCGGTGCCGTCGTCCGCTCGGTCTCCGCCTTCGGCGGCCACGGCGTCGTCGTGCCCGAGCGCCGCGCGGCCGGCATGACCGCCGGTGCCTGGAAGACGTCCGCCGGTACGGCGGCCCGCACCCCGGTCGCCCGCGCCACCAACCTCACCCGCGCCCTGGAGGCGTACAAGAAGGCGGGCATCGTGGTCGTCGGCCTCGCCGCCGACGGCGAGCACGAGATCGGCGAGCTGGAAGCCCTGCAGGGCCCGGTCGTCATCGTCGTGGGCAGCGAGGGCAAGGGCCTGTCCCGGCTCGTCGGCGAGACGTGCGACTTCCGAGTCCGCATCCCGATGCCCGGTGGCGCGGAGTCGCTCAACGCCGGTGTGGCGGCGGGAATCGTGCTCTACGAGGCGGCACGTCGGCGCGGCTGAACACGCGTCCGTCGTTTCACCCGTACGGGGTAATTCTGGTGGCAGTGGTGCGACCTGCGCATCTTTGACGGAGTCCGGACAGATCCGGCCGGTCAAGGCAGTGTCCTAACGTCACGTCACTCGGTTAGTTGAGTGTGGACACCAGAACACCCCGCACACCCACGGGGGACCGCTCGTCGGGATACGACGACGCTCCCGCGCTGAGCATGGTGAAGGTGCCGAGCGATCCGGCGCAGATCATCGTCAATCACGCGAGCTTCCGCGTGTTGTTGGGCGCGTCGACCGGGCGTACCAAATCCCCGCGCATCGCACGGCACTTGAGCGCCACCGAGGACACCACCCGCATCCCCGCCGTGGGCGCGGCCGGCAGAGCGGGTGCCGCGTCCGGCGCCCGCCGCCGGGTCTCCGTCTGGAACGGCACGTCGGCGCCGGACGACACCGGCGCCCACCGCCTGCTCCAGGCGGTGCGGGACGGAAGCGTCCGCCACGGCGACGAGACGGCGCCCCTCGGCGGGGGCACCCAGGTCATCCCGCGCGTCGACGTCGGCGGCTACGACCGGGGCTACGACGACGAGTTGACGCAGACCGTCGAGACGCCGACGGTCGGCGCGCAGCGCACGCACGAGTCCCTCGAGACGCGGCTGCTGCCCCACATGCGCACGGTCGAGAGCGCCTACGACGAGGAACTCGTCTACGACGACGAGCAGTTCGAGGACGAGGCCCGCGGTCCGGACGAGTCCGGTGCGCAGCACAAGCGGTACGGCGAGGACCCCGCACGGCACGCCTACTACCCCGGCCGCCGGATGAACCTCGGTGTCGTCCTGCTGCCGCTGCGCGTCTTCCTCGGCTTCATCTCCATCTACGCCGGCATGGGCAAGCTCTGCGACCCCGTCTACTTCGACGGCGGCAAGCGCGGCTCGATGGTGACGTGGCTCAACACCCTGCACCCGTGGGAGGTCGCCGAGCCGCTGCGCCAGTTCGCCCTGGAGCACCCCATCGGCTCCGGTCTCGTCATCGCCTTCTTCCAGGTCATCGTGGGCGTGCTCACGGTCCTGGGCTGCTGGCAGCGGGTTGCCGCGGTCGTCGGTGCGCTGCTGTCGGCCGCGCTCCTGGTCACCGTGAGCTGGAAGAGTGTCCCGGTCTACGACGCCCCGGACATCATCTACCTCGCCGCGTGGTCCCCGCTGATCATCGCGGGCGCCCCGGTGTACTCCATCGACGGCCGCCTCGCGGGAATGGCCTGGCGGCGTCTCGGCCCCCGCTCCGACATCTGGGAGCTGCGCCAGTACGTACTGCGCCGCGGTGCCCTGGTCACGGTGATCGTCACCGGCCTCACCCTTCTGATCGGCTCCCTGCTGGGCGGTGCGGTCCGCGACGCGGACCGTGTGGTCGTCCCCGGCCCCGGTGAGGCGCCCCGCAACGAACTGCCCGGCTCCCCGCTCCCGCAGGAGTCCGACCAGCGGCACAGGAGGACGCCGTCGGCGTCCAACTCGCCCACCCAGGGCGCCACGTCGGGCACGGCCACCCCGTCGGGCGCCGCGACCACGCCGGGCGCCACCAGCGACACGGGCAACGCGGGCGTGGGGACGCCCAGCCAGACGCAGGGCACGGGGGGACAGGCCCCGCCCCAGCAGTCCACGCCGGTCGACCAGGCGCCCAGCACCAGCACCGGCCCGACCTCCGGTGGACCGTCCTCCGGCGGCGGCTCGACCGGCGGTTCCGGCAGCGGCGGCTCCGGCTCCGGCGACGAGGGCCTGGTGGGCGGCCTGCTGGGATGACCGGTGCGGTGGGCGGGTTCCCGGCACCCCGCCCACCGGCTGCCACCGCACGACGCCGAGTACGACGAGGGGCCCTGGACGGATCGACGTCCAGGGCCCCTCGTCGTGCCCGCCGGGCTCACGGGCCGTACACGGGAAACGGCACGGGCGGTCTCAGCGGCCCAGTGCCGCCAGTTCCTTCGCGGCCTCCGTGAGGTCCTTCGCCGTGTCGATGGCGCGCCAGTACGCCCCCTGCGGGATCGGGAAACCGGCCAGCCGGCGCTCTCGGGCCAGATGGGGGAACGTGGTGCGCTCGTGGTCGCCGCGCTCGGGCAGGAGGGCGGCGAAGGCGGGGGAGAAGACGTAGACGCCCGCGTTGATCTCGAAGGTCGACGGCGGGGCCTCGATGAAGTCGGTGATGTGCCCGAAGCCGTCGGTCTTCACCGCGCCCCACGGGATGCGGGGGCGCGCGAGGGCGAGCGTCGCGACGGCGTCGCGCTCGGTGTGGAAGTCCGCCATGTCGCGCAGCGAGAAGCGCGTCCAGATGTCGCCGTTGGTGGCGTACCAGGACTGATCGGGGTGCGGCAGGTGCGCGGCGGCGTACTTCAGGCCGCCGCCGCGGCCGAGCGGCTCCGTCTCCACGACGGTCGTGACACGCACGGGCAGGTCGGCCGTCTTCAGCCAGTCCTGCAGGACGTCGGCGAGGTGGCCGCAGCTGACCACCACGTCCGTCACGCCCTCCTCGGCGAGCCAGGTGAGCTGATGGCCGATGATCGGCGTCCCCGTGCCGGGGATCTCGACCATCGGCTTGGGCCGGTCGTCGGTGTAGGGACGCAGCCGGGACCCCTGGCCCCCGGCCAGGACGACGGCTTGAACGGGGCGGGACGCGGCGTTCGGATCAGTCATGAACGAACTGTACGCGGCGCCCCGCTCACGGCATTCGCCGGCAACCGTCGCCCTTCGGCCGTCACCGTCCGATGAACCAGGTGATCAACGATGCGCGGCCGCCACACCCGAGGCGAAGGCGGTGTCGCAGACGGGGCGGGAGTACGACTGGGCGCGCGTCGGACCGTACACCCGCACCGCGGCACGGCCGAGGGCGCGGGCGATCGAGGCACAGTGCCGCGCCAGGGACGGGCGCTCGTCCACGGCCTGCTGGAGGTGGGTCAGGGCGACGCCCGGGTTCTTCTCCTGCAGCTCGGTCAGCAGCTGGTCGCGCAGCACGTCCTGCGGGGCGCGTGGAGTGGCGTTCCTGGACCCCGCGGTCGAGACGTCGGTCGCGGTGAGCACCGAGTCCGAGGGGTTCCCCGACCAGTTGACCCGGGTGACCGCGAGGGTCCCGGAGAGCACCAGGACGACGGGCAGGACGAGGGCGAGCGTGCGGCCGAGCTGGCGGGCGGGGCCCCGGTGGCCGCGTCGTGTCTGTTGGGTGGTGGAGTGCTTCACGCGAGTGAGGGTAGCGTTCAGTGCTGATATGGCGACATTTGGTCACCGTTTCGGGGGATGAACTGACGCCTGCGCCCGGCGACGTGTTGACGTACAGCGCTCGAAATGACCCGATCTGCCGGGGTATTTATCGACACGGAAGAGGGCCCCGCAGCAGCGTGCGGGGCCCTCTTCGTCAACCTGGGTGAATTATCCGGGGTTGTGCCTCCTGTGGTCGCCCCCGGGCGCCGCCTCAGTCGGAGAGCCGCTCACCCGTGGAGGTCGAGAACACGTGGGTCTCGCCCGAGCGCGGGACGACGTGCAGCGTGCTGCCCTTCTCCGGGACGTCACGGCCGCTGACGCGGACGACGAGGTCCTTGGAGTCGTCGCCGCCGACCTTGGCGGTGCCGTAGACGTACGCGTCGGCGCCGAGCTCCTCCACCACGTTCACGGTGACCGCGAGGCCCTGGTCGGAGTCCGGGCCGGCCACGTCGAAGTGCTCCGGGCGGACACCCACGGTGACGGTCTTGTCGGTGGCGGCGGAAAGCGCGTCGCGGTCGACCGGCACGACCGAGTTGCCGAACTTCACACCGCCGTCGGTGATCGGGACCTCGACCAGGTTCATGGCCGGGGAGCCGATGAAGCCGGCGACGAAGAGGTTGGCGGGGCGGTCGTACATGTTGCGCGGGGTGTCGACCTGCTGGAGCAGACCGTCCTTGAGGACCGCCACACGGTCACCCATCGTCATGGCCTCGACCTGGTCGTGGGTGACGTAGACGGTGGTGATCCCGAGCCGCCGCTGCAGCGACGCGATCTGCGTACGGGTCGACACACGGAGCTTGGCGTCCAGGTTGGACAGCGGCTCGTCCATGAGGAAGACCTGCGGCTCACGCACGATGGCGCGACCCATGGCGACACGCTGGCGCTGGCCACCGGAGAGGGCCTTCGGCTTGCGGTCCAGGTACTCGGTGAGGTCGAGGATCTTCGCGGCCTCCTCGACCTTCTTGCGGATCTCCGCCTTGTTGACGCCGGCGATCTTGAGCGCGAAGCCCATGTTGTCGGCGACGGTCATGTGCGGGTACAGCGCGTAGTTCTGGAACACCATGGCGATGTCCCGGTCCTTCGGCGGCAGGTGCGTGACATCGCGGTCACCGATGCGGATGGCGCCGCCGTTGACGTCCTCCAGCCCGGCGAGCATGCGGAGCGAGGTGGACTTGCCGCAGCCGGACGGGCCGACCAGTACGAGGAACTCTCCGTCCTCGATGTGGATGTCGAGCGCGTCAACGGCGGGCTTCTCGGTGCCCGGGTAGATCCGGGTCGCCTTGTCGAACGAGACAGTGGCCATGGTGAATGGGCCCCCTTCTACCGGCAGGAACGTGCCGGACGATCCGTTGTAGGAAGGTGGTTGGTTTAGTCCACACATGCGGACTGGCTCTGGACGGTACCTGGCGTTCGCCTGGTCTGTCAGTACCTAAAGGCATGTGAACTTCGCGGAAATTTTCGACGGGGCCGACTCGGAACCTGGGTACACTGCACGGGCGCGTGCCCGAGCCGGCGCGCGCAGGCCTCCTTAGCTCAGCTGGTCCAGAGCGGCTGTCTTGTAAACAGCAGGTCGTCGGTTCGAATCCGACAGGGGGCTCTCCGAGGCGGGGCGGTGTCGACGACACCGCCCCGCACGTTTTTTTCCCACTCCCTCCCGCACCCCATGTCCCCCAAGGGACACGGGACATGGACCGGCATGCAACCGCTCCGCTACTGCTAGTGTTCGTTCCGTCACGGTAGGCAATCAGCCTCAATGTATTTGTCATGAAAACCGAGGGTTCCATGCGCAAGCTCCACCAGGTCATGATCGTCGCGGCGGCGGCCGGCAGCCTTTCCGCCATCGGTGCGGGCACCGGTGTCGCGTACGAGAAGGCGCCGAGCAAGACCGACCTCTACCGCCCCTACCAGGAGTGCAGCCCGCAGACGGTGGCCGAGGGCAGCCTCCCGATCGCCGTGCTGGGTCTCTCCGAGACGTTCGACACCACCTGCGGTCAGTTCAACAACGCCTTCACGGGCTGAGGTCGGCGGCGTAGTCGTGCGCGACGCCTTCCGCGGGCCCCTTCGGGGTCACCCCCGAAGGGGCCCGTCCATGTCCTGAACTCCGGTGCGGCGATGAGCGGTTGTGGCCACCTCGGACAGCGCCACACAGCAGGTCAGTCCTTCACTTCGTAAAGCGAAACGGTCCCGAACCTCCCGGACGCCGGTGGGGCGCGGGGCCCGTATCTCCGACTTCCCAGGCCCTGGCGCGGCGGTTCGCGGCGCCCGGTGCCCGGGCACCCCTCACAGAAGGAGACGCAACACATGTTCAACGGAAAGAAGATCGCGGCCGTCACAGCACTTCTCGGTGGCCTCGCCATGACTTGTATCGGTGTCACCCAGGCTCACGCCATGGCGAACCCGGGCGGGTGCGCCCCCGACGCCCAGGGCAACATCGTCTGCACCCAGCGGATCGTGGGCCAGGTGCCCGAGGGTGAGGACATCGCCCTGCGCCGCTCGGTGACCTGCCAGCCCACGCAGCCCCTGACCTTGCCCGCTCCCGGCCTGCTGTCCAGCGGACAGACGCGGATCGGCCCCCACATCACCTGCACCGACGTGACGCCCGCGGCCCCGGCGCCGGCCGCCGACACGAGCAGCGACAACGTCAGTGCTCTCTCGCGTCTGCTGGGCAGCCCCAGGGTGTAGCTCTCGACGCGCCCTGCCCCCCTCTCAAGCAGCGGATGGCCGGAACCGGCTCGACCGGTCCGGCCTCCGCTGTTTCTGCGTTCTCGACGCTCGGATCCACCGGCGTCGGCAAACGGGTGACGGCCGCCGGCTGCCCGTTACCCACCCTCGGGCAATCGTCGTTCCCCTCAAGGGAGAAGGGCGGCCGCGGCATGGCCGCGGCACCGGCTTCCGCATTCCCTTCGAGGCCCGTGACGGGACGGACGAAAGGGTTCCTTGGCATGGGCCGACACGACACGGAGAAGGGTAAAGGTCCCAAATTGCTACGGATTGCGTGTATATGCTCACATTAAGTAGTCAGCCAGGGCTTCGTGCCCGGGAAGAAAGGGTCAAACTATGCGCAGGTTTCAGCGTGTTGCCGTCGTAGCCGCTGCGGTCGCGGGGCTGTCCGCCTTCGGTATCGGCGCCGGCACCGCCTTCGCCCACGAGGACGACGACCTCAACGCCCAGAACGTCACCGCGGTCGCCACCTCGACGGCCAACGCCGTGGGTACGTGGGGCGTTCCGGCCGACGACAAGTCGAAGGCTGCTCCGCACGCCGCGCCGGAGGCCGCTCCGCAGGCCGCTCCGGAGGCTGCCCCCAAGGCCGCCGCTCCTGAGTACGGCTACGGCGAGTACTCCGCTCCTTACGTCGCCAAGTAACAAAGCGCCGAGGACTCGATGCGCGAGTTTCAGGGCACTGTGATTGTCGTCGTGACGGTCGCGGAGCGGGTGACTTCGCACTCCGCACCACGGCCGGCCCTCTAGGGCGTATTCACGGCAGGCGCATCAACGTTCCTCGGACCCTTAGCAACGGCAGCCCGGACGCGCGGCAGACCCATCAGGGTGCGCGTCCGGGCTGCGTCAGTGTTCTCCAAGGCTCGGGCGGGCGCCGGTCGACGGCGCGGGCGTCCGGGCCTAGATTGCAAAGGACGCAGCACATGATCGGTCGACAGAAGATCGCAACCGTCTCCAGCCTCATCGGGGCTCTCGCCCTGGTCTACGGCGGTGCGGCGCAGGCGCACGCCGATGACGACAAGGGCGCGTGCACGATCTCCGCCCAGGGTGACATCGTCTGCATCAAGAAGAGCGAGACCATCCGCAAGGACAAGCGCGGCGGTTATGTCGTCAAGCAGAAGCACGACTGCGAGACGACCGAGCGGCCGCGCTTCACGTTTCCGGAGGGGCACCTGCTGAACGACGGTTCGACGGACTCCGGGCCGGTTGTGGACTGCTCGAACAAGACCAAGCTGCCCAAGGGTTACAAGCTGCCCAAGTTCAAGTTCTGAGGACGAGCGGGAAAATGCCGGACCCGAATCGGGGATCGATTCGGGTCCGGCATTTCCGGGTCATTTGTCGGCGGTGGACCCGCGGGTAAAAGCCCGGTGCCCGGCCTCAGGCCGGGCACCGGGTGGAAGGCTGTCTTCGGTGTTACTTGCCGACGGCGTTGTTGCAGCCCATGGTCGAGCCCAGCGACGTCTCCTGCGCGCCCGGGCTGCCCTCGCCGTTCAGCAGGTTGCCGCCCAGGCCGTTCGCGATGCCGACCTGACCCAGGATCGAGGCGTTGGCGTCGTGCGACCTGCAGGTGGTGCTCTGCTGGACGCTGAACGAGGTGCCGCCCTTGCCCCGGCCGTGCGAGCCGTAGCCGCCCTGGTCGGCCTGCGCGACGCCGGCGCTCAGGAGTCCGACGCTGCCGAGAGCGGCGACCACCACGGCGGCCTTGCGAAGCTTGTGCATGTCATCTCCGGTGGAGTGGAGTGGTGCGATCTGTAACAGATCGACTTCGTACGTTTACGGAGGCTAATAAGAAGTATTGCGAAGCAATATGCGGCACGCCGAATTACGAATCGGTCTCACCGTCTTGGCCGATGGCCTGAAAAGGTGCGGCTCGGCTGGGTCAGGGCACAAAAAGAAGTCCCGGCGCCGGACTTGCGGCTCGGCGCCGGGACTTTCTTTTGTGCCGTCAGTCGGCTGTGCGACCGTCAGGCGTTCAGAACGCGCTGTTGTTGCAGCCCATGGACGAGCCGAGGTGGGTGTCCTGGCCACCGGCGTTGCCCTCGCCGTTGAGGCCGTTGCCCAGCAGGCCGTTGAGGATGCCGACCTGGCCCAGCACGTCGAGGTTCAGGTCGTGCGACTTGCAGTTGGAGCTCTGCAGGACGCTGACCTTGTCCCCGCCCTTGCCGCCGTGGCCGTCGAGGCCCTGGGCCGTGGCGGTACCGGCGCTCAGAAGTCCGACGCTGCCGAGAGCGGCGACCAGGACGGCAGCCTTGCGAAGCTTGTGCATGTCATCTCCGGTGGAGTGAGGTGTGGTTGCGACCCGTAAGGGATCGACTTCGTACAGTCACCAGAGATTAATACGAAATATCCGATATGTCTTAGCGACGCGCCGATTTTGCGCACGCGTGTTGCGTATGTGCGTGATGTACGTGTGCGGCGCGCCTGTGCTTTGTCAGCTGGTCGCGCGGGCGCTGGCGGCGGAGTTCGCCTGGCTGTTGGCCTGGTCGCAGTCGACACCGCGGGCGTCGGCGGCACCGAGAGCGGCGACCGGGACGTTGGCGTTGAGCAGGGACTGCGGGCTGCACTCCTGGTAGGGGCGGAAGAGGTTGGCCTGGCTCAGCGGGTCCGACTGCGGCGCCTGCTGAGGGCTGATCTGGGGGCTGATCTGCGGGCTCAGCTGGGGGTTGAGCTGCGGGCTCACCTCGGCGCCGCGCTGGGGGGCCGGTGCCGCCTGGCGCATGCCCGGCCCGTTGGAGCTCTGCACGGAAGCCTGCGAGCGGGTCCACGAGTGCGCCTGGGCGTCCTGCTGTCCGACGGGGGCCGGGTGGCCACCGTTGTAGGCGGCGGGAGCGTCGGCGACGCTGGGGCCGGCACCGATGGCTGACAGACCGCTGGCTGCTGCGACGACGAGCGCGACGTGGTGGAGCTTGCGCATGGAAACTCGGCCCTTCGTTGACCTGGCATGGAACGTGTGGAAGTGCTGTGAGCCATTGCTCTGACCCGTGGGGAACGAGACGACTGCGGCGTCGGTCACGTGAGTCGGGGTGTGGTCACCCGTTTGCCAGAGGGTGTTAATCATCAACCATGAGAAGTGCGCCTCGATCGCACCCACTTGACGGGATGACAAGTCCGCAGAGCCGTTTATCCGATCGATGGCAATGGAGTGATGGGCTTTCCTGTCCCGTGACCTGCCCCCTGAAATGTCGTTGCCAGCGGGGAGAGGGCAGCGATCAGGAGTCAGAGAGGGGCTACGGGATTCGCTGTCGCTCCAGCGTGAAGTCCACATGACAGCTCAGGCATTACCCCTGTAAGGGCACAGTACGAATATCAGACTGAGCGCACGCAAGACTGCACTGAATACACCGGATTCCCTGTACAGGTAATGAAGGGCCGAGGGTTCCATGCGCAAGCTTCACAAGGCCGCGCTCGTCGTCGCAGCGGCCGGCGGTCTGACCGCCATCGGTGCCGGCGTGAGCGAGGCCACCGAATATCCCGTCGGGTACAGCGGCGCTCCGGCGCCGGGTCCGCAGTATCCGGCGCCTCAGTACGCGGCCCCGGCGCCCCCTCCGCAGTACGCGGCGCCCCAGTACGCGGCACCCGCCCCCCAGTACGCGCCGCCCCAGTACGCGGCACCCGCCCCCCAGTACGCGCCGCCCCAGTACGCGGCCCCCGCGCCCGCTCCGCACCACCCGGCGCCCCAGCAGGCCACGGCGGAGGCTCGTTCGACGGGTGTCGCGCAGGTCAGCGCTCCGCGCCCGCACCCGCAGCCGGCGCCCCACTACGCGGCTCCCGCCCCGGCCCCCGCGCCCGCTCCGGCGTCCGCGCCGCAGGCCGGTTACGCCTCCGCCTCGGCGTCGTCGGGCGGCATGGCGGAGGCCTCCAACGCGCCGCGTGCGCAGGCCGCTCCCCAGTCGCCGGTGTCGCAGGTCGTGCCGCAGGTCACCCCGCAGACGGCGCCGCAGGTGATGCCGCAGGTCGCCCCCCAGGTCAACGCTCCCCAGGTCTTCAACCCGGAGCCCCCGCCGCGGGTCGCCCCGCAGGTGAACCCGCAGGTGAACCCGCAGGTGAACCCCCTCATCAACCCGCTGCTCACGCCGGCCGGACCGCCGCAGGTGCCGGGGCTCGGCCTCGGCCAGGTCCAGGCTCCGCCCGTGGGCCAGTTGGGTCTGCCGCGGCTGGGCTGACGGCCCGTAATTGTCCACCGTTCCCCTCGATCTGCTGCACAACAGATCTGCTCGACCAACGGAGAAGGAAATGCGCAAGCTTCAGAAGGTGGCCCTCGTGGGCGCCGTCCTCGGCAGTGTCGGTTCGTTCGGCGTCGGCACCGCCGTCGCGCACGGTGAGGCGGGTGCCCACGACCTCGACATCACCCAGGGCATCGAGTGCCGCTCGCACGACATGAACATCGACGTCCTCGGCAGCGTCGGCCTCGTCAACGGCCTTGCGGGCAACCTGCTGAACGGTGAGGGCTCCCCGGGTGCGCAGCCCAGCCACCTCGGTTCGGACATGGGCTGCAACAGCCAGGCGCTGCGGTAACGCGGCACAGCGTTCGGTCCGACGCCCGCTCCACCACGGGGCGGGCGTCGGACTGTTGACCCATGTACGGTGAGTGAACCTTCGTGACCCTGCGTGTAGGGTGATCTCGTTATCAGGAAGGGTGGGCGACCTGTCGCATGAGATTGTCCTGCGCCGACGAGATGCTGTTGCTCAACGGATGCCCGGGAGTGATCGGCCTGGCGGCGGTGTTCTGCGGTGAGCAGCCCGACGTGGACCGGGTCAGGGCGCGGGTCGCCGAGCGGTGGACCGGTCTGGAGCGGATGAGCCGGGTGCTCGACGGAGGTCCGGGCGACGTCGGTACGGGGCGGCGTGGCCGGGCGCGCTGGACGGTGCCGGGGCCGTTCGATCCCGCCGTGCATGTCGGCGTGGCCGACAGCAAGTTGGACGACCTGTGGGCGGTGAGCGTGGACCGGCCGCTCGACGGTGCGGTGCCGCCCTGGCGGTTGTCGGTGGTCCCGGACACGACGCACGGCGGCGGGTTCGCCCTGGCCCTCGTCGCCCAGCACGTACTGCTCGACGGACGCTCCTTGGCGACGTTGATGCGTTCGCTGATGGACAGTCCCGCGACGGTGCGGCAGCCGGGGCGGTCGGCGTCGCTCACCCGTACCGGGCTGCGCGCGGCGGGCAGGGAGCTGAGACTGATGGCGGCCGCCGGGCAGGCCCTCCCGATGCCCTCGCCGCAGGGGACGTGCTCCTCGGTCGCGGTGTGCGAACTGCCCGCGGACACCGTCCGATCCGCCCGCCGGCAGCCCGCCGACGGCCGTGGCGCGACACTGAACGAACTGCTGGTGGGCGCGGTCGCCGGAGCGCTGCGGGCCGAGTACGGGCCGGTGCGGCGCTGGCGGCAGCGGGAGGAACCCGTGTACACGGCCGTCCCGTGCGACCTGCGTACCCGGGCCAATCCGAGGGAACTGGGCAACACGCTCACGGTCGTCCGGGTGCCGTTGCCCGTCGACGTGGACGGCCCCGTGGCGCGGCTGCGCGCCTGCCAGGCCGCTATGGCCACCGTCCCCGAGCGGGCCGCCGCCCACGCCGGCGTGCTGTTTCCCACTGCAGAAGCGGTTCGGCGGACGGGGCCCTGGGTGACCAGGCTGCTGACCGGTCGCGGTCGCCGCTCGTGCTTCGCGGCGACCGCGACCACAGCCATGAAGTGGCCCGGCGGGAAGAGCACCTTCGAAGGGCGCCGGCTGGTGCGCACGGTGGGGCTGCCGCCCCTGCAGCACCCCGGCACCGCCAGCTTCGCGCTGGCACAGGCGGGGGACACGTTCACGCTCACCGTGGTGTGCAACCTGCGACCGGACGACGCGGGTCGGCTCGCCGAAGCGGTCGTCACGGAGTTCGAGACATGGGCTATGGCGGCGACGCCGTCGCGGTGAGCCGGCCCTGACGGCACCAGGAGATGGAGGCAGTTGCATGGATGTGGAACACGGCGACGTATGGGAAGCGCTGCGCCCGCTCTGCGCGCGGGTGATGTCGGTGCCGCCGGAGGCGGTCGTGCCGCATGCCCGGCTGGTCGCCGACCTCGGAGCCGACAGCCTGGACATCACCGAACTGGAAGCGGCGTCCGAGGAGTTGTTCGGGGTGTCGCTCAGGGGCACCGACAAGAGCGGGGTGTCCACCGTGGGTGACGTCGCCGACCTCATCGTGCGGCTGCGCGCCCCCGAGCCCCGCAGCACCCTCGCCCGATGAGCCGCCGACCCGCCGTCGCCGTCACGGGACTGGGCGTCCGCTGTGCGGCCGGAGCGACTCCGCAGGCGCTGTGGGACAGCCTCCTGCAGAGCCGTACGGCGATCTCGCTGCACGCCTTCGACGACGAGGGCACCGTCGTGTACCCGGCGTCCGCCATGACCGGCTTCGACCCGGCCGGCTACCTCTCGCCCAAGGAGGTGCGGCGGGCCGACCGTTCGGTGCAGATGGCGGTGTGCGCGGCCGTGGACGCCGTGGAGGACGCCGGGGGACTGCATGGCGCGTCCGACCGGCGGGCGGTGGTCACCGGCACCGGGTACGGCGGTGTGATCAGCCAGGAGAACGGCATCGGGCACCCCGACGTGCTGTACGCGCCCCGGCTGATGCACAACGCGGGGGCGTACTGGGTCAGCGCCCGGCTCGGGATCACGGGTCCCAGTCTGACGATCTCCACCGCCTGCGCCTCCGGCACGCACGCGGTCGGGGAGGCGCTGCAGATGATCCGGTCCGGGTGCGCGGACGTGGTGGTGGCGGGCGGTCATGACAGTCCGCTGACTCCCACGACGGCGCTGGCCTTCGGGCGGGCCGGTGCGATGGTCACCGAGTGCGCGGAACCGGCCGCCGCCTCACGGCCGTTCGACATCGACCGGCGCGGGTTCGTCCTCGCCGAAGGGGCGGCGTTCCTGGTGCTGGAGCGGTTGGACCTGGCCCGGGCGCGGGGTGCCCGGATCCACGCCATGCTGACCGGGTACGGGCGCACCTCCGACGCGCACCACCTCACCGCTCCCCATCCGGACGGTGCGGGCGCGCGGGCGTGCATGGAGCAGGCGCTCGCCGATGCCGGTACGACGGCCGACGCCGTCACCCATGTCAACGCGCACGGCACCGGCACCGAACTCAACGACCTCGCCGAAGCGCGGGCCCTCGCCGCCCTGTTCGGGCCCGCGAGGGTCCCGGTCACCGCTTCCAAGTCGGTGACCGGGCACGGGCTGGGCGTGGCGGGAGCGCTGGAGGCCGTGATCACGGTCCTGTCCGTACGGGAAGGGCTCGCGCCGCCGACGGCGTCGCTCACGCGGCTGGACCCCCGGTGCGACATCGACGTGGTCACCGCCGAACCGCGCAAGATCCCCAACGGTCCGGTGATCAGCAACAGTTTCGCCTTCGGCGGCCACAACGCCTGTGTCGTGTTCGATTCACCCCACGGCTGAGCACCGAAGGAGGCTGCGGAGCATGAGGCTGACGGCGGTCGAGGAAGGGCACCTGCGCAACGGGATGCCGGGGACCATCGGCATCGCCGCGATGTTTCCCGGGGGGCCGCTCGACCTGGGGCAGGTGCGGTCCCGGGTGCGCGAGCGGTGGGGCGCACTGGAGCGGATGAGCCTGGTCGTCCAGCCACCGAGAGGGCCCCGGGTGCTGTGCGGCCACCGGTGGAGGGCGGCCCCGTCGTTCGATCCCGGCGCGCACATCACCGCCACGGACCAGGACCTGGAAGCGCTGCTCTCCGACGGTGTCAGGCGTTCGTTGCCACCCGGTCTCCCCCCGTGGCGGCTGCTGGTCACCCCGCTCGCCGTGGTGCTGCTCGGCCACCACGCCCTGCTGGACGGCCGGTCCTTGGAGACCCTCTTCCGGCTGCTGATGGACGACGCCGTACCGCTCGGCACTCCCGGACCGGGCGCGGCACACCCGTCCGCGACGGCGCGGCAGCGGCCCCGCGTCGGTCCGCGCGGTGTCGGTGGGGAGTTGCGTCGCGTCAGGGCTCTCGGTCAGCGCCTGCCCGTGGTCCCCGCCGGCGAGGCGCGGCCGTCGGTGGCCGTCGTCGAACTCGACCCGCAGGTGATGCGCGCGGCCCGTCGACAGCCGGCCGACGGGCGCGGGGCCACGCTCAACGAACTGCTGCTGAGCACGTACGCCGGCGCCCTGCGCTCCTGCTACGGGCCGCTGAGCGCCTGGCCCACCGGACCGGCCCCGCTGTACGCCACCGTGCCGGTGGACCTGCGCACCCGCGACCACGCCCGGCGGCTCGGCAACGGCGTCACCGCGCTGCGCGTCCCGCTGCCCGTCGACACCGAGTCCCCGGTCGCCCGCCTGCGCGCCTGCCAGGAACTGGTCGCGGCGTTCCAGCACCGCAGCGACGCCCACCGTGCGATCCTCCCCACGCTGCAGGCCGTCGCCCGTGCCGTGCCGTGGCTGGCCGGGGTGATGGCCAGGAGCCTGGCGCGTCCCGAGGTGACCACGAGTCTGTGCACGGCCTTCAAGTGGCGGGACAACCCCAGCCACCTGCTCGGCCGTCCGCTCTCGCGGGTCGTGCCGCTGCCGCAGCTCTCACCGCCGGGCACGGCGAACCTCTGCCTCGTCCACACCGGCGACGCCTACACGTTGACCGTCGTCAGCCACTTGCGTGCGGGAGACGCGGGGATGTTGGGGGAGGCGGTCGCACAGGACCTGAAGGCGGTCGCGGTGTCCTAGGTCGTGTCACCGACGTCCCGGGGCAGCACACCTGGCGACCCCGCGGGCAACGTTGGCCAGGCATGGCCGACTTCCTGCCGCGCCCGATGCGTCGGCCGTACCCTGGTCGGCACCATCAGGGCGTCTTGGCGGCTGTCTGGAGGTAACGGGGTGGCAGGGCGGGTGCGTAATCCGGAGCGGGTTCGCAACAGGTTGGTTGTCTCCATCGTGGATACCCTCCAGGGTTCGGCCACGGTGAACCAGGCGGGCAGCCGGGAGTTATGGCGGGAGATACTCGCCGACGAACTGGATTCCCCCGTGGAGCCCTTCGGCAGTGACCGGCTGCGGCCCTGGTTGCTGCATGTGGTGAAGAGATGCACCGAGGTGGGCGACGGCCTGGCCTGCCTCGTACGGTCGCTGGAGTACGTGGAGCAGCAGTCGGTGACGGTTGCCGCGCTGTGGCCGCTCGTGGACGAGTGGGAGGCCGTCGACTTCTTCAACCACGCCGACCTCGGCGAGCTGCGGCCCGTTCTGTCGTCCCTGCCGTCCTCGGACCTGGCCGCGATGACGCGGCGCGCGAGCCGTTCACGGGTGCAGGAGCTGCCTGTGTGGTGCCAGACGGCGTGGCAGGTCTTCCTGCGGCTGGCGGGCGAGAACGCCCCGGTCGGCGAACTTCCGCCCAGCATGGCCTTCCTCGCGCTCGCCGCCGACCGGTTCGTCGAGGAGGGCCGACCCGACGCCGCCGAAGTGCTGCGCCGGTTCAATCGCGCCACGGCCACGGACCTGGGCGTGGCCGACCTGCTGGCGGACTGGCAGCACTCGGAGTTCCTGCAGCCGGCCCCCTCCCTGGTACCGGCGTATCTGCTCATGCAGTTCGAGCCGGACCGGGTCGAGGCGAATCACTACCACCTCTCGCATTGGCGTCAGTCCGACTCGGAGGGCTGGCATCCCGTGCGCGGCGAGACCGTTCGCCTGACCAGGGAAGAGCTGCCGGCGGCGGTGGAGCGGCTCATCGAGGACGTCGAGGAGAAGTGGGCCGATCTGCGGCAGCCGGTGATCCTCGAATTCGTCCTGCCGTGGGAACTGCTCAACGAGCCGGTCGAGTGGTGGTCCAAGGAGTCTGATTCCTCTTCTCCCACACCACTTGCCCTGGACTACCCGGTCGTGGTGCGCAGCCTGGAGCGGTTGCAGCGGGCCGCCTGGCATCGGCCCTGGCACAACAAGTGGCGCCAGCTGCGGGAACGCCCGGCGGACAGCCATCCGCACTGGAGCCGCCCTGAGGAGGACGGGGCGTACTTCTTCCACCTGGAGCGTGAACTCAAGGAAGACCTCCGTGCGGTGTGCCTGGTGCTCAGCGAGCCGCCCGGCGATGACTCGGGCACCGGACGCAGCGAGGTCCTCGCCGGGCTGCGGGCCGGGGTGCCCGCGATGATCTGGCACCGCAACGACTGCTCCGACCCGGCGTTCCAGGACGCCATCGGCGAGATCCTGGAGGACCGGGGGCTGGGCAGTCTGGCCGAGCGTGTCGGAAAGTGGCGCAAGGAGGCGCTGGCCCTCGGCCCGGGCGGCTGGGGGCAGCATGTCGGACGCCATCTGGCCATCCTGCTCGACGATCCGGAGCGCAAGCCGAGCCCGCCCGGGCCGGCGTAGCCTGCCGTGCCGTGCGGCATGCGGTCGTGGAGTGTGCGATCGCTGCGCGGCAGAGGGGGTGAGGTCCACGGGTTCTTGGCTCACCCGGGGGGTGGGAACGCCGCCGAGATGCGTGCGCGCCGCCCCTCGTGGCACGGTGGTTTGTGGCTTGTGTCCCATGTTGCAAGGTACGCGGACCGCTGCCAGTCTTGGCACGTGGATGTCACGCATGCCCGCGGACTGCGGGACTCCTCTTCGGTGCCTCCTCCGTCCCTCCTCTCGCCCTCCGGCATCCCCGGACGCTCTGAGAGCGCTCATGCAGTGTGACCACGGCCCACGCCCGGTACCGGCATCAGAATCTGACATGACGTCAGTCGATGTGGTGGTGCGGACCCTGAGCGAACTGGAGCGATCGGATTCGCCTACGCGCCCCGGTGTGCTGCTCGTCCTGGACGACCACGTGACCATGCGGGTCTGGGACGAGACGGTCGGCCGTCTGGCCGAGGCACTTGCCCGCGACGAGCGGCTGGGCGAGGTCACCACGCTACGGCTGCTGAGTTCGGACGACACCGAGCCGGAACGGATCCGGTTGGAGCACGAGCATCTCCCGCCCGCCGGCTCCGGGCGCCGGGTGGTGCTGGTGCTGACCGACGGACTCGCCGCGGGCTGGCGGTCGGACGCGGTGTTACCACTGCTACGTGAACTCGGACGGAGCGAGCCGCTGGCGATCCTGCATCTGCTGCCGCAGCGACTGTGGTTCCGCACCGGCCTGGACGTCCACCGCATGGGGCTGCTCGCCGAGCACCCCTGGGCACCGAATGCCTCCCTTCGTTGGGAACTGCGCACCTCCCCGCTCGAACCCGTCGACGACCCCGCCGCGCGTGAGGGTGTGGTGCCCGTCCCCGTTCTGGAGCTGACCGAGCGCTCCCTGTCGGGCTGGGCCGACCTGGTGGCCGGGCGCTCCCGCGACTGGCTGGAGACATCGGGCGTCCGTGCCCGCGGCTGGAAGCGGCGGGCGGACGCCGCGCGGGCGGTGCCGTGGATCGAGGACGTGCCCGATCCCGCCAGCGCTGTGCCGCCCTGGGAGCGGATCTCGCAGTTCCGTGCCGCCGCCTCTCCCACCGCGTTCGCACTGGCCACCAGGCTCGCGGCGGCGCCACTGACTCTTCCGGCGATGCGGGCCGTGACCGCCTCCGTGCCGGGCGCCGGTCCGGCGCACCTCACCGAGCTGCTGATGAGCGGACTCGTGCGGCCCGCGGGCACGGACGCCGAGCGTGCGGCCGGTGTGGCCTTCGCCTTCGGTCCGAACATCCGCCAGGAGTTATTGGCGCTGGCCCGCCGCAGGGACACCGCTCGTGTGCTGCACGACGTGCGCAAGCTGCTCACGCAGGTCCACGAGGGCGACGATCCGGTCCTGCCCGCCGCCGACGACCTGTTCGAGGCGGCCGAAGTGCCACCCGTGACCCGGCGCAACGTGGCGTTCCTGCGCGTTGAACTTGCCGCTCTGCGCGCTCTGTCCGGGCGCTTTCTGCGGCGCGCCGAGCGGCTGGGACAGGCACTGCGGACCTACGACCGACAGAACACCGTCAGCCTGAGCAAGGGATCGGGCGGTAGTGCCCACCCTGTCGAAAGCAGGCCCACCGGGGCCCGGACATCTTCAGAAGGAGCGACGGCGATGGCGACCACGCAGCAGCCCGCGGTGGAGGGCGGGCGATCGACGCAGCCGCGCATCTGGGGGAACATCCCGCCGCGCAACCCGAACTTCACCGGCCGTGTGGACCTTCTGGAGCGACTGAGCGAACGCCTGCGGGAGGGTATGACCACCGTGCTCCCCGAAGCTCTGCACGGGATGGGCGGTGTCGGCAAGACCCAGTTGGCGATCGAGTACGCGTACCGCCACCAGTCCGAGTACGACATCGTGTGGTGGATTCCCGCCGAGCGCCCCGGCAAGATCGGCCAAGCGCTGGTGGAGCTCGCCCAGCGGCTCGGCCTGAGCACCAGCGCCGAGGCCAATATCGCCGGTCCCGCGGTGCGCGAGGCGCTGCGCGAGGGGCGGCCGTACTCCCGGTGGCTGCTCATCTTCGACAACGCCGACGATCCCGAGCGGGTCCGCGAGTACTTCCCCGCCACGACCGGTGGCAGTGGCACCATCCTCGTCACCTCGCGCAACCGTCGCTGGAGTGTGAGCGGCCACGGGCACTCCCTGGAGGTGGACGTCTTCACCCGGGCGGAGAGCAAGGAACTGCTGCGGCGCTCCGGACCGGCCGGGGGCGACCTCGACGACGGCGAGGCGGACCGCCTGGCCGAGGCCCTCGGCGACCTGCCGCTGGCTCTGGAGCAGGCCGCCGCCTGGCGTGGAGAGACCGGCATGCCCGTGTCGGAGTACCTCCGCCTGTTCGAGCACAAGCGCAGTGAACTGCTGGAGGTCTCTCCGCCCCCGGACTACCAGCTGCCCGTGGCGGCCGCCTGGAACGTCTCCCTCGACCATCTGCAGACGCGCAGTCCGACCGCGCTGCGGCTGCTGCAGCTGTGCTCCTACTTCGCGCCGGACCCCATTTCCCGGTCCATCTTCTCCGGCCTCGGCGGAGGCAGCATCGACCCCGATCTCGACCGCGCCCTGAACGACCCCATGCGGCTCGCACGCGCCGTACGAGAGATCAACCGCTACTCACTAGCCCGGATAGACCACCGCACGAACTCGATCGAGATGCACCGGCTGGTTCAGGCGGTATTGATCAACCGTATGACACCCGACGAACAGACCCGCATGCGTAACGGCGCCCACACCCTGCTGGCCGCCTCCGACCCGAAGGGCCCCAACCAGCCCGCGAACTGGCCGCGGTACGCCGAGCTGTACGGCCATGTCATCGCCTCCGGCGCCGTCGAGTCGGATCAGCCGTGGGTGCGGGAACTGGTGATGAACGTCGCCAAGTACCTCTGGTACTGGGGCGACCACAAGGTGGCACTCGAGTTCACGGAGCAGGCCTGGCAGACCTGGGAGCGCAAGTTCGGGGAGGAGGACCAGCAGGCGCTTCTGATGGCGTGGTGGCTCGGCTTCCTCTACCTGAAGGTGGGCCGCTACGACGACGCCTCGGAGCTGGTAGCCCGGATGAAGGGCGTCTACGCCCGCACAGCGCCGCAGGGCCGCGAGGACATCCGCGAGGACGCTCTGGAGACGTTGATGCTGGAGGCGGCCGTACGACGGGTGCAGGGGGACTTCGCCGCCGGTGCCGAGCTGGACGAGATGGCCTACGACCGGGCGCGCCGCGCCTTCGGCGAGGACGACCCGACGACGCTGAGCACCGCGCACAACCTCGGGGTGAGTCTGCGGCTGGTCGGGGAGTTCCAGCGGGCGCTGGAACTGGACGAGCACACGCACGAGATGAAAACGCGGTTGTTCGGCCGTGATCACCAGCAGTCCCTGATCACCGAGGGCAGCATCGCCATCGACGTGCGCGAGACCGGTGACTACGTCGGAGCGCGGTCCAGGCAGCAGGGGGTCGTCGACGGTTTCCGGGCCGAGTTCGGAGCCGGCAACCCCTCGACGCTGGGGACCCTCCGCCAGCTGGGAGAGGCCTGCCGCAAGGAGGGGGACCACTCCGCCGCGCTGGACATGGCGCGCGAGGCGTACAACCAGTTCGTCCGCCGCTACGACGACATGCACCCGGAGGCCCTGACGGCGGCACTCGCGCTGTCGGTGGCCCTGCGGCACAACGGGGACCTGGAGGCGGCACGGGAGCTGGGCAAGACCACGTCGCAACGGTTCCGGACGCTGTTCCAGCCCCATCATCCGCACGTGCTGGCGGCCGATGTCGACCTCGCGGTGACCCTGCGGCTGCTGGGCCGGGGGGAGGAGGCCAAGGAGCTGGACCAGGCGGCACTGGAGTCCCTGACCGGACGGCTCGGGGCGAGCCATCCGATGGCTCTGGCCTGTGCCATCAATCTGGCGAGCGATCTGAGCGCCCTTGGGCGGGTGTCCGAGGCCTGTGAACTGGGCCGCAGGACGCTGGAGCTGTGCCGGACGAGGCTGGGCGAGGACCATCCGACGACGCTCGTGGGCGCGGCCAACCTCTCCCTGGACCTGTTCGCCCTCGGCGAGGAGGCCGAGAGCGAGGCGCTGCGGGCGGATGCCCTGGCACGTATGGAGCGGGTCCTGGACGAGCCGCGGCGGAACTCCGCCCAGACGGCACCGCACCCCGCGACCGTGCAGACCCGCGCCCGCGAGCGGGCCAACTGCGACATCGATCCGATGCCGTTGTGATATGACGCGCGGCCCGTGGGGCGGCGCCTGGAGTGCCGCCCCACGGTGAATTCCATTCCACCGATATTTGCGTTCCCGAGCGTGTATCGTGCTTCTCCGATCGGGGGCTCGGAGCGGTGAAGTGCCGGCTTGGCGGTCGGCCGAGGTTCGATCAAATCCTGATTTCTCGCATGGGTACCCCTTTCCCTGATTTCGGGAATGCCGGGGGTGGATGAAAGGTGTTCTGTGATGGCGCACGATGCTGTGGACTGTCCCTATCAGCGCGTGGTGAGGGCGGCCGCCTGGTCGGTCTCGGGTGTATCAGGGCTGGCCAGTGCGGGTTCTTTGGTGATGATGGCAGGGGAGATGGTCCAGCAGGACGGGCCGATGGTGGGGGGCTGTGCGGCTGCGGCCACCGTATTCGGCGGCGTCTGCGGCGGTCTCGTGAAGTGGCTGAAGAAAGACAAGGGCAGGGAGTCCTGACCCATTCTCGAAAAAGTTAGATCATTTCCTTTCGAATGACCCCCGGTGCGAAAGTCGCCGGGGGTTTTCTCATGCCTTTTTCGAGGTCACCCGGGCAGGAAAAGGAACGCCGCGTCACGAACGCAGCCACGTCGCCAGTCGGATCGGGTCGGGTGCGGGGTGGGTGGCGCGGGTCACGGCCTCGTGGACGGTTCGGGCCCGTTCGGGGTGGTGGCACAGGAGGTGTGCCGCGCCGGGGGCCAAGCCCGATGCCTTCAGGGCCTGGCCCAGGCCGGCCCAGGCTCCGGCCGTGCCCGGGTCGGCCGTCAGGTGGGCGACGTAGGCACGGCGGGCCGAGTCGGCGTCGCCGGCCACGAGCAGTGCGTCGGCGGGCAGGGCGCCGGTGACTTCGGCCGCGGCCTTCTCCGGGTCCTCGGGCGCCGCACGGCCGTCGGCGGCGTCGACGAGGCGATGGCGGACCAGTGTCGCCATGCTGTCCAGCCCGTGTGCGCAGGTGTCGGGCACGATGACCGGTTCGGCCGACAGGGACGAGGGCGGTCCGCTCGCGCCGGTCAGCCAGGCGCGCACCGCCTCGTCCACCGCCGGGGCGGGGGGACGCAGATGGTGGGCCCGCCAGCGGGCGACGTGGTAGTCGTTGCACAACCTCGCCAAGGCCGACTCGGCCTCGGGCACCGGCTCCCGCAGCCACTCGGCGCAGCGGTCGCGAAGCGTGTCCAGCAGGGCCGCTCCGACCGGGGTCAGACGCGCGTGCCCGCGGATCTGGTCCAGCGCGGTCGCCACATGGGTCCGCCACAGGGCGAACTCGAAGTGCTGCAAGCCGTCCGGTGCGGCGGCGGTGGCGCGCCGCGCGCGCCAGAACCCGGTGACGCCCATGAACGCGTAGATGCCCTGCAGCAGCCCGTCGATGGGGCGCGGGTCGTCCCGCCAGGGCGCGTACCACAGTTCCCCGTTCTCCCCGGGGCTGCCGGTCAGGAGCGGAGTCAGGTGAAGCAGTCCGCCCAGCTTGGTGTGCTGGAACTCGTGCACCAAGGTGGCGGCCAGCTGAACGGCGTCGTCCGGCTCCGAGGCCTCCATCCCGCCGAAGGCGTCTCCCGCTGACACGCTGCGTGGCCGGAACCTTTCTCCAGCGGGGGTCGGGGTGAGCGACAGCATGCCTCGCCGCATGGCCTCGGCCGTTCCGGGAAGTTCGCGCAGCAGCACCTCCCATGCCTGCCCCAGCACCTTCCGCCACCGCGCCGCCGCCTGCTCGGACACCGGGTGCGGCACGGTCGGCTGGGGATAGGTCCGGAACGGATCCGTGTCGTCCAGTGTCAGGTTCAGCCGGTGTCCCAGCGGGCCGACTGCGACTCGGCGTACCGGATGCCAACCGGGCCCCGGTGAGTTCGGCGGGTCCGGTAAGGCGACCGACGCCTCGCGCGTCTCGATCGCCGCTCGTCCGCCGGCGGCCCGGACCGTGGCCGTCGTCCATGGCTCGGGCGCGGGCAGTTCGGCACAGCCGAGGGTCGGCAGGGAGACCCGGCCGTGCCACACCGGCACGTCGAGGGCGAAGTCGAGGCCCGCGCGCAGCGCCGCCGCGGAGGCCAGGGCCGCGAAGTGGCCGAGCACCACCTTCAGCGGAAGCTTGTCCTTCGGTGCCGTGCCGCGCAGTCGGCGCAACGCCGTGGCCAGCCACATGCCCGTCTGCGGGTACATGAGCAGATCGTCGACGACGGCCGGGGCGCGCCGCTGCGCTCGGCTGAGCACGTCCCAGGCGGGGCCGAGGTCCGTGGTGTCGTCGAGCATCCGCAGCAGCAGCAGACGTCGGCTGCGTTCGGCACCGAGCAGGATGTCCACGGTGGCCGGACCGCCCTCGCCCCGGAGCAGTTCGGCCAGACAGGAAGCGGGCAGGTGGTGGTGGGGCAAGGAGGGCTCAGTGCTCATGGCCGGCCCCGGCGTCGTCAGTCGAAGCGCTCCGCCGGGTTGAAGTCGCCTCCCCCGCTGGCCTGCGGATGGTCGATGCGCTGCCGCAGCTCCTCCAGTGGAGCGGCGAGAACTCGACCGTCGATGGAGCGCAGCGCTTCAAGAGACACCCCCGCGAGATCGACAAGATGGGACTCGACGGTGGCCACAGACGGCTCGATGACGGCCAATCCCCTTCCCTCCCCGATTGGTTCGTCGATGCGATCTGCCCACATCCCCCTGATGATGGCCCGTCGTGCCGAGGATGAAACACCGCTGTCGCGGGGCGCCGCGATATCAGGTCAGCGTCTTTCCCCGGACCGGCCATGGCTGCGCGACAGCGCCGCCGCCTCCTGGTCCACGCGGATCATCCCGGCGGAGTTGCCCTCCAACAGCCTTATCTCATCGAGGAGTTGGTCGAGAGTGCCGGGGTAGCGCAGGCATGTCCTCACGATCCCGAACACATCCGGCCGCAGGGCGGGGGAGCGCAGGCTCATGGCGGCGATCACCGGGTCGATGCCGGCCAGGACGAGAGCGAGGGACGTGCGGTCGCTCACCGTGGGCAGGGCGGTCAACGCGTCCACGAGACCGTTGATTTCGCGCAGGGGGAGATCGTCCGGAAGGCCCGCCAGACTGAACCGTGGCGTCGTGCCGCCGGGCGGGCAGGAGAAGCGGACCAGTTGCTCCGCGGACGTGGGGAGACCGGCGTGCTCGTGCAGCAGGGCCAGTTCGGTGCTCGTCAGGAGGTCGTACCAGCGGTCGACGCGAACGGCGGCCAGCCGTCCCGGCCCGTCGGTGCGGTGGTGTGCGCTGACCAGGCCGATGAGCGTGCCGTCGTGCCAGACCGCCGCGCCGGACATGCCTTCCCAGGGTGAGCGGTCCGGCTCGGGGTCCGTCCCGGGCGGGGTGACGGCGATCTCAAGGGTGCCTTCGCGGCGGTTGGACAGCACTGAGGTCAGGCCGGACGCGTGGCAGGAGTCGCGGTACCGGGACGGCGATCCGTCGTCGAGCCGCCGCATCCGGTGCTCGCGGAGTTTGAACCGCGGGAAGCCCATGGCCGTCACCGGCAGCACGTCGTCCGTGTCCGGCACGGCTCCGAACGCGGGCGAGGTTTCGGCCGCGGTCGCGTGCACGCCCGCCGGCACGGCTCCGGTGATCTCCAGGAGCGCCACATCGGCCTTGTCGGCCACCAGCGCCACGTCTGCGGACGCGGTCCACTCGTCGGCGCGGTCGGCCTCGAACCGTACTCGCGTGGCTGCCGGGTCGGTGTCCCGGACGACGTGCGCCGCGGTGAGGACCCAGCGCCGCCCGACTCGGTAGCCGCTCCCGCGACGTCCGAGGCCGTGGGAACCGCGCGTGATCACCTCGGCCACCCGTACGGGGTCCAGTCCGCGGCGTCCTCCCGTTGCGCCCACCGGCTCAGCGCTCCCGCTCGGCCTCGTCGCCGCTCACCCACGGTGCCCGCCCGCCGCCGCTGCGGGTGCGCGGGTCCAGGGTCAGCTTGATGCGGTGGGTGACGCTGTCCGCCAACCGGCCGTCGGCACCTGCCTCCACCACCCAGAAGCGGACCTTTCCGCCGGCCGTGGCCGACCGTTCCACCGTCACCGCCGCCTCCACCTCCACCGGGCCCACTTCGAAGTAGAGGTCCTCGCCCGCCGCGGCGGCCCGCGCGGCGGTGAGTTCTCTGCGCAACTCCTCGATCATCTCCGCGAGTTCAATCACATACGGGGCCTACCCGCCGCGCCCTGTCGTCACTCGATCGAGGGCCGGTTGCGCGCTGTCGCGCCGTGCGATTCCTGTGATGCATTAGGGTGCTGAAGCAGCATGAAACCACCTGAAAGACTGATTTTCAGGCATATCTGGTTACGCATCGCATTCCTCGTAGCGCCTTCACTGCACAGGGACGGGTCATGGAGAAGTCATCGGTCGAGTCCGAGCTGATCGATCTCAGTGAGATTCCCCTGGATGCCTGGCCGTCCCACGACCTCCGCGGCGTCGAAGGCTCCATGCGCCGACTCCTGAGCCGTATCGACGATCCGGCGAGCAGCCTCGGCGGCTACAACCCCCAGCGCGACGCGTAGGCCCTCGCCCCCATGCAGCCGACCACCCGTCGACACGCGCTGTCCTCCGTTTCCTTCGACGAGTTGCTGGGCGGCGGAGGCAGTCCCGGGACCGTGGCCGCCCTGCGCGCGAGCGAGCGCAGCTGGCGGCTGCTCGTCGTCCGGGCGCTGCTGGACACGGCCTCCTCGGTGCCCACCGGACCTCTTCCCCCACTGGCCGACGGCTGGCAGTTGCTGTCCCGGGCCCGGGCAGTGGACGAGGACATCGTCGAGCGGTTGCTCGCCTATCCGGCCGTGGGAGTGTGGGCGGCGCACACCCTGCGCCGGCTGCGGGGGGCCGCCGAGGACGACGCCCCGCTGTGGGTGGACACCGGTCACCTGCACTCGATCGCGGCCTGTGCGGCGATCCACGCCGGACTCGAATTCCGTACGGCTGTCCCCGTCCGGCAGGGCTGGGCGGTGCTTCCCTCGCTCGGGGCCATGCGGGTGCCCGGACCGGTGCCGTGGGCGACGGCCGAGGTCGCCGCCGACGCCGACGGCGTACGGATCGCGGGGCGGCACCTGACGGGACCGGACTGGCATGCCCTCACACGGCTGCGCGCCGACGGGTGCACGCTGCTGCTGGACGACAGCGATCCCTACCGCACCCTGCGCCGGCCGACGTCCGCCGAACCCCTGGACCGCCCCGAGTGCTGGCAGGAGGTGTTCGAGGAGGCCTGGGAGATCCTTCGCGGCACCGGCTCCGAGGAGGCTCGGGCGCTGTCCCTCGGGCTGGTCTCGCTGGTGCCGCGGCCACGGGCCGAGCGGTTCCGGCCGCACAGCGCCTCCTCCGGCGACGCGTTCGGCGCGGCGCTGGCGTCGATGCCGGACGACGGCGAGCAGTTCGCGTCCACGTTGGTGCACGAGTTCCAGCACAACAAGCTCAGCGCCTTCATGCACCTGTTCACGCTGTACGACGACCGGGCCGAGCGCGACGGACTCGGTGGCCCGGGCACCCGGCTGTACTACGCCCCGTGGCGCGACGATCCCCGGCCGCTGGGCGGACTGCTCCAGGGCGTGTACGCCTTCTTCGGCGTCACCGGGTTCTGGCGGCGGCGCGACTCGGCGCTCGCGCGGTTCGAGTTCGCGCTGTGGCGGGCCCAGACGGCATACGCGCTGCGCTCGATCTCCCGGGCGGACGGGCTGACCGACCTGGGGCGTCGTCTGGTGGCCGAGCTGTCTGGGCGTCTGGAGCCGTGGCTGGACGAGCCGGTGGACGCTCGGGCCCGGTCCGCGGCCGAACTCGCGGTCGCGGACCACCGGGCGACCTGGCGGGCCCACCACCTGCGGCCCGAACCACGGGAGGTCCGGGCCCTCGCCACGGCCTTCGCCGACGGCGCTCCCCTCCCGTCACCCACGCACGAGGGGACGCTCACCCCGGGCACGCCGGTGCGCGGCTTCGACACCCGCGCGGCCCTGCTGCGCTGGTCCCTGGCCCACCCCGCGGGCTTCGACGGTCTGCGCGGCGACCCGGGTGGCACGGTGAGCGGGGCCCGGCCGGAGGACGTCGCCCTGGTCACGGGGCACACGGCCGAGGCGCTGGACACCTGCCACGCGCGCATCGTCCACGGCGACGGCGACCCGGAGACCTGGGTGGGGCTCGGCCTGGCGGCCCGGGCCGTGGGCGACCCGGCGGGCGAGGGTCTGCTGAGCCACCCGCAGTGGGCGATGGCCCTGTACGCGGAACTGGCGGCGCGGGCCGACCCGTTGCGCGTGGGCCGTGCCCTCGCGGGCGTCGCCGGGAGCTGGTGAGCGCGGGCTGAGCGGTGGGTCCGCGTCAGACGCCGCTGCCCAGCTTCGTCAGCGCCTCGTCCGTCAGGCGGTACACCGTCCACTCGTCCTGGCGGCGGGCGCCGAGGGACTCGTAGAAGGCGATGGACGGGGCGTTCCAGTTCAGCACGGCCCATTCCAGGCGCTGGTAGCCGCGCTCCACACACAGCCGGGCCAGTTCGGTGAGCAGGGCCTTGCCGTGGCCGGCGCCGCGGGCGGCGGGGCGGACGTAGAGGTCCTCCAGGTAGATGCCGTGGACACCGCGCCAGGTGGAGAAGTTCAGGAACCAGATCGCGCAGCCGACGGTCTCGCCGGTCGTGTCGTCGGCCGCGATGTGCGCGTAGGCGGCCGGGCGGTCGCCGAACAGGGCCTCGTGGAGCTGCTCCGGGGTCGCCTTGGCCTCGTGCGCGGCCTTCTCGTACTCGGCGAGCTCGCGGATCAGGGCGTGCAGGGCGGGGATGTCGTCAGGGGTCGCGGTGCGGATCATGCCGTGAGGTTAGCCGCGCGGCTCGCGCAGCCGCCGGGCGATTTCCAGATGCTGCTCCTGCGGTGCCTCGCCGTCCTCGACGTCCCACAGGGAGTTCTGCAGGAGTCGGCCGTACGTCCACGCACGCGCGCGTTCCCGGTCCAGGCCGAGGACGTCGGTCATGGCGTCGAAGCGCCAGCGCACGTCGGCGGGGTCGAAGCGGTTGGCGAGGGCGGGCCACAGCTCGAAGCCCGGGTCGCCGGCGAGCGGTTTGGGGTCGATGGCGAGCCAGGGGGCGCGCGCGGAGGCCAGGACGTTCTCGTCGTGCAGGTCCCAGTGCAGCAGGCGGTCGCCGGGCTCGTCGGCCACCTCGCGGACGGCGGCCGCGCAGTCGGCGACGGCCCGGCGGGTCCGCGCGTCCGGGATCCGCCGCAGCGCCCAGGGGGTCTGCTCCAGCATGTCCCGCGTGATGTCGCCGAGTCGGCGCAGGCCGGCGGGCGCGGGGAAGGACGTCAGGTGGGCCAGCAGACGGGCGATGACCAGGACGGACTCGTGGACGTCCGGGAGGTGCGCGAGCATACGGTCCGAGTCGAGGCGTTCCAGCAGCATGGTGCCGGTCGCCGCGTCGTGGTCGAGGAGCCGTACCGCCCCGTCGCCGTCCCAGACGCGCAGGGCCACCGGTTCGCCCTCGCTCTCCTCGTCGAGGAGCTGCAGCTTCAGCGCGGCCCGGGTGCCGTCGGCCGCCGTGACCGGCAGGACCAGGGCCGACCAGCCGTGCATCGCGGAGCCGTCGAGGCGCAGGTCCCAGCGGTCGAGGAAGTCCGCCGCCAGGTCCGGCAGCCGCTCGATGAACGCCCGCCCCTCCTCACCGTTGACCTCCGCCTGTACCGCCGCGAGCTTCTCAGGGACGTCGATCACCCTGCGGACCCTACGGGTGTACCGCGATCGGCTCACCCGAATTCGACGTACCGACGGACGAGCAGGGGGAGTCGGTGGGCAGGGCGGGGCGGGAGACGGTCGGCGACATGGCCCACGCCTTCATTCCTTCGGCGGCTTTCGGTCCGGATACTCATGCGTGCGTTGTCGTACCTGTGTGCGACCATCCCCTCAACGACCAATGATCCAGGGGGATTCCGTGTCCGACGACGACTGCTGTCCGTCGGCGAGACGGAGGCGGGCGGCCGGGTCGCCGACCGTGTTCGCCGTCATCGTCTCGCTGTTCGCCGCACTGCTGACCTGGACCGGGGCGAGCCCCGCCGGTGCCGTCGGCGAGGAGTGCGCGCCGCTCGCGCTCGCGCCTTTCGGTGACCCGGGGGACGCCGTCGGCAAGGCGACCGTCCCACCCGACGCGAGCGTCTGCTACACCGTCACCGTCGAGACGCCGGGCCTGTATCTGGCACCGGCGAAGGACGGTCACGGCAACGCGATGACCCGGCAGCTGCTCGCCGCCGACGGCAGCCAGGTGGACTGCCACGGCGACGGGTACGCCACGGACGGCATGTGCGACGTGCCCGCGGCCGGCACCTACACGCTGAAGGTCCTCAACACCGGCTGGGAGGACGCGGCCACCGTCGTCGCCTTCGTGCCGCTCGGCTCGTCGGAGGGCTGCGCGGAGCCGGTGGGCACCCACTGGGACCAGCCCGACCTCCTGCGCAGGACCGTGAGCCCGGTGGAGGTCGACTGCCAGCCCTTCCGCGGCGAGCGCGGCGACCGGGTCCGGCTCGCCCACGGCACGAAGACCTACGGCGACTCCCTCGCCTGGATCACCGACGCGACCGGTGCCCGGATCTGTGAGCGGTTCCCGCAGGACGACGAGGACAGCTGCGTACTGCCCGGCGACGGGCCGTACCGGGTGATCTCCACCGTCTGGCGTGCGGAGGGCGGCTTCCCCGCCGAGTACGAGGTGAGCGTGCGCCGGCTCAACGACCCGCAGGGCTGCACCACCGCCCCGGTCCGTGCGTTCGGGCCGCTCGGGCAGCAGCAACCGGCCACCAGCCCCTGTGTCACCTTCACCGCGTCCGCGGCGGGCCCGTACACCGTGCACTCGGTGAGCGCGGACCGCGAGGTCGGGGTTCCCCGGGTGTACGACGCGGACGGGCTGAGCGTGTGCCGCTACGAGGCCGACCCGTGCCCCGTCAAGAAGCCGGGGACCTACACGGCCGTCGTCGGCCGGGGCGCGTACCCGGTGGTCCTCGACCGGGCCTCCGGCGCCGGGTGTGTGGCGACCGGACTCGGCCTGCACAGGGGCGAGTTGAGCACGGTCGGGCAGTACGACTGCCTGACGCTGGACGTCCCGCGGGGCGCCCGGATCGCCGCGCTCACCTCGCTGTCCTCGGCCGGGCTGACCCCCGAGGTGGAGATCCTCGACCGTGACGGCACCCCGCAGTGCGGCGCGGACGAGCTGCGGGGCGGGGACTGCGCGCTCACCGGGGCGGCTCCCTACCGGGCGCTGGTCCACACCGAGGACGGCGGGGACTCGGCGACGGGCCGCTACGCGGTGGCCTTCCACCGCACCGACGTGGCGCGGGGCTGTCCCGTGCTGCCCGCCGGCAGCTTCGGCGCGGGCGGCGCGAAGGCCACGCTGACCACCGGTGACGGTGTCTTCTCGCACTGCCTGGGCATCCCGGCGGACGCGCACACGGCCACCGAGGTGTTCCAGCTGGCCGCCACCGCCGGGACCGCCTCCGCGGCGTTCTCGGTGCTGGACGCCGACGGCAAGCGGGTCTGCCAGCGCTACGCCACCACCAACGGCTGGAGCATCTGCTCGCTGACCCCGGGCAAGGCCCACACCGTGCTGGTCACCGGCCGCGACGAGGCGGCGACGTACACCCTGACCCGGCGGGACGTCACCGCGAGCGCCTCCGCGGCGGGCTGCCGCAGGACCGCGGCGGCGAAGGTCGGCGGGCCCTCCGTGAAGAGCGGGTACGACGGCCCCGGCACGCTCGACTGCCACCAGGTGACCACCGCCGCGGACACCGATGTCGTGCACGTCGACGTCCGGGACGCCCTCGGCACCGCCAACAGCGCGGTCGTCGCAGGGGACGGTCGCGTGGAGTGCTCCTTCCGCAACACCTCCTGCGCGGTCACCGGGTCCACCATGCACCAGGTCCTGGTGCAGACCCCGGTCACGCTGAAGGCGGCGCCCGAGTACCGCCTGGACGCCCTGCGCGTCTGGACCGCCGACGGGCCCGCGCCGGAGTGCGTGAAGGTGCCGTCGGTGGCCTACGGGTACGGGCCGATCACCGGGACCCTGGACGAGTCGCGGACAGCGGTGTGCGCGGCGCTGCCGACCGCCGGGTCCGACCGTTTCGAGACCGACATCAAGGACACCTCCGGCGCCGCCGGCACCGCGGTGCCCGTGCTGTACAACACCAAGACCTGGGCCAACGGCTGCACGCACTACATCCCTGAGGGCTACGACTGCGACGCGCTCGGCTCCTCGCAGGAGAGCACACCGACGCTGTTCCTCCTCGGTCTGCCCGAGAAGGCACCCCGTACCGCCTACAGCGCCGAGCTGACCTGTACGTCCCCGGTCTGCGGCACGGAGAAGACGGCCGTCACCGCGGTGAGCCCCGACACCGGGGCCGCCGGCGGCAAGGTGCGGCTCACGGTCACCGGCACCGCGCTCGGCCCGGACGTCACCGTCCGGCTCAGCCAGGCCGGCAGGACGATCACGGCGAAGGCCGACTCGGTCTCCGCGGACAACCGGACGGTGACCGCGACCCTCGACCTGACCGGCGCGGCCACCGGCACCTGGGACGTCAGCGTGCACACGCGCGGCTGGGAGTTCCCGCGCGGTTCGTTCACCGTGACCGCGCGGCCCGAGCTGAAGAACACGGCGGCACCCGAGGTCACCGGCACGGCCAGGACGGGCGCCAAGGTCACGGCCTCGCCCGGAAGCTGGTCGGCGGCCCCGTCGTCGTACACGTACCAGTGGAAGGCGAACGGCACGGCGATCAGCGGGGCGATGGCGGCGACGTACACCGTCCCCGCCTCGCTGGTCGGCAAGAAGCTCACCGTGACCGTCACCGCGGTCAAGGCCGGCTGGGTCAGCGGGTCGGCGACCTCGGCGCCGGTCACGGCGGCCAAGGGCGACGCGCCCAAGGCGACCGAGGCGCCGGTGATCAGCGGGACCGCGAAGGTCGGGAAGACGCTGAAGGCGGCCAAGGGGACGTGGAGTCCCGCGCCGACGACGTACTCGTACCAGTGGTACGCCGACGGCAGGGCGATCAGCGGCGCGACCAAGTCGTCGCTCGTGCTGAAGGCGGCGCAGAAGGGCAAGAAGGTCACCGTGAAGGTGATCGCGCACCGCACCGGTCACCACGACGGGGCGGCGGTGAGCAAGGCGACGAGGGCGGTCGGCTGATCGCCCACGGCATGCGGTGGGGGGAGGGGCTCTGCGGTCGGCGGGGCCCCTCCCCCCGTGCCGAACGGTCGGGTGCCGCTGCTGGAAAGGATGCGGGCCCGCCTCGGAGGTCATGGCTGGAGGTCATGGCTGGTGGTCATGGCTCCAGCACCACCTTTCCGACGGTCCCGCGTGTCTGGAGGGCGCGGTGGGCCGCCGCCGCCTCGGCGAGCGGGAAGCGCTGCACGACCGGGGTGAGCCGGCCCGCGGCGGCCTCGGCGAGGGCGCGCAGTTCCAGGGTCCGCAGCGGGTCGGGGCCGCCGGTCCTCCGCATCATCACCGGGCCGAGGACCTGCTCGGAGACGCCGTCCACGATGTAGGGCCCGCCGTCGTGGAGTCCCTGTCCCGACCAGCCGAAGACCAGGTGTCGGCCGCCCGGCCCGAGCAGGGCGACCGACTCGCGGGCCACGTCCCCGCCGACGCCGTCGAAGACGACGGTGGCCTGCCGCCCTCCGAGGAACGCCCGTACTTTGCCGGGCCACCCGGGGTCCGTGTAGTCGACGGCGAGATCGGCGCCGTTCTCCCGTACGAGGGCGGCCTTCCGCGGCCCTCCGGCCAGCCCCACGACCACGGCACCGGCGCTCTTGGCGTACTGCACGAGCAGGCTGCCGATGCCGCCGGCCGCCGCCGGGACCACGGCCACCGCATCCGGCCCGAGCTCGGCGAACTGCAGGATCCCCATCGTCGTACGTCCCGTGCCGATCATGGCGACGGCCTCCGCGAAGCCGAGGCCCGCCGGGATCTCGTGGACGCGGTCGACGTCGACCACGGCCAGCTCGGCGTAGCCGCCCGGCGCGAACCCGAGGTGGGCGACCACACGCTTGCCGAGCCACGACTCGGCGACCCCCTCACCGAGGGACTCGACGACTCCGGCGACCTCGCGGCCGGGGATCGTGGGCAGCGCAGGCAGCCGGGGTGCGGGGCCCTGCACCCCCTCGCGCAGGGCCGTGTCCAGGAGATGGACGCCGGCCGCGGCCACGGCGACCCGGAGTCGGCCGGGGCTCGGTGCCGGGTCGTCGACCCGTTCGTGGGTGAGGTTCTCGGCCGGGCCGAAGGCGTGCAGGCGGATGGCGTGCATAGGATCCCCCATCGGGTGTGCGCCGGGTGGTGCCGGGGCGGTGCCGGGAACCCACTCTTCGACCTCAAGCCCGCTTGAGGTCAAGGACGTGCCGGCCGAGTGCCAAGGAGACGGCCGTGAGCGCGCTGTTGAAGGAGACCTCGGACAGCACGCCGGGTGCGGCGACCTGATCGCCCGCCAGGTAGACGCCGTCGCCCCGGTCCACGGCCGGACGGTCGCGCCAGCTCGTGCCGGGCAGGTCGACGGCGCCGGTACGGCCGCGCGCGACGGCCTCGCGCCGCCAGGTGACGCGCTCGCGCCAGCCCGGGAAACCGAGGTCGAGGAGCTGCTCGGCGCGTGCGACGCCGTCGGCCTTCGACTCGTGCGGGGCGAGCGGTATCTGACCCTGGATCAGCTGCTCGCCGGCCGGCGCGAGGGAGCGGTCCTGCGCGGTGAACCGCTCCAGCCACCCGGTCGCGTCGAGATCGGAGACGGCGAAGGCGTCCCCGCGCCGGGTGCGCACGGCCAGGTCGACGAGGGTCGTACGGCCGCTGGTCCAGGTCAGGGAGTCGTCCTTGAGGAGGCGGCGGGCGGCGTCGAGGGAGGTGGCGACGACGACGGGAGTGTCGGTCGGCAGCTCGTCCACGCGGGACAGGGTCTCCATCCGCACCCCGAGGTTCCACGCCCGCGCCGCCATCCGGTCGATCAGCGTCGCCCAGCCGCCCCTCGGGTAGTGCGCCTCCGGAGGCAGCTTGGTGGCCCGGCGCAGCCGCTCCTGCACGAACGCGGCGGACAGGGCACCGGGGTCGTGGTGGAAAAGGGCGACGGCGCTGTAGTGCGCGGCGGCACGCGCACCCTCCTCACCCGCGATGCCCGTGGCCCAGGTCATGAAGTCGACGTCGACGGGCGCCTCGGGCAGGCCGCGCCGCAGCAGCTTGAGCATGGCGAAGGGCGGGGTGCGGCGCAGGGCGCCCCGGTGCCGCAGCCGCAGCCGGGCGGCCTCCAGGGGCGGGATCGGCGCGAGCGGCCCGATCAGGTCGCGCTGCCTGAGCCAGGACCAGTGCGGGCCGCCGTTGTACAGGGCGTGCGGCCCCTCGTTCGTGCGGTAGGGGCCCTCGGCGGTGCGCGCCCGCCCGCCGAGGGTGTGGTGGGCTTCGTGCACGGTGACCTTGGCGCCCGCCTCGGCGGCGGTGATGGCCGCGGTGAGCCCGGCGAAGCCGCCGCCGATCACGGTGATGCGGTGCATGGCTGGACTGCTCCCTCTGCTCGGGGTCGCGTTTCGTGCTGGTGCTCTGCGCGTACGGCTCCTGTGCGCACGACGCTTGTCGACCACGACTCTGTGACCGCGATCGACTCTGTGACCGCGACCGACTCTGTGACCGCGACCGACTCTGCGACTACGACGGATCACGGCCGTGGAATGTGACATCGATGGCGTCGTCGCAGGTCAGGCGGATTGTCAGTGGTGGGGTGCAGCATGGGGTCATGGCGAGGAGAGCGATGGGTGAGGGTGGCGGTCCGGGCCGAGGCGTGGTGAAGGGCGCGCGGCGGCCCGAGGTGCGGCTGCCGGCTCTGGAGCCGTTCAGGGGCGGCGGGTTGGAGCCGGACGGGGACTACGACGGCCTGGAGTTCAGGGAGGAGGACCTCGCCGGGCAGGACGGTGGGGGCGCCCGCTTCATGGACTGCGCGCTGCGGGGCTGCGCCGTGGACGAGACGAGACTTCGGCACGCCCGGATCCTCGACTCCCTCCTCACCGGCCTGCGGGGCGTCGGCACCGACCTCGCCGAGTCGACCCTGCGTGATGTGGAGCTGGTCGACGCCCGCCTCGGCGGGGTGCAGCTGCACGGTTCGGTGCTGGAGCGGGTGGTGGTCCGGGGCGGGAAGATCGACTACCTGAACCTGCGCAAGGCAAGGCTCAGAGACGTCGTCTTCGAGGGCTGTGTCCTGATCGAGCCGGACTTCGCGGGCGCCCGGCTGGAGCGGGTGGAGTTCGTGGACTGCGCGCTGAAGGGGGCGGACCTCAGCGGGGTGACGCTGACGGACGTGGACCTGCGACGGGCGGGCGAACTGGACATCGCGAGGGGGGTGGACCGGCTGGCCGGTGCGGTGGTCAGCCCGTCGCAACTGCTGGATCTCGCCCCGGCGTTGGCGGCCGAGATGGGGTTGCGCGTGGAAGCGGAGTAGGGATGGGGCAGGGAGGGCGTGTATGCTGGATCTTGAGCTGCTTGCCGGAACTCCCGGCGGACGGTGCTGCGTTGGTGGTCCAAGGAAAGACGCCCCGCTTCCTGCGGGGAAATGCAGGTGCAAGGCCTGCCCGGCGCTCTGACAAGGAGCCCCTCCCGTTGCCGAACGGGAGGGGCTCCTTCGTTGTCCGGTCTAGCCCACCCGGGGGAAGCGAGCCTGGAGCGTCCAGATCGCCGGGTTCTCGCCCAGGTCCTCGTGCAGGTCGATCAGGTCGGCGATCAGGTCGTGCAGGAAGTCGCGGGCCTCACGGCGCAGTTCGGAGTGGGAGAAGGTCAACGGGGGCTCCTCGGCGGGCATCCAGTCCGCCTCGATGTCCACCCAGCCGAAGCGGCGCTCGAAGAGCATGCGGTCCGTGGACTCGGTGAAGTCCAGTTCCGCGTGTTGCGGGCGGGAGGCACGGGAGCCGGCCGGGTCCCGGTCCAGCCGCTCGACGATGTCGCACAGCGCCCAGGCGAAGTCGAGCACCGGCACCCATCCCCAGGCTGTGGACAACTCCCGGTCCGCCTTGGTGTCGGCGAGGTAGACGTCCCCGCAGAACAGGTCGTGGCGCAGGGCGCGGACGTCCGCGCGACGGTAGTCCGTCTGCGGGGGGTCCGGGAAGCGGGTGGAGAGGGCATAGCCGATGTCGAGCACGTAGGGATGGTGTCACGCCCGACCTCATAGGATCACAGCGTGTCCCGTTTCGCGCCCCGTGCCCTGACCGTCACCTCCGCCCTGCTCGTCCTCAGCGCGTGCGCCGGCGGCGTCGAGGGCAGCCCCGGCGGCTCCGGCCTGCGCGACCCGTACTTCCCCAGGTCCGGCAACGGCGGCTACGACGTCACCCACTACGCCCTCGACCTCGCCTACACCCCCGACGACCGCCGCCTCGCCGGCACCGCCGAGATCACCGCCCGAGCGACCCAGGACCTCTCGGCCTTCGACCTCGACCTGAAGGGCATGGACGTCGAGCGGGTCGAGGTGGAGGGCGAGCGTGCCCGCTGGAGCCGTAACGGCCAGGAACTGGTCGTCCGGCCGCACGGCGACCTCACCGAGAACGAGACCTTCCGGATCACCGTCCGCTACTCCGGCACGCCGCAGACCATCACCGACCCCGACGGCTCGCAGGAGGGCTGGCTCCCCACCGCCGACGGCGTGCTCGCGCTCGGTGAGCCGACGGGCTCGATGGCGTGGTTCCCCGGCAACCACCACCCGTCCGACAAGGCGTCGTACGACCTCGCGATCACCGTGCCCGAAAAGCTCCAGGCCGTCTCCAACGGGGAGTTGACCCACCGGTCCACCCGTGAGGGCCGTACGACGTTCCGGTGGCGCACCGCGGAGCCCATGGCCGGCTATGTGGCCATGCTGGCCATCGGCGACTACGACATCCGCCGCTCCACCGTCGCCACCGAGGCCGACGGGGAACTGCCCGTCCACACGGCCGTCGTCCGCTCGCAGTCCGACTCCGCCCGCAAGGTCCTCGACCGGCTGCCCGAGATCATGGAGTGGGCCGAGTACAACTTCGGCCCCTACCCGTTCTCCTCCACCGGCGCGGTCATCGCCCCGCGGAACGCCGCCGCCTACGCCCTGGAGACCCAGAACCGCCCCGTCTTCCCCGGCGCCCCCGACACCAAGCTGTTCGTCCACGAACTGGCGCACCAGTGGTTCGGCAACTCCGTGACGCCGAAGAGCTGGCGGGACATGTGGCTGAACGAGGGCTTCGCGACGTACGCGGAGTGGCTGTGGCGCGAGGACGACGGCGGCGACAGCGCGCAGGAGACCTTCGACGCCCTGTACGACCACGGCGAGGACGAGTACGAGGACCTGTGGTCCTTCCCGCCCGCCGAGCCGACCAGCGCCGCGCACATCTCCGACGCCCCCGTCTACCAGCGCGGCGCGATGGTCATCCACAAGATCCGCCAGACCGTCGGCGACGACGCCTTCTACGACATCGTCCAGGGCTGGGCGGCGGCCCACCGGCACGGCAACGCGGACACCGCGGACTTCACGGCGTACGTGGAGAAGAGCGCGCCGGACGAGGACTTCGACCCCATCTGGCAGGAGTGGCTGTACGGCGACGGAAAACCCGCCCGGCCCTGACACGGCCCGTCCTCACCCCGCCGGCCGCCCCCCCGCGTCGCCGCACGGGCCGCCCGTACCGCCTCGGCGTGCGTGAACCGCCGCTCCGGCACCTGCGGCGAGTCGCTCCGGGGGTCACCGGCGGCGAACACGTCCGGTCTCAGAGGAGCGGCTTGCGCAGGACCGTGCAGGGGCGGTCGAGTTGGCGGTCTCTTCCGTAGCCGATGGTCTCGTAGCCGAGGGCCGTCCAGAAGTCGAGGGCCTGGGGGTTGTTCTCCAGGACGGCCAGACGCAGGGCGGAGCGGCCCGCCGTGCGGAAGCGGTCCTCCACGAGTGCGGCCAGCCGGCGTCCGTGCCCCTGGCGTTGCGCGTCCGCGTCCACCATCAGCAGCCCGATCCAGGGGTCCGGGTCGGACGGGTCCGGGTGCCGGGTCAGTGCGATCACGATGCCGACCAGCCGTCCGGCGCTGCGCCCGAGCAGCACCTCTGCCCCCGGCACCCGCGACTCCTCGGCCAGCGCTGCCGCCACCTGCTCCCGCCGTACGTCGTCCGGGTCGGGGAAGTCGCCGCTGAGGGCGTGGAACTCGCGGTTGGAGGCGTAGAGCGCGGTGAGTTCGGTCAGGAGCGCGGCCGGGATGTCGTGGTCGGGGGTGAGGGGGAGGGAGTCGAGGATCACATGGGGCAACCTATCGAAGCCCTCGGCCGGCCTCTCCCGCGGGAACCCCCGGGACGCCGGGGTGCCGAAATGCCGGAACCCCCCGGACGCCGGCGTGCCGAAATGCCGGAACCCCCGGCCGCGGCCAGGGGTTCCGAGGGTTCCGGTACAGCGGACCGCTCCGGTCAGACGTTCACGCCGAAGTCCTGGGCGATGCCCACCAGGCCCGAGGCGTAGCCCTGGCCGACCGCGCGGAACTTCCACTCCGCGCCGTTGCGGTAGAGCTCGCCGAAGACCATGGCGGTCTCGGTGGCCGCGTCCTCCGACAGGTCGTAGCGGGCGATCTCGGCGCCGCCGGCCTGGTTGATGATGCGGATGTAGGCGTTGCGGACCTGGCCGAAGTTCTGCGAGCGCGACTCGGCGTCGTAGATGGAGACCGGGAAGACGATCTTGTCGATGTCGGCCGGGAGGGCCGCCAGGTTGACGTTGATCGCCTCGTCGTCGCCCGCGCCCTCACCGGTGCGGTTGTCACCGGTGTGGACGATCGTGTTGTCCGGCGTCTGCTTGTTGTTGAAGAAGACGAAGTGGGCGTCGGAGTAGACCTTGCCCTGCGTGTTCACGGCGATCGCGGAGGCGTCGAGGTCGAAGTCGGTGCCGGTGGTGGTGCGGACGTCCCAGCCGAGGCCGACGGTGACGGCGGTCAGGCCCGGAGCCTCCTTGGTGAGCGAGACGTTGCCACCCTTGGACAGGCTTACAGCCATTGTTGGGAGTCCCTTCCCTCGTTGCGGTACGGCTAGACGCTACAGCTACCCCTATGAACGCGGAGACGGGTGCCATAGGTTCCAGGTGTCTTTACTTTCTTTGCCAAAGAGCACCCGTAGGGGAGACAGCGGGATATTCGCGTGACGTGGACCGGACAGAACCGGGAACATGGACGGCATGTCCGGTCCCTACCTCATCCGCGGCTCCGTCTCGCTCCCCGAGGCCGAGCTCATGTGGCGTTTCTCGCGGTCGAGCGGCCCGGGCGGCCAGCACGTCAACACCAGTGACTCGCAGGTCGAGCTGCGGTTCGACCTGGCGAGGACCGAGGCGCTGCCCGAGGTGTGGAAGCAGCGGGCGCTGGAGCGGCTGGGCGGGCGGCTCGTCGACGGCGTCCTCACCGTCCGCGCCTCCGAGCACCGCTCCCAGTGGCGCAACCGCGAGACCGCCGCGGTACGCCTCGCGGCGCTCCTCGCCGAGGCGACGGCCCCGCCCCCCAAGCCCCGTAGGCCGACCCGCATCCCGCGCGGTATCAACGAACGCCGTCTGAGGGAGAAGAAGCAGCGCTCGGACACCAAGCGGGGCCGTTCCGGACGGGACTGGGGATAGCCGGCCCGGGCGCCGCCGTCACCGCTCCAGGTCCAGCACACCCACGGTCTCGCCCTCGGAGGTCTCCCCGTTGGGGCGGAAGCCGAGGCCGAGGTAGAAGTTCTCCGGGCCGTTCGCGCCGGGGTGCCAGGTGACGTACAGCTGCTCGCCGCCCCGGCGCCGGATCTCAGCGGCCACCGACTCGACCGCGAACCGGCCGTAGCCCCTGCCCTGCTCCTCGGCGGCGATGTTCAGCCGCCACAGTCCGGAGCGCAGGACGCTGCCGTCCTCATACCAGTCGATGTCGAAGAAGGCCATCAAGAACCCGACCGGGCGGTCGCCGTCGACGATCAGGCGGGGCCAGGCGACGCCCTCGGGATGGACGTACGCCTCGGCGAGGGACTGCATCACGGGCGAGACCGCGTGTTCCTGGTCGGGGCGGACCCGTATGCCTGTGGCGGCCTCGAAGTTTCCGGGTGTGATCTTTTCGAGGCGCGGAGACGGAGTGGTCGACGTCATGCCGGAACGGTAAGTCGGGTGATCACTCGCGCGCCACGCAATTGAGTGTGGGTCGCCGCCGCCGGGACTTACCCCAAGTGCCGATAACGGCCCCGGAAATACGTCAGCGGACCGCCGTCGGCACTCGGCGCCGAGGCGGACAGGACACGGCCGATCACCAAGGTGTGGTCGCCCGCGGTCACCCGCTGCTCGGTGCGGCACTCCAGGGTGGCCAGGGCGCCGCCCACCAGGGGCGCGCCGGACTCCAGGCCGCGGACGTACGGGATGTCGGCGAACAGCAGCCGGTCGCTGACGCGGCCCTTCATGGCGAAGCGGCCGGCGATGTGGCGCTGGCTCTCGGCGAGCACCGAGACCGCCCACACGGGCTGTTCGGTGAGCAGGTCGTCCATGCGGGAGCCCTCGCGCAGGCTGACCAGGACGAGCGGCGGGTCCAGGGAGACCGACATGAACGCCGTCGCCGTCATGCCGACGTCCTCGCCGGCGGGTGCGTGCGGGTCGTCCGGGTCCAGGGGCGGCTCCAGCGCGGTCACCAGGACCACACCCGCGGCCAGCCGCGACATGGCGGCACGGAACTCGTCGTTGCTCACTCCCTCAGCATGCCCGGAGCCGGTTCGGGAGGCGGGGAGGGGGGCGGTCACGGGCGGCGCTGCAGCGGAAGTCTTCGGCACGCCGAAAACGCTAATGTCAGGCCCGCCCACGCCGCATCGGGCCTCCGTACGAGAACGGACCTAGGACTCCCGACCTACCTTGTTCCTGGGCGTTTCGCGGCACCTCCACAGGCATGCCGAGTTCGCGTTCGGCAAACGCGCAGGAGAAACGCAGAAACACCGCTCAATTGTTCACGTTTATCTGTGACTTGAGTCACAAGAGCCATTAATTGTTGACCCTGTGTACCGAGTGAGCAGCGCGCTGTGATTCAGTGGCGGGGAAGTCAGCAAGGAACGTTACGCCGAAGAGAACCCTTGATTCGCTGCGAGGTCTCGGGGGGAGGGCGAGCATGGAGACCGAGTCGGAGCCGTATGTCCGTCTTGCGACCCTGCGAAAACTGCACCAGGTCATGGCTGACATGAACACGGCCCGAAGCCTGGCGGACACACTCCAGACCGTCGCCGACGGCGTCGTCACCGGCCTCGGCTTCGAGCTCGCGTGCGTCAACCTCGTGCGCCCCGACGGCGATCTCGTCGTCGCCGCCTTCGCCGGCAACCCCGCCGCCGAGGCCCTCATCACCGGCCGGGTCGGCTCGCGCGAGTCGTGGGAGCGCCGGCTGGGCATGGGCGAGCAGTGGGGCGACCTGGTCTTCATACCGCACACCGAGGGCTGGGTCCTCGACGACGACGACGTACCGCAGTGGTACACCGACGGGCCCGCCCCCCGCTTCGAGGACGAGTGGCACCCGGCGGACCGGCTCTTCGCGCCGATGTACACGCCCGGTGTGCAGGGCGGCGCGTGCGGTGAGCTGATCGGCGTCCTGTCCGTGGACCGGCCGCGCAACGGCCGGCTGCCGGGCGCGTGGGGGCGCGAGGCGCTCCAGATGTACGCGTTCCAGGCGGCGATCGCCATCAGCAACGCACGTCTACGCGCGAATATGCAGCGGGCGCTGGTGAGGTTGGAGCGCGAGCAGCAGGCCCTGCGCGCGAGCGAGGAAAGCTTCAGGCAGGCTTTCGAGTACGCCCCTTCCGGCATGGCCATCGCCGAGATGGGCGGCGACCAGCACGGCCGGATCCTCAGGACCAACGACGCGCTCTGCCGCCTCCTGGGCCGCCCCGCCTCCGCGATGCGCCGCTACTCCTTCTCCGACCTCGTCCACCCCGAGGACATCGGCACCCTCCTGCGGACCTCGGCGGAGGGCGGACGAGCGGAACTCCGCCTCGGGCGCCGTGACGGCACGTACGTCTGGGTGTCCCTGCGCAACAGCGTCGTCGCCGACGCCGCCGACGGACCGCGCTTCCTGCTCACCCACGTCGAGGACATCGAGGAGCGCAAGCGCCGCGAGCTCCAGCTCGCCCACCGCGCCTCGCACGACTCGCTGACCGGACTGCCGAACTCCGCCGAGCTGCGCGCCCGCCTCTCGGCCCGCCTGTGCCAGCGGCCCGCCCACGCCGGCTCCCTGGAGTCCACGGACGCGGCCTACGGCCACCCGGCCGTCTTCGACGCCAACGGCCACGGCTTCGACTTCCGGCCGAGCCCGGCGGCGTACGACGCCTTCGACCACCACGTCCACACGGTCGCCCCCGTCGAGGGCGAGCGCGACGACGGGGCCAAGGGGCTCGCGGTGCTCTTCTGCGACCTCGACGGCTTCAAGTCGATCAACGACCGGTTCGGGCACAACGCGGGTGACGCGGTTCTCATCGAGGTGGCCCGGCGGCTGTCCCGCGGGGTGCGCGACGGCGACACCGTCGCCCGGCTCGGCGGCGACGAGTTCGTGATCCTCGCGGACGGGCTCGGCCGGGCCGACGCCCAGGACCTCGCCGTACGTCTGCGCAACGAGATCATCCAGCCGATCCGGGCCGAGGGGCGGGCCGTCCGGGTGGGCGCCAGCTTCGGTATCGGGTGGGCACACTGCGGCATGACCGCGGACGAAGTGTTGAAGTCCGCTGACGAGCGGATGTACGTAGAGAAACGATCTCGTCCCAAACAACACCGCCGCGCCGGGTAACTCCAGGTCAGCTGGCCGATGCGATTCGAGTCACCCGTTTGGGCCAGTGAGAGCGGGTAGGCTCGCCCTTCTGAACTCACGTATCGCATCCGCCCGCACCTGGTGAGGAGTACCAAGGGATGACGTCCGGCAACAACGGCGCGACCACGCCCGAGGACGACGACCCGTTCGGCTACCTCTACGCCGACGGGCAGGCCAACGGAGCCCAGCCGCCGTCGGGTGGCGGGGGCTACGGCTACCCGGGCTCGGTCAACCGGGTGCGGGCGGTCGGCCAGCGCCAGTACGGCCAGCCCGCGCAGACCGCGCAGTACGGTCAGACGATCCCGCAGCAACAGCCGCAGGGCGCGCCCGGCCAGCCGAACGCCCACTACGCGGCACCGGAGACGCTCCCCGGCGGGGCGACGACGGCTTCGCCGCAACCGGCGTACGGCGGCGGGTCCGGGAACGGCCGCGGCTCGGGCCCCAACACCAAGGGCCTGCTGATCGGCGCGATCGCGGTCGTCGCGGCCGTCGTCATCGGCATCAGCGTGGCCATGCTGGGCCCGGGCGGCGACAAGGACGAGGCGGGCGGCGACGCCACGGCCACGCCGACGCAGTCGCAGCCGCAGAAGAGCACCGCGCCGAGCCCGTCGAACAGCAACAGTCAGGCGGCCAAGGAGGACCTGCCGACGATCGACGTGAAGGCGCTCGCTCTCGACGGCGGCGCCACCACCGCGTCCGACGTCAAGGGCGCCAAGGCTGACGGCGGCGTCTACGTCAGCGGCTTCAACCAGGTCGGTGCCTCGGTCACCTGGACCGTGGACAGCATCCCGAAGTCCGGCAAGTACACCGTCTACGTCGGCTACAGCGTTCCCGGCAAGGACCAGAACGCCACCCTCACGGTCAACGGCACAGCCGCCGGCAGGCCGGTCGACATGAAGAACTGGACGGGCGCCGGCGAGGGCGACTATCAGAAGGGCTGGACGGAGACCTACAACTACGTCCAGCTCAACAAGGGCACGAACACGATCAAGGTCTCCTGCGAGCAGGGCAACCAGTGCGACGCCCTCCTCGACCAGATGTGGATCGTCAAGGGCTGGGTCGACGAGTAGGGGTCGTCGTTCGGATCACGGCCGGGATCGCGTCGGCGCAGCGCAGTCGCTTCTCTCAGCCGACCTCAGCCGACCTCAGCCGAACGGCAGGCCGTAGCGGTCAGGCGGCACTCGCCTCACTCGTCACCGCCACCCGCCCCAGCAGCTCCTCGTAGACCTCCCGGTCGAACTCCCCCGCCACCGGCGCCGTCACGCTCGCCGCGCTCAGCGCCGCCGCGCGGGCCAACCGGTCCGGCCACGGCAGCTGTTCCACCAGCCCCGACAGCAACCCCGCCACCGCCGCGTCGCCCGCGCCCGTCGGGTTGCCGTGGAGGCGGGTCGGGGGAGTCGCGCGCCAGTGGCCCTCGGGGGTCACCGCGAGCAGGCCGGCTTCGCCCAGCGAGGCGACCACGGAGCGGGCGCCGCGCCTGCGCGCGTCCTGCGTGGCCCGCGACGGCTCGTGGGAGCCGGTCAGTTCGGCCAGTTCGTCGGCGTTTGGCTTGATGACGTCCGGGCGGGCGGCGACGCCCCGGCGCAGTGCCTCGCCGCTGGTGTCCAGCAGGACGGGCACCCCGGCGGCCTTCGCGGACCGCACCAGATGGGCGTACGCCCCCACCGGCACGCCCGGCGGCAGGCTGCCGCACAGGGCCACCGCGGAGGCCGACGCCAGCAGGTCCTCGTACGCCTGCTGAAAGGCGGACCACTCGGTCGGCGTGATCGTCGGGCCGGGTTCGTTGAGCTGGGTGGTGTCGCCGGTGTGGTCGTCGACCACGGCGATCGTGCGCCGGGTGGCGTCCGCCACCGGGACCAGCGCGTCCGTCACGCCCGGCGTCCCGGTGAGCCGCTCCCGGACGACGCGGCCCGTCGCGCCGCCCGCGAAACCGGTGACCGTCACCTCGTGGCCGAGGGCCGCGAGGACACGGGCCACGTTCAGGCCCTTGCCGCCCGGGCGTTCGGTCACCTCGGAGACCCGGTGGGCGGCGTGCGGGCGCAGCGCCGGGACTCGGTAGGTGATGTCGAGAGCGGTGTTCAGCGTGACCGTGAGGATCACCTGGGCCGACCTCCCCCGAAGAAGTTCGCGATGTGTTCGCCGTCTGTCCGCCGGACGCTCCGGCCGGAGGCTTGATCATGCCAAACGGGCGGCGGACGTCCCAGTCTCCCAGGACAACCGCCGCCCCCAACAGCAGGACACATCACCCCAGTTGGGGCTCAACCACCCATTCGCCCCGGCGCATCACGCCCACGAGGTCGAAGCCCGAGTCCAGCACGACCAGGTCGGCGTCCTTGCCCGGCTCCAGCGAGCCGATGCGGTCGTAGCGGCCGAGCAGCTTGGCGGGGTTGGCGGACAGGGCGGCCACCGCGTCCTCGATCGGCAGCCGGTCGATCGTCACCGCCCGCTTGAGGGCACGGTCGAGGGTGAGGGTCGAGCCCGCGATCGAGCCGCCCTCGACGAGGCGTGCCACACCGTCCGTCACATCGACCTCCAGCGGGCCGAGCATGTAGCGGCCGTCACCGAAGCCGGCCGCGTCCATCGCGTCCGTGATGAAGGCGACCCGGTCGGCGCCCGCGTGGTGGAACGCCAACTGCAGGGCCGCCGGGTGCAGGTGCGTGCCGTCGTTGATCAGCTCGACGGTCACCCGCTCGTCCTCCAGCAGCGCCGCGACCGGGCCGGGCTCGCGGTGACCGAGCGGCGGCATGGCGTTGAACAGGTGGGTGGCGACCGTGGCGCCCGCGTCGACGGCCCGCACCGTCTGCTCGTACGTGGCGTCCGTGTGCCCGACCGCCGCGATCACGCCGTGGTCGGCCAGCAGGCGTACGGAGTCGAGGCCGCCCGGCAGTTCGGTGGCGAGGGTGACCATCGCCGCGTGACCGCGCGCGGCGTCGATCAGCTTGCGGACCTCCGCCGGGTCCGGGTCGCGCAGCAGTTCCTCGGAGTGGGCGCCCTTGCGGCACGGGGAGATGAAGGGGCCCTCGAAGTGGATGCCGGCGATGTCGCCCTGCTCGGCGAGTTCGGACAGCAGACCGGCCCGCCGGGCCAGGAAGCCCATGTCGCCGGTCACCGTGGAGGCCACCAGGGTGGTGGTGCCGTGCAGACGGTGGGTGTGGATGCCCTTGAGCACGTCGTCGGCGGTGCCGGAGGTGAAGGAGGCTCCGCCGCCGCCGTGGTTGTGGAGGTCGACGAAGCCCGGGACCAGCCAGTGGCCGGTCAGGTCGATGCGGTGGGCGTTCTGCGGTGCCGTCCCGGCGATGCGGGTGCCGTCGACGACCACGTGGCCCTTGGCGAGGGTTCCCGTCGGCATGACCACGTCGGCGCCGGACAGGACCAGGGGCGCCTTGCCGTGCGCGGGCCGCGGCTGGTGGGTGGTTTCTCGCGCAGTTCCCCGCGCCCCTAGGGCGTTGGCCATCAGGGGGTTACCTCCGTACGGTCGATGTGGTCGAGGAGATCCCAGGCCAGGAGTCCGGCACCGAGGCAGCCGGCCGAGTCCCCGAGCGCCGCGGGGACGATCTCCGGCAGCTTCTGGAAGGTCACCCGCCGCCGGACGGCCTCCCGCAGCGGTGTGAACAAGGTTTCCCCGGCCTCGGCGAGGCCGCCACCGATGATCAGGACGCGGGGGTCCAGCAGGGTGAGCGCGGTGACCAGGCCGTCGGCGAGTGCGTCCACGGCCCGCTGCCAGACCCGTACGGCGTTCGGGTCGCCGGACGCCACGGCCTTGGCGCAGTCGGCGGCGTCCGCCTCCGGGTCCCCGCAGGCGGCGGCCCACGCCTCGCTCACCGCCGCCGCGGACGCGAACCGCTCCAGGCAGCCGCGCTGCCCGCACGGGCAGGGGTCCCCGCCGGGCCGTACGACGATGTGGCCGATCTCGCCCGCGAAACCGTGCGCGCCCGCCTCCACGCGCCCCTCGATGCCGATGGCGCCGGCGATCCCGGTGCCGAGCGGGACGAAGAGGAAGCGGTCGGCGCCCCGGCCCGCGCCGATGCGGCCCTCGGCGAGGCCGCCGGTGCGCACGTCGTGGCCGAGGGCGACGGGGACGCCGCCGAGCCGTTCGGTCAGCAGCCTGCGCAGGGGTACGTCCCGCCAGCCCAGGTTGGCCGCGTAGGTGGCGACGCCCCGCTCGGCGTCGACGATGCCGGGGACGGCGACGCCGACGGCGGCCGGGGGTTCGCCGAAGCGCTGTTCGCCGTACGCGCGCAGCTCGGCGGCGAAGCCGAGGATGCCCTCGACGACCGCGTCCGGCCCGCGCTCGCGCCCGGTGGGGCGACGGGCCCGGTGGAGCAGGGGTGCCGTGCCGGGCGCGCCGTCGGCAGGCGTGCTGCCGCTCGCCCCTACCAGGGCGGCCTTCATCCCGGTGCCGCCCACGTCGAGGGCGATGACATGTCTCACGGGGACAGTGTGTCTTGCGTACCCGCGAGAGGTCTAGTCCACTTACGTGGTGTAGACCTTAGGGGGCAATTTGTATGACGTTTCGAAAGTATTCGAACATGGGTGTGGGGCGGTTTTGCGTGCAGCGGCGTAGGCGTACCGGAACGATCGCGGCGGTGTCCGCGCTGGGCCTGACGGCGGTCCTGGGCGGCTGCGGGCTGACCGGCGGTCCGGGCGAGGTCACGCTGAAGCTGGTCGCGGCGGACTACGGCGACAGCGCGGTGAACAGTTCCCAGAAATACTGGGACAAGCTGGTCGAGGAGTACGAGAAGCAGCACCCCGACGTGACGGTCGACGTCACGGTGTACTCCTGGAACGACGTCGACGCCAAGGTCAAGGGGATGGTGGCCGCCGGGGAGGCGCCGGACCTGGCGCAGATCGGCGCGTACGCCGACTACGCCGCCAAGGACCTCCTCTACCCGGCCGACGACCTGCTCTCCATCCCCGTCCAGGGCGACCTCGTCTCCCAGCTCGCGGACGCGGGCCAGGTGAACGGGGTGCAGTACGGCATTCCGTTCGCCTCCTCCACGCGCCTGCTCTTCTACAACAAGACCCTCTTCGAGGAGGCCGGCATCACCCCGCCGACGACCTGGAAGGAGCTGGCAGCCGACGCCCAGGCGCTCAAGGCGAAGGGCGTGAAGTACCCGTACGCGCTGCCGCTCGGGCCCGAGGAGGCCCAGGCGGAGACGATGCAGTGGCTGCTCAGCGGTGGGGGCGGCTACACCGACCCCGAGACCGGCACCTACAGCCTCGACTCGGCGGAGAACGTCGCCACCTTCAACTGGCTGAAGAACAACCTGGTCGGCAAGGGCCTCACCGGGCCGGTCGCGCCCGGAGAGCTCAACCGGGCCGACGCGTTCTCCGCCTTCGCGGCCGGTGACGTCGGCATGCTCAACGGACATCCCTCGCTGATGCAGATGGCGGCGAAGAAGGGCGTGAAGTTCGGCATGGTGCCGATGCCCGGCCTGGAAGGACCGACCAAGGTCTCCATGGGCGTGGCCGACTGGATGATGGCCTTCAAACAGAACGGGCACGCCGAACAGGCGGGCGAGTTCCTCGACTTCGTCTACGACGAGCGGAACGTGCTGGACTTCTCGCGGCGCTACGACCTCCTTCCCGTCACGACCTCCGCGTCCGCGCGGATGACGGCGGCGAAGCAGGACGCCGACCTCAAGCCCTTCCTGGAGCAGCTGCCGCTGTCCGAGCTGTACCCGGTCGGCCACACGTCCTGGGCCTCCGTCAGCGCGGAGATCAAGCAGCACATGGGCAGGACGGTGGCCGCCGGTGGCAGCCCGTCGACGATCCTGGGCCAGCTGCAGTCGACGGCCGCGCGGGTGGAGAACGCGGAGTAGGCGGCGGCCCGGGCCGACTGTCAGCGGCCGGGGTTACGGTGCTGGGCATGGACCAGCACCAGGACGGGAGCAGGACGCAGGGCGGCCTCGCCGAGCGCGAACAGGCCGTCCTCGCCCTGGAACGGCGAAGTTTTCCGGGGCCCGGCGCGAAGGAGCGGGCCATACGGGAGGAACTGGGCCTGGCCCCCGTGCGCTACTACCAGCTTCTGAACGCCCTCCTGGACGACCCACGCGCCCTGGCGCACGACCCGGTCACGGTGAACCGGCTGCGGCGGGTCCGGGAGGCGCGGCGGGCGGAGCGCTGAGGGCGGCCACGCGTACACCGGGCCCAGCCTGGATAGGGTCGCCGTATGGGCAGTCACAAGGAATCTCTGCCGGTACCCGTGACCCCGCGGGGGCGTGACGGGCTGGACGCCATCCTCGCGAGGCCCGCAGGCACGCTGGTGGCGCTGGACTTCGACGGGACGCTCGCGGCGATCGTGGCGGACCCGGAGCGGGCTCGCGCCCACCCCGACGCCGTGCCCGCGCTCGTCGCGCTCGCGCCGAAGGTGGCCGCCGTGGCGGTGATCACCGGCCGTCCGGCCGAGGTGGCCGTGCGGTACGGCGGCTTCGCGGGCGTCGCGGGGCTGGAGCACCTCGTCGTACTCGGGCACTACGGAGCCGAACGCTGGGACGCCGTCAGCGGTGAGGTCACCGCCCCCGACCCGCACCCCGGCGTCGCGGCCGTCCGCGACGAACTGCCGCGGGTCCTGGAGCGCACCGGCGCGGGCACCGGCACGTGGATCGAGGACAAGGGGCACGCAGTCGCCGTGCACACCCGCCGCGCGGCCGACCCGCAGGGCACCTTCGAGGCCCTGCGTGAACCCCTCCACGACCTCGCCGCCCGAAGCGGCCTCGTCGTCGAGCCGGGGCGGATGGTCCTCGAACTGCGCCCGCCCGGCATGGACAAAGGCAGGGCACTGAGCGAGTACGTCCGCGAACTGGGCGCCGGGTCCGTCCTGTACGCCGGGGACGACCTCGGGGACCTTCCCGCGTACGCCGCCGTCGACGAACTCCGCTCCGACGGCGTCCCGGGCCTGCTGGTGTGCAGCGGCAGCGAGGAGGTCACCGAGCTCTCCAAGCGGGCGGACCTCGTGGTCGACGGCCCGGAGGGCGTCGTACGGCTGCTGCGGCAGATCGCCGATCAGGCGGACTGACCGGCGTCGCCCTCCTCCAGCGCGTGCAGCTGGTCCAGGAACCACTGGGCCGGGGGGAGGGCGGTCGCCGACGCGGCCAGCCGCTTGGAGCGCTCCGCCCGCTCCTCCGGTCCCATGGACAGCGCCTCGTGCAGGGCCCGCGCCGTGCCGACGACGTCGTACGGGTTCACGGCGATCGCGTCCTCGCCCAGCTCCTCGAAGGCACCGGCCTCCCGCGACAGCACCAGCGCGCATCCCTCGTCGGAGACGACCGGCACCTCCTTCGCGACCAGGTTCATGCCGTCCCGGATGGGGTTGACCAGCGCCACGTCCGCCAGCCGGTACGCCGCCAGCGAGCGCGCGAAGTCGTCCTCGACATGCAGCACCACCGGCGTCCAACCCGGTGTTCCGTACCGGGAGTTGATCTCCTCGGCGAGCCGCTGCACCTCGGCCGTGTAGTCCCGGTACACCGCCAGGTCCTGCCGCGAGGGGTAGGCGAAGGCCACGTGCGTCACCCGCTCGCGCCACTCGGGGTGGTCGTCGAGCAGCTGCCGGTACGCCAGCAGGCCCCGAGCGATGTTCTTGGACAGCTCGGTCCGGTCGACCCGCACGATCGTCCGGCGGGCGCTCCCGTCGGGTGCCGCACCGATCTCGCCCTTCAGCGCCGTCATCCGCTCGACGACGTCGGCCTCACGGGAACGTGCCCTCAGGAAGTCCGCGTCCGCCCCCAGCCCGTGCACCCCGACCCGGGTGCCGCCGAGCCCTCCGGCGAACCGGTCGCAGCACGCCTCGAACGCGTCCGCCCACCGCCGGGTGAGGAAGCCCAGCCGGTCCGCGCCGAGCATGCCGCGCAGCACCTGCCCGGCCACGTCGTCCGGCAGCATCCGGAAGTACTCCGGCGGTGCCCAGGGCGTGTGCGAGAAGTGGCCGATCCTGAGGTCCGGGCGCAGCTCGCGGAGCATGCCCGGCACCAGGGTCAGGTGGTAGTCCTGCACGACCACCGCGGCACCCGGCGCCGCCTCCTCGGCCAGCGCCTCGGCGAACGCCCGGTTGTAGGTCTCGTACGACGCCCACCGGCGCCGGAACTCCGCGTCGAAGACCGGTTCCAGAGGCGTCTGGTAGAGCATGTGGTGCACGAACCACAGCACCGAGTTCGCGATGCCGTTGTACGCGTCGGAGTGCACCTCGGCAGGGATGTCGAGCATCCGCACGCCGCCCCGGCCCGCCCCCGCGACTCCGCGCCGGACCGCCTCCCGGTCGCCGTCGGAGAGCGCGGAGCACACCCACAGCGCGTCCGCGTCCGAGCCGATCGCGGACAGCCCCGAGACCAGCCCGCCGCCGCCGCGCTTGGCGTTCAGCGAACCGTCCGCGGCCACCGTGTACGAAACCGGGCCGCGGTTCGACGCGACCAGCACTTTTGCAGCACCCTGCGTGGAAGCCATACGCCTCAACCTAGCCCGGCACGGAAACGCTCAAACGTGCGGTTCCACTCAGTGGCGGGCCTGTATACGGCCCGTGTGCGACACCTACGCGACCCGCCGCGCCGCGTACTCGGCGATCTCCACCATGGGCGGCCGCTCCTCGGTGTCCACGGAGTACGTGCGCGGCTCGAACCCGTCCTCACCGCGCTCGAACTGGGTCAGGCAGGGACGTACGAGATGCCCGCGGGCCAGCCGCAGCTGGGCCGTGCGGTAGATCGCCGCGGACATGCGGCCCAGGGCCTGTCCGTCCTGGTGGCGGTGCTTGCGCACACCCACGTCCACCTGGGCCAGGGCGTCCAGGCCCACCAGGTGCAGGGCGTCGACCAGCATGCCCAGCTCCACGCCGTACCCGACCGGGAACGGCAGCTGCTCCAGCAGCGAGCGGCGGGCCGCGTACTCGCCGCCCAGCGGCTGCACGAAACCGGCCAGCTGCGGCCAGTGCATGTTCAGCAGCGGGCGTGCCATCAGCTCGGTGACCCGGCCGCCCTGTCCGGCCGCGGCGCCCAGGGGGCGGTCGTACATCGCCTTGACCAGGTCGACGCCCGGCTCGGTGAGCAGCGGGCCCACGATGCCGGAGACGAAGTCCGAGGAGAACTCCTTCAGGTCGGCGTCGATGAAGCAGATGACATCCCCACGGGTGACGAGCAGGGAGCGCCACAGGACCTCGCCCTTGCCGGGCACGGCCGGCAGGCGCGGCAGGATCTCGTCCCGGTGCACCACGGTCGCGCCGGCCGCCGCGGCCACCTCGGAGGTGCGGTCGGTGGACCCGGAGTCGACGACGACGATCTCGTCGACCAGCGGAATCTGCCGTATCAGGTCGTGTCGGATGATCGCGACGATGTCGCCGACGGTCTCCTCCTCGTTGAGCGCCGGCAGCACGACGGAGACCGACTGGCCCGAACGCTGCTTGGCGGCCAGTACGTGGTGCAGCGGGCGGTCGGACACGGACCAGGAGCGGGTGCTCAGCCAGCGCTCGACTTCTTCCAGCACGGTCGGCTGCTCCTCACTGTTGTCTCGCGGTTCGGACGACTATCTCAACTGTCCTGGCCGTCGGTTACAGTCTTGGACAACGCGGATGACCATCGCATGTCCAGGGTCGGCCGCGGTTCACAACCGCATACAGCTCATCCAGAGGGGCAGAGGGAAACGGCCCGATGAAGCCCCGGCAACCCTCCAGTCGGTACTCGTAGGTCACTGGCGACCACTTCGCGAGGCTCCCGGCTTGGGAAGGTGCCAAATCCGTCTCACGGCGAAGTGCGTCGTGAGGAAGATGAGGAGAAAGGGCCTCGCCTCACATGGCTGTGCAGACTGTTGCAAGCACCACGGAATCCACCGTAGACCTCGGTCCCGCCGCGGCGCTGTCCTGCCGCGAGTGCGGTCACCGGGTACCCCTCGGACCGGTCTTCGCGTGCGAGGAGTGTTTCGGCCCGCTGGAGATCGCGTACGACTTCTCGGCCTACGAAACCGAGGAGCTCCGCAGGCGGATCGAGGCGGGACCCGCGAACATCTGGCGCTACGCGCCCCTGCTGCCCGTCCCGGCGGACGTGGCGACCAAGCCGAACATCAACCCCGGCTGGACCCAGCTCGTCCAGGCCGACAATCTCGCGGCCGAACTCGGTGTCGAGGCCGGCAAGCTGTTCGTCAAGGACGACTCCGGCAACCCGACGCACTCCTTCAAGGACCGTGTCGTCGCCCAGGCCCTGGAGGCGGCCCGCGCCTTCGGCTTCACCACGCTCTCCTGCTCCTCCACCGGCAACCTGGCCGGTGCCGTCGGCGCCGCCGCCGCGCGCGCCGGCTTCCGCTCGTGCGTGTTCATCCCGCACGACCTGGAGCAGGGCAAGGTCGTCATGGCCGCCGTCTACGGCGGTGACCTCGTCGGCATCGAGGGCAACTACGACGACGTGAACCGGTTCTGCTCCGAGCTGATCGGCGACCCGGCCGGTGAGGGCTGGGGCTTCGTCAACGTCAACCTGCGGCCGTACTACGCCGAGGGCTCCAAGACCCTGGCGTACGAGATCTGCGAGCAGCTCGGCTGGCGGCTGCCCGACCAGATCGTGGTGCCGATCGCGTCCGGCTCGCAGCTCACGAAGATCGACAAGGGTCTTCAGGAGCTGATCAAGCTCGGGCTGGTCGAGGACCGGCCGTACAAGATCTTCGGGGCGCAGGCGGAGGGCTGCTCGCCGGTGTCGGCCGCCTTCAAGGCCGGCCACGACGTGGTCCGCCCCCAGAAGCCGAACACCATCGCCAAGTCCCTCGCGATCGGCAACCCGGCCGACGGTCCGTACGTCCTCGACATCGCGCGCCGCACGGGCGGTGCGGTGGAGGACGTGACCGACGAGCAGGTCGTCGACGCGATCAAGGTGCTCGCCCGGACCGAGGGCATCTTCGCGGAGACCGCTGGCGGGGTGACGGTGGGCGTCACGAAGAAGCTGATCGACAACGGTCTGCTCGACCCCGCCAAGACCACCGTCGTCCTCAACACCGGCGACGGCCTGAAGACCCTCGACGCGGTGGCCGGTACCGGCCTCACCGCCACCATCCGCCCGAACCTGGACTCCTTCCGAGAGGCTGGCCTCGCATGAGCGTGACCGTCCGCATCCCCACCATCCTGCGCACCTACACCGGCGGTCGGGCCGAGGTCTTTGCCGAGGGCACGAACCTCGGCGAGGTCATCGCCGACCTGGAGAAGAACCACACCGGGATCGCCGCTCGTGTTCTCGACGACCAGGGCAAGCTGCGCCGGTTCGTCAACGTGTACGTCAACGACGACGACGTGCGCTTCGAGCAGGGGCTGGAGACGGCCACCCCGGACGGAGCGGGCGTTTCCATCATCCCGGCCGTCGCCGGCGGCTGAACACGGCTGACCGAATGACCGATCATTACCTTCGGTAACCCCAATTACCGAGAGTTCATCGAATTGCCCCCACCGTGAGAGAAGCGGAGGGGGCAATTCTGTGTGGTTGAGCGAGGTACAGTTGGGGAACGCGCTGCCGATCCCTGAGTCGACAGCCCTGGATTTCTGCCGCATGCCCGACAAGAAGTAGCCAAACTGTGTGGGTTTTATGCGGCTTTTGTCATGTTTGCCGGGCCCGACTTGACCTGAAGTCAGAGGAATTGTCCCCACATTCCCGACCGGCCGTGCCCGGATTTCTCGTCCGATTGACCTGTTGCAGACGGCAGTTGGGCAGATACATTCAGCCGCGGTCGACGCGTTCCGGCGCACGCCCCCGACCGATGGGGGGTGAGGTCTGACCCGGATCCGCGAAGTGTGGATCTGTGCAAGGGCCAGTAATAGGGGAGTTAGGCATGGCTCAGGGCACCGTCAAGTGGTTCAACGCGGAGAAGGGGTACGGCTTCATCGCGGTCGACGGTGGTGCGGATGTTTTCGTCCACTACAGCGCGATCCAGATGGACGGGTACCGCACCCTGGAGGAAGGTCAGCGGGTCGATTTCGAGATCTCGCAGGGCCAGAAGGGGCCGCAGGCGGACATGGTCCGTCTGGCGACCAGCTGAAGCACGCGTCGACACTGCAGCGACGTTCTTCGAAGGGTCCGCACCTCCCGGGGTGCGGGCCCTTCGCCATGCCCGGGGTCCCTCGAAGCCCGTGTGCGCCGGGGCGTGCGCCCCGCCCGAACACCGAGAGCCGCTTGCACCCGTCCGTCACCCGACCGCCGCCCCTCAATGAGCGCCCGCTTCGCGAGCGCGCCTTGCACTCTCCTGGGTCGAGTGCTAATCATTGGCGTTAGCACTCTGAAGGTGAGAGTGACAACGAAGGACCGGGTCGGTGAGGCCCGCAAGCCGGGTGGGGCAAGGAACCACGAGGCAGGCAGGCCGTCCGTCGCGGGCGCGGGCGCGGTCCGAAGGAATCACCCCCAGTCCTGGAGGGACCACTTCACATGGCCAAGATCATCGCGTTCGACGAGGAGGCGCGGCGCGGCCTCGAGCGCGGCATGAACCAGCTCGCGGACGCCGTGAAGGTGACGCTCGGCCCCAAGGGTCGCAACGTCGTCCTCGAGAAGAAGTGGGGCGCCCCCACGATCACCAACGATGGTGTGTCCATCGCCAAGGAGATCGAGCTCGAGGACCCGTACGAGAAGATCGGCGCCGAGCTGGTCAAGGAAGTCGCCAAGAAGACGGACGACGTCGCCGGTGACGGTACGACCACCGCGACCGTTCTCGCCCAGGCCCTGGTCAAGGAAGGCCTGCGCAACGTAGCCGCCGGCGCCAACCCGATGGCCCTCAAGCGCGGTATCGAGAAGGCCGTCGAGGCCGTCTCCGCCGCCCTGCTGGAGCAGGCCAAGGATGTCGAGACCAAGGAGCAGATCGCCTCCACGGCCTCCATCTCCGCCGCCGACACCCAGATCGGCGAGCTCATCGCCGAGGCCATGGACAAGGTCGGCAAGGAAGGCGTCATCACCGTCGAGGAGTCCCAGACCTTCGGTCTGGAGCTGGAGCTCACCGAGGGTATGCGCTTCGACAAGGGCTACATCTCGGCGTACTTCGCCACCGACATGGAGCGTATGGAGGCCGTCCTCGACGACCCGTACATCCTGATCGCCAACTCCAAGATCTCCTCGGTCAAGGACCTGCTTCCGCTGCTTGAGAAGGTCATGCAGTCGGGTAAGCCGCTGCTGATCATCGCCGAGGACGTCGAGGGCGAGGCCCTGTCGACCCTGGTCGTCAACAAGATCCGCGGCACCTTCAAGTCCGTCGCCGTCAAGGCCCCGGGCTTCGGCGACCGCCGCAAGGCCATGCTCGGCGACATCGCCATCCTCACGGGCGGCGAGGTCATCTCCGAGGAGGTCGGCCTCAAGCTGGAGAACGCCACGCTCGACCTGCTGGGCAAGGCCCGCAAGGTCGTCATCACCAAGGACGAGACCACCATCGTCGACGGTGCCGGCTCCTCCGAGCAGGTCAACGGCCGGGTGAACCAGATCCGCGCCGAGATCGAGAACAGCGACTCGGACTACGACCGCGAGAAGCTGCAGGAGCGCCTGGCGAAGCTCGCCGGCGGCGTCGCGGTCATCAAGGCCGGTGCCGCCACCGAGGTGGAGCTCAAGGAGCGCAAGCACCGCATCGAGGACGCCGTGCGCAACGCCAAGGCGGCCGTCGAGGAGGGCATCGTCGCCGGTGGTGGCGTGGCCCTGCTGCAGGCCTCCCAGGTCTTCGAGAAGCTGGAGCTGGAGGGTGACGAGGCGACCGGCGCCAACGCCGTGAAGCTCGCGCTGGAGGCCCCGCTGAAGCAGATCGCCGTCAACGGTGGTCTTGAGGGCGGCGTCGTCGTGGAGAAGGTCCGCAACCTCGCCGTCGGTCACGGCCTGAACGCCGCGACCGGTGAGTACGTCGACATGATCGCCGAGGGCATCATCGACCCGGCGAAGGTGACCCGTTCCGCGCTGCAGAACGCCGCCTCCATCGCCGCGCTGTTCCTCACCACCGAGGCCGTCATCGCCGACAAGCCGGAGAAGGCCGCCGCGCCCGCCGGTGGCGGCATGCCGGGCGGTGACATGGACTTCTGATCCCTCGCGGATCGGGCTCGTCCTACCGAGGGCGGCACTCCCTGGAGACAGGGGGTGCCGCCCTCGGGCGTGTCCGGGGTCACGGCCGGAGGGGGTGGGACGGGGAATGCGGCGCCCGTACGATCAGTTGCTTAAGAGGCTGCAACAATGCAGGCGCACATACCTACCGGTTTGCAGACCCCACCCCCGAGGAGACCCGCGTGACCGTCACCGAGACCCCCGCCTCCCGTGCGGCCCAGATCCTGTCCCGGCCCGCCGTGATCAACGGTCTGACCGTGCCGAACCGCATCGCGATGGCCCCGATGACGCGCATGTTCTCGCCGGGCGGCGTTCCCGGCGAGGACGTGGTGTCGTACTACGCCCGCCGCGCCGCCGCCGGCGTCGGTCTGATCGTGACCGAGGGGACGTACGTCGGTCACGACTCGGCAGGGCAGAGCGACCGCGTCCCGCGGTTCCACGGTGAGGAGCAGCTCGCGGGCTGGGCGAAGGTCGCCGAGGCGGTGCACGCGGCGGGCGGCACGATCGTCCCGCAGCTGTGGCACATCGGCATGGTCCGCAAGCAGGGCCAGCCGCCTTTCGCGGACGCCCCCGCCGTCGGCCCCTCCGGTCTGCGCATCGGCGCGACCGAGCCCACGGGCAAGGTGATGACCCGGAGCGATCTGGACGACGTCATCGGCGCCTTCGCGCAGGCCGCCGCGGACGCCGAGCGCATCGGCTTCGACGGTGTCGAGCTCCACGGCGCCCACGGCTACCTGCTCGACCAGTTCCTGTGGGCGGGCACCAACCGCCGCACGGACCCGTACGGCGGCGACCCGGTGGCCCGTACGAAGTTCGCGGCGGAGATCGTGGCCGCCGTGCGGGAGAAGGTCTCCGCCTCCTTCCCCGTCATCTTCCGCTATTCGCAGTGGAAGCAGGAGGCCTACGACGCCCGTCTCGCCGAGACCCCCGAGGAACTGGAGGCCATCCTCACCCCGCTGGCCGCGGCCGGTGTCGACGCCTTCCACGCCTCCACCCGCCGCTACTGGATCCCGGAGTTCGACGGCTCCGACCTCAACCTGGCCGGCTGGACGAAGAAGCTGACCGGCAGGCCCGTCATCACGGTCGGCTCGGTCGGCCTGGACGGTGACTTCATCCAGGCCTTCGTGGGCGAGGGATCCGCGGTCAAGGGCATCGACGACCTCCTGGACCGCCTGGAGCGCGAGGAGTTCGACCTGGTGGCCGTCGGCCGTGCCCTGCTCCAGGACCCCGAGTGGGCGGCGAAGGTCCTCGGCGACCGCCTCGACGAGCTGAAGCCGTACGACGCGGCGGCGCTCAAGACGCTGAGCTGATCCCGGACACCCCGCGGTCGTCTGGGAGACGAGGGGTTCGTCGTCAGGGGGAGCCGGTCGTCCCGGGGCCGACGGGGGAGCCGGTCGCCCCCGGGCCGACGGCCGGGTCCGAGGCGCCGGCGGGCGCGGCGGCGAGGCCCTGGCCGGAAGGCCGCCTACAGGTTGCCCATCGGCTCGATGTCGACCCGCATCGGGGTGCCCCACACACGCAGCACCTCGTAGTCCGTGAACTCGTGCACGAGCCGGTACGCCATCGCGGGACGCGGTCCCCGGCGCTGGGCGGCGAGATAGAGCTCGGCCTCCCGGCGGTCCCGGCGCGGGGTGCCGCACAGCTGCCACTCCTGCCCGTTCCACAGCTCCGGCAGCCAGCGCTGCTGGGGCTGGGGGCGGTCACCCCGGACGCCGTAGCGGGAGGGGACGGGGTGCTCGGACGTGCGGGGTGCGGCGGGGGCGGGGCCGTTGAACTCGGAGCGGCGGGCGGCTCGGCGCCGGGTCTCGCACAGCAGGCACAGGTCGGGGGCGGCGGGGTCGACAGGGCCGGTGGGGTGCTCCGGGCAGCGTGTGCTGGGGGCGGCGCCGGCGACGCTCTCGTCGAGCAGGTCGAGGGCGCGGCGCAGGTCCGCCTTCACCTCGTGCAGCCTGGCGTCCGGGGTGGTGGCGGTGAGGGCCTCGCCGTGCTCGCCGAGGAGGCGGAGGGCGCGGCCCAGGGCGGTCAGCTGGGCGTGGTTCATGGGTGCCAGTCTGTGCCAGTCCCCGGGCCGTCCGCCAATGGTCAGCCCATGCTCTTCGCGCCGTCCAGGGACTCCCGGATGATGTCGGCGTGTCCGGCGTGCTGGGCCGTCTCGGCGATGATGTGCAGCAGCACCCTGCGGGCCGTCCAGCGGATACCGGGCTCGTACCAGGGGGCCTTGGGCAGAGGGTGGGAGACGTCGAGGTCGGGCAGGGTGGCCACCAACTCGTCGGTACGGCGCGCCACCTTGTCGTACGCGGCCAGCACGCCTGCCAGCGTCTCGCCGGGCAGCATCCGGAACTCGTCGGCCCGCCGGGCCCAGTCCTCCTCGGTCATGGCGTCGAAGTCGGCCTTCGGCGACGGGCCGTGCTCGATGAAGTCCACCCAGTTCTGTTCCACCACCGTGACGTGCTTGATGAGACCGCCCACGCACAGCTCGCTGACCGTGGTCCGCTGCCCGGCCTGCTCGTCGGTGAGATCACGGGCGGTCAGGCGCAGGAACTCGCGGTGCTTGGCCAGGGACTCCAGCAGATCGGCGCGCTCACCGGTGGCGGTGGCGGTGGCGGTGGCGGGGGTGGTCTCGCTCATGGCGTCGGCCTCCAAGGACGTGTCTTCCAGCGGTCGTGGACCACGTTAGGAGCCATTGAGGTCAGATCCTGTCCTCTTTGCGCTCGGTCCGCCCGGAACTTTCGTCCAAGACAGGGCCGCCGGAGTCGGGGACGCTGGTGGCATGCGCAGCCAGGAACCGGGGTCCGCCCCCGTACATCGCGGCACCGACCACGGCTGGGAGGTCGCCCTCCCCGCCGGCACGTCCCTCGACGGCGTCCGGATGGCCGGATTTCGCGACCGCGCGGCCGCCGGGCTGGACATGCGGGTGCTGCCCCAGCCCGTCGTGGTCGTCGTCATCGGGCTCGGGGAGGGGCTGGTCACCGTCGAGGGCCCCGACGGGTCCCGGTCTCCGCGGAGCTTCGTCGCCTCGTTGTCGCCCGGCCCCGCCCGCGTCCGCGGTGAGGGGATCGAGTGCGTCGAGGTGTGCCTGTCGCCCGGGGCCGCGTATGCGTTGCTGGGCGTCCCGCCACGCGAGCTCGACGGGTCGGTGACCGGCCTGGAGGACCTGTGGGGGCGGCACGAGCGACGTCTTCGGGAGCGGATGACCGACGCCGGGACGTGGTCGGAACGCCTCGCGCTCATGGACGACTTCCTCGCCCGGCGGGCCGCCCGTGCCCCGGCGATGGCGCCCGAGGTCGCCGCCGCCTGGGACACCATCGTGGCCCGCCGGGGACGGGTGCGGGTCGACGACCTCGCCGCGTCGTCCGGGTGGAGCCGCAAGCGGCTGTGGTCCCGGTTCAGCGCGCAGATCGGCCTCACCCCCAAGCGGGCCGCCATGCTGGTCCGCTTCGACCACGCCGCCAGGGCGCTGTGCGCGGGCGCGAGCATCAGCGAAACCGCCCTGACCTGCGGCTACGCCGATCAGTCCCACCTTCACCGCGATGTGCTCGCCCTCGCCGGATGCACGCCGGGCGCCCTGGCCGGAACGGTCACGTCCGCCGACTAGCCGCGCCCCGCTCCACCGCGCCCCGCTCCACTACACCGTTCTCCACCACACCGTTCTCCACCACACCGACTCACTGAAGGGACACCTCTGTGCCCGACACCGACACCGACGTCCGAGCAACGGCCGGCATGGCCGACCGCGACCTGATCGTCCGTCTCGCCTTCGGGAGCATGGCCGCGCAGACCCTGCGTGCGGCCGTCCGCTTGAAGGTCCCGGAGCTGGTCGGCGACAAGCCGCGCCCGGCCGCCGAGGTGGCCGTCGCCGCCGGAGCCGAGGTCCAGCCCATGACCCGCCTGCTGCGCGCCCTGACCGGCCTCGGCCTGCTGCGGGAACACGCCCCGGACACCTTCTCGGTGACCCCGGCGGGCAGCCTCCTCGACCCGGCCCACCCGGAGTCCCTGACCTCGTTCGTGCGGATGTTCACCGAGCCCGCGATCATCCGCGCCTGGGAGCACCTGGACGGCAGCGTCCGCACCGGCGACATCGCCTTCGACACGGTCTTCGGTACGGACTTCTTCAGCCACCTCTCCCAACACCCGGAACTGTCGGCCGAGTTCAACGCCGCGATGAGCCAGGCCGTCGCGGAGACCGCCGCGGTGCTGCCGTACGCCTTCGACTTCGGCCGGTACACCTCGGTCACGGATGTCGGCGGCGGCGACGGCACCCTCCTGGCCGCCGTCCTCGCCGCCCACCCCGGCCTCACCGGCGTCGTCCTCGACACGACGGACGGTCTCGCCCAGGCGCCGCGGACCCTTGAGCGGCACGGGCTTCAGCAGCGGTGCTCCCTGGTCGCCGGGGACTTCTTCCGCGCCGTCCCGGCCGGTTCGCAGCTCTACCTGATGAAGAGCATCCTGCACGACTGGTCCGACGACCAGGCGGTGACGATCCTGCGCCACTGCCGCGAGGTGCTGCCGCCGGGAGGGCGGGTGCTGATCGTGGAGCCCGTACTGCCGGAAACCGTCGAGGACGACGAGGCCACCTACCTGAGCGACCTCAACATGCTGGTCAACGTGGGCGGCCGGGAGCGCACCCGCGCGGACTTCGAGGACGTGTGCGGGCGCGCGGGGCTGACCGTGACGTCGGTGACACCGCTGGCGGACGCGGCGCCGTTCTGGCTCATCGAGGCCGCCTGAGATCTGGGGCCGAAGGCCGGGAGCCTGCCGGGTCAGACGGACCCGGCGGCGCGGTCGAGGCGGTCGTACTGCTCGCGGGTGAGGTGAACGGCGTCCGCGCCGAGGTTCTCCTCCAGGTGCGTGATGCTCGTGGTGCCCGGGATGGGGAGGATCACCGGCGAGCGGGCCAGCAGCCAGGCCAGGACGACCTGTGTCGCGGTGGCGCCGACCTCCTTCGCCACCGCGGCGATCTCCGACCGCGTCCCCGTCGTCCCGGCCGCGACGGGCCGCCAGGGCAGGAAGGCGATTCCGGCCGCCTCACAGGCCCTCAGTACGGGTTCGTGCTCGCGGTCGAGCAGGTTGTAGCGGTTCTGGACGCTCGCGATGTCCACGATGCCGCGTGCCTCGGCCAGTTCGGCGTCCGTCACCTCGGACAGGCCGATGTGGCCCACCTTGCCCTCGTCGCGCAGGTCACGCAGGGCGCCGAGCTGGTCGGCGAGCGGGACGCCCGGGTCGAGGCGGTGGAGCTGGAGCAGTTCGATGCGGTCGAGGCGGAGGCGGCGCAGGGCCTCGTCGACCTGGGCGCGCAGGTCACCGGGCTCGCCCGCGTGCCGCCATCCCTCGCCGGAGGCGGTACGCCGGATGCCCACCTTCGTGGCGATCACGAGCCCTTGCGGGTAAGGGTGCAGGGCTTCGGCGAGGAGATCCTCGTTGGCACCCCAGCCGTACATGTGCGCCGTGTCCACCAGCGTGACGCCGAGGCCGACCGCGCGCCGTACGACCGCGAGACAGTCCGCGCGCGCCTCGGCCGTCTCGGGACGCAGGTGCATGGCCCCGTATCCCAGTCGCCGTACTTCCAGTTCGCCGCCTATGGGGAAGGTCGTCGGTTCCGTCATGGGGGCACGCTAACAAGGGAGTTGGGAGATCCGGCGGTTCTCATTCCCCTCGCCGGCGGCTGCGGCGCAGGATGAGGACCGAGGCGGCGAGCGTCGCGAGGGTGACCGCGTAGACGATCAGAGCCGGACCGTCCGTGAGGCCGGTGGTGTTCGTGGTGCTGTGGCCCGAGGCGTCGGTCGTGGTCTGTGAACCCGAGACGGTCACCAGACCGACCAGGAGGACGAGCAGAGGCGCGGCGCACGCGAGCAGGGCGTTACGGACGGATCGCTTCATGAGGGTCTCCAGAGAGGGACGAGTCCGGGGCGTCGTGGCCGGCGGAATGACGGTGCTGCCCGGTGGGACGCTGCTCTCGCAGCAGTACGGCGGTGATTGCGGCCGTGACGACCAGAGCCGAGGCCCACACCCAACGGGACGCATCCCAGGAAGCGCTGTGAGGCACGGCGAACAGCCGCTCGCGTCCGGGGCTCAGGACGAGCACGAGGGGCAGCAGGACGCTGCCCGGCGCGGCGAGGGTGCTGCCGCGCTCCCCGCCGCTGAGGCGGAGGCCGAGCACGGCCAGCAGGATCGTCGCCGCCCCCAGGGCGAGCGCCTCCAGGCACAGTTCGGCCAGGGGCAGCGCGACCCGGTCGTCCGGGTTCATCGCGGCCTTGAGCAGGAGACCGCACGCCGTCCAGATCACGGCGAGCGGTACGCAGAGCAGCGCGAGCCGCAGCGACCGGCGTACCGCCTGCGGGAACGGGAGTGCCGCTGTGGTGGTGGCCGCTGGATCGTCCAGGGCGAACGCGGCGGGGACGACGCACAGCACCGCCGAGATGCGCAGCAGGAGGGCCGCGTCGCTCGGCTGGAGGCCGGTCGACAGGACCAGGGGCAGTGCGCAGATCGCCAGGGCCGGACCGGCGCCCAGGGCCAGCGGCATCCGAGGTACGACACGGAGCAGGTGGGGCACCACAGCGGTGTGCAGGGTCAGCGCGTCTCGCACGGCGTGCCCTCCGATCCCCGCTCGGCGTCCTCGGGAGCGGGCACCCCCAGCAGCCGCGCCGCCTGCGCGGTGCTCGTACGGTCGTCGGACAGGGCGGTCCAGGAGTCCTTCAGACGGCGGCCGACGTCGGTCGCATCACGGTCGAGCAGGTCGAGGACGACCTGGACCTCGGGGTCATTGACGGACAGCGCCTGGGAGGAGCCCAGGGTCGCGAGGGAGATGCCGCCGTAGCTGCGCCGGGCCAGGGAGCGGAGCGCTTCGTCCGTCTGCGGGGTCGCCTGCGCCGCGAGCCACAGCACGGTCACGGCGCGGGCACGGCACAGCATGCCCGCGGCCGGTTCGCCTTCCCGGTCGGCGCCGGGGACGGCCCGGTCGGCGAACCTCACCGCGAAGCCGAGCATGTCGGTGCCGCCGATGTCGTCCGTATCCCACTCGGTCCCGACGGTGACGGCGCCTGGTGTGCGGTGCCGGGCGTCGTCCCGTGCCCATGCCTGAAGTGGCGGTGCGTCGGTGACCCCGTCCCGGTCACCACCGAAGAAGAGCCGCTGGCGCACCGGGTAGGGCCCGCTCCGCTCGTCTGCAGGGACCTTGCCGAGGATGCCGTCCGTGACCTGTTCCCAGTCCTCGGTCCGGTTCATGAACTCGGGGAACGCGCAGAACGTGACCCGGTCGGCGACCCGGCAGCGCTGGTGGTCCCCGGGGTGTTTCTCGGCGTCCGCCCGACGTGCCACAAGGTCGTCGGGGAGCGGCCGGTACTGGACGGCACCGGTCGCGACGGCCGCGACGGCCAGGACGGCGAGCGCTGCCCGAGTGGGCAGTGCGCGTGCTCCGGACCGGACCAGGGCGAGCAGGACCAGTACGCCGGTCACGGCTGCCAGGTAGGCGAGATGTGCCAGGGCGGGCCGGTGCATCAGGTCGGTGGGCAGGGGGGCGGCGAACTCGCTCTCCACGCCGACCGGACCCACCCACTTCATACCGCGCACGTCCAGCGCACTGCCCAGTACGAGAGCGCCGAGGAGCAGCGCGGCGAAGGGGCCTGCGGCGGCCGACGGGGTGAACCGGGCCAGAGTCACTCCGGCACAGCCGGCCAGGAGGACGACGACGGGTCCGGTGGCCAGTTCGACCGGCGAGGGACTGCCCACGGCGGTGGGGGCCGAGGCGTCGTAGGCGATGCGGGCCCCCGTCAGCACGGCTGCCACCGCGGCGGGTGGGAGAGCGGCGACGAGGTGGGCCAGCGTCTGCCTCCACAAGGGCAGGGTGAGGACCCCGCAAAGCGGCTGCGCCCCGTGCCGGTGCATACGGGTGGTCGCCAGATGCGTCGCGATGAGCGTGCCTGCCGCCAGCAGGAGCAGCGGCATTTGGGTGTGCCGGTCCTCGTCCTGGAGCACCGGGTACCGGCCGGTCTGCCCGTCGCTCCACGCCTCGTACGCCCACAGCAGGAGGTAGAGGAACACGGTGGCCAGGAACGACGGGTGTCGCAGCACGCGCGCGCACTCGAACCGCGCCAGCGCCCACTGGGCTCGCGCCGCGTCGCCGGGCGGTGCGGGAACGCGGTGCGCAGGGCTCGGCTCCGGGGCCGGCAGCGTCGTGAGGTCGCCTCCCGTGCCGTGCTCGCGGGGCTCTCCTGTGTCGGGCCCGCTCATACGGTGCTCACTCGTACCGTGCTCACTCGTGCCGTGCCTGCTCATGCCGTACCCGCCGCAGTCCGCTCGCCGTCGAGGAGAAGGAGGTAGCCGTCCTCGATGGTCGGTTCGACCAGCGTCGCGTCGGCCGGCGGGACACCGATGTTGCGGAAGGTGCCGACGCCGGTGCGCCAGGCCGCGAGGGCGCCGGGTGCGCGCTCGCCACTGCTCCAGACCCGTCCCTGTGCCAGCAGGGCCAGGTCGGTCGGGGTGCCCTGGAACTTCACTGTGCCGTGGTCGAGGACGACGACCTTGTGGCAGAGGGCTGCCACGTCCTCCGTCTGGTGCGTGGAGAGCAACACGGTCCTGCCCTCGCCGAGTTCGGCGATCAGCTCACGGAAACGCAGACGCTGTTCGGGGTCGAGCCCCACGGTCGGCTCGTCCAGGATGAGCAGCTCCGGGTCGCCGACGATGGCGGCGGCCAGGCCGACACGTTGGCGCATGCCGCCCGACAGCTTACGGATGCGCTTGCCCCGGTCGGCCGTCAGACCGACCTCGTCCAGGACCCGCCGGGCCTCGGTGCGCCGTGCCTCCCGGTTGCTGATCTCCTTGAGGATGCCCACGTAGTCGATGAAGTCGAACGCGGTGAAGTGGGCGGGTAGCCCGGGGTTCTGCGGGAGGTAACCGAGCCGCCGTCGCAGGGCCTGCCGGCCCGTGGTCGTCAGAGGGTCGAGGCCCAGTACCGACAGCGTGCCCGCGTCCGGGGTGCTCGCCGTGGCCAGGGTGCGCAGCAACGTGGTCTTGCCCGCGCCGTTGGGCCCCAGCAGGCCGGTCACCCCCCGCTCCAGGGAGAGGGAGACGCCTTTGAGTGCCGTGTGGCGCCCGTAGCGCACGCTGACATCGTCCAACGTGACGTGTTGTGTTGCGGATTGCATCTACGCGAGTCCCCTCGTCCCCGTGGTCGGGCCCCCGTGGGCGGCCCTGCGGCCTTGCTTGTCGAACCTGTCGAATCCGTCGCGCAGCACGACGAGTGCGCCTGTGGCCAGCAGGGCGACGGCGGCCATGGCCAGCTGCGTCCCCGGCTGGAGCATGCGTGTCGCCGCGGGCAGGCCCGAGTCGTAGGTGGCCGTGAGCCAGACGGCCCAGGCCGTGAGTGTGGAGGTGATGGCCGGCAGGGCGTCCATACGACTCGACAGCGCGAGACAGACCGCCGTGAGCATGAGGGAGGGCACGAGCCAGCCGAGCATGTACGGGAACGGCAGGGGCAGGCCGGCGGCGCCCGCGGTGCTCAGCAGCAGACTCAGCACTTGTACGGCGGCCGAACGCAGCAGGACGACGCGGAATCCGCCCAGCGGCGAGACCGCCAGCCATACGTACGCCGGGTCGAAACGCTGGCCGGTGACCGCGACCACGCCGACGGCCGACAGGGCCGGTACGAGGGCGAAGAACAGCAGCGGCGCCGAGGCGGACTCGCTCCAGCGAGCGGCCGCCACGGTCAGCATCACCAGCAGGGCGGCCCCGCCCCACCAGGACCAGCGCAGCGCGGGCATCGCCGCGCACAGCCGGGCGGCGTCCTCGGGGACGCCGAGGCGCAGGGCGCACCGTTCCAGCAGACTTCGCGTCGGCTCGTCGGTGGCACGGTCGACCCGTTCCCACAAGGAGTTGAGCTCCGCCTCGTCCATCATGAGCGGGGAGAGCCGCTCCCGGCAGGTGGGGCACAGGTCGAGGTGCGCCTCGACCGGCGTCCTGGCCGCCCTGGGGAGCGGTCGGGTCGCGTACGCCTGAAGCACCGTCGGGCTGAGGTGCGCCGATGCGCTCTCGGGGGCGGGATCCGGGCCCCTGTCGGACGGTCGTGCCACACTCATCGGCTTCTCCTCCTGCCCCTGTCGTCCGTCGTCCCCGGCTCTGCGCCGCACGTGCTCGTCACCGCTGTGCCGCCGCTGAGCGCCGTCAAGGCAGCAGCCGTTCCCTGAGCAGCCTTCTGGCCCGGGAGGAGCGGGACTTGACGGTTCCGGCCGGGATGCTCAGCCGCTCGGCCGTCTCCTGGACCGTCAGCCCTTCGAGTGCCGTCGCCCGGACCACGGCCCTGAGATCGGCGGGCAGGAACTCCACCGCGGCCAGCGCGCCGTCGCCGAGTTCCGCCAGGAGCTGCTCCTCCGCGGACACCGCGTGTCGTCCGGGCAGCCCCGCCAGACGGCTCAGCAGCCGGCCCCGCCGTTCCTGCGCTCGCTGTGCGTCGATCAGCCTGCGCGTCCCGACTCGCCATAACCACCCACTCACGTCGCCGACTTGGTCGACGCGCCCGCTCCTGCGGCGTTCACGCCGTCGCCAGACCTCCACGAAGACGTCCTGGACGACCTCGTCCACGAGTACGGGGTCGGCACACCGCTGGCGCAACCGCCCTCTGAGCCAGGGCGCGAACCTGCGGAAGAGCTCCTCGAAGGCATCCCGATCCCCCTCGGCCACGGCCTCCATGAGCTCACCGTCGGTCTGCAGACCCCTTCGTTCGGACATCACACTTCCTCGTCGATCCGACAGCCTTGATCGGTTCACACCCGTGTTGTGATCTGTGACACAGCCAATGGCGGGAAGACGGCGAACGTTTTCGGAGGTCGAAGCTCCAGTTCGTCGACAGCCAGGTAACTAGCGGTAAATGTCGGCCAGCGCGGCAATCCGACGACAGTCGGGGTGGTGCGGCGAGAGAATCTCGCCGTTCACATATGCCCTTGATCCGGCGGCATCGATCAAGAAGACTCACGGCATCCCTTCGAACTGTTCGAAGAGATTTCACGAAGGAGTGGGTCTCACCTTGAGTATTTCGCGGACCTTAAAGAGAGCCTCTGCTCTCAGCGTGGCGACTGTCGCCCTCACGAGCGTCGCGGCGGTGGCTCCCGCAGCTGCGGCGGAGGTCGGCGTCAGAGCCGCGCCGCCCACCTGCGTCAAGGGCTGGGTCAACTCCGGGGTCATCACGCAGACCGCGTACGCGAAGAACAACTGCTCGCGTACCTACCGAGTGAAGATCCTCTGGGACTTCGGCGTGGACGGCCCGTGCCAGACCATGGACCCGGGTGACCAGCAAAGCAGCAAGGTCGCCATCACGCCGCGCGTCTTCGCTGGGTTGGCGCTCTGCTGAACCGGCCGCGCTCGTCGCGGTGAGCAGCGCTGGGTATCGACCGCATTGTCGCTGCGGTCGATACCCAGCTTGCTCCTCATTTTACCGGAGTTCTTGATTCCGGGAAGTGCCCCCTCCTGACGCTCCGCCTGGCCGAAAGTAGAGGCCCTATGCGCGGATTCCAGGACGTGGGGTGTCCGAATATGGACGGGTTCTCTCGCGGTAAGAGGTGAGCGGAACTCCTGCGCGCTCGAAGAATTCTGTCGTGCCCGAACCGCTCAATGCCGGAAGCGTGCGAAGCGACTCGCGGTGATCGGTCTCAGGTATCAAGAAACAATCCAGTCATCGAGCAAACAGTTGCTTCAACAGCGAGAGGGCGAAGAGCGACCGTCGCGCACCCGTCCCGCCCGCTCGACGCGTCGTCCAGGTGTCCTCGCTGATGCGGCAGGTCAGGAGCCGCCCGCTGTCACGGCCGCCCGTAGATGGCCGTTGGCCGCGGCCAGCAGCTCCGTCGCGGTGGTGGCGTCCACGTCTGTCAGCAGGATCAGGATCGCCGTCTTCACCTCGCCGCCCGCTTCCGTGAGGGCCCGTTCGACGTCGGTGTCGTTCGCGCCCGTGGCCAGGGCGACGATGCGGCGGGAGCGGGCGCGGAGCTTGTCGTTGGAGGCGCGGACGTCGACCATCAGGTTTCCGTAGGTCTTGCCCAGGCGGATCATCGTGATCGTCGAGAGCATGTTGAGGACCAGCTTCTGGGCGGTCCCGGCCTTCAGGCGGGTCGAGCCGGTCAGCAGCTCCGGGCCCACCACGATCTCCAGGCCGTGCTCGGCGGCGGCCGCGAGGGCGCTGCCCGGGTTGCAGGCCAGGCCGATCGTCAACGCGCCCCGCGCGCGGGCGTGTTCGACCGCGCCGATCGCGTACGGGGTGCGTCCGGAGGCGGAGATGCCGACCACCGTGTCGGCGGGGGTGAGCGCGAGGGCGTCCAGGTCGGCGCGGGCCAGGTCCGCGGAGTCCTCGGCGCCCTCGACGGAGGTGACCATGGCTTCCGGGCCGCCCGCGATGAGGCCGACGACCTGCGAGGGAGCGGTGTTGAAGGTGGGCGGGCACTCGGAGGCGTCGAGCACGCCCAGGCGGCCCGCCGTGCCCGCGCCCGCGTAGACGAGACGGCCGCCCCGGGCCATCCGCTCGGCCACGGCGTCGATGGCGGCGGCGATCTCCGGGAGGCGCGCGGCGACGGCCGCCGGTACGCAGGAGTCCTCGCCGTTCATGAGCCGGGCGATGTCGAGGGTCGCGAGCCGGTCGATCCCGGCGAGTTCGGGGCGGAACGCCTCGGTGGTCAGGGAGTCCAGCTCGGCGCGGAGGGCGCGGGGGTCGGATGTGGAGGTCATGAGGGAAGCGGCTCTTTCCACTGTGCGGTGTGCTGTCCGGCCCGAGGGCCGTCAGACCTGCGGTCTACCGACGATGCCGGTGTGCCAGCGCCTCGTAGGACGCCGCCAGCGCCGGCGCCGCCGTCTCGTAGGTCCGCTGGGCGACACCGACGAACAGGCAGTCCACCACGAGCAGCTGGCTGGTCCGCGACGACATGGCCGCCGGACGCAGCTCGCTCTCCCGTGCCGTGGACGTCGTGAGGATGTGATCGGCGTACTGGGTGACCGGCCCGTCCGGGCGCCCGGTGATGGCGACCGTGGTGGCCCCGTGCTCGAACGCCACCCGCAGCGGCTCGATGACGTCCCCGGTGGAGCCGGAGTGGGTGATGGCGATCGCCACGTCACCCGCGCGCAGCTGCACGGCGTTCGTCACGGCGAGGTGCGGATCGCTGTGCGCGTGGGCTATGAGCCCTATCCGCAGCAGCTTCTGCGTGAGGTCCTGGGCGACGAGCCCCGAGGCGCCCACGCCGTAGACGTCGATACGGCGGGCCGCGGCGGCGGCCGAGACGGCTGCCCCGAGCTGGGCGGTGTCGAGTCCGGCGGCGGTGTCGGCGAGGGTCTGCTGCTCGTCGTGGGCGAGCTTGGCCACCACGTCGGCGATGGGGTCGTCCACCGCGATGTCCGTCGTTATGGCGGGAGCCCGGCCCGACTGCTGCTGGGCGGCGAGACCGGCGAGGGCGAGGCGCAGGTCGCGGTAGCCGGGGTAGCCGAGGAGGCGGGCCGTGCGCACCACGGTGGCCTCGCTGGTGCCGGTGAGTTCGGCGAGGCCGGTGACCGTGAGGGCCGCGCAACCCGCCGGGTCGCCGGCGACCGCTTCGGCGACGCGCTGCATGGAGCGGGTCATCGACGGGGCGAGCGTGCGCACCTTGGCCGCCAGGGCGGCGGGTGCGGGGGGAGCGCCGCCGAAAGTTTCCTTCACTTCACGGGTCACATATGAAAGGTATTTTCATCTCCGTCACGTGGTCAAGGGTGCGCACAATAGGGGCATGGAATCCATCGGTCCGCTGGAGCAGGCGTTGCACACGGCCCGCGCCCTCGTCCTCGCCGACCTGGTCGCGGGTGAGGTCGCCGAGGCGGACGTCGTGTCGCTGGTCGAGGAGTCGGTCGTGCAGCGGCGCTGGTGGGTGGAGCAGTGGCCGGAAGGCGTGGCGTACGTGGCCGGACTGGTCGCCCAGGACGTGCAGGACGCCCTGCTAGACCGGCACGGCCGCTGGCCGCTGTGCCCGGTGTGCGGCACCGGCGACCCGCACACGCTGGACGTCGAGCCGGAACTGGGCCCCGATCCGCACTGGGTGTGCCACGAGGCGGGGGTGAAGGTCGCCGCCGTGGGCTCGCTGGGGTCGTGCGGCGCGGGCGGGACGCCGGCCTCGTGAGGGGGCGGCGCCGGGGCGGCGCGCGGGCGGGTCGGGGCAGCCGGGCCGGTGGACGGGCCGGGGGACGAGCGGGGTGCGTGAAGCCATGACGATCTACATCGACCCCCCTGCCTGGCCGGGGCACGGGCGGATGTGGTCACACCTGGTCAGCGACGTGTCGTACGACGAACTGCACACGTTCGCCGAACGGTTGGGGGTCCCGGCACGGGCCTTCGAGCGGGATCACTACGACATTCCCTCGGACCGGTACGCCGACGCGGTCCGCGCCGGTGCCGTGGAGGTCAGCAGCCGCGAGGTGGTGAGGCTGTTGCAGGCGTCGGGGTTGCGCAGGCCGAAGGGACGGGCGCAGGGCCGGGTCCACCGTCCCGGCCCTGCGGGCCGCGATGCTTCCCGTCGGCACTCGGCCTAGGCGAACTGACCGGGCTTGTAGTCGCCCGCGGGCTGCTGGATCATCACGTTCATCCGGTTGAAGGCGTTGATGAGGCCGATCAGGAACACCAGGGCGGCGAGCTGCTCCTCGTCGTAGTGCTTGGCGGCGTTCTCCCAGACCTCGTCCGGGACCCCGCCGGCCCCGTCCGCGATACGGGTGCCCTCCTCCGCCAGTTCGAGCGCGGCGCGCTCGGCATCGGTGAAGCAGGTGGCCTCCCGCCACGCCGCGACCAGGTTGAGCCGCAGCCAGTCCTCGCCCGCCGCTACGGCGTCCTTGCTGTGCATGTCGGTGCAGAAGCCGCAGCCGTTGATCTGGCTGGCGCGCAGAGTCACCAGGTGCTGCGTGGTGAGCGGCAGCGGCGAGTCGTGCACCACCTTGCTCGCCGAGACGATGTGCTTGATGACCTTGCCGGCGGTCGGGATCTCGAAGACGTTGAGACGGGCGCCCATGGTGAACTCCTTGGCCGTTGTCGTGGGTTACACACCTACGACGGAACGGCTCCACGGGATGTGACACTGACGGATGTGACGTGGGCCACTCACGTGCGGTGTTCGGTGCGGCGCGTGGCGTACCAGGCCTCCCCGGCCGGGCGGGGCGGGTCCGCGAGGTTCCAGCTCCACGAGAGCGTCGGCGTGATGCGCAGGTAGTGACCGGGGCCCACCATGCCGTCCCGCTCCACGGGGCCGTCCGCGACGCCGTACACCCGGATGCCGCGGGCGACGAACGGCTCGACGGAGACCAGGTCGTCCACGACGAAGGCCACCTTGTGGCGGCCCTGGGCGACGTTGCGGAACTTGCGGGTGCCGAGGACGTCAGGGCCGGGACCGCCCACCCAGAAACGGGTGCCGTCGAAGTCGAGGGCCACCGGCACCACATCGGGCTGCTCGCCCGCGCACAGGCTGGCGAAGCGGGCGAGCGGGTTCGCGCGCAGGTAGGCGAGCTCCTCGTCGGTGAACGACACGGCGGTTCCCTCCGGCGACGCGGGTCGGCTCCGCCCAGGCTAGGCCGCGGGCTGCCGTTCCCCGCGGACGTACAACCGCAGCGCGCCGTCCGTGCCGTTCAGGTCCTGCTCCCCTCGCGCGGCCCGCTCCTCCTCGACCGTCGCCCGCACATACCCGGCGCGCGAGGCGACGCCCTGCGACGGGACGTTGCCGGCCTCCACGGTGGCGCACAGGAGTCGTACGTCGTCCCTGGCCAGCGCCCACTCCGACAGCGCGGTCAGTGCCTCGCTCGCGTAACCGCGGCCGCGGGCGCCCTCCACCAGGTCGTAGCCGACCTCGGCCCGGCCCTCCTCGTCGGGGGCGCCGTGGAAGCCCATGCCGCCGACCGCGAGGCCGTCCTCCTTCCTGACGAGGACGAACAGGCCGAACTCGGGGCGGTGCACGCCCATCTCGTAGGCGTTCAGCATCATCCCGGCCGCCTCCCTCGTCCCCTCGAAGGGGCCGCCCACGATCCAGGTGAACCCGCCGTCGCCGCCCGCGCTCAGATCGGCGGCGGCCGCGGGGGTGACGCCCTGCAGGGTGAGGCGGTCGGCGGGGATGACCAGGTTGTTGCGCCAGCGCCACTCGGTGACCGGCGCGCGGCCGGGCAGCTCACCGCGGCCGGTGGCCCACAGCAGGGTGCCCCAGTGGTCGTCGGGCTCGCGCTGGACGTGCGGGAAGATCGTCGTCAGGACGAACTTGGGCAGCTCCACCGGAGGTTCGTACGCCAGGCCCAGCCCTTCGGCGATGTCGTGCGTGTGCAGCAGGACCTCGGCGACCCCCATCGCGGCGAAGCCCTCGCGGTTGGCGCTGCGGAAGGGGTACGGGTGGAAGGCGCGGACCTCGCGGGGGGTGGTGCGGACGGTGGCGGTGAGCAGCGCGCCGGTGGTCTCGATGACCTGGAGCAGGCCCTCGTTGTCGGTGCCCTCGTCGAGGGTGATCTCGAACGGGACGTAGTCGCCCTCGGCGCGTCCGGCCAGGTTGGCGGCGTAGGCGATGAGGTCTTCGGCGATGTGGAACGCGGTGGTGTGGCAGTCCCACTCCAGCCGCCCGGCCCTGACGGCCGTCCAGTCCCGGTCCGCCGCCGTGCGCAGCAGCGCCACGCAGCTCGCCACTGCTTCCTGTACGTGTTCCCCGCTCATGTCTCGCATGCCGAGCAGGCTACGGGGGCCCGGCTGATCACAGCGACAGCATTTCCAGCTCGCAGGAGAGGTTGTAGCGGGCCGTGGCCTCCCACTTCTCCTTGCCGTACGGCGTGCTGAACAGGTGGGGCAGGTCGAGAAGTTGGCGCAGGACCGCGGAACGGCCCGCCCGGAAGGCGTCGTTCGGCACGAAGTGGTACTCCTCGCGGACGGCGGCGGTGTACGCGGCGTACGCGGAGGGCGGGGCGGCGAGGATCGCGAGGTCGGCGTCGCAGAGGACCTGGCCGTTGCGATCGTCCGGCGCCGGGGCGTGGGTGGTGGTGAGACGGACGAGACGGGCCACCTCGGCGGTGCGCTCGGCGGGGACGCCGGCCTCAGGGAGGGCACGTTCGGCCAGGCGGGCGGAGCGCTCCTCGTTCGTCGACCGTTCCGGCAGGTACACGGCGTCGTGGAACCAGGCCGCGAGCCGCACCGCCGGCACGTCGTCGGCGTACTCCTGCAGTACGTCGATGTGAGCGAGGACCGCCGCCAGGTGCTCGACGGTGTGGTAGCGCCGCTGCGGTTCCGACCAGCGGCGCAGCAGGGCGTCCCCGTAGCGCTCGGGGGCGATGGCGCAGGAGTCGTCTTCGCGGGCCGCGAGCAGGGTGCGCAGCCAGCGGGAGCGGAGGTCTTCGAGGTCGGCCATGCCCTCATTCTCGCGGGCCGGCCGCCGGGCCCGGTGCGGGACGCCATGACCCGTGTGATCCCGCCAAGTGGACGGCCCTCCGCCACCGCGGCCGCTCCACCCCGTACCCTTGGATTGGACTAGACCTGTAGTTCTGCCGTCGCCGTCGAATACCGAGGAATGGGGTCCCATGAGCAAGCGTGCAGTCCTGGAGGTGATCGCCCTCGGTGTCGAGGACGCGGTCGCCGCCCAGGCCGGGGGTGCGGACCGGCTCGAACTGGTCACCGACATGGCGGCCGACGGGTTGACGCCGTCGGTGGGGACCGTGGCCGGGATCCGGGACGCCGTCGACATCGACCTTCGCGTGATGCTCCGGCTGGCGGACGGGTTCGCGGCGGGGGACGTCGACCGGCTGGCAGGGGTGGCTCGCGAGATGCGGGAGGCCGGGGCGCGGGAGTTCGTGCTCGGCTTCCTGGATACGGACGGTGGTCTGGATCTCGGGGCCGTCGAGCGGGTGGTGGGCGAGCTGGACGGATGCCGTTGGACCTTCCACCGGGCGCTGGACCGGGCCGCCGACCGGGATGCGCTGCGCAAGCAGCTGGACGGGATGCCGGGACTGGACACCTACCTCACGGCGGGCTCCGCGGCCGGTGTGGACGACGGGCTTCCCACGCTGCTCGCGGAGGCGGCACGGGAGGGGGAGCCGGGGTACGAACAGCGGATCCTGGTGGGCGGCGGTTTGCGTCTCGACCATGTGCCCAAGCTGCTGGCGGCAGGGATCGACGCGTTCCACATCGGCGGGGCGGCACGGCCGGACGGCTGGGCGGGGGCGGTCTCGGCGGAGGCGGTGGCCGAGTGGCGGGCCGTGCTGGACGGGGTCGTGCGGGGAGTCGCGTAGACAGGGGCGTCGGAGCGGGACGGGACGGGGGCGGGGCGGGACGCGCGACCCGGCGCCGGCGGGCCGCCGCCCGCACCCACCCGAGCCGCCCCGGCGGTACGACTGCCCCGGCCGGGGGCCCTGGGGCGGGCCCGGGTACGACTGCCCGGGCCGGGCGAGCCGGGGCAGGGCCCGGCGGGACGCGGTCGGCCACGGTCCCCTCGGGGGCGGCGAGCCACGCAACCAGCCCCCGCCACCGGACGCGGGTACGACAGGAATGCCTCGCCCGGGGTCGGCGGTCCGCCGGGCGGGAGCGCCCCGCCCGGCGCCCGCAACCCACAGGACCCCGATCCGCCCGCCCGGCACCCGCAACCCGGAACGGCAGGCATCCGCCCACGAGCCGCCCGCAATCCGGGACGGCAGGCATCCGCCCACGAGCCGCCCGCACCCCGGGACGGCAGGCATCCGCCCACGAACCGCCCGCACCCCGGGACGGCAGGCATCCGCCCACGAACCGCCCGCGAACCGCCTACCAACTGCCCACCACCCGCCCGCGAACCGTCCGGCGCAGCCCCGGCCCTCAGTCCAACTGCGTCGGCAGAGCCGTCGTATGCGTCACGATCAGTCCCGACACCGCTCGCGTCAGCGCGACGTACAGCCGCCGCAGTCCCGTCCGCTCGTCCGGCTCCCCGTCCACCACGGCCCGGGGCTCGTCCAGGACGACGTAGTCGTACTCCAGACCCTTCGCGAGCGACGCGGGCACCAGCGTCAGGCGCGTCTGCCGGGTCGTCTCCTCGCCGGGCGCCAGGTACGTGATCCCCGCCGCCGCGAGCGCCTCCGACAGCACCGGAATGCGCGCGTCCGCCGCGATCAGGCCGATCGAGCCCTCGTTGCGCAGCAACTCCTCGCAGGCGGCGACCACTTCGTCCGCCCCCGGCACCGCACGCACCTCGAAGAGCCCCGGGTTCTCACGGATCGACGCCACCGGCGTCAGGCCCGGCGCGATGTGCGGGAGGAGACGGGAGGCGTACGTGATCACGTCCGTCGGTACGCGGAAACCAGCCGTCAGCTCCTCGATCACGCCGTCGGACTTGCCGAGGTGGGCGAGTGCCTCGTCCCAACTCCGCGTGGCCCAGGGCGTCGTCCCCTGCGCCAGGTCACCGAGGACCGTCGCCGAACCGGTCGTGCAGCGCCGCCCGACCGCCCGGTACTGCATGGGGGACAGGTCCTGCGCCTCGTCGAGGACGACATGGCCGAGGGACGGCGTCCGGGACACGATGTCGGCCGTCTCGTCGATCAGCACCGCGTCCGCCGCGGACCACTTGGCCGACTTCACCGACCGCGCCGGCTTCGCCCACAGGATGGTCTTCTGCTCGTCCTCGCTCAGTACCCCGTCCGCGTGCACGGCGAGGAAGTCCGCGTCCGCCAGCAGCCGCAGCACGAGCTTCGCCGGCTCGACCGGTGGCCAGATCGCCTTGACGGCCGCCTTGACCGCGCTGTTGCGGGCCACCGAGTCCTGCACCCGGTCGTCCGGCGCCTCGCCCGACCGCTCCATCTGCACCAGGACCGCGTGCGCGATCCGCTGCGGAAGGGCCTCCCGGGCGGCGCCGTAGCGGATGTCGCGGGCGAGCAGCTCGCGGACGATCTCCTCGATCTCGTACGCCGGCACCCGCCAGCGGCGTGATCCGCGTACGACGACGACCGGCTCGGTCGGCAAGGTCACGTGCGAGTAGACCGCCCGCCGCAGCACCTGGGCCATCCGCGCGTCGCCCTTGATCACCGCGGCCGCCGCGTCGTCCGTACCGCGCACCTCGACGTGGGCGACCAGGTCGTCCACGGTGGCCTGCCTGACCGTCAACTCGCCCAGCGCAGGAAGCACTTGCTCGATGTAGTGCAGGAAGGACCGGTTCGGCCCGATGACGAGTGTGCCGGTGCGGGCGAGCCGCTCACGATGGGCGTACAGCAGGTACGCCACCCGGTGCAGGCCCACCGCCGTCTTCCCGGTGCCCGGGCCTCCCTGGACACACACCGTCCCGGACAGTCCCGAGCGCACGATCTCGTCCTGCTCCGGCTGGATCGTCGCCACGATGTCCCGCATCGGCCCCACGCGCGGACGCTCGATCTCCTGCTGGAGCAGCCTGCTGGTCTTCGCCGCCTCCGCCGGATCGGAGAGGTGCTCGTCCTCGTACGCCGTCAGGTCGCCGCCCGTGTAGCCGAACCGGCGCCGCAGCGCGACGTCCATCGGGTCGTTCTTGGAGGCCCGGTAGAACGGCTGGGACACCGGCGCACGCCAGTCGATCACCATCGGGTCGCCCTCGGCGTCGTGCACATGCCGGCGCCCGATGTAGAAGCGCTCCCCCTCCGCGCCCTCCGCCGCCTCCACGCCGGGGGCGTGCAGGTAGTCGAGCCGGCCGAAGAACAGCGGGGTGTCGCTGAGGTCGGCCAGCGCCTTGATGCGCTCGTCGATCTGGCGGGCCAGGACCTCGGCGTTGACCCAGTTCGCGGTGACGTCGCTGATGTCGAGGGCCTCCACGTCCTCGCGCATGGCACGCAGGGCGGCGCGGGACTCGGCGAGGTGCGAGCGCTCCCGGGAGAGCGGGTCGAGGGCGTCGTCGACGGGCGTGGACACGGGGGTGCCTCCGGAGGACCTGCGGGAAAGTGGGTGAGAGAGCCGACCGGTTTCCGTCCGGGCGGCGGCACTCCGCGGGGGGAGGCGGGCAAGAGCGGAGATTTTAGGGGAGAGGGGATGGCCAAGGCCAACGAATATTCCGCCCGCGGCGGCCGCCGCCCGTTCCCCGTCCGTCCCCCTGACGTTCCTCGCCCGTCCCCCCTGCCGTCCCCCTCCGTCCCCGTCCCCTAGGGGATGTCTCCCCCTTCGCCGGGGTACGCGGTCCGTCCGGAGGTGTACGCGGAGGGGGTACGGCTTCGGCCCGCAGACCGATGCCGTACTTATGTCCCCGAATCCATCATGGAGACATGAGCGCAGCAACCATTCACCCAGCACCCGTGGGTCCCCACGGAGCGACCGCGCTCCAGGGGAACCACCACCACCGCCTCGGCGAAGCCCTGCGTGCCGTCAAGGTGTTCGTGGGTGCCGCCTTCGACGTGATCATCCTCGGTGAGTACGGCGAGGAAGCGGGCGTCCGCCGCAAGTGACCCTCGCGGGACGCCCGTGCCTTCCCGCTACCCCTCCGCGAGGATCTCGTCCGCGTCCACGATCCGGTACGCGTACCCCTGTTCCGCCAGGAACCGCTGGCGGTGCGCGGCGAAGTCCTGGTCGATCGTGTCGCGGGCGACGACCGAGTAGAAGTGGGCCTGGTGCCCGTCCGACTTGGGCCGCAGCACCCGGCCCAGGCGCTGGGCCTCCTCCTGGCGGGAGCCGAAGGTGCCCGAGACCTGGATGGCGACCGTCGCCTCCGGCAGGTCGATCGAGAAGTTCGCGACCTTGGAGACCACCAGCACGCTGATCTCGCCCTCGCGGAACGCGTCGAACAGCTTCTCGCGCTGGGCATTCGACGTCTCCCCCTTGATCACGGGCGCGTTCAGATGCTCGCCCAGCTCGTCGAGCTGGTCGATGTACTGCCCGATGACCAGGATCTGCTGCCCGGCGAACCGGCGGACCAGGGCCTCGGTGACCTTCCGCTTGGTGTCGGTGGTCGCGCAGAAGCGGTACTTCTCCTCCTGCTCGGCGGTGGCGTACGCGAGCCGCTCGGAGTCGGTGAGGTTGACCCGCACCTCCACGCAGTCCGCGGGCGCGATGTAGCCCTGCGCCTCGATCTCCTTCCAGGGAGCGTCGAAACGCTTCGGCCCGATCAGCGAGAACACGTCCGACTCCCGCCCGTCCTCCCGGACAAGGGTGGCGGTCAGTCCGAGTCGGCGCCGCGCCTGGAGATCGGCGGTGAACTTGAAGACGGGCGCGGGCAGCAGGTGCACCTCGTCGTAGACGATGAGCCCCCAGTCCCGGGAGTCGAAGAGCTCCAGGTGCGGATAGACACCCTTCCGCCTCGTCGTCAGCACCTGGTACGTGGCGATGGTGACGGGGCGGATCTCCTTCCGCGTCCCGCTGTACTCGCCGATCTCGTCCTCCGTCAGCGACGTCCGCTTCACCAGTTCGTGCTTCCACTGCCGGGCGGACACGGTGTTGGTGACCAGGATCAAAGTGGTCGACTTCGCCTGCGCCATGGACCCGGCGCCGACGAGCGTCTTCCCGGCGCCGCACGGCAGGACGACGACACCGCTGCCGCCGTGCCAGAAGTTCTCCACGGCCTGCTTCTGGTACGGCCGCAGCGCCCAGCCGTCCTCGGCCAGCTCGATCGGGTGCGCCTCACCGTCGACGTACCCGGCGAGGTCCTCGGCCGGCCAGCCCAGCTTCAGCAGCGTCTGCTTGATCTGCCCGCGCTCGGAGGGGTGCACGACGACGGTGTCCGGGTCGATGCGGGCGCCGACGAGGGGCGCGATCCGCTTGGAGCGCAGCACCTCCTCCAGGACCGGGCGGTCGGTGGTGGTGAGGACGAGGCCGTGCGCGGGGTGCTTGGAGAGGGTCAGCCGGCCGTACCGGTCCATCGTGTCGGCGATGTCGACGAGCAGCGCGTGCGGTACGGGGTAGCGGCTGTACGTCACCAGCGCGTCCACGACCTGCTCGGCGTCGTGCCCGGCCGCGCGCGCGTTCCACAGGCCGAGCGGGGTCACTCGGTAGGTGTGGATGTGCTCGGGAGCCCGCTCCAGCTCCGCGAACGCCGCGATCGCCCGACGGCACGCGTCCGCCTGCTCGTGGTCGACCTCCAGGAGCAGGGTCTTGTCCGACTGGACGATCAGTGGTCCGTTCACGCGCGGCTGCCTTTCCGGATGCTCGGTGGGGCCAAACGTCCAGTGTGCCTGATCCTCCTCGTAGTCCTACAGGATGTCTTTTCATTCGTGTGAGTGGTGTGGTTTCACCTGGACGGCGGCGTCTGCGAAGAATGCCGACCGTGCCGCATATCAGCAGTGAGCCGTCTCCGCCCACCACCACTCTCGGGTACGCCCTGTTCGCCACCCGCTGGTTGCAGGCCCCGCTCTACTTCGGCCTCGTGGCCGCCCAGGGGGTGTACGTCTACAAATTCTTCAACGAGCTGTGGACGTTAGTGCTCCGGTGCGTGACCGGGCAGGCGACCGAGACGTACGTCATGCTCGCCGTCCTCAAGCTCGTCGACGTCGTCATGATCGCCAATCTGCTGATCATGGTGATCGTCGGCGGTTACGAGACGTTCGTCTCCCGCATCGGCCTCCAGGGCCACCGCGACCAGCCGGAATGGCTCTCGCACGTCAACTCCAACGTGCTGAAGGTCAAGCTCGCCACCGCGATCGTGGGCATCTCCTCGGTCCATCTGCTGCAGATGTTCGTGGACGTCCACCACACCTCGCGCCACTCCCTGCTGTGGGGCACGGTGATCCACATGGCCTTCATCGCGTCGGCGGCGATCCTGGCGTACATGTCGGGGCCGATGGCCGCGCAGGCCGAGCGGGCCTCCCAGCACGCGCACCGTGAGCACACCCCCGAACACACCCCCGAACACACCCCCGAGCAGGCCCGCGAGCAGGTCTTCGTCCCGGCCCAGGGCGTCGCGCGTGACGACGAGCCCAGCACCGAGCAGCGGTTGCGCGCCGCCCGCTTCCCCGCCCGCAAACTGCTGGAGGACTTCGACGCCGGGCACCCCCGCTCCTTCGACCAGGAGGCCGTGGCCCGGCTCGGCAAGCTGGACTTCGTGGCCGCCCGCCGGAACGTGGTCTTCGTGGGGCCGCCCGGCACCGGCAAGACGCATCTGGCCGTCGGCCTCGGCGTCCGCGCCTGCCAGGCGGGCCACTCGGTGCTGTTCGCGACCGCTGCCGAGTGGGCCGCCCGGCTGGCCGGGGCGCGGGACGCCGGCCGCCTCGCCGAGGAACTGGACGCACTGGACGCCCACCCCCTGCTGATCGTCGACGAGGTCGGCTACACCCCCTTCGAGCCGGACGCCGCGGCTCTCTTCTTCCAACTGGTCGCGCACCGCTACGAACGGGCCTCGCTGCTCGTGACCAGCGACCGTCCCCTCGGCCGCTGGGACGAGATCTTCGGTGGCCCCTCCGCCCTGGCGATGGTGGACCGGCTGGCCCATCACGCCGAGGTCGTGCGCATCGACGGGGACAGCTACCGAATGCGGCGCACTAGTGCAGCGTGGGCAGAGTGACGTTGTTGATCAGCGGTCCTTCGATGGTGACCCCCTCGGTGACCAGGGACTCCGTGCCGGCCGGGAGCGGCAGCGGGGCGGCGTGGGCCGCCGATGCCCCGGGTGCGAGGACGGTCGTCACCACGGCCGCGGCGAGGGCGGCGGTGACGGCGGCGGAACGGACGCGAACGAGGCGCTTGGAGGGCATGCGGAGTTCAGGGCCTTTCACGTGACGGAGGGGGGAGGGGGCCGAGGACGCGGGCGGGCGGGCCGGTCCCGGGGCGCCGGACCGGCCCGAGCGGTGCGTCGGGGCCGGGTCAGACCTGCGGTGTCTCGACGACCAGCCCGGCTACGTCGACGCTGATCGCCGCCGCCTGTGCGGTGAAGGCGCCCATCATCAGGGCTGCGGCGGCCAGGACGGTGGCGAGACGACGAGCTGTGCGCATGGTGACGACTGCCTCTCTGTTGCGCTCGCTTGAGCGTGATCAGGACACCGGGTGGCTGCCCCGCGCCGCGCGGGGGGATGCGGAAGGGCCCGCAAGGTCCCTCGACCGTTGGAAAAGCCCGGCGTGGCGTGCATGGAACGGCACGTACACCCGAAGGTGTGTCAGACGTCGTCGTCCGCGAGCTCGGCGACGCCCGTGATCCGGTGCAGCGGGTAGGTCCGCACCTCGTCCGCGGTGTGGTCGTACGCCGTCACGAACCCGCCCTCGACCCGGACCGGCGCGACGACCCGCTGACTCGCGGCGCCTTCGGCGTTGACGTACCCGATCCACAGCGCCTCGCCGGTCAGGACCGCGGCCTGCATGGCGGCGAGGGTCTCGGCGGAGGTGGTACGGGGCAGCTCGCCCCCGGCGACGGACGTCGAGGCCGCGCTCGGCCTGCGCGGTGTCGTGGCGGCCAGGTCGCCCGCCCGGATGGCGCGGATCGCGGCCGCCAGCAGTGTGTCGTCCGGTGTCGGGGGGCCGTCCGGCACCGGCTCCGGGGCCGTGCGCGGCGGGGTGCGGTGGGCGTCGGCGCGGGTGATCAGGACGTCGCCCTCCGCCGACTCGGCGGCCGGCGCGAAGCCCATCGCGCGCAGGCCCTCCAGCAGTGCGGCCGGCTCCGCCTGGGCGGCGAGCACCGTCGGCGCGAGGCGGCGCAGCCGCAGGCCCGCGGCACGCTTGTCGGCGAGGATCTCGTTCAGCATCGCGTCGTCGTCGCAGCGCACGTACGCCGAGGCGGCGCCCACCCGGAGATGGCCGTGCTTGCGGGCCACGTCGTCGATCAGGTACGCCAAAGGCTGCGGCACCGGCGTCCGCGCGTGCTCGGCGAGGAAGGCGTGCAGGTCGGAGGCGCTGCGACCGGCGTCCAGCGCGCGCCGCACCGAGCCCGGCGTGAACCGGTACACGGTGGCCCCGCCCTTCGACTCCACGTCGGCGAGGATCCCCAGCATGTCGGCGAGCGGCCGCCGCAACGGTCCCGGAGCCACGGCTGTGAGGTCGGCCTGGAGCAGGACGTGGTCGAGCGGCTCGGGCAGGAGCGGGGCGAGCAGCCGCGCGGCGGTGGCGGTGGCGGCGGCCTGCTCGGCGGCGGAGAGGGGCTCCGGGGGAGCGGCGGGGTGGGGGTGCTCGTGGTGGACGGGGAGCTTGTCCCCGGGGCCGGCGGGGGAACCGGACGGGTCCGACGGCGCGGCGGCCGACGGTGGGGTGGCCCGGGTAGCGGACGCGGGCCTGTCGGGGGCTGTCGTGGAGGGGCCGGTGGCCGAGGGCCCGGTGTCGCGTCGTGCCGTCGCCGGCTTCCCGGCCGCTGCCGAGGGGCCCGGCCCCAGCAGCGCCCGCCCGTGGGCGGACAGCGCGCCCCGCCCCGTCACGCCCAGCAGTTCCGCCTCGTGCAGTGTCCAGCGGGCGAGCCTGCTGCGCAGGTCGTCCTCCTGCTGAGGGCCGCGCAGCGGACGCTCCCAGCGCAGGCGGTCCAGGACGGACTCGGCGGCGGGGGAGGTGCCCTCGGGCAGTGCGGCGAGCAGGGTCAGCACCCGGTGTCGTACCTCCGGGGCGGCCGAGCGGTCCAGGCCGGGCCCCAGCGCCGACAGGGTGCGGTCCTTGGCGTCCCGGCCTCCGACCAGTCCGGCCGTACGCGTCGCGGTGAGCCAGGCCTGCGCCAGCAGACCCCAGCGCTGCGCGGCGGGCTGGTCCAGCCACTCGTCGTAGGCCGGGGTCGCCGCGTACCGCTCGTCGGCCTCGCCGTCGGAGGCCAGCAGCCCCGCGGCGTAGGCGAGTTCGACCCAGAACGCGGCGACGGGTTCGGGTACGTCCAGCGCCACGGCGGTCCGCTTGAGGTCGCGCACGCTCAGGCCGCCGGCCCGCAGTACGGCGGGGCCGCCCTCGTGCCAGTCCTTCAGCAGTTCCTCGACGGTCGCCAGCGCCGTGTACGCCTGCCCCGCCGCCGTCGCGTCCACAACCTGTGGACGGTGCGTGGCGGCCGGCTCGATGACGGGCGGCAGCGGTTCGGTGGCGCGGTGCGCGCGGCCCGCGCGCAGGTGCAGGGCCACCTCGCGGGGCAGGACGACCGTGCCGGGCGCCGTCGGCAGGAGGAGGCCGCGGTCCAGCAGCCAGCGCAGACGGGGCGCCGGATCGGCGGTGACCTGTCCGTACGGCGGCCCCCAGACCAGACGGGACAGGACCTCCAGGGACTCCTCCGGGGCGTCGGCGAGGAGCGCCGCCATGCGCCGCCGGTCGGTGAACAGCGCGGTCAGCGACGACACGGCGGACACGGCGTCGTGCGTGGACGGCAGCCCGGCCGTCGTGACGATCTCCTGGATCCGGCCCGGTGACATGCCCGCGGTGGCCTCCTGGACCGTCGGGCCCAGACCGGTCGGCGACGGATGCTGAGGCGTGGGCGCGAGCAGCTCCCGTGCCGTGCGCACCAGCCGCAACCGGTCGTCGCCGCCCCACACCAGGGCCTGCTCGCGCAGCGTCCCCACGGCACGCGGCAGGGCGCCCGCGACGGTCGGATCGCCCGCGTCGCCGGTCATCAGGCCGAGCAGTTCGTCGTACGTCGCCGGATCCGCGGCCACCGCCAGCGCCTGAGCCGTCTGCAGCGCGAAGCGGTCCAGACGCTCCAGGGCGCGCACCACGGAGGCCCGGGTGCCGGCCCGGGTCGCCAGCTGGGTGAGGTCGGTGGGGACGGGCGTGATGAGGTCGGGACGGCTGCGCAGGAGCACGGCCAGGGAGACGTCGTCCCGCGCGCGGAGCGCTTCCGCGAGGGAACGGGGCGGTGCAGCCGGGTCGCTCATCCGACTCACGTTACCGGGTGCGGGGGCGGGGCAGGGGGGTGCGCGGGGCGGCTCCCGGGCGAACGGAACGTTTCGTGGCCGGCCCCCGGACGAACATCGAGCGGAGTGTTCCCCTCGGCTGCAGCGAGGCCGCGGCGGCCGACGGCCACGGTGGCGGGGACCGCTTCGTGAAGGTGGCGATCGACGGCAGGCAGCCCACCGCCGTGGGTGTGGAGGAGGCGAACCACCCGTACTGGCAGACCCAGTTCGCCCACACCTACGGTGAGCCCCCGGCCGGCTCGGTCGCCGCCGCCTTCCTGAACTTCCTCACCCGGCACAGCGGCCGCGACATCCTCCGCGAACACGGCCACGGCCGGTGCTCCGGGGTGCGCGACTCCGGGGAGTGCCGCCCGGTCCGACCCGCACGGTCCGCCCCTGTCCTGCGCTAACGTCGTGCCACGGGGTATCCAACGCATACTCCCCGGAGGGGACTTCGTGGGGATCGAGAGCGACCAGGTCGTCTACGAGTATCTGAGCCGCGTCGGCGACGTGGCGCAGCAGCGGCAGCTGCCGTCGGCCACCCGCATGCGCCTGGTGTCCGAGCTGCGCGGCGAGATCGACCGGCGGCGCGCGAAGGCGCCCGTCGACAGCCCCGCCGCCGTCCGCCGCATCATCGCCCGCCTGGGCACTCCGGACGAGGTCGTCACGGCCGCCGGGGGTGCCTCCGAGCCCGCCCCGCAGGGGCCGGTCACCTCCGTGCCCGTCCAGCCGGACAGCCGCGCCGAGGCCGACCGGGATCGGCCCAAGGGCTTGCGCCGCATCGTGCCGCGTCCCCGGGCGGCCGAGCCCTCGACGGCGGCCGACGACGCGCCCGCGCCGCCGCACCTCGCGAGCGCGGCCGAACTCGGGGGCAGCGCACTCCAGCCGGACTGGTGGCGGGTGGACAGCAGCCCCTTCGGACCGGGCGAGGACGTCCCGGGCTTCGTCGGCGGGGTGGAGATCCCTGAGATGCTCAGGCGCCCGCCCGTGTCGGACGACCCGCGGGCCAGGAAGGAGGAGCCGGCCGAGGAGCCCGCCCCGGCCGCCGTGGAGAAGGCCGAGCCTGCGCCCCGCCGCCGCCTCGTCAGGCGCCCCGCCCTCCCCGCCGGACGCTGGAGCAATCCCCTCCTGCTGCTCGCCGCAGCGCTCCTCGTCGCCGGTGCCGTCCTCGGCAACCTCGTCGTCCTGCTCCTCGGCTGGCTCATCGCCTGGGGCTCCCGCCGGCTGTCCGACGCCGAGACCAAGTGGGCGGTGGTGATCCTTCCCGGTCTCTCCTTCACCGCGGGCGTCGTGTGGCTGTGGGGCCGCACCACCGGCCGCTGGGGCGAGCCCATCGCCGAGGGCCAGACGAACGCGGCGATCGGGGAGACCTGGCCGTGGGTGGTGCGGGGCGCGGCGCTGGCGTCGGCGCTGTTCATCGTCTGGCGTTCACAGCGCAGGACCTGAACCGGTCCGCGGGCCGCATCTCGCACCCGCCCGGCGTCTGCGCCGCGCGGCCCCTGGGCACAATGGCCCATATGGCCTCTTCGCTGACCGTCGGCTTCGACCTCGACATGACCCTGATCGACTCCCGTCCCGGCATCCACGCCACCTACACGGCGCTGGCCGAGCGGACGGGGACGTACATCGACGCCGACCTCGCGGTCACCCGTCTCGGCCCACCCCTGGCCGAGGAACTGGTCAACTGGTTCCCGGCGGAACAGGTCCCCGCGGTGGCCGACCTGTACCGCGAGATGTACCCCGCGATCGCCATCGCCGCGACCCCCGCCCTGCCCGGCGCCCGGGAGGCGATAGCGGCCGTGCGGGAGGCCGGCGGCCGTGCCGTCGTCGTCACCGCCAAGTACGAGCCGAACGCCAAGCTGCACCTGGCCCACCTCGGTATGGAGCCGGACGCGGTCGTGGGGAACCTCTGGGCCGAGCAGAAGGCGCAGGCGCTGCGCGAGTACGAGGCGGGCGTCTACGTCGGCGACCACGCGGGTGACGTGCGCGCCGCCCGTGCCGCGGGCACCCTGTCGGTGACGGTGGCGACCGGCCCGTACGACGCCGACCAGCTGCGCGCGCTCGGCGCGGACGTCGTCCTCGCCGACCTGACCGGCTTCCCGGCCTGGCTCACCGGCTACCTGGACGCGCCGCGCGCCTGACGCCGTCCGGCCGCGACGGACTGCAGCACGCCCGCCCCGGCGACGAGGAATCCGACACCCATGAGCATGCTCAGTCCGAACATGTACGTCGGAAAGGGCGTCGTACCGAGCAGGAACGGGGCCACCGTGACCAAAGTGGCCACGGTGCCGACGAAGAAGACGACCGCGCCGGCACGGATCAGTCGGTCACCGGGAGCGGCGGAATTCGTTTGGGTTTTGTCACGCACTCGACCAGGGTAGTTCCCTGCGCGAGGGAACAACCGGGCGACGTCTTGTCAGCGGCCCGGGGAGCATTAGCCTTGGTACCGGCGGGTCATGGTCGACCCGCTGTAGTGCTATCAAGAGCCGTTTTCAGAAGCAGTTTTCCGACGAGTACGAGGACGAGGACAGACGTGCCTACCGGCAAGGTCAAGTGGTTCAACAGCGAGAAGGGCTTCGGCTTTCTCTCCCGCGACGACGGCGGTGACGTCTTCGTCCACTCCTCGGTCCTCCCCGCCGGAGTAGACGCACTCAAGCCCGGACAGCGGGTGGAGTTCGGGGTGGTCGCCGGTCAGCGAGGTGACCAGGCGCTCTCGGTCACCCTGCTCGACCCGACGCCCTCGGTCGCGGCCGCCCAGCGCAAGAAGCCGGACGAACTGGCCTCCATCGTCCAGGACCTGACGACGCTCCTGGAGAACATCACGCCGATGCTGGAGCGCGGCCGCTACCCGGAGAAGACCGCCGGCAAGAAGATCGCGGGCCTCTTGCGCGCGGTCGCCGACCAGCTCGACGTATAGGCCCTTTCCCGGAGTTTCCGGCTGTGTGCGGAAACTCCGGCGTCCGGCCCGAGGGGCGCCACCAGCCCCTCGGCCGCGGCCCGCGTGACCGGCCCCGGCGGCGCGGTGGCGTCGTCGTCCGCCGCCCTCCAGGGTCAGGGGAAGGCGAGCGAGTCGGGTCCCAGGGGCGGCACCAGTCCCTCCGCCGCCGCCCGCGTGAGAAGTCCCCGCACCGCGGCGTAGCCGTCCTCGCCGAGGTCGGCGGTGAACTCGTTGACGTACAGCCCGATGTGCTGCTCGGCGACGGTCGGGTCCATCTCCTGGGCGTGCTCCATGACGTACGGGCGGGAGGCCTCGGGGTCGTCCCAGGCGGCCCGTACGGACGTCCGGATCGCGTCGGCGAGCAGCCGCAGCCTCTCCGCGCCCAGCGACCGCTTGGCGATGATCGCGCCCAGCGGAATGGGCAGCCCGGTCGTGTCCTCCCAGTGCTCGCCCATGTCGGCGAGCCGGTGCAGCCCGTAGTTCTGGTACGTGAAGCGCGCCTCGTGGATGACGAGCCCCGCGTCGACCTTCCCGTCGCGCACCGCGGGCATGATCTCGTCGAACGGCATGACCACGATCTCGCCGACCCGGCCGGGCAGCGTGTCCGCGGCCCACAGGCGGAACAGCAGGTACGCCGTCGACTTCTCGCTGGGCACCGCGACCGTGCGGCCCGTGAGGTCCACCCCCGCCTCCCGCGTCAGCACCAGCGGCCCGCACCCCCGCCCCAGCGCTCCCCCGCAGGGCAGCAGGGCGTACGTGTCCAGGACGTAGGGCAGCACGGCGTACGACACCTTCAGTACGTCGAACTCGCCCCGCTCGGCCATGCCGTTGGTGATGTCGATGTCGGCGAAGGTGACGTCGAGCGCGGGGGCGCCGGGGACGCGCTCGTGGGCGAGGGCGTCGAAGACGAAGGTGTCGTTGGGGCAGGGCGAGTACGCGATCTCAAGGGGCGGTCGCTGCTGTTCACCGGTCATGCGGGTGCCAACTCTCCAGGACGGGTGCGAGCTTCCCGAACGCCTCCGCGAGGGCCGCCAGCGCGTCGCCGATGCGCCAGGCGGCACGGTCGCGGGGGCCGACGGGGTTGGAGACCGCGCGCAGCTCCAGCACGGGCGTGCGGTGGGCGGCCGCGGCCTCGGCGACGCCGAAGCCCTCCATGGCCTCGGCGAGGGCGGTGGGGTGGCGCCGCAGGAGCCGCGCGGCGCGCTCGGCGGTGCCGGTCACCGTGGAGACGGTGAGGACGGCGCCGCGGCGGGCGCCGGTGGCGGCCGCGACCTCCCGTACGAGTGCTTCGGGCGGACGGTGGGTGACGGTGCCGAAGCCCAGCTCGGTGACGGGCAGGAAGCCGTCGGGGGTCTGCGCGCCGAGGTCGGCGGCCGTGATCTCGTCGGCGACGACCAGGGAGGCGACGGGGGCGTGGGGTGCGAAACCGCCGGCGATCCCGGTCGAGACGACCAGCCCGTAGGGGGCGCCCTGAAGGGCGGCGGTGGTCAGGGCGGTGGCGGTGGCGGCGGCGGCCCGGGCGGGCCCCACGCCGACGGCGATCAGGTCGGCGCCGGGAGCCGTGAGCGCCCCGGCCACCGCCTCCCGCTCCGCCGGGACCGCGGTGGCCACGAGGACCCGTACTGCGGGGGACGTGGTCAGCTGTCCTTCTTGAGCTTGAAGGACCACAGACCCGTCACGTCCTTCTCGCCCTCCTTGATCGACACCAGCGTCGAGTCGCCGCTGGCGCCGTACTGGGCGTTGAAGAACACGCTGCCCGGGATGGTGCGGTACGTCTTCTTGCTGGAGTCGGTGAGCGGCTGGCCGTTCATGAGGATGGTCCAGCCCTCGTCCGCGATCTCCGGGTCGACACCGAAGCGCACGGTCTCGTCCGGGTCGACCGAGATGGACTCCAGGTTCTTGTTCTTCAGGCACTTCGCCAGGTCCGGCGTCTTCAGGGCGTCGCCCTCACCACCGCAGGTGGCCTCGGAGTGCACGGAGGAGGAGCCGACCGTGATCGTGGCCAGCGGCGTCGGCTTGTCGCAGGCCGACAGGACGAGCAGTCCGGCGGAAACGGCGCCGGCGGCGGCGACGGCGCGGCGGCGTCGCACAGCCCGGTGAACATCAGCGGCTTCGCCGCGGGGCAGCGTGGTCATGGGCGAAGGCTATCGGGCGGGCGTGGCGCTCCCTCCACGTGGGGGCGGCGTGCCGCCCGTCCCGGCACGTCAGGCCACCCGTGGCCGCGCGTGCCCGCCGTGCCGTGCCGAGCCGATCAGGCCCTTGACGGTGGTCAGCCAACCGACGGCGACGATCGCCGCTCCGACCAGCAGTCCGAGGGAGCCCCGCAACGGCAGCACGATGCCGATCGCGCCGCCGAGCACCCAGGACATCTGGAGCAGTGTCTCCGAGCGGGCGAATGCCGAGGTGCGCACCAGCTCGGGCACGTCCCGCTGGATCAGCGCGTCCAGCGACAGTTTGGCCAGCGCCTGGGCGAACCCGGCGACCCCCGCCAGGCACGCCACCAGGACCGTGCTGAAGAACGCCGCGGCCGTGAGCGCCACGCCCACCACCAGGCCCAGGACGGACACGATGATGATCTCCGGCGCCCGGGATCTGAGCCATGCCCCGACGGCCGTACCGATCGCGTTCCCGGTCCCGGCAGCGACGGCCACGATCCCCAGCGACACCGCGGCGCTCTGCCCGGACATCGGATGCTCGCGCAACAGGAACGCGAGGAAGAAGATCAGGAAGCCGGACTGGCAGCGGATGGCCGCGTTGGCCGCGAGGGCGTGGGTCACGGCGATGCCGACTGTGCGCAGTCCCGGGCGCTTGACGGGCTTGCGGTGCGGCCCGTGCAGATGCTGTTCGTCGGCCGCGAGCAGCGCGGTGTCCTCGCCCTTGGCCGAGTCGACCTTCCGCGGCAGCGAGAAGGACAGGAACGTACCGGCGATGAAGATGACGAAGGCGCCGTACAGCGGCCAGCGCGGCCCGATGGCCTGCAGCCCGGCCCCGACCGGCGCCGCCACGCCGGTGGCGAGGAGGCCGCCCAGGGTGACCCGGGAGTTCGCCTTCACCAGGGAGAACCGCGGTGGCAGCAACCGGGGCACGACGGCGCTTCTGACGACCCCGTACGCCTTCGAGGCGACCAGCACCCCGAGCGCGGCCGGATACAGCTGGAGATCGCCGCTGACGACGGCGCTGGACAGGACCAGGGCGAGCAGCGCCCGGGCGAGCATGGCGCCGGCCATCGCCGCGCGGCGGCCGTGCGGGAGGCGGTCGAGGAGGGGGCCGATCACCGGCGCGAGAAGCGTGAACGGCGCCATGGTGATGCCGAGGTACAGCGCGACCCGGCCACGGGCCTCGTCGGTGGGGACGGAGAAGAAGACGGTGGAGGCGAGGGCGACGGTGATCATCATGTCCCCGGCGCCGTTGACCCCGTGCAGTTCGATCAGCTTTCCGAGGCCGGACTCGCCGGCGCCCTGCGCGTGGGTGGCCTTGCGGATACCGCGGGCGGTGCCGGTGACGGGGAAGTGCAGGGCACGGCCCACCGCGCGGAGGGAGCCGCGCATCCGGCCCGTTCCGCCACCTCGATTGCGGCCTCCCTTGTCCCCACCGACTCCGGTGGCTCCTTGGGGCGGCCTCGCGGTTGCCACGACGCAATAGTGCCCCGAGATGGGGGTGGCTAGTGCGGTTACGGCGCGTATGGAGGGCAGTGATCCACGGCACCGGCCCGGTTTTGCCACCGCCGCGCAGCGGTGAAAGGGCCGTCGGTGTAGGCCCAGCGCTCGCGAACAGGTAGCGTGCGTATCTCAGCCATCCCGCACAATGGATGACGTAGGTGCGCCCGAGCGCGTTTCGGACGCGGACGTCGACGCGGCCCACAGGTCCGCTCCGTCCGTCCCGTTGCCCTTGAGGACCGCACCCGAGTGACGGCGTAGGAGAGAAGCGATACCTGTGAGCGCAGCGACAACGCGAAGCCGCACCCCCGACCGTCTGTGCGCCGAGGCGGTCGACCTCGCGCGCAGCGCAGCCGAGGAGGCCGCCGCGCCCGGCGTGGTGGGCGAGCACGCCGGTCTGGTCTCCGAGGGCGATCGCGTTGTCACGCACTTCTTCGAGTGCAAGGAACTCGGATACCGCGGCTGGCGCTGGGCGGTGACCGTGGCCCGGGCGTCGCGGGCGAAGATCGTGACCCTGGACGAGGTCGTCCTGCTCCCCGGCCCGGACGCCCTTCTCGCCCCCGAGTGGGTGCCGTGGAGCGAACGGCTGCGTCCCGGCGACATGGGTCCGGGCGATCTGCTGCCCACGGACGCCGAGGACCTGCGTCTGGAGCCCGGCTACTCCGGCGAGGACGAGCCCGCGCCGAACACGGCCGTCTCCGAGGAGATGGCGGAGCTGGTGGAGGCGGAGGACGCGGAGGTCGCGGGGGGCGTTCCCGCCAAGCTCGCCGTCGCGCCCTCGCGTGGCTCGATCGCCGCGGTGGCGGAGGAACTGGGCATGCGCCGCGCCCGCGTCCTGTCCCGCTACGGCCTCCACACCGCCGCGGACCGCTGGGAGGAGGCGTTCGGCGCGAAGACGCCCATGGCCCAGGCGGCCCCCGCCTCCTGTGTCACCTGCGGCTTCCTGGCGCCGATCGGCGGTTCGCTGGGCCAGGCCTTCGGAGTCTGCGCCAACGAGTTCTCCCCGGCCGACGGCCGCGTGGTGTCGCTGACGTACGGCTGCGGCGGCCACTCCGAGGCCGCGGTGATGCCCAAGCCGCCGCGTCCGGCTCCGCCGGTGATCGACGAGACCCGGGTGGACCCGTTCCCGCTGCGCCCGGCGCCGGACTCGGGATCGGTGCCGGTGACTTCGGACGACGACTCGGCGGAGCTGGGGCACTCGTAAGGTCAGGCGCTCGGGGTTCAGGACGCCGGTTGCAAGCCGGCTCCGCCCCTGCCCCGCCCTCCTCCCGCCCTCGCTTTCGCCGTCGCTCTCGTCCTCGTCCTGCTGCTCCCCGCGGGTGGTCGCGCGCCTCGGTGACCGGCTCGCCGTCCGCGCGGGAGACGCTCGGCGGCGGCGACCGCCCTCTGCCCCAGAGGTGATGATCCGCCTACGATGGGCCGGGTCGGCTACGGGTTGGCTGCGTGGAGGGGGGACCATGCAGGTCGAGGTTCTCGCGGCTCTGATCACCGCCGCGGGCGCCGTATGGGTGGCATATGTGTCCCGTGGCACGGACCGTCCCCACATCGGTGGACCGTTGATGAGCATGAGCCGGCGTTGCGGCTCGATCCGGGGAACCGCCACCGCCGCACGCAAGGACTGCGAGCAGGCGCTGGAGCGGCTTCGGCGTGGACTGCCTCCGGAGCGTACGGCGGCAGAGCGGGACCAGTGGTTCGAGGACGCGCGCCTCGGTGAGGTGCTGGTCGAGGAGTACCGCTTCGTCGTGGAGGGCTTCGACCGAGCTGTCGGCCGCTACCGGGAACGGGTTCGTACCGTGGGTGAGAAGCTCGACGAACTGGCCCGCTCCACCTCGGCCGACCGGGGTTCTCGGGACCGGGAACTGGCGGATGTGCGGCTGGAGCTGGAACGGTTCGAGGCGTCGCTGCGCAGTGTCGACGGACACTTCCACCTGGCCGCGAAGGACTACCTGGAGCGGCAGATGATCCAGCCGTCGCGATGGGCGGCGCACCGGCTGCCCAAGCGGGCGACGAAGCGGTACGACCTCGCGGCACGCCGCGCCGAGGAGGACATGCTCGGCCTGCTCCCGGGGCAGGGCGACGGACGACGCCCTGAAAGCGGCGGCGTACCGCCGGACCCCGAGCCGATTCCGGGCGGTGAACCCGCGGCGCCCGCCGAGCAGCCCCCCTGCGGCTACTGCATCTGGCGTTGCCCGCACGCGCCCGCCGGAACCGGTTCCCTCGGCGTATGACCCCCCGGCCGCCGCACCGGCCGTGCCGCAGGCCCTGACTCACCTCTGATCTGCACCCGCACTGCCCAAGCGGTACCTTCATCGTCACGCCGATGAGGAGAGTCAACGTGAGCAAGTTCGTGCGGCCCGCGGCCGAAGGCGCCGACCCCTTCGGTACGGCTCGTCTGCGCCGCGGAGTCATGGACGCCTGGGCCACCAGCCCCGCCCGTTTCCGCGAGGACGCGAACGCCGAGGAGGACCTCGTCCTGGGCGGGTACCGGGACCGGCTGGTCGTCGAACTCGCTCAGAACGCCGCGGACGCCGCCGCCAGAGCGGGAGTGCCCGGGCGGCTCCGGCTCACCCTGCGGGAAGGGGTGCTCGTCGCCGCCAACACCGGTGCCCCGCTCGACGCGGCCGGCGTCGAGTCGCTGTCCACCCTGCGCGCCTCGGCCAAGCGGGACACGGCCTCCGTGGGGCGCTTCGGTGTCGGGTTCGCCGCCGTTCTCTCCGTGACCGACGAGCCCGCCGTCGTCGGGCGGCACGGGGGAGTGCGGTGGTCCCTCGCCGAGGCCCGGGAACTGGCCCGGGACATCGCACGGCACAGCCCGGGGCTCGGGGACGAGGTGCGGCGGCGGGACGGGCATGTACCCCTGCTGCGGCTGCCGTTCGCCGCCGAGGGCACCGCCCCCGACCCGTACGACACCGCCGTCATCCTGCCGCTGCGGGACACCCCGGCCGCCGACCTGGCGGAGCGGCTGCTGCACGCCGTCGACGACGCGCTGCTGCTCGCCCTGCCCGGTCTGGAGGAGGTCGTGGTCGAGACCGGCGACGACGAGCCGCGCACACTGCGACGGAGCGTCGACGGTCCCTTCACGGTCGTCGAGGACTCCCGGGGCGGCGTCACCCACTGGCGTACGTCCGCGGCGCACGGCCCCCTCACCCCCGAACTGCTCGCCGACCGCCCGGTCGAGGAGCGGCTGCGTCCCCACTGGTCGCTCACCTGGGCCGTGCCCGTCGACGCCACCGACAGCACCCCCGCGCCGCCCCGCACCGCGCCCGTCGTCCACGCGCCCACCCCGAGCGACGAACCCCTCGGCGTCCCCGCCCTCCTCATCGCCTCCTTCCCCCTCGACACCACCCGCCGGCACGCCGCCCCCGGCCCGCTGACCGACTTCCTCGTGCAGCGCGCGGCGGACGCGTACGCCGAACTGCTCGCCGACTGGCGCCCGGTGAGCGAGGGGATCATCGGGCTCGTGCCCGGCCCGCTCGGCAAGGGCGAGCTGGACGGGGCCCTGCGGCAGGCCATCCTGGAGCGGCTGCCCCGCACGTCCTTCCTGCCGCCCGCCGTGCCCCCGCAGGAGCACGACGACTCCGAGCTGCCCGAGTCCCTGCGGCCCCGGGACGCCGAGGTCGTCGAGGGCGCCGGTGCCGACACGGTGCGGGTGCTGGCCGAGGTGCTGCCCACGCTGCTGCCCGCCGGGCTCGAACGGCGCGTGGAGCTGCGGACCCTGGGCGTCGCCCGGGTTCCGCTCACCGACGCCGTGGACCGCCTCGCCGGTCTGGAGAAGGAGCCCGGCTGGTGGCGGCGGCTGTACGACAGCCTCGCCGGAGTCGACCCGGACCGGCTGTCCGGGCTGCCCGTGCCGCTCGCCGACGGGCGCACCACCATCGGGCCCCGGCAGGTCCTGCTCCCCACGGCGGACGCCGCCCGCATCGACCCGGAGGTGCTCGCCCGGCTCGGTCTCAAGGTCGCCCACGAGGACGCCGCGCACCCGCTCCTGGAGAAGCTCGGCGCCCTGCCCGCCACGCCCCGCGCGGTCCTCACCACGCCCCAGGTACGCGCCGCCGTCGCCGCCTCCCTCGACGACGACGGGGGCGTGAGCTGGGAGGAGGACTCCCTGGACGCCGAGGAGCTGGCGGACACCGTACTGGCGCTGGTGCGGGACGCGGGCCTTCAGGCCGGTGACGAGCCGTGGCTCGGTGCCCTCGCGCTCCCGGACGAGGAGGGGGAACCGGCCCCGGCCGGCGAGCTGGTCTTCCCCGGCAGTCCCTTCCACCAGGTCATGCGGGAGGGTGAACTGGCCACCGTCGACGCGGAGCTGGCCGAGAGGTGGGGGGAAGGGCCGCTCGCCGCCTGTGGGGTGCTCGCCGACTTCGCCCTCGTGCGGGCCACGGACGTCGTGCTCGACCCGGACGAACTGGAGCCGCGTGACGGGGACTTCGCCGAGCCGGACGACGCGGGCCTGCTGGACGCGGTCGACGTGTGGAGCGAGGACGTCCTCGACCGCTTCCCGGACACTCCCGTACCGCCGGTGGCCACCGAGCTGGTCGCCGTACGCGATCTCGACCTCGTCGACGACGACAAGTGGCCGCAGGCCCTCGCGCTGCTCGCCCGGCCGCCCCTGCGGGACGCGCTCACGCAGCAGGTGCGGATCCTGCTGCCGGACGGCACGCACGAGGTCGTACGGCCGTACACGGCCTGGTGGCTGCGGGGGCACCCGGTGCTGGACGGCCGTCGGCCCGCCGGTCTGCTCGCCTCCGGCGGGGACCCGCTGCTGCGGGGGCTGTACGAGGAGGTCGACGCGACCGGCTTCGACGACGAGCAGGTGCTGCGGGCGCTCGGCGTACGCACCTCCGTCGCCGCGCTGCTCGACGAGCCGGGCGGCGCCGCCGAGCTGCTCGACCGTCTCGCCGACCCGGACCGGCCCGTCACCTCCGCGCAACTGCACGCCCTGTACGGCGCCCTGGCCGAGCTGGACCCCGAGCGGGTGACCCTGCCGGACGAGCTGCGGGCGGTGGTCGACGGGCGCGTGGAGGTCGTGGACGCGGCGGACGCGGTGGTCGTCGACTCGCCGGATCTGCTGCCCTTCACCGAGGGTGTGCCGCTGCTTCCGGTACGGCCGTCCCGGGCCGCCGAGCTGGCCGAGCTGTTCCAGGTGCGGCGGCTGAGCGAGTCGGTCACCGGGGAGGTGACGAGCGAGGGCACCGAGCACGACGTACCGGAGCCGGTACGGGTGCTGCTCGGGCCGCGGACGCCCGAGGCGTACGTCGAGCACGAGGAACTCGTCGTCGACGGCGTGGAGATCGACTGGCGGCTCACCGACGACGGTGTCCTGCACGCCGCGACCCTGGAGGGCGTCGCCGCCGGTCTCGCCTGGGCGGCGGGCCAGTGGCCCCGGCGCTTCGAGGTGGCGGCGCTGCTGGAGGATCCGTCGCGGACGGCGGAGTTGGCGCGGGACCGGTGGTTCGACTGAGGGCGGAGACGAACGGCGGCCGCACCGGAGAATCTCCGGTGCGGCGGCCGCCTTGCGGGGCCGAGGCGGCCGTTCAGTCCGCCGCCACCTCCAGGAAGTAGTCGAACCGGTCCAGGTCGAGGTCCATGCCGGTCAACTCACGCAGCCCGGCCGAGTGTTCGGGCTTCAGCGGGTACACGTCGGCCAGCCGGGACACGGGGATCCCCAGCAGGCGCGCGAACGCCTCGGCATCCACCGAGGAGACGTCGGTCTCCGCGTCCGGTGTGTCATCGGCCTTGGCGTAGCGGGTGACGAGGAATGTCATGGATTGCCTTCGGATCGCTTCCAGGAGCAGTGATCTTCGCGGTTCTCGCACATTCTTTTCAAGACGAGTACAACCATTCGCATGCGTCGCGGATCTGATCACCTGAGTCAGCTGACTCACTGATCACTCGGGCCCATGCTGACCCAGCGGGCCCCGACCCAACGTGGGGACAACACATGCGCATTCGTGCCTCTGTCGCCGCCGTCACCGGCGCTCTGGCCCTGTCCGCCCTCGCTGTTCCGGCCGCGCAGGCCGACAGCCGTCCCGACCTCGCCTCGAACGTTCCGTCGCTGTCGAAGGCCACGCCGTTCGCCGCCGCTCCGGTCGACGAGGTCGAGGGTGACACCAAGATCACGGCGGTCACCGTCAACGGGGGCAAGAACATCGTCGTCGGCACCACGCTGAAGAAGGTCTTCACCGTCTCCGTGACGGCCACGGACCCGGAGGGCATCTACGACGCCTTCGCCATGCTGTGGCACGGTCCGGACACCGAGAACGCCGATGGCGCGATCGCGCCGGAGAGCCTGGACGAGGAGCAGGTCGGTACCTGCACCAACTCCAGCGCGACCACCGCCACCTGCAAGGTCACGCTGGTCGCCGACCCGAACGAGAACATCTACAGCAACATCCTGGCCGGCACCTGGAAGGTGTGGGCCGCCGCGGCCGGCAACGACGGCGACTACGTGATCCGCGAGGCCTACAAGACGGCCAAGGTCCAGCGCGCCTCCAAGCTGACGGTCAACGCCTCGCCGGAGCCGGTGGCCAAGGGCAAGACCATCACGGTCACCGGCAAGCTCTCCCGTGCCAACTGGGACGACAACCAGTACCACGGCTACACCGGCCAGCCGGTGAAGCTGCAGTTCCGCAAGAAGGGCAGCGACACCTACACCACGGTGAAGACCATCACCTCGAACTCGACGGGCAACCTGAAGACCACGGTCACCGCGTCGGTCGACGGCTACTTCCGCTACTCCTTCGCGGGCACCACGACCACCCCGGCGGTCAACGCCACGGGTGACTTCGTCGACGTCCAGTAGGACCTCGCCGTACCCCGGCCGCCCGGTCCCGGAGTCATCCGGGGCCGGGCAACTCGCGCTCAGGCAAACGAACTTCATAACACTTGCGCAACATCCACATCCGCGGCACAACCGGCCACTCCGACCGCCCATCTGATCTTCTGAGTCAACAGACTCCAACGATCACTCGGGCCCCGGTGCGACCGCCGGAACGCGGTGCGCAGCGACCAACGGGGCCCCTTCTCCACGTGGAGAACGCATGCGCATACGAGCCACCGTGGCCGCCGTCTCCGGCGCCCTGGCCCTGTCCGCCTTCGCCGTGCCGGCCGCGCAGGCCGACGACGCCGCGAGCCGTGCGGACATCGCGAAGATCCGTGAGGCCGCGCAGGCCGCGTCCGGGAAGAGCGCGCTCAGCACCCGCGCCCCCGAAGAGGGCCAGCCGTACGCCCTGAACGTCTCCTTCTCCAACTTCAAGATCGCCAAGGCGATCAAGGTCGGGACGACGAACCCCGTCTCCACCAAGGCGACGTTCACGATGACGCACGGCGCGGACGTCGACGTCACCGCCGGCGACTTCCACGTCGACCCCTTCCTCTACAAGGGCGCCTTCGACTCGCCGGACAACATGCTCTTCGGCAACAAGTACGCCAAGTGCACGCCCACCTCGTCGACCACGGCCAACTGCGCCGGAACGATCGACTTCTACCCGGCCCAGAGCGAGCTCCTCAACTCCGACGCCGGCAGCTGGAAGGCCGGCGCGATGGCGATCGCCTTCAACGGCCAGAGCCCGGACGGCGAGACCTTCGACATCACCAAGGTCGGCTACAAGGACCAGGGCGGTCTCGCCTCCACCCTCGTCCAGCGCTACTCCAAGCTGACGGTGAACGCCTCGCCGGAGCCGGTGGCCAAGGGCAAGACCATCACGGTCACCGGCAAGCTCTCCCGTGCCAACTGGGAGGACAACAAGTACCACGGCTACACGAACCAGCCGGTGAAGCTGCAGTTCCGCAAGAAGGGCAGCGACACCTACAGCACGGTGAAGACCATCAACACGAACGCGACCGGTGAGCTGAAGACGACCGTCACCGCGTCGGTCGACGGCTATTTCCGCTACTCCTTCGCGGGCACCACGACCACCCCGGCGGTCAACGCCACGGGTGACTTCGTCGACGTGCGGTAAGGACCAGCGGTACGCCGCTCGACGCGCCGTCGGCCTCCGGTTTCCGGGGCCGGCGGCGCGTTTCCCGTACGGGCGTCGAGCCGTGACATCGGCGGTCGACGCGCCCTACGCCCGGAAACGGCGGTCCACCCACCTCCACACGAACTCCAGGGTGACCGCAGCCACCGCCGAGATCCCCACCGCGATCCACGGCATCGTGACCCCCACCAGCCGCAGGGCGAAGAACTCCTGCAGCCACGGCACCGCCAGCACCAGCAGGAAGCCCAGCCCCATCGTCGCCACCAGGGCGATCCGCCACCAGGTGTACGGGCGGGCGATGATGGCCAGCACCCACATCGAGATCAGGAACAGCGTGAGCGTGGCGACGCTGGTCTCGGCGGGCAGGGTGTCCGCGCCCGTGTAGAAGTGACGGGCGATCAGGTACGTCGCGAAGGTCGCCACCGCGGCCACCACCCCGCCCGGGATCGCGTACCGCATGACCCGCCGCACGAAGTGCGGTCTCGCGCGTTCCTTGTTGGGCGCGAGGGCCAGGAAGAAGGCCGGGACGCCGATGGTGAGGGTGGACAGCAGGGTCAGGTGGCGGGGCAGGAAGGGGTACTCCACCTGCCAGAACACCACCATCAGCGCAAGCAGCACCGAGTAGACGGTCTTCACCAGGAACAGCGTCGCGACACGCGTGATGTTGCCGATGACCCGGCGGCCCTCCGCCACCACCGACGGCAGCGTCGCGAAGCTGTTGTTGAGCAGCACGATCTGCGCGACCGCGCGCGTGGCCTCCGACCCCGATCCCATCGCCACACCGATGTCGGCGTCCTTCAGTGCCAGGACGTCGTTCACACCGTCGCCGGTCATGGCGACCGTGTGGCCGTGCGACTGGAGAGCGCCCACCATGTCCCGCTTCTGCTGCGGGGTGACCCGCCCGAACACCGTGGCCTCGTCGATGGCCGTGGCCATGCCGTCCTTGTCGTGGGGGAGCCCGCGGGCGTCGACGGTCGCGCCGGTCAGGCCCAGCTTGTCCGCCACCGCGCCCACGGACACCGCGTTGTCCCCGGAGATCACCTTCGCGTGGACGTTCTGCTCGGCGAAGTAGCGCAGGGTGTCGGCGGCGTCCGGCCGCAGCCGCTGTTCCAGTACGACGAGGGCGGTCGGCTCGGCACCCACGGCGACCTCGGGGTCGTCGAGATCGCGGCCGGCGCGGGCGAGCAGCAGCACCCGCAGGCCCTGCTCGTTCAACCGGTCGGTCTCGGTCAGGGCGGGGTCGTCGGCGGCCAGGAGCACGTCGGGGGCGCCCAGCAGCCAGGTGCTGGACTCGCCGTTGCCCTCACTGAAGCTGGCGCCGCTGTACTTGCGGGCGGAGGAGAAGGGCAGGGACTCGGTGCAGCGCCAGTCCTCGGCGTCCGGGTAGGCGTCGATGATGGCCTTCAGGGACGCGTTCGGGCGGGGGTCGGACTCGCCGAGGGCGCCGAGCACCGTGCGTACGTACTCCTCGTCGCTGCCGTTCAGGGGCCGCAGTCCGGTGACGTCCATGCCGCCCTCGGTGAGGGTGCCGGTCTTGTCGAGGCAGACCGTGTCGACGCGGGCCAGGCCCTCGATGGCGGGCAGCTCCTGCACCAGGCACTGCTTGCGGCCGAGGCGGATGACGCCGATGGCGAAGGCGACGGAGGTGAGGAGCACGAGCCCTTCCGGGACCATGGGCACGATGCCGCCGACGGTCCGGGCGATCGAGTCGTCGAGGTCGTTGTCCTTGACGAACAGCTGGGTGATGATCAGGCCGGTCGCGGCCGGGATCATCATCCACGTCACGTACTTGAGGATGACGGAGATGCCGGAGCGCAGCTCGGAGTGGACCAGGGTGAAGCGCGAGGCCTCCTCGGCGAGCTGGGCGGCGTAGGCTTCGCGGCCGACCTTGGTGGCACGGAAGGCGCCGCCGCCGGCGACGACGAAGCTCCCGGACAGCACCTGGTCCCCCGGCTGCTTGACGACCGGATCGGCCTCCCCGGTGAGCAGGGACTCGTCGATCTCCAGCCCGTCGGCCTCCACGCACACGCCGTCCACGACGGCCTTGTCCCCCGGCCCGATCTCCAGCAGGTCGTCCAGCACGATCTCGGACGTGCCGACCTCGGCGGCGACACCGTCCCGCCGTACCGTGGGCCGGGCCTCGCCGATCACGGCGAGCGAGTCGAGGGTCTTCTTGGCCCGCCACTCCTGGATGATCCCGATGCCGGTGTTGGCGAGGATCACGAAGCCGAACAGGCTGTCCTGGATCGGCGCGACGCACAGCATGATCAGCCAGAGCACGCCGATGATCGCGTTGAACCGGGTGAAGACGTTGGCCCGGACGATGTCGGTCATCGACCGGCTGCTGCGCACCGGTACGTCGTTGACCTGGCCGCGTGCGACCCGCTCGGCCACCTCGGCGGCGGTGAGCCCGCCCGTCGCCACCGGGACGGCGGCGGGGTGCACAGCGTCGTCCACGTCGGTGCCCGCGTCGGCATGCGTCATGCCTTCGACGGTACGTGCGGATGTGCGCCTTCACCCGCCGAGTGCGCGCAAGTTCCGACCTGGGGAGGACGGGAACGGCCGGATGTGGTGCCGTGGTTGTACGTCCTTGGTCGACCGCGGGCCTCAGTCGGCGGCGTGGGCCCTGGCGGCGCTCTCGGCTTCCTCGTGCGCCGCCGCCCGCTTGAGGGCCGCGTCGCGCTTGCGGACGTACCAGATGCCGATGAGTCCCAGCCCGCCGCCGGCCAGGCAGGTCCACACCCACCAGGTGTGCCCGTGGTCGTCGAACCAGCCGTAGAAGGGCAGCTGAACGACGAAGAGGACGAACCAGAGGATGGTGCCGCCGGTGATGGTGGCGACCACAGGCCCCTCAAGGGGCTCCGGTGCCTCGTGCTTGGGGGATCCCGAGAAGAAGGGGGCCATGGGGGACAGCTTACGAGGAGGTTGGGTCTACGCGCGGAGATAGCAGATCCCGACTTTATGTGTTCATACTGAAACGGTTTATGCCTGACCACTTCTCTTCGTAGGAACAACCAAGCATGCCCACCTCGGCTCCTGCCAAGGCCCCCACCCCTGAACAGCCAGGAGCCGGGCCCGCCTACGGCGTCCTCGACCGCTTCTTCAAGATCTCCGAACGCGGCAGCACCCTGCCCCGTGAGATCCGCGGCGGCTTCGCCACCTTTTTCGCGATGGCCTACATCATCGTGCTGAACCCGATCATCCTCGGCAGCGCGAAGGACATGTACGGGCACCAGCTGGACAACGGGCAGCTGGTCACCGCGACCGCCCTGACCGCGGGGTTCGCCACCCTGCTGATGGGCGTCATCGGCAACGTGCCCATCGCGCTCGCCGCCGGCCTGGGCGTGAACTCGGTCGTCGCCCTCCAGCTGGCGCCTCGGATGTCCTGGCCGGACGCCATGGGCATGGTCGTGCTGGCCGGCTTCGTGGTCATGCTGCTCGTCGCCACCGGTCTGCGCGAGCGCGTCATGAACGCCGTGCCCTACAGCCTGCGCAAGGCCATCTCCATCGGTATCGGCCTGTTCATCATGCTGATCGGCCTCGTCGACTCCGGCTTCGTCTCCCGGATCCCGGACGCCGCCCGGACCACCGTCCCGCTCCAGCTCGGCGGCGACGGTCACCTCAACGGCTGGCCGGTCCTGGTCTTCATCCTCGGCGCGCTGCTCACGCTCGCGCTCATCGTGCGCAAGGTCCCCGGCGCGATCCTCATCTCGATCGTCGCGATGACCGTGCTCGCCGTCGTCATCGAGGCCGTGGCCACGGTGCCGTCCTGGGGCCTGACGACCCCGAAGTGGCCCGGCAACCCGGTCGCGAGCCCCGACTTCGGCCTGATCGGTGAGGTCAGCCTCTTCGGCGGCTTCGAGAAGGTCGGCGCGCTGACCGGCGTCCTCTTCGTCTTCACGGTCCTGCTGTCCTGCTTCTTCGACGCCATGGGCACGATCATGGGCGTCAGCGACGAGGCCAAGCTGACCGACGCCCAGGGCCAGATGCCGGGCATCAACAAGGTCCTGTTCGTCGACGGCCTCGCCGTCGCCGCGGGCGGCGCGAGCTCCTCCTCGGCCACCACCGCCTTCGTGGAGTCCACGGCCGGCGTCGGCGAGGGCGCCCGGACGGGCTTCGCGAACGTCGTCACCGGCGCCCTCTTCGGCGCGGCGCTCTTCCTGACGCCCGTCGCCACCATGGTCCCGTCCCAGGCGGCCACCCCTGCCCTGCTCGCGGTCGGCTTCCTGATCCTGGCCAACTCGGTCAAGGAGATCGACTGGGCCGACTACACGATCGCCGTCCCGGCCTTCGTGACGATGGTGATGATGCCGTTCACCTACTCGATCACCAACGGCATCGGTATGGGCTTCATCACCTTCGCGGTGCTGCGTCTGGCCGCCGGGCGGGCCCGAGAGGTGCCGGTCGCCATGTACGTCGTGGCGGCGGTGTTCGCCTTCTACTACCTGATGCCGGCGCTGGGGCTCACGTAAGCCCGTAGAACTTCTCCGTCTCCTCCACGGCGGCCTGGAACCGTTCGTCGAAGTCATCGCGGATGAGCGTCCGGACGACATAGTCCTGGACGCTCATTCCCCTTCTCGCCGCATGCTCCCGGAGTCGTTCGAGCAGCTCATGGTCTATGCGCAGGCTGAGCACGCTGGTCCCCATGAACACGAGGGTCGCGGCACGCTTCGGCGTGGTGTGTGGCATTCCGCGACCACATCACCCATATGAGTGATCTGATGCTTCAGTGGCGGGTGTCACGGGCACTCGTGCCTGCTACGGCTGGTCTTTAGCGAGAGTAATGAGTTACGCTAAAGAACATGTCGGACCTTACCCATGGCGACGACGCAGCCGCCGTGAACTCCCTGCGCTCCGCCGTGATGCGACTGTCGCGCCGGCTCAAGCACCAGCGGGTCGACGAGTCGCTGAGCCCCACCGAGATGTCGGTACTGGGCACCCTCTCCCTGTGCGGCAAGGCCACCCCCGGTGAGCTGGCGCGCAAGGAGCACGTACAGCCGCCGTCGATGACCCGCATCGTGGCCCTGCTGGAGTCCAAGGGACTGGTCCGTCTGGAGCCGCACCCGGAGGACCGGCGCCAGAAGGTCGTCACCAAGACCGAGCAGGCCGAGGCGATGCTCGAAGAGAGCCGCCGCAAGCGCAACGCCTTCCTGGCCACCCTGGTCGAGGGCCTGGACGAGGACGAGTGGGCGAAACTGCGCGCCGCCGCCCCCGTGCTGGAGAAGCTCGCACACCTGTAAGCAGCAGTCGTCGCAAGGAGGCGAACCCCTTTGAGTTCGGGACCCGGAGCAGCTTCCGTCCCCGCACCAGACTCCAACGACTCCCCGCCCGCCCTGACGACCCGCTCGTCCCGTAAGCCCTCGATGTTCGGCTCGCTGAGGACCCGCAACTACCGGCTGTTCTTCCTCGGCCAGGTCGTCTCCAACACCGGCACCTGGATGCAGCGCATCGCACAGGACTGGCTGGTGCTCAGCCTCACCGGCTCCGCCACCGCCGTCGGCATCACGACGGCTCTGCAGTTCCTGCCGATGCTCCTGTTCGGCCTCTACGGCGGCGTCCTCGTCGACCGCCTGCCCAAGCGCCCTACGCTGCTCGTCACGCAGACGTCGATGGCCGCCACCGGCATCGCGCTCGCCGTCCTCACCCTCACCGGGCACGTCGAGGTCTGGCACGTGTACCTGGCCGCCCTCGCCGTGGGACTGGCCACGGTCGTCGACAACCCGGCCCGCCAGTCCTTCGTCACCGAGATGGTGGGGCCCGACCAGCTCCAGAACGCGGTCAGCCTCAACTCGGCGAACTTCCAGTCCGCCCGTCTGATCGGCCCCGCCGTCGCGGGGCTGATGATCACCGGCGTCGGCACCGGCTGGGCGTTCCTGGCCAACGGCCTGTCCTTCGTCGCGCCCATCGCCGGACTGCTGCTGATGCGGGCGCGTGAGCTGTACGTCGTCGAGCGCGCCCCGCGTGCCAAGGGGCAGCTGCGGGAGGGGTTGCGGTACGTCGCCGGGCGCCCGGAGCTGATCTGGACGATCGTCCTCGCCGGCTTCGTCTCCACCTTCGGCTTCAACTTCCCGGTCTACCTGTCCGCCTTCGCCGACGACGTCTTCCGCGCGGGCGCCGGCTCCTACAGCCTCTTCAACACGCTGATGGCGGTCGGCTCCCTGGCGGGCGCCCTGCTCGCCGCCCGGCGCGGTACGGCCCGGATGCGGGTGCTGGTCGTGGGCGCGGTGGCCTTCGGCACCATGGAGATCGTGGCCGCGTTCGCGCCTTCCCTGTGGCTGTTCGCCCTGCTCATGGCCCCCATAGGCATGTTCGGCATGACGGTGAACGTCACCGCCAACAGCAGCATCCAGATGTCCACGGACCCGGCCATGCGGGGCCGTGTGATGGCCCTGTACATGATGGTCTTCATGGGCGGTGCGCCGCTGGGGGCACCGATCGCCGGATGGATCACGGACGCCTACGGCGTGCGGGCCGGCCTGGCGGTGGGCGGCGCCATCAGCGTCGCCGCGGCCGTGACGATCGCCCTCGTGCTGGCCCGCGTGGGCGGCCTGCGCCTGTCCTTGGGCTGGGAGCGCGGCCACCCGCAGGTGCGGTTCGTGCCGCGGGAGACTCGGGAGAAGCAGCTGGCGTCGGCGGCCTAGGGAGGGGCGGCGAGGGACGCCGGGTCAGTCGCGGGGGAACTCGTCGGTCCTGAGGACCAGGCCGACGGGGGTGCCCTTCAGGTCGATGTCCTCCCCGAAGGGGAAGCTGACCTGGCTGTGGTACTTGCCGTCCTTCGGCAGGGTGTGCAGATGCCACTCGCCGGCGTACGGGTCCACGATCAGGTACACGGGCACTTCGGCGGCGGCGTACGCGTCCTTCTTCGGGCCGTGGTCGTTGGCCGCCGTGTCCTTGGACAGGACCTCGGCGACGAACTCGACGTCCTGATAGCGCCAGCGGCCCCTGCTGTCCTTCACCGACCGCTCGGCCATGGCCGCCAGGTCGCAGGCGAAGCCGTTCAGGTGCCCGGGGAAGTCGATCCGCACGTCCGAAGCCAAGCGCTTCTGCGAGTACCTGGCGTCCATCTGCTTCGCGATGCCGAAGATGATCTCCCAGTGGCTCTGCCGCTGCGGTGACATGAAGATGTTCCCCCCGACGATCTCGACCTTCGTTCCCTGGGGGACGGGCATCTTCTCGAGCCACTCGAACAGCACGTCCAGAGTCAGCTCGCCGCACTCCTCGGCCATCTCGATCCTGTCGTCAAGGACGGTCATCGTGGCGCTCCTCCCCGGCCGCCGCTCGGTCACGGACAGCCGCGCAGTACAACGATACGCACGGTGACCGTGTCACGTGTGGCCGTGGTCACGCCCGTGGCTCAGGCGAGCGCCGCCGTCATGATCCGAGCGCCGGGCCCTGGACGCGCCGGGCCAGCACCTGCCCGGGCCAGGTGCCGTCCGCCCCGCCGGTGTACGTCACCGTCGGAGTGAAGCCGTGGCTCTCGTAGTAGCGGACGAGCCGACCGTCGTCACCCGCGTAGCAGTCCACCCGCAGCAGGGAGATGCCCGCGCGCCGGGTCACCTCGGCGGCGTGCGCGAGCAGGGCGCCGCCCACGCCGTGGCCCTTGAAGCGGCGGTCGGAGGTGAGCCAGTGGATGTAGCGCTCGGGCTCACCGGGGGGCGGGAGGTGGGCCAGTGCGGCGCCGGGCGCGTCGGCGAGGGTCAGGGCCCCGGCGGGCACACCGTCGGCCTCGGCGATGAAGACGCTGCCCTCCTGCGTGTCCCGGGTCAGGGACTCCACCACCTTCGGGTTCTCGGACAGCGGCTTCGTCCCCCACTGCCCCGGCCGACCCTGCGCGACCAGCCACTCCACACCGCTGTCGAGCATGCCGAGTATCGCGGGGATGTCGTCGGGCCCGCCGTCCCTGATGGTGATCTCCATGGCCCCATGGTGCCAGTCTGGACCCATGAGACTCTTCGCCGCCGTGCTGCCGCCCGAGGACGTGACCCGCGAACTGGCGGCCGAGGTCGCCGAGTTGCAGAAGCTGCCCGGCGCGGAGCGGCTGCGCTGGACCGGCCGCCCCGGCTGGCACTTCACCCTCGCCTTCTACGGGGAGGTCGACGAGGACCTCGTACCCGATCTGTCGGTCCGTCTGGAGCGTGCCGCGCATCGCACCCAGCCCTTCCGGCTGGCGCTGCGCGGCGGCGGTCAGTTCGGGCACGGGCGGGCGCTGTGGGCGGGAGCGGAGGGGGACCTGGCGGCCCTGCGGCTGCTGGCGGACCGCAGTGAGGCGGCGGCGCGCAAGGCCGGGGTGCCGATGGGGGAGCACCGGCGGTACAAGGCCCACCTCACGGTGGCCAGGAGCCGCTCGGCGGTGGATGTGCGGCCGTACGTCGCTGCCCTCGACACGTTCACGAGCCGTACCTGGACCGTGGCGGAGCTGGTGCTGGTGCGCAGCCGGCTGCCGAAGTCCGGGGTCCCGGGGGAGGAGCCCCGCTACGAGGCGGTCGCCCGTCGGCCGCTCGGCGGGGCCGGTTAGGCTCCTGCCGTGGACCCGAAAACCCGTAACCGGATCATGGCCGGTGTGCTCGTCCTGATGTTCCTCGTGGTGGCGCTGGCCGCGGCCCTCGGCAGGTAGTGCCGGGGACCGCGGCCGCGGGTGTCACCAGGCGAACGCCTCAGGTGAAGGCCCCGGACCCGGGAAGACCTCCTCCAGCCCCGCCAGCAGTTCCTCGCTCAGCTCCAGCTCGGACGCCCGCAGCGCGGACTCCAGCTGCCCGGCCGTGCGCGGGCCGACGATCGGTCCGGTCACCCCGGGGCGGGTGAGCAGCCAGGCCAGGGCCACCTCGCCGGGCTCCAGACCGTGCTTGTCGAGCAGGTCCTCGTACGCCTGGATCTTCCCGCGTACGGCCGGATCGGCGAGGGAGTCCGCGGCCCGGCCACTGGCCCGGCGCCCGCCCTCGGCCGCCTTCTTGATCACCCCGCCGAGCAGCCCGCCGTGCAGCGGCGACCAGGGGATGACGCCGAGCCCGTAGTCCTGCGCGGCCGGGATGACCTCCATCTCGGCACGGCGCTCGTAGAGGTTGTACAGGCACTGCTCGCTCACCAGGCCGATGGTGCCGCCGCGGCGGGCGGCGATCTCGTTGGCCTGGGCGATCTTGTACCCGGGGAAGTTGCTGGACCCCGCGTAGAGGATCTTGCCCTGCTGGACGAGGACGTCGATGGCCTGCCAGATCTCCTCGAACGGGGTGTCCCGGTCGATGTGGTGGAACTGGTACACGTCGATGTAGTCGGTCTGCAGCCGCTTGAGCGAGGCGTCCACCGCGCGCCGGATGTTCACCGCCGACAGCTTGTCGTGGTTCGGCCAGGCCGCGCCGTCCGCGCCCATGTTGCCGTACACCTTGGTGGCGACGACGACCTTGTCGCGCCGCTCACCGCCCTTGGCGAACCAGTTTCCGATGATGCTTTCGGTGCGGCCCTTGTTCTCGCCCCACCCGTACACGTTGGCCGTGTCGAAGAAGTTGATGCCGGCGTCCAGCGCCGCGTCCATGATCGCGTGGCTGTCGGCCTCGTCGGTCTGCGGTCCGAAGTTCATGGTGCCGAGGACCAGTCGGCTGACCTTGAGTCCCGTGCGTCCGAGCTGCGTGTACTTCATGGTGTGCACGCTAGTGAGGTGGAGTGCGCTCTAGGCAAGCACCGAGGAGCCACGGATGAGGAGGCCCCGACGCGCTGGTCCGAGCCGTCGAGCGTCAGCCGCCGTACGGCTGGCCCAGGTCCCACGCCTGGTACATCGCCTCCGCGAAGGCTTCCGCGATCCGGTGTTCGCCGCCGGCGTTCGGGTGCGTGCCGTCGTAGGTGTCGAGGTGGATGTCGTACGACGGGGGCGGGGTGGCCAGCAGCAGCGGGGAGCGGGGCTCGTCCAGGTCGGTGAGGGTCTTGGCCAGGAGTTCGTTGAAGCGGGCGACCTCGGCGGCGAAGGGGGCGTCCGCCTCGGCGCGGACGTTCGGGATCACCGGCAGTACGACCATCCGGATCCGCGGGTTCGCCGAGCGTGCCTCGGCCACGAACGCTCGTACGTTCTGCGCCGTCTGCTCGGCGTTCGTGTAGAAGCCCAGGTCGATCAGGCCGAGGGACACCAGCAGCACGTCCGCCCGGCACGCGCGCACGGCCTCGCCGATCAGCGGCGCCATGTGCAGCCAGCCTTCACCCCAGCCGGCCAGGTGGCCGCGGGGGAAGGCCGGGTCGGGATCGGCGTACTCGTACGACGTCGGCGCGTCCGTCGCCTTGTCGTACAGCGTCTCGCGCGGGCCGACGAGGGCGAAGGGTCCGCCGTACGTCTCACGCAGGTGCTGCCACATGCGGTAGCGCCACGTGTGTTCGCCGGCGCTGCCGATGGTCATGGAGTCGCCGACGGGCATGAACCTGAGCATCCGCTCATGATGGACGATCGCTACCCGGCGGTAGGGGCCGGTGGGGTGTGAACCCCGACACGCCCCGGACGATCACTCCCACGGCCGCCCCGCCTCCGAACGGCCGGGCCGGATGGCAGGCTTGGGGCATGCGCCGACCGCTCGCCATACTCGCCGGGGTCCTGCTCACCGGTGCGCTCACCCTGCCCGCCTCCGCCGCCGACGGTGACGAGGACTTCACGATCAAGGACCCGCGGATCACCGAGTCCAGCGGCCTCGCCGCCTCGCGTCAGCACCCGGGCATCTACTGGACCCACAACGACCAGGACGAGGGCGCCTACCTCTACGCCGTCGACAGCGCCACCGGCGAGACGGTCGCGACGATCACGATGACCGGCGTGGGCACCCCGCGTGACGTGGAGGCCGTCTCCGTGGGGCCGGACAACCAGCTCTACGTCGGTGACATCGGCGACAACGACGGTGTGGAGTGGCCCTATGTGTGGGTGTACCGGCTCCCCGAGCCCAAGACCCTCAAGGACCGGACGATCCGCGCCACCCAGTACGTGGTGAAGTACTCCGACGGGCCCCGCGACGCCGAGTCGCTCGTCGTCCATCCGAAGACCGGGCGGGTCTACATCATCGACAAGCAGGAGGACGGCGGGCACCTGTACGCGGCACCGGCCGAGCTCTCCCCCTCCGGCACGAACGTCTTCGAGCCCGTCGCCCCCATCGACCTGTGGGCCACCGACGCCGCCTTCTCACCGGACGGCCGGACACTCGCCGTACGCGGCTACTTCGGCGGCATCGCGTACGACTGGAACGGCGGCAAGCCCAAACGGCTGGAACGCATCAGCGTGCCCCTGGGGCAGGGCGAGTCCGTCAGCTACTCCCGCGACGGCAGCAAGCTCATGCTCGGCAGCGAGGGCGCCGGCAGCGCCGTGGTCGCCAACGACGCCCCCGGGGACGCCGGGTCCTCCGGCGCCTCCGCGGGCAACGGAAGCTCGGCCTCCGGGGATGGCGACGGCCTCGGTTCGAGCGGTGACCTCAAGATCGGCGCCGTGGCGGTGGTGGTCGGCTGCGTCCTCTTCTTCGGGCTCCGACGGCTGTTGCGGAGGAGATGAGGGGAGAACGCGCAGGTCCGGCGGGGCGACGGGCGGGCACTGGTAGCTTCACGGGGCACAGAAATCCGGCCACTCACGAAGGACCACCCGGCTCCGCATGGACGACCCGCCCCTGGCACTCGATGCCGCGCCCCTGGAGTACCGCACACGGCACACCTCGGTGATCGGATGAGGCGCGTCCTCGGGTGGGCCTGCGGTGCCGTCCTCGCCTTCGCGATGGCCTTCTGGTGTGTCACCGCGACCGCCGACCTCGCGCTGTCCGCGGGGCTTTACGGCACTCCCGGGACGTACCAGGTGGAGCGCTGCTACGACACCAATCCCAGGGGCAGGTACACGGAGTACGACTGCCGCGGCCGGTTCGTCCCGACCGGCGGCACCACCGCCGACGCCTTCCGCGAGGTCCTGGAGGACACCGGGCACGACTACCCGGACGGCACCGAGCTCGCCGTCCGGCAGGGCATGGAGCCGGAGACGATCCAGCGGGTCGGGTTCTGGGGCGTCATGGGGGAGTTCTGGCAGATCGCGATCGGTGTGGCCGTCCTCGCCGTCCTCGCGTACCAGGCGGTCAGACCGCGCGGGGCGGATGCGCGCCGTGAGGCCCACCGCCGTGCGCCCTCCCGCCGCCAGAAGGCCGCCGACCGCTTCGGCGTCGCCGTCGTGGTCGCCCTCCCCGTGGGGCTGCTGAGCTGGGCCGTCGCGTTCCTGGCGCCGGCTCCCTAGAGTCAGCCGTCGGCGGCTCGGGGCGCCTCAGCCGCGGAGTCAGCCGCCGGCCCCTTGCGTGCGCCGGGCGACGAAGGACTCCAGCCCGTCCAGGATGCGCTGCAGCCCGAACTCGAAGTGGTCGAAGTCGGCACTCCAGGTGTTCTCGTCCAGCGAGGCCATGAGGGGGTAGCGGCCGGACGCCAGGACCTTCTCCAGCATCGGGGTCTGGGCCTGCCAGAACTCCGCGTCCGTCAGACCCGTCCGGCGCTCCGCCTCCACTTGGTACAGCTGGGTGCGCGCGGCCCCGACGACGTAGCCGTCGATCATGATGATCGCCGAGACCAGCTCGGGGTCGGTCAGGCCCATGGGCTTGATCCGGGCGAGCACCTTCTCCATGCCGTCGAGTGCGCTCGGGCCCAGGATCGGGCGGGACTGGTTGACCTGGAGCAGCCAGGGGTGGCGCCGGTAGAGGGCGAGGGTCGATCGGCCCAGGGCCTCCAGTGCCGCGCGCCAGCCGCCGTCGCCGAGGTCGGCCGGGTTCTCGGAGGGGCGCTGGACGCGGTCCAGCATCAGGTCGAGCAGTTCGGCCTTGCCGGGGACGTACCGGTACAGCGACATCGTGCCGGTGCCCAGTTCGGTGGCGACCCGGCGCATGGACACCGACGCCAGACCCTCGGCGTCCGCGACCTGGACGGCCGCTTCCACGATCTGGTCCAGGGTGAGCGTCGGCTTGGGCCCGCGGCTCGGGCGTCTGCCCGTGTCCCAGAGCAGCTCCAGCGTGCGCCCGATGTCGCCGCTGCCGCTGGTCTCCGTACCACCGCTGCCGCTCTTGCCGCTCGTCATGCGGTTCAGCTTAAGTCCTCGGAAAAAAATTGGGTACGGTGTACGCGCAATCGGGTACGCTGTACTCAATTAATGGAAGGGGGACCCATGGGGGACGACGGATTTGCGGTCCGGGCCGAGGGGTTGGAGAAGCGCTACGGCGACAAGCGGGCCCTGGACGGCTTCGATCTCACGGTCCGCGCGGGCACGGTGCACGGCCTGCTCGGCCCGAACGGCGCGGGCAAGACCACAGCCGTACGCATCCTGTCGACGCTGATCAAGCTGGACGGCGGCCGGGCGAGCGTGGCCGGACTCGACGTGGCCCGGCAGCCGCGCGAGGTCCGCGCACGGATCGGCCTGACCGGGCAGTACGCGGCCGTGGACGAGGTGCTCACCGGACGCCAGAACCTGGAGATGTTCGGCCGCCTGTTCCACCTGGGCGGCAAGCGGGCCAGGCTGCGCGCCACCGAGCTGCTGGAGCAGTTCGACCTGACGGACGCCGCCGACAAGGGCGTCGGCCAGTACAGCGGCGGCATGCGGCGCCGCCTCGACCTCGCCGCCTCGATGATCCTCGCCCCGGCCGTCCTCTTCCTCGACGAGCCGACGACGGGGCTCGACCCGCGCAGCCGGGGCGAGGTCTGGGAATCGGTGCGGGCGCTGGTGGCGGGCGGCACCACCGTCCTGCTGACCACGCAGTACCTGGAGGAGGCCGACAAGCTGGCCTCGCACATCACCGTCATCGACCAGGGCCGGGCCATCGCCGACGACACCCCGGACGGGCTGAAGAACCTCGTCGGCGGGGACCGTATCGAGGTCGTGGTCGCCGAGCGGGCCGACATCGCACGCGTGGTGAAGGTCGTCGCCCGTGTCTCGGACGGCGAACCCGAGGCGGACGAGGCGGAGTCGCGGGTGCACGCGCCGGTCACCGACCGGGTGTCCGCGCTGACCGAGGTGGCGCGCACGCTCCAGGACGAGGGTGTCCCGGTCGAGGACATCGGGCTGCGCAGGCCCAGCCTGGACGACGTGTTCCTGCGCCTGACCGGGCACCGTACCGAGAAGAGCGAGAAGGAGGCCGTCGCATGACCGCCGTAGACCTCACCGTCCCGGCCGAGCGCGGCCGCCTGTACTGGGCCCTGGCCGACGTCTGGAACATCGTCCGCCGCGGTATCACCCACTACCAGCGCCAACCGGTCAACATTGCCTGGCAGCTGGGCTTCCCGATCCTGTCCGTCCTGCTCTACGGCTATGTCTTCGGCAGTGCGATGAAGGTCCCCGGCGGTGGGAACTACACGGACTTCCTGATGCCGGGCATGTTCGTGATGACCATGGCGTTCGGCTTCATCAACACCGCCACCCTGGTCGTCCACGACTCCACCAAGGGCGTCATCGACCGGTTCCGCTCCATGCCGATGTCCTCGTCCGCGGTGGTCGCCGGGCGGGGGATCACCGATCTGCTGGGTGCCTGCGCGGAGTTGGCGATCATGATGCTGACGGCCCTCGCGATGGGCTGGCGTCCGGACGGCGGACTCGGCTTCCTCGGTGCCTTCGGGCTGCTGCTGTGGCTGCGGTTCTCGCTGATCTGGATCGGGGTGTGGCTGGGCCTGCTGGTCCCCAACCCGGAGGCCGCGGGCGGCCTGTTCGCCGTCGCCTTCCCGCTGACGATGATCTCCAGCATCTTCGTCGCCCCGCAGCTGATGCCGGACTGGCTGGGCTGGGTCGCGGCCTGGAACCCGATCTCCTCCACGGCGGCGGCCACCCGAGAGCTGTTCGGGGTGCCCGGCGGAGCCGTGGCCGGTGACTCCTGGGTCGAGCAGCACGCGCTGCTGATGGCCGGAGTGTGGCCGGTCGTCGTCACGGCGATCTTCCTGCCGCTCGCGGTACGCCGCTTCCAGAGGCTGAGCCGGTGAACCGGCTCGGGTGAATGCACGCGCACCTCCTTGACGTGCCCATGGCGCGTCAGTTTCCTGGGAGGTGCGCGGTACATGGGAGCGCTCCCATCGTTCCGGGGCCGCGCCACCCCGAGAGGAACAAGGGACATGTTCCGCAGCTTGCGAAGAGCGCTGTGCGCTGCCGCGGCGGCGCTGCTGCTACCGCTGGGGGCCGGTGCGCAGACCGCCCACGCGGCGGAGCCCGGCGCCGGCTACTGGCACACCAGCGGCCGCCAGATCCTGGACGCGGCCGGACAGCCGGTCCGTATGGCCGGGGTCAACTGGTTCGGCTTCGAGACCGCCAACCATGTCGTCCACGGCCTGTGGGCCCGCGACTACAAGAGCATGATCGACCAGATGAGGTCGCAAGGCTTCAACACCATCCGGATGCCCTACAGCGACGACATCCTCAAGCCCGGCACCATGCCCGACAGCGTCAACCACGACGGCAAGAACACCGACCTGCGCGGACTGACGTCGCTTCAGGTCCTGGACAGGATCGTGGCGTACGCCGGTCGGTCCGGCCTCAAGATCGTCCTGGACCGGCACCGTCCGGACGCGGCCGGCCAGTCGGCGCTCTGGTACACCTCCGCGGTCCCCGAGTCGACGTGGATCGCCAACCTCAAGTCGCTGGCCGCCCGTTACAAGGGCGACTCCACCGTCATCGGCATCGACCTGCACAACGAGCCCCACGACCCCGCCTGCTGGGGCTGCGGCGACACGGCACGGGACTGGCGTCTGGCCGCCCAGCGCGCGGGCAACGCGGTACTGTCGGTCAACCCCGAGTTGCTGATCATGGTCGAGGGCGTGCAGTCGCACAACGGCACGAACGGCTGGTGGGGCGGCAACCTGATGGGCGTGGCCCAGTACCCGGTCCAGCTGGACGTCCCGAACCGGCTGGTGTACTCGGCCCACGACTACGCCACGTCGGTCGCCCAGCAGCCGTGGTTCAGCGACCCGTCCTTCCCCGCCAACCTCCCGGCCATCTGGGACAAGTACTGGGGCTACGTCTTCAAGCAGGACATCGCCCCGGTCTGGCTCGGCGAGTTCGGCACGACCCTGCAGTCCGCGGTGGACCAGAAGTGGCTGGCCGAACTGGTGAAGTACCTGCGCTCGACGTCGGCGCACGGAGCGGACTCGTTCCACTGGACCTTCTGGTCCTGGAACCCCAACTCCGGCGACACCGGCGGCATCCTGAAGGACGACTGGCAGACCGTGGACACCGTGAAGGACGGGTACCTGGCGAGCATCAAGGCACCGGGCTTCCCGCCCGGCGGGGACGGGGGAGGCCCCGACCCGGACCCCGGCGGCGGCACACCCGCATGCAGCGCCGCCTACTCCGTCAGCAGCGACTGGGGCGGGGGCTTCAACGCGGAGGTCAGGGTCAGCAACACCGGATCGACGCCGCTCAAGTCCTGGAAGGTGACCTGGAACTGGAGCGGGACGCAGAAGGTCACGAGCATGTGGAACGCCTCGTACACGCAGACCGGCAACAGCGTGACGGCCATGAACGTCGCGCACAACGGCGGTGTGCCGACCGGAGGTTCGGCCGGCTTCGGCTTCGCGGGCGCGCCCGGGGGCGGAGGCGTGCCGAGGGTGAGCTGCACGGCCACGTGAGAAAGGCGCGGGACGAGGGCGCGCGCCGGCCCCGTTCCGCGCGGGGTACCCGGCCTGGGCAGGCCGCACCGACGGCACCCGGGCCCGGGCCTCCCCCGGACGGGGGAGGCGAATCATGCCGGCGCATGATCCACGCGCGCTGCGGTTCCACCACAGTGAGCCCCATGGCAATCGATCCTTTCGCCGTCTCCCGGCCGTCCACCGCGCCGACGACGCCCGGGGACCGTCCATGACGGCTCTGCTCATGTCGTTCCCGGCGTTCGCGGCCGTGCTGGCCTTGTCCGCACTCGTGGAGAGCGCGTGGCGGTGGTTCACGGGGCTGGGCCTGATCCCGTGGCTGCGCAGACGCACGGGGCGGTCGCTGTCGAGCATCGCCTTCGACGAGTTCACGGCGGTCGTGAACGGAAACAAGACGGTCGAGCTGGAGCAGCGGAGGGTGGAGCTGCTGCTGCGGGACGACGAGAGCGACGGCGCGCCGCCCCGCTCCAGGATCGACCTGACCGAGGGCACGGCGTTCATCGTTGCGCCCGGGAGTGACCGCCGCGCTCATCGAGTCTGACGGGACTGCGGGGCTGGTCGAAGTGCACCGCAGTACGCCGAAGTGCACCGCAGTACGCCGAAGGGCGCCCGGTGTTCGCCGGGCGCCCTTCGCCGTCCTACCGAGTGCCGGTGATCAGAGCTTCTCGATCACGTAGTCGACGCACTTGGTCAGCGCCTCGACGTCCGCCGGGTCGATCGCCGGGAACATCGCGACGCGGAGCTGGTTGCGGCCGAGCTTGCGGTAGGGCTCGGTGTCGACGATGCCGTTGGCGCGCAGGGCCTTGGCGACGGCGGCGGCGTCGATCTCGTCCGTGAAGTCGATCGTGCCGATGACCTGGGAGCGCTTGGCCGGGTCGGTGACGAACGGGTTGGCGTACTTGATGTCCTCGGCCCAGCCGTACAGGGTGCGCGCGGAGGCGGCCGTGCGGCGGACCGCCCAGTCGAGGCCGCCCTGGCCGTTGATCCACTCCAGCTGCTGGTTGAGCAGGAAGAGGGTGGCGAGGGCCGGGGTGTTGTACGTCTGGTTCTTGCGGGAGTTGTCGATCGCCGTGGGAAGGCTGAAGAACTCCGGGATGTGGCGGCCGGACGCGTGGATGCGCTCGGCGCGCTCGATCGCCGCCGGGGAGAAGACACCGATCCACAGGCCGCCGTCGGAGGCGAAGGACTTCTGCGGGGCGAAGTAGTAGACGTCCGTCTCGGCGACGTCGACCGGCAGGCCGCCCGCGCCGGACGTGGCGTCCACCAGGACCAGGGCGCCCTCGTCGGCACCGGCCACGCGCTTGATCGGCATGGCGACGCCGGTGGAGGTCTCGTTGTGCGTGAAGGCGTAGACGTCGACGCCGGACTCGGCGACCGGCTCGGGGTGGGTGCCGGGGTCGGAGGAGATGACGTCCGGCTCGGCGAGCCACGGGGCGAGCTTGGCGGCCTTGGCGAACTTGGAGCTGAACTCACCGAAGGTGAGGTGCTGCGACCTGTTCTCGATCAGGCCGTGCGTCGCGATGTCCCAGAAGGCCGTCGAGCCGCCGTTGCCGAGGATCACCTCGTAGCCGTCGGGCAGCTGGAACAGCTCGCGGATGCCCTCGCGCACCTGGCCGACCAGGTTCTTGACGGGGGCCTGGCGGTGGGAGGTACCGAGGAGGGAGGCTCCGGTCGCGGCCAGCGCGTCCAGCGCTTCCGTCCGCACCTTGGAGGGGCCCGCGCCGAAACGTCCGTCGGCGGGCTTGATGTCAGCGGGAATCTGGATCTCAGCCACGACAGGGAGGTTAGCCGTTTCGGGAAACCCGGGTGAAACCTCGTCCGTCGGCTGAGACGGAGTCGTCTGGGTCGTGAGCTGATTGAGTGGACGTATGTCGGAACTTGAGGCGGAGCTGCGCAGGGCCGTCCGAGGCGAGGTCGGGTTCGATGTCACCTCCCGGGCGCTGACGACCATGGACGCGTCCAACTACCGGCGTGTCCCCCTGGGTGTGGTCGCGCCACATGACGCCGCCGACGTCGCGGCCGTGCTGGAGGTGTGCCGGGAGCACATGGTGCCGGTGGTGGCGCGCGGTGGCGGCACCTCGATCGCGGGGCAGGCCACCGGCACCGGCATCGTGCTGGACTTCACCCGGCACATGAACCGGATCGTGTCCCTGGACCCGGAGGCCGGCACCGCCGTCGTCCAGCCCGGTGTCGTACTCGACCGCCTCCAGGAGGCCGCCGCCCCGCACGGGCTGCGGTTCGGGCCGGACCCCTCCACCCACGGCCGCTGCACGCTCGGCGGGATGATCGGCAACAACTCGTGCGGCTCGCACTCGGTGGCCTGGGGCACCACCGCGGACAGCGTGCGAGAGCTGGAGGTGATCACCGCGCGCGGGGAGCGGCTGCGGCCGGGGCAGGGGTGGGCCGGTGCGCCGCAGGGGCTGCGAGGGCTCGTCGAGGGGGAGCTGGCCCGACTGCGCACCGGGTTTCCGCAGCTGCCCCGGCGTATCTCCGGGTACGCGCTCGACGCGCTGCTGCCCGAGAAGGGCGCCGACGTCGCGCGTTCCTTCTGCGGCAGCGAGGGCACGCTCGGGATCCTCACCGAGGCGGTCGTGGGGCTGGTGGCGGCACCCCGCGCGCGTGCGCTCGCCGTGCTGGCCTACGCCGACGAGAGCGCGGCGGCGGAGGCCGCTGCCGGGCTGCTGCCGTACCGGCCGCTGACCGTGGAGGGCATGGCGCGAGACCTCGTGCCGGAGGCGGACTCGGCCGGGCTGCCGAGGGGCGGGGCCTGGCTGTTCGTGGAGACGGGCGGGGACACGGCGGCCCAGGCACGCGCGCGTGCGGAGACCATCGTGCGGGCCGCCGACGTCGTGGACGCGCTGGTCGTGACCGACACGGCCGGGCAGCGGGCCCTGTGGCGGATCCGGGAGGACGCCAGCGGTACGGCTACCCGGATGCCCGACGGGAGCGAGGCCTGGCCGGGCTGGGAGGACTGTGCGGTGCCGCCCCGGCGGCTCGGCGCCTATCTGCGGGACTTCCGCGGGCTGCTGGCCGCGCACGGGCTGCGCGGGACGCCGTACGGGCACTTCGGGGACGGCTGCATCCACGTCCGTATCGACTTCGACCTGCTGAGCGAGGCGGGGATCGGCCGCTTCCGGCGCTTCTCGGAGGAGCTCGCCGAGGTCGTGGTCGCCCACGGGGGATCGCTGTCCGGGGAGCACGGGGACGGGCAGGCGCGTGCCGAGCTGCTGCCGAAGATGTACGGCGACGACATGGTCGCCCTCTTCGAGCGGGCGAAGGGGGTGTGGGACCCGGACGACCTGCTCAATCCGGGGATGCTGGTGCGCCCGGCCCCGCTCGACGCGAACCTCCGCTTCGCCGTCCTGCCCCGCCGGCCGGTGGACGTGGCCTTCGGTTACCCGGCCGACGGCGGCGACTTCTCGGCGGCCGTACGGCGGTGTGTCGGGGTCGCCAAGTGCCGTACCACGTCGGTGGCGGGCCCGTCCGTGATGTGCCCGTCCTTCCGCGTGACCGGTGCGGAGGAGCACTCCACGCGCGGGCGGGCCCGGCTGCTGCACGAGATGCTCGCCGGGGAACTGGTGACCGACGGGTGGCGGTCGACGCAGGTGCGGGACGCGCTGGATCTGTGCCTGTCGTGCAAGGGGTGCCGTTCGGACTGTCCGGTCGGGGTCGACATGGCCACGTACAAGGCGGAGTTCCTGCACCACCACTACGCGGGGCGGCGCCGCCCGGCCGCGCACCACAGCATGGGCCGCCTCCCGCAGTGGCTTCGGCTGGTCTCCCGTACGCGTACGGCGGCACCGGTCAACGCGCTCGCCGCGGTACGGCCGCTCGCGTGGGCGGCGAAACGGCTCGGCGGGATCGCGCCGGAACGGCAGCTGCCGCGGCTGGCGACACGGACGTTCAGCCGGTGGTGGGAGCGGCGGCGGCGCTCGGCCGCGGTCGCCGACGGGAACGAGGGCGGTGAGCTGGTCGTCCTGTGGCCGGACACCTTCACCGAGCACCTCTCACCGTCCGTGGGGGAGGCGGCCGTACGGGTGCTGGAGGCGGCCGGACTGCGGGTGGCCCTGCCGCCCACGGTGCCGATGGCGAGGACGCCGGGAGGCGACGGGGTGACGGTGGCGCTGGACCCCGGGGCACTGCTGCGGGGCCGGGGGCGGGTCTGCTGCGGGCTGACGTACGTCTCGACGGGGCAGCTCGACCGTGCGCGGGCAGTGCTGCGGCGCACGCTCGACCTGATGGAGCCGGTGCTGGAGACCCCCGCGCCGGTCGTCGTGCTGGAGCCGAGCTGCGCGGCGGCCCTCCGCTCGGACCTGCCGGAACTGCTGCACGACGATCCGCGGGCCCGGCGCCTGGCCGACCGGGTCCTGACCTTCGCTCAGACGCTGGAGCGGCTGGCCCCGGACTGGACGCCGCCCCGCGTGGACCGGCCGGCGGCCGGGCAGACGCACTGCCACCAGCACGCGGTGCTGGGTGACGACGCCGACCGCCGGTTGCGCGAGGCCGCGGGAATCACCGGGGAGCTGAGCGGCGGCTGTTGCGGTCTGGCGGGCAACTTCGGGTTCGAGAAGGGGCACTACGCGGTGTCGGTGGCGTGCGCGGAGGAGCAATTGCTGCCGGCGGTGCGAGGGGCCGGGGCGGGTGCCGTGGTGCTGGCGGACGGGTTCTCCTGCCGGACACAGCTGGAGCAGCTGGCCGGGGTGCGGGGGAGGCATCTGGCGGAGGTGCTGGCGGAGCGGTTGTAGGCCGATCGTGAGCCCGCGCGCCGCTGGAGGTGAGGCCGTGCCGGGGCGCGCATAGGCTGGCAGACCACCCGATCCACACGCCCCGCATCCACCACTCACGCCCCGCCCAGCCCCCGGCCCCTCCCCCCCATCGGCCCGGTCGCGAACTCCGGCCTCCGGTCGCCGCCGCCCCCACCCCGCCCCGGCCACCGACAGGAGCTCGCTCATGTCCCTCCGTCTCCAGACCCTCACCCGCGACGAGCACCTCGCCTTCATCGCCCAGCGCCCCTCCGCCAGTCATACGCAGGTGCCCTCCTGGGGCGAGGTGAAGCCGGACTGGCGGGCGGAGAGCCTCGGGTGGTTCGACGAGGAGGGGCGGCTGGTCGGGGCGGGGCTGGTGCTGTTGCGGCCGCTTCCGAAGCTGAAGAGGTACCTCGCCTACCTTCCCGAGGGCCCGATCGTCGACTGGCATGCCCCCGACCTCGATGAGCGCTGGCTCCAACCGATGCTCGCCCACCTCAAGCGGCGGGGCGCCTTCTCGGTGAAGATGGGCCCGCCCGTCGTCGTCCGCCGCTGGAGCCCCGAGGCGGTGAAGGCGGCCATCGCCGACCCGGCCGCGCGCCGGCTGGGGGACGCGGAACCGACGGTGTGCGAGACGGCCGCCCTGGACATCGCCGACCGGCTGCGGCGGGCCGGCTGGCGGCAGGCCGAGCCGGGCGGCGAGGAGGGCTTCGCGGCCGGGCAACCGCGGTTCGTCTGCCAGGTGCCGTTCGCCGGGCGGTCTGTGGACGACATCCACCGCGGCCTCAACCAGCAGTGGCGCCGCAACATCAAGAAGGCCGAGAAGGCCGGCGTGAAGGTCGAGCGGGGCGGTTACGACGACCTGGCCGTCTTCCACACCCTGTACACCGAGACCGCCGAGCGCGACCGTTTCGTCCCGCGCCCCCTGCCGTACTTCCAGCGCATGTGGACCGCCCTCACCGCCGAACACCCCGACCGTATGCGGCTGTACCTCGCCCACCACGACGGCGAGGTCCTGGCCGCGGCCACCATGCTGACGGTCGGCGACCACGTCTGGTACTCCTACGGCGCTTCCACCAGCCGCAGGCGGGAGGTCCAGCCGAACAACGCCCTGCAATGGCGCATGATGACCGACGCCCACGCACTCGGCGCAACCGTCTACGACTTCCGGGGCATCACCGACACCCTGGAGGAGTCCGACCATCTGCTGGGCCTGCTGCGGTTCAAGGTGGGCGCCGGAGGCGAGGCCGTCGAGTACCTCGGAGAGTGGGACTTCCCGCTCAACCGGCTGCTGCACAAGGCGCTTGAGGTCTATCTGGCCCGGAGGTAGTCCCGGCGTCAGAGGTCCACATGCCGGGACAGTGGCTTAATGGGTTCACACTCCTGACGAAGTCTATTACCGTGGACTCGGCAGTACAGCATGATGAACACTTCGAAGTCGAGCCCTTGGACCGCCCGTGAGCACCCCTGACGCCGCCGCCGTGCCCTCGTCGTCCCCCGCCCCGGCCGTCGCCGCCGGGGTGACGGCCGGGGCCCCGCGCGGCCGCCGTAACTCCCTCGGGCCGGTGGGCCTCGTGCTGGCCGGCGGCATCTCCGTGCAGTTCGGAGGCGCCCTGGCGGTGGGCCTGATGCCCAGGGCCGGGGCGCTCGGCGTGGTGGCGCTGCGGTTGCTGGTGGCGGCGGTCGTCCTGCTGCTGGTCTGCCGGCCCCGGCTGCGCGGCCACTCCCGCACCGACTGGGGAACGGTGATCGTCTTCGGTGTCACGATGGCCGCGATGAACGGCCTGTTCTACCAGTCGGTCGCCCGCATCCCGCTCGGCCCCGCGGTCACCTTGGAGGTCCTCGGCCCGCTCGCCCTGTCGGTCCTCAGCTCCCGACGCGCGATCAACCTGGTCTGGGCCGGACTCGCCCTGGCCGGTGTCTTCCTCCTCGGCGGGGGCTTCGGCAGCCTCGACCCCCTGGGTGTCGTCTTCGCCCTGGCGGCCGGCGCCATGTGGGCGGCCTACATCGTGTTCAGCGCCCGTACGGGCCGGCGCTTTCCCCAGGCCGACGGGCTGGCCCTCGCGATGGCCGTGGGAGCCGTACTGTTCCTGCCGCTGGGAATCGCCGAATCGGGCATGAAGCTCGTCGACCCGGTCACCCTGGGGCTGGGCGCGGCCGTGGCGATCCTCTCCTCCGTTCTGCCCTACACCCTCGAACTCCTCGCCCTGCGCCGCCTCCCCGCGGCGTCCTTCGCCATCCTGATGAGCCTGGAGCCGGCCATCGCGGCGACAGCCGGCTTCCTCCTCCTCGACCAGGCCCTCTCCGCCGTGCAGGCCCTGGCGGTCGCCCTGGTCATCGCGGCGAGCATGGGCGCGGTGCGCACTCAGGTGGGGCGGCGCAAGGCGGGGACCGCGAGGTCCGGCAAGAGCTGAGGGCCGGACTCCGCCGACGAGGCGCGTCGCGTCCGGGCGGCCCCGGCAGCTAGCCCCGGCCGGCGCACGGAGTGAGCGCCGGCGGGCTGCCCGAGCCGAAGGGCGTCGGGGCCTCCGTCGGGGCGCCTGAGCCCGAAGGGTGTCGAGGCCTCCGCCGGGCTGCCCGGGCCGAAGGGTGCCGAGGCCTCCGCCGGGTGGCCGACCCGAAGGGCGTGAGGAACCGTCTCGGCAGGCGCGGTGACCGACCGGCTCGGTGGCGACGAGGGCGGCGCGGCCGTGCGGTCGTACGGGACAGCAATTAATGCAAGCATGCTTGCTTGTTTTCATTGGCGCTGCCATGCTCCTCACCACGCCGCACCACCCCACCGCACCACGCCGCACCACCCCGCACACCGCCGTGCCCGAGGGGAGCGCACCGTGTCCGATCCGACGCCCGTGTTCGACGACCTGCGTGAGGAGAGCGAGGAACTCGAACGGCTCGTGGCCGACTTGACCTCCGAGCAGTGGACGCTCGCCACCCCCGCGCCCGGCTGGAGCGTCGCCCACCAGATCGCGCACCTGGCCTGGACGGACCATTCGGCACTGCTGGCGGCGACCGACGTGGAGGCGTTCCACACGCTGGTGGAGAAGGCGCTGGTGGCGCCGGGCTCCTTCGTCGACGAGGGGGCGCAGGAGGGAGCCGCGCTGCCGTCCGCCGAACTGCTGGTCCGGTGGCGGGAAGGGCGGGCCGCGCTGGACACGGCGTTGCGGCAGACGCCCCCCGGTACGAAGATCCCCTGGTACGGCCCACCCATGTCCGCGGCCTCCATGGCCACCGCTCGACTCATGGAGACCTGGGCCCACGGTCTGGACGTCGCCGACGCGCTGGGTGTGGTGCGCACACCCACCGACCGGCTGAGGCATGTGGTGTGGATCGGCGTGCGGACCCGCGACTTCGCCTTCACCGTGCACGGGCTCCCGGTGCCGCCCGACGCGTTCCGTGTCGAACTCGTCTCGCCCTCGGGTGAGTTGTGGGTGTACGGACCCGAGGACGCCCAGCAGCGCGTCACCGGGCCGGCGCTCGACTTCTGCCTGCTCGTCACCCAGCGCGCCCACCGCTCGGACCTCGCGCTGCGCGCCGAGGGCCCCGACGCCGACCGATGGTTCGACATCGCCCAGGTCTTCGCGGGCCCGCCCGGCGCGGGCCGCGCCCCGAAGGGGGCCGCGCGGTGACGGCCGCTGCCCGTCCGCTGCGGATAGGCAACGCCTCCGGTTTCTACGGCGACCGGTTCGACGCCATGCGCGAGATGCTCACCGGCGGTGAACTGGACGTCCTCACCGGCGACTACCTGGCCGAGCTGACCATGCTGATCCTGGGCCGGGACCGGCTGAAGGACCCCCGCGCGGGATACGCCCGTACCTTCCTGCGACAGCTGGAGGAGTGCCTCGGGCTCGCCCGGGAGCGGGGCGTCAGGATCGTCGCCAACGCGGGCGGCCTCAACCCCGCCGGACTGGCGCAGGCCGTACGGGACCTGGCCGACCGCCTCGGTGTGCCCGCCCGTGTCGCCCACGTCGAGGGCGACGACCTCACCGCCGCGCACCCGGGCAGCCTCGCCGCCCACGCCTACCTCGGCGGTTTCGGGATCGCCGCCTGCCTGCGCGAGGGCGCCGACGTCGTGGTCACCGGACGGGTGACGGACGCGGCCCTGGTCACCGGGCCCGGCGCCGCGCACTTCGGATGGGGCCCGCAGGAGTACGACCGGCTCGCGGGCGCCGTCGTCGCCGGCCATGTGCTGGAGTGCGGGGCGCAGGCGACCGGCGGGAACTACGCCTTCTTCCACGAGAACGGCCGCGACCTCGGGCGCCCCGGCTTCCCGCTCGCCGAGCTCCACGAGGACGGCACCTGCGTCGTCACCAAGCACCCCGGCACCGGCGGCTTCGTCGACGTCGGCACGGTCACGGCCCAGCTGCTGTACGAGACGGCGGGCGCCCGGTACGCCGGCCCCGACGTCACCGCCCGCCTGGACACCGTACGGCTCACCCAGGACGGCCCCGACCGGGTCCGCGTCCAGGGCGTACGGGGAGAGGCACCGCCCCCGACCCTCAAGGTCGGCGTCAACCGGCTCGGCGGCTTCCGCAACGAGGTCGCCTTCGTGCTCACCGGCCTCGACATCGAGGCCAAGGCCGCCCTGGTGCGCGAGCAGATGACGGACGCGCTCTCCAAGTCGCCGCCCGCCGAGGTCCGCTGGGACCTCGTACGCACCGACCGGCCCGACGCTCCCAGCGAGGAGACGGCCAGCGCGCTGCTGCGGCTCGTCGTACGCGACACGGACCAGGAGGCCGTCGGTCGGACCCTGAGCGGAGCCGCCGTGGAGCTGGCGCTGGCCAGCTACCCGGGCTTCCATGTGCTCGCGCCACCCGGAAAGGGCGCGCCCTATGGGGTCTTCGAGGATGTGTACGTCCCCCATGGTGCCGTCGACCATGTGGCCGTCCTCCACGACGGACGCCGAATCCCCGTGCCGCCGGCCCACGACACCGCCGTACTCGACGACGTCCCGCAGCCACCGCTGCCGCGACCGCTGCCCCACGGGCCCACCAGGCGAGCCCCCCTCGGCCTCCTCGCCGGTGCCCGCAGCGGCGACAAGGGCGGCAACGCCAATGTGGGGGTGTGGGCCCGCACGGACGACGCCTGGCGGTGGCTCGCGCACGAGCTCACGGTCGGCGTGTTCCGGCGGCTGATCCCGGAGAGCCGGGAGCTGAGGGTGACCCGGCACCTCCTGCCGAACCTGCGCGCCCTCAACTTCGTCGTCGAGGGCGTCCTCGGCGAGGGCGTCGCCGCCCAGCACCGCTTCGACCCGCAGGCCAAGGCCCTCGGCGAATGGCTGCGCAGCCGCCACCTCGACATCCCGGAGACCCTGCTGTGACCGTCCTCGCCTCCGCCCTGGACACCACGAGCCCCGCATACACGGCCCACCGCGAGACCATGCTCGCCAAGCTCGCCGACCTCGACGCGGAGCACGCCAAGGCCCTCGCGGGCGGCGGCGAGAAGTACGTCGAACGGCACCGCGGGCGCGGCAAACTCCTCGCCCGTGAGCGCATCGAGCTGCTCCTCGACCCCGACACACCCTTCCTTGAGCTGTCCCCGCTGGCCGCCTGGGGCAGCGACTACACGGTCGGCGCGTCCCTCGTCACCGGCATCGGGGTCGTCGAGGGCGTCGAATGCCTCGTCACCGCCAACGACCCCACCGTGCGCGGCGGGGCGAGCAATCCGTGGTCGCTGAAGAAGGCCCTGCGCGCCCACGACATCGCGCTCGCCAACCGGCTGCCCGTCGTCAACCTCGTGGAGTCGGGCGGCGCCGACCTGCCGTCCCAGAAGGAGATCTTCATCCCCGGGGGTGCCGTGTTCCGGGACCTGACCCGGCTGTCGGCGGCCGGGATCCCCACCGTCGCGGTCGTCTTCGGCAACTCGACGGCAGGCGGCGCCTACGTCCCCGGCATGTCCGACCACGTGATCATGGTCAGGGAACGCGCCAAGGTGTTCCTCGGCGGCCCGCCCCTGGTGAAGATGGCCACCGGCGAGGAGAGCGACGACGAGTCGCTGGGCGGCGCCGAGATGCACGCGCGCGTGTCGGGCCTCGCCGACTACTTCGCGGTGGACGAACCGGACGCGCTGCGGCAGGCCCGACGGGTGGTCGCCCGCCTCAACCACCGCAAGGCGTACGCGGATCCGGCCCCCGCCGAGCCGCCCAGGTACGACGCCGAGGAACTCCTCGGGATCGTCCCCGGCGACCTCAAGACCCCCTTCGACCCGCGCGAGGTCATCGCCCGGATCGTCGACGCCTCCGACTTCGACGAGTTCAAGCCGATGTACGGCACGAGCCTGACCACGGGCTGGGCGGCCCTGCACGGCTATCCGGTCGGCGTGCTGGCCAACGCCCAGGGGGTCCTGTTCAGCGAGGAGTCCCAGAAGGCCGCTCAGTTCATCCAACTCGCCAACCAGCGCGACATCCCGCTGCTGTTCCTGCACAACACCACCGGCTACATGGTGGGCAAGGAGTACGAGCAGGGCGGCATCATCAAGCACGGCGCGATGATGATCAACGCGGTCAGCAACAGCCGCGTGCCCCATCTCTCCGTCCTCATGGGCGCGTCCTACGGCGCCGGCCACTACGGCATGTGCGGCCGCGCCTACGACCCCCGCTTCCTCTTCGCCTGGCCCAGCGCCAAGTCGGCCGTCATGGGCCCGCAGCAGCTCGCCGGCGTGCTCTCGATCGTCGCCCGCCAGTCGGCCGCGGCGAAGGGACAGCCGTACGACGAGGAGGGCGACGCGGCCCTGCGCGCCATGGTGGAGCAGCAGATCGAGTCGGAGTCGCTGCCGATGTTCCTGTCGGGGCGGCTGTACGACGACGGCGTCATAGATCCGCGCGACACCCGCACCGTCCTCGGTATGTGCCTGTCCGCCATCCACACGGCCCCTTACGAGGGCGCACGCGGTGGTTTCGGCGTCTTCCGGATGTGAGGCAATGATTACTTCTGTTCTGGTGGCGAACCGGGGCGAGATCGCCTGCCGCGTCTTCCGCACCTGCCGTGAGTCGGGAATCCGGACGGTGGCCGTGTACTCGGACGCCGACGCGAACGCCCTGCACGCGCGCGTGGCCGACACGGCCGTACGGCTGCCGGGAACGGCGCCGGCCGACACGTATCTGGACGCCGGTCTGATCGTGAAGGCGGCCGTGGCGTCCGGCGCGGACGCCGTGCACCCCGGCTACGGCTTCCTCTCCGAGAACGCCGACTTCGCTCGCGCCGTCCTCGACGCGGGACTGGTCTGGATCGGCCCGCCGCCGGAGGCCATCGAGGCGATGGCGTCCAAGACCCGGGCGAAGGAGCTGATGGGGCTGGCCCCCCTGGGCGAGGTCACCGAGGCCGACCTCCCCGTCCTCGTCAAGGCGGCCGCGGGCGGCGGAGGGCGCGGGATGCGCGTCGTGCGCCGCCTGGAGGAACTCGACGCCGCCCTGGAGAGCGCCCGCTCCGAGGCCGCGAGCGCCTTCGGCGACGGCGAGGTCTTCGTCGAGCCGTACGTCGAGAACGGCCGCCATGTCGAGGTGCAGATCCTCGCCGACACCCACGGCACGGTCTGGGCCCTCGGCACCCGGGACTGCTCCCTCCAGCGCCGCCACCAGAAGGTGATCGAGGAGGCCCCGGCACCCGGGCTCGACGAGGCGCTCACGGACGAACTGCACGCCCTGGCCGTACGCGCCGCCCGTGCCGTCGACTACGTGGGAGCCGGCACCGTCGAGTTCCTGGTGGCCGAAGGCAGGGCCCACTTCCTGGAGATGAACACCCGCCTCCAGGTGGAACACCCGGTGACGGAAGCGGTCTTCGGCATCGACCTGGTCGCCGAACAGCTGCGCGTCGCCGAAGGCCACGCCCTCGCCGACACCCCGCCACCCGCGCGTGGCCACGCCGTGGAAGCCCGCCTCTACGCCGAGGACCCGGCTCACGACTGGGCCCCGCAGACCGGCACCCTGCACCGCTTCGCGGTACCCGAGGGCGTCCGCCTGGACACCGGCTTCAGCGACGGCGACGACATCGGCGTCCACTACGACCCGATGCTCGCCAAGCTCGTCGCCCACGCCCCCACGCGCGCGGCGGCCGTCCGCAAGCTCGCGGGCGCACTGGAACGGGCGACCCTCCACGGCCCGCTCACCAACCGGGACCTCCTGGTCCGCTCCCTGCGGCACGAGGAGTTCACGTCCGCCCGCATGGACACCGGCTTCTACGACCGCCACCTCGCCGCCCTGACCCGGCCGGCCCACGACCCGTACGCCCGCCCGTCTCCCACCACCGCCCTCGACGGAGTCGCTGCGCGACCACCTCTGGTTGCCCTGGCCGCCGCCCTCGCCGACGCCCACGGCCGCTCCCGCTTCGGCGGCTGGCGCAACGTGCCGTCCCAGCCGCAGGTCAAGCGCTACGAGATGGCGGGCGAGGAGGTCGAGGTCCGCTACCGGCACGGTCGTGCGGGCCTGGAGGCGGAAGGGGTGCGGGTCGTCCATGCCGATGCCGCGCTGGTCGTCCTCGAAGCGGCCGGCGTGCGAAGGAACTTCGAGGTGGCGAGGTACGGCGACCGGATTTACGTGAACACCACTGTGCTGACCGCCCTGCCCCGCTTCCCCGACCCGACGGCTCAGCTCGCGCCGGGTTCGCTGCTCGCGCCGATGCCGGGGACGGTCGTACGCGTCGCCGACGGTCTGGCCGTGGGAGCCGCTGTGCGCGCCGGACAGCCCCTGCTCTGGCTGGAGGCGATGAAGATGGAACACAAGATCACGGCGCCGAGCGAGGGCACCCTGACGGCTCTGCACGCCGCCACCGGGCAACAGGTGACGGTCGGCGCCCTGCTGGCCGTGGTGCAGCCGGCCTCCTAGGGGCGCGGGGCCGCACCCATGTGCGCCCACCGCCGCGTGAGCGCGAGCAACCACACACCACCCGCACCCGGGAAGGAACGCCATGCACCCCACCCTCGAAGCCGAGGAGCACAGGGCCCTACGGTCGGCGGTAGCCGCCCTGGGCAAGCGCCACGGCCGCACCTACGACCGAGAGCAGCTCTGGTCCGAGGCGGCCGAGCTCGGCTACCTCGGCGTCAACCTGCCGGAGGCGTACGGCGGCGGAGGCGGTGGAATCTCCGAACTCTCCATCGTCCTCGAAGAACTGGGCGCCGCGGGCTGCCCCCTGCTCATGATGGTCGTGTCCCCCGCGATCTGCGGCACAGTGATCGCCCGCTTCGGCACGGACGAGCAGAAACAGCGCTGGCTCCCCGGTCTCGCCGACGGCACCCGCACCATGGCCTTCGGCATCACCGAACCCGACGCAGGATCCAACAGCCACCGCATCACCACCACCGCCCGCCGCGATCCGGACTCCGGAGACTGGCTGCTCACCGGCCGCAAGGTCTTCATCTCCGGCGTCGACATAGCCGACGCCACCCTGATAGTCGGCCGCACCGAAGACGCCCGCACCGGCCGTCTCAAGCCCTGCCTGTTCATCCTCCCGAGGGACACCGAAGGGTTCCGGCGCAGCCGGATCGACATGGAACTCGACGCCGCCGAGAAGCAGTTCGAGCTGACCCTGGACGACGTACGGCTCCCGGCGCACGCACTGGTCGGCGACGAGGACGCCGGCCTGCTCCAGCTCTTCGCCGGCCTCAACCCCGAACGCATCATGACGGCCGCCTTCGCGATCGGCATGGGACGGTACGCCCTCGCACGTGCCGTCGAGTACGCACGCGAGCGCACCGTGTGGAACGCCCCCATCGGCGCCCACCAGGCCATCGCGCACCCCCTGGCCCAGGCTCACATCGACCTGGAACTGGCCCGCCTGATGATGCAGAAGGCGGCGTCCTCGTACGACGCCGGGGACGACGTCGGCGCGGGCGAGGCCGCCAACATGGCCAAGTACGCGGCCGGGGAAGCCTGTGTGAAGGCAGTCGACCAGGCGGTGCACACCCTCGGCGGCAACGGCCTCACGCGCGAGTTCGGGCTCGCCTCGCTGATAACCGCCGCGCGCGTGTCTCGTATCGCCCCGGTGAGCCGGGAGATGATTCTCAACTACGTCTCCCACCAGACCCTGGGCCTGCCCAAGTCGTACTGACCGGCACCGTGTCGTACCGGTCGCGAGGAGGAACGATGTTCCGCAGCGAGTACGCAGACGTCCCGGCCGTAGAACTCCCCATCCACGAGGCCGTACTGGGCCGGGCCGCCGAGTTCGGTGACGCGCCCGCGCTCATCGACGGCACCGACGGCACCACCCTCACCCACGAGCAGCTCGACCGCTTCCACCGGCGCATCGCCGCCGCGCTCGCCGAGGCCGGCCTGCGCAAGGGTGACGTCCTCGCCCTGCACAGCCCCAACACGGTCGCCTACCCCACCGCGTTCTACGCCGCCACCCGCGCCGGGGCCTGCGTCACCACCGTGCACCCGCTCGCCACCCCCGAGGAGTTCGCCAAGCAGCTGAAGGACTCCGCGGCCCGCTGGATCGTCACCGTCTCCCCGCTGCTGCAGTCGGCGCGCCGGGCCGCCGAACTCGCGGGCGGCGTCCAGGAGATCTTCGTCTGCGACAGCGCGCCGGGCCACCGGTCGCTCATCGACATGCTGGCCTCGGCGGCACCGGAACCACAGGTGGACATCGACCCCGTGGCGGACGTCGCCGCGCTGCCGTACTCCTCGGGCACCACCGGCGTCCCCAAGGGCGTGATGCTCACCCACCGCCAGATCGCCACCAACCTGGCCCAGCTGGAGTCCGCCATGCCGGCCGGACCCGGCGACCGCATCCTCGCCGTGCTGCCCTTCTTCCACATCTACGGGCTGACCGCCCTGATGAACGCGCCCCTGAGGGTGGGCGCCACGGTCGTCGTCCTGCCCCGCTTCGACCTGGAGACCTTCCTCGCGGCCATCCAGAACCACCGCATCACCGGCCTGTACGTGGCCCCGCCCATCGTCCTGGCCCTCGCCAAGCACCCGCTGGTCGCTCAGTACGACCTGTCGTCCCTGAAGTACGTCGTCAGCGCCGCCGCACCCCTGGACGCGGGGCTCGCGACCGCCTGCTCCCAGCGCCTCGGCCTGCCACCGGTCGGACAGGCGTACGGCATGACGGAGCTGTCCCCCGGCACGCACGTCGTCCCGCTGGACGCCATGCGCGAGGCGCCCGCGGGAACCGTCGGCAGGCTCATCGCCGGCACCGAGATGCGGATCGTCTCCCTGGACGACCCCGGCAAGGATCTCGGCGTCGGCGAGTCCGGCGAGATCCTCATCCGCGGCCCGCAGGTCATGAAGGGCTACCTCGGCCGCCCCGACGCCACCGCCGCCATGATCGACGCCGACGGCTGGCTGCACACCGGCGACGTGGGGTACGTGGACGCGGACGGCTGGCTGTTCATCGTGGACCGGGTGAAGGAGCTCATCAAGTACAAGGGCTTCCAGGTGGCCCCGGCCGAACTGGAGGCCCTCCTGCTCACCCACCCCGACATCGCGGACGCGGCGGTGATCGGCACCTACGACGACGACGGCAACGAGGTCCCGCACGCCTACGTGGTGCGCCGGCCCACCGCGACCGGCCTCTGCGAAGGAGAGGTCAGGATGTACGTCGCCGAGCGCGTCGCCCCTTACAAGCGTGTCCGCCAGGTCACCTTCATCGACGCGGTCCCGCGGGCCGCGTCCGGCAAGATACTGCGCCGCGAACTGCGGGTGCGGGAGGAGAGCCCATGACGCTGATCGGCCGTGCCCGCGCGCGTGCGGTGGAGACCCTCACCCTGGACTCCCCGCACAACCGCAACGCTCTCTCGGCGGCCCTGGTGGACGAACTCGCCGGGGCGCTCGCGGACTGTGCCGAGGACGCCGAGGTACGCGCGGTCGTCCTCACCCACACCGGCAACACCTTCTGCGCCGGTGCCGACCTGCGCGACCCGCCACCCCCGGAGGCGCTGGTGGCCCTGCTGCGGCAGATCGTCGCACTGCCCAAACCGGTCGTGGCCCGGGTCACCGGCCACGTACGCGCGGGCGGCCTCGGCCTGCTGGCCGCCTGCGACATATCGGCGGCGTCCGCCGAGGCCACCTTCGCCTTCACGGAGGTCCGCATCGGGGTCGCCCCCGCGGTGATCTCGCTGCCCCTGCTGCCCCGTACGGACGCCCGCGCCCTGGCCCGCTACTACCTCACCGGCGAACGCCTCGGCGCGCCGGAAGCGGCCCGCATCGGCCTGCTGACCGCGGCGGGCGACGACGTCGACGCGACGCTGGCCCCCGTCCTGGACGGCCTGCGCCGGGCCGCGCCCCGGGCCCTGGCCGAGACGAAGGCGCTGCTCACGGCTAAGGTGCTGGAAACCTTCGACCGGGACGCGGCCGACCTGAGCGCGCTCTCGGCCCGGTTGTTCTCCTCGGCGCAGGCCCGCGAGGGGATGACGGCCTTCCTCGAAAGACGGGATCCGGAATGGGTGGTGTGAGCACAGTCGGCGACCGCGCGGAGCGTACGGACCGTGTGCCCAAGCAGGACCGCAGCCGGGCCACCCGGCAACGGCTCCTGGAAGCCGCCGTGGCCTGCCTCGCCGAACACGGCTGGGCGGGCTCCACGGTGTCCGTCGTCGCCGAACGCGCCGGCGTCTCCCGCGGCGCCGCCCAGCACCATTTCCCGACCCGCGAGGACCTCTTCACGGCGGCGGTCGAGTACGTCGCCGAGGAGCGCTCGACGGCCCTGCGCGCCCTGTTCCCCGAGGGCGTGGCCGAAGACCGCCGGGCGGTGGTGTCGGCGCTGGTCGACCTCTACACGGGCCCGCTGTTCCGCGCCGCCCTGCACCTGTGGGTGGCCGCCTCGAACGAGGAGCAGCTGGGGCCGAGGGTCACCGAGCTGGAGGCCCGCGTGGGCCGCGAGACCCACCGCATCGCCGTGGACCTCCTCGGCGCGGACGAGTCCCGGCCCGGCGTACGGGAAACGGTCCAGGGCCTGCTGGACATGGCCCGCGGCCTCGGCCTGGCCAACCTCCTCACCGACGACACGGCCCGCCGCGAGCGGGTGGTGGCGCAGTGGGCGGTGCTGCTGGAGGAGGCGCTGGGCTGAGCCCGGTGTCAGTGGCGGGCGGCTGCGGTGCGGGCATGGGGGCGGTCACCGCGCGCTCTCCATGTGCGGCAGGCTCTGCGGCTCCGACCCGCGCACGGCCGACGGTCAGTCGTCCTCCTCGCCGTCGTCGTCCTGCCAGGTCTCGCGCTGCCGCTCGTGCTGCCGCTCCTGCTCCCGCAGCCGTTCGCGGTCCCGCTCCTCAGCCCGCTGCTCGGCCCGCCGGTCGTCCTGCGGGGTACTCGTCGCGGCGGCCGGGACCGGGGGCGTCGTCGGGGGCGGGCCGGACGGCCGAGCGGAGGCGGAGGCGCTCGGACCGGGCGGGGCCTCGGACTTCGTGCCCTGTGATCCGGTGGTGTCGGGGGTGAACCACAGCATGCCGAGGAGCATCGCGGTCACGAAGAGCAGCGCTCCGGCGGCCGTGACGAGGGTGCGCCGGGCCACGGGCGCGGACCGCCGGCCGCGGGATCGGGAACGGGGCCGGCCGGTGGCGGTCGCGCCTCGGCCGGACGGCAGCATGTAGGTGGTCGGGTTGCTGGTCTCCCCGAGCTGCTGCGACCCGGGCACGGACGCCACGGCGGCCGTCCGCCGCGGGGCCGTCGCGTTCGCGTCCGGCAGCGGCTCCGGACGGCCCCGCCAGGCGCCGCCGGCGAACCAGTCGGCCGCCTGCTGGGCGGCGGGTCTGTGCTCGGGCTCCTTGGCGAGCAGGCCGAGGAGGTAGTTCTCGAAGGCGGGCGGCAAGCCGGGCACGCCCAGCTCGCGGGGCGGCACGGGTACGGCGTCGAGGTGCTGGTGCAGGATGGCGACCGCGGAGTCGGCCTGGAACGGCGGGCGGCCCGTCAGCAGCTGGTAGAGCACGCAGCCCAGGGCGTACACGTCGGAGGCCGGTCCCGCCTGCTTGCCCAGCGCGCGCTCGGGGGCCAGATACAGGCTGGTGCCGACGATCTGCCCGGTCGCGGTCAGCGCGGCTCCGGGGTCGTCCATGAAGCGGGCGATCCCGAAGTCACCGATCTTGAGGGTGCCGTCCGCGTCGAGCAGCAGGTTCCCGGGCTTGATGTCCCGGTGGACGATCCCCTCCCGGTGCGCGGCGGCCAGTCCCGCGGCGGCCTGCGCGGCGATACGGGCCACGCGCTCCGCGGGCAGTGACCCCGACCGCGCCAGCACCCGGGCGAGGCTGTCGCCGTCGACCAGCTCCATCACCAGGAACAGCCGGTTCTCGAACTCACCGAAGTCCCGGACGCCGACCACGTTCGGATGGTCGATCCGCGCCGCGGTCTGCGCCTCCAGCCGGAACCGGGACGTGGCGGTGGGGTCGGAGTCCTGGGGCAGCAGGAGCTTGACGGCCACCTGCCGCGCGAGCGTCTCGTCGTACGCCCGCCAGACCTCCCCCATCCCACCGCGCCCGATCGACTCGTGCAGCCGGTAGCGACCCGCTATCAGCACCTGTTCTCATCCTCATGCCGGGGGACGTGACGATCGCCGCAGGCCGTAACTCGCCCCGTGGGCACGGGTGATGGCGGGATGCCGCAGCCGCCCCAGCATACGTGCGGAGCGGATCAGTCACGTTCCGTGTGCCGCTTCCGCGGTCACGGACACCGACAGGAGGGGGCGGCGGCCGACCACGGTGGCGGCCCGGCCGGCCGCGGGGCGGCATCACGCGGAGCCGGTCGGCCCCGCGTGATGCCCGGCCCGCCACAGGGCCGGGAGTCAGTGCGCGATGTCGGCGTAGCCCTCGACCTCGCGCGGGTCGCGCGGGCCGGGACCGATGTAGCGCGCGGACGGGCGGACGAGGCGGCCGGTGCGCTTCTGCTCCAGGATGTGGGCCGACCAGCCCGCCGTACGGGCACAGGTGAACATGGACGTGAACATGTGCGCCGGGACCTCGGCGAAGTCCAGGACGATGGCCGCCCAGAACTCCACGTTCGTGGCCAGGACCCGGTCGGGGCGGCGGGCGTGCAGCTCCGCCAGGGCGGCCTTCTCCAGGGCCTCGGCGACCTCGAAGCGCGGGGCGCCGAGCTCGCGGGCGGTGCGCCGCAGGACGCGGGCACGCGGGTCCTCGGCGCGGTAGACGCGGTGTCCGAAGCCCATCAGGCGCTCGCCCTTGTCGAGGGTCCGCTTCACGTACGCCTCGGCGTCGCCGGTGCGTTCGATCTCCTCGATCATGTGCAGGACGCGGGACGGGGCGCCGCCGTGCAGCGGGCCGGACATGGCCCCTACGGCGCCGGAGAGCGCGGCGGCCACGTCGGCGCCGGTGGAGGCGATGACGCGGGCGGTGAAGGTGGAGGCGTTCATGCCGTGCTCGGCGGCGGACGTCCAGTAGGCGTCGACCGCGGCCACGTGCTTGGGGTCGGGCTCGCCGCGCCAGCGGATCATGAACCGCTCGACGACGGACTGCGCCTTGTCGATCTCGCGCTGCGGAACCATGGGCAGACCCTGGCCGCGCGCGGACTGGGCGACGTAGGACAGGGCCATCACCGCGGCCCGGGCGAGGTCCTCGCGGGCCTGCTCCTCGTCGATGTCCAGGAGCGGTTTCAGACCCCACACCGGCGCCAGCATGGCGAGGGCGGACTGCACGTCGACGCGGATGTCACCGGAGTGCACGGGGATCGGGAACGGCTCGGCGGGCGGCAGACCGGGACGGAAGGCCCCGTCGACGAGCAGCCCCCAGACGTTTCCGAACGAGACGTGACCGACCAGGTCCTCGATGTCGACGCCTCGGTACCGGAGCGCGCCGCCCTCCTTGTCCGGTTCGGCGATCTCCGTCTCGAACGCGACGACTCCTTCGAGTCCGGGTACGAAGTCGGACATCAGGCGGCTCCTCGTGAGGTGGGCGACAGATGGTTGTGGGTGGGACGACCACATGTCGGTCGGCACGGACGGCACGTACGCCTGGTGGATCCACGGTCACGGACTCGGCGTCCGGGCTGGTCGGATGCCGGGCCTCGACGGACTCGCGGTCCTGGGCGTACCCGTGTGATGCCCCGTGCGGCTGGCGGTCATCCAACCGCACCGGCATCAGCACGATATCCCCGAGTGTCATATTTGGGGAGACCTTGCGGCACTCAGTGCCAGGCAGTGACGAAGGACACCGCTCCGTACGGCGCCGGTCGCATACGGCAAGATGACCGGGTGACCGACCGAGACGCCGTCCCCCTCGACCCCGCCGCGATGCGCAAGCAGTACCGGGCCGAGGGCCTCGCCGAGAACGACCTCGCCGCCACCCCGGTGGAACAGTTCGCGCGCTGGTTCAAGCAGGCCGCCTCGGAGGCCCACCTCTTCGAGCCGAACGCGATGATCGTCTCCACGGCCGACGCCGAGGGGCGCCCGAGCTCCCGTACGGTGCTGCTGAAGCAGTTCGACGAGCAGGGCTTCGTCTTCTACACCAACTACGACTCCCGCAAGGCCCGCGACCTCGCCGAGAACCCCTACGTCTCCCTGCTCTTCCCCTGGCACCCCATGGCCCGCCAGGTCATCGTCACGGGCGTGGCGCGGCGGACCGGCCGTGACGAGACGGCCGCCTACTTCCGCACCCGCCCGCACGGCTCCCAGCTCGGCGCGTGGGCCAGTCCGCAGTCCACCGTCATCCCGTCCCGGGCCGAACTGGACGCCTCCTACGCGGAGTTGGCCGCGCGCTATCCCGAGGGCGAGCAGGTGCCGGTGCCGCCGCACTGGGGCGGTTTCCGGGTGGCGCCCCGGGAGGTGGAGTTCTGGCAGGGCCGCGAGAACCGGCTGCACGACCGGCTTCGGTACGTGGCGGAGCAGGACGGGAGCTGGCGGGTGGAGCGGCTCAGTCCCTGAGGCGACCGGTCCCTGAGGCGATCGGTCCCTGAGACGCTCGGTCCTGGACGCACTCAGTCCCTGAGACGCTCGGTCTCCGAGACGGCGGCCGCGCACGCAGACGACCCGCGAGCTCGGGTCCCTCCGCCGGTGGCGGGGGAGCCGGCCGGACGTGCCGGCGAACTCGCGGGTCGGGTGACTGCTTGGGATTGGGCCGGCTGCACGCATCTGTCACATGCTGGTCCGGCACCGCACTGGGTGGGGTGACGGGCCGCTAGCCCGCAGCCACCTCACGCGTCCGGTTCTCATACATCTGCCGAACCACCTCCCTTCTCGTGTGCTCCACACACTAGGAAGCGGTCGGCCCCCGATCAACCACTTTTTTCTCCGCACCTGTCCGCGCAGGTCACCCGGCGTCCCGTCGAGGGCGGAGCGAGGTGTACGCCCGGCAAGGACGTGGTACGTGGCGGGCGGTACAACGATTCCTTCAATCTTGGGGAACTTGGTGTGCGCTGCGTCACGTTCCAGTTAGATGATTGCTGGTGGGCGAACGGACGCGTCGTACGTGCGGACGCAGCTGGCAGGGGGTCCAGGTGAGTGCTTCCCGGCGTAGTGGGACCACCGACGAGCTGGGGCCGGACGAACCCGAACGGGACGGTCCGGACGGTTCGGCGGCTGGTACGGAGGGTTCGGCAGGCGGTTCGGATCTGCTGGCCGCGCTGCTGGACGGCATGGACGCGGCCTTGTGCGCCTTCGACGCGGACGGCGTCGTCACGCACTGGAACCGCGAGGCGGAGCGGATCCTCGGCTGGAGCGCGGCCGAGGCCGTGGGCCGGCACGGGTTCGCCGGGTGGGCGGTGCGCGAGGCCGACGCCGAGGAGGTCGAGACCCGGCTGATGTCCGCCATGCAGGCCCCCGGGCGGCAGGTGCACGAGTTCGCCCTGCTGACCAAGGACGGCGGGCGGGTGCTCGTACGGACGCAGTCGGCGGCGGTACGGGGGCCGGAGGGCAAGCCCGCCGGGGTGTACTGCGCCTTCAGCGAGGTGCACGCGCAGATCGACCTGGAGCGGTCCATCGCGCTGAGCGAGGCGTTGTTCGAGGACGCGTCGTGGGCCGTGGTGCTCGTCGACGCGGATCTGCGGCCCGCCGTGGTGAACGCCCACGCGGCCCGGGCGCTGGGCATCGGGCGTACCTCCGTGCTCGGGCGACCCCTCGGGGAGCTGCTCGCCCAGGGGGTCGAGGAGCTGGAGAGCGCGCTCACGCACGTACTCGCCGAGGGCGCCCCGCCCGCGCCCGCCGAGATCTGGGTCAGCGTGCGGACGCCGGAGGGCGAGCGGCGCCGGTGCTGGCGCTGCGGATTCGTACGGCTGGCCTCGCCGCTCGCGGAGGAGCCGGTGCCGCTGGGGGTGGGCTGGCTCTTCCAGGACGTGACCGCGGCCAAGCAGGGCGAGCAGGAGGCGGCGCTGCTGCGGTTCCGGTCCAATCAGCTGCACCGGGCCGCGCGGGCCGCCGCCGAGTGCGAGGACCCCACGGAGGCGGCGACCGTCCATCTCGACTTCGCGCTGGCCGGGTTCGCCGATCACGCGCTCATCGACCGGGTCGTCGGGGGTGCCGTGACGGACACGGACACGGACGCCGGCTCGGGTCCGGTACGGCTGGTGCGCGTCGCCGGGACGCCCTCCGGGGCACCCGGGCCGAGCCTCCCCGGCGGGGAGTCCGGGCTCCCGGTGCGCTACGCCCAGGGGCACCCGGCGCTGCAGTGCGTGACCCGGAGCGGGTCGGTACGGGCCGACGCGGGGGACGTTCCCGCGGAGCGGGCCCGCGAGTGGGCGGCGAGCCGGCAGTGGCCCTCGGACACGGTCCACGCGCTGTGCGCGGTGCTGCGCAGCCGGGGCCGGACACTGGGCGTCGTCACGTTTCTGCGGGGGGCCGGCCGGAGCGCGTTCGAGCGGGCCGACGCGGTGTACGCGGAGGACGTGGCGGTACGGATCGCCTCCGCACTGGATCTGGCGGGGGCGCTGGGCGCGGAGTAGCGAGGCGGGCAGCCGCGCCGTCGCCGCACCGCCCGTGGTCACTGCCGGTAGTAGATGCGGTCGCCGTACTGCTCGAACACCCGGCTGTTCCAGTCGTGGCCGCCGTCGACGTTGCCCGAGCGCAGCAGCGGGGGCTCGATGCCGCGCCCGGCGAGGGAACTCGCCGCCGTGGCCATCACCGCCTGGAGCAGGGCCGTGGTGACGACCGTGGACGCCGGGGCGAAGGGGGCGGGGATCGTGTCGAGGGTGAGTTCCGCGTCGCCGATCGCGATCTTCGAGTCCAGGACGACGTCGCAGTGGTCCTTGAGGTAGGTGCCCGAGACGTGGCGGGAGGACGTCTCGGCGGCGTACGCCACCGAGGTCACGCCGATGACCCTGACGCCGAGGGCACGGGCGCGCATGGCCATCTCCACGGGGAGGGCGTTGCGGCCCGACAGGGAGATGACCACGAGGGCGTCGCCGTCCCGCAGGGGTGAGGTGTCCAGGACCGCGCTCGCGAGGCCGTCCACGCGTTCGAGGGCGGAGCCGAGGGTGGCGGGCATGACGTCGACGCCCACGACGCCGGGGACGGCGAGCAGGTTCATCAGGGCGAGGCCGCCCGCCCGGTAGACGATGTCCTGGGCGGCCAGGGAGGAGTGACCGGCGCCGAAGGCGAAGAGCCGGCCTCCGGCGGCCACGGTGTCGGCGAGCAGGGTGCCGGCCGCCTCGATGTTCTCGGCCTCGTCGGCTCGTACCCGCTGGAGGAGGGCGATCGCGGCGTCGAAGAACTGGTCGGCCGGCGTGCTGTCGCTCATGCGGTGTCCTCCGGGGTGGCGGCGGTCGGTGGAGGTGCGTCGTGGATCACCGTGCGGTCTGGACCAGTGCGGTGTCAATACGGCCGGGACCGCGCCCCGGCGTGCCCTCCCGGACGATCCGAGGACCCCCGTACAACCCGCTGGTTGCGACGGCACGGCACGCTTGTCAGTGGTATCCGGCAGAATTGGGTCCAGGGCCAGCGCACGCGCCGTGGAGCTGTCTCGCTTCCGGCTGAGCTAATCGCAGAGCTAATCGAGGGGCACGTATGTCCGGACTGATCGACACCACGGAGATGTATCTCCGCACCATCCTCGAGCTTGAGGAGGAAGGTGTGGTCCCCATGCGCGCCCGGATCGCCGAGCGACTGGACCAGAGCGGGCCGACCGTGAGCCAGACGGTGGCGCGGATGGAGCGGGACGGGCTGGTCTCGGTGGCGTCCGACCGGCATCTGGAGCTCACCGACGAGGGGCGGCGCCTGGCCACCCGCGTCATGCGCAAGCACCGCCTCGCCGAATGCCTGCTCGTCGATGTGATCGGGCTGGAGTGGGAGCAGGTCCACGCCGAGGCGTGCCGCTGGGAGCACGTGATGAGCGAGGCCGTGGAGCGGCGCGTGCTGGAGCTGCTGCGGCACCCGACCGAGTCGCCGTACGGCAACCCCATCCCCGGTCTGGAGGAGCTCGGTGAGAAGGACGGCGCCGACCCGTTCCTCGACGAGGGCATGGTCTCGCTGGCCGACCTGGACCCGGGTACCGAGGGCAAGACGGTCGTGGTGCGCCGTATCGGCGAGCCGATCCAGACCGACGCGCAGCTGATGTACACGCTGCGCCGGGCGGGCGTGCAGCCGGGCTCGGTGGTGAGTGTCACCGAGTCGGCGGGCGGTGTCCTGGTGGGCAGCGGCGGCGAGGCGGCCGAACTGGAGGCGGACGTCGCCTCCCATGTGTTCGTCGCCAAGCGCTGAGCCCACCGCCCCGGACACCCCCCTGCCATCCCCCTGCCACGCCCCTGCTCCGCCCCGCCGTCTCCTCGACCGGCCCCTCTCGGTGGTAACTCCCGGCGGTGGAAAGGGAGTTGTGGCGTTGCGTCGAAGATGTCGAATCCAAGATCCAGTGTGGTAAATCGCAGCGCTCGGACACTTCGCGTGCGAGGCTGTCGCGTGAGGCATATGACCTGAGGGCTCTTGGCGTGGTCGACGGTGATCGGCCGGCCGGTGAGGGGGCGGGCGGATGTGCCGCGATCGTGGAGAGGGCCCCGGCGCCGTGTGGCGCCGGGGCCTGTCCTCCCCTGTGCTGACCCGGAGCCCCGAGCTCTCAGGGTCATTCCCCTCGGACCGTTTTCCCCGAGCGGTCCGCCTCCCGCTGAAGATCTCCCCTCGGCTGCGCCGATCAATCCTTGAGTCGGGTCACTCGAACGAGGGGTGTTGTCCGACGAGACCCGATATTCGAATGAGAGTTCGATAGTCTGCGGGGGTGACGAGTCGGACGGGCCATGCGCTTCTGGAATGTGCGCATAAGATCACGTCGGACACACAGGACATGCACATCGCATGCGAGGGCATCCACAAGGCGAGCCGTGCAGGCGGCGCGCGGTGCCCACGCGGGCGACGGCGGATATGGCAGGCAAGGCAGGCAGGACGCTGTTCACGGGACCGGCCGGCTCGATCCGGAGCGGTCGGTCCCGGCGGAGCTAGGGGGGTGCCAGGACGGATGGCGCGACGCATCGACGTGACGGGCACAGGCGGCGTACGTCTCGCGGCCTGGGAGTTCGGCGACCCTCCCAAGACGGACCCGGCCAAGGAGCCCCAAGGCTCGCCGGGTGTCCTGTTACTGCACGGCCTGATGGGCCGCGCCTCGCACTGGACCTCCACCGCCCGCTGGCTCTCCGAGCGGCACCGCGCCGTGGCACTCGACCAGCGCGGGCACGGCCGCAGCGACAAGTCACCGCAGGCCGCCTTCACGCGCGAGGCGTACGTCGAGGACGCCGAAGCCGCCCTGGAACAGCTCGGCCTCGCCCCGGCCGTGCTCATCGGCCACGCCATGGGCGCGCTGACCGCATGGCAGCTCGCCGCCAGGCGCCCCGACCTGGTGCGTGGCCTGATCATCTGCGATATGCGGGCCTCCGCGCTCGGTTCGGCCTCGCAGCGGGAGTGGGAGGACTGGTTCAAGGCCTGGCCGGTCCCTTTCGCCACGCTGGCCGACGTACGCAAGTGGTTCGGTGAGGACGACCCGTGGGTCGAGCGGCCGAATCCCGCGCGCGGTGAGTTCTACGCCGAGGTGATGCACGGGTGCGAGGACGGGTGGCGGCCGGTTTTCGAACCGGATCAGATGCTCGCCTCCCGGGAGACCTGGGTGTACGACGCGCACTGGGACGACCTGGCGCAGGTCCGGTGCCCCGCACTGGTGGTGCGGGGACTGGACGGGGAGCTGGGGCGGGCCGAGGCCCAGGAGATGGTGCGGGTGCTGCCCAGGGGGGAGTACGCGGAGGTGGCCGACGCCGGTCATCTGGTGCACTACGACCAGCCGGAGAGGTGGCGGGCGGCGATCGAGCCGTTCCTGGACGCGGTACTGGGCGATGCCGGGCAGCTGTGAGCCGGCCGCCGCCTGCCTGACGGCGCCGCCGGGACGCGTACCGCCTATCCCTTGCTCACCGCCGTAAGGATCTCCGGCAGCCGGGCCGCCGTCCGCGGAGCCGCCAGCCGGAGCCCCAGGACGGTGAGCACCGCTCCGTACGCCGTGCCGCCCGGCAGCAGCAGCCATGTCCAGGCGTCCCCGCCGTCGCTGATGTGCAGCCAGATCGTCACCGCGATGACAGGGGCGCACAGCAGCGCGGCCGCGATCATGCCGCCGAAGATGGAGAGCCAGGCCAGCCCGGTCTGGCCGGGCGCGACGTTCTTGTAGCCCTCCTGCGGGATGGAGTACGGGAACCGGGCCGACGTCCAGGCGCCGGTCGCCAGCATCGCGCCGAGCAGGGCGAAGGACAGGCCCAGTGCCTCGGGGAGTGCGCCCCAGTCGTCGAGGAACGCCGTCGTCAGGACGGTGACCAGGGTGGCGTAGGGGAGGGTGAGCAGCAGCAGCGCCAGCGCCCGCCCGCGCAGCTCGACGTAGGCGTCCCGGCGGGACGAGATGGTCATCGCGACCATCCAGAACGCGGAGGTGTCCTGCCCGAACTGGTTGTACATCAGGATGCCGAGCATCCCGGCGGCGAAGCAGGCGAAGTAGACCGACCCGGTTCCCTGCAGGGCGTTGAACAGCGGCACGATCAGGCCGATGGCGAGCGAGGTCACCCAGGCCGCCTTGGTCTTCGGGTCGCGCCAGACGTAGCGCAGGCTGCGCTCCATGACGGTTCCCGTGCGGCCGGCCGGCAGGAAACGGGCCGGCCCTGTCGACGTCCGCTCCCGTACGGCGGATTCGGTGACCACCTGGAGCGTGGAGCCGTCGGGCGAGGTCATCAGCCGGGTCAGATGCCGTGACCACACGGCGATCAGCGCGACCAACGCCCCCGCCGTCAGGCCCAGTTGGAGGGCGCCCACGCCGTACGCGCCCCGGCTCACCGACTCCACCGCCGCGATCGCGGACGCGGGCGGCACCCAGCGCAGCACGTCCGCCACCGGGTCGAGCTGGGCCAGCCCCGACGAACCGAGCCGCTGGGCACCGAAGTTGACGACCTGCGCCCCGATCGCGATGACCAGCCCGCTCAGCACCGCCAGATCGCGCCCCTTCCGGCTGGTCAGCAACCGGAGGTTGGCCGCGGCCACGGCCCGCGCGAACGCCACGCACACCAGCAGCGCCAGGGCCACACCGAGGACGGCGGTGACGTACGCCGGAGTGCCGTGCGCGAGCGCGATCACCGAACCCGTGAGCAGGCAGAGCGTGAACAGCGGGCCGATCCCCACCAGCGAGGCCACGAGCAGGGCCCGCACCAGGGGCCGCGGCCGCAGCGGCAGCATCACCAGCCGCGTCGGATCGAGGGTCTCGTCCCCGCCGGGGAAGAACAGGGGCATCACGGCCCAGCCGAGCGCGAGCACCGCCACCAGCAGGACGACCAGCGAGTCGGCGTGCGCGGTGCCGCGCAGCATGATCAGCCCGAGGAGCTGGAGCGCGGCGAAGAGCAGGACGACGACGGCCGAGGCGACGTAGGCGGCCCGCCGGCCCGCGGACTGCCGCAGCCCGTTCCTGAGCAGCGACAGCTTCAGCCGTACGACGACCGCGGTGATGTCGGTGCTCATCGCGCCCCGCCGCCCAGCCAGTCGAGGTCGGTTCCGGCGACCCGTCCGTTCGCGCCGACCAGGGCGAGAAAGGCCTCCTGCAGGGTGGCCGCGTCACCACGCACCTCGGCGAGCGGCCCGTGGGCGCGGATGCGTCCGGCGGCCATCACGGCGACCCAGTCGCACAGCGACTCCACCAGTTCCATCACGTGGGAGGAGAAGACGACGGTCGCGCCCGAGGCCGTGTAGCGCTCCAGGACGCCCCGGATGGTCTGGGCGGAGACCGGGTCGACGCCCTCGAACGGCTCGTCCAGGAACAGCACTTCCGGGTTGTGCAGCAGCGCGGACGCGAGCCCGATCTTCTTGCGCATACCGGTCGAGTAGTCGACGACGAGCTTGTGCTGGGCCCCCGCCAGGTCGAGCACGTCGAGCAACTGGGTGGCCCGTTTGTCGACCTCGGCACCGGGAAGCCCGCGCAGTCGTCCCGAGTACGCGAGCAGTTCCCGCCCGGAGAGCCGCTCGAAGAGCCGAAGCCCCTCGGGCAGCACTCCGATGCGTGCCTTGACTTCGACGGGGTCGCGCCAGACGTCGTGCCCGACGACTTCGACGGATCCCTGATCGGGCCGCAACAGCCCGGTCACCATGGAGAGAGTGGTGGTCTTCCCGGCCCCGTTGGGTCCTACGAGCCCGATGAACTTCCCGGCGGGCAGCTCCAGATCGATCCCGGCGACAGCAACCTGCTGCCCGAACCGCTTCCAGAGCCCACGCACGCTTACGGCCGACGTCATGGTGCCAACCTAGAGGGGCGGGGAACCGCGCGACCAGCCGTATTCGGCCCGCGGCCGCCGTCGATGATCAGCCGCGCGGGGAGGAGAGCACTTGTGGCGAGGCGTTCCTAACGGTCCCTGCCGCAGGCGTACGCCAACGGCGAGATCAGCTCCTCCGCGTCCGGCAGCCACCGATTCGCCGGCGTCGGCCGACAGGCCCACTGCACGGCCCCCCGCGATCCGAACCGCGTGGGCGGCGCGGCCACATACGTCCCCTCGCCCAGGGTGACCAGGTCCAGCGAGGTCACCGACCAGCCGAGCTTGCGCACCAGTTCCGGCACCTTCACCGAGGCGCCCGGCAACACGAAGAAGTGCATCCGGCCGTCCGGCGTCAGCGTCACCGGCCCCAGCGTCAGCTCCATCCGCTCCATCCGGGCCAGCGCGAGGAACCCGGCCGTCTCCGGCACGGAGATCGCGTCGAAGGTCCGTCCCGTCGGCAGCAGGATCGACGCGTTCGGCTGCTTCTGCCACATCCGCCGTGCGACCGTCGCGCTCCCCGTCGCCTGGGTCGCCCAGTCGGGGCGCGTGGGGTGCGCACCGGGCGCGGGGCACGTGATGTCGCCGCAGGAGCAGTGCTGCACCCCGTCGACGGCTTCCAGCCAGGTACCCGGGAACACGTCCCAGTGGCGCTCCTCGGCATAGCGAACGGCGGTCTCCAGCAGCGTTTCCCCGCGCTGCTTCGGAATCTGTGCGGCTTCGGTGGCCGGGATCGTCTCTTCCACGCTCAACACAACTCCCGCACCCACCTGGAGTTACGGGCCCGCCGCGCGCGGGGGAGGAGCATGGGTTCCTCTTCTGGGGCGCATGGGTGCATGTGTGGGGGCGCGCGGGAGGATCCTCGGCCGCGGCTGGGTAGCCCCATGTGGGGTCGGCTTCCGCCGTTACTCCGGCAATCCTCGCAAGCCTCGCATTTTCGGTATGCCGACGGGGCATTGATCTTCACGGCCGGTTCCTTTCGGTGCACCACCGGTGCCCCGTCGCGGTATCCGGCACGTGGAAGAGACGACAACTCGGTGCGTGGGCAGGCACCGCAGCCACAGGGGGTACGCCATGGCCGCAAGGCCTCTCGTCGCTCGACAGCCGAACGAACGGCTGCAGGCGCTCATTCAGGAAGCGGGCTGCTCCAACGCAGGACTGGCCCGCCGGGTCAACATGTGCGGCGCGGAGCACGGCCTCGATCTGCGCTACGACAAGACCTCGGTCGCCCGTTGGCTGCGCGGACAGCAGCCGCGCGGGCGGGCGCCCGCGATCATCGCGGAGGCGCTCGGCCGCAAGCTGGGCCGTACGGTCACGATCGACGAGATCGGCATGGCCAACGGCAAGAACCTCGCCTCGGGCGTGGGTCTCCAGTTCTCGCCGACGGTACTGGGGGCCATCGAGCAGGTCTGCGAGCTGTGGCGCAGCGACGTGGGGCGCCGGGACTTCCTGTCCGGCTCGTCGGTCGCCGCCTCCGCGCTGGTGGAGCCGAGCCGCGACTGGCTCATCTCGTCGCCCGACTCGCAGGTGGCGCGCTCGGCGGGGCCGCGGGTGGGGCAGTCCGACGTGGCGGCGGTGCGGGCGATGACCCAGGCGCTCGTGGACCTGGACCACCAGTACGGCAGCGGGCATGTGCGGCCGGTCGTCGTGCACTACCTGAACAGTGTCGTCTCCGGACTGCTGGCCGGGTCGTACCGGGAGGCGGTCGGCCGGGAACTCTTCGCCGCCGTGGCGCGGTTGACCGAACTCGCCGGGTACATGGCCGTCGACACCGGGCAGCCGGGTCTCGCGCAGCGGTACTACATCCAGGCGCTGCGGCTGGCGCAGGCGGCGGGCGATCGCGGATACGGCGGGTACGTGCTGGCCGCGTCCATGAGCCATCTCGCCGCGCAGCTCGGAAACCCGCGTGAGATCGCGCAGTTGGCACGGGCGGCGCAAGAGGGGGCGCGGGGGCGCGTCACCCCGCGCGCGGAGTCGATGTTCCATGCGGCCGAGGCCCGCGGTCATGCCTTGATGGGCGACGTGCGGGCCACTCAGGTGGCGTCCGGGCGTGCGGTGAGTGCCCTGGAGGCGGCCGAGCCGGAGTCGGGGGACGACCCGGCGTGGATCGGGCACTTCGACGAGGCGTATCTCGCGGACGAGTTGGCGCACTGCCACCGCGATCTCGGCCAGGCCGAGGCGGCGGCGCGGTGTGCGCAGGAGTCGCTGGCCGGGCTTCCGCGGACGAAGGCACGGCGCCGGGCCATCGGGTATGTGCTGCTCGCCACGGCGCAGGTGCAGCAGCGTGACATCGAACAGGCCTGCCACACCGGGCTGAAGGCGGTGGAGCTGCTGGAGACGCTGCGCTCCAATCGGGGCGCCGAATACCTGGAGGACTTCCAGCAGCGGCTGGAGCCGTACCGGGACGAGCCGGTGGTAAGGGAGTTCGGGGCCCGCCTGGACCTCCAGGCCGCCGCGTGAAATCAGGGGGCACAGCGGCGTGAACGACAGGAAAACGAAGGCTCCGGCGTGAGGGGAGGGCGCACATAGCGAGTGGGGGACCTGGCTGTTACGCAGGTCACAGGGACTCGGGTCAGGTCCTCGGTCGCGTGGCACCCGGAACTCAGGACCCGGTAGCGTGAGCCGACGATTCCGAAGGTCCCCCATTCGTAGGAGTCCCGGTGACGCAGAGTGGACAGGGCGAGGAGCCCTCGGCGCGACCCGCGCGCGAAGGCATCGTGCTGCCCTCCGACGGTGGTGAGCCGCTGCTCCCGGGCACCACGGGCGGGCAGCCCGGCCGGCCCGCACCGGGACCGGCCGCGCCGCCGACGGCGCCCCCGCCCGCGGCACCGCCCGGCGGCCAGGCATGGGGCACCCCGTGGGGACCCGACCAGAACCAGAACCCGCCCGCCCCCTCGGCCGCTCCCGACCAGGCGTGGGGGACGCCGCCCGGCCACGGCTGGGGCGGGCAGGAACAGCCTCACCAGCCGCAGTCGCAGCAGCAGGCCCCGTGGAACGCGGCGCCGCAGGCCCACCCGGGTGCACCGGCGCATCCACTGCCCTCGGAGGGCCCGTCGTACGGCGGGGGTCCGCAGGGTGCGCCGCCGAGCGCGCCTTCGTACGGCGGGGGCCCGCAGGGTGCGCCGCCGAGCGCTCATACGTACGGCGGAGGCCCGCAGGGTGCGCCGTCGTACGGGCAGGGCGCCCCGGCCGGTTCGCCGATGCCCGCGCCGCAGCCGTCGTACGGGCAGGGCGGCCCGTCGGCGCCGTTGCCGCCCGCGGGTGGGCAGGGCTCCGGCGCTCCCGGCTCCGGTGGCGCGGGTGCTCCGCTGCCGCCCGCGGCCGGAGGTTTCGACGAGGGCGCGACCCAGTACATACCGCCGGTCGGCGCCACCCCCGCGGGTGCGGACGACCAGGCCACGCGCTACATACCGCCCGTCGCCGCGTCTCCCGCGCCCGCCGCGGACGAGGGCGCCACACAGTTCCTCCCGCCGGTGGGGCCGGGGGCGCTGCCGCCCGAGGCGTCCGCGGAGAGCACGCAGGTCCTGCGGCGCGCCCGGCAGGGCGGCGGTGCCGGACCGCAGGGCGGTGCCGGGCCGATGCCGCCCGCCGCGGGGTCCGACGCGGAGGCCACGCAGTACCTCCCGCCCGTCCCCGGCGGTCCCGCGGGCGTCTCGCAGCGGCAGCCGCTCTCCGACTTCGACAGTCTCTTCCGCAGTGAGCCGGGCGGTGAGCCCCCGGCCGCGGCCACCCAGCAGCTGCCGAGCTTCCAGCAGCCACCGTCGCACCGGCAGGGCCCGCCCGGCGCGGGGTACTTCCCGCCCGGCGCGCAGGACGGGTACGGCCACGACGACGACCATGACGACCGGGCCGGCCGCGGCGGCGGTCGCAAGGGCTCCAAGGTGCCGCTCCTCGCCGGCGTCGGTGTGTGCATCGTGGCCCTCGGCATCGGCGCGGGCGCGCTGCTCGCCGGTGGGGACGGGGACGGCGGCAAGAGCGACAACCAACCCGTCTCCGCCACGGCGCCGACGACCGCGAGCGGCTCCCCTTCGCCGTCCGCCGACCCGGCCGAGGAGCAGGCGATCGCCCTGGACAAGCTGCTGGCGGTCAGCGGCGACAGCCGTACGACGGTGATCAACGCGGTGGCCGCCGTGAAGTCCTGCCAGAACCTCCCGAAGGCCGCCAAGGACCTGCGGGACGCGGCCGGGCAGCGCAACAAGCTGGTCACCGACCTGGCCGCGCTCAAGGTCGACCGGCTCCCCGGCCACACCGAGCTGACCACCGCGCTGAACAAGGCGTGGCGGGCGTCGGCGTCCGCCGACAACCACTACGCGGCGTGGGCCGACCAGGTCGCCGGCAACAAGAAGCTGTGCCGCAAGGGCGAGGCCCGGGCCACCGGCCAGACCCAGGCCGGCAACCGCGACAGCGGCACGGCCAGCCAGGAGAAGAAGACGGCCGCGCAGCTGTGGAACACGATCGCGAGGAAGTACGGCCTGACGGAGCGCCAGCCGACGCAGCTGTGAGCCCCGGCCGGGCGGTCAGCCCAGGTCGGCGTTCTGCAGGGTCTTCGTGACGTCGATGAAGTTCTTGCGGGCCGCCACCAGCCGGCCGTCCCGTACGACCTGGAGGGTCACCTCGCGGTTGACCAGACGGGGGTAGCCGACGGCGGCCAGGACGTCCTGGAACTTCCACCGCAGGGTCGGGGTGAGGCCTCCCGTGGAGACCTTCAGACCGCCGTCCAGCGACCTTCGTACGGCGTCCGCGGTCACCTCGCCGTCGCCCAGCGACTCGACCGCCTTGCGGAACACGGTGTACGCGATCCATGTGGTCTGCACCCCGGCGTCCGCGGGGTCGATGCGGTTGTCGCCGAACGCCTCCCGGCTGATCACCTTCTTCATGGCGTCCCAGCGCGGGTCGCTCGCGACCGGGTACCAGCCGGTGATGTACGACCCCTCGTACGGGCCGCTCGCGCCGCCGTTGGCGTTGATCACGGTCTGGTCGACGCTGCCGAGGACGGTGGCGGTGCGCACGTCGGGGTGGTCCGCGCGGGCGCGTCGGAAGGAGTCCATGAAGGTGGTGGTGCGGTCGCCGAGGGCGGGCACCACGCAGCCCTGCCTGCTCGCGTCGGTGGCGGAGAAGTTCAGCGCCCGCGCCGCCTGGCTGCCGTACTCCGTGGCGTCCTCGTCGGCCAGCTGGTCGCTCGACCTGGTGTGGCCGCCCGCCCGCAGACCCGAGTCGAGCAGGGGCGGCAGCTCGTCGCCCGCGATGGTGTCGGGGCGCACCAGCATGACCGGGCCGCAGCTGCGGGCCAGTTCCCGGCCGAGGCCCGCCAGGAGGCTGGGCTGGCCGCCGTTGACGGGATAGGACAGCGGGCTGGTGAACTCGGCGTTGGTGATGCCGTAGCCGCCTATGTAGGGGATGCCGGCGCCTTCCAGGGAGGGCAGGAAGGTGTCGGCGTACTGGCTGTAGGAGCCGACGACCGCGACGACGTTCTCCCTGACCGCGCGGTCCGCGCACTTCGCCGCGCCCAGGCTGTCGTTGTGCTCGTTGCAGGTGAGGACCCTCAGCTTGCGGCCGCCGATACCGCCTCGGGAGTTGACCCAGCGGGCGTACGCCTGGGCGAAGGCGGGCATACCGGGCTTGTTGGTGGCCTTGGTCTCCTGCGGGGCCCAGGTCATGACGGTGATCGGAGTGTCCCCGGCGCCCCCCGTGGCACCGGGGACGACCCCGCATCCGACCGTCAGTGACGCACACGCCACCAGCGTCGCCGCAGAGCGGGCCACCACTCTGCGGCCCTTGGTGATCACGGGGAGGTAGGTGCTGCGGGTGCGTCGCCTGCCGGTCATGGGCATACACGATTCCGCCACACAGCGAACCCCGGCGTGACCCAAGGTGAGCGGATGGTGACCGGGAGGTGAATTGCGGGGGCCGGTGACGGTCGTGTGAAGAGGATCGTACGATCGATGACCGTGCAAGGTTCGGATAGCTCTTCCCGTCGCAGCCGTCGCTCATCCACCATGGGCGGCATGCCACTCAACGACATGCCGTGGTGGCGCTGGCGCAGCAATGTGCGCTCCGCGCTGCACATGCTCTCCGACCCGGTGTTCCAGCGGGACGTCTGGCTGGCCGGTGTCGACGGATACGGCGACGTCACCGACGCCGTGTACCGCCTGGTCGAGGACACCTGGCTGGACAACTGGTCCGCCGAGAAGTACGTCGGCACGATCTTCCGGGACTCGCAGGAGGCGGCGCTCGTGGACACGGCCGTGCTGCGGGTGCTGCGGATCATGCACCAGGTCGGCCCGGACGCGCCGGTCTCGGCGTACCTGGAGCACCAGGGGTGGCCGGAGGCGGTGCGGGCGGCGCGGGACGCGCATGTACGGATGGCCATGGCCGACGGCGAGGACGCGGACGCCCCGCCGCGCACCCTTGAGGTGCTGCGGATCATGACGCGGTCCGCGTAGCGGCTCCTGCGGTCCGGATCGCGCGGTCCGGATCGCGGTCCGCGTGCCGGGACGCCTGCCCACCGGGGGCCCCGGATATGGGACCCTGTGCTGCATGAACGAGCAGTCCACCCGAGCCGCGGTCCCCGCCGACCAGTACGTCCTCACCCTGTCCTGCCCCGACAAGCAGGGCATCGTGCACGCCGTGTCGAGCTACCTCTTCATGACCGGCTGCAACATCGAGGACAGTCAGCAGTTCGGCGACCACGACACGGGACTGTTCTTCATGCGTGTCCACTTCTCGGCGGACGCGCCGGTGACGGTGGACAAGCTGCGGGCGAGCTTCACGGCGATCGGTGACTCCTTCCACATGGACTGGCAGATCAACCGGGTCGAGGACAAGATGCGGGTCCTGCTGATGGTCAGCAGGTTCGGGCACTGCCTGAACGACCTGCTGTTCCGCGCGCGGATCGGGGCGCTGCCGGTGGAGATCGCCGCCGTGGTGTCCAACCACACCGACTTCGCCGAGCTCGTGGGGTCGTACGACATCCCCTTCCACCACATTCCGGTGACCAAGGACAACAAGCCCGAGGCCGAGGCGCAGCTGCTGGAGATCGTGCGTGAGGAGGGCGTGGAGCTGGTCGTGCTGGCCCGCTACATGCAGGTCCTCTCGGACGACCTGTGCAAGCAGCTGAGCGGGCGGATCATCAACATCCACCACTCCTTCCTGCCGAGCTTCAAGGGCGCGAAGCCGTATCACCAGGCGCATGCGCGGGGTGTGAAGCTGATCGGGGCGACCGCGCACTACGTGACGGCCGACCTCGACGAGGGCCCGATCATCGAGCAGGAGGTCGAGCGGGTCGGGCACGGCGTCACGCCGGACCAACTGGTTGCGATCGGGCGCGACGTGGAGTGCCAGGCGCTGGCGCGGGCGGTGAAGTGGCATGCCGAGCGGAGGATCCTGCTGAACGGCCGGCGGACGGTCGTCTTCGCCTGATTGAGGCCCGGGTCCACATGGCGTAGGGCGGCTGCGGGTACGGGGCGCGGGAATCCCGCGACCGACCACCCTTCCCCTCAGCCGCCGACGAACCCGCCGGCCCGTCTACATCCGGCTCAGGCTCGCCGCGGCGAACAGCACGTCCCGGATGGCCTCACGATCCCCCACCTGCCCGGCCGCGGCCTCCGCGGGAGAGACGTGGCCCGCGGCCAGGCGGCAGAACTCGCCGCCGTCCAGGGCGATATGGGCGACCTCGTGCTCCGCTGAGCCGACCGCCGCCGGGGAGTCCAGGGGGATCAGCCACTCTCCGCCGCCCGAGCCCTCGATCTCCAGGCGCAGGCTGCGGCCCGGCTCGCCGGCCGGTACGAGACGGCGGTGCGGGCCGGGAGGCGGCGGTGCCGCGAGGCCCGCGCGGCGGCGGGCCGCGAGCACCGTGGGGAGCATGCGGGCCGCCAGGTCCACCAGGGAGTGCAGGTCGCGGCCGGACGGCGGTTCGTACGGGTAGTCCACCGCCTCGGCGATGTCCTCCGCGTGCACCCAGCACTCGAAGGCCCGGTCCAGCATCGCGTCCCGCAGCGGCAGTTCGAAGTCGCCGTAGGACACGGAGAGTCCGCCCGCGCCGCCGCTCGTGAAGGACGCCGTGCGCACCAGGGCGTGGGACTGCTCGCGCCACGGCGCCCGGACGGCGCGGGTCGGCGGGTAGTGCGAGGCCCGCCAGTACGCCTCCGTGCGCCCGGCCGGCGTCGGCCGGTCGGCGGCGAGTTCACCCAACGGGTCGTCCAGGCCGAGCGCGACCGCCACCAGCCCGTCGACCGTCAGCAGGTGCGCGATGACGCCGGCGACGGTCGTACGACGGCTCGTCGGCTCGTCGCCGCGGAACCACCGCAGCCGCACCGGCGCATGCCACTCGGCGTCCCCGAAGTCCTGCAGCAGGGCGTCGAGGCGGGCCGTCTCGGCGTCGTACGGCGTCGCCCACTCCGGCACCGGGATGCGGGGCGGGCGCCGCTCCAGGCAGCCCTGCAGGACGCGGGTGCGCAAGGTGGGGTCCAGGTCGAGGCTCTCGGCGGGGTGCAGCAGCCCGACGGCCTCGCGCAGCCGACGTGCCTCGTCGGCGCAGAGACCGCAGGTGCCGAGGTGCTCTTCCACGGCCGCCGTCTCCTGCGGCGAGCAGGCGGCCAGCGCCCACGCCCCGAGGAGCGACTTCAGGACCCGGTGCTCCAGGACGGGCGGCGTCGGTTCGCCTACGCCGCCCGGGTCGGTCAGGGGGTGCCCGGTGTCCTCGACGGAGGGCCGCGGGAGCGGTATGCGGGGCGGCCGGTCCGGGTCCGGCCCCGCAGCGGGGTGCCGGTCGTCGCCGTCGCCGCTGTCCGTGCCGTCCGTTCCCGCGGCGTCCCCGCAGCCCTGCTGCTCCTCGTCGTGGGCCGGGGTGGAGCAGGTCGGTGACGGGCCGGGGGAGGAGTCCTCGCGCGGCTCGGGCTCGGCTTCCTCCTGCGGGCCCTCGTGCTCGTCGTACGCCTCGAAGCGCCTCGCCTCGTTCACACCGCACCCCCGTATCCCGGCGGTACCCCGGGTGTCGCCCCGGCGTCGTGGGCCGTGGAGAGCAGTTGCAGGCCCAGGCGCAGGCGCCGGCGGGCCTCGTCCTCGGTGACGCCGAGGTCGGCCGCGGTCTGGCGGTAGTCACGGCGCTGGAAGTAGGCCAGCTCCAGGGCGGCGCGCAGCGGGACGGGCATGGACTGGACGATGTAGTCGGCGCGGGCGGCCACCGAGGCGTGCCGCACCTTGCGCTCCAGTTCCTCGGGGGAGCCGTGGCCGGCCCTGGCCAGGGCGGCGGTCTCGGTGGCGCGCAGCCGCTGCACGGCGAGGCGGTGGGTCAGCGCCGCGACCCAGCTGCGCAGCGGGCCCTGCTTGGGGTCGTAGCTGTCCGGGTGCTCCCAGACGTGGGCGAAGACGTCGCGGGTGAGGTGGTCGGCGGCGCGCTCGTCGCCCAGCACGGTGTGGGCGAGGCCGTGGACGAGGGAGGCGAACCGGTCGTACAGCTCGCCGAGGGCGGCCGCCTCGCCGCGGGCGAGTCGCTGCTGCATCTTGCGGTCCCAGCGGGGCGGTGCGTCCTTCTTCGCCATACGGCCCCCCTCCAGAGCCTGGGAACAGGCTCTCACCGGTCCGTTCCTGTCCAGCGTGCGTCCACCGTCTCCCCGAATGTAGTCGGCACGTCCGACAGCGCACGCCCCTTTGTGGCAATGTGCGCCCCTTGAAGGGTCATCGCTGGTGACGCACCTCGCACTCGTGATAGAGGGGCCCGCGCGGGCGTGAGGCAGGACCTCGCACCTCGCTCGGTTACCCGTGCACCGACCGATCAGACTCGATCGAACAGGATCGAATGCGATTGAAACAAGCCTCTTCTGATCGGTGACCGTTTTCTGGACGGTGTTTCAGGGAACAGCCGCTGGGCAGCCGCGCTGCAAGGAAGCGTAGGAGTCGCTTCCGCTTCGGCGGGTCCGGCGAGCGAGGGGCGTGGTGGTGACGGTGAAAGTGACCGGCGGTGAGCGGGGCGATTGGGCCGTGCTCCAGGTGTCGGGCGAGCTGGACCTGGTGACGTCACCGGCGTTGCGTCAGCACATCCATGACGCGGTGGCCGAGGGACGGCACAGCCTCGTCCTCGATCTGTCCGAGGTCATGTTCTGCGACTCCAGTGGCGTCGGCGTGCTGATCGCCGCCCGCCGCCTCATCCGCTCCTGTCAGGGCAGCCTGCGGCTGATACTCCCGGCGCAGGGCGCGGCGGACGGCTCGCACGTCAACCGGGTGCTGGGCGCGCTGGGAGTACGCCGGCTGTTCGAGGTGTACCCGGACGTCACGGCGGCGGTCGCGGACGACGCAGGGCCGCTGTCGGCCTGAACAGCCGGGACGTCCCCCGAAGCGCTACACCGTTGTCGCAAAATTCCCTCGGTCTTGGCACAACCGTCGCTTTCCCGCGCCCGGACGGCTCCCGGCGTCGTACGCTCCGTGCCGGAAGCACCCCACGTGATGTAAGGCGGCCCGATAAGACATGGTCAGCAGCGAGTACGAGCGCAGGATCGCCGCCCGGTTCGCCACCTTCGACCAGGACGGCAACGGTTCCATCGACCGGGAGGACTTCAGTGCGGCGGCCAAGGCGCTGCTCGCGGAGTTCGGCATCGCCGCCCGGTCCGACAAGGGTCAGGCGCTGTACGGCGGCGCCGAGGCGTTCTGGCAGGGCATGGCCGGGATCGCGGACCGCGACGGCGATCAGCGCATCACCCGCGAGGAGTTCGTCAACAGCGCGGTCAAGCGGCTGCGGGACAACCCCGACCGGTTCGCCGAGATCGCCCGCCCCTTCCTGCACGCCGCCCTGGACCTGGCCGACTCCGACGGCGACGGGGCCGCCACCGTGACCGACACCGCGCGTGTGCTCGTCTGCCTCGGTGTGCCGCGGGAGGCCGCCGAGGCGGCCGCCGCCACGCTCGACGCGGACGGCGACGGCAGGGTGGCCGAGGGCGAGGTCGTGACCGCGTTCGCCCGCTACTTCACGGTCCCCGAATAGCGTTCCCTGAGCTTGTACTTGAGGACCTTGCGCAGGGTCTCGTTGCGCGGAAGGGCGTCCACCACCTCCAGCTGTTCCGGCAGTTTGTGCGTGGACAGCCCTTCCCCGCGCAGATACGACGTCAGCGCCCGCAGGGTCAGCCGCGGCGCGCCCGCCGGCTGCTCCACGACCGCGCAGACCCGTTCCCCGCGCTCCGCGTCCGGCAGTCCGACGACGGCGACGTCCCCCACCGCGGGATGCCGGTGCAGCAGGTCCTCGATCTCCTTCGCCGAGATGTTCTCGCCCTTGCGGATGATCACGTCCTTGAGCCGTCCGGTCAGCACCAGATGCCCGTCGTCGGTGAGGTGCCCGAGGTCGCCGGTGCGCAGGAACCCCTCCTCGTCGAAGGCGGCCGCCGTCTGCGCCGGGTCCAGATAGCCCCGGCACACCGCCTCCCCGCGCAGCCGCACCTCCCCGTCCACGATCCGGATCTCCATCTCCCGCGGCGGCCGTCCCTCGGTCGTCGCCAGGTTCTCCGCGGTGTCGTCCGGGTCCCCCATCGTGATCATGGGCACCTCGGTCATGCCGTACCCGTGGGTGAGCCGTACCCCCATCTCGCGGACCACGGCGTGGTAGAGCTCCGGCGGCTTGGGCGCGCCGCCGCCCGCCAGCAGCCGCAGCGAGGGGACGACCTTGCCGCCCGACGGCTGCCTGCGCTGCTCGTTCAGGAACATCGAGTAGAACGCCGTCGACCCGCCGGCGATCGTCACGCCGTGCCTGCGGTACTCCGCGAGCGCCTCCGGCAGCGCGAACTGCTCGAACATCACCGCCGGGAAGCCGTACAGCAGGAGCATCACCATGTAGTCCGGGCCGCCTATGTGTGCGTAGGGGAAGGCGATCGACCCGATGTCGTCGGCCGTGGGGCGCAGGGCGTGCGCCAGGCAGGAGCCGCCCGCGATCAGGGACCGGTCGGTGTGCAGCACGCCCTTGGGGTCGGACGTCGTCCCCGAGGTCCAGTAGATCCAGCGGACGCCGGTGCCGTCGGCGGGTGGCGCGGGCAGGGCGGACGGGTCGCCGTCGGGCAGGGCGTCGTACGCCTCGAAGATCCCCTTGGCGCCCAGCCGCCGCGCCATCTCCGTGTGGTCGAAGCCCCGCCACCGACCGGGTACCGCGAAGAACTCCGCCTTCGACTCGCGCAGCGCGAAGCCGACTTCGCGGTCCCGGTAGAACGGGATGACCGGTGACTGCACGGCGCCCAGGCGGGCCAGTGCGAAGGAGAGCAGGGCCGTCTCGATGCGGGTGGGCAGCTGCCAGGCGACCACCGTGCCGGGGCGTACGCCCATGTCGTACAGGCCGGCCGCCACGCGCTCGGCACGCGCGCGCAGCTCGCCGAACGACAGCGAGCGGGTGTCCTGGAGGAGGACCGGGCGGTCGGGGGTGAGGTCGGCGCGGCGCAGGAGAAGCTCCCAGAGGGTGCGCGAGGAACTCAGTGCGTGAGCGGTGTCGTTCATGACGGCCCCCTGGCTCAGCTGACGGTCTGTCAGATCTGGGCAGAGCGTAGGGCTCGCCGCCTTGCCGGTCCAGGGGTACGGGACTTAGCCTTCCCGCAGGAGCCAGATCTGACGATCCATCAGATAGGGGGCCCGCGTGGACCTCGCCTGTACGCCGGAGGAGGAGGAGTTCCGGGCCCGGCTGCGGGAGTGGCTGAGCCGGGTCCTGCCCACCCTCCCGCCGAAGCCCTCCCCGGACGACTGGCCGGGGCGCCGCGCCTACGACCTCGGCTGGCAGCGCAGGCTGTACGACGCCGGGTACGCCGACGTCCACTGGGACGCCTCCCCGACCATGCGGCTGATCTTCCTGGAGGAGACCGAGAAGGCGGGCGCGCCCTATGTGGGGGCCGGCTTCGTCGGGCTGCTGCACGCGGGGCCGACCATCGCCGCCGAGGGCACCGCGGAGCAGCGGGCACGCTGGCTGCCGCCGATCCTGTGCGGGGACGAGGTCTGGTGCCAGGGCTTCAGCGAACCGGACGCCGGATCCGACCTGGCGGCGCTGCGCACACGCGCGCGCAAGGACGGCGACCACTATGTGGTGAGCGGGTCCAAAATCTGGACCTCGCACGCCGAAGTGGCCGACTGGTGCGAGCTGTTGGTGCGCACCGACCCCGAGGCGCCCAAGCACCGCGGGATCAGCTGGCTGGCCATGCCCATGGACGCGCCGGGCGTCACCGTACGGCCGCTGCGGACCCTCGTCGGGTCCGCCGAGTTCGCCGAGGTGTTCCTCGACGAGGTGCGGGTGCCGGTCGCCAACCGGGTCGGGGACGAGAACGACGGCTGGCGCGTGACGATGGTGACCCTGTCCTTCGAGCGTGGCACGGCCTTCGTGGGCGAGGTCGTCGCCTGTCGCCGGGTGCTGCGCGAACTCGCCGTCGAAGCGCGCAGGAGCGGGCGCTGGGACGATCCCGGGCTGCGCCTGCGGCTCGGACGGTTGAACGCCGAGTTCCGGGCGCTGTGGCGGCTGACGCAGTGGAACGTGAGCGAGGCCGAGCTGACGGGCGGGGTGCCGGGCGTCGGGGGTTCGGTTTTCAAACTGAGGTATTCGCACGCCCGCCAGGAGCTCTACGACGCCGCGGCCGACGTCCTGGGGCCGGACTGCCTCGACCTCGACCGGCCGTGGACGCTCGACCGGCTGTCCTCGCTCTCGTACACCATCGCCGCCGGGACCTCGCAGATCCAGCGGAACATCGTGGCCGAGCGGATCCTCGGGCTGCCGAAAGGGCGGTGACGCATGCGTTTCCAACCGACCGACGACCAGCGGGCTTTGCGGGACGCGGTTCGGGGGCTGCTGGCGCGGCGCTTCGGCGGGGAGGCGCTGCGGGCCGCCGTCGACGAGCCCGGTCGCCTGGACCGGGCGCTGTGGCGGGAGCTCGGCGCGGCGGGCTTCTTCGCGCTGCGGCGGCCCGAGTCCGAGGGCGGGGTGGGACTCGGGCTGCCCGAGGCCGTGTTGGTGTTCGAGGAGGCGGGGCGGACGCTGCTGCCAGGACCCCTGGTGGCCACGCACCTCGCCGCGGGCGAGGTCCCCGGGGCGGCCTCCGGGGAGGTGGTCGTGACGGCGGCCGGCGGCGGTCTCGTGGAGTGGCTCGCCGAGGCGGACGTCGTGCGCGGGGACGTGAGGGGAGCCGTACCGCTGAGGTCGGTCGACCCGCTGACACCCCTGCATCGCGTCCCCGCCGCCTGCGGCGTGGATCCCGTGGCCGTCCTGTTCACCGCGGCCGAACAACTGGGCAGCGCCACACGCGCGTGCGAGCTGGCCGTGCAACACGCCCGGGCGCGTGAGCAGTTCGGGCGCCCGATCGGCGCCTTCCAGGCGGTGCAGCACCTGTGCGCCGAGATGCTCGTGCGGACGGAGACGGCCCGCGCGGCCGTCTACGCGGCGGCGGTCACCGCCCACCCGGCCGACATCGACACCGCCCGACTGCTCGCCGACGAGGCCGCCGTGCGCGGCGCCCGCGACTGCCTTCAGGTCCACGGCGGCATGGGATTCACCTGGGAGTTCGAGGTCCATCTGCATCTCAAGCGGGCATGGGTGCGCACCCGCCGTACGGGAAGCGCTACGGAGAGTGAGGAGCGTCTGGCCGCTGAACTTCTCACCGAATCGCTCTGACGCTTCCTGGTCTGCGCTCTCGTCGGCCCCGCCGATGTGGATGTCGCGGATTGTGGCATACCGGAATTACAGAGCGTTGATATCGGGTTGTGTCCTACGTGTGACTCGTCACGGCCTGGAGTCGGCCGTCCGCTCCGGTACCTTGTGTGAGATGCGAGTGGTTCCGAGCGCGAGCCGTGCCGGTGTTGCCCTTGAGGTGGCTCCGGATCCGGCGGTGCGCGCCGTCACTCGCGGGGCGAGAGGGCTTTCTGTCTCCGCCTGTTCGACTCCCCGCAGCGAGCGTCGCACAGTATGGCGCACGGGTAATCCTTCGCGCTGGAATATGCCCGAAGCGCTTGTTGGGGTGACTGTACGTCAACCATGCTGTCAGCCAAGGGATTCACTTTCCGTGACCCTGGCTTTGGCCATTGTTCTGGCCATGAAAAGAATGGCTAGGATCGTGGCCCTCGTGAGGCGCGGGGCTATGTGTCCGCCGGTTCGGATGGTGTGAGCGGTGCAGGTGCTTCAAGTGCAGCTGGAGATCCGGCCCGACCCCGCTGAGGTCGGGCGAGCCCGGCAGTGGGCCCGCTCGCGGCTCGCGGGTTCCGGGATAGGGGTCGACGAGCCGCTCGCCGAGACACTCGTCCTGCTCGTCTCCGAACTCGTCACCAACGCCGTGGTGCACACCGGTTGCCCGGCCGTGCTGCGGCTGTCCCTGTCGGGCGCCACCCAGGAGTCGGCCACCGTACGGCTTGAGGTCGCCGACCGCAGCGACCGGGCGCCGGTGCCCCGTTGTGTCGACAGCGACGCGACGGGCGGTCGGGGCCTCGCGCTCGTCGACGGCCTCGCGGACCGGTGGGGCTGGTGCACCGAGGGTGCCGGCAAGCGGATCTGGTGCGAACTGGACCGGGCCGCCGGGGTGAACGGCTCCGCCTGCGGGAGCGGAGTGTCCGCCTACGAGGGGCTCGCGTACGAGGCGGTCTGACGGGCGCACGGGCGTGCGGAATCCGTCGGGCTCGGATGCACGGATGCAGGAGGCGTTGTCCTGTCTGCTCGGGCGAGCATGGGTGCGCCCGGGCATGCTTCCGTGCGCGGCGGGGGGAAAGCAGGGCGTAAGTGATAAATCCCCGAGTGGGTGTTGACGTCGAGTGTCCGGTTGATCACGCTTGTGGTCAGCGATTCGCCGCGAGGGGACGACGAGGGCTTCGGTGACGGAGGCCCTTGTCGAGTGTGGGTCGTGATTCGGCGTCGGTCTTCTGGGGGCAAGAAGTGCCGGGGCGGGTACGCCGGAGTCGGATGGCGGCGCGCGGTGCCGTGCTCGGGGCGGATGGGGCACCTCCCGGCTCGGGTGAAGCCGAGTGGGAAGCCGCGCCGCCAGCCGACCTCGTCATGACCTCATGGTGCGTCCCTGGGCGCGGGATCGGGTGCGTGCGCCGGGTCGGGTGCGCGTCAGAGCACGGCCACGGGAGCCACTGGGGTCCCCGTCGCGCCGACGAACGGTTCGGGCATCGCCGACAGCAGGAACGTGTAGCGGCCCTCTTGTCCACAGGCTGTGGACAACTCTTCGAGGTTCCAGTTCTGGCCCTGGAGCATTCCCATCTCCACCAGGTCGAGGGCGTGTACGGGAAGCCACAGATCCTCGGTCTCGGGCGGAAAGATCTCGAACGTGAGCGTGTCGTTCGCCACCGCCGCCACGTCGCGCGCGTGGAACCACTCCGGCGTACGGACCGACAGTCCGGGTGAGGGGTAGCCGTACGCGTGCCGGTCGCCGGCGAGATAGACCTGGATCTGCCCCGTCCGCACGAGCACGATGTCGCCGGCTCGCACGCGCGTACCCGCGAGTTCCTCGGCCGCCTCCAGGTCCTGCGGTGTGACCGCGTAGCCGCCGTCGAGACGCGGGACGCCGCGCGCGCGTGCCACGTCCAGCAGTACCCCGCGCGAGACGATGTGCCGTGCCTTGTCGATGCCGCTGAACTCGGCGCCGCCGTGCGCCGTGACGGTGTTCGCGGGGCGGCCGTTGTAGAGCCGGCCCGAGTGTGAGACATGGGTGAGCGCGTCCCAGTGGGTGGCGGCCTGCAGCCCCATGGTCACGATGTCGTCGCTGCAGGCGACGGTTCCTGGACCGAAGAGCTCCTGGTTGATCTGCACCATGGAGTGCAGCGGGTTGACGCGCCCCGGGATCACACCGGTCTGGACACCGTCCTGGCGCAGGGGGAGGGCGAGGGGGACGCGGCGGCCGGTGCGGACGCAGGAGGCCGCCTCGCGGACGACCTCCTCGGTGATCAGGTTGAGCGTGCCGATCTCGTCGTCCGCTCCCCAACGGCCCCAGTTGTTCACGCGCTTGGCGATCTCGTGGAACGCGTCCGGCAGTGACATGGGTCCTCCCCGGGGCTTGTCTCCGCGTATCTGACGGGTCGTAGAATCGAATCGAATCTAACGGACCGTCAGAAACCGCGGGAAGGGGCCGGAGCGTGGGGAACCTCTTGGCAGGCAAGGTCGTCGCCGTGACCGGCGCCGGACGGGGGATCGGACGGGCGGTGGCGCTGGCGGCCGCTGCCGCGGGAGCCCGCGTCGTCGTCAACGACTACGGCGTCTCCGTGGACGGGGCCGCGCCCACCAGCGACGTCGCCCAGGGCGTGGCCAAGGAGATCGAGGCCACGGGCGGGGAGGCGGTCGCCGTGGCCGACGACGTGTCCACGATGGCGGGCGGGCAGCGGATCGTGGACGCGGCGCTGACGTCGTACGGGCGGATCGACGGGGTCGTGTGCGTCGCCGGGATCCTGCGCGAGCGGATGCTCTTCAACATGACCGAGGAGGAGTGGGACCCGGTCGTGGCCACCCATCTGAAGGGCACCTTCACGGTCTTCAGGGCCGCCTCCTCGGTGATGCGTGCGCAGCGGGCCGGGACGTTGATCGGGTTCACCAGCGGCAACCACCAGGGGTCGGTGTCGCAGGCCAACTACAGCGCGGCGAAGGGCGGGGTCATCTCGCTGGTGCGCAGCGCCGCGCTGGGCCTGAACAAGTACGGGGTGACCGCGAACGCGGTGGCGCCGGTGGCCCGTACGCGGATGTCGGCGAACGTGCCGATGGAGCTGACGGAGATGGGCGAGCCGGAGGACGTGGCCGCCCTCGTGGTCTATCTGCTCTCGGACGCGGCCCGGGAGCACGGCGTGACGGGCCAGGTGTACACGGTCGCCGGGCCGAAGATCGCGGTGTGGGCCCAACCGAGGGAGCTGCGGGCCGCCTACGCCTTCGACGGGTGGACACCGCAGAAGGTCGCGGAGTTGCTGCCGGGGTCCGTGGGCGTGGACCCGATGCCGATGCTGGAGCGGCTTGAGGCGATGGAGAAGGCGGCGCGGGAGGGGACGCGGCCCAACGCCTGAGGGTCCGGGGCGTGTCCGGTGGCCGCGCAGACGGGCGCCCACGCGGTGCAGCCGCACCCTGTCACGGCCCACGCCCCGGGGGAGGTGAAGCACCCGGCGCCTGGAAGGAGACGTCAGTGGACTTTGGACTTGCCGTCGAGGACGAGGACTTCCGCTTCGAGGCGCGGGAGTGGCTCTCCGCGCACGTCGGGGGTGCGCAGGACCGTCGTACCTGGGAACGGACCCTCGGGAAAGCAGGCTGGATCGGGCTCGGCTGGGGCGAGGGCGGGTACGGCAACCGCACCGCCACCCTGACCCAGCAGGTCGCCTGGGCCGAGGAGTACGCGCGGTCGGGGGCTCCGGCGCGCTCCGGGCACATCGGGGAGAAGCTGCTGGCCCCGACGCTGCTCGCCCATGGGACACACGAGCAGAAGACCCGGTTCCTGCCGCCGGTCGCAGGCGGCGAGGAGCTGTGGTGCCAGGGGTACAGCGAGCCCGGGGCGGGTTCGGACCTCGCCGGGATCCGTACGAAGGCCGAACGCGCCTCGGACGGGACCTACCGGGTCAGTGGGCAGAAGATCTGGACCTCCCTGGCCCACGAGGCGGACTGGTGCTTCGTGCTGGCCCGCACGGATCCGGACTCCCGGCGCCATCACGGCCTCAGCTTCCTGCTCGTCCCCATGGACCAGCCGGGGCGTGTCGAGGTGCGGCCCATCCGGCAGATGACCGGCACCAGCGACTTCAACGAGGTCTTCTTCGACGGGGCGCACGCGCGCGCGGAGCACGTCGTCGGCGGTGCGGGCGCCGGGTGGAAGGTCGCGATGAGCCTGCTCGGATTCGAGCGGGGGGTGTCGACGCTGGCGCAGCAGGTGGGGTTCGCCCAGGAGCTGGCACGGATCGTGCGGGCCGCCGTCGAATCGGACGCGGTCCGGGATCCCGTCGTGCGGGAGCGGCTGGTGCGGCAGTGGGCCGAACTGCGGGTGATGCGGTGGAACGCGCTGCGGACGCTGGGGAGTCCGGGCGACCCGGGTGCGCCCAGTGCGGCCAAGCTGCTGTGGGGCGGCTGGCATCAGCGGCTCGGGGAGCTGGCGCTGCTGGTGCGGGGCGCGGCGGGCTCGGTCGGGCCGGTGGAGTGGTCGCCCTCGGCGCCGTACGAACTGGACGAGGCGCAGCACCTGTTCCTGTTCTCCCGGGCCGACACCATCTACGGCGGCTCGGACCAGGTTCAGCGCACGATCATCGCCGAGCGGGTGCTCGGACTGCCGAGGGAGCCCAAGGGAGTGGTGTGATGCGCGGCGTGGTGTTCGACGGAACGCGGGTCGAGGTCGCCTCCGACCTGGAGGTACGGGATCCGGGGCCGGGTGAGGTACTTGTCGCGATCTCGGCGGCCGGGCTCTGCCACAGCGACCTGTCCGTGGTGGACGGGACCATACCCTTCCCGGTTCCTGTGGTGCTGGGACATGAGGGTGCCGGGGTGGTGGAGGCCGTGGGTGTGGGCGTCACCCATGTGGTGCCCGGCGACCATGTGGCCCTGTCCACGCTCGCCAACTGCGGTACCTGCGCGGAGTGCGACCGGGGCCGGCCGACCATGTGCCGGCAGGCGATCGGGCGGCCCGGGCAGCCGTTCACCCGAGGAGGGCGGCCCGTCTTCCAGTTCGCCTCCAACTCCGCGTTCGCCGAGCGGACCGTGGTCAGGGCGGTGCAGGTGGTGCGCATCCCCGAGGACATCCCCCTGCCGTCCGCCGCGCTCATCGGGTGCGGGGTGCTGACCGGGGTGGGCGCCGTGCTGAACCGGGCGAAGGTGGACCGGGGCGACAGCGTGCTCGTGATCGGGACCGGCGGTATCGGCCTCAACGTCCTGCAGGGCGCGCGGATCGCGGGGGCGCTGCGGATCGTCGCCGTCGACGCGAACCCGGCCAAGGAGGCGGTGGCGCGGCAGTTCGGCGCGACCGACTTCCTGACCTCGACGGAGGGGGTGCGGGACCTGCTGCCGACGGGGGTGGACCATGCCTTCGAGTGCGTGGGGCGCGTGGAACTGGTCCGGCGGGCGGTCGATCTGCTCGACCGGCACGGGCAGGCGGTTCTGCTCGGGGTGCCGCCGGCCGGGGCCGAGGCGTCCTTCGCGGTGTCGTCGATGTACCTGGACAAGTCGATCCTGGGCTGCCGGTACGGCTCGTCGCGGCCGCAGCGGGACATCGCGCTGTACGCCGAGCTGTACCGGGCGGGGCGGCTGATGCTGGACGAACTGGTGACGCAGACCTACCCGGTCGAGGAGTTCGACAGGGCGGCGGCGGACGCGGAGGCGGGCAAGGTGGCGCGCGGGGTGCTCACCTTCTGAGCCCGGTTCCCGGCGGCGGTGGTGCTCCCCGGGCCCCCACGCGTGGTTTTCCACAGGCCCGGAAAACCGCTGCCGTGTTGTCGGTGGCGACGCCTACCGTCGTTTCATGACCTACCGAGACGTCGCCTCCAAGCAGGTCCTGATCTGGGCCTGCACCGCCGTCGCCTCGCGCATGCCGGTCGCCATGACGCCGTTGGCCCTGGTGTTCCTCGTGCGCGAGCGGCCCGGCGGCTACACGCTGGGGGCGGCTCTCGCGGCGGCTTATGTACTCGGCGAGATCATCTGCGCCCCGGTCCTGGGGATGCGGATGGACCCGGCTCGTGGCCGGCGCCATCTGGCCCTGGGACTCGCGGGCGGGACCGCGGGGTTCGCCGGGCTGGGGGCGCTGGCCGGGGCGCACCCCCTCGTCCTGGGCGCGCTGGCCTTCCTGGCCGGTGCGGCACCGGCCGGAGTCGCCGGAGGACAGCGGGCGTTGCTGACCTCGCTGATCCCGGAGCGGGCCGTGGCACAGGCGCTGTCGGTCGAGTCGATGCTGATGTCGGGTGTGTGGGCCGTCTCCCCGGTCGCGGTCGCCGGCCTCGCCCTCGGGGTGGCTCCTCGGGCGCCGCTGTTCCTCGTGGCCGTCTCCATGGCGCTGGGGATCGCGGGCCACTGGCTGCTGCCCGCCGGCTGGTCGACGGGCGAGCGGGAACAGGCGGGGCGAGCCAGGCTCCGCGTTCTGCTGCGCGCCTGGCCGGTGTACGTCACGGGGGCGGCCGGTCTCACCCTGCTCGGCCTGGCCGAACTCACCCTGCCCGCCCTTCTGGAACAGCGCGGCATCGGCGTGGTGTGGTCCGGCCCGATGCTGGCCGGCATGGCCACGGGCGCGGGACTCGGCGCGTTCCTGTACGGCCTGCGGGCGTGGCCGGGGCGGCTGCGGGTGCGCAGTGCGGTGCTGATCTGCGGTATGTCGGTCTTCGTGGTGCTGGCCGCGCTGATACCGGGGGCGGCCGGGATCGCGGTCGCCCTCGTCGTGGCGGGCATGCTCCAGTCGGGCGCGTTGATCACCCGCAACCTGTCGCTGCGCGAGGCCCTGCCGCCGGGGGCACTGGCCGCCGGCTACTCCGTGATGTACGCGGCCGCGGGCGCCGGCTACGCGGCGACGGGTTCCCTCGCCGGCGGGCTGCTCCAGGTGGTGGCGCCGTCCACGGCCATCCAGGCCGGTGTGGTGCTGACCCTGCTGCTGACGGCGCTCGGCTGGTGGGGCGAGGCCCGCCGGGAGGGCTCACATCCGGCCGGTGACCTGGTTGTCGGGCTCGCCGGCGCGGAAGGTGCGCCGGTAGCTGGTGGGGGTGACGCCGAGAGCCGTCTGTAGGTGCTGGCGCATCGACTGAGCCGTGCCGAAGCCGGCGTCCCGGGCCACCTGGTCCACGGACAGGTCGGTGGACTCCAGCAGGTACCGGGCCCGCTCCACCCGCTGCTGGGTGAGCCATTGGCCGGGGCTGACGCCGACCTCCTCGCGGAAGCGGCGGGTGAAGGTCCGTACGGACATGGCCTCCTGCTCGGCCATGTCGCGCAACTGGATCGGTTCGTGCAGGCGGCCGAGGGCCCAGGCGCGTGCCGTGGTCGTGGACGCCTGCTGCGGGTCGGGTACCGGTCGGTGGATGTACTGGGCCTGGCCGCCGTCCCGGTGCGGTGGTACGACCGTGCGGCGGGCGACGTCGTTGGCGATCGCCGTGCCGTGGTCGCGGCGCACCATGTGCAGGCACAGGTCGATCCCGGCGGCGACTCCGGCCGAGGTCAGCACGTCGCCGTCGTCGATGAACAGGACGTCCGCGTCGACCTCGATCGTCGGGAACAGCCGCTGGAAGCGCTCGGCGTCCGCCCAGTGCGTGGTGGCCGGGCGGCCGGAGAGGAGGCCCGCGGCGGCGAGCACGTACACGCCGGTGCAGATGGAGGCGAGGCGGGTGCCGGGGCGGATGTGGGCGAGCGCGGCGGCCAGTTCGTCGGTGAGCACGCCCTCCTCGAAGACCGGGCCGAGTTCGTACGACGCCGGGATGATCACGGTGTCGGCGGTGGCGAGGACCTCCGGGCCGTTGGCGACGTCGATGGCGAAGTCGGCGTCCGTGCGGACCGGGCCGGGTGGTCGGACCGAGCAGGTGACGACCTCGTACAGATGCCGTCCCGCGGCGTCCTTGGGGCGGCCGAAGATCCGGTGCGGGATACCCAGTTCGAAGGGGAGCAGGCCGTCCAGCGCGAGGACGGCCACGCGGTGCGGGCGGAACTCCGGTTCACGGCGGCGCATGGCCCGATCCTAACGAATACTGTCCTTCGGGCCAATGGATCGAGGGGAGCGCAGGCCCGAAGCTCGTTGTCGTGACGCAGACAACCGAAGCCACCGCCGTCGACCTGACCCCGCCGAGCCCACGGCGCGGCCGCATCCACCGCGCCTGGTTCGTCGCCGCCGTCGCTTTCGTGACGATCCTCGGCGCCGCCGCCTTCCGCTCCCTGCCGGGGCTGCTGATCGATCCGCTGCATCAGGAGTTCGGCTGGTCGCGTGGCACGATCGCCGCCGCGGTCTCCGTCAACCTCGCCCTGTACGGCCTCACCGCCCCCTTCGCCGCCGCGTTGATGGACCGCTTCGGCATCCGCCGGGTGGTCGCGGTCGCGCTCGTGCTGATCGCGCTCGGCTCGGGCCTGACGGTGTGGATGACGGCCGCCTGGCAACTGCTGCTGTGCTGGGGCCTGCTGGTGGGTCTCGGCACCGGGTCGATGGCGCTGGCCTTCGCGGCCACGGTCACCAACCGCTGGTTCACCGAACGGCGCGGCCTGGTCACCGGCATCCTCACCGCCGCCTCGGCCTCCGGCCAGCTGGTCTTCCTGCCGGTGATGGCCCTCATGGTCGATGCGGGCGACTGGCGGCCGGCCGCCGTCACGGTCGCGCTCGCTGCCCTGGCCGTCGTGCCCTTCGTCTGGCTGCTGCTGCGCGACCACCCGGCCGACGTGGGCCTGCGGCCGTACGGCGCGACGGAGTTCGTGCCCAAGCCGGCGCCGGTACCGGGGGCCGCCCGCAGGGCGGTGCGGGTGCTCTTCTCGGCGGCCCGTACCGGTCCCTTCTGGCTGCTCGCCGGCACCTTCGCCATCTGCGGGGCCTCCACCAACGGCCTCATCCAGACGCACTTCGTGCCCGCCGCCCACGACCACGGCATGCCGGTCCCGGCCGCCGCCTCGCTGCTCGCCGTCATCGGCGTGTTCGACGTCCTCGGCACCATCGCCTCCGGCTGGCTCACCGACCGCTTCGAGCCGCGCCGCCTGCTCGCGGTCTACTACGCCCTGCGCGGGATCTCGCTGCTCTTCCTGCCGATGCTGCTCTTCCCGACGATCCACCTGCCGATGATCTTCTTCATCGTCTTCTACGGCCTCGACTGGGTCGCCACCGTCCCGCCCACCATCGCCCTGTGCCGGGAGCAGTACGGCGACGACAGCGCGATCGTCTTCGGCTGGGTCCTCGCCTCCCACCAGGTCGGCGCCGCGCTGGTGGCCTTCCTCGGCGGGGTCGCGCGGGACGTCTTCGGGTCGTACGACATCGTGTGGTGGGCGTCGGGGGCGCTGTGCGCGGCGGCCGCGCTGATGGCACTGGTGATCCGCCGGCCGGCGGCCCGGACGGCGGGGGCCCTCCAGGGCTCGTAGCGCTGCTCGGGGACCGAGGGCTGCCGGCCGGCGCCGCTGGGTCCTGGCGCCACGTTCCTGCCTGCCCGGCGGGGTCCGGCACGCGCGCTCACCGCGTTGCCGAACCGCCCACGTGACTCCGCCACGAGGCGCTCGGGTGCCTTGCGATCGCATGCTCCCCAGCGAACCGAGCTTTGCCCGGCTCGCGCAGAGCCCCCCGTCGCCGCCGCCGTGCCCGCCCTTCGGGCGGACGACGGGAAGGTGACGACAGGGCCCAGGGAGCGAGAGCTGCCTGTCATCACCCCCGTGGGCTCAGAGGAACCGCCCCTTGTGGAACAGCAGCGGCGCCTCGTCCCCGTCGCTCGCCCCCAGGGCGTCCACCCGGCCCACCACGATCAGATGGTCGCCGCCGGTGTGCACGGCGTGGATCGCGCAGTCGATCCAGGCGAGCGTGCCCGCCAGGCGTGGCGCGCCGGACACCGGAGCCGTGTCGTGGGCGACGCCCGCGAACTTGTCGGCGCCGCTCACCGCGAAGGCGCGGCACAGCTCGCCCTGCCCGGCGCTCAGGACGTTCACGCAGAAGCCGCCCGCGCGCGCGATGCGCGGCCATGTCGTCGACGTACGGCCGACCATGAAGGCGACCAGGGGCGGGTCGAGGGAGAGGGAGGAGAAGGACTGGCAGGCGAAACCGGCGGGGGAGCCGGTGTCGTCGGCCGGGGGTGCCGTGATCACCGTGACGCCGGTCGCGAAGTGCCCCAGCACACGCCGGAACTCGGTCCGGTCCAGCGGCTCGCGTTCGTCGTCGCGCACGCACCGCAGCTCGGGCCGAGGCAGCGCCTCGACGGGGCCGCGGCGAGGGCCGGACCTGAGGTAGCGGACGGCGGCTTCGGCCGTGCCTGCTTGTCCCATCACATCGTCCATTGAATCTGACGTGCAGTCAGATGTGAAGGCCCCGGGGCGTCATCGAGGCGCCGTCCGCCGGTCCTCCGCCGTACGCACGCCGCCCCTCAGACGCTGGAAGGCGCCCCGTGCCTGCGTCAGGGCCGCGAGGGCGTACCCGGCCGCGACCACCCAGCCCAGCGGCCCGAGGTCGGCGAGGACGACCCAGCTCGCGAGGCCGGCGAGGGCGAGTGCCGACGCGGCGAGGCAGGAGGCGCAGACGCGGGCCGGGACCGCGCCCCGTGACTCGGTCTTGGTTGCGGTGCCGTAGGAGATCCAGCCGCTCAGGGCGAACAGGGCCGCCACGGCGTACGCCAGCAGCTCCGGCAGACCCCGGGAGCCGGGAGCCCGGGCGGCGACGACCAGTGCGGCCGTGGCGAGCAGTTGCACCGCACCGTTGAGCGAGCAGATGATCCGCCCGGCCACGGGCGGGCGCGGCAACGACTGGCCGAACCACACCGCGAGGGTCAGGAAACCGCACGTGAACGCCACCGTGTTCAGCAGCCCGGACCAGGTGACCGCGGGCAGGGACAGCGCGGTGGCGACGGCCGCCACCAGGGACAGGGACGCGAAAGCACCGTACGGCCGGGCGACCGCGCCGGCCGGGAGGCTCCGCACCCCGCGGGCGGTGAAGACGGCCCAGCCGGCCAGGGCGGCGAGCGCCGGAGCGGCCTGCAGGGGCATGGTGATCCCGAGGGCCGCGTGCCCGATGCCCAGGGCGCAGGCCACCAGGTACACGGCGGCGCCGAGCGCCCTCGTCGTCCGCGGGCCCCGCTCCGCGAAACGGGCCTGCGAAAGGGGGTCGAGGCTGACGCGGTCCGCGGCCCAGCGGTCGTCGGTCTCTCCTTTGTCGAAGGCCGCGGACGCCTCCTTCTGCCGCGCAACCAGGGCCTTGAGCCGCTCCTCCTGCTCCGCCTCCTTGCGGTAGGTCTGCGTGGGGACCGATCCGCCCCAGGTGCTCGAAGCGGGCCGTGAGCCCGCGTTCTGCCGTCCCGGCGCGGTCGTCGCCGGCGTACCGGTGTCGAAGAGGTGGGTGAGGTACCCCAGGGCGACGATCGCCACCGCGAGCGCGGTCAGCCACGCCGAGTACGACACGTCGGGCATCTCCGTGAGGATCATGCCGCCGATGCCCACGGGCACGGGCGACGCCGCGTTGGCGCGCGACTGGAGCCACCACACGAGGGCCGCCACCCCGAGCAGCGGCACCACCGCGGCCAGGGTGAACACCCAGGCGCTGATCCGTGCCCGCAGACGCCCGCCGGAACCGAACGCGCAGGCGCCGAAGAGGACCAGCGCGGCGCCGATCCCGCCCTCGACCTCCGCCCAGGCCCATGCCTCGGCCTTCGCGTCCCGCTCGTTGTCGGCGACGATCTCCTCGTACGTGCCGGACTCGCCGGCCCCGTTGCCGAACACCATGCAGGAGTCGCCGGGGCGCATGAACTGGCCGTCGCAGACGGGTGTGCCGGTGTACTCGGCGTCCGCGGCCTCGTGTCCCGCCTGGAGGGCCAGGACGACGAACAGCCAGCCCACGGCCCACAGGAGGGCCCCGGCGGCGATGGCGACTCCTCGGTTGACCGGGGTGCGCCGCTTGACGGGTAAGGGCCGGTCCGCGGGTCCGGGCCGGGTCATGACGAACCCTCCGCCCTGCCGCCGCGGCTCGACGGACGTCGAGCAGAGGGCTGAGCGCTGCTCGAAGGGGTGCGCTTCATGGCGTCCTCGGCCTTTCGGAGGGGGATCCCGCGTCGCGCGCCCAGCGTGGCACGTCGTGCTCCCGGCATCCTCGCGGAATCCCCAACCCTTCACGCGAACTCCATGTGCTCACAGGGGAGTTCGGCGGTCAGCGGCCCCGGTACCGTGGCGCGCGGCGCTCCACGAAGCTCCGTACGCCTTCCCTCGCGTCCTGCGTCGTCATGTTGATCTCCTGCGCGGCGGCCTCCGCGGCGAAGGCGGCGGCGCGGTCGGTGTCGAGCGAGGCGTTGACGAGCTGCTTGGTCAGGGCGAGGGCGCGGGTCGGGCCGGTGGCGAGGCGTGCGGCCCAGGCGCGGGCCGTCTTGTCCAGTTCCGCGTCCGGCAGGACCCGGTTGACCAGGCCGAGACGCTCGGCGTCGGACGCGGCGAGGGCGTCGCCGAAGAACATCAGCTCCTTCGCGCGCTGCGGGCCGATGAGGCGGGGCAGGAGGTGGGCGCCGCCGCCGTCGGGGACGAGGCCGCGGCGTGCGAACACCTCGATGAACGTGGCCGATTCGGCGGCCAGTACGAGGTCGCAGGCGAAGGCGAGATGCGCGCCGAGCCCCGCCGCGGTGCCGTTCACCGCCGCGATCACCGGCTTCTCGCAGTCCAGGACGGCGGCGACGAGCCGCTGGGCGCCCAGGCGGATCGTCCGGGCGACGTCGCCGGGGACGCGTTCCCCGGTGGCCGCCCCGCCGCGCAGATCGGCCCCGGCGCAGAAACCGCGGCCCGTCCCGGTCAGTACGACGGCCCGCACCTCCGGGTCGGCGGACGCGTCGGCGAGCAGCCGGATGACGTGCTCGCGCTGGCCGGGGGTGAGGGCGTTGAGGGCTTCAGGGCGGTTGAGCGTGATCCGGCAGACCTGGTCGTCCACGGCGTGCAGCACCCAGGACGGGTCGGGGTCGTCGGGCACACGCGCGGAACGGGGCAGGCCCCTGTCGTCGTCGGCACCCATGTCAGCGGCACACCACCAACGCGTCGAGCGCCACCGCGCCCTGCCCCCGGGGCAGCACCATCAGCGGATTGATGTCGAGTTCCGCGAGGTCGCCCTCCAGTTCCAGAGCCATGCGCTGCACCCGCAGGACGACTTCGACGAGCGCGTCCAGATCCGCCGGGGGGCGCCCCCGTACCCCGTCGAGCAGGGCCCGCCCGCGCAGTTCGGCGAGCATGTCGCGCGCCTGCTCCTCGCCGAAGGGCGGTACCCGTACGGCGGTGTCGCGCAGCACCTCGACCAGGACCCCGCCGAGCCCGACCGTCACCGTCGGCCCGAAGAGCGCGTCGTGCGTGGCGCCGACGACCATCTCGACGCCCCGCTCGACCATCTGGCAGACCAGCACACCGTCCAGGGCGAGGTCCTCGTAGCGGGCGATGTCGGTCAGCTCCCGGTAGGCGTCCCGGACCTGACTGGCCGAGGTCAGCCCGATCTTGACCAGGCCGAGCTCGGTCTTGTGGGCGATCGCGCCGGACGCCTTCATCACCACGGGATAGCCGACCTGGGCCGCCGCCCGTACGGCCGCCGCCGCGCTGGTCACCAGTTGCTCACGCGGGACCCGGATGCCGTACGCCCTCAGCAGCTGCTTGGCCGCGTGCTCGCTCAGCTGCTGTCCCGGCCGCATCAGCTCGCGCGTCCTGCGGAAGGAGGGGGACGGGGTGCGGGGTGCCCGGTCGAAGGGGGAGCGGTAGCCGGCGACGAAACGGTGGTGGTCGAGGTAGGCGCGCACCGCGGTGATGCAGTTCGCCACCGTGCGGAAGGTCGCCACGCGCGAGGAGCCGAGCAGGACCTCGCGGTAGGCCGGCTCGGTGCCGACCGGTGACCCCCACACCACGCACACCAGCTTGTCGGTCCGCTCCGCCGCGTCCACCAGGTCCTGGACGAGCCGGTCGCTGAGCGGCGGGAAGGGGCCGGTCACCGGGCAGATGAGCACCCCGACCTCGGGGTCGTCGAGAATCGCGTCGATGATCTTTTGGCCACGCCGGTCGCCGACCGGGTGGCCCCCGCTGTCGACGGGATTAACCACGCTCAGGTACTCGGGTATCCACTGGTGCAGCTCGGCCTGCCTGGCCTCGGACAGCACCGGCAGCCGCAGCCCCGCCTCGCTCGCCAGGTCGGCGAAGTGGGCGCCCGTGCCGCCCGAGATCGAGTAGACGACGACGCCCTCGGCGCGCGGCGGCCGGGCGCGGGCCAACAGGGTCGCGGTGTCCTGGAGTTCGTCCAGGCCGTCGACCCGGATCACCCCGTACTGCCGCATCGCGGCGTCGACCACCGCGTCGGCGCCGGTCAGCTTGCCGGTGTGCGAGGCGGCCGTGCGGGCGCCGGTCTCGGTGCGGCCCACCTTGACGGCGACGACGGGCACCTTGCGGCGGGCGGCGCGGTCGGCGGCCAGCAGGAAGGCGCGGCCGTCCTTGAGACCCTCGACGTAACAGGCGATCGCGCCGACCTCGGGCCGCTCGGCGAAGTAGGAGATGAAGTCCGCCGTCTCCAGGTCGGCCTCGTTGCCGGTGGGCGCCCAGTGGGTCAGCCGGACGCCGAGCTCCTGGAGGGCGAAGACGGGACGGCCCTGGTGCCCGGACTGGGTGATCAGGGCGATCCCGGGGCCGTCCAGGTCGTCGCGGAACCGCTCGAAGGCGTTGAGGTTGGTGTTGGGGCCCAGCAGCCGCATCCGGGAGCGTTCGACGGCGGCGGTGAGCCGCTCCTGGGCGGCGGCGCCCTCCTCGCCGGTCTCCGCGAACCCGGAGGCGAAGACGACCGCGAACTTCGCTTTGGTCTCGGCCAGTTGCTCGATCACCGGAAGGGGGTCGGCGATCAGCAGTACGGCGAGGTCGACCTCCTCGGGCAGGTCGGCGACACAAGGGGAGCAGGGAAGGCCGAAGACGGTCGGGCGGCTGGGGTGCACCGGGTGGAGCCGGGCGCCGACCCGCTCGGACCAGGCGATCAGCTGCCGGGTGATCCCGGTGTGGGGCCGGCCCTCGGCGTCGGAGGCGCCGATCACGGCGACCGACTCCGGCCGGAAGAAGCGGTCCAGGTCGGGCACGTCGGAGTACAGCGGACGGCCGCTGACGTCGAGATCGTCGACCTCGGCGGGCCGGCCGTGGACGGCGGGCCCGGGTTGCTCGCCGCAGGCGATGACCCGGGTCCGGCGGGAGTCGGTGGTGAGGGTGCCGTGGGTTGATCCAAGCATCGGTCCGCCCGCTCCTGTGTGACAGTGATTAACTGACGCAGTGTCAGATTAAATGAACTGACGCCATGTCAGGAACGGCTGTGCACGCAAAGTTGGCCGGGGCCGTGCGCGGCCGTGCCGCTCAGAGCACCGCCAGCACCTCCTTCGCCACCCGCTCGCCCGAGCGCACCGCCCCGTCCATGAAGCCCATCCAGTAGGTGGAGGTCTCCGTCCCGGCCCAGTGGATGCCGCCGACCGGCGCGCGCAGGGCGGGGCCGTACTGGGTCAGGACGCCGGGCGCGGCGATGGAGACGGGGCCGCCGCGGGTGTAGGGCTCGTTGTTCCAGCGTTGCAGGACGAAGGAGGTGGGGGAGGCCGCTTTCTCGCCGAAGTACGTCGTGTAGTCCTTCAGCACGGCCGCCCTGACCTCCGCCTCGCTCGCCGCGTCGAGCTTGCGCGCCTCGTCGGCCTCGATGAAGCCCATCAGGGCGCCGAAGGAGGCGTCGGGCGGGGAGTTGTCGAACGTGGAGCTGATCACGCCGGTGTCGCTGACCACCTGGCCGTTGAGGCCGTCGGCCCGCCAGAACGGGGTGTCGTAGATCGCGATCGCCTTGCCGACCGAGGCCATCGGCAGGCGTTGGGTGAGCTGGTCGCGGGCGGCCGGGAGGACGGGGTCGTAGGTGATGCGGGCGGCGATCGGCGGGGGCACGGCGACGACGACCCGCCGGGCGGTGACGGTGATGCCGTCGGCCCTCACCGCGTACCCGGCGCCGGACCGGGTGATCGTGCGCACCGGGGCGTTCAGCACCACCCGGTCGCCGAGCCGGGCGGCGAGCCTGACCGGCAGCAGCTGGGAACCGCCGACGAAGCGCAGTTCCTGGGCGCCGTTCGCGGTCTCGGTGAGGCGTTCCAGGGTGCCGGGGTGGGAGGCGTCGCCGGCGGCGGCGATGTAGAAGAGGACGAACAGGAAGGAGAGTTCCCTGGGCTCGGCCGAGAAGATCGACGTGCAGGCCACGTCGAAGAGGAACTTGGCCGACGGGACGACGGCGTTGGCGCGCAGCCAGGTCTCGAAGGTCTGCCGGTCCCATTCGTCGGCCTTCGCCGCGGTCCAGGGCGCGTCGACCGGGATCTGCCTGGCCAGGTCGTTCAGCTTGGCCTGCACGATCGCGGCGTTCGCGAGCCCGGCGGCGTCGACGGGCGGGACGGCACCGAGCAGGCCGTCGGTGGCGTAGGGGGTCTTCCTGCCGTCCTTGTACAGGAGGTTGTCGCCCGTGTTGTACGTCGTGAACGTCTGCACGCCGAGTGAGTCGGCGAGCGCCTTGACGCGGTCCTGGGTGGGGCCGATGAACTCGCCGCCGCCCTCGGTGACACCGCCGTTCGCCAGGTTCAGTCCCACGACCCGGCCGCCGACGCGGTCGCGGGCCTCCAGGACGGTGACCGACCGGCCGGCGGCCACCAGGTCGCGGGCCGCGGTGAGGCCGGCCAGCCCGGCGCCGACGATCGCGACGTCCACGTCGCGCGACACGGCCGCCGAGGCCGTACCGGCGGCGGTCGTGGTGAGGGCCGCGCCGCCCGCTGCCGCCGCGGCGCCCCCGAGCAGGGAGCGCCGGGAGAGGCGGGGGGCTCGGGAGAGCCGCGGGTTCCGGGGGGCCCGAGGGGACGGGCTTTCGGGTTGCTGTCCTTCACGTGCCACGTGCGTCCTCCGTCGTGCGAGAGGGGAGTGGAGCCGAAAAGTTGAACAGGGCTCACATTCTGGCTCCGTGCCGGGGCGCGGTACAGCCCTCCCGCCACTTCTGACGCGGAAGTAACAAAGGGACCACGTAGGAGAGTTGAGCGGTCTACGTCACCGGCAGCCGTGAGACCCGCAGCGACCTGTCCCGGGCGACGGATTTGGCGATCTTCGTCGCGTCGATCGCCATCTCCCGGAGGTTGCCGCTGATCGGGTTGGTGAAGCCGGTGAAGTAGAGGCCGGGCGCGTTCGCCGGGGTGCGGCCGCCCCGGGCGGTCGGCCTGCCGCGCGGGTCGAGGACGCCGAGGTGTCCGACGAGGCCCTCCAGGGCGCGGACGTAGCCGGTGGCGGCGATGACGGCGTCCGGCGAGAGGCGGCTGCCGTCGGCGAGGATCACCTTGTCGCCCTCGAAGCCGTCGACGGCGGCCACGATCTCCACGCGGCCCTTGCGTACCGCGTCGACGAGACCGACGTCCAGCACCGGGACGGCGCCTTCCTCGACCCGGCTGTACAGGCCGGTGTCGGGGCGCGGCAGCCCTTGCGCCGACAGGTCGGGCACACTGAGCCTGGCCAGCGGCCTGGCGAGCCGGTCGACGAGCCCGACCGGCAGCCGCCGTACGAGGATGCTGGTGAACTGGGCGGCCCACCCGGCGGTGGAGCGGCGCACGATGTGCGGAGTGGTGCGCACCGCCAGCCGTACCCGCGAGGCCCCGCCCTCCGCCAGGTCCACGGCGATCTCGGCGCCGGTGTTGCCGACGCCGACGACCAGGACGTCGCGGCCGGTGTAGGGCGCCGGGTTGCGGTACGCGCGGGCATGCAGGAACTCGCCGCTGTAGGTGTCCCGTCCGGGCCAGTCGGGGATGCGCGGCGTGTGGTTGTGGCCGGTGGCCACGACGACCGCGGCGCCGGTCAGTTCGCGGCCGCCGGTGGCGCGCAGCAGCCAGCCGGAGCCGTCAGGGGAGGGCTCGACGCGGGAGACCTCGACGCCGGTGACGATCTCCAGGTCGTGGTGCTCGGCGTACTTCTCCAGGTAGCGCACGACGTCGTCCCGGGACACCCAGCGTCCGAAGCGACGCGGCATCGGCAGCCCCGGCAGGCCCGACAGCCGGCGGGTGGTGTGCAGGTGAAGCCGGTCGTAGTGGCCCCGCCAGGAGGCGCCTATCCGGTCCGACTTCTCCAGCACGACGGCACGCAGTCCTTGGGCGCGCAGGGTGTGTGCGACGGAGAGTCCACCTGGGCCGCCGCCGATGACGTAGACGGGATGGTCCGTGTGGTTCGGGGACGCTGTGGAGTCGGCCATGGTCGGGAGCGTAATCACGCTGTCGGTTGATGGGTCTCGGTCAAGACCGGAATTGGTTGCGGATCGATCACGACTGTAGGAGTTGCGGGCGGGGTCTGTGACGTAGGTCGCCTGGTTGTGGCGCGGCGGTGGATGTGGCGCGGATCCCGGCGGGGTGTGACGAGGGGGGAAGCGGAGCGGGAAGTGGAGGGGGAGCGGAGCGGGAAGCGGAGGGCTCGTCCTCAATCTCCGGGGGCACAGGCCCGGGCGATCGAGAGGCTGTTCTCGTAGAGGTGGTGGCGCGTGATCCGGCCGTCCTCGACGGTGAGGCGCAGCGCGAACGGCCCCTCGAAGGACTTCCCCGTCGCGCACACGGTCCCCGAGAGGTGCCCCGTCAGGACGGCGTCGGTGCCGTCGACGAGGAAGGCGTCCACGCGGGCCCGGGCGTCCTCGGGGACCGTGTACCGCATCAGATCGGTGAACTGCGCGGCGCATTCGGCGCCGGTGGAGCGCGGGCGGATCCAGGGGACCCCGGGATTCTCGGCCAGCACCCAGTCCACCTCCTCGGCGAAGAGCTCGACCAGCCGCCCGGTGTCCCCGGCCAGCCGGGCGGCCAGGAACTCCAGTACGACGGCCCGGGTGGCCTCGGTGACCGAACAGGCGGCGGTGCCCGGACGTTCCCTCACGGCGGCGGACTCGGCGGTCATGACTCTCTCCTCGCGACTTGGGCGGGCTGCGGCGGGCTGCGGCGGGGGTCCCCGCCGGTGTGCCCGATCCTGCCGGGGGAGTGCGTGGCGGTCGATTACGCGGGAGGTAAGGAGCGGCGCGCCAGGCCGTTCCCCTGGCATCCTCTGCCCCGAGGAGGGTCCATGGCACTGGGACGCAGGGGCGCACGGCGCATCGTCGTCGACGGCACGGCCTACCGCTGGCGGGTGCGACGCCGGCCGACCTCGGTGCAGGGGCTGTGCTGGGCTCCGTGCAGCTTCGCGGTGGAGTGCGCGGATGCCGTCGGGGCGGTCCTCGTGGTCGTCACCGACCGGCCCCGTGCCGACAACTGGATCGGGCGGGAGACGCGGCCCGTGCTGCCGTCCGATGTGGCCCGTGCCGTCGAGCGGGCCCTGCGGGAGGGCTGGGCCCCGACGGCACCGGGCTCCCCGTTCCTTCTCGACCTGTCCGGCGGCTTCGAGGCGTCGCCCTGAGGGAGGGCGGGCAGTGCCCCGCTTCCGGAAGCCGGGCGGGCCGCCCTCGCCTGCCGGGCCGCGCCGTTCGGGACTGCGCCGCACGGGCGTTGTCGGCCACCCTTATCTGACGTACCGTCAGATCCATGGACGCGATCTGGCTCACGGGTGCGCAATGGCTGGCCGTGCTCCGCATAGGCCTCGGGCTGTGGTGGCTGGAGAGCTGGCGGCACAAGGACAAGAAGAGCTGGTTCGAGGGCGCCGGGATCAGGTGGGCGGCGGACGTGGCTGCCAAGCACCGCTGGAACGCCGTACGTTCCGGATTCCGGGCCGTCGTGGCGCCCCGGCCACGGGCCATGGCGTACGTCGTCCTGTACGCGGAACTCGCCCTCGGGCTCGGGCTCGTCCTCGGGTTCCTGACCCCGGTCGCCCTCGTCGGCGCGCTGCTGCTCAACGGCCTCTACTTCGCCCTGATGATCCACGACTGGGCCGAGCAGGGCCAGAACTCGATGATGGCGCTGATCTCACTGGTCGCGCTGTTCGGGATGTCGTGGCAGTCGTGGTCGGTGGACAGCGCGCTGGGGCTGTTCTGATGCGGTACGACGTCCCCGAACCCGACGCGTTCACCCGGCCTTACTGGGACGCGGCGGCGAACGGACGGCTGCTCGTCCGGGCCTGCCGGGCGTGCGGTCGCTGCCACCACTACCCCCGCGAGTTCTGCCCGCACTGCTGGAGCGAGGACGTGACCTGGCGGCCCGCGAGCGGCCGGGCCACCCTCTACACCTGGTCCGTCGTCCACCGCAACGACCTGCCGCCGTTCGGGGAGCGGACACCGTACGTCGCCGCGGTCGTCGACCTCGCCGAGGGCCCGCGGATGACGACGGAGGTGGTGGAGTGCGCGGACCCCGGGCGGCTGTACGCCGGGATGGACCTTCAGGTCGCCTTCCGGGACGGGGTCCCGGTGTTCCGCCCCGCGAAGTGACCCGCAGGGGTTCGAAGCCGGCCTCGCCGGTGCACCGCTCGAACGCGACCACGCCGTCGGCCACGACTCCTCGCATACCGGGACAAGGACCTGCGCGCGCGAGCGGCGACGGGCGCCCCGGACGTCAACCAGCCGGCCCGCGCGGCGTGAACACGGCGCCCCTCGACGCCCGCCTGGGAGTGGGCTCTTGTGTCGGGTTCGTATCCACGGCGGAAAACCGTGCACAACTGCCCCCGGGGCGCGGGATCATGAGCTATGCGCCCGGACCACTGGTACTGCACCGAGGACCTCACCGGCTTTCTCGCCCACGCCGGTGGCTTCCTGCGCTCACGCCCCGATCTGCACACCGTCGCCCTGACGGTCACCGAGTCACTGCGCACGAACGGGCTTCGCGCGTACGGCGACGAGGCGCCCGTCTTCGGTGTACTGGAGCTGGACGGGCAGGTGCGTGCCGCCTACTTCCGCACCCCGCCCTACCGGCTGAACGTCACCCCCCTCACCCCCGAGGAAGCCGACGCCCTGGCCGCCCACCTGGTGGCCCTCGGCCACCCGGTGCCCGGTGTCATCGCGGCGCACGAGACCGCCGAGGCCTTCGTCGCCGCCTGGCGGCGGCACGCGGGCGTACGGGCCGCGGTCAGCCAGCGCCAACGCCTGTACCGGCTGGGCAACCTGACCCTTCCGCAGCCCGCCCCGGCGGGCCGGGCACGGATCGCCGGCCCGCACGACCGGGAGCTGCTGGCGCGCTGGTACGCCGAGTTCGTCGAGGAGGCTGGGCATCACGCCGCCCGTGACGCCGAGGCGTGGGCCGACTCACGGATCGCCTACGGAGGCGTCACCCTCTGGGAGGCCGAGGACGGCACCCCCCTCTCCATGGCCGGCGTGACCCCGGTCGTCGCCGGCCAGGTCCGGGTCGCCCCCGTCTACACCCCGGCCCCACTGCGCCGGCGCGGGTACGCGGGCGCGGTCACCGCCCGGGTCAGCCGGGCCGTGCTCACCTCCGGGGCGCGTGAGGTGCTGCTCTTCACGGACCTGGCCAACCGCACGAGCAACGGCCTCTACCAGCGCATCGGGTACCGGGCGGTGGTCGACTTCGCGGCGTACGACTTCCGGCGGAACCGCACCTACTGACGGGCGCGGGCCCTCAGGGCCAGAGCAGTTCCCTGGCCCAGCCGTCCGGCGTACGGCGATAGACGAGCCGAACGTGGCGGCGCTGCGCGTCGCCCTGGAAGAACTCCACCTCCTCGGGCCGCAGGCGGTAGAGGGTCCAGGACGGGACCGGGGCGTCCGGTTCGTGCCGGGCCCGTTCCCAGGCCGCCCGAGACTCCCGCGCCAGCTCCTCCAGCGAGGACAGGACCTCGCTCTGGCGGCCGGTCAGGGCCGCCGCCAGCGCCCCGGTCGAGCGGGCGTGCAGGTCGGCCTGGGACTCGGTGGACGGGGCGGCCGTCACCGCGCCCCGCACCCGCACCTGGCGGCCCTGCGCCGCCCAGTAGAAGCCGAGGGCCGCGTGCGGACGGGCGGCGAGCTGACGGCCCTTGCGGCTGCCCGCGTGGGTCGCGAAGGACCAGCCGGACGCGTCGGCGCCGTGCAGCATCACAGTCCGTACGTCGGGCAGGCCCTTCTCGTCCACCGTGGCGAGGGACATCGTGTGGGGCTCCACCTGCCCGGCCTCGACCGCCTGCGCGAACCAGTCCGTGAAGAGGGTGAGCGGGTCGGCGGGCGCGGCGCCCGGGTCGAAGGAGGGCAGGTCGACGTCCCAGACCCGCAGCGACCTCAGCAGCTCATGAAGATCCGTTGCCATGCCCCGATTGTGTCCCGCGGCTCCGGCTCACACCTGACCGAGGTCGGACGACACCCAGCGTTCGGGCCGCATGTGCAGCACGACCTGCTCGCCGTGGTCCTTCCAGGCGGACTCGACATAGCCGTCGACCTTCTCGGCCGGAAGGTAGCGGGCCGAGATCTCCCGGAGCTGGTCGAGGGTGGCGGGGGCCGTCTTCACGCTGATTCAGTTCTCACGAGGGCCGAGCCGTAAGAGGGCCCTCTCCGCAGAGTGTTCCTGCGGAGAGGGCCCGTCCGTGTTTCCACGTCAGTGGCGCTGCTCGCTGTTCTTCACCGGCCGACGCAGTACGTTCCTGATGCGCCACCACAGCTTGCGGGCACGTGGGGTGTCAGTGGCGTAGCTGTTGCCGAGCCGGATGCCGTCCGCGGTGCCCCCCAGTGGTGTGCCTTCGGGTGAGTACCGCGTGGGGGGGTGTTCGGCCATGCGCTTCTCCTACGGATTCGGAGACCTGGTCCCGCATCCCTTGCGCAGTTCGTTGTCGGAGCGGGTCTTCGGGCCCCAGCCGATCCCGCTGGCGCACGCGACGCCGGCAGCGGGTGGGCGCTGGGTGGTTCGAGTTGTCTCGATCATCGTCTCAATCCCTGCCCAGTACCAACGTCCCCGACGAGCAGAACCATCCCCCGGTCGCCGAAGCGACTGCGAGGCGCGGCAGACTCCCTGCGCGGCACCGGACTTGGCGCTCGCCGCCCTCGCCGCGCAGCTGCCGCACCGCCTCGACCAGAAGGAACAGCCCCCGCATCCCGGGGTGTTGGGCCGACAGGCCGCCGCCGTCCGTGTTGACCGGAAGTTCCCCGCCCCGCACCAGCAGCCGTCCCTTCTCCACGAAGGCCCCGCCCTCGCCCTTCCCGCAGAAGCCGAGGTCCTCCAGGGTCACCAGGGTCATGTAGGTGAAGGCGTCGTAGATCTCCGCGAAGTCGATCTCCTGGGGCCGCACGCCGGCGCGTTCGAAGGCGAGTCGTCCGCTCACCGCCGCCGGGCCCGTCGTGAAGTCGGGCCATTCGGACATGGCGCAGTGCGAGACGTGCTCGCCCGTGCCGAGGATCCACACCGGTGCCGTACGGCAGTCCCGTACGACATCCTCGGCGGCCAGCAGCACCGCCGCCCCGCCGTCGGAGCGCAGGCAGCAGTGCAGCTTGGTGAAGGGGTCCGCGATCATCGGACCCGACAGGACGTCGTCCACGGTGATCGGGTCACGGAACATGGCCTCGGGGTTCAGTGCCGCGTTCGCCCTGGCCTGGACGGCGACCTGCGCCAACTGCTCGATCGTGGTGCCGTGTTCGATCATGTGGCGGCGGGCGGCCATGGCGTACTTGGCGATCAGGGTGTGGCCGTAGGGGACCTCGAACTGCGCGGGGCCCCGGGAGCCGAAGGAGAGGTTCCCCGTCCGCCGGCCGGCCCTGACGTCCGCGCGGGCCGTCGAGCCGTAGACCAGGAGCACGGCCCGCGCGTGCCCGGCCGCTATCGCGTCCGCGGCGTGGGCCGCCATCACCTCCCAGGTGGAGCCGCCGACGGAGGTGGAGTCGACCCAGGTGGGACGCAGGCCCAGGTACTCGGCCACCTCGACGGGGGCGAGGGTGCCCAGGCCGGCGGAGGCGAAGCCGTCCACCACCGCGCGGCCCAGCCCGGCGTCGGCGAGGGCGCGGCGGGCCGCCTGGGCGTGCAGGGCGTACGGGGTCGTGTCGTCCAGGCGGCCGCAGTCGGAGAGGGACACCCCGACGACGGCGACTTTCCGGCTCCGGGCGGTCATGCGAGGCCTCCAACCCCTGGGCATATCGCTGCGACCCTCCTAATATGACGGCCCGTCAGATACGGAGGGAAGAGCCATGGACGCCCGCTTCACCCCCGAACAGGACGAGATCCGCCGCACCCTCCGCGAGCTGCTGCACAGCCGCTGCGGCCCCCGCGAGCTGCGCGCGGCCCTCGACACCCCGGCCGGACACGACCCCGCCCTGTGGGCGGACCTCGCCGGCCGGCTCTGCCTGCCCGGGCTCGCCCTCCCCGAGGCGTACGGCGGTGTCGGCTGCTCGTCGACCGAACTCGCCCTCGCCTGCGAGGAGACGGGGCGCGTGCTGGCCCCCTCACCGCTGCTGGCCACCGCCGCGCTCGCCGCGCCGCTGATCGCCGCCCTGGGCACCGCAGCCCAACGCGCCCGGCTGCTGCCCCGCCTCTGCGGCGGCACGCTCACGGCCGCCCTCGCCGTCCCCGGTACGGCGCTCGCCACCGCCCTCGCCCTCACCGGCGCGGGCGGCGGCGACTGGGCCGGTGGCGGACGCGCCGGAGGTGTGCAGGCGCGGCGGACGGAGAGCGGCTGGCGGCTGTACGGGCAGGTCGACCAGGTGCTGGACGGGCACAGCGCCGGGCTGCTGGTGGTCGCCGCGCACGCCGGGGGGTTCGTCCGCTCCCGCACCCTGCTGTTCCTGGTGCCGGGGGACGCGGCCGGCGTCGTCCGGACGCGGCAGACGGCGCTGGACGCGACACGACCGCAGGGGCGGGTGCAACTGCGGGACGTGGAGGCGGAACCGCTGGGGGAGGAGAGCGCGCAGGTGCTGGGCGCCCTCGCCGACACCGGGGAGCGGACCGCCGCCGTCCTGGCCTGTGAAGCCGTGGGGGCCGCCGACCGGGCGCTGGAGCGGACCGTGGAGTACGTCGGGCGTCGGGAGCAGTTCGGCCGGCTGATCGGGTCCTTCCAGGCGGTGAAGCACCGGCTCGCGGACGTGTACGTGGCGGTGCAGGCGGCACGCTCGGCCGCGTACTACGCGGCGTGGGCGACGGCCCACGGGGAGCGGGTCGGCGGGCTCGCCCTCGCACAGGCCCTGGAGGCGCTGCGGATCGCCGCCGCCGAGGGGATCCAGTTGCACGGCGGCATCGGTTTCACCTGGGAGCACGAGGCCCACCTGTACTTCAAGCGGGCCGCTGGCGACGAGCTGCTCTTCGGGCCGGTGCACCGGCTGCGGGCGCACGCCGCCGAGACGGCCCGGCTCTTCACGGTCGCCGAGGCGCGGGAGGTGGCGGTGTGATCGGCGTGCGCCTGGTGCAGAAGGTGTCCTCGACGCGGGGCTTCGCCAAGCTCGCCCCGCACGTCGTCCCCGCGCTCGACCGTGCCGTGCACCGGCTCACCCGTGGCAAGGTGCTGCTCAGCGCCCAGCTGCTGCCCGGGGTGATCCTCACCTCGACCGGCGCCCGCAGCGGTCTGCCCCGTCGTACGCCGCTCGCCTGCATGCCCGAGGACGACGGCCGCTGCTGGATCCTCGTCGGCTCCAACTTCGGCCGCCCCGGCCACCCGGCCTGGACCCACAACCTCCTGGCCCACCCCGAGGCCGAGGTCAGCTGGAAGGGCCGGGACGTCCCGGTCACGGCCCGGCTGCTGGAGGGGGACGAGCGGGCGGCGGCGTGGCGGGCGGTGCTGGAGTTCTGGCCGCCCTACGCCTCGTACCAGGCGCGGGTGGAACGGGAGATACGGCTGTTCAGGATCGTCCGTCGCGCCCGGTGAGCCGGGATCACAGCGTCGCCAGGCGCTGCACCAGCAGGAACGCGCCGATCCCCAGCATCGCCGCCCCCGACGTGCGGGTGACCGCCCGCGCCGCCGCCGGGCGGGCGCCGAGGACCGCGCGGGCCCCGAAGCCCACGGCCAGGTAGACGGCGGCGCAGCACACCATGTGGAGCAGGCCGAGTACGGCGGTCTGGGCGGGGACCGGCAGGTGGTCGCCCTTCGTCACCAGGAACTGCGGCAGCACCGAGAGGTAGAGCAGCAGCCCCTTGGGGTTCAGGCCGCTGATCGTCGCGCCCCGCAGAAAGGCGCGGGACGGGCTCGCGGCGACCGGCTCCTCGGCGGCCCCCGGCGTGCCCGGCCGGCGCAGTACGCCCCATCCCAGCCACACCAGGTAGCCGGCGCCTGCCGCCGTCAGCGCGGTCAGCAGCCCCGGCTCACCCGCCACCAGCACCGCCAGGCCGGCCGCGGCGAGGGCCGTGTGCAGCGCGTACCCCGTGACCAGGCCCGCCACCGCCGTCGACGGCGAGCGGTCGCGCAGTCCCGCGGAGATCGCGTACGCCCAGTCGGCGCCCGGAACGCAGACGAGCAGCAGGTCGATGGCGAGGAAGGAGAGGAGCAGTCCGGAGTCCATGGTGGCGACATTAGGCGTGAATGGCTCGAAAGTGTTGTCGAAGTTTGCGGGTAGGGGGCCTCATCGAGGGAAGATCTGCCTCATGGACGACGTGGACAGAAAGATTCTTGCCGAGCTCCAGCAGGATGGGCGGCTGACCGTGACCGAGCTGGCCGCGCGGGTGCGGCTCAGCGTCTCGCCGTGCCACCGGCGGCTGCGGGAGCTGGAGCGGGCCGGCGCCATCAGCGGATACCGGGCCGTGGTGGACCCGGCCGCCGTCGGCCTGAACTTCGAGGCGCTGGTCTTCGTCTCCATGCGGCAGGAGGACCGGGACACCGTGGCCGAGTTCGAGCGGGCGCTCGGCGATGTGCAGGAGGTGCTGGAGGCACAGCGGTTGTTCGGCGAGCCGGACTACCTGCTGCGGGTCGTGGCCGCCGACCTCGCCTCCTACCAGCGGCTGTACGACGAGCGGTTGGCCACGCTGCCGGGGGTGCAGCGGCTGACGTCGACGCTGGTGATGAAGCACGTGGTGAAGGACCGGCCGCTGCCAGGCTGAGCGGCCGGTCCCCGAAAGCGCAGCGGGCGGTGGTCCACCCGTGAGTGAACCACCGCCCGCGAGACAGGACTTCGGGATCCGGAGAGCGGCTGCCGGCCTCCCGGTGCTACTTGGTCGGCTTCTTGCCGGTCACGCCCAGATGCACCAGGAGCGCCAGGTTGGGCTTGAGTTCGGCCTGCTTGACGCCCCACGTCTGGAAGCCCTTCTGGTGCGAGGCCACCGCCGCGAGCATCGCGACGAGCGACCCGGCGACCGCGGCCGGGTTGACGTCCTTGTCCACCCTGCCCTTGGCCTGCAACTGCGCGACGGCGTCCGCGAGGGAGTTGTTGACGGAGTTCAGGATCTTCATGCGGATCTTGTAGAAGCGCTTGTCGCCCTCGGACGCGCCGAGGTCGACGACCCTGAGGATCGCGTCGTTCTTGCGCCAGAACTCCAGGAAGCCGTCCACGAGTTCCTGCGCGGTCTGCCAGCCGGCCTTGCCGACCCAGCTGCGGCCCTCCACGAGCTCGGTCAACCCGGCTCCCTCGGCGGCCATTTGCTCGGCGATCTCCAGGACGGCGCCCTCGACGTCCGGGAAGTACTGGTAGAAGGTCGCGGGCGAAGTGCCCGCCTTCCGGGCGACATCGATGACTTTGACGTCCCGGTACGGGGAGGAGCTGAGCATCTCGCTGAGGCAGTCGAGCAGCTTCTGCCGGGTCGCCTGCCCACGTCGGCCGGCCACGCGGCCGTCGACGGTACGCACTTGTCCTGTCATGTCGTCAGCTTACCGAGGCGTGATCGGGGCGCGATTCGGCCGACTGCAAATGGGGTGCGCGAGGACGTGGAGGCTGGTGTGCCTGGTCTGCGGGTTGCGCGCAGGGCCGTTACTTTGGCGGCATGGCCGAAAACAGGGCATCCGCGAACGGAACGGGATATCGGGAGGGCGTCCCGTGCTGGGTGGACGCGCAGCTCGCCGACGTGGAGGCGGGCAAGCGCTTCTACGGTGAGCTCTTCGGATGGGCCTTCGAGGAGGCTTTCGACTCCACCGTGCTCGCCCGGCTGGACGACGAGCCCGTCGCCTCCCTCTCGCGCAAGACGGACGGGCGCATGCCCACCGTGTGGACGGTGTACTTCGCCACCCCGGACGCGGGAGCGCTGGCCAGGCGGGTGCGCGAGGCCGGGGGGCAGGTGGTCACCGCGCCCGTGGAGGTGGGGGACGCGCTGGGCAGGGTCGCCCTGGTCACCGACCCCGAGGGTGCCGTCTTCGGCCTCTGGCAGGCGGGCGAGCACAAGGGTTTTGGGCGTCGGCACGAGATCGGCACCTTCGGCTGGGCCGAGCTGTACGCCCGGGACACCGAGGTCGCCAACGCCTTCTACGGCGAGCTCTTCCACGACGCCCTGTTCGGCCCGGACGCCGAGCCGGACTTCGGGCGCGCGGCCGTCGGGGAGGTCTTCCCGGCGATGATGCCGCCCCACTTCGTCGTCCACTTCCGGGTGGCGGACTGCCAGGAGGCCCTCGGTACGGTGAACCGGCTCGGCGGACGCGTCCAGGTTGCGCCCTTCGAAACGTCGTACGGGACGGTGGCGGTGGTCAGCGACGACCAGGGGGCGTCCTTCGCGCTCCTGGAGCGCCGGACCGCGCCGTAGGCCTGACCTGGGCCCCACTCGTGCCGTCCCACCATGCGAGCCGGAGCTTCCGGTGGGGCCACGGCTGTGGTTTTGTCCCAAGACACCCCGTTCCGCCCTCGGGTTCGCAACCACGCCCTCGGACAGGAAGAATCGGGGTGCGTGCCGCCAAGGCGGTGCGGTGGTGAGACGCTGCACGGGGTCGCGTACATATGTGGGTGACGCGGCTCGTACGGGGAGGTGGCAGGCAGAGTGGTGGATCAGCTGACGCAGCACGATCCGCGCAGGATCGGGCCGTTCGAGGTGCTCGGACGGCTGGGTGCCGGCGGCATGGGGCTGGTCTATCTCGCGCGCTCGGCGTCCGGGCGACGCGTGGCGATCAAGACAGTGCGTACGGAACTCGCCGAGGACCAGCTGTTCCGGGTCCGCTTCACCCGTGAGGTGGAAGCGGCCCGCGCGGTCTCCGGCTTCTACACGGCGGCCGTCGTCGACGCCGACCCGCGCGCGGCCGTGCCGTGGCTGGCCACCGCGTACGTCCCCGCGCCCTCTCTCGAAGAGATAGTGAACGAGTGCGGGCCGCTCCCGGCCCAGGCGGTGCGCTGGCTGGCGGCGGGTGTGGCTGAGGCCCTCCAGTCGATCCACGGCGCCGGTCTCGTCCACCGGGACCTCAAGCCGTCCAACGTGCTGGTCGTCGAGGACGGCCCCCGCGTCATCGACTTCGGCATCGCGTCCGGCGTATCGAACACGCGTTTGACGATGACCAACGTCGCCGTCGGTACGCCCGCCTACATGTCGCCGGAGCAGGCGAAGGACTCCCGGAGCGTGACCGGCGCGAGCGACGTCTTCTCGCTCGGCTCGATGCTGGTCTTCGCCGCCACCGGCCACCCGCCCTTCCACGGCGCCAACCCGGTCGAGACCGTCTTCATGCTGCTGCGCGAGGGCCCGGACCTGGAGGGCCTGCCGGACGAACTGCGTCCGCTGATCGAGTCCTGTATGCAGATGGACCCGACGGCCCGCCCGAACCCCGCCGACCTCCAGGCCCAGCTGGCCCCCCACCTGTTCGGCTCCGGCTCCGACGACAGCGGTACGGCCTCGGCCTGGCTGCCCGAGCGGGCGGTCGGCCTGATCGAATCCCGAAGAGGCGGCCGCCCGGCGGCGAAGCCCTCGACCGGCGGTCGCAGCGGAGGCCGGATCGCGGCCCCCGTGCCGCCGCCGCCCTCGCGCGACCCGGTGGTGCCCGGCCCGCAGCCCGCCCCCGTCCCGGTCGGCGCCCCCGACACCGGCCCGGTACGGCTGGCCGGCGCGGCGGTGCCCATCGGTCCCGGGCCCCGGGTGGCCGACGTCCGCTCCGCCGCGATGCAGGCCCCGCCCCCGGAGGCCGGCCTGGTCGCCTCCTGGACCAAGCCCCGCCCCGGCGTCAACGGCGCGGATCCCGCCGTGGGCCCCGCCGTACCGGCGCCGCCGCCGCTGCCCCCGGAGACGGCGGCCGGCTGGCGCCCCTGGCGGTTCCGCATGTCGAACGACGTCTGGGGCACCCCCTCGGTCGCCGACGACCTCGTCTACGTCACCTCCTTCGAGGTGCACGCCCTGGACGTGGCGACCGGCCGGCGCCGCTTCAAGACGCGGGACGTGGCCTGGTCGATGGCGGTGGCGGACGGCCGTATCCACGCCTCCGACGGACCGACCCTGTTCGCCCTGGACTGCCGCGAGGGCGCCGACCTCTGGCGCCTGCAGACGGACGCCTGGGTGTACTCCCTCAAGGCCGAGCGGGGCACCGTCGTCACCGGCACCCGCGGTGGCGGGGTGCAGGGCTGGGAGGCCTCGAACGGGCAGAAGCTGTGGGAGATCACCGGGGCGCAGACCGACTTCGAGTCGCCCGAGGCCGGGCCGGCGCTGTACGACGGCACGGTGTACGTGTGGCAGGACGCCAGGCTGCGCGCCCTGGACGCCCGTACGGGTGACGAGCGCTGGTCGTACCCCATCGGCGACGCCGCCTCCTGCGGCGGGGTTCCGGTGCGGGTGGCGCAGGCGCCGGACGGTTTCGTGTACGTCTCGGCCGGGACGCGGGTCCTCGCGCTGGACGTGGCGAGCGGCCATGTCCGCTGGCACTTCGAGGCCCCGGCGGTCTTCCTGTGCCCGCCCGCCTTCGTACCGGGTCCGGCGGTGACCGGCGGCGGCGTGTACCTCGCCGACTACCTCGGCACCGTCTACGCCCTGGACGCCACCGACGGCCGCGACCGCTGGCGCATCGCGACGGAGTCCCGTTCCTCCACCGACCCGGTGCTGGTGGCGGCGGGCCATGTGCACGTCGGCAGCGGCAAGGGCCTGTACACGCTGGACGCGGTCACCGGGACGCCGAAGTGGCGCTTCCAGGCGGGTGGCGACATCGTGGGCGCACCGGCGGTCGCCGAGGGCCGGATCCACTTCGGCTCCACGGACCATCTGCTCTACACCCTGAAGGCCGACGACGGGCGGCTGCGCTGGAAGCTGGCGACCGGCGGCGAGATCACCGGCTCCCCGGTGGTGAAGGACGGGGTCGTGTACGCGTGCAGCAAGGACCGCTGCGTGTACGCGCTGGACGCGGAGAAGGGCACGGGCACGGCCCGCGGCGCGTAGGGCCTGTCGTTCGGATCACGCCGGGTCGCGGGGCCCCCCGGGGGCGTTCGTGACGGCCGTCGTACCGGCACACGGAAGGGATCCGGACGGCGGCCGTCCCGCACGGAGGCGGTCATCTTCACCGCTCCTGCACGAGACGCTACGCCGGGTAAGCGCTGTCCGCCACGCGGCCGCTGCTAGCGTGACGTGCTCACGCTCAGAACGCCAACGGGGTGGCACGACAAATCGGGGGTTGTACCAAGTGAAGCTTCGCCATGTCCGCGCTGTGGCCGTGTTCGTCGGTGTGGTGGTCGCCCTGACGGGGGCGCGGCACTCCAGCGGCGGCGGCTGCGACAGCAGCTCCAACTCAAGCAGCTCGTCAAGCAGTTCGGGCGGCACGTCGGGGGGCAGCACCTACGGCGATGACGACGACTACGGCTCCTCCGGCGGCACGGGCGGCGGCACCGAGAGCGCGTCCGCCGAGCCCACCGCCGACGTGCGGCTGGAGAGCTGCACGTACGACGCGAGCCGGGGCATCGTCGCCCGCGTCAAGGCCACCAACAGCAGCACGATCACCACGTACACCTACGCGTTCGGCGTCACGTTCAAGGACCCCGACGGCGCGGTCGTGCGCACCAGCTCGTCCACCATGCCGTTCGTGGGCCCGAACTCCTCCGACACCCTGGACGTGGCCGCCGTCTACGTCCCGCCGGCCGGCGAGAGCACGACCGGTGTCGTCACCTGTGTACTGGACGACGTCACGCGCACCGCTCACTAGGTGATCAGCGCGTAAGGCTCAGCGCAGCCGGTGCTCGCGGCGCCGTGCCCGGAACAGCTCGCCCTGCCGCTCGGCCGGCAGGTTGCCCAGCGAGATCAGGTGCGGCGCCTGCGCGAACGCCTGGGCGAGGGCGGCCTCCCTGGCCGCCCACAGCGCCCGCACGGTGCCCTGCACCGCCGCGGCCGGATACCCGGCGATGACGGTCGCGCAGTCCATGGCGGCCGCCAACGCCGCGCCCGGCGCGGTCACTTCGGAGACGAGTCCGATCTCGTGGGCCCGTCGCGCCGACAGCCGCTCCGCGCTGCCCATCAGCGCCATGCGCGCGGCCTCCCCGTAGGGCATGCGCAGCGCCATGAGCATCGACTCGTAGGCGCTGACCATGCCGTAGGTGGTGTGCGGGTCGAAGAAGGTGGCGTCGGGTTCGGCGATGACGAAGTCCGCCTCCCCGAGCAGGTAGAAGGCGCCCCCGCAGGCCATGCCCCGGACGGCGGCGACCACCGGTTTCCACAGGTCGTTGGCCTTGGGCCCGACCCGCAGCAGCGGATCGTCCGTCATGTACGGCGAAGGGGGCTGCGGTACGACGGCGTCCCGGTCCAGCCCGGTGCAGAACGCCCGCTCCCCCGCTCCGGTGAGTACGACGGCCCGTACGGTGTCGTCGAACCGCAACGCCCGCCAGGCGGCCACGAGTTCGTCCCGCAGCGCGAGGTCCAGTGCGTTGAGCCGCTCCGGCCGGTCAAGGGTGACGACGGCGACCGCGGTGGCCGCGTCGATGCCGACGTCCAGGCTCACGGGCGCTCCAGGGCCCACCGGACCAGCCCGGTGGTGTCGAAGACGGCCTGGACCTTGGCGCCGATCCGGATCCGGTCCGGCGCCAGGGAGTCGAGGGGCGCGTCCGGGCCGGTGACGAGGTTGCCGACCAGCCGGATGCGGGGCGCGTCGGTGAGTTCGACGACGACCACGTTGTACGGCGCCCGCTCGGCGTAGCCGGGCAGCAGGGGAGGGTGCGGGACGACGTACGACCAGACGCGGCCCTGCCCGGACGTGCGGCGCCATGCGCTCGCGAAGGACTGGCAGTGCGGGCAGCAGGGGCGGGGCGGGAAGCGGGGTTCGCCGCAGTCGGCGCAGGTCTGGACACGCAGCTCGCCCTGGGCGGCGTACTGCCAGAAGGGGGCGCCGTCGGGATCGGTGACGGGGGAGAGCACCGTGGATCAACTCCTCAGGAGCAGCGCGGAGGTGGGGACGCCCTCACCGGCGGTGACGAGGCAGGTGGTGGCCCCGGGGACCTGGGCGGTACTGGTGCCGCGGAGCTGTTTGACGCCCTCGGTGACGAGGTTGAACCCGTGGACGTACGCCTCGCTGAGCCCGCCGCCCCCGGTGTTGAGGGGCAGCAGCCCGCCGATCTCCAGTGCGCCCCCTTCCGTGAACGCCCCGCCCTCCCCTCTCCCGCAGAAGCCGTAGCCCTCCAGGGACAGCGGTATCAGGGCCGTGAACGCGTCGTAGATCTGGGCGACGTCCACATCCTGGGGAGTGAGGTCGGCGTGCTTCCACAGGTGCCGGGCGGCGGTCCAGGCGGGGCCGGTGAGGGGGTCGTCGTTCCAGTAGTTGACCATGCCGTGGTGCTGGGCGGGCAGGCCCTGGGCGGCGGAGTGGACGTACACGGGGGTGTGCGGGCAGTCGCGGGCCCGCTCGCGGCTGACGACCACGCAGGCCAGCGCCCCGTCGGTCTCCAGGCAGTTGTCGAAGAGGCACAGCGGTTCGCTGATCCACCGGGAGGTCATGTACATCTCGCGGGTCAGCGGCCGCTCGTGCATCACGGCGGCCGGGTTCTGGTTGGCCCGGTTCCGGCAGGCGAGCGCGACGTTGAAGAGGTGGTCCCGGGTCGCCCCGTACTCGTGCATGTAGCGGCGGGCGAGCATGGCGATCTCGTCGACGGGCCGCAGGAGCCCGTACGGTCGCGTCCACTGGGCGGGGGTGGGCAGTTGGGTGGCGGTGTTCCGCCAGGGACGCGGCCCGCTGCCCCGTTTCCGCGACCGCCACGCCACCCCCACCGTCGCCTGGCCGGTGGCGATCGCGGCGGCCAGATGCGCGACCGTCGCGCACGAACCGCCGCCCCCGTAGCCGACCTTGCTGAAGAAGGTCAGGTCGCCGAAGCCGACGGCCTTCGCCAGCTCCACCTCGTCCGTCTCCTCCATGGTGTACGAGGCGAGCGCGTCGACCTCGCCGGGCGCGATCCCGGCGTCGTCGAGGGCGGCGAGGACGGCACGGCAGGCGAGGGTCCGCTCGTCCTGTGGGAGGTGCTTGGCGAACGGCGTCTGACCTATGCCGACGATGGCGGTCGCGTCCTTGAGTCCGGCCATGTGCACACCTCCGCGCCGCGGACAGGTTGCTGACAGGTCGTCAGGCTACCGTTAATCTGACGGGTAGTCAGCTACCGAGTTCGGGGAGGCCGATCGTGCAGTGGCAGAGCATCCCGGAGCTGGTCCGCGGGGCGGCCGAGCGGTACGCGGACACCGAGGCGGTGGTGGAGGGCCGGACCCGCGTCTCCTACGGCGAACTCGGCGCCCGCGTCGAACGGTCGGCGGCGGCCTGCCTGGCCAACGGCGTCGCGCCGGGCGACCGGGTCGCCATCTGGGCCCCCAACTCCCTGGACTGGATCGTGGCGGCGCTGGGCGCGGTGTCGGCGGGCGCGGTGCTCGTGCCGGTGAACACCCGGTTCAAGGGCACGGAGGCGGCGGACGTACTGCGCCGCAGCGGGGCCCGGCTGCTCTTCGTGACCGGCACCTTCCTGGGCACCTCGTACGTGGCGTCGCTGCGCAGGGCCGTCGCTCAGTGGCCGGGGCTGCCGCAGCTGCGGCAGGTGGTCGTGCTGTCGGACGACGCCCCCGCGGACTTCCGCACCTGGAAGGACTTCCTGGCGAGCGGGGACGGGGTGAGCGAGGCGGAGGTGCGGGCGCGCGCGGCGGCCGTGGCCGGCTCCTGGCCCTCGGACATCGTCTTCACGTCCGGGACGACGGGCCGCCCGAAGGGCGCGGTGATCACCCATGCGCAGACCCTGCGCGCCTACGAGGTGTGGAGCGAGCTGGCGGGACTGCGCCACGGCGACCGCTACCTCATCGTGAACCCCTTCTTCCACACCTTCGGTTACAAGGCGGGAGTGATCGCCTGCCTGATGCGGGGCGCGACGATGATCCCCCAGCCGGTGTTCGACATCGACACGGCACTGGCGAACATCGCGGCGGAACGGGTGTCGGTGCTGCCGGGCCCGCCCACCCTGCACCAGTCGCTGCTGGACCACCCGGCCCGCGCCGCGCACGACCTCTCGGCGCTGCGGCTGGTGGTCACCGGCGCGGCGGTGGTGCCCCTGCGGCTGGTGGACCGCCTGCGCGGGGAACTGGGCGTGCGCACGGTGCTGACGGCGTACGGCCTGTCGGAGGCCAGCGGCATCGTGACGATGTGCCGGCGCGGCGACGACCCGTCGGTGGTCGCGTCCACGTCGGGGCGCGCGATCCCGGGCACGGAGGTCCGTGTCGAGGCGCCGGTCGGCGAGCCCGGCGAGGTGCTGGTGCGGGGCTTCAACGTCATGCGGGGCTACTACGAGGACCCGGCGGCGACGGCGGAGGTGCTGACGGCGGACGGCTGGCTGCGCACGGGCGATGTGGGGGTCCTGGACGAGGCGGGCAATCTGCGGATCACCGACCGCATCAAGGACATGTTCATCGTCGGCGGCTTCAACGCCTACCCCGCTCAGATCGAGCAGGCCCTCGGCCTGCATCCCGCGGTGGCGGACGTCGCGGTGATCGGCGTACCCGACGCGCGGCTGGGCGAGGTGGGCAAGGCGTTCGTGGTGCGCCGGCCGGGCGCGGTGCTGACCGCGGACGACCTGATGGCGTGGGCGCGGCGGGAGATGGCCAACTACAAGGTGCCGCGGGTGGTGGAGTTCGTGGCGGAGCTGCCGCGCAACGCGAGCGGGAAGGTGCTCAAGGGGGAGCTGCGGGGACGAGGCGCCGCGCCCGCATGACACCCCTCGGCCGCGGCGGCTCCCCTCCGTGCCGCCGCGGCCGATCCCCGTGGGGTGTGGTCCTCAGGCCTCGTCGCTCGTGATGTGGGTGTCGCCGAGCGGCTTGACCGTGCCCGCGTCGGCGTCGGTGATGTGGGTGTCCCCGAGCGGCTTGACCGTGCCCGCGTCGGCGTCGGTGATGTGCGTGTCGCCGAGCGGCTTGACGGTGCCGTCGGTCTTCTTCTCTTCGGCCATGCTGTTCAACTCCTGTGGCTGGGTGACGAGGCCCGCCCGGCGACTCCCCCGAGGACCGCCGGACGGGCTGGTCAGGGCCGTTCACCTTAACGGTGGGCCTCTTTGACGAACCGTCTGCCCCCCGACGCGACGGTTCGACGGCCTTCAGCATGCCGGGGGGCGATAAACGAACGATGAACGCGGGCCGTTGCCGGCTACGCGGCGGCCACGGGCAGGAGCAGGCCCCGCACCTCCGCGGCCTCCGGGGAGCCCAGACCCTCGTAGATGGACAGGGCCTCACGCCAGCAGGCCTGCGCACGGTCGAGCTGCCCGATGCCGTACAGGGCACGCCCGAGGACGGTGAGCACGTTCCCCCGCCGCCAGTCCCCGCCGATGCCGCGCAGTACCGCGAGTGACTGCTCCGCGAGCGTGGCGGCCTGGGCCGGCTTGCCCTCGGTGAGCAGTATCTCGGCGATCCGGAAGATCGTCATGCCCTCCCAGAGGCGCTGGCGACTGTCCCGGAAGACCTCAAGCGCTTCGTTCAGCTGGTCGACGGCCTGGGTGAGTTCCCTGGCCTGCGCGAGGGCCAGCCCCAGCGCGTAGCGGCCGTTGGCGCCGCGCAGGGTGTGGCCCAGACGGTCGTAGATGCCGACGCCCTGTCGTGCGAGCTCGATCGCGCTCGTGGTCTGCCCCATGGCCAGGTGCGCCCGGGAGAGGTTGCACAGCGCGCTGGCCTCACCCGCCAGGTTGCCGTCCGACCGGAAGCTGGTGATGGCCTCCTGCAGGTAACCGGCCCCTTCGGCGTGCCGGCCGCCGTAGACCGCGATCACGCCGCGGTGGTTCGGCACCCAGCTGTTGAGTGCCGGATCGCTGACCTCCCGTGCCAGCGTCGCCGCCCGGCCGACTTCCTCGTCGGCCTGGGCGAAGCGGCCCGCCGCCAGATGGGCGTCGGTCAGCGTCGTGCGGGCCCGGCCTTCCGCCTGCGCGTCGCCCGCAGCCTGAGCGGCGTCGCGCGCGGCCGTCGCCGCCGCCTCGTAGTCACGGGAGTTGGCGCCGGACTCGGCCAGGTCCTTCGCCGCCCAGAGAAGGTCGACGGCCCTGCGCAGCTCGCCGGTGCGCACGGCCTGACTCGCGCAGGCCAGCAGGCAGTTCGCCTCGGAGTACAGCCAGTCCTGCGCCTCATGGCGATCGTCGAAGCGCAGGCCCGGGAACTCCCCGTGCTCCAGGTGGTCCACCAGCCGGTCGCCGGGCCGCTCGATCGCGTACACCTGCGCGGTCGTGGCCAGGTAGAAGTCCAGCAGCCGCGACAGCGCCGCGTCGCTCCCCCACTGCCCGAAAGGCGTGGGAGGTGCCCCCTCGCTCGGCGGCTGCTCGTCCCGTTCCGCGCAGGCACGCGCGTAGAGCCGGACCAGATCGTGGTACCGGTACCGACCGGGCGCCGCCGACTCCAGCAGCGACGTGTCCACGAGGGACTCCAGCAGGTCCTCGGTCGTCTCCACCGGGAGGTCCAGCACCGCCGCCGCGGCGGCGAGCGAGATGTCCGGGCCGTCGGCCAGCCCCAGCAGCCGGAAGGCGCGGGCCTGGGCGGGCTCCAGGGCGCCGTAGCCGAGCTCGAAGGTCGCCTTCACCGCGAGGTCTCCGGCCTGCAGCTCGTCCAGGCGGCGGCGTTCGTCCGCGAGCTTGGCGGCGAGCACCGACACCGTCCACGTGCGCCGCGACGCCAGGCGGGACGCGGCGATACGGATCGCCAGCGGCAGGAAGCCGCATGCCGCGACCACGTCCAGGGCCGCGTCGCGCTCCGAGGCGACCCGCTCCTCGCCCACGATCTTCGTGAACAGGGACAGCGCCTCGTCCGGGGACATCACGTCCAGGTCGACCAGATGGGCACCCGCCAGGTCCACCATGCGCACCCGGGACGTCACCAGCGCCGCGCAGCCCTCCATGCCCGGCAGCAGGGGCCGCACCTGGGCGGCGTCCTTGGCGTTGTCCAGGAGCACGAGCACCCGACGGCCGTCCAGCACCGACCGGTACAGCGCCGCCCGCTCCTCCAGCGAGTCCGGGATCGCCGAGTCGGCCGTGCCCAGCGCCCGCAGGAAGGAACCCAGCACCGTCTCCGGATCCGCCGCCCGCGGGCCGGCGCCCTGGAGGTCGACGTAGAGCTGGCCGTCGGGGAAGGCAGTGCGGGCCTGGTGCGCCACGTGTACCGCCAGCGTCGTCTTGCCCACGCCGCCGATGCCGGCCAGGGCGGACACGGCCATCACCCGGCCGTCCGCGGAGGCGAGGACCTCGCCCAGCTCGTCGACGAAGGCGGACCGCCCCGTGAAGTCGGGGACCGTGGCGGGCAGTTGCGCCGGGCGCACCGGGACCACCGCCGGTTCCGCCACCGGTGCCGACGGCTCCGCCAGTGCCGGGTCCGCCTGCAGGATGCGCTGTTGCAGTTCCTTCAGGCCCGGACGGGGGTCCACGCCCAGCTCGTCCGCCAGCAGCCGGCGCGTGTCCGCGTACACCGCCAGTGCCTCCGCCTGCCGCCCGCTGCGGTACAGGGCGAGCATCAGCAGCTCCCGCAGCCGCTCCCGCAGGGGATGCGCCGCCGTCAGCGCCGTCAGCTCCGAGACCGCCTCCGCGTGGCAGCCCTGCTCCAGGTCCATGTCGAGGCGGGACTCCAGCAGCTGGAGCCGCCACTCCTCCAGGCGGACCCGCTGCGCCTCCGCGTAGGGGCCGGGGACCGAGGCGAGCACCTCGCCGTCCCACAGGGCCAGCGCCCGGCCCAGGACCTCCCGCGCGTGACACAGGTCCCCGGCGCCGCGCGCCTTCTCCGCCTCCGCCGCCAGGTCCTGTGCCCGCGCGAGGTCCAGCGCGCCCTCGGTCAGGCCCCGCACCGCGTAGCCGCCGGACTCGCTCACCAGGACGCCGGGGTCCAGCACCTTGCGCAGCCGGGAGGCGTACGTCCGCACTGCGGCCAGCGCCTGCGACGGCGGTTCCTCGCCCCACAGGGCGTCGATCAGCTCCGCCGCGGTGGCCGTACGGCCCTCGCGCAGCAGCAGGGCCGCGAGCAGGGCGCGTTGCTGCGGGGAACCGGTGGGCAGCTGCTCCTCGCCGCGCCACGCGCGCACCGGGCCGAGCACGGCGAAGCGCAGCGCCGCCACCGGCTGTGCCGCTTCCGCCGAGGCGTCGGGACGCCTCTGCTCCGGCACTCGCGGTACCCCGTCCATCGCAGTCCCCCTAGGACCCGTTTACATCTCCGCCAGTTTGCCTTGTTCCGGCAGTCGCGTCAGCTGTGGAGAGGCTGATGACGCACTGGCGCGCGGGATATCACAGGGCCCTCACGTGCCCTTCGCAAGGCGGCCCCCTCCCGCGTAGCTGACGGTCCGTCAGATCGGCGCTACCGTGAACGCCATGGACGACACCGAGACGACGTTTCCGCTGATCATCTCCGTCGACGACCACACCGTGGAGCCGCCCACCGTGTGGCAGGACCGGCTGCCGAAGAAGTACCTCGACACCGGCCCCCGCACGGTCCGTGCCCCGCTGCGGGAGATGACCTTCCTCGGCGGCCGGTTCAAGCCCGTCATGGGCCGCCAGGGCGAGGACGGCCCGATCGGCGACTGGTGGGTCTACGAGGACCTGCACCGGCCCCTGACCCGCCTCGACACGGCCGTCGGCTACGGCAGGGACGAGATCAAGCTCGAGGTCATCACCTACGAGCAGATGCGCCCCGGTTCCTACGACGTGCCCGCCCGCCTCGCCGACATGGACGTCAACCACGTCCAGTCCGCGCTGTGCTTCCCGACCTTCCCCCGCTTCTGCGGCCAGACCTTCACCGAGGCCGCGGACCACGAGCTGGGCATGCTGTGCATCCGGGCCTACAACGACTGGATGGTGGAGGAGTGGTGCGGCCCCGAGGCGCACGGGCGTCTCATACCGCTCACCCTCATCCCGCTCTGGGACGCCGAACTGGCGGCGGCGGAGGTCCGGCGCAACGCGGCGCGCGGTGTGCGTGCCGTCGCCTTCTCGGAGATACCCCCGCATCTCGGCCTGCCCTCCGTCCACACCGACGCCTGGGACCCCTTCCTCGCCGCCTGCGACGAGACCGGCACGGTCGTCGCCATGCACATCGGCTCCTCCAGCCGGATGCCCTCCACCTCCGCCGACGCCCCGCCCGCGGTCGGCTCCACGATCACTTTCGCCAACTGCTGCTTCTCGATGGTCGACTGGCTGATGAGCGGCAAGTTCGAGCGCTTCCCGAACCTCAAGGTCATGTACGCCGAGGGGCAGATCGGCTGGATCCCCTACATCCTGGAGCGCGCCGACGTGGTGTGGGAGGAGAACCGCGGCTGGGGCGGGGTCGCCGACAAGGTGCACCGGCCGCCGTCCGAGCTGTTCGCCGACCACGTCTACGGCTGCTTCTTCGACGACGCCTTCGGGCTGCGCAACCTGGACGCGATCGGGCTGAACAACGTCCTGTACGAGACCGACTACCCGCACTCCGACTCCACCTGGCCGGAGTCCCGCCAGGTCGGTGAGGCGCAGATGGGACACCTGGAGCCCGAGGTCGTCGAGCGGATCGTGCGGCGCAACGCGATCGAGCTGCTGGGGCTGACCGACGACGGGCTCTGGGAGGGTTCGCGATGAGCCTGTCGTACGGGATCCAGCTCCCCGTCCAGTCCCAGAGCACGATGTACGCCGAGCCCTGGGAGGCCGCGGCCGGTCCCGCCGACCTGGTCGCCGTCGCCCGTGCCGCCGACCGCGCGGGCTTCGCCTACCTCGCGTGCTGCGACCACGTCGCCGTCCCGCGCCGCCTGGCGCCCGCGATGAGCACGGTCTGGTACGACCCCGTCGCCACCCTCGCCCATCTCGCGGCGGTCACCGAGCGCGTCCGGCTGCTCAGCCACGTCGCCGTCGTGGGGCTGCGGCATCCGCTGCTCAGCGCCAAGCAGTACGCCACCCTCGACCACCTGTCGGGCGGCCGGCTGATCCTCGGCGTCGGGGCCGGCCATGTGCGTGAGGAGTTCGAGGCGCTGGGGGTCGACTTCGAGCGGCGCGGACTCGTCCTCGACGAGACGATCGACGCCCTGCGGGCCGCCCTCGGGCCCGAGGAGTTCCCCGAACACCACGGCAAGCTCTTTGACTTCGAGGGCCTCGGGCAGCTGCCACGGCCCGCCCAGGAACGCGTCCCGGTGTGGGTCGGCGGCTCCTCACCGACCGCCGTGCGCAGGGCCGCGCTCAAGGGGGACGGCTGGCTGCCGCAGGGGGACCCGCGGGACCGGCTGCCGGCGCAGATCGCGCGGATCCGGCAGCTGCGCGAACAGGCCGGCGAAGACACGCGCTTCGTCGTCGGAGCCATCGCCGAGCCGCTGTACGTCGGCAGCCCCGGCTGGGACGTCGGACGCCGGACGCTCACCGGCGGCGGCGAGGAGCTCGCCGAGTCGCTGCGGGCCTACCGCGCCATGGGTGTGCACCAGCTCCAGGTGCGCTTCCGGTGCCGTGGCCGCTCCGAACTCACCGACCAGATCGAGGCGTTCGGGGCGGAGGTGGCACCGCTGCTGTAGCCGGGCCGACGCCGTGCGCTCGTCGCACCCCTGACAGGGTCGGACATCCGGCAACGCCCCCGACTTGTATCTGACGCTGTGTCAGATATGGCGCTACGATGCGGGCTCCACCGTGTCCACCGCGTGAAGGGGGCCGAAATGGGCAAGCTCGACGGGCGTGTCGTCATCGTCACCGGGGCGGCGCGCGGGCAGGGGGAGCAGGAGGCGCGCCTCTTCGTCGCGGAGGGTGCGAAGGTCGTGGTGGCGGACGTCCTCGACGAACAGGGAGCGGAGCTGGCCGAGGAGATAGGCGCGCTCTACGTCCACCTGGACGTGGGCCGTGAGGCCGACTGGAAGGCCGCGGTGACCGCCGCGCGTGCGGCGTACGGCCATGTCGACGGTCTCGTCAACAACGCCGGCATCCTGCGCTTCAACTCGCTCGTCGACACGCCCCTGGAAGAGTTCATGCAGGTCGTGCGGGTCAACCAGGTCGGATGCTTCCTCGGGGTCAAAACGGTGGCGCCCGAGATGGCCGACGGCGGCACGATCGTGAACACCGCCTCGTACACGGGGGTGACGGGCATGGCGGCCGTGGGCGCGTACGCGGCCACCAAGCACGCCGTCCTCGGTCTCACTCGCGTCGCCGCCCTGGAGCTGGCGCCCCGTGGGATCCGGGTCAACGCCGTGTGTCCCGGCGCCATCGACACCGCGATGTCCAACCCCGCCCACCTGGACCCGGCGGCGGACGCCGAGGAGACGTCCAGGGCCCTGGACGGCCTGTACCGCAAGCTCGTGCCGCTCGGTCGGATCGGGCGGCCGCAGGAGGTGGCACGCCTCGCGCTGTTCCTGACCTCGGAGGACTCCTCGTACATCACCGGGCAGCCGTTCGTCATCGACGGCGGCTGGCTGGCCGGAGTGTCCGTCATCTGACTGACCGTCAGCTATTGACGGTGCCCGCGGGCGGTGCGACAGTCGGGCGGCAGAGCATCTGACGGTTCGTCAGGAACTAGGGATGGTGACCCGCCGTGGAATTCGGGCTCTTTGTACAGGGGTACGTGGGCAAGCGCGCCGAGACCGACCCACTCGCCGAGCACAAGGCGCTGATGGAGGAGACCGAGTACGTCATCCAGGCGGACAAGTCCGGCTTCAAGTACGCGTGGGCGTCGGAGCACCACTTCCTGGAGGAGTACTCGCACCTGTCCGCGAACGACGTGTTCCTCGGCTACCTGGCGCACGCGACGGAGCGGATCCACCTGGGATCCGGGATCTTCAACCCGCTCGCCCAGGTCAACCACCCGGTCAAGGTGGCCGAGAAGGTCGCCATGCTCGACCATCTCTCGCAGAACCGCTTCGAGTTCGGCTCCGGCCGCGGCGCCGGCTCCCACGAGATCCTCGGGTTCCTGCCGGGCATCACCGACATGAACCACACCAAGGAGATCTGGGAGGAGACCGTCGCCGAGTTCCCGAAGATGTGGCTCCAGGACGAGTACGCCGGCTTCCAGGGCAAGCACTGGTCCCTGCCGCCGCGCAAGGTGCTGCCCAAGCCGTACGGGAAGTCGCATCCGGCGATGTGGTACGCGGCCGGGTCGCCCCCGTCGTACGCGATGGCGGCGCGGAAGGGCCTGGGGGTGCTCGGGTTCAGTGTGCAGAAGGTCTCGGACATGGAGTGGGTGCTGGAGCAGTACAAGACGGCCGTCGTGAACGCCGAACCCATCGGGGACTTCGTCAACGACAACGTGATGGTGACGACGACGGCGATCTGCGCGCCGACGCACGCCGAGGCGATCGAGATCGCGGTCAACGGCGGGCTGCACTATCTGCCGTCGCTGGTGTTCCGGTACCACGACACGTTCCCCCGCCCCGAGGGCTTCCCGGTGTGGCCCGAGACGCTGCCGGAGTACACCGCGGAGTTCGTGGAGCTGCTGATCGAGGAGGAGCTGCTGATCTGCGGTGACCCGGACGAGGTGCTCACGCAGTGCAAGCGGTGGGAGCAGGCGGGCGCCGACCAGTTGAGCTTCGGGTTGCCGGTGGGCGTGCCGAAGGAGGAGACGCTGCAGACGATCCGGCTGATCGGGGAGCACGTGATTCCGAAGATCGACACGGATCCGGTGCACCGGACGTCGCGGTTCCGGCAGGGCGCCTGATCATCCCGCGCCCCTGGGCGGGCAGCTCGCCCCGGCATTCAAGGAGGCAAGGCCCATGCTCGATCACGTCATCAAGGGGGCGTCCGTCGTCGATGGGACCGGTGCGCCCGCGTACACCGCCGACGTGGGTATACGCGACGGTCGTATCACCGTCGTCGGGGCCGTCACCGAACAGGCCCGCACCACCGAGGACGCCTCCGGGCTCGTCCTCGCGCCCGGCTTCGTCGACCCCCACACCCACTACGACGCCCAGCTCTTCTGGGACCCGTACGCCACGCCCTCCCTCAACCACGGCGTCACGACCGTCGCCGCCGGGAACTGCGGGTTCACGCTCGCGCCGCTGAACCCCGACCGGCCCGGGGACGCCGACTACACCCGGCGCATGATGTCGAGGGTCGAGGGCATGTCGCTGGTGGCGCTGGAGGAGGGGGCGCCCTGGAGCTGGCAGTCCTTCGGGGACTACCTGGATGCCCTGGAGGGGCGGATCGCCGTCAACGCCGGGTTCATGGTGGGCCACTGCGCGCTGCGGCGGTACGTGATGGGGCCGCGGGCCATCGGCGGACAGCCCACCGACGAAGAGCTCGCCGCCATGCTTCGGCTCTTCCACGAGGCCATGGAAGCCGGTGCCTGGGGGTTCTCCACCACCCAGTCCTCCAGCCACTCCGACGGCGACGGGCAGCCGGTGGCCTCCCGGCACGCTCGACCGGCGGAGCTGCTGGCGCTCGCGCGGGCCGTCGCCGAACACGAGGGCACGCAGATCGAGGCGATCGTCGCGGGATGTCTCGATCAGTTCAGCGACGCCGAGATCGATCTGCTGGCGGACCTGAGCGCGGCGGCCGGGCGGCCGCTGAACTGGAACGTGCTGACCATCGACGCGGCCGTCCCCGAGCGAGTGCCGCGGCAACTGCTCGCGAGTGAGCGGGCGCGCAAGGCGGGAGGCCGGGTCGTGGCCCTCACCATGCCGATCCTCACGCCGATGAACATGTCGCTGGGCACCTTCTGCGCCCTCAACCTGATCCCGGGCTGGGGCCCGATCCTGGCCCTGCCCGTGCCGGAGCGCATCGCCAGGCTCCGCGACCCCGACGTGCGGGCCGAGATGCTGCGGCGGGCGGGGTCGAAGGAGGCGGGCGTCTTCCGACGGCTGACGCACTTCGGGCGGTACGTCATCGGGGACACCTACAGCGAGGCCAACCGCGGGCTGAGCGGACGAATCGTGCGGGACATCGCCGAGGAGCGCGGCCAGGAGCCCTTCCAGTGCCTGGTCGAGATCTGCGCCGCGGACGACCTGCGTACGGTCCTGTGGCCGATGCCCACCGACAACGACCCCGCGTCCTGGGCGCTGCGCGCCGAGACCTGGAGCCACGAGGACGTGCTGCTCGGCGGCTCGGACGCGGGGGCGCATCTGGACCGGATGTGCGGGGCCCCGTACACCACCCGGTTCCTCGGGGACTGTCTGCGCGGGCGGCGGCTGGCGAGCCTGGAGCAGGCCGTGAAGATGCTGACGGACGATCCCGCCCGGCTCTTCGGGCTCAGGGAGCGCGGCCGGATCCAGGAGGGCTTCCATGCCGATCTGGTGCTCTTCGACCCGGAGCGGATCGACGCCGGCACCGCCACCCTGGTGCACGACCTGCCGGGTGACAGCCCGCGGCTGGACTCCAGGGCGATCGGGGTACGGGCCGTGTGGGTCAACGGGGTCGAGGCGATCCGGGACGACGTGGTGACCGGGGCCGTGCCGGGGCGGGTGCTGCGCTCGGGGCGCGACACCAGGACGGTGGCCACGAGGTGAGTGCCGAGGGCGTCGAACGGCAGCGGTTGTTCGTCGGCGGTTCGTGGGTGGAGCCGGACGGCGGCTGGTACCCCGTGATCGATCCGGCGACCGAGGACACCGTCGGATGGGCTCCGGAGGCCTCTCCGGATCAGGTGCACGCGGCCTGCGCCGCGGCCCGCGAGGCCCTCGGGCCGTGGTCGCGCACGGCGCCGGAGGAGCGGGCGGCCGTACTGGGGAGGGCGGCGGACATCATCCGCGGCCACCTCGTGCCGTACGCCGAACTCGCGCAGGCCGAGACCGGCGCGACCACGTCGACGGCCCGGGGCATGCAGGTCGGTGTCGGCGCGGCCAGGTTCAGGCGGTACGCGCGCGTGGAGCCCGCGGAGTGGGCGATCCCGCCGCAGATCAACGAGGCCGGTCCGATGGGGAAGGCGGGTGTGCTGGGCGCGCTGGCCGTCCGCCGGCCCGTCGGGGTGGTCACCTGCATCACCTCGTACAACAACCCGTGGGCCAACCCCGCGGGCAAGATCGCGCCCGCGCTCGCCATGGGCAACACCGTCGTGGTGAAGCCGGCCCCGCAGGACCCCCTGTCCGTCTACCGGATGGCCGAGGCGCTGGAGGCGGCCGGGGCGCCGGCGGGGGTGGTGAACGTCGTCTCCGGGCGCTCGGTGGAGGTCGGCGAGGCGGCCGTGGCCGGGGACGTGGACATGGTGAGTTTCACCGGCTCCACGGCGGTCGGGCAGCGTATCGCCGAGGTGTGCGGGCGGGACATGAAACGGCAGTTGATGGAACTCGGGGGGAAGGGCGCGGCGGTCGTCTTCGACGACGCGGACATCGGCTCGGCGGTCGCCGGGATCGGTACGACCTTCTCCTTCTACAGCGGGCAGATCTGCACGGCGCCGACGCGGGTGCTGGCCCAGCGGGGCGTGTACGAGCGGCTGGTCGAGCAACTGGCCCTTTACGCAGGCCGGTTGCCGGTCGGCGACCCGCGCGACCCGGCCACCATCGTCGGCCCGGTGATCTCGGCCGAGCACCGGGACCGGGTGGAGGCGTACGTGGAGACGGGCCGGAAGGACGGCGCGGTCGTGGTGACGGGCGGTGAACGGCCGCCGCTCGACCGGGGTTTCTACGTGGCCCCCACCCTCCTCGCGGACTGCACGCCCGACATGCGGGTGGCCCGCGAGGAGATCTTCGGGCCGGTCGTCTGCGTGATCCCCTTCGACGACGAGGACGAGGGCATCGCCCTCGCCGACGACACGGACTACGGCCTCATCGACTACGTCTGGTCCGGCGACGTCGCCCGCGCCTTCCGCGTGGCCCGGCTGCTGCGGGCCGGCGGTGTCGGCATCAACACCGTCGGCCGCAACATGGAGGCGCCGTTCGGCGGCTTCAAGAAGAGCGGTGTCGGCCGGGACGTCGGCTCGTACGCCCTGCACGCGTACAGCGAACTGCAGTCGATCGTCTGGCCGGGGTGAGACCTCGGACGGCACGGGGGACGCGGCACGGGCGGGCATCCGGTGCGGTGCCCGCCGCGGTGCGCTGGCCCGTGACGATCGAGGCCCCGTCCGCCGGGCGGGTCCTCAGCCCCTGTCCAGGCCCAGGTCCCGGTCCAGGTCCACCCGCACGGTCAGCAGCCCCGTCCCGATCAGCCGTACCGCCGCACTGTTGAGGCGGGGCAGGTCGCGCAGCCGGGCGACCGGGTCGTCGTCCGGCAGCAGGTGGGCGGTGCCCGCGTACCAACGCCCCCCGAGCCGTACCCGCACCCGCGGATCCGCCTCGATGTTGCGCACGTAAGCCGACCTGCGCCCGAACTCCGAGACCAGCCAGAAGGAGTCGGCGATGCGGCGTCCGCCCACCGGTGTCCGCCGGGGGAGCCCGGAGACGCGCCCCGTGGTCTCCAGGACCGTCTGGAACGGCAGCCGGCGCATCACCGGGTTGACCAGGCGCCGCTGGATCGTGGTGGCGGCACGGAATCGGAGGTCGGCCGAGCGGGACATTGTGTGAGGGTCTCCTGTTTCCTGTCGGGTGGCACGGCGTGAAGGTCGAACTGTTGCTTCAATGGTTCCCGACGCGGCAGGACGAGAGCGGGTGGCTGCGGATGCGGGTCGTGACCTGGAACCTCTGGTGGCGCTTCGGGCCCTGGGAGGCCCGGCAGAAGGCGATTCTCGCCGCGCTGCGCGAACTGCGACCCGACGTCGTCGGCCTTCAGGAGGTGTGGGCCGCCGACGGAGAGAACCAGGCGGAGTGGCTGGCCGGAGAACTCGGCATGCACTGGGCCTGGGCCCCCTCGCCCGCTCCCGAACGGTGGCGCCGCCGGATCGGCGACCCCGCGGTCGACATCGGGAACGCCGTACTGAGCCGCTGGCCGGTGGTGACCCAGCGGACGCTGCGCCTGCCGGCCCCCTCCGACGTCGACGACGGCCGCCTCGCCCTCCACACCCGCCTGGCCACCCCCGCCTACGACATCCCCTTCGTCACCACCCACCTCACCTCCGCCCTGCACGGCTCGGCCGTCCGCTGCCGCCAGGTCGCCGCGCTCGCCGAGTTCATCGCCGAGAACCGGATCGACACGCCGTTCCCGACGGTCGTCACCGGGGACTTCAACGCCTGGCCGGACTCCGACGAGATCCGTCTCTTCGGCGGCTACCGGACCGCCCCCATCGTGCCCGGCCAGGTCTTCTTCGACGCCTGGCAGTACGCCGACCCCGCCGAGCCCTCGGCCACGTGGGACCGCGACAACCCGTATGTCGCCTCCGGCCGGGAGCCGAGTGCGCGGGTCGACTACATCCATGTGGAGCCGCCCGGGGCGGGCGGGCTGGGCCATGTGCGCGCCGTACGGCGCGCGGGCGACGGCCCGGTCGACGGCGTCTGGCCGTCGGATCACGCGGCAGTGGTCGCCGACCTGGCGGACGAGCCGGCATCCTGACGCCGCCGCGCCCGCACCCCGGGCACCCCGAGGGCAGGCGAGGACGGCTTTCACGCCCGCACGGCCTCCAGCCGGAGGGACGGAACGCGGCGGAGCGAGACGTGGACGGCTGAACCCACCGACCGGACGGGAACGCGGCCCGTCCGTCGACGTCGGCTGGCGGCCGCGGGTCCGAACGCCGCCCATGCTCGGTGGCGGCGGCGCGGTATCGAGCCCCACCCCCGCAGGTGCGTCGGCCCACTGCCCTGCGACCGGCCCACGTGCGGGCTTCGTTGACGCCCCCTGGTCTCGTGGGCGCGCGGTGTGAACCTCAAATCGCCCTCAACTCCCCATGTACAGCTTTGGGATGACATCTCCGGCATGATTAAGTGATCTTCATTCGGCGCCGGGGGGAACCTCCGGCACGAACGACCAACGTGCCGCGCGACCGGGTGAATTGATGGGGCAACGGCCCCTCTTCTTCTCTGACCAAGGAGCAAGTTGTGAAGACCTTCCGCCGCCGTGCGGCCCTCGTCTCCCTTGTGTGCGCGGCCTCCGTGACCTTCAGTGGCGTCAGTACGGCCTACGCTGCCGCCCCGCAGGCCCCGGCTGTCACCTCGGTGTCCGCGGAGGAGGTCTCCGAGCAGCAGATCACCGAGCTGGCGGAGTACCTGGAGGCCATCTACAGCGGTGAACTGACCGCCGCCGACGGCACGTTCGACCGGGCCGCCGCCGAGGCGAAGTTCGGTGAGGAATTCGCGGACACGGTGGAAGCGCAGATCGCCGAGCATCGTGCGAGCGCCGCCAAGTCCAAGGCGTCGTCCGCCCCGCGTGCCGCCAAGGGCAAGGACAGCTACGGCAAGTGCCTGCTGAAGGCCGTGGGCCTCGGCGGCCTGGGCGGTGCCACCTCCGCCATCATGAACAAGCTGTCGGAGAAGAAGTGGTCCGATGCCGCCCGGCTGATCACCAAGGAGGCGGCCAAGCGCGGCATAAAGATCGCCGTGAAGGGCGGGGTCGTGGGGCTCGCCGCCACCCTCGCAGCCAGCGGCATCTGGTGTGCCACGCCCTGGGCCTGACGGGTCTGCGGGTCTGCTGAACCTCATGCAGGGCAGCAGGGCTGAACGGACGGGGTGGGCTGTTGCGGCTCGCCCCGTCTCCCCGCGCGGCCCTGACATCGCCCGCTAGTCCAGATCCGCCTGTACGACCTTGCGCAGTTCTTCCAGGTACTCCTGGAACTGCTCCCGTCCGGAAGGCGAGAGGCGGACTCGCGTCACGGCGTGTCGCCGTTCTCGGAACTTCGCGATCTCGACCAGGTTCTCCTTCTCCAGGATGCCCAGTTGCCGGGAGAGCTCGGGGGCGGAGAGTTCCAGAGCGTTCTGCAACTCGGCGAAGTTGACCTGCTGGACGTGTCTGAGGACCCCCAGGATGGCGAGACGTGTGGGGGAATGCATCACCGTCGTCAGGCGGGTGCGCGGCTGCGGGGGCATGTCAGCGCCTCCACCGCAGGGCGAGGTAGCAGGCGAGAACGACGGTGGGCACCGCGGCCGCGACGAGTGCGCCCGGGAGTGCGACCGGGTTGTTCCACAGCAGCCCGAGCGCGGGGATCGCCAGGGAGGCGGGGCCGATGAAGGAGACCCGCTCCTCCGCTTTGGTGTGCGGCCGCCGACCGGGGGCCCGGAGGTGGTACCAGCGCCAGCGCAGTACGAGAGCCAGTGCGAGGACCAGGACCACGCAACCCAGCGCCACGGGAATCTCGATCGCGGCTGCCGTGGCGAGCACGGCGAAGAGCACCGATGCGGACAGCACACCCAGAGCGCGCTCCCTGCTGGACGCGGCATGTGTGAGGACGGGTGCGCCCTCTACGGCACGCAGTTGCTCCGCGGAGTTCACGTTCTCCCCCATGTTCGGCCTTTCACGGTCGTCGCTGGCTGCACAACAGCTTATGTACATGGTTTCCAAATGTGCAACTAGCTGCCGACAGTCGAACTGGCCACCCGTACAGGCCAAGTACGTCAGTACGTCACCGACGCCACACGCGGCCTCACCGATGCCCCAGGAAGATCGGGTTCGTGAACGCCGCCAACGCCCCCGGCAGCGGCCCCGCCGCCGTCTCGTGGCGCAGCTCCGCCCGTACGTAGGCCGCGTACGACGGTGTCGTACGCCACTCCACGACCCCCGCCCCCGACACCGGCAGCGGTGCGCTCGTGAACAGCACGCCCTGGTCGGTGACGAAGCGGACCGTGCAGCGGGGCGCGCCGGACGCCTCCAGCCGGACCGTGACCGGGGTGTCCCGGTCGACCTCCAACCGGCCGCCGATGCCCGCGTGCTGACCGCGCCCGCCCGACACCGTGAACGCCAGGGACACGTTCTTCGACTCGGCCACGTACGACCGCCCCGCCCGGATGCCCTCCTGGATCGCCTCGCGGGTGAGGTCGTCGGCGAGGACGACCGTCTGCGGGCTGCCGACCGGGTCGGGGTCGCGGTGGGCGTCGCTGTTGCCCATCGCCGGGATCCAGGAGCGGGTGGCCGAGCGCACGGACGCGACCAGCATGCTGTCCCAGTCGGCCAGGGCCATCTCGTCGTCGGGGGTGTAGGGGCCGTTCCAGACCTCGACGGCGTCGGCCTCGCCGAAGCCGAACTTCCAGTTGCAGCCGACACAGGTGGCGTGCGGGTGGGCCGGAACCACGAGGCCGCCCGCCGCCCGGATCTGCCGGGCGAAACGGCCGAAGCGGTTGTCCCGGGCCCGGTAGCGCCAGTCGACGAAGGTCCCGGGGTCGGTGCCGAGCGCCACCACGTGCCCGTTCCTCGTCGTGACCTCCTCGCCCAGCATGATCAGCAGGTCGTCGCCCGCCACGTCCGCCCAGTGCGCGTGCGAGGAGTGCGTGTTGTGCTCGGAGGTGTTGATGAAGTCCAGACCCGCCGCCCGCGCCAGCGCCGCGATCTCGGCGGGCGTGCGGCGCCCGTCGGAGTACCAGGAGTGCAGGTGGCAGTCGCCCCGGTACCAGGCCCGGCCCCGGCCCTTCGCCCGATCCGGCGGGTACGCCGGCTCGACCGCCTCGCCGGGCTCGCCGTACGTCAACGTGATCGTGACCTCGTACGGCAGGCCCTGCGGCGCGACCGTGTAGGGGCCGAGCGCGATGTGCCAGGTGCCCTTGCGGACCGGGCCCGGGATGTACCCCGGCGTGGCGTCGTCCGCCCGGATGAAGAACTCCGTGCGCGCGCCGCCCGACCAGCCGCGGAAGCCCCGGCCGCCGAGGTCCGTGCCGCGCTGGTCGAACATGCCGATGTCCAGGGCGTTGCCCGGGGTCCCGGCCGGGACGGAGGGCTTGTCGTAGGTGTAGGAGACCTTGATCTCCCGTACACCGGCGGGTACTTCCACCGGCAGGTACACGAAGTCGGGGGACCCGGGGGGCAGAGTGCCCCGCACGGTGCGGGTCTGCGTGCCCCGGCCGTTGTCGGCGCCTGACGCGAAGGTCACGCTTCCCAACGTAAGCGCGGCGGCCGCGCCCGTCACGAACAACGCGCGTCTTCCCAGGCCCGCCCGGTCGTCCTCGCACATGCTGCTGCTCCCCAGGTCGTCGTGAGTGACATGGCGTGGGTGGTGCGGTGGCGATGCGTGCAACTCTCGTATTCAGCCGTGAACTGCCGTGCAAGGGAAGGCAATCGGCGGACAATCGGCAGGAGAGCGTAAGGCGCCCGGAGCCGGGAACCATCCTGTGCCGACCAGTCGGTATGGACATCGTGGCGTCCGCGCGGTACAGATGCAGGCATGCGTATCTCCGTCACGATCTTCCTCACCGACGAGACGATCACCCCGACCCGGCTCGCCCGTGAGCTGGAGCAGCGGGGATTCGCCGGTCTGTACCTGCCCGAGCACACCCACATCCCGGTCGAGCGGACCACCCCCTACCCGGCCGGCGGGGACCTGTCGCCCGAGTACGGCCGTACCCTCGACCCCTTCGTCGCGCTCGGCCAGGCCGCCGCCGTCACCGAACGCCTCGGCCTCGGCACCGGCATCACACTCGTCGCCCAGCACGACCCGATCGACCTGGCCAAGCAGATCGCGACCCTGGACCACCTGTCGGGCGGACGGTTCACGCTCGGCCTCGGCTTCGGCTGGAACGTCGAGGAAGCGGCCGACCACGGCGTCGACTGGGCCGCGCGCCGCGAACTCGTCCGGGACCGGATGGCCCTGATGCGTGCGCTGTGGGCGGACGAACCCACCGCGTACGACGGCGAGTTCGGTTCCGTACGGGCCAGCTTCGCCTACCCCAAGCCGGTGCAGAAACCGCGCGGGCCGAAGGTCAACGGTCCGCGCACCCTCATCGGCGGAGCCGCCGGTCCGAAGCTGTTCGCGCACATCAGCGAGTACGCCGACGGGTGGCTGCCGATCGGCGGGCGCGGACTGTCCGAAAGTCTTCCCCGGCTGCGGGAGGTCTGGGCGGACGCCGGACGCGACCCCGAGGCGCTCCAGGTGGTGCCGTACGCCGTGTATCCCAACCCCGGCAAGCTCGCCCACTACGCGGACCTCGGGATCGAGGAGGTCGTGGTGCAGTTGCCGCCGGCGGGGGAGGCGGAGGTGCTGACGGCACTGGACGCGTGCGCCGGGTATCTTCCCTGAGGGGACGACCGAACAGACGACCGAACAAGGGGGAGATCACGCTGCGCATCGTCTGGTTCGCCTGGCTGGCACGGCATTTCGAAGAGTACGGCTACAGCCGGGGGCTGGTGCGCGGCGCGATCGGCACCACCGCCGTGCTGGTGACCGCGGCGCTCGTCTGGTTCGCGCTGCACCGCAACCGGCCGGCCGCCGTGACCGCCGCCGGCCTCACCTGCGCCCTGGGCATCGGGTGGCTGGCCTTCCACTGACCGGGCCACCCGAGGCTGATCAGGGCGATCGTATGCTCGAAGGATGACGACCTCCGCGACCTCCGGAACCGGCCCCACCGACCGCCCCGGCGGCACCGGCCCGACCGAGAACTCCATGCGTCGCGCCCTCAAGCGCGCCCGGGACGGCGTCGCCCTCGACGTCTCCGAGGCGGCCGTGCTGCTGCAGGCCCGCGGCGAGGCCCTCGACGACCTCGTGACCTCCGCCGGCCGGGTGCGCGACGCGGGCCTGCGGGCGGCCGGCCGGCCCGGCGTCATCACCTACTCGAAGAGCGTCTTCATCCCGCTCACCCGGCTGTGCCGGGACAAGTGCCACTACTGCACGTTCGTCACCGTCCCCGGCAAGCTGCGCCGCACCGGACACGGGATGTTCATGTCGCCGGACGAGGTCCTCGACATCGCCCGCAAGGGCGCGGCCCTCGGCTGCAAGGAAGCCCTCATCACCCTCGGCGACAAGCCCGAGGACCGCTGGCCCGAGGCCCGGGAGTGGCTCGACGCGCACGGCTACGACGACACGATCGCCTACGTCCGCGCCGTCTCCATCCGCATCCTGGAGGAGACGGGACTGCTGCCCCACCTCAACCCGGGCGTCATGAGCTGGACCGACTTCCAGCGGCTCAAGCCCGTCGCCCCGTCCATGGGCATGATGCTGGAGACGACCGCGACCCGCTTGTGGTCCGAGCCCGGCGGCCCGCACCACGGCTCCCCGGACAAGGAACCCGCCGTCCGGCTGCGGGTGCTGGAGGACGCCGGCCGTTCCTCCGTCCCCTTCACCTCCGGGATCCTGATCGGGATCGGCGAGACGTACGAGGAACGCGCGGACTCCCTCTTCGCGCTGCGGAAGGTCTCCCGGGCGTACCACGGCATCCAGGAACTGATCATCCAGAACTTCCGCGCCAAGCCGGACACCGCGATGCGCGGCATGCCGGACGCGGAGCTGGACGAGCTGGTCGCCACGGTGGCCGTCGCCCGGCACATCATGGGCCCGAGCGCCTGCCTCCAGGCCCCGCCCAACCTGGTCGACAGCGAGTACGAACGGCTGATCGCGGCCGGCATCGACGACTGGGGCGGCGTCTCTCCGCTGACCATCGACCACGTCAACCCCGAGCGTCCCTGGCCGCAGATCGAGGAGCTGGCCGAGCGCTCGGCGGCGGCCGGCTTCGAGCTGCGTGAACGTCTCTGCGTCTACCCGGAGTTCGTGCGGCGCGGCGAGCCCTGGCTGGACCCGAGGCTGCGCCCGCACGTGGGAGGTCTCGCCGATCCGGAGACGGGCCTCGCCGTCCCGGACGCGGTGGTCGAGGGGCACCCGTGGCAGGAGCCCGAGGAGGCCTTCGTCGCCTCCGGTCGTACGGACCTGCACACCACCATCGACACCGAGGGCCGTACGTCCGACCGGCGCGACGACTTCGACGAGGTGTACGGCGACTGGGGCGCCCTGCGCGAGGCCGCGGCGCCCGGCATGGCGCCGGAGCGCATCGACACGGACGTGCGCCAGGCGCTGCGGGTCGCCGCCGACGACCCGACCCGGCTCACCGACGAGGAGGCGCTGGCGCTGCTGCACGCGGACGGCCCGGCGCTGGACGCGCTGTGCGCGGTGGCGGACGACGTGCGCAAGTCGGCGGTCGGCGACGACGTCACGTACATCGTCACCCGCAACATCAACTTCACCAACGTCTGCTACACCGGCTGCCGCTTCTGCGCCTTCGCCCAGCGCCGCACCGACGCCGACGCCTACACCCTGTCCCTGGACCAGGTCGCCGACCGGGCCCAGCAGGCCTGGGACGTGGGCGCGGTGGAGGTCTGCATGCAGGGCGGCATCCACCCGGACCTGCCGGGAACGGCGTACTTCGACATCGCGCGGGCGGTGAAGTCCCGGGTGCCCGGCATGCACGTCCACGCCTTCTCCCCGATGGAGGTCGTCAACGGCGCCACCCGCACCGGCATGTCGATCAGGGAGTGGCTGACGGCGGCGAAGGAGGCGGGCCTGGACTCGATTCCCGGGACCGCCGCCGAGATCCTCGACGACGAGGTCCGCTGGGTCCTCACCAAGGGCAAGTTGCCGACGGCGACCTGGATCGAGGTGGTCACGACCGCGCACGAACTCGGCATCCGGTCGAGCTCGACCATGATGTACGGCCACGTCGACCAGCCCCGCCACTGGCTCGGCCACCTGCGCACCCTGGCCGGCATCCAGCAACGCACGGGCGGCTTCACCGAGTTCGTGACGCTGCCGTTCATCCACACCAACGCGCCGGTGTACCTGGCGGGCATCGCGCGCCCCGGTCCGACGACCCGGGACAACCGGGCCGTGACGGCGATGGCGCGTCTCCTGCTGCACCCGCACATCCCCAACATCCAGACCAGCTGGGTCAAGCTCGGCGCGGAGGGCGCGGCCGAGATGCTCCGCTCCGGGGCCAACGACCTGGGCGGCACCCTGATGGAGGAGACGATCTCGCGGATGGCGGGCTCGTCGTACGGCTCCTACAAGTCGGTACGCGACCTGGTGGCGGTCGCCGAGGCGGCCGGCCGCCCCGCCCGGCCCCGCACGACCCTGTACGGCGAGGTGCCGAGCGAGCGGCAGCGCGCGGCGGCGGCCTCGGACGGGCACCTGCCGGAGCTGCTGCCGGTACTGGACTGAGGGAGGGCGCCTCGCGGGGGTCGGTACGATGATCCGACCCCCGGTGGAGGGGTCCCGTAGCTGAGGAGATGCGTGCCCGTGCCTGCTCCCAAGGTCTGGGTGACCGGTCTGACGGTGGGAGCGATAGCCGCCGTCGCCGTCCTGGCCGTGCAGGCCGACAAGGGGCCGCACCCCACGGCCGCGGCGGCCCGCCCGAGCGCGTCGGCGACCCCGGGCGCGAGCCCCGCCCCGTCGAAGTCCGCCGCCCCCGCCGCCGTCCCGGACGACTCGGGCAGCGGCCGCAGGATCGTCTACTCCCTCGGCGGCAAGCGCGTCTGGCTGGTCGACGCGAGCGACGCGGCCCGTCGGACCTTCGCCGTCTGGCCGGGCACGGTGAGCCCGGACCCCGGCACCTACCAGGTGTCCTCGCGCAACGAGGCGACCACGGGCTCGGACGGCGTGGAGATCGAGAACATCGTCTACTTCGCCGCGAAGTCCGGGATCTCCATCGCCTTCTCCAACGCCGTGGACGGCTCCTCGCCCCCGCCCGCCGAGGGCAGGCAGACCGGCGGGGTGCGGATGCGTACGGCCGACGGGGACGCGTTGTGGGCGTTCGGCGAGACGGGTACGCAGGTGGTCGTGGTCGAGTAGGAGCCCGCTTGCGGTTCTCGGCAGGGCCCCTGGAGTCGCTCCAGAAGGGGGCCCTGCGCCACTGACCCGGGTCAGGCGTCGGTCTGCCGCACCTGTCCGAACGGCAGGTGGTTGACGATCAGCACCAGGCCGCTGAACAGGAACACCCGCGTCGCCGCGTCCAGTCCGTTCCAGTCCCCGGACTGCCACATGGCGAACCACTCACCGCCGATCGCGATGAACCCGCCGCCGAACAGCAGCATCAGCATCAGCAGACCGTAGGTGGAGAAGCGCCGGGCGCGCGGGTCGTCGCGGCGGAACCACAGCCAGGTGCCGTATATGAGCACGAGGGCGGCGACCGTCTCCCAGGCGATGATCGCGACGTACGCCGCGTCCGCCAGGCCCTTGCTGGTGATGGCTCTCCACATCTGGTCCTCGTCCTTGAACGTGGTGTCCATCGCCAGCACATGCCGCACGAACTGCTGGTTGGTGCCGAAGTCGGTGATGTTCCCGAAGGCGACGAGGGCCGTGTAGAGGGCGACGCTCGCGGTGAGCAGGGTCGCGGCCAGATGCAGGGCGGTGCGTGGGGGTGTCGTAGGCATGATGGTCATCTTCCCCGGGGGACCGGCACCCCCCATAGGCATTGAGCCAGAATGGGCGCAACACAGACGAGCGGGAGGATCCACGCGTGGGGCAGGCGCGGCCGTCGATGCAGGAGCTGATCGGCCGGCGCAGTCGTGCCGGTTTCGTGGGCCGGGGCGCCGAACGTGCCGCGTTCCGGGCCAACTTGGACATCCCGCCGGAGGACGAGCGGCACCGTTTCCTGTTCCACGTGCACGGCAACGCCGGTGTCGGAAAATCCTTCCTGCTCCGTGAGCTGGAGCAGATCGCCCGGGAACGCGGGGCGTTGACGGCGTACGTGGACGAGGGTGCGGGAAGCGTGCCGGAGGTGCTGGAGGCGGTCAGCCGGCAGTTCGCCGCGCAGGGCAGGCGGCTGAAGGACCTGGACCGGCTGCTGACGGCACACCGGGAGCGCCTGCACGAAGCGGAACTGGCCGCGTTGACGGCGCAGTCGGAGCAGCCGGGGCAGCAGCCCGGACCCTCGGCGGGCAGCATGGCCGTGGCCCGGGCCGGGCTGGTGGGGCTGGGCATGGTCCCGGGCATCGGCGCCTTCGCGGGCGCCCTCGATCCGACCCAACTCGCCGAGGGTGCCGAGCGGTTGCGGTCCGGGCTCGGCGCCCGCTTCCGCACCCACGAGGACGCGCGGCTCGTGCTCGCCCCCGAGGGCGTGCTCACCCCGGTGCTGCTGGAGGAACTCTCCCAGGCCGCGTCCGCCGCGCCCTGGATCGTGCTGTTCTTCGACACCTACGAGCGCACCGGCCGGTTCCTCGACCGGTGGCTGCACACCGTGATGACCTCCGAGCGGTACGGCCCGCTGCCCGCCACCGTCGTCGTGGTGACGGCCGGACAGCTCCCCTTCGACGCGGCCCGCTGGGGCGCCTTCGGCGACTTCATGACCGACCTGCCCCTGCTGCCGTTCACGGAGTCGGAGACACGGGACCTGCTCGCCGGAAAGGGAGTGGTGGCCGAACCGGTCGTCTGGGAGGTGCTGCGCCTCACCGGTGGTCTGCCGGTGCTCGTGTCGACCCTCGCCGAGAGCCGGCCCGCCGATCCGGCCGACGTAGGCGACCCCAGCGCCACGGCCGTCGAGTGGTTCCTCAAGCGGGAGGCGGATCCGGTACGACGGTCGGTCGCCCTGGCCTGCGCGCTGCCACGGCGTCTGGACGCCGACGTGTTCCGGGCGGTCGTGGGCCTCGCCGACGCCGAACTGGACGGGCTGTACGCCTGGTTGCGGGGACTGCCGTTCGTCAGCGAGCGGGGCGGCCTGGTCCGGTACCACGACGTCGTACGGGCGCCGATGCTGCGGTTGCAGCGGCGGCAGGCGCCCCGGACCTGGGCGGCCCGTCAGCAGGCGCTCGCCTCGGTGTTCCGGGAGTGGCGCTCGGAGGCGGAAGCCGGACGGAGCGTCGAGGAGCGGTGGGCGGACGAGACGTGGCGGGAGCTTCGGCTGGCGGAGCTGTACCACCTGCTGTGCGCGGGGCAGCGGTCGGCGCTGACGAGCGTGCTCGGGGACGTCGTCGACGCCTGCGAGCAGGGCGAGTCCGCCGCCGAGCGGTGGGCGCGGGTCCTGGTGGAGGCCGGGGCGGACGCCGAGACCTGGGCGGTGACCCGGTGGGGACAGCGGCTGGCGGCGGCGCTCGACGCCGGCGGGCCGCCCGCGGCACTCGATCTGGTGCTGCGGGCCACGGGGTTCGAGCCGGCGTCGGCGTCCGCGGAGCCGGCGGCGTACGGCGCGCCGGTGGCCGCCGGGCCGGGGGTGCCGGCCGCCTGGCCGGTGGCGGGCGCCACGGCGTCCGGCACGGAGTGGGGCACGGCCGCCGCCGCGGCTTCCCCGGGGCCGTCCGTACCGGCCGGTACCGGGGGTGTGCTGTACAGGGAGCGTCCCCGTCGGCCCGGTGCGGCGGCCACCAGGCCGGGTTCGCCCGGTGACGGGCCGCCCGATGAGGCCCGGCAGGGAGGTGCCCCGGGCGGGCCCACTGCGACGCCGCAGCCCGATCCGCAGGACGAGGACGTGGAGCCGTCGCACCTGGTGCCGCAGGACCAGCACACCCAGGAGGCGGCGCACTCGGTGGCCCTGGCCGACCATCCCTGGGCGAACGAGATGTCCGACGCCGACTGGCGGGTCCACCTCGCCCCGGCCGCCGCGGCCCGCGCCTACCGCGCCAGTGCCATGGCCCACGACCTCGCCGGCGACGTGCGCGCGGCCGTCGCCCGCCTCGACCGTGCCCTCGAACTGGCCCCCGACGACCCCCGCAGCCTCGCCCTGCGCGGTGAGTACCACCGTGCCCTGGACCACCACGACGAGGCGATCCGCGACCTGGACCGGGCGCTCGCCCTGAACCCCGCCGACGCCTTCGCGCTGGCCTCCCGCGGCGCCACCCGCCTCAGCCGCCGGGAGTACGCCGAGGCGCTCACGGATCTCGACCGGGCCGTGGAACTCAAGCCGGACTACCCCTGGGCGCTGGTACGCCGGGCCCGGGTGCACCGCGCCCTCGGAGACCCCGCGCGGCAGCTCGCCGACCTCGACCTGGCGGTGGCCGTGGACCCCGACTGGGCCTGGGTCCGCTGCGAACGCGGTGACGCCCTGCGCGTCGCCGGCCGCGACGAGGAGGCCCTCGCCGACTACGACCACGCGCTCGCCCTGGAACCCGGGTACGGCTCGGCCCGCGCCAGCCGGGGCGCCTCGCTGGCCAACCTCGGCCGCTACGAGGAGGCCCTCGCCGAGCTGGACCGGGTGCTGGAGCGCAGGCCGTCGTACACCTGGGCCGCTGATCAGCGGGCGGCCGTGCTGAGCAGACTGCGGGAGGGCTCCGCTACTCCCGCACGCACCGCAGGAACAGATGGGGCTCGGGCCCCGCACCGGGGTGATCAGGAGTGAACAGCACGTCCCGCGCGGACAGCACCGTCAGCCCCGCCCGGGCGACCATGCCGGTGAAGTCGTCGGCCGCGAAGCTCGTCGCCCGTACCGCCTGCACCATGAACACGACCTCGACGTCCTCCGCGTCCACGGGCACGGTCGCGAGCACCATGCTGCCGCCCGGCCGCAGCACCCGCGCCAGCCGCCGCACGAGGGCCTCCTGCGCGGGGCGGGACATCTGCAGCAGGGAGAAGTACACGCAGACCGCGTCGAACGAGCCGTCATCGAGCGGGACTTCGGCGATGTCGGCGTGCCGGAAAGCGGCGTCCGGCACCTGCCGGGTGGCCAGGTCCACCATGACCGGGGACGCGTCGATCCCCAGCACGTCATGGCCCGCCGCGGCGAGCGTCTCGGCCGTGGGCCGCCCCGTCCCGCTGCCGACGTCCAGCACCCGGCTGCCGGGCGCGAGCCGTCCGGTGAGCCACGCCAACGACGCCCGGTGCTCCTCGGAGTGCGCGAACGCCTTCTCGTAGTCGAGGCCCAGCGCGTCGAAGACGGCGGCGGCCTGCCGTGCCTGCTCGCCGCCGCTCACGAGCGCGTGGGCATCTGCTTGACGAACTCGGCCCAGACGCTGTCGGCGAAGGCGAGGTGGGCGCCGCCGCGGTTCTTGGAGTCGCGGATGTGGATGGTGGTGTCGGTGGGGGATATGGCGACCTCGACGCACTCGGGGCCGTCGTTGCTGCTGTAGCTGCTCTTGAACCACTCCAGGTCGGGCTTCATGTCTCTTCTCCCAGGACTTTCTCGATGAAGGCCAGCGACTCCCGGGGGGTGAGAGCCTGCGCCCGGATGATCCCATAGCGCATTTCCAGGATTTGGACTTCCCGGGGATCGCTGATGACGCGGCTGTGCAGTTGGGCCTCTGAGTGCCCCAGTGTCTTTCCTGTCCGGAGCTTCAGCAGTTGAAGAGGTCCGCCCATGCCCGCGTGGTCTTCCCGGTCCGTCGGCATGACCTGGATCTCGACATGTCTCAACACACTGATCTCCAACAGGTGTTCGAGTTGTCGTCGCAGCACCATTCTGCCGCCGATGGGTCGCCGCAGTGTCGCCTCTTCCTGGACGAAGCTGAGCAGGGGCGCGGGGACATGCTCGAAGATGCGCTGGCGTGCCATCCGTGCGGCGACATGACGGTCGATCTCCTCATCCGTGTACGAGGGCCGCCGCATGGCGTACAGCACGCGCGCGTATTCCTCGGTCTGAAGGAGGCCGTGCATGTTGTGGTTGGCGTAGGCCCCCAACTCGACCGCCTCGTCCTCCAACTTCGCCAGATCCCGCACCTTCTTCGGATACCGGGCCCTCTCCACGTCCTCCTTCATCGCGGAGAGCTTCCCGCCCGCCCCGAGCACCTCGTCGGCCTTCTCCAGGAAGTCGGGCTTCGGAATGCGCCGCCCTCGCTCCACGGACGAGACCATCTCCTCGCCGTACCCGATGGCGGCACCGAGCTCGCCCTGCTTCTTCCCGGCGGCTTCCCGCCACATCTTGATCTGCCGTCCGACCGTCCTGAGTACGGCCTCGGCCTCCTCGTCCTCCACCGGCGTCCCTCCCGACGTACGAGCCGTACGACCCGTCCCCGCACCCGGACAGTCACGTTCCGTACCCGGGTCGTTGCTGTTCAGCGTAGGAACGGCTGGCCACGCTAAGTGACATGAGTCCGAAATCAGTCGCCCAAGTCACCTCCGCCCCGCACCACTTCGCGGTTCAGCTGTCCGCGACTCGAAGAGGTGCTCGACTGGCCCGGCTGCTCGCGGAACGCCAACTGGACGACTGGAACAGCCGCTTCGAGGGCGCCGTACCCGTCGTCGCCGAGCTGGCGTCCAACGCCGTACTGCACGGGCGCGTCCCCGGCCGGGACTTCCGGCTCAGGCTGCTGCTCCACACCGAAGGCACCCTGCGCATCGAGGTCACCGATGCCCGAGGTGACCGGATCCCGCAGGTCAAGGACGCGGTGGGCGACCACGTGGAGTCGGGCCGGGGCCTGCTGATCGTGGCCGCGTACGCCGACCGCTGGGGCGTGGCCGAGTCGCCCGCCAACTGCAAGACCGTGTGGGCCGAACTGACCCCGGATCGCGGGAAGTCGTGACCCGGTCGTTCCCGACGCCAAGAACCAAAGAACCGGGAAAAGAACCAACCCACCCCCACCGCCCCCGTCGATCACCCGCGGGAGTGAACATCGTCAACTCGACTGGCGCGGAAGGGAGTCGATGGTGCAGCGTCACCCTCAGAGACAACCGCACACATGAAACGGCCCCCGCCGGGACTGGCATCCCAGTGCGAGGGCCTGACACCGAGGAAGAACGGACCTTCCCGATGACTGAACAGCACCCTAGCGCGCCCGCGCCCGCCAAGTCCGGCCATTCCGCCGGAGGCGTCGAGCACGTCACCGAACCCCACCACGATCAGTTCGTCGTGGTCGGAAACCACCTCGCCCAGCACCCGGAGCTGTCCCTGACGGCGATCGGCCTGGCGGTCCACATCCAGTCGCTCCCGGCGCGGACCCCGATCGGGATCAAGACCCTCGCAGCGAAGTTCCCCGAAGGGGAGATCCGGATCGCCGCGGCCCTGCGGGAGCTGGAGGCGCACGGATACCTGGCTCGCACCAAGGAGCGTCTTCAATCGGGCCGAGTCGTGACCCGGACGATCTCGTACAACAGGCCGGGCCGCAGCACGGCGGTCCGGGCAGCCGCGCAGCCCGCCTCCCGCCCGGCGCCGCCGCCCCGCCCGGAGGCGACGGGCACGCCCCGTGCCGCCGCCACCGACGTGCTCGCCGGCCTGCGCGCCTACGATTCCCGTCTGCTGCTGTCCGAGCGTGACGTACACCGCCTGGCCCCGGCCGTCTCCGACTGGCTGGAGCGGGGCGTACCGCCCACGGCCGTACAGCGCACGCTCACGAACGGCCTGCCCCAGGACCCCATCCTGAATCCGGCGGCATTCCTGGCCCACCGCCTGGCAGCGCTGCTCCCGCCACCCCTCACCGCCCCGGCACCCGGTCCGGCCCCGGCCCGGCCGGCCCCGCTGCAGACCTGCGAAGGCTGCGACCGAGCGTTCCGCTCCCCACAGCCGGGCCGCTGCCGGGACTGTCGCCGGGTCGGTGCGGCAGCGTAGAGACCTTGAGGTGAGTCTCGTGACCAGCGCCGCCCGAGCCCCGCTGCACCGTCTCTGCCGGTACCGTACAAGGACCGAGCCACCCGCCCGGAGGCCACTGTGAGCGCCCAGACCGACGGCCCGTACGGACCGCTGATCCCCATGCCCGAGCTGACCCCGGACGCGCTGCGGGCCGCCGTTGCGCGCATTGCGCCAAGCCGGATCCCGGCCCTCACACAGCACCTTTTCGAGGCCACGACGAACGCCCAGCAGACGCAGAGCCTCGCCCCCCTGCGAGCCTTCGTGCACTCATGGGCCGTCTTCGTGGCGATCGAACGGCATCCACAACGCGCCGCGCGGCTGCATGAGCTGGAGCACGTCGTCGACGCGGGGGAGCGGGACCCGGCCGAGGCCATCGCCGAGATCCGCGCGATCCGGGAGGCTGCTGAGGCAGAGGCGGGCCTGTGACGGAGTGGGCATGGGACTACAACCCGAGCGCCGAGTACATCACCGGAGGTCTGCCGCCGGGCGTGGTGGCGGAGGTGGAACGGCTCGCCACCGAACTTGCTGCACGGCCATGACGCTGTGAGGGTCGGCAGGCCGCTGGACAAGGAGGGCGGCCTGCGTGAGTTCGACATCCTCGGCGGACGGGGCTTCATCAGCTTTCTGGCCGTGCCACGCCATGCCTGCGTATATATCTGCAATGTCACCTGGTACGGGTGACAACCGACCACTCCCGCCCACTTCGGTCACACCTCGCATACCATTCCGCCCCCTGAACCGATCGTCCCCGGTCGATTACAGTGACGAACTGTCGTACGGACGGTCGGGTGGGGGAGGTCTTGGTGGGTGCGACAGCCGGCGCCGTCTGGGGCCGTACCGAACAGCAGGACTTCCGAAGCCGGGTGCGCGGCACACTGCTCGGGGCAGCCGTCGGGGACGCCCTGGGTGCGCCGGTCGACGCGCTCGGGCTGGACGAGATCAAGGAGCAGTACGGTCCCGAGGGGCTTCTCGACCTCGGGTTCGGATACGGGCGGCGCGGTGCCGTCAGCCATCTCACCCAGCTGACCCTGTTCTCCGTCGACGGGCTGATAAGAGCCCAGGTCAGACGGGACACCGGCGCCTGGCATCCGCCCACCGACCTGCACCGGGCGTATCTGCGCTGGGCCGCCACGCAGCGGGACTGGGGACCCGACGAGCGCCGCAAGGAGGACGGCTGGCTGGCCCGCGAGGAGTGGCTGTACGCCCGCCGGGAGCCGACGCGGGGCCTGTTGCTGGCCCTCGGTGACGACGTCATGGGCACCCTGGAGGCGCCGAAGAACGCCGCCGAGCTCGGCCCCGAGGCCGCCGCCCGTTCCGCGCCCTTCGGGCTGCTCGTCGGCTGGGAGCCGCAGCTCGTCGTGCAGCTCGCCGTGGAGTGCGCCACGCAGACCCACGGTCACCCCGTCGCCTACCTGTCGGCGGGCGCGTACGCGGTGATCGTGCACGGACTCGCCTGCGGGGAGAGCCTGGACGGGGCCGTGCAGCGGGCGCGGGCCCTGCTCGCCCTGCGGCCGGGGCACGAGCCCGTGTCGGACGCGTTGCAGCACGCGCTGGGCGCCGTACGGCAGGGCATGCCCACCCCGGCGCGGGTGGAGGAGCTGGCGGCCGACGGTTCGGCGGACGGGCTGCTCGCGGCGGCCGTGTACTGCGCCCTGGTGGGCGAGGACGTCCGGCACGGGCTGTGCCTCGCCGTGAACCACGACGGGCCCTCCGCCGCCGCGGGCGCCCTCACCGGCGGCCTGCTGGGCGCCCTGCACGGCGAGACGGCCCTGCCCCCGGCCTGGCTGGCCGAGCTGGAGGGCCGCCCCACGATCCTCGAACTCGCCGACGACTTCGCCATGGAGATGACCCAGGGCCCGGCACTGCACGGGCCCGCGGGGTCGTCACCGGGGTGGCTGGCCAAGTACCCACGGGCCTGAAGCCGCGCGACGGCCGCCCTCCGCCTCGTTTCGCCGTCGTACCTCAGTCCTTGACGCGCACCACGTCGTCCACCGGGCCCGCCGGCGCCGGTACCGCGGCCGCCGCGCCGTCATCCCCGTCCGTGTTGATGCGCTCGACGATCGCGAGCCGCTCCGGGGTGTCCTCCGGCTTGACGTAGCCGATGAGGACGTAGAGGACCAGCGAGACCGCCAGCGGGATGGAGACCTGGTACTGCAGCGGCACCCCGCCCTCGACGTTCCAGTGGATCGGGTAGTTGACCAGCCAGAAGGCGAGCAGGCCCATCGACCAGCTGGTGAGCGCGGCCGTCGGACCGGAGCGGCGGAACGGCCGCAGCAGGCCCAGCATCATCGGAATGGCCATCGGGCCCATCAGACCGGCGACCCACTTGATCACGACCGTGATGATGTCCTTGAAGGTGGGCGAGTTGACCTGGGTGGCGGCCGCCATGGACAGGCCGAGGAAGACGACGGTCGCGATCCGGGCGACCCGCAGACCCTGCCCCTCCGTCCACGTCCGCGCCCGGCGCCAGATCACCGGCGCGCAGTCCCGGGTGAACACGGCGGCGATGGCGTTGGCGTCGGAGGAGCACATGGCCATGGTGTGCGAGAAGAAGCCGACGATGACGAGTCCCAGCAGGCCGTGCGGCAGCAGCTGCTCGGTCATCAGGGCGTAGGAGTCGGAGCCGTCACCCTTCTCGGACGTCACCAGCAGCGGCGACATCCACATGGGGAAGAACAGCACCAGCGGCCAGACCAGCCACAGGATCGCCGACAGCCGGGCCGAGCGCTCGGCCTCGTACGGGGTGGCCGTGGCCATGTAGCGCTGGGCCTGGTTGAGCATGCCGCCGTTGTACTCGAAGAGCTTGATGAAGAGGAAGGCGAGCAGGAAGACCGTGCCGTACGGCCCGACCAGCGGCTCCTCGTGGCCCTGGAGCTCCGGCCGGTCCCAGACGCCGAAGAAGCCGCCGTAGTCGTCGAGTCTGACGAACACGGCGACGAACATCGCGACACCGGCGAGCAGTTGGATGACGAACTGGCCGAGTTCGGTCAGCGCGTCCGCCCAGAGTCCGCCGATGGTGCAGTAGATCGCCGTGATGCCACCGGTGATGAGGATGCCCTGGTTCAGCGAGACACCGGTGAACACCGACAGCAGGGTCGCGATCGCCGCCCACTTGGCGCCCACGTCGACGATCTTCAGCAGCATGCCGGACCAGGCCAGCGCCTGCTGGGTCTTCAGGTCGTAACGGCTCTTCAGGTACTCCAGCGGGGAGGCCACGTGCAGACGTGAGCGGAGCCTGTTGATGCGCGGCGCGAACAGCTTCGACCCGATGGCGATGCCGAGCGCGATGGGAAAGGACCAGGTGACGAAGGACGTGACGCCGTAGGTGTAGGCGATGCCCGCGTACCCGGTGAACATCACCGCGCTGTAGCCGGACATGTGGTGGGAGATGCCGGACAGCCACCACGGCATCCTGCCGCCCGCGGTGAAGAAGTCGCTGACGTTGTCCACCCGCTTGTGCGACCAGACGCCGATCGCCACCATCACGCCGAAATAGCCGATGAGCACGGCCCAGTCGAGACTGTTCATGTGACCCCTTCCAGGGTTCCGCCCTGTGAACGGCTCGCCCATGGTGGGTGGGGTGGCGCGGGCACGACAAGCGCATGTAGGGTCAACACAAGGTAAAAAAGTTCTGAGTGGTGACCTCTGTTCATCTACATGAACGCCCCGAGGGGTGTGATGCAGAGGGCGATCGGGGTGCGGTCAGCGCATCAGCTCCCCCGCGTTCACCAGGAGCGACTGTCCGGTGATCGCCCGCGCCCGGTCGGAGGCGAGGAAGACGGCGGCGTCGGCCACATCCGCGTCCGTGGCCAGTTCCGGCAGGGCCATGCGATCGGTCAGGCGGGCCAGCACGTCGGGCTCCGGGACGCCTTCGGTCCGCGCCGCGAACCGCACGTACGCCTGGACCGGCGGGCCCCACATCCAGCCCGGCAGGACGGTGTTCACCCGGATGCGGTGCGGTCCGAGTTCCCGGGCCAGGGAGTACATGGCGCTGGTGAGGGCGCCCTTGGAGGCGGCGTAGGCGGCCTGGCGCACCTGCGAGGGGGCGGCCACGGCCGACTGGGTGCCGATGAACACCACCGAACCGCCGCGCTCCTTGAGGGCCGGCAGGCAGGCGCGGGTCATCCGCAGCGAGCCCAGCAGGTTGACGTCGATCACCGACTGCCAGGTGGTGAAGTCGGCGTCCTCCAGGCCGCCGAAGTAGGAGTCCAGGGCGGCGACATGGACGACCCCGTCGATCCCCCCGAACCGCTCCCGGGCCAGCGCGGCGAGCGCACCGCACTGCAGCTCGTCGGTGACGTCGGTCGCCCGGTACGCCGTGTGCGCCCCGTCGGGATCGATCTCGGCGGCGCTCTTCGCCAGGTTCGCCTCCGTGCGCGCCCCGAGCACCGCGTTGCCGCCGTCCCGTACGACCGCCGCCGCCACCTGGTGACCGAGCCCGGCGCCGACTCCCGAGACGACGACGGTCTTGCCGTCGAGCAGTGACATCGGTCCTCCATGGGTCGTCCCGGTCCGCCACCGACTCTGGCGGATTATCTGACGGAGCGTCAGAGTATGGGCGTCCGAGGGAGGAAGGAAGGGAAGGGAACGGCATGAGCGAGGACACCCGCAGCGAGGTGTACGCCGAACTGGCCGCCGTCGGCCCCTACGGCGTCCACCCCGGCCACGCCCTGATCACCATGGTCGAACCGCACCCCGGCCACGAGTACGCCTACAACCGCTGGTACGAGGACGACCACTACTACGCCGGCGCCATGGCGATGCCCTGGATGTACGCCGGCCGCCGCTGGGTCGCCACCCGGGAGCTGCAACTCCTGCGCTACCCCGAGAAGTCGGCGATCGCCCAGCCGGTCACCGCCGGCTGCTACCTCTCCACGTACTGGATCACCGCCGGTCGCTACGACGACCACATGCGCTGGACGGTCGCCATCAACAAGCGCCTCAACCGCGACGCCCGCGTCCACCACAACCGCACCCACGTCTTCACCGCGTTCCAGGACCACGAGGCGACGGTGTACCGCGACGGCGCGGCGGGCCCCCGCGACTTCCACGCCCTCGACCACCCCTACGCGGGCCTGGTCGTCCAGGTCGTCGACGCCGAGGCGCCCGAGCGGCGGGCCGAGTTGCTGGAGTGGCTGCGCACCCGCCATCTCCCGAGGCGCCTGGCCGGTTCCCCGGCCGCCCTGGTGACGGTCTTCCGCCCCACCCCGCTCCCGCTCGACCGCATGTCCTACGTCAAGCAGGTCGAGGGCGTCGACACCCGCCTGACCCTCCTGTGGTTCCTGGAGGCGGACCCGAGGCGGTGCTGGCAGGAGCGCTTCACCGGCCTGGACACCGCGGTGGAGGAGACGGGACTGGGCCGGGTGGAACTGGTCGCGCCGTTCATCCCGACGGTGCCGGGGACGGACCGGTACGTGGCCGAGCTGCGCTGAGACGGGGAGGCGTCGATCGGCGACCGGACACGGCCGAGCCCCCTCGGCAAGGACGGCGGGCTGGTCGAGAGGGCTCTTCCTGTACTGCTTGTGCAGTTGTCGATCGTGAGGTCGGTCGAGGGGTGAGGATCAGACAGATCGCCCCTTACGCCTTGACCGACGCCACGAAGGTGTTCCACGCCTGTGCGGGGAACGCCAGGACCGGGCCCTCGGGCACCTTGGAGTCCCGTACCGCCATCGCCGCCGTGATCGGCGACTTGACCTCGACGCACGCGCCGTTCCCGGTGGAGTACGAGGACTTGGTCCACGTGTCCGTGGCACCCTGACGAATTGCCATGTCTGCTCCGAATTGCCAGATGTTGAGTTGCTGTCACCGCCCCGCGCGGTCCGTGACGGAAACCCGCGGAGCGATTCACGCCAACGTTGTTGCTGGGTGGCGTGATCGACGCTACTCGCCAACATCGGCCGACGAAGCGACTATTCACTCGGCCGGGTGGCATATTCCAATGGAGTCTTCCATCCCGGCCAGGGGACGGTGTACCGTACGGCGCTTCTCCGGGCGGGACGCTCGGAGCGCCGTCGCCCGGCGTCCGTCGTCAGCGCGCGTACTCCTTGGCGATGTCCGCGATGAACTGGCGCGACTGGTCCACGTTCAGCGCCTGCGCCCGCAAGTGCTCGTACATCACGCTGTACTTCTGGACGTCGTTCGCCTTCTCCAGGTACAGGTCGCTGGTGACGCCCTCGATGTAGACGACGCTGGAGTCGGCCGCGTCCGGGAACTCCAGGATCGCGTACTGCCCGTTGAGGCCCGGATGGGCGCCCATGTCGAAGGGGATCACCTGGACGGTGACATGGGGCAGCTGGGACTGTTCGACGAGCTGTTCCAGCTGGTCGCGCATGAGGGAGCGGTTGCCGACGACCCGGCGCAGGGCGGCCTCGTCGAGGACGGTCCACAGCCGCAGCGGGTTCTCCTCGGTGGAGATTCGTTCCTGTCGGCGCATCCGCACCTGGACCCGCTTCTCGATCTCGGTGGACGCCGTCTCCGGCAACGCGCCCGCGATCAGGGCCTCGGCGTACTGCTTCGTCTGCAACAGCCCCGGAACGACCTGGGGGTCGTACACCCGCAGGCTCGCGGCGTCCGTCTCCAGCCCGATGTAGACGCTGTAGGGGATGTCGCCGAACGAGTGCCACCAGCCCTGCTGCCGCGAGTCCTTGGCCATCTGCATCAGCGAGTCCACGATCCGGTGGTCCTCCACCTCGTAGACCCCGCACAGGTCCCGGACGTCGCGCTGGCTGATACTGCGCCGCCCGTTCTCCAGCCGGCTGATCTTCGACTGCGACACCAGCAGCCGCTCGGCCACCTCCTCGGCCGTCATGCCCTTGAGCTCGCGGAGCCGGCGCAGCTCCTGGCCCAGCCGGCGTCGCCTGACGGTGGGATTGACATTGGACGCCACGGGACGCGCACCTCCGGCTGCCTGCCTTGTGATTGCCACTTTGCGTATCTGCTGCTGAGCAGACTGCCACCAAGGTGCTTACTACCGCTGGGAAACGGTGGATATGCGCTGGATACGCGCCAGTTCGGGGCCGTCCGGGGCACATGCGGCCGCGCGGGGCGACGGGACCTCGGAGCACGTCCGAGCACACGGACGTACGGTCCCGTCGCCCCGCGCGGACCAGCGGCTCCCGTACCGGGTCTCGGGGGACTGCGGTGTGGCGCCGGGTGCGTATGGCGCATGCGGTGCTGTGGAGCATGTGGTGCTGTGGAGCATGTACTGCCAGTGGACCAAGTGGTGACTGTGGACCAGGTGTTACCAGGTGCATGTGATGCGGGCGTGCAGTACCCGCGGGCTTGCGGTCCGGAACGGTGGTACGTGATCGAGCGCGCGCCGCCGCCCCGCGTGGTGCGGGCCGCCGACCGCTGCTCAGTGAGCCACGACGCGCGCCATGGCTCCGCGGCGCGGCTGCACCGGAACGCCGCGAGCGGGTTCCGCCGTCGCCCTGCCACCGGGAGCGGCCTGACGGCCGGCCGGGGCCGGGCTGCGGCGCGGCTGGGCCGCCGCGCCGTTCTGGACGTCCATCACGGCGTGCGCGACGAGACCGCCCATGGGGTCGTGCCTGATCAGGTCCCGCAGCCGGGAGCGGGACGACCGTCCCTCGTTCCCCGGGTACAGGTGCTTGCCGAGGCCGACCGCGTGTGCCAGGGCGGCGAGCGCCGCGGTCCGCGGGTCCGGCGGTACGCCGGTGCGGATCGCTGAGTCCAGCCGGGCCCTGATCTCCCGGCTGATCTCGTTGTCCGTCGCCTGGTAACGAGTCGTCGGCAACACCCCGCACATCTGACCGGCGACGGCATGCACCATGCCGCACCGCTCCAGATGCGAGAGGTAGGTCTGGCGCAGCCCCAGCCGGGGCCCGCCGATCCAGTGGACGGCCCGTACCGGAGCGCCACGCCTTCGCAGCAACTCCAACGCGCAGTCCAGTGTCGGATCTCCAGTCGGCCGTGGTACCACCACGGCGATACGATCCCCGTCTGGGGCTATCCGTCCTGCCAGCGCCAGCTCCACTAGCTGTGCTCCGGCCAGGCCGAGGTCGAGCGACTGCGGCTGTGCGGTGGTACCCGTGGCCGGGTCCAACGCCAGCAGCAGAAGCTCCTCCGGAAGTGTTCTGCGGCTCCTGCCCATCCATGCCTCCCCGCGTGGATGAATGACAGGGTGACCCCTCTCACATTGGTCTGTCGAGGGTGCGTGACCGCTTCGTGAGGGAACCGGTAGGTATGTCGTTCTCGTCTACCGCATGAGTCGAGGGTCGCGCACAGGACACTGGTACATGGTTCGGACAGCGGCACGGGGGCCGTACGGGCACGGGTCCGGGCGGTGGCTCAGGGTTCGACAACCGCACGCGGTGCGTGCGGCGGCACATGGAGGAGGCATCGGTGGCGGGCGAGTCCCCCGACAGGTCGAAGCAGCGCGAGTCGTCGGCAGAACCGACGTCGGGGAGCGGGGGTACGGTTCCGGACCCCGCTTCCGCACCGAGCGCCGAGACCCCCACGGAACGCCGGGACCCCCGCCTGGCGATGTCCCGCGAGACCCCCGCGCCACGCGTCGCCGTGGACACGGCGACGAAGGTGCTGTCCCGGGCCGACCTGGAAGCGGCGAGGCGGAAGGACGGGGCGCCGGCGACGGGAGCCGCGGGCGCGGAGGATGCCGGCGCCGGGAACGCGGGTGCCGACACCCCGGAGGCCGAGGGCCCCGGGGCCCGGGAAGCCGATGCCGAGGATGCCGGTGGAACGGCTGCTGAGGTCGAAAGTGCCGCCGCCGGGGACGCCGAGGTGACGGATGCCGGTGAGGTGGCCGCCGACGGCGGGGACACCGTGGGTGAGCCGGTGGCCAGGGCCGAGGCTGCGGATGCCGGGGACGCTGCGGGCGGCGAGGCCGCGGATGCCGAGGCCGGGAGCACCGCGGACGGTGACGCCGACGCGACCGAGGCCGAGGAGACGCGGGAGGCCCGGGGGCGGGACTCCGAGGACCGGGACGACCGGCCTGCCGGGGCGGGTGACGACCGGCTGAGGGCCGCTGTGGCGGCCTGGGTCGCCTCGGCGGACGCCGACGACGCCGTGGGCGCCGAGGCCGGCGACGCGCGCGACGCCGCAGCGGACCCGGAGAAGGCCGAGGGCGACGACTCCACTGCCGGGGAACGGCAGGTCGCGGCTTCCGGGACCACTCCGGGGGCCGGGTCCCCCGACCCGGCCGCATCCGAAGCGGACCGACCCACCGCGGCCTCGGACACCGACAAGTCCCATGGCCCCGCCGCTGCCGGTACCGGTGAACCTGCCGCCGCCTCGGACACCGACGAGACCTCCACGGCCGCCGAGCCCGCCGACGCGGTCGAGGACGACGCGGCGACCTCCGCCCCGGTGCGTGACGCGGAGCCCACCGACAGCCCCGTACCCGCCGACCGGGAGGACCCCCGCCGCGGGGCCTCCGTGCGTGACGCGGAGCCCGCCGACGCCACGCCGGCCCACGCGGAGCCCGCCGATGCCGCGCCGGCCCACGCGGAGCCCGCCGATGCCGCGCCCACCGGCGCGGAACCCGCCGACGCGGCTGGAGCCGTCGATCGGGAGGACCCCCGCCGCGGGGCCTCCGTGCGTGACGCGGAGGCGTCCGGGGGTGAGGGTGCCGGGCAGCGGGCTTCCACCGCCGACGCGGAGGCCGCCGACCGCCCCGCCGACGGTGAGGGCCCCCGAGACGGGCGGCCCGCCTCCGGTGACGAAAGCCGCGGCGGCAAGAGGGGCGTCGATCAGCCGACCGCTGTCTTCAAGGCCGTACGGCCGACACCTGAGAAGCCCCCGGTGGACCAGCCCACCACCATGCTGAAGGCCCCCCGGCCCGAGGCCCCTTCCGAGCGCACCAGCAAGTTCGTCGCGCTCAAGCCGGACATGCCGTCGGCCGAGCCGCGGACGGACGCCCCGAAGAGCCCCGCCCCGAAGAGCCCCGCGCCCGACGTCACCGCCGCCGTCCCCCAGGTCGGCCCCGAGCGGACCACCCAGCAGCCCCTGCCGCCCAAGCCGCCGCTGGACCTGCTGGCCGAGCTGACGAACACGCCGCCGCCCCCGGAGACCCCCGTCCGGACGCTCGTCCGGCGCATCAAGATCTGGACCCCCCTGGTCCTGCTCCTCGTGATCGTCTTTGCGATCGCGCAGGCCGTTCGCCCCCTGCCCACGCCCACGCTCGCCCTGACCGCCGAGGAGTCGTACGCCTTCGACGGCGACAAGGTGTCCCTCCCGTGGCCCGGTGAGGGCCAGGGCTGGATGGACGTCAACGGCATCGGCACGATGAGCCACTTCGGCAAGCAGACCCCCGTCGCCATCGGGTCCGTCGCCAAGGCGATGACCGCGTACATCGTCCTCAGGGACCACCCGATGAAGCCGGGCGAGGACGGCAAGAAGATCAAGGTCGACGCCCTCGCCGAGAAGGAGGGCGGCTACGACAAGGACGGCGAGTCCACCCTCAACACCGTCAAGGAGGGCGACACCCTCACCCAGCACGACGCGATCGCGGCCATCATGATTCCGTCCGCGAACAACATCGCCCGCCTGCTGGCCCGCTGGGACGCCGGTTCCGAGAAGGCGTTCATCCAGAAGATGAACGACACCGCCAAGGAACTCGGCATGAAGAACACGACGTACACCGACGCCTCCGGCCTGAAGGAGACCACCGTCTCCACCGCCGAGGACCAGGTGAAACTCGGCAACGAGATCGTCAAGATCCCGGCGCTGACGGAGATCACGCGCATGGGGCAGTGGATCGATCCGTCCGGGAAGAAGTGGTACAACTACAACTATCTCGTCCCCTACAACGGGGCCATCGGCATCAAGACGGGCACGACCACCGCGGCCGGCGGCAACCTCCTCTTCGCCGCCCGCAAGGAGATCGACGGCGAGACCGTCACCCTCGTCGGTGCCGTCCTCGGCCAGCACAAGGCGCCGATCATCCAGACCGTCAACGACGTCAGCAAGACGGCGATGTTCGCCGCCCAGGACGAGCTCACCTCGGCGAAGATCCTGAAGAAGGGCGACGTCGTCGGATACGTGGACGACGGACTCGGCGGCCGCACCCCCGTCGTCCTCACCCAGGACGTCACCGCCGTCGGCTGGTCCGGCTACCGGGTGAAGCTGTCCTTCGACGCCGACGACGTGCCGCACACCGCGAAGGCCGGCACCAAGGTCGGCACGCTCACCGTCGGTGACGGCACGAGCGGCGCGGTCAAGGCGCCGGTGGCCCTCCAGAGCGACCTGACGGAACCCGGTTTCACCGCCAAGGTGACCCGCCTCGGCTGACCTGCCCAGGCCGGCCCTCGGGCAGTCGAACGGCGTTCAGCACGCACCCCGCCGAGGGAGCCGCCCGGCGGGGTGCGTGCTAGCGTCACGAAACGGTCAGGTCGTCGCTCACGGGGCACGGCCGCAGACCCCTTCGACAGGGCCGGCAGCACCGGGGGAACGGGACGCGGCCAGAACAGAAGACGGGACAGTACGGGGAGTGCCTCAAAGGTGGCCACTGCGGAGCCGACACGCGCCGACGACGCCGATCCCGGACCGGGAGCCGGTCCGCGAATACGCGTACCCGCGCCGCGCCAGGGAGACCACGAACGGCGTCCGGAGGACGGACCGCCGTCGCGGCTGACCGCCGCCGTGCTCGCCCTGCGTGAGCGTCTGCTGCGTCATCCGGTGCTGTCGATGACGGCCCTCGCCGGACTTCTGCACGTCATCTGGTTCTTCACGTTCGCAAGCAGCGGCGGCGACCTCGCGGCCCAGGACGCCTGGGCCGAGTTCGTCGGCCGGCACCCGGACTCGGCGTACAACCTCGCCTGGTACGGCGGCATGCACCCGGTGTCGTACAGCGTGGTGTCGCCGTATCTGATGTCGGTGCTCGGCGTCCGTACGACGATGATGATCGCCGGAACCCTCTCCGCGGGCCTGCTGACGCTGATCCTGCTGCGCAGCCGGGCCGTGCGGAACCCGCTGTGGGCGGCGCTCGCCGGGATCCTCGGGCTGACCTGCAACGCGATCTCCGGGCGCGTCACCTTCGGGCTCGGCACGATGTTCGCGCTGGGCGCCGTCGCCGTCGTGTTCTGCTGGCCGCACCGCTGGCGCTACAAGCGGTGGGCCAAGGCGCTGTGCGCGGCCCCGCTCGCCGCGCTCGCCACCATGGCGTCACCGGTCGCGGGACTCTTCGTCGGCTTCGTGGCGGTGGCCCTGTTCCTGCAGAAGCGTCGGCCGGGCGCCTGGGCGCTGGGCCTCGCGCCGACCGCGGTCGTGGCCGTGTCCGCCTGGCTGTTCCCGTTCTCCGGGACCCAGCCGATGGTGTTCGGCTCGATGCTGCTGCCGCTGCTGATCTCGGTGGCGGTCTACCTGCTCGTCCCCGAGGAGTGGAAGACGGTCCGTCTGGTCTCCGCGGTCTACGGGCTCGCGGTCGTCCTGGTCTGGGTCGTCAGCTCGCAGATCGGCTCCAACATCACGCGCCTGGCGATGCTCTTCGGCGGGATGGCCCTGGTCGCCGCGCTGCCCTTCGCGGTGCCCCGCTCACGCAAGTGGTACGCGGGCGTGCTGGCCCTGCTCACCTTCACCGGCTGGATCGGCTACAAGACGGTCGACGACATCATCCACTCCGCACCGGAGGCGGCCTGGGCGCGCCAGCTGGCGCCCCTGGTCAACGAGCTGCAGGAGGTCGGTGCCGAGAAGGGCCGGGTCGAGGTGGTCCCGGCCCGCTCCCACCGCGAGGCCGCCGCCCTCGCGCCGTACGTCAACCTGGCCCGGGGCTGGAACCGGCAGGCCGACATGGGGCGCAACCCGCTGTTCTACGACGGCACCCTCAACTCCGCGAACTACCGCGAGTGGCTCAAGCGCTGGGCCGTGCACTTCGTGGTCCTGCCCAAGGACGAACCGGACCCCACGGGAGCACAGCGCGAGCGGCAGCTGCTGCAGCGCGGACTGCCCTACCTCAAGCAGGTGTGGGGCGACGCCAACTGGCAGCTGTTCGAGGTGATCGACCCGGCGCCGCTCGCCGAGCCGAACGCCGTCGTCGAGCGGGCCGAGCAGGGCGAGATGACGATCCGGGTGAGCAAGCCGGGCCGCGTCCTCGTCCGCGTCCCCTACTCGCCGTGGCTGAGCATCGTCGACGCCGAGGGCAAGAAGCTGGACGCGCCGACGGAGACGACGGCGTCGCAGAACCGCCCCGACACCGAGCCCCAGTCGTACGACAACGTCCACGGCTGTCTGATGGAGACGGCTCAGGACGTGCTCGGCGACCAGTGGACGACGCTGGTGGCCCCGAAGGCGGGGACGTACCGCCTGGCGGCGCCGTACGACGTGCCGCGCGGGACGCCCTGCCCCGAGGAGTGGTGGCCGCAGCAGCAGTGACGCGGGGGCGCCGCCGCAAAAGCCCGCGGCGGCGCCCCCGGAGCACTGCCCCGTCACCTCACCTGACCGGGAACGCCACGTCGCACACCGGGTCCTCGGCCCCCGCCGCGTCCCAGTCGGCGAAGTACACCTCGCGGCACGGGCCCGCCTGCCACAGCCCCTGCTTCGGGATCCACTCCTCCACCGCCTCGAAGGCGGACAGGATCTGCGGGTGGGCGACCTGTGCCTTGGTGATCCGGGTGTAGGCGAGCCGGTGGGCCGGTTCCACGCGCACCTTCGACTCCCAGGCGCGGCCTTCCCTGTCGACCCAGGCCCGTGCCGCCGCCTCGTCGGCCACCGGGAGGCACGCCTCGGCCGGTCCGTCGCTCTCCATCGACACATCGGAGTGGTAGACGACGAACGGCGCGCCCGTGATGCCACCGCACTCCTCGGCCGCCTTCTCCAGGCGCCCCAGCGACGCGCCGATCCACGCCGGCAGCTCACCCACCAGCACATGCCGGGTCTCGGTGATCAGCACCTGCTCGGGCACCTCCACCGTCTCGACCACGAACTTCCCGTACATCTCGGAGCTCCTCCCCGACAGTCGTCCACGGAGGTACTCGGCGAGTGTCCGCTGCCCCGCCATCCGCGCCTCGACGTCCGCCCAGTAGGCGGTGAGCCGCCCGGCCGCCGAGGCACCGTCCGGGGCCTCGACGATCTCGGCGACGCGCGCGAGCGGCATGTCCAGTTGCCGCAGAAGCGCCACGAGACGGGCCCGCTCGATCTGGTCGGCCCGGTAGTAGCGGTAGCCGCTGACATCGTCGACGTGCGCGGGGGCCAGCAGCCCCAGACGGTCGTACAGCCGCAGGGCCTTCGCCGACAGCCTGGACCGCGCGGCGAACGCGCCGATGGTGAGCAGTTCGTCGTTCACGGCCTCATCCTCCGTCGCCGGGGGGCCTTTCCCGCCCGGCGACGACGACGCTCGGCCCTGCCCCAGGGGCAAGGTCAACCGGTTACGCCAGCTGGGCCTCGATGGCCGTCACGACCTCCGACGCCTCCGGCTCGGTCTGCGGCGAGAAGCGGGCGACGACCTGCCCGTCCCGGCCGATCAGGAACTTCTCGAAGTTCCAGCGGATGTCGCCGCTGTGCCCCTCGGCGTCCGCGAAGCCGACCAGACGCTCGTACAGCGGGTGCCGGCCGTCCCCGTTGACCTCGACCTTCTCGGTCAGCGGGAAGGTCACGCCGTACGTCGCCGAGCAGAACTCGGCGATCTCCTCGGCGGTGCCGGGCTCCTGGCCGAGGAACTGGTTGCAGGGCACGCCGAGCACCGTGAAGCCGCGCTGCGCGTACTGCTCCTGGAGCTTCTCCAGGCCGGTGTACTGGGGGGTCAGCCCGCACTTGGAGGCCACGTTCACGACGAGCACGGCCTGGCCGGCGTACTGGGAGAGGTCGGCGGAACCGCCCTTCAGGGCGCCGATCTCGACATCGAGGGGGGATGCATGGGTGTCAGCAGTCATGTGCGGATGCTAGCTCCGCCGGGTGTCGGGCCGGTGGTCCGGTCCGGCCGCCTCCACCAGGACGTCGACGACGCGAAGCGGGAACCGGACTCACGAGCGCGCCCCGCGGGTCACGGGCCATGGGCGTCGTGTGCGCGGTCCTGCTGGTCACCGGCTGCCTCGTGGCGGCGGCCGCGACCGGTGTCGCCCACCTTCCCGGCGCGCTGACGGCCAGGCGGAGACCGGGACGGTCACGGGCCCTCACCGCAGTACCGGCGAGGGCCCGCGGTCGGCTGCCGAAGGCCACCGCCGTCCGCGAAGCTAGGCCGCCCTGCGGCGCACCGGACGCCGGCCGGGGGCGGGCTCCTCCACATCGTCGAGCGCGAAGGTCTCGTCCTCCCCGAAGTCCGGGGTTCGGAAGGGGTTCGTCGCGGGAGGCGGAGATGCTGCCGCGGAGCAGCGGGGTTGCTCTTCCACAGCGGAGAACAGCGACGTCAGATCGATGGGAGGTCTCTCTTTCGTGACAGGTCCCTGAATGGACCTGGTGTGCCGTGACCGGGCACGACGGTGGGTCCTACAGCTTGGTCATCTTGGCGTACGGGCTCAGGATCCGCATCTGTGTTGCGCCGAAATCCACGAGCGCCGCGATTCCGTCCTCGATGCCGATCACCCGGCCGAGGCCGTACACATCATGGGTGACCCGGTCACCCATGGCGAAGTGCTTGGGAACCGGTGTGACAGGGGCCTTGAAGGGGCTGGTGGGCAGATGGCGCTTCGGTACCGCAGGCTTGGTCATGGCTCAGTATGAGCCTTTGTGCATCCGCGCGCTGTGGCGGTCGGCACAGATCCGGACGGGAGCACAGCGTCACGCCCGCGAACCGGCAGTGGCGAGACGACGGCGAGGGCCCTGCCGACGCGCGTCGGCAGGGCCCTCGCCAGTACTGGATCAGCAGCCCCAGGGACCCCGAAGTCGGGACCCGTGTGCGCTACTTGCCGAGGACGACGGTGTTGTTGCAGCCCTGGCTGGAGCCGAGGCTGGTGTACTGCGAACCGGGCGAACCCTCGCCGTTGGACCGGTTGCCCTCCCGGCCGTTCTGGAATCCGTACTGACCTTGTACGTCGACGTTCTCCTCGGCCGTCCGGCACGTGGTGCTCTGGCTGATGACGAGCATCTGGCTCTCTTTGACCTGGTGCTTCTGACCGTGTCCGCGCTTGTGCCCGTGCTTCTGCTTGTGCCCGTGCTTCTGCTTGTGCCCGTGGCTCTGCTTGTGCCCGTGCTTGTGCCCGTGTCCGTGACCGTCGGCGTGGGCCGTGCCGGTGCCGAGGAAACCGATGGCGCTGATGAGGACGGCCACGACAGCGGTCCTGTGAGGCTTGCGCATGTCTTCTCCGAGCGTTGAAGCGGCCGCGTACGCGATCCGCCACGTCATAAGGTGACGAGAGATTAATGTGCAAATGTCTGAGATATGCTCGTCGGCACGCCGGATCATCCGACCGGTGGGCGAGGGTGCCGGCCCCATGTCCGCTCCAAGTCCCCAGTACGGCCCAGGCATCGCGAAGCCGGATGCGGGCGTGGCCCCCTGAGCGCAGAACCACCCGTGTGGCCGCGCCATGAGCGCGAGCAGGCCCAGGGCTCTTCGCCGTGACCCGCCCACCGGTTCCACGCCGGCCGGCGAAGCCGCCTTGCGCGGTGCGGAGTTGACGGAACGCGGCCTCGGTCGTGGCGGCGTCGTCTGGGCGGCCGGCCTCCCCGACTTCGACAGCCGGCCCGGGAGAGTCCGAGAGACCCTGCTGCTCCACCGCCGCACCTGGCTCGCGCTCCTCGTCGGTGAACTGGCCTGCGCCGTGGACACCGGAGAGGTCGCCCGACTGGACGTGGACCTCACGGTCTTCCAGATCGACGCCGTGCTCAACGCCGCGAACACGGCACTGCGCCTCGGGGAAAGCGACGCGGTCTTTATGGTTCGCCGCGTCATCGACGGGCTCCTCGCACCACCGCACTGACCGCCGGCCCGCGTCCTGGCGGTCCCGGCTGCCCGAGCCACTCACCCGGGAACGGACGGGCGGCCCAGCGCCAACCGTGTCACGCGCCGCCAGTCGGCCGCCCCGCCGACGACCCGCGCGGCGTGGGGGCGACGCCGGGGCGTACGCACCCGCAGTGCCCCGGGCGCGCTGCGGCACACCACGGGCGACGGCAGAACGACGTGCTCTCCGTCGATGCCGACAGGGAGGCTGCCGGTGTCGGCTTCGACGACGACTTCCCCGGCGCTCAGCCGGACCAGCCCCCCGGAGCGCGGGCCGCGCACCAGCCGGGCCGCCTGAGCGGTGTTGCCGACCCGCACGCACACCACGCCGAGCAGGCCCGAGTCCAGCCGTTCCCTGCGGCCCGGACGGGCCGCGTCGACGGCACGTCCGTACGGGTTGTTGCTGACGAGGAGTGCCTGAAGTCCGTCGACGTAGGTTCCGTCGGCCCGTGCCCGCAGTCCGGGCGCGTCCTCGCCGGTCAGCAGACCGGGCAGGGTGCGCAGGGTCGTGCGGGCCTTGGCGTCCCGGTAGGCGGGGTCGGTGACGACGGACGCGTACGTTCCGAACGAGGCGTTGTTGACGAAGACCCGGTCCGCGGCGTACCCGAGGTCGACGCGGAACTCGACACCGTCGGTCAGGGCTTCCAGGGCCGCCGCCGGATCGTCGCGGTCGAGGCCGAGGTCCAGGGCGAAGTGGTTGCGGGTACCCGCGGGGATCACCACGAACGGCAGGTCGTGGCGCGCGGCGACCTCGGCCACCAGCGCCTGGGTGCCGTCGCCGCCCGCCACCGCCAGCAGATCGGCCCCGTCGGCGACCGCCTGCCGAGCCAGTTCGGTGACGTTCTGGCCGCCTTCGAGCAGGACCACCCGGCAGCCGACTGCCCGGGCCTTGTCGACCAGGTGGAAGCGGCCCACCTTGCCGCCGCCGGAGCGCGGGTTCATGAGGACCCAGGGGCTGTGGGGCGCCCCGTCGACCGCCTGCCCGGAAGGCCCGACGGCGGTGTGCCCGGGGCTCAGGGCCGTACGTGCCGCCGTGACGGCCAGCACCCACAGGGCCAGGGACAGCGCGGCCGGTCCCAGCATGCCGAACGCGGCATACAGGGCGAGGACGGCGACCGGCGCGATCACCGACAGGGCCGCCCCGAGGGCTCGGAGTGCACCGGTGTGCGCCAGGGTCCACCACACCCCGACGGCAGCGAGCGCCACTCCGGCGATGCCGAGCAGCGCCCACAGCACGCTCCGCAGCCCGGCGGCGACGAGCGGCACCAGGATGCTGCCGAGCAGGGCGAGCACGGCGAGGCGGGCCCGTCCCGCAGGACCCAAGGGCAAGACCGAGCCGTCGCCTCGCACTAGGCCGGTGGCCGCTTCTCGTACGGGCGGCGCTCCCCGTACCCCGGGCGCTGCCCGTACTCCGAGCCCTCCATGTACGCCGAGCCCTCCTCGGACAGGTCGAAGACGTCGCCGCGCCGGACCACGCACAGGGCCCAGATGATGAACCCCGAGATGGTGATCATCGTGACCGACCACACCGGGTAGTACGGCAGCGAGAGGAAGTTGGCGATGATGACGAGTCCGGCGATGGCCACACCGGCGACGCGTGCCCAGGTCGCGGCCTTGAACAGCCCGAAGCTGACGATCAGGGCGACCGCGCCCAGGGCGAGGTGGACCCAGCCCCAGCCGGTCAGGTCGAACTCGAACACGTAGTTGTCCGTCGTGAGGAAGATGTCGTCCTCGGCGATGGCCATGATGCCCCGGAAGATGTCGAGCAGGCCGACGAGGAAGAGCATGACGGCCCCGAAGGCCGTCAGGCCGGTTGCCCATTCCTGCTTCGCCGTTGCCGGCCGGGTGTGTGTCGCGGTCATCTCGCGCCTCGTCTCATGTGGTCCGCAATCTCGGCGATGGGCGGTACGGGAGGTGGAGCCCGAGTGCTCCGCGGGACCGTGGCCGGTCGGCACCCGGTCCTTCGCCTCCCTTCGCCTCGCGGAACTCCTCGTCCGTGCTGCCGCCGGGGGAGCGGGTCTCGGACCGCCGCCGGTCTCGTCGACGCGGCTGATGCTCTCCTCCATCCCCTCCGTCCCGGCGCCCGCACGCTGTTGCGTGCTGCCTTCAGCGTGCGCACGGCAAGGCCCGGGCGACCTCACCCGATGCGGGTGAGCGTCGGGCCGCCGACGGCCCGGGGTGCCGCGTAGGGGGCCGGACCAGGGGCCGTTCATCCCGAGGCCGCGTCGTCCTGGGCGGAACCACACGGGGGAGCGGTTCCGAGTGACACCGCCGTACGGCCGGAACACGGACACGGACACGGACACGGACACGGACCCAGACATGCTCACCGGGTTCCCCTCACTCCGGCAGCCGGCGCATCTCCACGACCCGGAGTCCCAGTGACTGGCAGCGCGCCAGCAGCCCGTAGAGGTGTGCTTCGTCCACGACGGGCCCGAACAGGATGGTCTGGCCGGACATCGCCACGTGGCCCAGCTCCGGAAACGCCTTGGCCAGCGTCTCCGACAGGTCTCCCTCGATGCGGATCTCGTAGCGCACCAGCTGTCCCTCCAAGGGCTGCTTCGGTCCGGCGGACGGCGCCCTCTCCCGCGATCGTCCGCCTCCGTGCCCCCTCGGACCTCACCCGGTACAGGTGACCGCCGCCCGGCGAGCGGACGCCGGGGATCAATGCTTCAGGACGATCTTGAGGCAGATGATCAGCAGCCCCAGGACGAGGTTGACCGATGCGGTGGCGGCCATGAGCCGCGGCGGAGCACCGGCGCGGCGGGCCGCCGCCACGGACCAGCCCACCTGGCCGACGACGGCGACGCAGAGAGCCAGCCAGAGAGCACCCCGCACATCCAGCCCCAGGAGCGGGCTGACGGCCACCGCTGCGGCCGGCGGGACGGCGGCCTTGACGATCGGCCACTCGTCACGGCACACGTGCAGCACCACCCGGCGGTCCAGAGCCTGTTGCGCCAGGCGCGCCCCGAACAGTTGGGCATGCACGTGGGCGACCCAGAACACCACTCCGGTCAGCAACAGCAGCAGCACCAGCTCGGTGCGGGGGAACGAGCCCAAGGAGCCCGCGCCGATCACCACCGAGGCCGCGAGCATGGACCCGTAGACGCCACCCGTGTAGTCCGCGCGGGCCCGGCGCTCGGCACGGCGCTCCGCGCGTGCCGTGGCCGGACCGGTCATGGTTCTCGTCCTGGACACCGGTGCCTCCTCGCAACTCAGCCCTTCGATCCGGGTGCCCCGGCCGCGGGTTCGGCGCCCGGCTGCCGCGGGCGGCCCTTGTGGACGCTGGGCAGGTTCGGCGTGACCAGGAACCCGGCGAGGGCGATGCCGCCGGTGGCCAGGATCGCCGCCTTCAGCCCGTCCAGCTGTGCGGAGGCGTAGGAGTCCGTGACGGCGGCGACCTCGGACGGCGGCAGCCCGGCCCGCTCGGCCGCCGCGCGCACCTGATCGGTGGGAACGAAGCTGATCCCGGCCTGGAGAGCGACACCGACCTGTTCACGGGTCTGTTCGGACAGCTGTGGATCGTCGTTCACCTGCGTGGTGAAGGCGTGGGCCAACGCGCCGATCAGAATGGACCCGATGAGGGCGGTGCCCAGCGCGGAACCCAGATTCTGCGCCGTGAACTGGAGCCCTCCGGCCTCACTGCGTTCCTCCTCGCCGACGCTGGACTGGACGACGTTGCCCAGTTGCGAGGCGAGCAGGCCGACGCCCACGCCCAGCAGCGCCATGGCTCCGGCGAACTGCGCGTCGTCGATGGCCGGGTCGATGGTGGCGAGCAGCCACACGATGGCCGCCACCAGGATCACCAGGGCCAGCCGGACCACCCGGCGCGGCCCCATGACCCGCCCCAGCGACGACGCCGACAGGGAGGTCACGAACATGGCCACGGACACCGGGAGCAGCCGCAGGCCCGTCTCGAAGGCGTCGAACCCCTGGACCACCTGCAGGTACAGCGGGATGGTGAAGAACAGGCCCAGCAGGATGAGGTTCTGGCTCAGCAGCGTCAACAGGCCGGACCGCAGCACGGGTCTGCCCAGCAGGGACAGGTGCACCAGGGGGTCGACGCCTTGGTGCTCCCGGCGCCTCTCCCAGTGCCGGAAGAGGGCCAGGACGGCCACCCCGGCGCCGACGACGAACAGCGTCGGGGCGAAGCCGAGGACGGTGAAGGGAGGGTTGCGCGGCTGCACCCATCCCCAGGTGCTGCTCTGCAGCACCCCGAGCACGCCCAGCCCCAGTCCGGCCGCGGAGAGCACCGCACCGACCACGTCCAGCCGGGGACGCGGGCCGGTCGGGGCAGGCGTCGCGATCACCCGGCGGCACAGCAGGACGGCCATGACGACCACGACCTCACCGGCGAAGACCAGCCGCCAGGTCAGGTACGTCGTCACCCAGCCGCCCAGCAGCGGGCCGACCGCGATCCCGGCGCCGGCGAGCCCGCCGATGACCGCGTAGGCGACGGCCCGGTCCTTCCCGCGGTACGACTCCGCGACGAGGGCGGCCATGGCCGGCAGCACCATGGCGGCCCCGAGGCCCTCGATGACCGACCAGCCCAGCGTCAGGACCCACAGGGTGGGGGCCACGGCGGTCAGGGCGGACCCCACGCCGTAGACGACGAGGCCCAGCAGGAACATGCGGCGCCGCCCCAGGATGTCCCCGAACCTGCCACCGATGATCATGAACGCGGCCATGACGAGCGCGTACAGCGTGATGACGGCCTGGATGGCGGTGACCTCCGTGTCGAAGTCCTCGACCAGCTGACTGATGGACACGTTCATGACGGAGGTGTCCAGGACCATCAGGAACTGGGCGGTGCCGAGGACGATCAGAGCCTGCCAGTGCTTCACGCTGTCCACCTCGCAGAGTCGTCCGGCTCGGGTACGCCGCCGGAGCGGGGCTGGGCAGTGAGCCCGCGCACGCCTCGCCGCTCCTCCCATCGCATCCCGAGCACGCAATGCGTGCCTCACCCGCCACGGGGGAAGGGCCGCCGCGCGGTGGTGTGCGCCGGTGCGGAGAGCGGGTGCCGACGTGGACGGTGGGACACGCGACGATCGAGGTGATTCGTGGTAGATACGACATGTGTCGCACCGGGAGAATCCGAGAACGGAGGGCTCCCGCAAGGAGCTCTCTCCTCAACGCTCGCTGCTGGCGTCGGTGATCACCGATCCCGGGCACCTTCCCGAACTCCTCGCCGACTTCGCCGTCCGCCGCATCGGCCCGGCCGTGCCCGAAGCGATCGCCTCGCTCCGGCGGAGCCACCCCGACGCCACCGAGGCGGAGCTCCGGGCCCGGGTGGTCGCTCGCGGCCGACGGGCCGTCGTCTCGGAGGGATCCGTCGTGGGCGGCCCCTTCCTCGTGCTCATTCCCCTCGCGTTCTGCGCGGCGCTGCTCCGCCAGGCCCGTACGGTCCTGGAACTGGCCGCCCTCGACGGCCGCGACCCCACGACGAGCGCCCGCGCCGCCGAACTCCTCGTCCTGCAGGGCGTGTACGAGAACACCCGCCAGGCCCAGGACGCGCTCAACCGCACCCCACACCCCGTCGGCGCCCCCGCTCGCCGGAGGCGATGGGCGGCCCTGTGGACCGTCACCCTGCGCATGGCCCGCCTTCTCGGCATCCTCACACCGGCCGAGGAGAGCCGGCCGGCGGGCCCGCGCGTACGGCGGGTCGCCGTCCAGGCTTGGCCGTGGCTGCTCCTCGGCGCGGTCTTCCTGGTCGGACTGGTCGCGCCCCTGGTCTGGCTCCCGTACATGGCGATGGTCTACCGGCGTGCCGACGCCCGCCTGTCGAACCGGGTCCTCGCCTACTATTTCGCCGCTCCCGTCCTCGCCCCGCGCCGGACCTCCCGCCTGGAACCGGACGTGCTGGCGGCCCTGCTCCGTGCTCTCCTCTCCCTCCTCGTACCGATCGTCCTGACCGCCGTGACCTTCCTGACCGGCCTGCGCATCGCCGAGAGCAGCTGGCCGGTCCTCGGCATCGCCCTGGCCACGGCGTCGGCCGGGGTCGGCGCCCTCTGGTACCGGCGCCGCCACCGGCACCCGTGACCGCCCTGCGAAACCCAGCCGGGGGCTCTTGCGCGGGCCGGCCGGTCAGTTTCGGGCCGAGTCCGCTCGCAGGTCGGGCCGGAAGGCGTGGAACGAGTCATCGCCCGGATGGAGGATGCCGTAACTGCTCTCCGGCACCTCGTTCCATGCGCCGGGGAGGTCGCCCAGCGGTTCGGACACGACGAGGCGGGTCTCGTCGGAGACCTCCCGCAGGAACGCGGCGTCGGGGTGGAGCCCGCGCAGGGTGGCCACGTCGGTGCTGAAGTACAACGACCGTGAGCGTCCCTCGCTGGAGTAGCGGAAGACCCAGGCGCGTTCGCCGTCGGCCACCGCGAGGGTCATCTGCAGCGGGTGGGGTATGCCGTGCGCGTGCCCCGTCTCCTCGACCAGGCCGGCCATGCGCGCCACGGCGCCGGGGGGATCCTCCGTCAGGCCGAACGTGAGGGCCAGGAAGAACATCAGCTCGGAGTCGGTGGAACCCTCGATGTCGGGATACAGGGACGGTTCGACGGCCAACGCGAGGTCCCGCCGGAGCTGGTGGAACCCGCTGATCGCCCCGTTGTGCATCCACATCCAGCGACCGCTGCGGAAGGGGTGGCAGTTCGTCTGCTGCACGGCGGTCCCCGTCGATGCCCTGATGTGCGCGAAGAACAGACCCGAGCGAACGTGATGGGCGACCTCCAGCAGATTGCGGTTGTTCCAGGCGGGACCGATGTCCCGCAGCACCGCCGGAGTGTCCGCCTCCTGCGCGTACCAGCCGACACCGAAACCGTCGCCGTTGGTCGTCTCCACCCCCATGCGGGCGTGCAGGCTCTGGTCGATCAAGGAGTGCTGCGGCTTGAACAGGACCTGGCTCAGAAGGACGGGCGTGCCCGAGTAGGCGATCCAGCGGCACATGTTGCGGCCCCGCTTCTTGTGTCGTGAGGAACCGAGACCCCGAGAGCCGTGTCGTCCGACCCGGGACAGCCGGGACAGGCCGAGAGCGCTCGCTCAGGGCTTGCTCCGGCTCCGGGCTTCCGCCCGGGCCATTGCCTCGGGCGTCGGCCGGTTACTCATCCACGGTAGGAGCCACCGCATTCGAGCGCATGTCGGGCTGAGCCGGTGCTGCCGACGGCTCCTGACGGCAACCTCTGGCCTGGCGCGACAGCGCCGCCCGGGGTTGCCGAACGGGCCGTGGCCGGAGGTGAGCGGCCTACCTCACCGTGATGTTGGAGCTTCCGCTGCTCCGGTATCCCTCGGTGGCGAGGATCATGTAGTAGTTGAAGCTCCCCAGGCGCATTCCGGCGCGGGCCCAGGCGTCGAAGTGATTGCCGGTGGTGATGGTGCCACCGGTCCGCTTCGACTGCCGGACGCTCCAGTACTGGTTGAAGGTGCGGATTCCTTCCACGGACGGGGCGTTGTAGCGCGTGGTCTGGTAGATGTCGTACGTGCCGCCGTCGCTGGTGACGGTTCCCTTGTACGTTCCCGTGGGCCGGTAGGTGCCCCAGTTGTCGACGACGTAGTACTCGACGAGCGGGTTCGACGTCCACCCGTAGAGAGTCAGGTAGCCGTTGCCGGACGGGTTGAAGCTGCCGGAGTAGGTCACGGTCCGGCGTGAGCCGTTGCTCCAGCCTTTGCCCGCGACGAAGTTCCCGGTGTTCCTCCATGAAGTGCTGTAGTTGCCGCCGGAGTTCAGGGTCATGGACACCGTGCCCTGGCTGTCCGTCCAGAACGAGTAGTAGTACCCGTTGTCGGTTCCGGTCTGGTTCCTGGTGATGACCGTGGCCGCCTCGGCGGTACCGGGCAGGGCCAACGTCGCTCCGGTGGCCAGCAGCAGGCCGCAGACGCTGCGGCGCGTCGGGTGTGCGGGTCCGTCGTTCATGAGCGTGCTTACCTCCTCGTCCTCGTAAGGCTGACGGGGGCTGGGCAACTTGCATCGACGGGTGGTTCGTGCCAGCCCGCATCGAATGGTTGAACTCTGCCAACGGCGACAGTTTTGATATGGCCCTGCCAACTGTCAATAGTTTCGGCCCCTATTTCGAAACATTCGATCAGGCAGGGAGGCCTGTCAGGGAACAATTAGCCTGGCCACCGGCGTGATCCGTGGAGTAAAACGAATTGCTCGACGTCGCTCGCGATTACGAGATCAAATTCCGAGTTCGAGTCTTCGAATGTTTCGGAGAGGAGCCCGCTTCGAGATCGATCTCCACCGGGAAGGGGGCCGCTGCCTTGAGGGCAGCGGTGAACGCGTCTCCGTCCCGGTAGGTCTCGTCGTGGGGTCGGCAAGGTAGGGGTACGCGAGAGGCTCGCGAAGAACGGCTCCCTTCCCCCTGTCCGTGCCAGGTGATCAACTCGAAGGGTGACCGGAACGGCCGGACGCTTCGTTCGCGGCACGGCGGTACTCGGCGTTGATGCGCTGAGCTTCCTCCAGCTGGTCCTCAAGGATGACGATGCGGCAAGCGGCCTCGATCGGGGTTCCCCTGTCGACGAGCTCGCGGGCGCGCGCGGCGATCCTCAGTTGGTAACGGGAGTAGCGGCGATGTCCGCCCTCCGACCGCAGCGGAGTGATCAGACGAGCCTCACCGATGGCTCGTAGGAAGGCGGGGGTGGTGCCGAGCATCTCGGCGGCCCGGCCCATGGTGTACGCGGGGTAGTCGTCGTCGTCCAGACGACCGTTGAGTGGAGTATCAGCTGCCATGTCACCTCGTTGTGCAACGCGTCGAGGGGCCCTGGTGCCGTACGGCACCAGGGCCCCGAAGGAAATTCAACACCATCCGTCGGCTCTGATGCTCTGCCGACCTTCTGTTTCCGCTACCCGGCCCCGCGAGGGGAGGGGTGCGGGGATCGCGGCTGCGTGACCGGGGACCACCATCCATTCCGGGGTCTTGCGGTACCCGGACCGAGAGCTTCCCGGCCGGGCGATCCTGATGGCGTCTGCTCCTCCGTCCTTTCTCTTGACCGACCACTTTGGTGAACGGGTACTGCGGTACTGCTCGGTGATGCGTTCGGCAGCCCCTCGACCTGCGGGCTGCCCAGTGCGGCTCTCAGTCCCGTCACCGTTCTGCGAAAACCTTGGCTTCGGAGCTCCAGAGCCGCACTGACCTGCGAACTTACGTACTGCAACCCGCCAGTTCGTGTCTGTCGGGTCTCGCTTGACCTTGTCAACGAGAAAAAGGCTAACCGTGCCAGGGGTCTATGTCTACTCCGGCAAGAGTAGATTTTGATACTCGCAGGCCACAGCTCTCCTGTGGCCTGCGGTGACGGGTGGAACACCTCGCCGTGGGCGGCGAGAGCGTGGCCGAGAGTCCTGCGATCCCGCAGACAGACTGCGTCCGTCTCGGCTCCAGTGGGTGTGAGCCGCCGCTTCGTCCCTCCCCTCGGCCAGGGGCTTCGCACCGGGCGGCGGCGAAACGACGGTGAGGGCCCTGCCGACGCGCGTCGGCAGGGCCCTCACCGGGTCCTTGATGGCGGTTTCCCGCCTGTGGTCACCCCTCCGGGGTGGCGGTGCCCCCGAGCAGCGCCGCAGCGGTCTGCAGCGGGGTGGGGGCACCCACCGGCGCGGTGCCGGGGCGGGCATGGCAGGTGAAACCGAGGCGGGTCATGGCCCGGACGACTTCGCCGCCGGTGAAGTCGCGGTGGTCCTGTCGCGTGACGACCTGGCCCACTTGCTTGACCGGGTAGCGGCGACGGCCGATGGTCACGGACTCACCCGTGACGAGCTCGGGAGTGATGCCCTTCATCGAGGCCAGCACTCCGTTCTTGGTGAGCTCGAACGGGTACCGGGCGATGACACAGCGCATGATGCCTCACAGGGGAGAAGGGGAACGGCCGAGCGGGTGAGGCGGATCAGCGGGCGAGGGTGAGTACGCCGAGCACGCCCGTGGTCCGGCCGTGCTCCCCGAGGGCATCTGGCCGAGCACGGGGCGCGGTGAACGGTCCGTCGAGGATGTCCCGCAGCCGGATCCGGTCCGTATAGGTGGGGCTGCCGCGGAGAACGGTGAGCCGGGCCAGGGTGATCAGGCCCGTGCTCTGGTCGTCCCCGTCGCACAGGACGAGGTGATCGACACGGGCTCCGGCCATGAGGGACAGGGCCACCTCGACCGTCATGTCGTCACGGACCCGAGGTCCGGGCATGTCCCTGCCATCAGCGACGGGCCTGGTGGAGCGATCGACTGCCTGGTGCTGCTCCTGAGTCATCGTCATAGGTGCCTCCTACCTACCGGAAGAGATGGGCTGGTGATCACTGCGTCGCCAGGCGGACACGGCCTAGGCGGCCGAGCCGAAGCCGGGCCGCCGCTGCGCCCCGCGGCGCGCCGCTTCGCCGACGGGCCGGACCTGCCCGGCGCGGCCCCTGCGGCCCCGACGGCCCCGGGACGAGGAGGACGCGCCGCGGGGACGTTCCGCGTCCGGCGTGGTGATGACGACCGGGACACCGGAAGGGGCCTGGGCGCCCGTGATGCGGCTCAGCTCCGCCTCGCCCGACCGCACCCGGGCGATCCGGGGGGTGATGCCTGCCGCGGTCATCAGCCGGCTCATGGCGAGACGCTGGTCAGGGGTCACCAGGGTGACGACGCTGCCGGACTCGCCCGCACGGGCCGTACGACCGCCGCGGTGCAGGTAGTCCTTGTGGTCGCTGGGCGGATCCACATTGACGACCAGGTCGAGGTTGTCGACGTGGATCCCGCGCGCCGCGACGTTGGTGGCCACCAGTACCGTCACATGCCCGCTCTTGAACTGGGCCAGGGTCCGCGTGCGCTGCGGCTGGGACTTGCCCCCGTGCAGGGCCGCGGCGCGGACGCCGTTGCTCAGCAGGTGCTTGGTCAGCCGGTCCACCGCGTGCTTGGTGTCGAGGAACATGATCACTCGACCGTCCCGCGCGGCGATCTCGGTGGTCGTCCGATGCTTGTCCGCGTCGTGAACATGGAGGACGTGGTGCTCCATCGTGGTGACCGCACCCGCAGACGGGTCCACGGAGTGGACGACCGGGTCCGTCAGGTAGCGGCGGACCAGCAGGTCGACGTTGCGGTCCAGGGTGGCCGAGAACAGCATCCGCTGCCCGCCGGGCCGCACCTGGTCGAGCAGCGCGGTGACCTGCGGCATGAAGCCCATGTCGGCCATCTGGTCGGCCTCGTCGAGGACCGTGACGGCGACATCGTCCAGCCGGCAGTCGCCCCGGTCGATGAGGTCCTTGAGCCGTCCCGGCGTCGCGACGACCACCTCGGCCCCGGCGCGCAGCGCACCGGCCTGCCTGCCGATGGACATCCCGCCGACGACGGTGGCCATCCGCAGGCTCACGGAGCGGGCGTACGGAGTGAGCGCGTCGGTGACCTGCTGGGCCAGCTCGCGGGTGGGCACGAGGACGAGGGCGAGCGGCTGCCGCGGCTCGGCCCGCCGCCCCGCCGTACGGGCCAGTACGGCGAGCCCGAAGGCGAGGGTCTTGCCCGAGCCGGTGCGGCCACGGCCGAGTACGTCGCGGCCGGCCAGGGAGTTCGGCAGGGTCGCCGCCTGGATCGGGAACGGTACGGTCACGCCTTCGTGGCCGAGCGCGGCCAACAGCCCCGCAGGCATGGCGAGATCGGCGAACGACCCGACGGCGGGCAGCGGGGGCGTGATCGTCTTCGGCGGCGCGAACTCGCCCTGTACGGCTCGTCCGGGCTGCCGATTTCCGTGGCCCTTGGAACGGCGCGGGCCGCCGGAGCGGTTGGCGCCGACGCCTCCTTGGAAACGGTCATATGTGCGGGATGTACGGGCACGCTGCATGCGGAACCTTCCTTGATGGGGCACGTGGCAAGGAATTCCCGCAGCAGATGAGCGGCGCAGAGAATACTCGAGACGAGCCGAAGTCGATGTAGGGCGAGCCGGAGCGACGGGGCATGTTTCACCGTCGGTGACATGGCGGTCGGTGACGTGTCAAAGCTTCCCGTCGCGCGCCCTGAAAAGCAGCGAGCTGGGGCCCGCACCCCAGAGGTGCGGGCCCCAGCTGCGAAGTCTGCGTCAGCGCTTGCGTCAGGCGGGAACGATGTTCTCGGCCGTCGGGCCCTTCTGGCCCTGAGCGATGTCGAACGACACCTTCTGGCCTTCCAGCAGCTCACGGAAGCCCTGGGTGGCGATGTTCGAGTAGTGGGCGAAGACGTCGGCGCCGCCGCCGTCCTGCTCGATGAAGCCGAAGCCCTTTTCCGCGTTGAACCACTTCACGGTGCCAGTAGCCATTTCATTTCTCCTTCGGAGGCGGTGTCAGGAATTCACTGTGTGTGCATTCCGTGTCGCCGTGATGATTACCCCGTCGGAAATGAACCTTCTGGCAACCACACCTGCAACTGAGATCGACAGTAGCACGGTGCGACCGGCCCTGTGCGGTCGATAATTCCGAGTCGGCCGAGGGCGGAGGAATACTCGCCGTGCCCGGCGTCTATTTCTCACGTCGCGGACATAGATATTGCTCTCCGTGGAGCGGCCCTTCTGCCGTGCGCACGTCCGCCCGCAGCCCCATGACCTCCGCCGACGGGAGATGTGCCGCTGCCACCCTCATCAGGGGATGGCGCAGCGCCGAACGCGCCGAAACGCCGCTTTCGCGATGAAGGTCACATCTCCCGAGGTGAGGCGTCAGGCACCCTGAGTGGGTGCGGCCGACTCCTCTTCCTCCTCCATGAAGCGGATGCCCTCATGGGTCAGCGAGGCGGTGGCGGGAGTCTTGTGCGATGTCCAGTCGACGGTGATCAGACCCGCGCCGGCCAGGTAGGCGCAGGCCGCGGAGAGGTCTTCGTCGGGAAGGTCGACCTCGTCACGGAGTGTCGCTCCGCTGACCTCGGGACGATTGCGCTCGACCGCCCCGTACAGGGCCCGGAGAATCGCTTTGCGGTAGGTCTTGCGTTCGCGGAGTGTCGTCATGGCTGTCGCTCTCGGGCTCGTGGCCGACGGTGCGGGCGCTGACGGGGCGGCAGGCTTCGTAGCCGTCGAAGCCTTGTCACACCTCGTACGCGTTGCGGCCGGGCTGATCCGCTGGATACCGGCCAGGGCTGGGCGGGCTGTGAGGCGTGCCTCCTCGGCCACGCCACGAGCGGCCACGGAACTGCCGCGCGACGAGGCTGACCTAGGTGTGGCCCGCGGAGGCCGACGGTTCGTCATCCATGCATACCTCCTGCGGGCGGTGCGCCGAGGGCAGGTCGCGACCGGCGCTTGGAACGTCCGGCATCGGTGCCGCCGCGCTTCCGCACGCGCCCTTTCCTGAAGCGTAATGCCGCGAGTGTGGTTCCTGCCCTGGAAGCGGGCCACGCGGAGTAGCGAGGGAGAGGGGTGAGGGCAGCCCCGTTTTCGCACCGGTTCCGGACCATGGGGGTCCCCTCTGACCGGCTCGGCCACGCCCTCCTCCCGGCATCTGACGAGCGTCCTTCACCCGGCCGTCCGGCCGGGGTGCGGAGTCCGGCCGGGGTGCGGAGCCTCGGACATCGTCAGGTGGTAAAGTCCCGCTCTTCGCCAGGCTCCCCTGCGCGGAGTCCCCTCGGCAGGTCGCACCATGTCCGATCCTCTTGACCCCGATCCGTACACGATGTGGCGGCACGCGCTCGCCGAAGCCGACCGGGTCTTCGCGTCACCACCCGAACTCGACCGCCCGGTGGACGGCTGCACTTACTGCACCCCGGAGTCGGAGCTGCGCATTCTCGGGGGCGATCCCGCTGCCGTACCGGACGATCTCCTCGGGCATTTCATGCGTGAGGTCGTCAGCCACTGGGAGGCGGACCAGTACCCCGTCCTGTGGCGGCGCCTCATGCCGCGTGCGCTGCGCTACTGGGGGCCGGAGGGCCATGGCACCGATCCGTCTGAGGAACTCGGTCATCTCGGCCGCCGCGGGGCCAAGTTCGTCGACTGGCCGGCGCCCGAACGTGCCGCCGTGGAACAGGCCTTCCGAGCACTGCTTGCGATCGCTGTGGTTGACGGCCGGTCCCCTTCGGATATTGCCGACCTCTTGGAAGGCATCGCCCACGCGACGGGTGAGATGGAGCCGTGGCTGGCGCACATCGCTGGGCTCACCGGCCCCGAGGCGGACGCCGGGCTCGTCCGCCTCGCCCTCGACTGGGCGACCGACCTGCTCTGGGAGGAACTCCGGTTCACGTGGTGGGACGACGGCGACCCCCAGGTGATCGCCGCCTGGCTGCCCACCCAGCGAGCCCGCGTCGCCGCCTTCGCCGCGCGGCATCCGCGCTGTAAGACCGCGGCCGACGCGCTGATCGCGGTCGACCGACTCCAAGCCGGTGACCACAGCCCGTGGCTGTACCCGTACGGCACCAAGGAGCTCCTCGGGCTGGCCCCGGACTCCTAGCGGACCTTTGTGGCACGAGTGGGGCACGGCCGTGCGGGCGCCTCCTCGCGGGTCGGGCCGCTCCCGGAGATCCGCCCTCCGGGGGGGGGCTACGCGGAGTAGCGTGGAGACGCGAGGCGGAACCCCGTGCCCGCACTGGTTCCCGAAGACGGGTGGCCCCTGATGACCGGCTCCGATTCGCCCTCTTCCCCCTCTGCTTCCCGGCATCTGCCGAGTGGCGTCCACGCGGCCGTGCGGCCGGGGTGCGCGCTGCTCCGGCTGGAGACGACGGAGTCGCGCGAAGGCGTCCTGGACGGTGCGTGGTGGCCGCGGTCGCGGGACATCGGTGCCGAGTTGCCCGCGCTGCTGAGCGCCCTCGTCGCACATCTCGGCCCCGTGACGCGCGTCGGGCTGGACTCCGCTGCCTGGGAAGGGCTCCCGACGCGGATCGTCGTCGACGACCAGGTGGTGCACATCGACTCCTTCCCGGTGGGCGATGACACCGTCCTGATCACCCGGGGCGACCAGGACGTGTTCTCACTGCTGGTGGTCCCGCCGCACACGACACCGGAGGCCGCCCAAGCCGCTATGGCCCAGGCCGTCCGGGCCGACAACATCAGCCTGGCGGAACAGATCCTCATCGACACCGGGGGCGGGTGAAGGCCCTCCGGCCGACGAGCCGTCCCCCGGCCGAGGCCGACGGACGGCAGCGATCAAGGTCATCCACGCCGACGGACGACAGCGATGAAGGTCAGCCGCGCCACTCCACCATGAGCAGCGTCGCGTCATCCGTGGTGTGTCCGCCTCGCGCCCGTTTGAGCGTGTGGGACAGGGAACGCGTCACCGCCCGGACTCCGCGGCCGGTTCTCTCCAGCTGGTTCACACAGGTGATCAGCTGGTCCTCCCCGAACTCCTCCCTCCTCACCTTGTGCTCCTCGACCAGTCCGTCGCTGAAGCAGAGGACGCGGTCTCCGCGCTCCAGCCCCACTTCACTGATCCGTGGCTCCGCACCGCCCAGGCCGACAGGGAGGGTCGTCGGGGCGGCCAGGCGGCCCGCGACGCGGTGGTCGCGGACGAGGATCGGCGGCGGGTGCCCCGCGTTGACCCACTGGATCCGTCCTGTCGTCGTGTCCAACTGCATCATCTGTGCGGTGACGAAATGCTCGGGACCGAACTGCTCCGCCACCGCGCGGTCCATGAAGTCGTAGATCTCCGACAGTCCGATGCCAGCGCGGCGGGCGTGGCGGTAGGCGCCGATGGCCACGGTGGCCATCGTGGCCGCGTCCAGGCCGTGCCCCATCGCGTCGATCATGACCACGTGGAGGATGTCCCCGTTGAGCGCGTAGTCGAAGCTGTCACCCGCGACGTCGTAGGCGGGCTCCAGGATCCCGGCCACGGCGACCCTGGGCATGATCATCGCCAGCGGTGGCAGCAGGGACCACTGGATCTCCGCGGCGACGCTCATCGGCTCGTCACGTCGGGCGCGGAAGAACAGGTCGGAGTAGCCGTGCTTGGTGACCAGCAGGTCGGCCACCAGGCCGGAGATCCTGCCCAACAGGCGGCGGGCGTCGTCGTCGACGTCGTCCAGCGTCACCGCCATGACCCCCACCTGGTCACCGCCGTCCAGCAGCGGCAGGTAGACCCGTACGCCGTCCTCGTCGGGCACCTCGACGCAAACCGCGTCGAGGAAGCAGCGTCCCGCGTCGGAGTCGTCGATCAGTTGCGGATTCCCGTCCGCGAGGCCCTCGCCGGGCAGGGGTACGAGCATCAGCTGGCCGTAGTCCTGCAGCAGCACCTGCGGACGGCGGCCCCCCAAGCGCTCCACCACGTCGGCGACCACGGGCCCGATGAGATGGGGTGGAAGCTCGTGCGCACGGTCGAGAACCGCTCCCAGCAGCGCTTCCCCGAAGCTCTCGGAGTGGTCCGCGGGTCGTCCGGGCGTCTTCCCGCTCGCCCGCCCTGTGCCGCGCGCATCGGTCGCGGCGGTGTGGGACGACGAGGCGGTGTGGGACGACGATGAGATCGCTCGTGCCATGGCTCCACCGGGGGCGTCGACGACCGGACCGGCCGGCCGGTCACGTGAGCCCGACCGCGTCGGGCCTCTCACCTGACTCCGGGGCCTCCTCCCGACTCCCATGTGGCTTCTCCGCCGAGGCCGCTCTCGGCGAGTTCCAGGATGCGCGGAGCCGACAGCGGATTCTCGGGGTCGGCGGCGGCGGTAAGCAGCCGGGCGGCTGCTCCGGCCGGCTCGTCGGGTGGGATGACCAGCAGTTCCCAGCGTCCCGTGGTGCTGCAGTCCAGGGTGATGGCATGGGCTTCGGAGGCGAGGTCGCTCCGGGCCACCTCGATCACATGGCCGGGCGCCATCACCTGCTGCGGGGCATCGGGCCAGCACGCGGGGTCCACGGTGACCCGGGTGACGGTTCCGACGGCCGGGTCCAGCGAGCCGACCAGAGCGGGCAGCTCCAGTTCCAGCGCGTCACAGCGCGGCCACCACGCTCCGTCCAGCGGGCCGTGGCTGACGCCGGGCGTGAGACTCAGACGGGGCAAGGGCATCCGGTAGGTGTGCGGGTCACCTGGTGGTGTGCCTTCGGCGGGCTTGGTGATGGCTTCCATCGTGCGATCCCGTCCCGGGCACCCTGCGGCTGCCCGCGGTTGTCACTCGCCGGGAACGGCCTCGCCGCGGTCGTGCGGCCGAAGAGCTCTCGTGACTGCCAGAATACCCCCGGCCCTGGCGGTCGGAGCGGGGCGCAACCGCCGCGCGGCAGGCACGTCCGTACCGCCGACGACGGGTGGCATGAGCACCACGACCGGTACGGCCCGCCGGCTCATCGACCACCACAGCCGTCCCGATCACCGGCCTGCCGGGGCGGGGCTCTCCACAGGCAGGATCAGCACGCAGGGGGCCACCGGGCCCGGCAGCCCGACGACCTCTCCCATGTTCTGCCAGCCCCAGGACTCGAACGCGGTCTGCCCGGCCTGGTCGGCCGGATGGAGCAGGGCGACTCCGAGGGCGGTGTGCCGGTCGGTGAGCAGGCGCTGTTGCAGCCGGCGGGCGATGTCGCGGCGCTGAGCGTGCGGCTGGGCGACGACCTGCGTGAGGACGACGAACCGTGCGCAGGTGGTGAGCCGTTGGATGCTCTCCCGCAGCAGTTGGTCGAACCCTCGCCGGCCGGAGCCGTCCGGGCCCAGCGGAAAGCCGTAGGCACAACCGACCAGCACCGTCGTCTCGGCGACCAGCAGCGCGAAGCCGGGCCGCCTGGCACTGGCGGCCAGGTGGCGCAGGAACTCTCCCCGGCCGTGGAACGACGCACCGGGAGTGTCCGCGACGGACGCCATGGCCAGGTCCGCGATGTCCTGCTCCACTCCTTCGGTCTGCCAACGGGTCAGCCGACGCAGGCGGATTCCGTCCTTGAGGACCGGTGTGCGAGCGGTGTCCTCACGCGTCCGCGTCCCGTCGGCCGACGGACCCGGGGAGGCCGCCTCCGAGAGGCCGCGGGGCAGCGCGGGCGGCACGGGATCAGTGGGGGCCGCGAGGAGCAGGGGGGTGGAGCCGGTGACAGCGAGGAGCCGGGTGATCTGCTCGCACGGATGGTGCAACCGCAGAGACGTGTGCACCCGGCCGGCGCGCCGTGACATCGACAGGAAGACGTCCAGGCCCCTGGCGTCGCAGGAGCCGACCGTGGTCAGGTCGACGTCGATGACGGTGACGCCGTCGCGCAGACACTGCTCCAGCGCGGCCCGCAGCAGCGGTGCCGTGGCCGGGCCGATCGCACCGGCGAGCGTGACGAGAGCCCCCTCCCCTCGGTTCCGCCGGTGGATGTCCAGCCGGGAAAGGACCATCACGCCTCCCCTCGGCGGCAGCGCGGGCCGGTGCCGGTACGCGGTACGCGGGCCGCCATGACGAGCGTGCCTTGCGTTGCTTCGACCGCGGCGGACATGATGCCGACCCGTCTCCGCGCCGACCGCTGGGGTGGCTCGGGGTTCCTCACACGCCGAGGACGACCCGGCGTGGCGGCCGGAGTACGTGATGCCCTCGGTATCTCAACCGTACGCCGCCCGCGACCGGAAGCGGCTGCGCCGGGGGTGCCAGGAGTACGGTGGAAGGAGTCGAGGGTACTTCGTACTCCGGTGACAGGGCTGGTCTCGTCCTCGGCGTGCGGCACAGTAGGGCCGCGCGACACGACACGAGCCGTTCCACGGCCCGGGGCAGGTGCCGATTATGACCACCGAATCCCTGCAGGCGCACTCACCCTCGACCGAAGACTTTCCTGACGACGCTCCCGCCGAAGGCACGGTCGAGGTGCGCATCGTCTCCACGGACGCCGAAGCGGCCCGGCTGGTCGCGGACGCTCTCCGGCTGCTGTTCGCCGGGGGCGAGCAGCGCAGCTATCCGGCGTTCACGTCGGGGCGAGGGACCCGTCTGCACCTCACGCTCGACCCCGCGCGGGGCGCCGGCCCCCTCCGCTCCTGGCTGGACGTCAGCAGACCGTCCCTCGACCGGACGCATCCGGGCGAGACCGCGTGACGCGTGCACCTTCCGGGCCGCGGCCGGCGCCCGCCGGACCGGCCACCGCCCGCCGCATCCCCGACCGTGACGGGTCACCATCCGCACCAGCCCAGGAGCTCTCATGACGCCCGCCTCTTCGCTCCACCCGCCTTCCGCCCGGCTGCGGCTGGAAGCGCAACGTCACCCGGGCGGCTCGGCCCGTCGTATCGACGGGGCCTGGTGGCCGCGGTCGTACGACCTGACCGCCGAACTGCCGGGACTGCTCGCCGGGTTGCCGCACCACTGGGGACACATCAGCAGTGTCCTCGTGAACGGGACGATGTGGTCGTTGCCCGGGGACGGGATGCTGGTCGCGGACCGGATGGTGCACGTGCGTCGGACGGACTCGCCGCGAGTCGAACACACCGTCTGCCTGCTCGCTCCGGGACACGGCCGCTGGGACCTGCTCGTCGTGCCACCGGCCGCAACGGAGACGGAAGCCGAGCGGCTCATGGATACGACCACAGCGGACGACCCGCTCGGGGAGCACACTGCCTGACCGGTTGAACCGTTGCCGTGCGGCGGGCGCCGGCCGACGGCTGCCGGTGGCCGCTTCTGCGAACCGAGTTCTCAGCCTTGATGACCTTGGCGATGTCGACGGTGACCGCATCACGGTCCGACGGCTCCTGCAGGGCGCTCAGATGGGGACACGTGCGTGCCGGAGCGGTGCTCCGGCCCGGTGGAGACTGGCGAGGGCCAACCGGTAGGAGGTGATCAACCCGGTTTCCACGTACTCCACACCCAGTTCCTGGCAGTGGAGCCGCACGATGGTCCGGGCCCTGCGCAGGTTGGGGCTGGGCATGCTGGGGAACAGGTGGTGCTCGATCTGGTGGTTCAGCCCGCCCAGTGCGATGTCGGTGAGCCTGCCGCCGCGCACGTTGCGTGAGGTGAGCACCTGGCGACGGAGGAAGTCCGGGCGGTCCTCGCCCGTCAGGATCGGCATGCCCTTGTGGTTGGGCGCGAAGAGGGAGCCCAGGTAGACACCGAACAGGCATTGGTGGACGGCGAGGAAGGCGATCGCCATGCCGGGCGGCAGCAACCACAGCAGCACGGTCAGGTAGAGCACGAAGTGTGCGAACAGCAGGACGCCGTCGAGCGTGCGGTGTTTGAGCGAACGATTGGCCAGTGCCTTCACGCTCGACACGTGCAGGTTGAAGCCCTCCAAGGTGAGGAGCGGGAAGAACAGGAACGCCTGCCAGCGGCCGATCAGGCGGGGGAGCCCCTTGGCCGCCCGCGCCTGGTCCTGGGACCAGACCAGCAGGTCGGGGTCGAGGTCGGGGTCGAGTTCCTCGTGGTTGGGGTTGGCGTGGTGGCGGGTGTGCTTGTCCTGCCACCACCCGTAGCCCATCCCGATACCGGCACCGGCGATCCGTCCGGACACCTCGCTGGCCCGGCGTCGGCGGAACACCTGGCGGTGCGCGGCGTCATGGGCGAGCAGGGCGACCTGGCCGAAGACGACGGCGAGGGAGGCGGCGACCGCCAGAGTCCACCAGCTGTCGCCGATGAGCGCGACGGCGGCCCATCCACTGACGTAGAGCCCTGCCACCACCGTGGTCCGCAGCGCGTAGTAGCCGGGACGGCGCCCCAGCAGCCCGGCGGCGGCGATCTTTCTCGACAGGCGGGCGAAGTCACTGCCGGATGCCTCCGAGGGCGGGGGCCGGACCGTGGTGTTACTGCTCATGATGGTGAAAACTCATTCCGAAGAAGGCCGGTTGGCTCGGCGCCGCCCCGGGAGCCGCTGGGACCGGGTCGCAGGCAGAGCCTTTCGTCCTCCGTGGTTGCGCACACATCACGCGACCACGGAGCTGGGAGGCGTCTGCTTCGTTCCGTCAGCGGCTGTTGCGCAGGCCCTCTGTTTGTCGCGGGTACCCCGCCGCGGGGGTCTCACGCCGTGTCAGACGGGGCCTGCGGAGCGGTCCGCGTGCATGTCGGCAGAACCGACTCCGGCCGGTGAAGCGGATCCCGCTGATCGCTGATGAGTGCTCGACGCCCGGCCGGTCAAGCCGCGGTCTCGGTGATGAGGACGGCAACGGTGACCGGGCCCGGGGCGTCGTTGGCCGCCGCGTCGGCCACGGCAGTCCGGACGGCGCGCGCGACTTCCAGAGGATGGTGTCCGGGGGCGACCGCGAGATGGACCTCGACACGCCGGCCGGGTGGGTCCGCATGGTCCTCCATCTTGACCGGGCGGCTCCCCAGCACGGCGGTGAGGCCGCCGACGCCCGGAACACGCGTTGCGACGTCCGCCAGATCCCCGACGGGCCCTCGCCGGGAGCCCGCGCCTGTCACGGGGAGCGAGCTGAGTGCGGCTGCGGTCGTTGCTGCGGCCGTGCTTTGCGGCGTGGGTGTCATGGATCTCGCAACGGTCCACGCCTTCGCGCCTGTCTGCGGGACCTCATGGACATCCGTGACGCGCAGGTCGGCTGTCACGGTGGCCAGACCGAGCCGTCGAGTGGCCGCGTCCAGCAGTCTGCTCCTCAACTGGTCGGCGGTTTCGGGCAGTGGCTCCCCGAGTGATGCCGAAAAGGCGGCTTCGATCCTGAGCGGGCCCGGCGGCAGCGCACTGGCCGGCGGACGGACGGCCGGCTCGGACACGGAGTCGAGCGGCGCGGGCCCGATGCGCAGAGACTCCAGCCGCACCCCGGAAATCTCGTTCGCGGCCCGTCGGAGGGCTTGGACGGCCGCTTGCTCGGTGATCCATGTCCCGTCGGCGGGCCCGCCCAGCGGGAGCAGCCGACCCTGGCCGAACGGGTGCCGTACCGCCTGCGCTCCTGCTTCGGTCTTCACCGGCTCGCACCTCCTCAGGCGACTTGTCAGATCCTCGTGCCTCGCGGCGTTCAATTCCCGCAATGCGTATAAAGCGAATAGGGGGTCAAATAAACCTCTGAGTGAGGAATATCCCGATGACCGAGAACACCGGCGCAAGGCACGGTGGCGCTCCCGCTTCTCGCGGCCGGACGACGGTCGCCGATGTGGTGGTGGAGAAGATCGCCGGAATGGCGGCACGGGACGTGCCCGGCGTCCATGCCCTGGGCAGTGGTTTCGCCCGCTCGATGGGGACCATGCGGGAGCGGATGCCCGGCGCGGGCAGCGGCAGGTCCGTCACACGCGGGGTCAGCGTCGAGGTCGGAGAACTGCAGGCGGCCATCGACTTGGAGATCGTCGTCGACTACGGAGTCGCGATCACGGACGTGGCCGGTGAGGTGAGGGAGAGCGTGATCTCCGCGGTGGAGCGGATGGCGGGTCGCGAAGTCGTCGAAGTCAACATCGCGGTCAGCGATGTGAAGCTCCCCGACGAGGAGGACGAAGGCGAAGAGCGGCAGCGGATCCAGTAGCCGGGGGCGCAGTAGCCCGCTCAAGTGAAGGAGCACGTGATGAGCAGGGCCGTGGTGGGCTTGATGGCCGGAATGGCGCTGGGTTTCGCCGCGTATTTCGGTGACTTCTGGGCTTTTCTGCTGGTGCTGGGGCTGGGCGTGGTCGGTCTCGTGGTCGGGCGGTTCATGGAAGGCGATCTCGAACCGGGCGACTTCGTCCGCCGCCGGGACCGGCAGGAGCGGATCCGCGATGACCGTCGACGGGTTCGGGGAGACTGGCGGCAGTGACCGGTGAAGCCGAGCGGCGTCCGGGCGTCGCCCGCGGCGAGCGCGGAGGGATCTCCGTCTCCGACCGGGTCGTAGCGAAGATCGCTTCCCACGTGGCGCGCGAGGCGCTGAGCCGGTTCCCCGAGTCGGTCGACCACGTACCGCCGGGCCGCCGGACACCCCGCGTGACCACCTCCGTGCGGCGGGCACCGGAGCGGCAGACCGCAGGGCGAGACGGCGAGTCCGCCGTCGGACGGCAGGCGGCGCTCGGCGAGGCACGGCTGCGCATCGCCGTCGAGCTCGGCTATCCGTCCGACATCGGGGCGCAGTGCGCCGCGGTGCGGCGGGAGGTCACCGAACGGCTCAGGACCTGGTCCGGTATGGACGTGTCGGATCTTGTGGTGTCGGTCGGGCGACTGCACTCGGCGCACACGCGGCACGCGGGCGAGGAGAGGGTGCGATGAGTGCGCACACCCGTCGGCGGCAGGCCGTTGACAGCGACCTTCCCCCCGAACCCGGAAAGGCGGACCTGCCCGCGGACGGCAGCCGGCGCAAGGACTCGACTACAACCGACTCGACACCGGCGGTCGGGGCAGCGGACAGGCGGGTGCGCCGTTTCTGGTCGACGCGGCGGGTTCCCGCGGCCGTGGTGGCCCTGTTGTCCGCCGCGGCCACCGGACTGCTCCTGTACGACGTGGTCTCGGTCCGTGCAGGCCGGTCCGCGATGCGCTGGCGGCGGCGGCTCGCCGAGGAACTGGCCACCCGGCCACTGGACGACGTCTGGATGATCGTCGGGGCCGCAGTCGCGATGGCCGTCGGCCTGGGGCTGTTCCTGCTGGCGGTGACGCCGGGACTGCGCAGGCTGCTGCCCATGCGGCAGCCCGCCGGCCTCCCCGGGAAGGGGGAGGTCCGCGCCGGGCTCGACCGCCGCGCGGCCGCCCTGGTTCTGCGCGACCGGGCCGTGCAGGTACCCGGTGTTCAGTCGGCACAGGTCGCCGTCGGCCGCCGAAAGGCCAAGGTCCGGGCCCGCGCCCATTTCCGGGATCTCGAGGAGGTCCGCGCGGACCTGGACGCCACGCTGGGTGAAGCCGTGAGGTTCCTGGGTCTCGCCCGGCAACCCACGCTGACCGTGCGCGTCCGGCGCCCGAAGAAGGGCTGAGGCGATCCCGATGCTCAAGACCGTGAACCGGGTGCTGCTGGGGCTCCTCGGCCTCGGACTGTTCGCCCTGGGCGGCGGCGTGCTGCTGGGCGGGCTGGACCTGCAGCGCCGCTGGGACTTCGGCATGCCGGGCTGGTGGCCCTTCCGCGGGCCCGACGACGTGGTGCTGGGCACCGAGGGACGCACCCGGTGGCGGGAGGAAGGCTGGTGGTGGCCGACCGTCATCGCCGTGCTCGCCGTGCTGCTGGTGCTGCTGCTGTGGTGGCTCCTCGCACAGCGCAGACGCCGCCTGGGCGGCGTCCTCGTCGACAGCGGGGACGGGGCTGCGGCCCGGCTCGACGGCCGCACGCTGGAGAACGTGGTCGAGGAAGAGGCGCAGGCCCTGGACGGGGTCTCGCGGGCTCATGTACGGCTGACGGGCCGAAGCACCGCTCCGGCTGCGCGCGTACGGCTGGTGCTGGAGCCTCATGCGGATCCAGCGCGGACGCTGGGGCGACTGAGCCGGGAAACACTCGCGCACGCCCGGGACTCGGCCGGCCTGGACAGCCTCCCCTCGAAGGTCCGACTCAAAGAAGTCCGCCACCACGCACGACGCGTCGGCTGAGATCCACAGGGCCGGACTCCCCAACGGGGGACCCGGTCCGGCTCGCAGCTCGGGCAACGGGGGACGAGGGCCGGCTCGCAGCCCAGGTCTTGATGCCTGGCCCGGAGTCAGCCACGCCGCGGTTCCCTCCAGGGAGGCGTCCCGCCATGGTCCTGTTCCTGACCCTGCTCGTCGCCGGAATCGCTCTGATCGCCATCGGGGCGGGCGTCGACGGCATCCTCTGTCTGTCCTCCGCCGGTGTCCTGCTCCTCATCGCCGATCTGCTCTACCTGGCGGCCCGCTCCCTGTGGCGCTCCCCTCGACGCCCGGCCCGCTGAGGCCGCGCCCCTCCCGGTCTCGTCGCACGGAGCAGACGGTCGGAGCCCGTGTCCGTGAGCAGTCGTTCGGTCTGCGGGGAGGGGTGGTGCAGCCGCAGGGACGCGTGGGTCTCGGCGGCGTGCCGTGACACGTCGAGGAAGACGCGCAGGCCGCTGCTGTCGCAGCGGTCGACGGTGGTCAGATCGACGTCGATGAGGGCGATGCCGTCCTGCAGGCACCGCTCCAGAGCGGCGCGCACGCGGGGCGAGGTGGCGGGATCGATCACGCCGGCCAGGGTGACCAGTGCCCGCCTGTCCCGGTCGTGCCGGTAGATGGTCAGCTGCGGAAGAGTCATGACGCCTCGGTTTCGATGTCGCTCAGATGCCTCGATCCACGGCCCGGCCGCTCCTCGCGCTGCCCAGGGCCCGGGTGACGCCCCGGGCACGCGTCGCCGCGGACCGAGCCGACGGTTCAGAGGCGCGGCCGGGTGGCCGGTGGTGCGCCCGGATCATCACCCGCGGTACGTGGTGTGTGGTCCGGCGCGCCATGGCCGCGGCGGCCGGGCCGGGGGGTGCTGTACCGGTACGCGGCGATCCTGTCGGCGTGCTGGAGGTTGAGCCGGTGGATCACGTACGCCGCCACTGCGATGAGGACCACGAAGGCGGCGGCTGTCAGGAAGGCGTTCATGGCGGCACCTCACATACCGATGATCAGCCGGCTGGCCCGGACGGGCGGACCGGTCTGGCGGGGAACGGCTGCGGAGACCGCGCAGGCGCCGCCCTCGTACTCCCATGCCTCGTCCGGGTCCAGTGGCCGGTCGGCCGCCGAGACACCGTGCCGGGCCTCGTCCGCGGCGACGAGCGCGCTCGCGGTCAGAGGCGGGCCGTCGTGGTCGGACGCGGCAGCCATCAGCCGGGCCGCCGACTCAGCCCCGGTCTCCGGCGGGATGACCAGGAGATCCCAGCGGCCGGTGCCGTAGGAGAGCAGCAGCAGCTTGTGCGGGTCGATCTCCGGGGTGAACCAGCCGACCTTGACGATGTGGCCGTCCACAGGGATCTGGCGGGGGATGACCGGCCAGTGTTCCGGGTTGACGGCGATGCGGGTGATGCGCCCCCACAAGGGGTCCAACACGTCGGTGAGTGCCGGCAGTTCACTCAGCAGATCACGGGAGCGGGGCCACCAGGCTCCGTCCAGGAGTCCGCGGGAGGTGCCGTCGGCCTTCAGCGCGAGACGCGCGACCGGGGCTGCGACGGACTCGGGGTGCGGCAGGGTTGGGTACAAGGTCGCCGACATGGTGCGGACCCGTCTCGGGCCGCCTCTGCGGCGGCCCGGGTTTCATCTTTCGCCGAGGACGACCCGGCGTGGAAGCCGGTGTGCGAGATGCCCTCGGTGCTCTCCACACTACTCCGCGTTTCGCTGCGGCGCGGAGCAGCGGCCGCGGGGAGTGGAGTACCGGGCCGGGTGATCTCCCGGCAAGTGCCTCAGGTCATTGTTGCGGTCCCCGCGGCAAGCATGCTGGTGATCGCGTGCATCGCCCGTCGGTCCTTCTTCAACAGGCCGTCGTACTCGCGCTTCGAGACGTCAACGCGCTCACGCGTCGGGCTGTCGACCTGGATCGCGTAGTACCGACCACCCTTGGCTTCCCCTGCCTGCTGCGCCGTCCCGGACAGCACGCTACTGGCGGTGAGTGCGACCCCCGTGGAGAAGATCACCACGAGGACACAGCGCACGGCGATGGGCAGACAGCGCAGGGCACGCCACGGAAGCCTCGGATGCCTCCTCCGCAGTGCTCGATCAAGGGAGAAGTCGGGAGGATGCCTCTGGTTGCAAGGCGAGGAGGAGCAGGGCGAGTTGGGCTCTGAGGCGGTGGAAGGGGTGGTGGAGGTCGAGTTGAGTGAGGTGCTGGATGCGACGTAGCCGATCGGTGAGTGTGTGGCGGTGGATGTAGAGGCTCTTGGCGGTTTCGGTGACGCGGAGATTGTGATCCAAGTAGGCGCGGAGGGTGTGCAGCAGGTCGGTTTGATTGCCACTGAGGTAGAGAGGGCCGAGGCAGGCAACGAGGAAGGTCTGTTGTGCTCTTGGGCTGCTTTGCGCCAGGGCCAGGACTGGGGCAAGCTCGTCCGCGTCGAGTTCACGAAGCCGGTAGTAGTCGGCGATGCGAGCCGCCAGGGAAGCTCGGTGGACGGCGTCCTCACGATCGGCATCTGTACTGGCTGTGCCGCAGGGGGGAAAGGTATCCGGCAGTACCGGGACGTCGCGGCAGAAGGCAGTCAGGGTCGTGTGCTCCGTCGTGACATGGGCATAGGGGTTGGTGGCTTGCAAGAGCCGGGTTGCCTGGCCGGCCTCCTGGGCACCATCGGCGTGGGCGACCAGGCACCAGCGGGCACCGGCTCGTCCAGACGATGACAGCGAGCCGGGCAGAGGTGACAGGTTCGTGGCGACGGCTCTTGCATGCGGGATGCCGAGAGGATCGTGTTGCGCGTCACCGGCCAGCTGCGAGCCGTACACGGTGATGATGGCGTCGGCGGCGATGGCGAGCACTTGACGGATCGCTGTGTTCATGGCGGTGGCCAGGTGAGTTTGCTCGCTTTGCGAGGCTTGGCCGGCGGTGCGGGTGAGGACTGCTCGTTGCAGGGCGGTGGCGCAGGCCTGCTGCAGCAGCACCGCCTCGCCCGCGCTGTGCTCATGGCGTCGGGCGTTGACGAGCCGGCGAAAGCGGTCGTGCAGCTGGTCTGCTTCTGCGCGGCGATCCAGAGCTGCGAGCCAGAGCGTGATGTCGTCGACAGGCGGGCGCGGTGAGGACGGCGCCCCGGCGGTGGCCTGAAGGAAGTGGGCGACAGCGTGCTCGGCCAGCGAGACGCTCTCGGGCTGTATCTGATGAAGGGCATTGTGAACGGGAGTGGGCAGGTCCCCGGAGGAGTGGGGGTGACGTGACTGCGGCGGCACGGTCATGAGCGGCTCCTGAATAGCAGCTGCATTGAGTTCGACTGGCACATCGAACAGGTGGTTGCATGCCGAACTGGCAGACGCTGGGCGGTCCGTTTCACCCTATGAGTCACGGATCATTCCTTGGAGGCCCAATCGGGGGATCCTTTAAGTGTGATGATCTCCCCGATGAGCAAGTCCTGGCGTATTCCACAAGCCTATGCCCCATTATTTTCTGGTAACTCCCACTACTGGCGAAGTTCTCAGCTTCGCCATCGGCGTGAGCCCCGCCCGCCCCACCCCCTCCCTGCTTCCTCCCTGGTCGTACGGCCCTCTGTACGCCGGCGTCTGATCCATTTACGCACAAGGAGAGGGATCGTGCCGCCGGCGGTGTGGACATCTTGGCCAATGAAATGTGGCCACCTGGTCCAGTGTCAGTGCGGCGACTGGCGGACACCCTAGGAATATCAGTCGACTTCCTGTCCGCAGCAGTTCGTGAAAGTTGTCTGCGGCGCAGGATTCACGGGCTCATTCTCGGTGATTGGAGTGCCGCATGACATCCCCCGCTAATCAGCAGGGAAAACAAAGCAACAAGATCGGCCCGGGCGGGTGGGAGCTCTTGACCCTGGGCTACGCGAATCGATTCTCGACATGGGATTCGGAGTTCCGGTACGACGGGCGACTTCGCGTTCCGATGGGCGCGAAGATCAAGCAGATCAAATACGCCGACGGCGCTGACGGTAATCCCGACAGGGGCGCCGGCGAGGTGCGGCGCGGCCAGATGGGGATCGGGGAGGAGTACGAGATCATCGACCGTGCCTTCCTCGACGACGCCGATCTCCTCACCTTCACTCTGCGTGGTGACGCAAACGGCAACGCGGACAAGCCCGGCATCTGGAAGATGCGCGTCGACGTACGACTCGACGACGGCTCGGTACTCACGGCCGAACCGGAAGTAGAGGTGATGCGGAGCGAGGGGTCGGACGCCACCAGGCCGTTCGTCCGCCTGCCGTACGACAACCACTGGGGCGGCAATCCCAACAGCCAGGCCGGGTTCGGCTACGTCGCGGACGACGGGATCATTCCCGGGGACAAGCTCATCATCGATCTGGTCGACCCGCTGGTGAGCAACGACACTCCCGGGTCCGTCTTCTACCAGCTCGTGCACGAGGACGGCACCCCCTCGGCCTACACCCCCGTCCCCGAGCAGCTGCACGTCACCAGCCACAAGAGCAGCAGCACGGCCCACAGGACGCCGCTGCCTCCTCTCAACCTGAGGCAGAAGGGCGACAAGCCGGGGTACTACCGCTTCCTGGTCTGGCCGCAGTCCGTGAATTCCAAGTACAGCGCGGACCCCAGCGACCCCGATGCGGCGTCCCAGATCGGTAGCGTCTACTACCGCTACTCGGCATGTGGCGGTGCCCCCGCTTCCACCTTCACGGTGTCACCGGGCGGGCCGCCGGATGTGACGCTCACTCCCGGCGGCGGGGTCGGCTACCCGGGCGTGCGCCTCCAGGCGATGGCGGGTGAGACATTCCCGGACCAGACCGTCCGTGTCAGCCTGCCCCGGGACAAAAAGCTCAAGTTCGTCGCGGAGAGCGGCTCCACATACCTGCTGACCGTCCAGAACTCTCAGGGGACGATGCAGCACCATCCGGGCAGCCTGTCCGCAGACGGCCAGACCCTCACCTTCCGACACGTCGGCCTCCTGCTGACCGGAGCAGGTAGGGAAGCCAGCATGTGGGTGGCGGTGCAAGCCACCGGCTCCGCGCCGCAGGGGACCACGCGGTTGACCTTCCAGGTCGGCGGCCAGACCTCGCCGTCCTCCGCCATCCACGTCGTCCCCGCCGGGGCTTGAGAGACGGACGGAGCGGCTGCGGCCTTCTGACCGCACTGCCCTGTGACGCCACAAGCCGAGCACACGAGCGGCGCTGTTGTGCGGCATCCGGCCGCACGGCGGCGCCGCTCGAGCTCCTCGCACTTCTCGCAAGGTTCCCGCCCGATTGGAGACCAACCTCGGTGAAGACAAAGCCGTTCCGAACCGCCCTGGCCACGCTGTCCGGCCCGCGGAGTCTGTCCATCATGGCCAGGGTGTACGGATACCCCCCCACCCACAACGCAGGGTCGGAATGGATGCTTCATTCCATGCTCCGTCCGCTGGTTACCCGCGGCCACCGCGTAACGGTCTGGCTCTCGCACCCCAGCAACATGAGGGAGAGTTACGACATCGATGGGGTGCGTGTCATCCCTTACCAGCAAGGCAGTAACTTTGCCCACGAGGCCCTGGCATCAGACGTCCTCCTGTCGCAGTTCGAGAACGTTCCCCTGATTTCCGGTCTCGCCCGACCTCGCGGGATTCCCGTCGTCGTGATCTGTCACGACAACTTCAACCAGAGTTTTCGTGACGCAGCTGGCGCCGATCTCGTCGTCTACAACAGTGAATGGGTCAGACGCGACAGCGAAATCTTTTATGCGCACTATCCCGCGGAGTGGCTTCCCAGGAACTCGATCGTCGTCCGCCCGCCAGTAATCGCTGAAGAATACCGTACTCAGCCAGGTCAGTGCGCGACCCTGGTCAACCTGAACCCGGATAAAGGCGGCGACATCTTCTGGCAGATCGCCGCATGGTCACCGGAGTGGCGCTTCCTTGGAGTCCGCGGAGCCTATGGGACTCAGCTCGCACCGCCGACACCGCTGCCCAACTGCGAGGTCATCGACGGAGTGGACGGAAAGAACATGCGCACACACGTGTACGCCCGCTCCCGTGTGATGCTCATGCCCAGCATCTACGAATCATGGGGCCGCGTAGCGGTCGAGGCGTGCGCCTCCGGCATCCCTGTTATTGCCCACCCCACCCCCGGGCTGGTTGAATCGCTCGGCTCGGCCGGGATTTTCGCCTATCGCGACGACCTCAATGCCTGGATGTACGCCCTGCAGTCCCTGCGTGATCCGGATACCTGGAAAAAGGCGTCTCATCGCGCCAAAGCCCGCTCTGACGAATTGAGCGCGACGGCCGATCTGGACATCTGGTGTGACGCCATCGAGTCCCTGCACTACGGAAAACGAAGAGCTTCCGTTCGCTCGGTGATCTGAACAGAGCAGACCTTCACTGTGCGATATCCGTTGCGGATGTCACACAACGGTGGCCTGCCGCAGGCGGGCCGGCTGATGCGCTGTAAACCCACAATTGGCCCCGGTCGGCCCGAGGCCCCCGCGCAGAACCTGACCACCAAGACCAAGGAGACTCGGCAGTGCCAATCCCAGTGATGAGTGACATCCTGAACGCAGAGCTGGCTCGCATGCGCGACGCCTGCCAGCGCAGTGCTCTCCACCTACTGGAAACCGGGTGCATCCGGAACACTGCCCCTGGACACCGCCTCGCTGACGGTTGGTCAACCCTGATCTTCGCAGAGCACGTCAAAGCGCACAGCGGAAGCGTCACCTCAGTTGACCTGGACACCGCGCAAGCCAAAGCCGTGCTGGCTTCCGAGTGCCTGGCCGATCAGGTGCAGTTCATCGAGGGCCACTCCGTTGAGATGCTCGGCGCGCTACGGGAACAGGGGAAGACGTACGACGTCGTTCTGCTTGACTCCGCGAACGACCCGGAACTCACCTTCGAGGAGTACCAGGTAGCCGCCGACATGGTACGCAGGCCCAACCTGGTAGTGGTTGACGACGTCAAATACTACTCGGATTCATACGGTGTCAAAGGAGACGTACTTCTCCCATACCTTCAGTCAAAGGGGATCGAATTCCGAGTGAGGCGCAGATGGGGAGGTTCCGGCTGGATCGACGTTATTCTTTTCGAGTCTCCTGCATGAGAGAGGCGACTCTCGTCACCCAGTGGTAAATCCGTCGATTGCTGGATAGGCGGCACCCTCGCCGAGCGCGACCGGGTCGGCGGCTCACGCCGGCTACCCCCGTTATGTTGTCCGCGGTCCTGCAACAGGGCCTGACGGCGATCCGAAGAGCCGCCGTCGCCGTGCCGTCCCGCTGCCCGCCTCCGCGTCGCGCCCCTCCACTGTCACCGCATGCGGCAGGCAGCTGCCCGAAGGACGTCGGGGGAGAGGTGGCACGAGTCCGGCTACGTCTTCGCCCCCCGTACCGGCCGCCAGGTCGAGCCCCGGAACATCTACCGCTCGTTCACGCGCGTCGCCGAGTCCGCTGGCCTCCGCGTCATCCGCCTCCACGACGCTCGCCACGGCACCCGCCACCCTCCTCAAGGCGGCCGGAGTCGCTCCCCGCGTCGTGATGGAGATCCTCGGCCACTCACAGATCAGCATCACCATGGAAGTCCGCACACACGTCGTCCAGGACGCCCAGCGCGCAGCCATGAGCCACTTGGACCGGCTGCTGCGAAAGCGGCGACCCGGTCGCGAGTGACCGTCCCCGTTGATGTCAGAAGTGGATGTCAAAGGCCCCGGACCATGATCGGTCCGGGGCCTTTTGGCTGGTGCCCCCGGCAGGATTCGAACCGGCGACACCCGCTTTAGGAGTGGGATTGGATCCTTGCCGGGGGATGCGGGGCGCTGCCGCGCGGTGCTGTTTCCCCTGGCCAGAACCGCACGGCGAGCCACTTGATCCGGCTCATGCCGCCCTGTGTCGGACCGTCCGCTCACGCATCGCTCACGCGCTGCAGGCTACTGAGCAGCGCGTGGTCAGACCTGACCGAGGTCGATCTCCACCGGGAAGGGGGCCGCTACCTTGAGGATGCCGGTGAACACGTCGCCGTCCCGGTAGGTCTTCGTCGCGGGGTCGAGAACGTAGGTGTACACCAGAGGAACGCCTGTCGCGGCCTGCTCGATCCGCCAGTAGAAGCCGATGCCTGCCTTGGCGTACTGGTCGACCTTCACGATCCGGTCGGTGGTCTCCGAGCCCGGCGACACCACCTCCACGACCAGCAGCACGTGCTCAGGGCGGGTGGGGGTGATGTCGATGGTGTCCGCGTGGTACACGACGACGTCCGGGCGGCGATTGGTGAGCGGGACGTCCTGAAGCCGGACGTCGAAGTCCGTGTCGGCGTTCCACTCCGGGCCCGCAGCGGCATCCAGGGCGTTCGCCACAATCCGGGCCAGCCGGTTGTGCCGCTTGGAGGCACTGGGACTCACGACGACCATCCCGTCCACGATCTCGATGCCGGCGCACTGCTCCTCGGACCAGGAGTCGTACTCCTCCGCCGTGATCTGCTCATGCATCCACGCCGGGGCCACCATCTCGGCCGTCATGAAGCACCTCCCGGACGCTGTGCTGCGGGCCCGATCCCGCTGGATTCAGCGTACTGTCCGCCATCCGTCCGGCACGCTGAACTCGCTCACGCTCTCTCCCGTCGGCCGACATCCGACCAGTGAGCCCACGGCAGGTGGGAAACCGGCGCGGTGGACTCGCCGCCAGAGGTTCGGAACACGGCCGACGGCACCACTGGCCCGACGGCCACACCGGTGAGCGCGAACACCCTGGCCACGTGACCACGTGACCGTCGCGAAACCCTCGGCCGCAGAGCAGCATGGTTGTGGCGATGCTGCTTCTGGAGGGCGCGGGTCAGGAAGCCGAACCGTCGAGGTCGAGGCGGATCACGGCGAGCGCCTCGGCGATCTCGACGGTCATCTCGTCCTCCGGGCCGAACACCATGCACATGTCCTGGTGGAGTGGTTCGAGGACCTGTCGCGCCTCTGCGGTCCGCCCCTGGGCGAGCAGCAGCATCCCGATGTTGTGCCGCAGCTCCACGGCTTCCTCACTCACGTCGCTGTCGACGGCCCGCACGACGTTCAGCACGCCCTGGAGCGCGGCGAGCGCGTCGGTGACCTGGCCGAGTTCGGCGCGGCAGCGGGCCGCCTGGGCGCGGCAGGCGCGGGCCTGCTCGCCGGTGGGCCCGGCGATACGGGCGTAGGCGTCGGCGAGGGTGTCGAACTCGGGCAGGGCGGCCCGGTAGTCGCCGCCGAGGAGGCGGATGGCCGCCCGCTGGCGGCGCAGCGCCAGGACCTGCTTGCTCTCGGAGCCGAGGGCGAGGGCTGCGGGTGCGATGACCTCGCCGAGCACCTCGGCGGCCTGCGCGAACCGCTCCTCCTCCAGCAGGGCGTCGGAATGCGCGTACGCCTCCTTGATGTCCTCGCGCAGCCGGGCGGGGACGGGCACCGGCTGGGCCCCCGGGAGCACGGCTGTCGGCGCCGGACCACCGGGCGCCGGGCTCTGGGCGCGGGCACGGGGCGCGAAGGGGTGACGGAACACGCCCGTCGGGTCGGGCGCGCCGGCCGGCCCGGCATCCGCCGTGCCGGGCTCCTGGCCCGGCGGCGGGAGGAACGGCAGCAGCCGCGCGTACACCTCCTGCGTGTCGGCGGGCCGCGCCTCCGGTGCCTTGCGCAGCAGGTGCAGGACCAGCTCCTCCAGCGCCTCGGGGACGTCGGGCCGCAGCTGTCGCAGCGGGGTGGGGGCGGCGTTGACGTGCTGATACATCAGCAGGTACTCGCTCTCCGCCTCGAACACGAGCCGCCCGCTGAGGAGTTCGTGCAGCACACAGCCGAGCGCGTACAGGTCGGTCTGCGGGGTGATGCGTCCGCCGCGGACCTGCTCGGGCGACATGTACTGGTGGGTGCCGATGGGGCTGCCGGTGGCGGTCAGCTTGGTGACGTCGGTCCGCAGTATCGCCGCGATACCGAAGTCGAGGACCTTCACGGTGCCGTCGCGAGCGACGAGGATGTTGCCCGGCTTGAGGTCCCGGTGGATCACCGGCACGTCGTGCGCGTACGACAGCACGGTCGCGACCTGCGCGGCGACGGCGGCCGCCCAGCTGACCGGCAGGGGCCGGCCGGGGTCGAGGTAGGCGGACAGCGGTACGCCGTCGACGAGCTCCATCACCAGGAACAGCCGCTCGTACGACGCGTCGAGCACCGCGTCGTACACCTGCGGCACACCGGGGTGCTGGATACGCGCGGTGATGCGGGCCTCGCGACGGAAGCGCTTGGCGAACTCCTCGGCCAACTGCGGGGAGGTGACCGACGCCTGCCGGATGAGCTTCACGGCGACGGGTCGGTCGAGCACGGCGTCGTATCCGCGCCACACGTCGCCCATGCCGCCGTGGCTCAGCTCCTCCAGGAGTTCGTAACGGTCGGAGATCGCCTCCTGCGGCACCTTGCCCCCGGTGTGCGTGATGAACAGTCACGGTCAGGGGTCAAGTGTGACCGCTGCGTCAGGACGGCGTCCAGCGGTCGCGGGGGACAGGGGCGGCTTCTACCTCGACGGATGAGGCTCGTAATCCTCCGATCCGTACCGGGATCCCCGTCATACAGGTCGGTTACAGCCCATTGCCGTGGCCGGTGGAGGGTGGGCGCCCAGGACGAACCTCCGGGTACCCACAGCCCCACCGGCTTTCGGCCGAATCGCCTCTACGCCGTCATGTCCGCCGCCATGATGCCGACGCATTCTTCCAGTGCGGCGTGCAGCGGCCCTACGAAGGCGGCGAGTTCGGCGTCCGAAGCCTTCCCCACCTCCAGTACGGCACCGACGACCGTCACCAGGACGGCGGCGGCCTTCAGGGCCTGCGCGTCGGCCAGCTCCTCAAGACGGCCGCCGGGGTCCGTGACCGCCAGGGCCTCCTTGCCGGTGCCCGGGTCGAGGCCGAGACTGCGCAGACGCGGCGTACTCGTGCTCATGCGGCGACCTCCCACGGAACCGGAACGTAGTCCTGCCCCCGCGTCGCCAGGACCGCCGCCCGGCGCCGCTCGCGCTGAAGACGCCGCCAGTCACGTTCGTCCCGCTCGCGTTCCCATTCGACGACGTACGGCCGGACCAGGGGCATGCCGTCGGCGGTGATGACGTCCGCGGGGTGCGGACACGTGATCACGGGCGGGGGTTCCGGGGCAGGCGGACAGGAGATGCGGGGCAGTGGTGGCGGCGCTGCGGCGCGATGGGCACCCCGGGCGGGCAGGAACAGGGCCAGAATCGCGGCCAGTAGGCTGCGCATAGGTCGACTCCCAATCAGTCGGCTGAGGCCCCGGTAGGGAAGTAGCCGCTTCCCGTCGGGGCCGCTCTGTGCTGCGAACCAAGGTTAGCGTGGATAACCGCAGATAACCACGGATGCACGGAATGCCGTGGTCACCCACGCTGAGATCATGGAGCTTGACCGCACACGCCCCCTGTGGCGGCAGATCGCAGCGGAGATCATCCGGCGCATCAAGAACGGCACGTATCCGCCGGGAAGTCGCGTGCCCTCCACTCTGGAAATCGCCCAGGAGTTCGGCGTGGTGAATGCGACAGCGGCGAAGGCGATGCGGCATGTGCGGGAGGAGGGTTGGACGCGGGGCGAGGTCGGGCTGGGGACTTTCGTCGCCGACCCCCTGCCGCCTTCCCCCGAAACTCCCGCCTCCTCCGCATAGCCAAGCTCGGTCGCGTTCAGGTGCCCCCACTAACTGAGCCGGCGGTCACGGACCTGATGCGGCGCCGCTACTTCACATCTTTGGCCAGGACGGCGACGGCAACCCTGCCCACCACCCTCGTCAGCACGTAGTTAGTCGAGCTGCTGAAAGCGACGCCCACGCCGGCCGGAATCGCCTTGGCCATCGCCTTCTGGGTGAAGGTGATGGACACCCGCTTGAACAACTGCTTGATCGTGACCAGGGCGGGACCTGTGAGGTACTGGTAGACCAGCTTCTGGGCGATCTTCTGCACCGCAGCCTTGCCGCCCTTCGACGCCATCTGTTCCACCGAGCCCGCCAGGGCGAGGGTGAAGGCGAGGTGCTTCTTGTCCTCGGTGCTCAGCTCGGTCTCGAACACCTCGACCAGGCACATGCACATGTCGACCTGGAGCTTCAGCGCCAAGGCGACATCGGTGGCGCCACCGCCCAGGATCGCGACCGCGGTCCCGACCCCCGGAACCACGCTCGGGGCGGCGGTGACGGCTCCAGCGGCTGCCGACATCTTGGAGTACCGGCCTATGATCTTGGCCGCGATCCGCCGCTTGTCCTCCAGGCTCTCGGGCTTCCGCTCGTTCTTGTCCTCGAAGGTCGCACGGTAACCGTCCACGACCTTGGCGGCCGCTGCCGGTGTCATGACCATCGTCTCGACGGCCTTCTGAAGCCGAGATCCCTCGGGCTCGTCCACCGCGTTGTTCATTTACCCCTCCCCATTTGTTGCACCTCATGGCGAGGGCAACCCGTACTTCCGGCAGTGCTGGTGACGTTCTCGAAGGACGTCCCGGCCGCCCCCTTGGCCGGGGCGTACACGTCAGATGTCGTCGTCCAGCCCCTCCTCGCGGCGGATCATCCGCCAGGCCGCCTTGCGGGCGCTGCGGTCCAGGCTGGACTTGAATCCCTTGTCGGGGCCGAAGTACTGGCGGCCCATGCCCGCGATGGTGTCGATGTGGTCGGCCATCTTGTCGGCGAAGACGTTGTCGAAGACGAGGCCGAAGTTCTCCTCGTCGTTGACGACGGCCGCCGCCCGCACCTTCGGGTCGGCCTTGGCCTCTTCGAACGGGCGGATGACGTCCTGCTCGGTGAACTCGGTGCCGAACCGTTCGTTGAACTTCTCGATCAACTCGGAGAGCAGCGACTTCTCCGCCTCCTTCGCGCCGCCCGAGCCGTCGCCGAAGCCCGGCATCGTCGCCGGCCCCTCGGGGGTGAGGGAGACGTCGTACTCGCCGGTCTTCTCCACGCGCAGATGGCTGAGGTCGACCTCGCCTATGTCCACCCCGCCGTCTGCGCGGCGCGGCAGCCGGTTGAGGAGGTAGCGGCCGTAGAGGTGCAGCCGCTCCAACTCGGCGTCCCGGTAGGGCACGATCTGCGCGAGGAAGCCGTACTTCCTGACGTAGTCGTTGAGGTCGGTGCGGAAGCCCTCCGCCGTCTCCTGGTCGTCCTCGTCCTCGCTTTCGAGCAGAGCGGTGAAGCGGGCGACGGCGGGGGAGAGCAGCCGGTACAGCTCGGCGTGCAGCTTCTCCCACTTGGACTGCGAGCCTGCCGCCTTCTCCTTGGCGGCGAAGTACGCGGCGGCGAACTCGTCCATCTCCTGCCCGGACAGGATCGCTGCCTGCATGACCCGGCTCTGCGCGGTGTAGAGCAGGTTGGGGTCGGAGGGGAGGGTGTTCGCCTCCTCGAAGTACGGGCGGAAGGACTCCTGTATGTCCTCGGCGTCGTTGACGAAGTCGAGGACCGCCAGGTCGGCCTGGGTCTTGCGCTCGGCGGTGCGGTTCAGCCGGGACAGCGTCTGGACGGCGGAGATGCCGGTCAGCGTCTTGTTGACGTACATCGTCGTGAGGAGCGGCTGGTCGAAGCCGGTCTGGTACTTCTCCGCCACGACCAGGATCTTGTACTCGCGCTGGCCCGGACCACCGGCTCGGGCGGCCTTGTCGTCGGCCCGCGTGTACGCGAACGCCTTCGGCAGCGCGCTCTCCGACAGCCCGCCGTTCTCCTTCGGCTCGGTTGTCTCCTCACCGTCGATGGTGAGCGAGCCGGAGAAGGCGACGAGGACACCCAGGTCGGGGTACTTGGTGTCGTAGTCCCGGTCCTTGATGTAGCTCTTGATCGCGCGCGCCATCTGCACGGCGGACTGCCGGGAGGCGGTCACCACCATCGACTTGGCCCGCCCGCCGAGACGGCCCCGGCTGTGCGCCACGAAGTGCTCCACGATCACTTGGGCGTGCTGGGCGACCGTCGAGTCATGGGTCAGCGCGTACCGGGCGAGCAGGCTGTTCGCCTTCGACGGGTCGACTTCCCGCTCGTCGGGGTTCTGGTTCACCAGCTTCCAGTACGTGTTGTACGTGACGTAGTTGCGCAGCGGATCGAGGATGAAGCCTTCCTCGATCGCCTGGCGCATGGAGTACGTGTGGAAGGGCCGGTAGGTCGCCTTGTCGTCGATGTCCTGGAGCGTGCCGAAGAGTTCGAGGGTCTTGGCCTTCGGCGTGGCGGTGAAGGCGAAGTAGGAGAGGTTCGCGGCGCGGGAACGCTGCTCGGCCCTCTTCTTGAGCTGCTCGTCCAGGGTGTCGCCCTCGGCCTTGACCGTGGTCGCGCCCGCGTCGTCCGAGTCGGAGTCCAGGCCGAGGTCGCGCAGGGCGGACCGTACGGCGGTGGCGGCGTCGCCGGACTGCGAGGAGTGCGCCTCGTCCACGATGATCGCGAAGCGGCTGCCCTGGATCTCGGTGGGGTTGCGCTGGAGGTAGTCGAGGAGCGCAGGGAAGGAGTGCAGGGTGACGGTGACGATCTTCCCGGTGTCGCGGGAGAGGGCCTTGGCGAGTTGCTCGCCCTTCGCCCCGTGCTTCTCGTCGATCTTCACGACGAGGCCCGCGGTCCGCTCGAAGCTGCCGACCGTTTCCCGGAGTTGGGCGTCCAGGTTGCGACGGTCGGTGATGACAATGACCTTGTCGAAGACCGGCACGCCCGGCTTGAGGCCCTTGGCCATGGCCTCGGCGTCGAGTTCGCGGGGGTCGGAGGGGGAGTGCAGATCGCTGAGGCGGTGCGCGAGCCAGCCGATGGTGTTCGACTTGCCCGAGCCGGCGGAGGCCATGACCAGGTAGTCGTGTCCCGCGCCGTGGATGGCGGCGTGCGCGGTGAGCTTCTTGACCACGTCCCACTGGTGGAACCTGGGGAAGATCATCGTCTTGGTGGTGCCGCCGCCCGGCGTCTTGCTCTTGTGCAGGTGCACGAACCGCTGGAGCAGGTCCAGCCAGTTGTCCGGGTGCCAGACCTGCTCCCAGAGGTAGGAGGTGGCGTAGGTGCCGTAGGCGGTGGGGGCCGGGTTGCCGGCGCCGCCCGGCTGACCGGGACCGTTGGAGCCGGTGTTGAAGGGGAGGAAGCGGGTGTTCTTGCCCTTGAGCTGGGTGGCCACGAAGACCAGGTCCGGGTCGACGGCGAAGTTCGCGACGACGCGGCGAGTGAAGATCAGCTCGGTGGGGTCGCGGTCGGTCCGGTACTGCTCCTTAGCCTGCTCCACGCCCTGCTTGGTGAGCGGGTTCTTCAACTCGGCCGTGGCGACTGGGATTCCATTGAGGAAGAGGGCGAGGTCGAGCCGGTTGCCCCAGTCGGCCTGCTTCGTCGCGTACTCGAGTTCGCGGACGACGGTGAGGCGGTTGGCCCGGTAGCCGTCCAACACGGAGTCGTGGGCGACGAGGTTCGGCTTGAAGTAGGCGACGCGGAGCAGGACCCCCCGGTCCTTGACGCCGTTGCGGAGGACGTCAAGGAGCCCATTGGTGGCGATGGCCTGGTCGAGGCGAGTCGCGAACCCACGCTGCGCCTCGTTCGGGTCGCCCCCGTAGACGGTGAGCAGCTCGCTCCACTCGTCGGGCTGGGTCGCCCCGATGAAGGTGAACAACTCGTTGGTGTCCACGCCGAGATCGGCCCGGTAGTCCTGCGGACGTGCTTCGCGCCAGCCGCGCTCGACCATGGCGGCGACGATGGCATCACCGAAGGCGGACTCCGTGTGGATGGGGCTCATGGCTAGGCGGTCACTCCGTCCGTTACGTTGCGTCCGCTGGCAGTGGAGACGTCGAACTGGCCCGTTACGGCGGCGGTGATCAGGGCTTGGCGGCGTTCGGTCGCAAGTTCTACAGATCGGGTGATCACGCCACGAAGTGGGCCCAGCCTGGTAATCCAAGCGCCGATCTCACGCTGCTCGTCAGCAGGCACTACCGGGATGGGAATCCGACCGAAAAGGTCCCAGTTTCTGAAATCAACTGCCCGCTCGCGCGTGCTGGTTGCGAAGTTCCCAAGGTATCCCTGCAGGGCTAGCAAACGGAGAAGTCTACCCATGAAGCGGGCGTCGCCATCACCAGAGGGAACACATACATGGTAGACGGGGCTGCAATTTCCGACGGCTTCAGAGGTGCCGATGGCTCCTGCGAAACCATCGAGACCGTGCACAACAACATCGCCCACCTGTACGTTCTGCCCCTGCGGATCCGAAGATGCCGAAAGCGTGTACCCTTCCGCGCGCCGCAGACTTCGCTCCGTCACTTGGCCGTCCCGATAGGCAGTAATGACGCCCAAACTAGAGACAGGAGGTCGATTCACCTTAGTTAGGGCCCTGCGGATGGGTAGCACAGGACTGCCAGTCGAGGGGCGCACAAGTTCACTAGAGCTCACGTATTGGAGAATTCGACTATCAATGCGCTCGTCCATGAGCGAGACCAGTCGAAGTTTCTTGGCGACCAAGTCGTGGAGCTTACCGAGTTCGCCATCGAGGTAGTTGGCGATGCGGCACTGCTCCTCCGTGAGTGCGGCCGGTACAGTTAGGTTGCCAACTTGATCAAAATTAAGGCCCTCGCGATTCCCGCCCACCTGGAGCTCGAAGATCTGTTCCTGGACGGGCCGAGAGGAGAGTGTATATGCCAGATATCTGGAGTCTGCTTCTGCGTTGGGGCGAATGATGCAGACATGCTGATTTACATTGGCTTCCCCAAGGTCTTCTGGAGCCCTAGAAACTCGACCCAACGAAGCGCCAGTGATGTTCAGCAGGACATCACCCGGCTTGACTCTGGTCCCACGCATATCGCGGTGAGTGGCCTCGCTGATGTAGACCACATCATCCAATCGCAGGCCATCGAAATGGATATTCTGGCTCCGCAGGAAGGGCACCCCGGATACGAGGTAATTCTCTGAACCGCCAGACGGTGTTTTTCCGCTTCCGATCTTGGTTGCGAGCGTTTTCACGCGTCGAGTTCCCCAGCGGGAATCGAAAGAGATCGTCATTCCGTCACCTCGCCCAGCAGCGCCTGGATCTCCGCCTCCAGCGACTTGAGCTCCGCGTCAATCTCCGCGAGCGGCCTCGGCGGCTTGTACACGTAGAAGTGCCGCGTAATCGGGATCTCGTAGCCGATCTTGGTCTTAGTATGGTCGATCCACGCGTCCGGCACATGCGGCAGCACCTCGCGCTTCAGGTACTCCTCGACGTCCTCCCCAAGCGGAACGTTCTCGTAGTCCCGCAGCTCCGTATCCGGCTCAGCCGCACCCTTGACCTTCTGGACCTCGCCCTCCGGATCCCGTACCCCGACCGCGTCCCGTACCGCCTTAGCGAACGGCGCTCCCGAAGGCCACGTCAGCCCGGCCACGACCACCGCGTCCTTGAGCGCGATGAAAGCCTCGGACTTGGTCGTCCAGGAAGAGCCGAGCAGCGTACGCACCGCCGCGACGAACTCCTCACTCCGCTCCAGCCTCGCCACCGGCTTGGCCTCCGCCAGCGCCGCCAACGTCTCCTCCGTCACCTCGAACCGCAGCTTCAACGGCCGCTCCACGGTGATGCGCTGGTAGCCGAAGTCCTCGTTGGCGAAGACCTTGACCTTGCCGTGCAGCGGGTGCTCCGGATCGCCCGCGACCTGCAACGCCTCCGCGTACAGCCGCGTGATTTCGCCGATGTGGTCCGGGCGACCGTTCGTCCCGTCGCCCAACTCCTTGCGCTTGTCGCCCAGCGACTTGCGCATCTTCACCCACTGGTCGCGCGCGTCCAGCAACACGACCTTGCCCTTGTGATCGGCGTCCTTGCGGTTAGTGAGGATCCAGAAGTACGTCGAGATGCCCGTGTTGTAGAAGAGCTGGTCAGGGAGGGCGACGATCGCCTCCAGCCAGTCGTTCTCCAGGATCCAACGGCGGATGTTGGACTCGCCGGACTCGGCCGCGCCCGTGAACAGCGGGGAGCCGTTGAAGACGATGGCGATGCGGGAGCCGCCCCCGCCGTTCACGTCCACCGGCTTCATCTTCGAGATCATGTGCTGGAGGAAGAGCAGCGAGCCGTCGTTGATGCGCGGCAGACCCGCGCCGAAGCGACCGGCGTCACCGAGCGACTTGTGCTCGTACTCGACCTCCTCCCTGACCTTCTTCCACTCCACGCCGAACGGCGGGTTGGCGAGGATGTAGTCGAACTTGCGGCGGGCGTGGCCGTCGTCGGAGAAGGAGTTGCCGAAGCGGATGTTCTCCGGGTCCTGGCCCTTGATCATGAGATCGGACCGGCAGATCGCCCAGGACTCGGGGTTGAGCTCCTGCCCGTACACCTCGACCGTCGCGTCCGGGTTGAGGGCCTTGATGCGGTCGTCGGCGGCGCTGAGCATGCCGCCCGTGCCGCAGGCCGGGTCCATGACCGTGCGGACGACACCCGGCACGGTGAGGGCGTCCGCATCCGGTGCGACCAGCAGGTTGACCATCAGCTTGATGACCTCGCGCGGGGTGAAGTGCTCACCCGCGGTCTCGTTCGACTGCTCGGCGAAGCGGCGGATCAACTCCTCGAAGATGTAACCCATGTTGTGGTTGGGCACGACGTCGGGGTGCAGGTCGAGGTCGGTGAACCTGCCGATGACCTGGTAGAGCAGGTTCGCGCCGTCGAGCTTCCTGACCTGCTGGTTGAACTCGTACTTGTCGAGGACCTCGCGGGCGTTGTCGGAGAAGGCGCCGACGTAGATCTGCAGGTTCTTCGCGGCGTTCTGCGGGTCGGCCGCGATCTTCCGCAGCGTAAGGTCGCTCTTGTTGTAGAAGGAGTGGCCCGAGGCCCTGCGCAGGAAGTGGCCGGTGTCGATGTCCTGGCCCGCGAACCTGGCGACGGTCTCGACGACCTTCTCGCGCGTCGGCTCCAGGACGCACTCCAGGCGGCGCAGCACGGTGAACGGCAGGATGACCTTGCCGTAGTCGGACTGCTTGTAGTCGCCGCGCAGGAGATCGGCGACGGACCAGGCGTGGTTCGCCAACTCCGTGTGCTTGCTGCTGTTCAAGAGGTCCCGGCTTCCTTCCGAAGAGACGCCGTCCGGGCGTGGGACGGCAGGGATCCAGTGTGGTCGTACGCGGTGGGACGCGTGGGGCGTTTCAGACAGAACGGCTGTCCGGGGCGCCCGGTGTATCCGGGGTGCCCGGGGTGTCCGTTGGCAGGAGTACGCCGGCGGTGAGGCCAGTGGTCAGGGTGGCCGCGGTGTCGGCGGCGAGGTCGGCGGTTCGGCGGACGGCCGCGCGCAGCTCGTGCACCCGGCGGAACGCCTCCCCGTAGCGCCGCTGTTCCTCCAGCGGCAGCAGCGGTACGCGCAGGCGGCCCGGTGTGACGTGCACGAGGGTGGAGCCGGTGGACGCGGAGGCGATGTTGTCGTCGGCGCCGAGGAACCCGGCGAGGAACCACGGGTCGAGGCGGGCCGGATCGGGGCGCAGCAGGTGGATGTGCTGACCGAGCAGCGCTCCGGCGTCCCGGTCGTCCGCCACCCGGGTCATCGCGGCCTGGCTGCCGCTGCCCGCGACGGCGCGGACGAGGACGTCCCCGACGGCGACGGGCTGCGCGGCGTCGGCGTGGAGGTCGACGGCCCCGCCGGACGGGGGGTTGCCGGTGGAGACGTCCTGGGCGGTGAGGACCGGCCGGTCTACGGCGGGGGCGGCGGAGCCCTTGGAGCCGCGGGCGCCGGGCGACGCCGCCCGCAGCACGGTCAGGGCGCCGCCGCGCGCCAGGTCGGAGACGGTCGCCGTACGCCACTCGCGGGCCGAGGCTCCGGACGGCTGCCAGCCGTCGGACGCGGAGGCGGATGCCAAGGCGGCGACCTGCTCGGCCAGTTGCTCGCGCAGGTCGTGGACGCGCCGGACCAGGGCCGCCGGGTCGATGTCGGCCGCGGTGGCCCGGACATGGCGGGCCGGGGTGACATCGACGACGTCGTCGAGGAGGTCGACGAGCGGCACCGCGCGGGCGACGCCGGGCTCGTCGGCGTACGTGTCGGGGGCGGTGGTGAACGCGGCCCACTGGCCGAGGACCCGCTCCGACAGCCCCTCCCAGTCGAAGGTGGTGGTGGAGGCCGAAGAGGTGGTGGCGGAGGAGTCGGCGGAAGCGGAAGGGCCGGACCGGCGGGAGCGCGAGCCGCCTCGGGAGGCGGCACCCGCGGTCGCCGTACCGGTGGCGGACGGCGTGCCTGTGGCGCCGTCCCGCTGCTCGCCCTCCCCGTCGACGAACAGCACCGTCGTACGGTCCGTGCCGCCCGGCTCGGGACGCTGGAGCACCCAGATCTGCAGGCCGATGTGGAGCGGATACGCGGCACGCGCCGGGAGGGAGACGACGGCGCGCAGGGCCCCGCCGCGGATGAGTTCCGCGCGGACGCGGCGGCCGGAGGAGCGGAAAGCCAGCGCGGGCGGCAGCAGCATGACCGCGTGGCCGCCGGGCTCCAGGTGAGCGAGGGCGTGCTGCACCCACGCCAGTTCGGATTCGAAGCGGGGCGGGACCCCGTACGCCCACCGCGGGTCGTAGGCCAGCTCGTCGTGCCCCCAGTCGCGGTCGGCGAACGGCGGGTTACACAGGACGGCGTCCACGGTGACGTCGGGGAAGGCGTCGGCGCGCAGGCTGTCGCCCACGCGGATCACCGTCTCGGCCTCGGGTGCGGCGATCAGCAGCCGGACCGCGGTGCGTTGGCCCTGGACGGGGAGGGAGTCCTGCCCGAACAGCTCCCGCGCGCCCTGCCGTGCGGCGGCGGCGAGGAGCGTGCCGCTGCCGCAGGCGGGGTCGAGGACGCGGGACGCGTCGGCGGGCAGGAGCCGTGCCATGAGCCGGGCCAGGCCCTCCGGGGTCTGGTAGACGCCGCTGGCGGCGCCCTCGTCCAGTTCGCGTTCGGCGAGGACGTCGAGGGCGGCCTGGGCCCCCGCCTCACGGACGCAGCCCAGCAGCGCGCGGACCGCGCCCGTGTCGTCCGGGCCGTAGTGGACCGGCTCGGCCTCGGGCACGGTGGCCGGGAGCTCGCCCGCGGCCTTCTCCGCTCGGGCGAGCAGCTGGTCGTCGGGCACGGTGGCGAGTTCGGCCAGCTCCTCCTGCGTGCGGCGGGACGCGGCAGCCACCAGGGGGAAGAGTCGCGCGGCCACCCCCGAGCCGGACCCCAGCAGCCGTAGTGCCGTCCGCAGCTCCTCGGTCGGGGAGGCGGCGGAGGTGTGACCGCGTCCCCGCAGCCATGCCTGGACGGCCGACAGGTCGTAGAGCGGGCTGGCTTCCGTGCCTGCGCTGGGCGCGGGGAAATCGTCGTGGCGGCGGCGCCAGTTGCTGACGGTGGCGCGTGTGACCCCTGCGATGCGGGAGATCTCGGCGGCTGTCACGTGTGCGGAGGGCGCCGGTCGGGCTGGTGGCTGCTGGGGCATGGCGTGGAGTTCCGCACCTCTCGGGCCAGTCGGACAGGGATGGTTAACACGTTACAACAGCCGTCAAGTCCGGCAGGCTGTTTGACAGTGCTTTCATGACTATGCTTATCTGGTCATGCTTCCGATTGGAAGCATGCGCCGTTACTCCGCAATCGCACCTTGAAGCGTCCTGGCGCCGTACCGCGCCACGCATCCGATCTCTCCCGGTCCCTTTTTGCCGCAACGCCGTACCTCGGGGCCGTCCACTCCGCGTCCATTCCGCACCGCAGCCGCCACCCACCGCACACACGGGAGGAACCCGCATGACCGTGACGGAACAGCCCCCGCAGCACGCACACCACCCCACCGACCCCGCCCGTCCGGCCCCGTCCGACCAGCCCGTGCCCGTGGCCGCTCTGGTGGAGGCCCGCCTGGCGGAGGAGACGCTCAGCGAGCCCGTGAAGGTGCTCCTGAAGGAGGCCCTGGGCGACGGCGAGCACTGGGGGAGCTCCCCTGTCGGCCGGATCTACCTCGAATCCGTCGCCGTCGCCCGGTTCCGTGGCATCGGACAGCACGCCTGGCTCAAGCTCAGCCCCAGACCTGGCGTGAACCTGGTCGTGGGTCGCAACGGCTCCGGCAAGTCCAGCATTGCCGAGGCCATCGAGACCGCCTTCACCGGCGTGAACATGCGCTGGCAGGGGCAGCACGCGATGCGCAGCAGCAACTGGCGCAACCTCCACGACACCGACGGCAGGCCGGAGATCGAGGTCAAGCTCGCCGTCGAGGGCGACACCGGCCGCAGCACCCTTACCCGCAGCTGGGAGGGCGACGACTTCGACGCCTCCTGTGCCGAGCTCAAGCGACCCGGGCACGGCCGCACCCCCCTCGACCAGGCGGACTGGAAGCAGGCCCTGCGGGACTTCCGGCCCTTCCTGTCGTACGTCGACCTCGACCGCATGATCAGTGGCAAGCCCTCCGAGATGTACGACGCCATCGCCACCATCCTCGGCCTGGGGCAGCTCAGCGCCGCCGACAGCCGGCTCCGCCAGGAGGCCAAGGCGCTCGAAGACGCGGACAAGGCGGCGAAGGCGGAGCTGCCGGGCCTCAAGGAGGCGCTGTACGAGCTGGAGGACGACGAGCGCGCGGTGCAGGCACTCGTCGCCGTCGACACGGCGGGAACCCCCGACTTCGCGACCGTCGAAGCCCTGGTCGCCGGTCTGCCCACCGACACGGACGACGGCCTGCTCGCCGGGCTGCGCGCCGAGGCCGACGTGCAGGGACCCGAGATGGCGCAGGTCCACGCGGCCCTGGACCGCCTGCGCCATGCCCTCGCCGATGCCGAGGACCTGCGCGGCACCGGCACCGAGGATGCCCTGCGGCGAGCGGAACTCCTCGAACGGGCTGTGGCGCACCACGACCGTCACCCTGACACCGCCGCCTGCCCCGTATGCGGGACCGACGGGATGCTGGACGCGGCATGGGCCACGGACGCCATCGCCCAGATCGCCGCACTGCGGCAGGAGGCGGAGGCCGCAGCGAGCGCGCGCAGCGAACTCCGGTCGGCCGCGCGGGCCGTGCAGGACCTCGTCCACACGCCCCGACAGATCCCCGCCGCCCTGGCCGACCCGTGGCGCGCCTGGACCGCCTGCCGGACGATCAGTGATCCCGGCGAGCTCGCCCAGCGCGCCCACGAGGCCGCCGTGACCCTGGCCGATGCCTGCGCCGCGGTCAAGGAGAACGCCGTCAGGGAACTGGAGAAGCGGGACGAACGCTGGCGCGGGCTCGTCACCCGCCTGGCGGGCTGGGCGGAGAGGGCCCGTGCCGTGGAGGCGAACAAGCCCCGGCTGCGGGACATCAGGAAGGCGAGCACCTGGATCAAGGCGCTGGCCGCCGAGTTGCGGGAACAGCGGATGGAAGGCTTCGCCGACCAGTCGCAGCGCATCTGGGAGCGGCTCCGCCAGGAGAGCAACATCGATCTCAAGGCCGTGAGCCTGAAGGGCAGCGAGAAGGCCACCGTCCGCAAGCTCGTCATGGATGTCACCGTCGACGGCCGGGAGGCATCGGCTCTCGGCGTCATGAGCCAGGGCGAGCAGCACTCCCTCGCGCTGTCTCTGTTCCTGCCCCGGGCCGCCACCGCCGACAGTCCGTTCGGCTTCATCGTCATCGACGACCCCGTGCAGTCCATGGACCCCGCCAAGGTCAACGGACTCGCCCAGGTCCTGCACGAGCTCGGCGAGCACCGGCAGGTCGTGGTGTTCACCCACGACACCCGGCTCCAGCGGGCGTTCACCAGCCAGGGTCTGCCCGTGACGGTGTTCGAGGTCGAGCGGGCCAAGTCGTCCAAGGTGAAGGTCAAGCCTGTGACAGACCCGGTACGGCAGGCACTCGACGACGCGCGGGCCCTCGCCAGTACCAGTGACCTGCCGTCGGCGGCACGGACCCACGTGCTGCCTAGCCTGTGCCGTATCGCCCTGGAGAGCGCCTTCCTCGAAGCCGCCTGGATCCGGCATCACCGCTCCGGCGCGCCCGAGGACGAGCTGCAGGCCGCCGTCGGCAGCGCCGACAAGCTCATGAAGGTCGCGGCGCTGGCCCTGTTCGGCGACGCCGACCGGACCGGCGACGTCTACCGGGAACTGCGCACCCTTTGCGGACCGCGTGCGGTGGACCTCCTCAAGGAGTGCCAGAACGGCTCCCACGCCACGGGAGCGCAGATCACCGACCCCCACCGTTTCGTGGACGACATCGAGATCATGGCGCGGAAGGTGCGCAAGCCGGGGGTGGCCGCGTGATGAGCACTCCCACCACCTCGGTCGAGGAGCTCCTGCTGACGGCGGATCAGCTGCTTGCCGCCCGTACGGCTGCCACGGCCGCCGGCCGGCACCGTGGAGCCTCCCTCGCTCTGCGGACCGCCCTGGAGCTCTCCATCGACCGCGTGCTCGACGCCGCGGTGCCAGGGCTCGCCGACACCACGAGGCGGGCCAAGCTGCTGTGCCTCCACTGCTACACCGCGGCGGAGACCGCCCGCCGCGCCAACGCCGTCTGGTCGCACCTCTGCCTGGGATGCCACTACCACCAGTACGAGATCGGCCCCACGCACGACCAGGTTCGCGCCTGGCGGACGGAGGTCGGCGAGCTGGTCGGGACGTTGGCTATCTGACTGTTTGTTACCAGCAGGTCTCTGATAGCTATTTCGGCGGGGCCGGGCGTAATGCCTGTCGCAGCACCCTCCGGGGTGTTGCAGGGGGAGGGGACATGTACATGGGCACCACCACGCGCGTCGAGATCATCGCCGTCGAGCAGAAGGCGGTGGACCGCGCCTACGACTGCTACGCCGCGCGGTTGGCCGAAATGACAGCGGGCTCGGTCGCCATGGCCTCCGCCGGCGGCAAGGACAGCGTCGCCAACCGGATCACGGCCGAGGAGCGGGCCGCGGCATACGACGGACTCGGCAACGAGTCGCTGGTCATCGGCCGCTTCGACGCACCGGACGAGGACGATCCCGGCAGGGGGCCCAAGACCTGGTACGTCGGCCGACGTGCCGTTTCCGACGTCCTTACCCGCGACACCGTCGTCGTACTGTGGACCAGTCGGCAGGCCCAGAAGTGGTTCGAGGCGCTGCCCGAGGCCCCGGGCGAGGTGCTCCTGCGGCGGCGACTGCGCTGTGTACGGCGTGTCGTCGAGGACTACTTCGACGAGATCACTGCCGCCGCCCCCGTCCCGCAGCCACGGCCGGCGGCAGACGACGCCCAGCGGGAGGCCCAGCACGCGGAACCGGCCACCGTCACGCAGAAGGAGGGAGCACCGAGCCCGCCCGTCCCAACGCCCGCCGACATCGCCCGCCTCCAGCGCCAGAAGCCGCTGCAGCCCGACGACTTCCTCCTCCGCGAGCTTCAGCGCTCTCGCCGCGGCAGCATGCGGGACATCGTCGAGACCATCCGCCGCGACCAGATGGCCCTGGTCACCGGCTCGCCCTCCGACATCCTCGTAATCCAGGGCGGCCCGGGTACCGGCAAGTCGGCGGTCGGCCTGCACCGCGTGACCTGGCTCGTCAACAACGGGCACTTCAAAGCCCAGGACGTCCTCGTCGTCGGCCCCCATCAGCGATTCCTGGAGTACGTGAGCCAGGTGCTGCCCACGCTCGGCACCCGGAACGTCAACGCCGTGCAGGTGACGCGCCTGTGGGACGGCGAGATTCTCGGCACCGACACCCCCACGGCGCGGATGGTGAAGTCCGATGAACGCATGGCGGCCGTCCTGCGGCGGCGCGTCGAGATCGAGTGCCGTCCCGAGGCCGTCGACGAGTTCACCGCCACTGCCTCCTACGAGGGGGCCAAGCCGGAGTTCACCGTCACCGTGGGCAGCACGACCCTGCGGGTTCCGTGCTCCGAAGTGATCGCCCTTCTTGAGGACGTGCGCCAAGGCGACGGCTCCTACCGTGAGCGCCGCGACCGCTTCCGCGGCCTGCTCGTCGACCGCCTGCTGCGGGAACTCGCCGCCGTCGCCCCTCGCCGCAGCCGCGACGACACGATCCGCCGCGGCCTGGAACGCAACCGTCAGGTCGAGCGCCTCATCGAACGTGTCTGGCCTTCGCCCGGCGCCAGGGAAGCCCTCCGCACCCTCTACGACTCCGAAGACCTCCTGCGCACCTGCGCCGAGGGCATTCTCGACGCCTCAGAGCAGGCCGCTCTGCGCCGTCCTCGGGCCGACACGGCCGACGCCGATCCCTGGACGCTCGACGACCAGGTCTGCCTCGAAGAACTGCGGTATCTCATCACCGGGGAGACCCCGCAGCGGTACGGGCACATCGTGGTCGACGAGGCACAGGACCTGACACCCATGCAGGCCCGCTCCCTGCGCAGGCGCTCCGCCGCGCAGGGATCCATGACCATCCTCGGCGACCTCGCCCAGGCCACCGGCCCCCACACCCACACCGACTGGGACCGCCTCGGCACCCTCCTGTCCGACCACGGCGACTGGCGCGTGGCCGAGCTGACCACCAGCTACCGCGTGCCCGCCGAAATCATGGAGTTCGTCGCCCCCCTGGCCCGTACCGTCGCCCCCACACTGCCGTACCCGCAGGCCGTGCGCGCGGCGGGTCAGGACGCCGTACGGACGATGGTGACCGAGCCGTGGAAACTCCTCGACGACACCGTGGCCCAAGCCACCCGCCTCATCGGCACCAGCGACGGACACAGGCTGCGCTCCGTAGCTGTCATCGTCCCCGACGACTCCGGCTGGCTCGACGAGATCAGCCGCCAGCTGGACCTGGCCGAGGGCATCACCGAGCAGGGACGCGAGGCGGTGTCCGTGCTGGCTGCCGCCCAGGCCAAGGGCATGGAGTACGACCACGTCCTCGTCGTCGAACCCGCCACCATCGCCGACCGAGGCCCGGCAGGACTGCGCCAGCTGTACGTCGCGCTCACCCGCAGCACCCAGAGCTTGACCGTCCTGCACACGCCCCCGCTCCCGGAGGCCCTCACGAACACCGACGGCAGCAGTACCGAACCAGCACCCACCGAAGGCGAACCAGGCATGGCAGACGCTGACGTCCCCGACATCGGTACGGACGTCCGAGTCCGCGTGACCGGCCGGGCACCCGGTGGCCGGTACAAGGTCAAGGCCCTGTCGCCCGCAATCGACGTCCCTCTGGTCCTGACCGTCCGCCACGGCTCGGTGCCCCCGCGTCCCGGCGCGGTACTGGACTGCTGGGTGTTCGCTCACGAGACGAACCAGTGCTTGCTCACCGCGGACCAGCGTGGCCGCCAGCCCATCTCGCCGAGAATGGCGGAACGCTACCTGGCGGCGCTCAGCGTTCTCGACGAACTGACCAACGGTGACGGAACCGTTCCGGAGAACACCCGTGATCGTCTGTCCGAGCTCAAGAGCATGGCCAACCGCGTCCTCCGCCGTGACCAGGCGGACTGGGTGGACGTGCGCCGCGTGCTCGGTTCCCCGGACAAGCACCGCCTCAGCCTCCTGCGCGACCTCGCGGCACACACCAACCGCATGCTCAAGGACGGCGACCTGGACCTGAACCACCTCCAGACGGACCTGGCGCGTGCTGGCTGGGGCCAAGCCCTGCACGAAGCCCGGGAGGCCCTCCAGCGCCGGTTCGCCACGGGCGAACCCGAAACCGACGACGCACCCTCCACCGCTGAACAGCAGTCCGAGCAGAAGGAATCCGAGCCCGTGACACCCGCCGAAGACCTGCCCGCCACGCCCGCGCCAGCGCAGGGGCTTCTGCACTCGCTGGAGAGCGCGGCGACCGCCGACCGCACGTGCAGAAAGCACGAGGCGGTACGGCATGCTCTCAAGGCCGCCCTGCTCTGGGAGGACCTGCAGCCGACCGACTCCCCGGTCGTCGACGTCAGCCGGATCGCGGACGACGGCCACTTCCTCTACGAGGTCCTCGGTACCGGCCGCTCCACCTACGCCGACCTCCGCGCGGGAGCCACCCGCCTCCTGGAGATCAACCACACCCTGCCCGCTCCTGCCGACCGCCTCTACCTGGTGCTCTCCGAACCGCCCGCCGAGGACTGGTCGGCCGACACCGTGTTCGGTGTCTTCGGGGTTCAGGTCCTGTGGCGTACCCCCGACAGTTGGGGCGGCCACGACGCGGAAACCGCCCTGGGTTCCGGAGGGGCGTAATCACTTTCGACAGAAGCGCGATTCTTCCGTGCCGGTCGTGAGCTCCTTGGGCGCCCGAAGCGGAGCCAGAGCCCGAAGGCCCGGAGAAGACCGGGCCGGAGCCTGTGCCGGATGATGCTTATCCGCTGGAGAGACTTCGGGGGATCAACTCTCCGTCCGCTCACGCAAACGGCCCCGGACGAGGAGTCCGAGGCCGACTAAAACCCCTCCCGGGGGAGAAATCCCAGGTCAGAGTGGTAATGCATTGTGCCCCCGGCAGGATTCGAACCTGCGACACCCGCTTTAGGAGAGCGGTGCTCTATCCCCTGAGCTACGAAGGCGGGGCCTTGCGTGAAACATGGATGAACACTCTGAGTGACTATTCACCGCGGTCTCGGCAAGGGTGGACCGCCACCGAGGTGGCGGTCCCTGACAGGGTAGCGGATCGGGGTGGGGTGGTGGGCTGAGGTGATGCCTCAGCCCACCCATGATCGGCAGGGATTGTCGGCGCCGTTGCTGAGGGCGGTCCATAGAGAGCGGTCGAACAGACCCGCGCCCAGTCGCTGTTCATACGCACCGCGAGCGCGGCGCACCAGTTGCACGACGGGGGCTCGCGAACCGTCTGCCGGGCAAGCGGGCGGATCTGATCGTCCTCGACCGGGGCATCGCCAAAGTGCCCGTGAAGGACATCCGCGCCACCAAGGTTCAGTACACCCTGATCTCCGGACGAGTGGTCCACGACGCGGACTCCCCGACGGGACGGGCCCGAGCCGAAGCGGCGCAGCGCATCCGCGCGCAGGGCGCCGGCCGGACATCGGGCCCAGGCCGGTCCCGCTCGACGACCCGATGGGTCTCGTGCGGTCATGGACCGCCTTGGTCGTCGGCGGTGAGCCGCTGTTCCAGGTGGCTGAGCAGGTGGGTGCATTTCCGGACCGTGTCGAGGTCGTCGCCCAGGATGGCGGCGAGCTCCTGTGCCCAGGCGGCGCGCAGCACCCGGAGGTTGGCCGCCGCGCGCTCGGTCGGGCGTACGGCGATGCCGCGGCCGTTGGTGGCGGCGCGGGAGACCATCCCCTTGCCCTCGAGGCTGCGCAGCGCCGTGCTGACGTTGGTGCGCTGCAGCCGGGTACGGCGGGCGATCTCGCTCGGCGCGGCCCCGGGGTACAGGTCGACGACCCGCATCACCTGCCGCTCGGTTTCGGTCAGCGTCACCACCTGCGGGCCTTCCGGAGTCCGGGCACGCACCAGCCGGCCGACGTTGAGGATCAGGTCGGCTAGGTCGGCGAGCGGGCCACCGGCGTCCGCGCCGACGGTGTCTTCTGTGTCGCGGGGCATGGCGCCACCCTACTTAATTATGCCAACATAATTATATGTCCATAACTCATGGTGATGCGCAAGATCGGCAGACGGCCGCCACGGCGGAGAGCACCGACGTCCCGAAGCCGGTGAACCGGGGGCGCAGGGCGCGGCTGGCCCTGCTGCTCGGCTCGCTGAGCGCCTTCGGTGCGCTCACGATCGACATGTACCTACCCGCCATGCCGAGCATGGCTCACCAGCTGCACACCAGCGCGCCGCTGGTTCAGACGACCCTCACGGCGTTCGTCGTCGGCCTGGCCTTCTTCCAGATAGTCGTCGGTCCACTGTCGGACGCGTGGGGCCGGCGCCGCCCGCTGCTGGCCGGCATGGCGCTGTACCTGGCGGGGTCGCTGTGGTGCGCGCTGGCGCCCACCGTCGGCTACCTGATCGCCGGCCGGATACTGCAGTCGCTGGGTGCGGCCGCGGGCACGGTCCTGGCGCGGGCCATCGTGCGGGACCTGTTCTCCGGCACCGCCATGACCCGGTTCTTCTCCACCCTCATGGTCGTCAACGGCGTCGCCCCGGTCGTGGCGCCCGTCATCGGCGGCCAACTGCTGACGCTCACCACCTGGCGCGCGGTGTTCCTGGTGCTCGCCGCCGTCGGCGCCGTCCTGCTGCTTGCGGTCGTCTTCGCGCTGCCCGAGTCGCTGCCGGACGCCAAGCGGGCGCCGGCCCACCTGCGCGCGACGCTGCGGACCTTCCGGACGCTGGTCACCGACCTCCAGTACCTGCGGTACGTGCTGGCCGCGGCCCTGATGTTCGCCGCGGTGTTCGCTTACATCTCCGGATCGTCGTTCGTCCTGCAAGACGCCTACGGGCTCACGGCCCAGCAGTTCAGCCTCGTCTTCGGCCTCAACGGTCTGGGCATCGTGCTGCTCGGGCAGGTCAACGGCCGGCTCGTCGGCCGCGCCGCCGACGAGCACACCCTGCTGCGCGTCAGTCTGACCGTGGCGACCCTCGGCTCCGTCGGCGTCCTGACCTGCGCCGTGCTTGGCCTCCCGCTACCGCTGCTGCTGACCTGCCTTTTCCTGGTGGTGTCCATGCTCGGCATCGTGCTGGCCAACGCCACATCCCTGGCGCTGAGCGGCCACGGCTCCGCCGCCGGAGCCGCCTCCTCCCTGCAAGGGCTACTGCAATTCCTTTTCGGCGGCCTCGCCGCCTCCGCCATGAGCCTGCCCGGCCAGGTCACCGCAGTCGCCATGGGCACCACCATGGCCATCTGCGCCGCAGCCGCGCTGGTCGTTCTCAATGCCCGCCGTACGTGAAACACATGCTCATTTCCCCCTCGTCTGCTCTCGTCTCCTGGTCTCCGTAATAGGCGATGGCCGGCGTATCCAGCAGCTCCGGGTCGCGGAGGACCTGTGCATTGGTGCCCCCAACGATTCAATGCGTTTCAGTAGTTCGGCGTCTGTGGCTTCAGGGAAGGCGCGGTGGGGCGCCTGGCCCGGTCCTGATCGGGAGGAGAGGAACAAGTCAGCCAGAGTAGGGCGGGTTGCTCTCGCCGGTGCATTGCCGTCTCGTAGGCGATGGATGCCCCCATGCTGTGGCCGAAGTGGGCGGGTGGGGCATCAATGAATTGCTGGCATGCCTGTGCTGTGGAATACGCCAGCTCTTCCAAGGAGTCGGGCAGTGAGTCGGACGATCGGTCTTCTTGCCCGGGTCGGAGTGGCCGAGGGTCACTCCACCGTTCCTGAACCCCTGCGAAGTTCGGTCGGGTCGTGCTTGACCTCAAGTTCGCTTGAGATTTTACGTTCCTTGTGTGGCCCCCGCCGGGGGCGCAGCGCGATCAGAGGCGCGTACCTCACGACTCACGAATCGAGGCACACCCATGTCTTCGGCCCCGCACAGCCCGGTGATCCCCGCAGCCACCGACCCTGCCCTCCAGAGGCACCAGCCGACGCCCCCGCTGAAGATCGGCGTGCTCATCGGCAGCGTTCGCCCCGGCCGCTTCGCCGACAAGGTGGCCCGTTGGTTTCTGACGGAGATCGAGCAGCGCGACGACATGGAGACGCATGTCATCGATCTGTCCGAGCCCGCGCTCGCCGACGAGCTCAAGCTCACCCTTGAGCGGTCCACCGATCCGGACTCCACCCCGGACGCCCCTCCGACCCTGGCCGAGCGCATCGGCGGGCTCGACGGGTTCGTCGTGGTGACGCCCGAGTACAACCACGGGTACCCGGCCGCCCTGAAGCTGGCCATCGACTACGTCTACCGGGAGTGGCGGGCCAAGCCCGTGGGCTTCGTCTCCTACGGCGGTATGGCCGGGGGACAGCGGGCCGTGGAGCAGCTGCGGCAGGTCTTCGCCGAGCTGCACGCCGTCACCCTGCGGGACACGGTCAGTTTCCACATGGCCTGGGAGCGGTTCGACGACGAGGGCCGCCCCCACGACCAGGACGGCACCGCCAAGGCCGCCGCCGTGCTGCTGGACCAGCTCGCCTGGTGGGGGCTGACCCTGCGCGAGGGGCGTGCCGTCCGGCCGTACGACGGGTGAGAGAGCAGCGGGCAGGGTCCCGGGCCGCTTCCTGGGCGGCCGCCCGTCTCAGGACATCGCCACGCCCGCGAACCGCCCCGCCACCCCCAGGTCCCCCTCCACCCGGCTCGCCGTCTCCATCAGGTCCGGGAGCACGTCCCGAACGCACTCCTGCACCGAGCGTCGAGCCGCATGCATCGCCACGTTCACCGCGGCGACCGCCCGGCCGGTCCGGTCGCGCACCGGGACCGCCACCGACCGCAGGCCCTCCTCCAACTCCTCGTCGACCAGGGCGTACCCGCGCGCTCGAACGTCCTCCAGCTCGGCCGTCAGGGTCGCGGGGTCCGTGATCGTACGAGGGGTGAGCGGGCGCAGATCCGCAGGACCGGGCCACCGCCCTGCCGTCGTGGCCCGGTCCGGTACGTCCGCCAGCAGCACCCGGCCCGACGACGTCGCGTAGGCCGGCAGCCGCGTGCCCACCGCGACATTGACGCTCATCACACGGCCGGTGGCGGCCCGGGCCAAGTACTGGATCTCCTCGCCCGACTCGGTCAGCACCGCCAGTGACGCCGACTCGTGGACCCGGTCGGCGAGTTCGGCCAGGTGGGGGGCGGCGATCTCGGCGAGGGACGTACGGGACAGGGGCGGGAAGCCCAGGGACAGCACGCGCGGCGTCAGCACGAAACCGCGGCTGCCCGAAGGGCGGACCAGGCCGAGATGCTCGTACGTGATGAGCGCCCTGCGCGCGGTCGCCCGCGACAGCCCCGTCGCCCGTGCCACGTCCGTGAGCGTCAGCTCGGCCCGTCCCTCCCCGAAGGCGGTCAGTACGGTCAGCCCGCGCGCCAGCGACTCGACGAACTCCCGGCCCAACTCCTGCTTGGAGGCCCCCGTCCAGATCGCCAGGCCCTCGGGAGCCGTCCCGGACTGCGGCCGCGGCGCGTCGCGCAGTTCGCGTTCCATCTCCGCGACCGCCGCGCGCAGTCGGGGCAGGAGTGTGTCGCGCAGGTCGTCGGCCGTATGGCGGCTCGTGTGGCTCACCACGCTCGCCACGCAGGCGACTCGTCCGTTCGCGCGTGGCTCCCGCACGGGTACGGACACGGCGACCAGGCCGGGCTCGATCAGCTGGTCGTCCAGCGCCCAGCCGTCCCGGCGGGCCCGCGCCGCCCGGCGTTCGAAGTCGGCGTCGGGCGCCGCGTGCTCGCGGGGCGGTACGGCGGGGAAGCCCCGGTCCTGCGGGTCCGTCGCCCGGCGCTCGCGCCAGGCCTGCCACTGCGCGTCCGTCCACTGCGTCGCGAACAGCGGGCCCGGTGCGGTGCGTTCGGCCGGGAGCAGGTCGCCGATGCGGAAGCTGAGGGACATCGCCCGGCGGCGGGTCGCCTGGTGGATGAAGCGGATGCCGTCCAGGTCACCGACCGCCAGCGACACCGACTCGTCCAACTCGTCGGCGAGGGCGTCCGCGTGGGAGGAGAGAAGGGCGGGCAGGCGGAGGGCGGCCAGGTAGGCGTTGCCCAGTTCCATCACGCGGGGTGCGAGCAGCACGTCGCGGCCGTCGAGGCGGACGTACCCCATGCGGGCGAGCGTGGAGGTGATCCGGTCCACCGTGGAGCGCGCCAGGCCGGTGGCCCGCTCCAACCCGCTCGCGCTCAGCGTCCCGCCGGCCTCCGTCAGCCGCCACAGCACCGCGACGCCCCGGATCAACGGCGTCACCGCCTCCGCCGGCACAGCACGGTCGTCCAGGGTCGTCTTCGCGGGCATCGGCTCTCCGTACGGCGTCGCAGCAGCCCTAACGGTAATCCCGCCCCGCGCGCGCGTACGCCTACGTCGCCCCGCGCGCGCGTACGCCTACGTCACCGTCCCGCGCGCGCGTACGCCTACGTCATCGTCTCGCGCGCGTAAGCCTCCGCATGGTTCCCGAACGCCCACCCCTGCATCCCAGCCGCTTACGTCCCACCCGCTCACCCCGAGGCCCCCTCCCGCTACCCCCTCGTGACCCGCACCCGGTACACCCCCGCCAGATCCACCGCCACCACCTCCACCCGCACCCCCCGCTTCGTGTCCCGGAACTCCTCGCCCGGTGCGAAGGTCGCGTCGGACAGTTCGGCGTGGACGTTCGGGCTGCGGGTGCAGCCCCCGCTGTCCTGCCGGGAGTCGTGGACCAGTACCGGGCCCATCCCGGTGTCCACCTCCGCGTCGACCTTGTAGACCAGGACGCCGGGGCGGCACACCGCCTCGTCGTTGCCTTCCTTGGTGCGCACCTCGACGGCGTAGCCGCTGCGGTGGTCCAGGGGGATGAAGACCAGCTTCGGGCCGCCCTCGCGGGCCAGCGGAGTCAGGGCGTGCTCGGTCGTCCCGGAGGTGGCCGCGCAGCGTATCTGGGATGTGTCCAGCCAGCCCAGCTTCCACTTGTGCCAGCCGAGCAGGTCGTTGTTGGCCCCCCAGTCCTCGCTCATGATGTCCCAGTGGCCGACCGCGCCCCCGCCCTCCGCGGTGTAGAGGTCGGGCAGGCCGAAGACATGGCCGTTCTCGTGGGGGAGGACCCGGTAGCCGGTGCGGCGGTAGGAGCCGGAGCCGTCGTCCTGGCGGGAGTAGACGAAGGACGCGTTGGCGACGGAGACACCGTCGGCCACCGGTGCCTCGGTGTTGCCCGCGAACGACACCGACAGGACCGTGTCCAGGGCGGAGGGGCCGGCGTTCGGCGTGACCAGCACGTTCAGGAAGTCGTACGAGCGGAAGTCCACCCTTGGATCGGCCGCGGCCACGATGTCCTGGACCAGCTGCCGGTATCCGGGTTCGAAGGGCGCGCCGCGCTCTATGCCGTACGCCCTGAAGGACTTCGGCATGCGCAGCCAGTCGCGGATCGGGGTCTTCGGGCGGTAGTCGAGGCGGCCGTAGGAGCTGGTGCGGAACCACTTCTGGGTCTGCGGGAAGAACTCCGCGAAACGGTCGAGCGCGGGGCCCGGGCCGGGCGCGTCGGGGAAGTCGATCATCAGGGTCAGGGCGTGGACCGTGCCCGTGGAGCGGGAGTAACCGCGTGCCGTCGGTACCCCCTCGGACATCTGGACCGTCGGCCGTCCGGCGATCATGCAGGGGCCGAGGGGAGAGGAGCGGGCCGGTGCTATCGGTCCGCCTCCGGCCGCCGTCGGGAGGCCCGCCGTGTGGCCGCCGGTGCCTGCCGAGGTGCTGACCGCCAGGGTCAGGGCGGTCACGGAGGCGAGGGCGGCCCCACGGCGGGGGCGTATCCGACGGCGTGGCTGCATGCAGGGGCCCTTCCGTCCATGGCAGCCGCCTGACCGCGCGCTGCACCCTCTCGATCACCCTGTGTCGAGGGATGCGCGGGCGCGCGCTGGAAGAGACCGAACGTGGGTTCTCACGCGAGAGATCGTGACCCGGGTCACAAGAAATCTCTGGCGTGGCGGGAAATAAGCGGGGATCCCTTCCCCGTTTAGTCAGGTGTCCGAGCGAAACGGGGGAACTTTCCCCGGATCGCCCTCACCGGGAGCCTGACCGCTCCCACCTGGAACTCAGGAGTACGCCGTGCAGACCGCACACCCCGTACCGCGCAAGGCGACCCGGCCGCGCGCCGACGCACTGCGCAACCGGGAGCGGATCGTCACCGCCGCCCGGGAGTTGTTCGTCGAGTTCGGCCCCGACGTGCCGCTGGACGACATCGCCCGCCGGGCCGGCGTCGGCAACGCCACGGTGTACCGCAACTTCCCCGACCGGGACGCGCTGGTCCGCGAGGTCGTCTGCTCCGTCATGAACCGTACGGTGGCGGCGGCCGAACTCGCGCTCGCCGAGACCGGGGACGCCTTCGAGGCTCTGGAGCGGTTCGTGCACACCGCGGCCGACGAGCGGATCAGCGCGCTGTGCCCGATGGTCGAGAGCACGTTCGACCAGCATCACCCGGATCTGGTGGCCGCACGTGAGCGGGTCGAGCAGCTCGTCGGGGGGATCATGGGCCGCGCCAAGGCGGCCGGCCAGCTCCGCCCCGACGTGGACGTCGGCGACCTGCTGCTCGCCGCCGCCCAGCTCAGCCGGCCCCCGGCCGGAACCGGGTGCCACATCGCCGACCGCTATGTCCACCGCCATCTCCAGCTGTTCCTGGACGGACTGCGGGCCCCGGCCCGTTCGGTCCTTCCGGGCACGCCGATGACCATGGAGGACCTGCGCCAGGCCTGACCGATCAATTCAGGGCACCACAGCAGTCACCACAGCAGTCACCGCGGCAGTCACCACAGCAGTCACCACAACAGTCACCGCGGCAGAACTCCACAAGTCACAGCCGACGAGTCGTCCCTCTCCTTTCGCTCTCCCTTCGCTTTCTTTCACTTTTTCCGTCACGAAGTCCCGAAGTGGGTACCCCCATGTCTGAAACGGCCGCAAAGGCTCCAAGAAGCACCCTCGGTGCCGCCGACCCCAACCGCTGGAAAGCGCTCGTCTTCATCGCGCTGGCCCAGCTCATGGTCGTCCTCGACGCGACCATCGTGAACATCGCCCTGCCCTCCGCCCAGCAGGACCTCGGCATCTCCGACGGCAACCGGCAGTGGGTCGTCACGGCCTACGCCCTCGCCTTCGGCGGTCTGCTGCTGTTCGGCGGCCGGATAGCCGACCTGTGGGGCCGCAAGCGGGCCTTCGTCGTCGGTCTGGGCGGTTTCGCCGCAGCCTCGGCGCTGGGCGGCGCGGCCACCAACGAGGCCATGATGTTCGGCGCCCGCGCCCTCCAGGGCGTCTTCGGCGCGCTGCTCGCCCCGGCCGCGCTCTCCCTGCTCGCGGTGATGTTCACGGACGCCAAGGAGCGCGCCAAGGCGTTCGGCATCTACGGTGCGATCGCCGGCGGTGGCGGTGCCGTGGGTCTGATCCTCGGCGGTTTCCTGACCGAGTACCTGGACTGGCGCTGGACCTTCTTCGTCAACATCCCGTTCGCCATCGTCGCGGCGGCCGGTGCCTGGTTCGTCATCCGTGAGCCGGAGGGCGGCCGCAACCGCTCCCCGCTCGACATCCCCGGCGTGATCCTGTCCACCCTCGGTCTGGTCGCGCTGGTCTACGGCTTCACCCGCGCCGAGTCCGACGGCTGGGGCGACGCGACGACGGTCGGCATGTTCGTCGCCTCCGGCGTGCTGCTTCTGGCCTTCGTCCTGGTCGAGGCGAAGGTCAAGGCCCCGCTGCTGCCGCTGCGCGTGGTGACCGAGCGCAACCGCGGCGGTGTCTACCTCTCGCTCGGCCTCGCGATCATCGCGATGTTCGGCCTGTTCCTGTTCCTCACGTACTACCTGCAGATCGTCAAGGGGTACTCGCCGGTGAAGACCGGCTTCGCCTTCCTGCCGATGATCGCGGGCATGATCACCGGGTCCACGCAGATCGGCACCCGTCTGATGACCCGGGTCGCCCCGCGCCTGCTGATGGGTCCCGGCTTCCTGGTCGCCGCCCTCGGGATGCTGCTGCTGACCCAGCTGGAGATCGGCTCCTCCTACGCCGCGCTCCTGTTGCCGGCGATGCTGCTGCTCGGCCTCGGCATGGGTACCGCGTTCATGCCGGCCATGTCCCTGGCCACCCAGGGGGTCGAGCCGCAGGACTCCGGTGTCGCCTCCGCGATGGTCAACACCTCTCAGCAGGTGGGCGGCGCGATCGGTACGGCGCTGCTGAACACCATCGCCGCCTCGGCGACCACGGCGTACGTGGCCGACCACATCGCCGGTGCCACCAGCCGGTCCCAGCAGCAGCTGGTCCAGCTGGAGGGCATGGTGCAGGGCTACGCCAGCGCGATCTGGTTCGCCGTCGGCATCCTCGTGGTGGCCGCGGCCATCGCCCTGACCTTCGTCAACGCCGGCCGCCCGGGCGGTGCGACGGCGGCGTCCCTGGAGGAGGGCGCCGAGGGCGAGGTGCCGGTGCCGGTCGTCGCGCACTGAGCCCGACGACGGCCGTCCGGTCGTACCCCATGGGACCAGGCGTACGTACGGGGATGGGGACGCTCCGTACGTACCGCCTTCAGGACCTGCCCCGGCTTCGCTGAACGATCCGTCAGCGCAGCCAGGGCAGGTCCGCCCCCGCTTCGCTGGGCTGCAGGCCCTCGGCGACGATCCGCATGATCTCGCCGAGGGCCTTCTGCTGTTCGGGGGTGAGCCGGTCGAACATGGCCTGGCGCACGGCCTCCACATGGCCCGGCGCGGTCTGCTCCAGCACGCGCAGGCCTTCCTCGGTCAGCACCGCGAACTGGCCCCGCTTGTCGTCGGGGCAGTCCTCGCGCCGCACCCAGCCGTTCTTCTCCAGCCGGGCAACGGCGTGCGAGAGCCGGGAGCGGGTGATCTTCGCGAACATCGCCAGCTCGGTCATGCGCAGCCTGCGCTGCGGGGACTCGGCGAGTTTGACCAGGAGGCCGTAGTAGATGTGCGGCATGCCCGCGTCCCGCTGGAGCTGACGGTCCAGAAAGTCGTCGAGCAGGGTGGTCGCGTCGATGTAGGCGCGCCAGACGCGCTGCTCCTCGTCGGTGAGCCAGCGCGGCTGCCCCGCCGCCCCGGACGAGGGCGCGGACGCGGGTGGCTCGGAAGTCGATGCCGTGTTCATGTGCTCCACTGTACGAGAGTGCTCCTTGAAACTTTAACTACTTGGTCGTACCGTCGTAACCGAGGGAAGTTTTAGATTTGAAGCAAGTGGAGCTTCAGCCCCCTCGGAAGGAGTGACCGCCATGTCCGCCGCCCTGCAGGAGCGCATGCCCGCTCTGTACCTCAGCCACGGCGCCCCTCCGCTCGCGGACGACCCGGTCTGGCCCGGCGAACTCGCCGCCTGGGCCGCACGGCTGCCGCGCCCCGAGGCGATCCTCATCGTCTCCGCCCACTGGGAAGAAGCCCCCCTCGCGATCGGCGCCGTCGAGACGGTCCCCCTGGTCTACGACTTCTGGGGGTTCCCTGAGCACTACTACCAGGTGAGGTACGCCGCCCCGGGCGCACCGGAGCTCGCCGCGTCCGTACGGAAGCTGCTGCGCGCCCCCGGCACACCCGTCCAGGACATCCCGGACCGCGGCCTCGACCATGGCGCCTACGTCCCGCTCGTCGAGATGTACCCCGACGCCGACATCCCCGTCCTGCAGATCTCCATGCCGACCCTCGACCCCGTGCGGCTCATGGACATCGGCCGCAAGCTGGCCCCGCTGCGCGAGGAGGGCGTCCTGATCGTCGGCTCCGGCTTCTTCACCCACAACCTCGCCGCCCTGCGGCAGGGCGGTGTCCCCGCCTGGTCGGTGGAGTTCGACGACTGGGGTCGCCGGGCGCTGGAGAGCCGCGACTGGGACGGCCTGCTGGACTTCCTCCACAAGGCCCCGGCCGGTCGCTACGCCCACCCGCGCACCGAGCACTTCGCCCCGCTCTTCGTGACCATGGGCGCGGCGGACGCCGCCGGTGAGCTGGACGGGCAGAAGTCGGTGATCGACGGGTTCTGGATGGGGCTCGCGAAGCGCTCGGTGCAGTTCGGCTGAAGGGCCGAGGCGCAACCTGCGGCCGGTGCGAGCCGTCTTCAGGTTCACAGGGGCGGTCAAGGGCGACGCTCCTACGGCTTTACCGGGGCGGTCAAAGGCGACGCTCCTCCGGCGCGAAGACCGCGGTGGCACATGTGACGGGAATCTCACGTACCTGGGTACAGGGGCTGTTGAGGACCTTGAGGTCACGCGCGGGTGTCCGCCTGACCAGCACCTTTGTGCGTGTCTAGGGCACCTTGTCCCCCGTGCGGCCGGACAGGGTACTGCAAGATCAGAAAAATAGAGGGGCGGGTTGGGAATTCTGTCCTGATTCCAGTCGTTGTTTCCATCGGATGCCGGGCACTCGACAAGAGTCCCAAGCGTTCACAGGACCACCCGCCAGCCCACATCGCAAGGGAGCACGCATGGCAACCCGTGCCGTCGCCCGTCGTCAGTCCGCCACCGGCGAGGCCGTCGACGCGGCAAGCAGTGTTCGCGCCCATGGCGGCGAGATCGCGGACCGCGACCTGGTCGGCATGTACCTCGACGAGATCGCGCGTACGCCGCTTCTCGACGCAGCCAAAGAGGTCGAGCTGTCGCAGATCATCGAGGCGGGTGTGTTCGCAAGGCAGGTCCTCGACGGATACGAGGAGTCCCAGGCGGACGCCACCCGCGAGGAGCTGGAAGCCCTCGTCGCCGACGGCGAGCGGGCCAAGGACATCTTCATCCGCTCCAACCTCCGCCTGGTCGTCGCGGTGGCCCGCCGCTACCCGCGCAGCGGCCTGCCCCTCCTCGACCTGATCCAGGAGGGCAACGCCGGCCTGGTGCGCGCGGTGGAGAAGTTCGACTACCGCAAGGGCTTCAAGTTCTCGACGTACGCGACGTGGTGGATCCGACAGGCCATCACCCGCTCGATAGCCGACCAGTCCCGCACCATCCGGCTCCCCGTCCACCTGGTGGAGGAGCTGGGCCGTATCCGCCGCGTCCAGCGCGAGTTCAACCGGGAGAACGGCCGGGACCCGGAGCCCGCCGAGATCGCCGCCGAACTCGGCTCGACCCCGGAGCGCGTCTCGGACGTCCTGGACTGGGCCCGCGACCCGGTCTCCCTCAACATGTCGGTGGACGACGAGGGCGAGACGCAGTTCGGCGATCTCCTGGAGGACACCTCGGCGGTCTCCCCGGAGCAGTCGGTCCTCACGCTCCTGCGCAGTGAGGAACTGGACGACCTGATCGGCCGCCTGGACCAGCGCACGGCGTCCATCATCAAGATGCGCTACGGCATCGAGGACGGCCGCGAGCGCACCCTGACCGAGGTCGGCAAGGAACACGGCCTGACGCGCGAACGCATCCGCCAGATCGAGAAGCACGCCCTGCTGGAGCTGAAGAAGCTGGCCCGCAGCACCGGGTTCGACGCGGCGGCGTGACCTTCGCCGGCGGGCGGCCCGGCCGGGTCCGCCCGCCGACACCGTCGGGGGTGTGCGATCGGCGTCGGCCGCCCCGCCGGCACCGTGCGGGGCGTGCGATCGGCGTCGGCCGCGTACGCCGGGTGGCGAAAGACCGCGCAAACATGGCGATGTAACGCCGCTTCAAGCAGTGGGGCCCAGGGAACAAGACCTCAGGGCAAAGGAGTTCGAGTACCGGGCTCAAGTACCGAGTTCGAGGCGCCGGTTCCGAGACGGCCGGTCCTGCCCCGCCCGCACCACGACCTTCGGACCACGTCCCGACGCACTCCCCCCGGCGCCGGGACTTCCTCAGAGCCGGGCTTCGGCGCCCGTCCCCCCTGGGTGCCGGGGCCCGGCTCCATCTCTCCCGCGTTATGACGGATGGGCCACCCCGTACCTGAACCACGGGGTGGCCCACCCGAATGGCAGATTGTGCCACATGGGCATAGCGTGCCGAACGTGAGCAGCTCCGCACGCCCCTCTACCGCCTCTGGCTCCCTGACGGAGCGCCGCAAGGCGGCGACCCGTATGGAGATCGCACGCGCCGCGGCCGGTCTCTTCGTGAAACAGGGCCTACGGGCCACCCGGGCCGAGGACATCGCCCAGGCCGCCGGTATCGCGCCGCGCACCTTCTACCGCTACTTCGCCACCAAGGAGGAGGCGGTGGCGCCCCTCTACGCGGCCGGCGCCGACCGCTGGTACGAGGCCGTCCGCGGCGCCCCGCCCGAACTCCCCGTGCCCGAAGCCCTGGAGCACGCCGTCCGCCACACCCTGGCCCCCGGCACCGCGGTGTCGGCCGCCTCCTGGGAGTGGGTCCGCACCCTGGTCAACCTGGCCACTTCCAGCCCGGCTCTGCGCAAGGTCTGGGCCGAGGTCTGCCGTGAGGCGGAGACGAGCCTGGCGGCGGTGCTGGCGGAGCGGGGCGCGCGAAGCGCGGGCGCCGAGCCCGCCGACAACGTTGCCGAGCCGAGCCGGCCGCCCTCCCCGCAGCTCCGCTTCGCGGCCGCGGTGGCCGCGGCGGCCGTACGGGTGGCGGTGGAGACCTGGGCCGCCGGATCGGCCCCCGCCCAGGGCCCGCACGGCCCGGCCGCCCTGGCGCTGCGCAACCTGGAGGCGCTGCGCGACTTCCCCTGGGAGAACTCCGCGGGGTGAAGCGCGGCGATACCGCGCAGCCCCTCCCTCACCCGGCCGCGCGGCTCAACCGTTCCCCCAACTCCGCCACGCACCGCACCAGTTCCTCGGGGGACTCCACCACGAACTCGCAGTCCACCATCGCCAGCCGCACCGCCATCCACTCCACGGCGTCCCCCACGGACCCCCGCAACCGGCACCGCCGCCCCTCGTCGATCGCCTCCGGCGTTCCCAGCCACCTGGGCAGCCGGGCGGTGACGAACTCCACGGGCGCACCGAACGTCACTGAGAACTCGTACGTCTCCTGCCGCCGCCACATCGACTGCCGCAGATACTCCGCCGCACTCCCGGCCGGCAACTCCCGCGGGGCGAACCGCGCCCCCGTGGCGAACGGTTCGCTCACCCGGTCGACGCGGAAGGTCCGCCAGTCCTCCCGGTCCAGGTCGTACGCCACGAGATACCAGCGCCGCCCCGTCGACACCAGCCGGTACGGCTCGACCGAGCGACGCGACTGTGTGCCGTCCCCCGCCTGGTACGCGAACCGCAGCCGCTCCTGCCCGGCCACGCTCGACGCCATCACCGTCAGCGTCTCGGGCGCGATGCTCGCACCGTCCCCACTGGTGAGCGGCATCGTCGCCGCCTGCAACGTGGACACCCGATGCCGCAGCCGCGCCGGCAGCACCTGCTCCAGCTTCGCCAGCGCCCGTACCGACGCCTCCTCCACTCCCTCGACCGCGTGCCCGGCACCGGCCCGCAGGCCGACCGCGATCGCCACGGCCTCCTCGTCGTCGAGCACCAGGGGCGGCATCGCCTTGCCCGCGACGAGCCGGTAGCCCCCGTCGGCCCCCTTGGTCGCCTGCACGGGATATCCCAGTTCCCGCAGTCGGTCGATGTCCCGTCGTACCGTGCGCCGCGACACCCCGAGCCGGTCGGCGAGCTCGCCACCGGGCCACTCGCGGGGCGTCTGAAGGAGGGAGAGGAGCGTCAGCAGCCTTGCCGGAGTATCCGTCGTCATGCTTTCGAGAGTGCCGCACAAGTAGGACACGATCTGACCTAATGAGGGAATAGCTTCTTGCCATGACCTCAGCCGAGACGCAGCGCGCGACCGCTACACAGACAGAACCCACGCCTCCCACCGCCGACCGCCGACGCTGGTTCGCGCTCGCGATCGTGATGACCGCGGCCTTCATGGACCTCGTCGACGTCACGATCGTCAACATCGCCATCCCGTCGATCCAGCGCGACGCCGGCGCGACCTTCGGCCAGATCCAGTGGATCACCGCCGGTTACGCCCTCGCCTTCGCCGCGGGCCTGATCACGGGCGGCCGTCTCGGTGACATACACGGCCGCAAGCGCGTGTTCCTCATCGGCATCGGCGGCTTCACCCTCGCCTCGGCGCTGTGCGGCTTCGCCGCGAACTCGGAGATGCTGGTCGCCTCCCGCCTCCTGCAGGGCGCGATGGCGGCGCTGATGGTCCCGCAGGTCCTGTCGATCGTGCACGCCACCTTCCCGGCACACGAACGCGGCAAGGTCTTCGGCCTGTTCGGCGCGGTCGTCGGCCTCGGCGCGGTCACCGGACCGCTGCTGGGCGCGCTGCTCACGGAGTGGAACCTGTTCGGCCTCGAATGGCGCCCGATCTTCCTCATCAACCTCCCGGTGGGCATCGCGGGCCTGATCCTCGGCAGCCGCTTCATCACCGAGTCCAAGGCTCCGAAGGCCCTGAAGCTGGACCTCGTCGGCGTCGCCCTGGTCACCCTCGGCCTGCTGATGCTGCTGTACCCGCTGACCCGCGGCCGCGAGCTGGGCTGGCCGACCTGGGGGTATGTGTCGATGGCCGGCGCCCTCGTCGTCCTCGCGGCGCTGGTGGCGTACGAGAGGCGGAAGGCCACCCGCGACGGCTCCCCGCTGATCGAACTCTCCCTGTTCAAGGTGAAGAGCTTCGCGGCCGGCATCGCCGTCCAGACGGTCTTCGGCGTGGCGCTCGGGATCTTCTTCCTGGTCTGGACGATGTACATGCAGTTCGGCCTGGGCTGGAGGCCGCTGAAGGCCGGCCTGACCGGGATCCCGTTCTCGATCGCCGTCTCCACGGCGGCCGGCCTGTCCGTCCAGAAGCTGGTCCCGCGCTTCGGCCGCAAGGTGCTCCAGGCGGGCGCGCTGGTGATGGCGATCGGCGTTCTGCTCTACATGTGGGAGTCCGCCCACTACGGCCTGTCCATCGAGCCCTGGCAGATGGCCCTGCCGCTGATCGTCATGGGTGCGGGCATGGGCCTGATCGTGGCCCCGCTGACGGACGCGATCCTCTCGGAGGTGCCGCGTGAGCACTCGGGCTCGGCGTCCGGCCTCATCAGCACCGTCCAGCAGATGGGCAACGCGCTCGGCCTCGGCCTGGTCTCGGTGGTCTTCTTCGGCGTCATCGACGACCGGCTGTCCGAGGGCGCCCGGGGCCCGGCGGTGGGCGCGGCCTTCGCGGACGGCTTCCAGCACGCCTTGGGCTGGGTGGCCGCGGTGATGGGCGCCATCTTCCTGCTGATGTTCGCGCTGCCCAGGCGCCCGGCACAGCATGTCGAGGGAGCGGCCGACGTTCCGTCGCCGACGGCGGAGAAGGAGCCGGCGCTGGTGTCCTGAGCGGGCACGGCGGTCCAGGAGCGGGGGAGTGGCCCGGCACTTCGGTGCCGGGCCACTCGTGTGTCGTGTGTGGGCGGGCGAGTGCCGGGCCACTGGGATGCCCGCCGTGTGGGCGGTGCCGGGCCACTGCTGGTGTGTCCGCCACGTGGGCGGTGCCGGGCCCCCGCTGGTGTGTCCGCCACGTGGGCGGTGCCGGGCCCCCGCTGGTGTGTCCGCCACGTGGGCGGTGCCGGGCCACTGGCCGTGTGGGCGTCGTCGGACCGCGCTGGTGCGGTGCGGTCCTGGGCGGCGTCCGGCGGCGTGCTCTCCCCGCCCGGTGCGCGTCTCGTCCACTTCCATCCCTTTTCATCCACTTCCGTCCCCGCCCGTCAATCGCCATACGGAAGCCCGATCATGCCTACTTGAGCCCGAATCTGTTTACTTTCCAGAAATCCGGGCGTAGCCTCCCAGCGAAACCACAAGTTCGGGCACAGTTCGGAGGCGAGCGGGCATGTATGCACCGGAGCGGCAGCAGGAGATCCTCCGGCTCGCTCGTGAGGGCGGCAGAGTGGACGTCCTGTCGCTGGCCGAGGAGTTCCAGGTGACGGCGGAGACGATCCGCCGCGATCTGAAGGCCCTCGACCGCGCCGGGCTCGTGCGCCGTGTGCATGGTGGCGCGATCCCGGCCGGGCGCCTGGACTTCGAGCCGGACATCGCCGAGCGCGAGTCCACGGCCGCCGACGAGAAGGACCGGATCGCCAAGGCGGCCCTCGTCGAGCTTCCCACCGAGGGCACGATGATCCTCGACGCCGGTACGACGGTGGCCCGCCTCGCCGCAGCCCTTCCGCTGGACGCGTCCCTGACCGTCGTCACCCACAGCCTGCCCATCGCGGCCCGCCTCGCGGACCACCCCGGCATCCAGCTCCACCTCGTCGGGGGGCGCGTACGGCACCGTACGCGCGCCGCCGTGGACGCCTGGGCGCTGCGCGCGTACGGCGAGATACGCGCCGACGTCCTGTTCGTCGCGGCCAACGGCTTCTCCGCCGACCACGGTCTGACCACCCCCGACCTCGCCGAGGCGGCGGTGAAGCGCGCGGCCGTGGCAGCCGCCCGCCGCGTGGTGCTGCTCGCCGACTCCTCCAAGCACGGCCAGGAGCACTTCGCCCGCTTCGGCGACCTGAGCGACGTGGACCTGCTGATCACCGACAGCGGGCTGAGCCCCGAAGACGCCGCTGCCATCGAGCGCGGCGGCACGGAAGTAGTGCGCGCATGATCCTCACCGTCACCCCCAACCCCTCCCTGGACCGCACCTACGAGGTCCCCTCCCTCGACCGAGGCGAGGTCATCCGCGCCACCGGCGAGCGGATGGACCCGGGCGGCAAGGGCGTGAACGTCTCACGGGCGGTCACCGCCGCCGGGCAGCGCACGATCGCGGTCCTGCCTCTGGGTGGTGCGCCCGGCGCGCTCGTCGCCGACCTGCTCGACGCGCAGGGCATCGAGGTCGCGCCGGTGCCGGTCGCCGGGGCCACCCGCTCGAACATCGCGCTCGCCGAGTCGGACGGGGTGCTGACGAAGATCAACGCTCCGGGCCCCGAGCTGTCGCCGGCCGAGCAGGAGCTGCTGCTGGAGACGGTGCGCGAGCAGTCGCGCGACGCGGACTGGATCGCCTGCTGCGGGAGCCTGCCCCGGGGGCTCGCGCCGTCCTGGTACGCCGATGTGGTCGGGCGGGCGCACGCCGGGGGCGCGCGGATCGCCCTGGACACCTCCGGGCGTGCCCTCCTCGAAGCCCTGCGGGCCCGGCCGGACGTGGTGAAGCCGAACGCCGAGGAACTCGCCGAGGCCGTAGGGCGCCCCCTGGCCACCGTGGGTGACGCCCTGAAGGCGGCCGAGGAGGTGCGCGGGATGGGTGCGCAGGCCGTGCTCGCGAGTCTGGGCGCCGACGGGCAGTTGCTGGTCGACGGCTCGGGTGCCTGGTTCGGCAGCGCACGCGTCGACGTCGTTCGCAGCAATGTCGGCGCCGGCGACTCCTCCCTCGCCGGCTTCCTGATCGCCGGGGGCAGCGGACCGCAGGCCCTCGCCTCGGCGGTCGCCCACGGTGCGGCGGCCGTGCAGCTGCCCGGCAGCGTGATGCCGTCCCCCGACGACCTGGACCTGTCGGCGGTCACGGTCACGTCCGAGGTGCCGGAGAGCCGCGTACTCAAGGAGCCGGCGTCATGACGAATGTCGTGGTTGTCACAGTTCTTGCGGATCTGCCCGGTGAGCGGCGAAGCTCGCCCTTACTCACGGCCGCGGACGGACGGCAGCGCCCCCTGAGCCGCTCTGCCGCCCCGGGGAGGCGGGGTTTCCCCGGCCTCACCTCCCCCTCCACCCCCCACCGCGTTCCCGCCACCCCCTCTCGCACCCCCGTCCCCCTCCCCGCCCAGCAGACTCCCCGGGCGATACGCGTGCTAAGGAGCCCGCGATGAGCGACATGATCACCGCGGACCTGGTCGATCTCGACCTGTCCGCCGACACGAAGGAAGCGGCGGCGCGTGCCCTCGCCGAGCGCATGGTGGCTCTGGGCCGGGTCACCGACCTGGACGGCTTCCTCGCCGACGTGGCCGCCCGCGAGGCGCAGATGCCGACCGGCCTCGACGGCGGCATCGGTATCCCGCACTGCCGCAGCGAGCACGTCACCGAGCCGACGCTCGCCTTCGGACGCAGCGCCGCCGGCATCGACTTCGGCGCGGCGGACGGTCCCGCGGACCTGATCTTCCTGATCGCCGCTCCGGCCGGCGCGGACGACGCCCATCTGACGATCCTGTCCTCGCTGGCCAGGCAGCTGATGAACGCCGAGTTCACGGACGCGCTCCGGTCGGCCGGCGACCCGGCGACGGCGGCGGCGCTGATCCGGGGCGAGGAGCCCCCGGCGGCCGAGGCCGGCGAGGAGCCCCCGGCGGCCGAGGCCGCCGACGTCCGTTCCGAAGACTCCGTGGCGTCGTCGGCGGCGGCCTCCGCCGACGACGCCACGGGCACCACCCCCGACGCCCTGACGAAGCCGTCCGAGGAGCGCCCCTTCCGGATCGTCGCCGTCACCTCCTGCCCGACCGGTATCGCCCACACCTACATGGCGGCCGAGTCCTTGGAGAACGCGGGCCGCGAGGCGGGCGTGGAGGTCGTCGTCGAGACGCAGGGCTCGGCCGGCTTCACCCGGCTCGACCCGGCCGTCATCGCGGCGGCGGACGGCGTGATCTTCGCCCATGACGTGGCCGTACGGGAGAAGGACCGGTTCGCCGGCAAGCCCACCGTGGACACCGGCGTGAAGGCGGGCATCAACCGCCCCGCCGAACTCATCGCCGAGGTGCGCGAGAAGGCGGCCCGCGGCGAGGTCACGGCCGCGGCCCGGCCCGGCACCCCCGTCGAGCGCGCCGGCGAGCCCGGCGAGGGCTACGGCACCAAGCTGCGCAAGTGGCTGATGTCCGGCGTGAGTTACATGGTCCCGTTCGTCGCGGCCGGCGGTCTGCTGATCGCCCTCGGCTTCGCGATCGGCGGCTGGGAGATCGACAAGGCCAAGCCGGTCACCGAGCACTTCGTCTGGCTCCAGGTCGACAGCTGGGCGGCGCTGCTGTTCCAGATCGGCGTCGTCGCGTTCGGCTTCCTGATCCCCGTGCTCGCCGGTTACATCGCGTACGGCATGGCGGACCGGCCGGGTCTCGTTCCCGGCTTCGTCGGCGGCATGATCGCCGCCGACATCAACGCCGGTTTCCTCGGCGGCCTGGCCGCCGGTCTGATCGCCGGTGGCGTCGTCATCGGCATCCAGCGGATCAAGATCCCGCCGGTGCTGCGCGGCATCATGCCGGTGGTCGTGATCCCGCTGATCTCCTCGATGGTCGTCGGCTTCCTGATGCTGGTGGTGATCGGCAAGCCCATCGCCGAGGCCCAGAAGGCCATGACGGACTGGCTGGGCGGCCTCTCCGGCACCAACGCCGTCCTGCTCGGCGTCCTGCTCGGCCTGATGATGTGCTTCGACCTGGGCGGGCCGGTCAACAAGGTCGCCTACGCCTTCGCCACCGCCGGCATCACCGCGCAGGACCCGAGCGACTCCGCGATGAAGGTGATGGCCGCCGTGATGGCCGCGGGCATGGTCCCGCCGCTGGGCATGGCCCTGGCCACCACGGTCCGCAAGAAGCTGTTCACCACCGCCGAGCGCGAGAACGGCAAGGCGGCCTGGGTGCTGGGAGGTTCCTTCATCACCGAGGGCGCGATCCCGTTCGCCGCGGCCGACCCGCTGCGCGTGATCCCGGCCTCCATGGTGGGCGGCGCGGTCACCGGCGCGCTGACCATGTCCTTCGGCTCGACCCTGCGCGCCCCGCACGGCGGTGTCTGGGTCACCCTGCTGATCGGCAAGCCGGTGCTGTACCTGCTCGCCATCGCGATCGGAACGGTGGTCACGGCAGGCCTGGTCATCCTCCTGAAGGGCATGCGCAAGACGACCCCCGAGGGCACGCCTGCCGCCGAGTCCCCGGCCACCGAGGCCACGTCGGCCAAGCAGCCGGTGGCGGCGTAGGTCCTCCGCGCGCCAGGCTCCCGCTTGTCCCTTTGGGGCGCTGTGAGTTGTTCACGGCACCTGCGAGATACGTCACGGTCCGGGCCCAAAGGCCCGGACCGTGGTGTCTACTGGAACGCATGCCTGACCACGCCTCGTTCCTCCAGCTACTGGGCCCGGTCGTCCTCGCCCTGGCTGCCGTGCTGTGGGTGATCGGGCTGGTCCGTGTCCTTCGCGCCACCCGCCCCGGCGCGTCGCCGCGGCACGCGAGCCAAGCGCTTCCCGCGCTCCCGCACCAGCGGCAGACCCCGCCCGAGCGGGAGGCCGTGGAACTCACCCCGGCGGAACGGGATGCCTTCGCCGGACTGGTACGACAGCTCGGCGACCGCCGCTGACCGGCCGTCCGGGGCTTTACGAGACCTGGGCCGCCCGCCGCTCCATCGCGTCCCGCGCCGCGTCCTCGTCGACGTACACCTCGCACATGTGCCGCCCGTCCGGTGTCGCCGTGTGCTCGACCTCCCAGAGGGAGACCTCGCTGCCGTCGAGCAGCAGGAAGGCATGCTCGTAGAGCGAGAAACACAGCCCGGCGCGGCCCACCCGGCACGGCCGTCCGAACGCCTGCGTGATCTGATGCGCGCGCGCCGTGGCGAGCAGCGCGGCCGTCTCCGCGTCCGGCCGGTCGGCGTTCTCGGCACGGCGCAGAAGTCGGCGTGCGTGGTCCGCCGAGCCGTCCGGTACGTAGGCGTGGCGCGGTGAGGGGATCGGCGACAGCTGCACGGTCACCGGCAGTTCGAAGTCCGGCGCGTCCGGCGGCAGCGGCAGCCGGGCGGTCGCGGCGCGCAACTCCTCCTCGTCCACGTACACCTCGTGCTGCGGCGCCCCGTCCCGCGCGGTGTTGTGGACGAGCTCCCACAGGGTGAGCGCCGAGCCGTCCGCGAGCAGCCAGGTGTGCCGGTACGTCTCGCGGTGCAGCCCCGCGCTGTGGTGCGCGGAGTGCAGCGAGCTGTCGTGAGCCAGCGCGCAGTCGAGCAGCCTTATCGTCTCGTCCGGCAACTCGAAGGAGTTCAGGGCACGGCCGAGGAGCCGCGCGAGGTGCTCTTCCGGAGACTCCGGCGACTCGGGTGGTTCGTACGCTGCCGTCTCGTACGGAACGCTCAAGGTTTCTCCCGGCGTTGCTGCATGTCACCTTGTGGGTGCATACCGTAGCCCCTCGGTCGGACATCATGTCCGGGAACCGAGAAAACGTACGTCCGGAGAAACGCTCGGGCCGCGCGAGAAGTTCCCGCGCGGCCCGACGAACTGTCAAGAATCCCTGCTCGGAGGGGCTTCGGTGGTTCAGACAGCGCTGCCCGCGATCCACTGGCTCCACGGCATGTTCCAGCCGTTGAGTCCGTTGTCCGGGGTCACGTTCTTGTCCGGGCTGTTCTTGACGATCACCACGTCGCCGAGAAGCGAGTTGTCGTAGAACCACTTGGACGGCGTGTCCCCCTGTCCGCCCTTCACGTCCTGCAAGCCGACGCAGCCGTGGCTGGTGCCCTGGCGACCGAAGGGCGGGTTGCCCTTGTTGTACCAGTAGTTGCCGTGGATGTAGGTGCCCGACTTGGTCAGACGCATCGCGTGCGGCACGTCCTTGATGTCGTAGGCGTCGGCGAGGTTGACGGTGCGGCTGTCCATGTGGAGCTGCTTGGACTTCTCGGAGATCACCATCTGGCCGTTGTAGGTGGAGAACTCCGAGCTGCCCGCCGAGATCGGCACGGACTTGATCGTCTTTCCGTCCCGCACGACCGTCATCGTCTGCGTGTCGACGTCGACCGTGGAGACCTGCGAGCGCCCGACGGTGAAGGTGACGGTCTTCTTCTGCACCCCGCGGACGCCGTTCGCGCCCTCGACGCCGTCCAGGTCGATCTTCATCGTGACCTTGGAGCCGGTCTTCCAGTACTCCTGGGGCCGGAAGTCGAGCCGCTGCGTCCCGAACCAGTGCCCGACCACCTTCTGTCCACTGCTGGACGTGACCGTGATGTGCGACTGCACGGCCTTCTTGTCGCTGATCGCCTTGTCGAACGTGAACGACACCGGCATGCCGACGCCGACCGTCGTGCCGTCGTCGGGCGTGTACGTGCCGATGAAGCTGCCCGCGGGGGTGACCGTGGTGAACGTCGAGTCGGCGGCGGCCTTGCGCCCGTCGCCGTCCTCGGCGGTGGCCGCGATCCGGTACTTCGTCCCTCGCTCCAGCTGCTCCTTGGGCTTCCAGCTGCCGCCGTCGGCGGACAGGGAGCCCGGCACGGGCTGCCCGGTCTCCGCCACCGTCATCTTCACGGCGGTCAGTTCGCCGTCGCTGACCTTCACGCCGGTCGTGTTGATCGACGCTCCGGTCGAGCCGTCCTTCGCCGAGATCGCTATCCTCGCGGCGGACGTGGACCCGTCCTTGCCGCCGCCCTTGCCGTCCTCCTTGCCGGCGTCGCCGCTCCCGCCGCAGGCGGTGAGAGTCAGGGCGCCGATCATCAGGGCGGCACAGGCCCCCAGCGCGGGCCGTGCTGCTATGTCCGGCGTTGTCACGATCTACTCCATATTCATGCGGTCTGCGGGATCCGTTCCGTTCCACGGTGGAAGAGGCCACCGTCACCGGAGCGGGTTCCCCACGTGCGCAGTGAACGCCATCACGTGACAGAACCGCGACAATCACCCCCACGGGACCGGGGCACCGCCGCGCCCATCCCGCTCGTCACGGGCTCCCGTACAACTCCCGGTACGAAGGCCACACTCCGCCCGGCCCGTCCACCGACTCGGCCGCCCGCACCGCACGCACGATCGCGCGCGTCACCGCGTCCGCGCCCGCCGCGAGAAGCTCGTTCAACGCCAGGGGACGCTCGGCGTCCAGCGGGCGCTCCCCGGTGGCCAGCGCGAACACCGTGTCCCCGTCGTTGAGTAGATGCACCGGCCGCACGGCACGCGCGATGCCGTCGTGCGCCGTACCGGCCAGCTTCTGCGCCTGCGCCTTGGACAGCCGGGCGTCGGTGCCGACCACCGCAAGCGTGGTGTTCAGCGGTGGCGGCGCGTTCTTCACGGCCAGCTCGGCGAGGTGCCGGCGCGCGGCCTGGTGCACGCTCTGCTCCGGGTAGTCCACCCGGCCCTGGAAAAGCTCCCCGTACAGGACCCCCGTTCCCGGATCCACGGCCGACCCCGCCGCGTTGGCCACCACGAGAGCGGCCACCGTGATCCCCGAGTCCAGGACGATGCTCGCCGAGCCGATCCCGCCCTTGACCGGCCCGACCGTGGCCCCCGTACCGGCACCCACGCAGCCCTCCGCCACCGGCGTGCCGGGTTCGCTCGCCGCGGCCGCCTCGACCGCCGCCCGCCCGGTGGCCGCGTCCGGCCGTGCCCGGAAGTCGCCACCCCGCCCGAGGTCGAACACGCACGCCGCGGGCACCACCGGCACCACATGCGCCGGATCCACCCCGACCCGCACCCCACGGCCGCGCTCCTCCAGCCAGGCCATCACCCCGGACGCCGCGTCGAGCCCGTACGCGCTGCCTCCGGTCAGCACGATCGCCTCGACCCGCTGCACGACGTTGCGTGGATCGAGAGCGTCGGTCTCCTTGGTGCCGGGGCCCCCGCCGCGGACGTCCACGGCGGCGACGGCCCCACCCTCGGGTGCGAGGACGACCGTGGTGCCGGTGAGCCAACCGTCGCCGGAACGGGTCGCGTGGCCCACCCGCAGCCCCGCGACATCTGTCAGAGCGTCAACTGTCATGCGCCCAGTCTCGTCCAGCGACCGGCGCCGGCCCATGCCCCCTTCGGGCGAGCCCGAGGCCCTCAAGGCCTGTTCGTTCGGATCAAGCCGGCGTCGCCCGGGCGGCCCTAGGCGACCGGCGCCCGCCCCCGCTGTCCGCTCTCCAGGCCCGTCGTGCGCGCCGTCAGCGTCACCCCCACCGCCACTGTCAGTAGCGAGACCAGGCCGGCCGCCGGCACCGCCCAGTCACCCAGGAACGTGCAGCAGATCACCAGCAGGGCCGCCGTCGGCAGCACCAGCTGATGGGCGATGCCCACCTTGAAGTGACGGGAGTGCAGCGCCCACACGGTGAGCAGATAGAGCGCCGTCGGCAGGGTCACCGCCGCCGACGCGGCCAGTGTCGAGATGTGCGCCTTGCCGATGGCCTGCTCGACCGCCACCTCCAGGCCCGCGCCGATCGCGGCCGCCGAGGCGAAGACCACGTAGTGGCCGTACCCCCACAGGAACGCCTGTCTGTTGCCCCGCAGATGACCGTGGATCGGCACCGCGAAGTAGACCCACCACGCGGCGAAGATGATCAGCAGCCCGCCCGCGGCGATCGGCAGCAGTTCGCCCAGCTCGTCGCTCTCGTCGATCCCGGTCTTGACCGCGATCGTGGCCGCCGCGACGCTCTCGCCGAGCACGATGATGGTGAACAGCCCGTACCGCTCGGCGATGTGACGCGGATGCCAGGACGTGGGATGGTCCTTCTCCGCGTACAGCGGCACGCACATCTCCAGGATCGCCATCACCAGGAACGCCCAGGGCCTGGCGGCCTCGGGCAGGACCACCAGCCCCAGCCATCCGACCTGACACAGCAGCACCCCGCCCGCGTAGCGCAGTGCCGTCGTTCTCTCCGGGCCCTCGCTCGCCCGCGCCGCGCGCAGCCACTGCGCCGCGAGGGCGATCCGCATGATCACGTAGCCCAGCCAGACGGCCAGGAACTCATGGTCCTCGAATGCCCGGGAGATCCCGGCGGCCAGGACCAGCACACCGGCGATCTGCACCAGGGTGGCGATGCGGTAGAGGACGTCGTCGTTGTCGTACGCCGAGGCGAACCAGGTGAAGTTCATCCAGGCCCACCAGATGGCGAAGAAGACCATCGCGTAGTCGAGGATCCCCTCGCCCGCGTGCCCCTCCGCCACGGCGTGCACCAGCTGGATGCCCGCCTGGGCGACGGCCACGACGAAACACAGGTCGAACAGAAGCTCCAGCGGAGTGGCGGCCCGGTGCGCCTCACCACGACCACGGGCCGTGAGCCTGCGCAGCGGGCGGTGGCTCTCGTGCGCGCGGGAGGAGTCAGGCGCGGGACTCGAACTGGACGTCATGGGATCAAGCACAGCAGAAGGGGCGGGGAATTTCTTGCCCAGCGCGTCACCAGCGCGCAAGCCCCACGGCCCACCGGCAGGGGGCCCGCCGCCCGGGGACCCGGCCTGCGCGGGGCCGTACCCTGGACGCATGAGCACCGCCCCCACCCCCGAGCCGCGTCGGCCGAAGCCCGCGTTGATCTTCGACGACCCGCTGGACCAGCAGTCCTCGGACGACACGGACCGCGGATGGGGCGAGCGGCCGGGCGCCGACGGCGACAGCGCCGCCGACCTGAAGCGCTTCCTCGACGAGAAGCCGCCCCACCACCTCTGAGCCGCTACCGCTCGTCGTGCCCCGAGCCGCGCTGCGCGACCAGCGCGTCGCGGATCTCCTTGAGCACCTCCAGCTCGGTCACCTCGATGACCTCCTGAGTGCTCTCCTTCGCCTTGCGGCGCGCCTCCATACGAGCGAGGTACTTCGCCATCGGCAGGACCATCAGGAAGTACACGACGGCCGCGGTGATCACGAAGCTGAGGGCCGCGCCGAGCACGGAGCCCCACAGGATCCGGATGCCCTGCTCGCCCTCGCAGGTCGAGCTCAGACATGAGCTGTAGTGATCGAGGTTCTTGGTCCCGATCGCCCCGACCAGCGGGTTGATGACCCCCTTCACCACCGAGTTCACGATGTTGGTGAAGGCGGCGCCGATGACCACCGCCACGGCCAGATCGACGACGTTCCCCCGCATCAGGAAGGCCTTGAAGCCCTGCAGGACGCTCGGTTCCTTCTTCTCGCTCACTTAGGAGCCACCCCTCGGACGCACAACGTGTGGAACGGACCGCTCCGCAACCTACGTCAGCGCTGGGCCGTCCTGTCCAACGGGCCCCCACCATCGAGGGATCCTTCAGCGGGTCACGCAGGAGGCTGCTCAGCACAGGGTCACCGCCAGCCGCGCCGTGGCACTCGCGCCCGCAAGGCGTGCCGCCGTCGAGCGCGGCACCGAGAGCACGACCAGCGCTCCGCTCCCGGTCGCGGCGTCCAACGGCTCCGGCACCTTGGCCACCCGCGCACCCCGTGCGATCACCTGGGCGTCCCCGCCCGACGCGGCCGCCTGTGCGGCGATCACGTCGACCCGGTCGCCGGGCCGCAGCAGCCGCACGGTCGCCCCGTCGGCGATGCGCACAGGTGCGGACACCTTCTCGACGGCCCGGTGCTGACGAACCGGCTCCGCCACCGGATGCCCGCGCGCCCCGTCGGCCTCCCGCGGGCCCGCCGCCAGGAGCGCCGCCGCGGTCACGGCGAGCCCCGCTGTCAGGGCCCGCCTCCGGTGCCGTAGAAGCCGATGCAGCTGATGGCGTCCGCCGCGCACACGGACCGGGGCGAAGTGCGGCACCTCGCATGTGGCGGGGGCGTCCGTGCCCAGCGGGCGCGGAGCGATCGGGGAGGAAGGAGGAGCGACGGACATGGGGACCACCACCTGCGACGACGGATCGGCTGTCGAAGTCACGATGAGTCATCGCGCCACCGTCCGCTGAGGCCGGTGGACTACCGGCCGGTTGTGGACAACTCCCTCACCCGAAGGAGAGATTCAGCCTCACGCCGGCCCGAGCGCAGCTTCCCGGCAGGACCTCACCCGCCTCCCCGCCAAGGCCCCACACCGCCCCCGCACCGACCCCGCACCGCCCCCGCACCGCCCCCACGCGCGCCCCGAGCCCCCGCTACGGCAGCTCGAACCCGGGATCCATCCCGCCCAGCGCCCCGACGCACAGACAGTCCCGCTCCTCGTTCGCCGGCAGCGCGGCCACCGCGTCGAAGAGAACACCCCGCAGTCGGTCCACGTTCGCCGCGAACACCCGCAGGACCTCGTCGTGCGAGACGCCCTCGCCGGTCTCGGCGCCCGCGTCAAGGTCCGTGACCAGCGTCAACGAGGTGTAGCAGAGCTCCAGTTCGCGAGCGAGCGCCGCCTCGGGGTGGCCGGTCATGCCCACCACCGACCAGCCCTGCGCCTGGTGCCACAGCGATTCGGCGCGGGTCGAGAAACGCGGCCCCTCCACGACCACGAGCGTGCCGCCGTCCACCGGCTCCCAGTCCCGCCCGCGCGCCGCCTTCAGCGCGGCCGCGCGTCCGGTGGGGCAGTAGGGGTCGGCCAGGGAGACGTGGACGACGTTCGGGACGGTGCCGTCGGGCAGCGGCAGCCCGTCGAAGTACGTGCCCACACGGGACTTCGTCCGGTCGACCAGCTGGTCCGGTACGAGCAGCGTGCCCGGCCCGTACTCGGGACGCAGGCCGCCCACGGCGCACGGGCCGAGGATCTGACGCGCGCCGAGCGAACGCAGCGCCCAGAGGTTGGCCCGGTAGTTGATCCGGTGCGGCGGCAGATGGTGGCCGCGCCCGTGCCGGGGCAGAAAGGCGACCCGCCTACCGGCTATCTCGCCGAGGAAGAGGGAGTCACTGGGCGGCCCGTACGGGGTCTCCACCTGTACTTCGGTCACGTCGTCGAGGAACGAGTAGAAGCCGGAGCCGCCGATCACGCCGAGTTGGACGTTCGCCTTGTTCGCCATGCCCGCACCCTAACCGGACCCGGGGACGCCGAGGACCCCGTCGCCGTACGACGACAGGGTCCCGTGATCCCGTAAGGAGTGGTGGGCCTTACGCGGCGGAGCTGGAGGCGGTGCCGCCGCTCGATGCCTTCGAGTCCGAGGAGGACGAGGAGGAGGACGCCGAGGACGAGTCCGACGAGGAGGACGACGACTTCGACGTCGCCGGGGAGCTGCTCGACGAGGCGCCGCGGCTGTCGTTGCGGTAGAAGCCGGAGCCCTTGAAGACGATGCCGACCGCGGAGAACACCTTCTTGAGGCGGCCCTGGCAGCTGGGGCACTCGGTCAGGGCGTCGTCGGTGAACTTCTGCACCGCTTCGAGACCCTCGCCGCACTCGGTGCACTGGTACTGATAGGTGGGCACTGTCTTCCTCCTGGCACTCTCACTCGATGAGTGCTAACGACGGTCCATAGTGACGTATTCCAGCCGCTCAGTCCACTGCTACCGGCACCCGGTGACCGACGCCACGTGCGACCGTACGGCCCTGGGGCCGCACGACCAGCCGCGAGCGCAAGGCCACCAGGGTGGCCAGGGCCAGCAGCGTCCCGCCCATCGGCACCAGGAACCCGGCGCCGCTCCAGAGGCGGTCCTCCAGCTGTCCGGCGACCGTGACGGCGGCGGCCTGGCCGAGGGCCACCGCGCCGGTCAGCCAGGTGAACGCCTCGGTGCGGGCACCGGCCGGGACCAGGCTCTCGACCAGGGTGTAGCCGGTGATCAGCGCGGGCGCGATGCACATGCCGACGACCAGGCCGAGGCCGGCGAGGAAGAGCACCGAGTGCGCGGCCCACAGGCCGGAGGCGGCGAGCGCCAGGGCGGCGTACCCGATGACGAGGCGGCGCTGCGGGGCGGCCTTCCACGCGATGGCGCCGCAGACGAGGCCGGCGAGCATGTTGCCCGCCGCGAAGGTGCCGTACAGGACGCCGTTCAGACCGGGCCGGCCGATCGACTCGGTGAAGGCGGCCAGGGAGACCTGCATGCCGCCGAAGACGGAGCCGATGCCCAGGAAGGTCACGATGAGCACGCGCACGCCCGGGACGCGCAGCGCGGAAACGTGCTCCACGCGCGCGTGAGCGGCGGCGGTGACCGGCGGCTGGGTGCTCTTCTGCGCGGCGAACAGCAGACCGCCCAGCAGCGTCAGGGACGCCTCGGTGACCAGGCCCGCGGCCGGGTCGACGGCGGTGCACAGGGCGGTGGCCAGCAGCGGGCCGACCACGAAGGTCAGCTCGTCGGTGACCGACTCGAAGGCCGCGGCGGTCGTCATCAGGGGCGAGCCCTGGAGTTTCACTCCCCAGCGGGCCCGCACCATGGGCCCGACCTGCGGCACCGAGGCACCGGTGGGCACGGCGGCCGCGAACAGGGCCCACAGCGGCGCGTGGGACAGGGCCAGCGCCGTGAGCGTCAGACCCGAGACGGCGTGGATCAGCACACCGGGGATCAGGACGACGCGCTGTCCGTAGCGGTCGGCCAGACGGCCGCTGTAGGGCGCGAACAGCGCCATGGAGACGCCGGTGACGGCCGCGGCGGCGCCCGCCGCACCGTACGAGCCGGTGGTGTGCTGCACCAGCAGCACGATGGAGATGGTCAGCATCGCGAACGGCTGGCGTGCCGCGAAACCGGGGATCAGGAACGTCCAGGCGCCGCGGGTGCGCAGCAGGTGCCCGTATCCGGGGCGGGAGGAGGCCGACGAGTCCTTCGACGGCTCGGTGGTGACCGTGGACGCCACGGCCCGTGCCTTTCTGCCACCTGGTAGCGCGGCCCCTGTGGGTGGGGGGCGGCGCCGAGAGCTGTCCTCTTGCGCATGTGACTGCGGTAGATACCGGCGCCCGGCAAGGAGGGGCGTCGCGGCCGCCATACGGTCGCGCCAGCTCTGCGTCAGGCAGAGTTGGTTTGATCTGGGTACGCCTGCATAGTACAGGGAGCCGGGCCGGTCGATCCTGTGAAAATGAGCACTTCCGGGCGCTCCGCCTGTGATTAGGCTGCCCCGTTCGTCCCCAGCCATCCGGCCAGCTTGCCGCCCGCTCCCACGGCGCGCAGACGGCGTTCCGCGGCGTCCCGCACCGGGTCGGTGGCGACGACGAGCAGCTCGTCGCCGCGTCGCAGCACCGTCGTCGGCAGCGGAACGAACGATTTCTCGTCGCGCACGACCAGGGTGACCGCGGCTCCGGCGGGCAGTCGCAGCTCGTTGATCTCGACGCCGTGCATCTTCGAGCCCTCGGGGATCGAGAAGGACAGCAGATGCCCCTGCAGCCGCTCCAGGGGCGCCGACTCGATCCCGAGGTCGGTGGCTTCGAGTTCGTCGCCCAGGTGCAGCTTGCGGCCCAGCCAGGGCAGCGTCGGCCCCTGGACCAGGGTGTAGACGACGACCAGGACGAAGACGATGTTGAAGATGCGGCGACTGTCCTCGACGCCGCCCACCATGGGGATCGTCGCGAGGACGATGGGCACGGCGCCGCGCAGTCCGGCCCAGGACATCAGGGCCTGCTCGCGCCAGGGCACGCGGAAGGGTGTCAGGCACACGATCACGCTGAGCGGGCGCGCCATCATCGTCAGGACCAGCCCGATCACGAGCGCGGGCAGGATGTCGTCGCCCAGCTCGTGCGGGGTGATCAGCAGGCCGAGCAGGACGAACATGCCGATCTGGGCGATCCAGCCGACTCCGTCCGCGAACCCGCGGGTGGCGGGCCAGTGCGGCAGCTTCGCGTTGCCCATCACCATCGAGGCGAGGTACACGGCCAGGAAGCCGCTGCCGTGCGCCATCGCGCCCGCCGCGTAGGCGGCGACGGCGATGGCCATGACGGCGATCGGGTAGAGGCCGGAGGCGGGCAGTGCCACGTGCCTGAGGCCCCAGGAGCCCAGCCAGCCCACGGCGATGCCGACGGCGGCGCCGATGGCCAGTTCCAGCGTTATCTCGCCCAGCAGCACGTACCAGTGCTCGATCGGCCCGTGCGTGGAGAAGGCGACGACCAGGATGACCACCGGGGCGTCGTTGAAGCCGGACTCGGCCTCCAGGGTGCCCGTCACGCGCGCGGGCAGCGGAATTCTGCGCAGGACGGAGAAGACCGCGGCCGCGTCGGTGGAAGAGACGACCGCCCCGATGATGAGCGCCTGCCGCCACTCCAGCCCGACCAGGTAGTGCGCGGCCGCGGCCGTGACGCCGACGCTCACCGAGACCCCGACCAGCGCCAGCGCGGTGGCGGCCGGCAGGGCCGGCTTGATCTCCTTCCACTTCGTGCCGAGACCGCCCTCGGCCAGGATCACCACCAGCGCTGCGTAGCCGATGACCTGGGTCAGCTCGGCGTCGTCGAAGCGGATGCCGCCGATGCCGTCCTGGCCCATGAGCATGCCGATGCCCAGGTACACGAGCAGGCTGGGGAGCCCGCTGCGCGAGGAGATCCGGACCGCTGCGACGGCGACGAGCAGGACGAGCGAGCACACGAGCAGGAGCTGGTTGAGGTCGTGGACAGTCAGCGGCCGTTCCCTTCCCTGGCCCGCGCACACACGCGCGTGGGCTCCCGTACATAGGACACGAGGAGGCGGTCCTCCGTATCCAACTACTTCGTTACCTTACCTAACTCTTGACGATTTCTTGACGCTTCGCGGTGCATGATCGAACGCCCGTCCGTGCGGGTTCACCAGTCCGCGTCAAGGGCGACCGGGCCCTGCGCCTATGGTTGCTCCAGCGCTCATTCAAAAGGACAGCCCGCTTTGCCGCTCGCGTTAGGACAGCAAGGACAGCGATGCCCCCCAACACCACCGCCTCCACGGGTCAGCAGCCCGGCAAGTCCGGCAGGAAGAAGGGGCGCAGAGCCCGTCTGTTCGTGCTCGTGCTGGTCCTGGCCGTCCTGGCAGGCGTGACCGGCGGGGCGTACTGGTCCATCAGCACCGTGCGCGCCTCCTTCCCGCAGACCAAGGGCTCGATCACGCTCGACGGCCTGTCCGGACCCGTCGACGTCAAACGTGACGGCTACGGCATCCCGCAGATCTACGCCTCCTCCGACGAGGACCTGTTCATGGCGCAGGGCTACGTCCAGGCTCAGGACCGGTTCTACGAGATGGACGTACGCCGCCACATGACGTCCGGGCGCCTGTCGGAGATGTTCGGCAAGAGCCAGGTCGACAACGACGAGTTCCTGCGCACCCTGGGCTGGGACCGGATCGCCGAGCAGGAGTACGACAAGACGCTGTCGGCCTCCACCAAGAAGTACCTGCAGGCGTACGCCAAGGGCGTCAACGCCTACCTGGCGGGCAAGGGCAGCAAGGACATCTCCCTGGAGTACGCGGCTCTGGGGTTCACCAACGACTACAAGCCGCAGAAGTGGACCCCGGTCGACTCGATCGCCTGGCTGAAGGCGATGGCCTGGGACCTGCGCGGCAACATGCAGGACGAGATCGACCGGGCGCTGATGACCAGCCGCCTCGGCCCCAAGGAGATCGCGGACCTGTACCCGCAGTACCCGTACAGCCGGAACAAGGCGATCGTCCAGACGGGCCGGTACGACGAGCTGACCAAGGCGTTCCAGCCGGGCGGCTCCGCGTCCACCGCGGGGTCGTCCACCGGGTCGGCGAACGGCTCCACGGGCGCCTCGACGGGTACGGCCTCCGGTCCCTCCGGCTCCGGCACCGCGAGCCTGCAGAGCCAGCTCTCGGGCCTTCAGAAGGTCCTGGACGGCCTCCCCACGGCCGTCGGCGTGAACGGCAACGGCATCGGCTCCAACTCCTGGGTGGTCGCCGGGAAGCACACCATCACCGGCAAGCCGCTGCTGGCCAACGACCCGCACCTGTCGGCCTCGCTGCCGTCCGTCTGGTACCAGATGGGCCTGCACTGCCGCTCGGTCTCCAGCACGTGCCAGTTCGACGTCAGCGGCTACACCTTCGCGGGCATGCCCGGCGTGATCATCGGCCACAACCAGAACATCTCCTGGGGCATGACCAACTCCGGCGTCGACGTCACCGACCTCTACCTGGAGAAGCTCTCCGGCGACGGCTACCTGCTGGACGGCAAGACGGTGCCCTTCAAGACGCGCGAGGAGACCATCGCGGTCGCCGGCGGCACGTCCAAGAAGATCGTCGTCCGCGAGACGAACAACGGCCCCCTGCTCTCCGACCGCAGCTCCGAGCTGGTCAAGGTCGGCAAGAAGGCCACCGTCGACACCGCCGCCCCCGACCGCGGCGACGGCTACGGCATCTCGCTGCGCTGGACCGCGCTCGACCCGGGCACCTCCATGGACGCCGTCTTCGCCATGGACAAGGCGGCGAACTGGAACGACTTCCGTGCCGCGGCCGCCCTGTTCGACGTCCCCTCGCAGAACCTGGTCTACGCCGACACCAAGGACCACATCGGCTACACGCTGCCCGGCAAGATCCCCACGCGGGCCAAGGGCTACGACGGCTCGGTCCCGGCACCGGGGTGGGACTCGCGGTCCCGCTGGACCGGCTACATCGACGAGGACGAGCTGCCGTACGAGTACGACCCGGCCCGCGGCTACATCGTCACCGCCAACCAGGCCGTGGTCGACAAGGACAAGTACCCCTACACGCTCACCACGGACTGGGGCTACGGCGCCCGCAGCCAGCGCATCACCGACCTGATCCAGTCGAAGATCGACGGCGGCGGCAAGATCTCCACCGAGGACATGCGCCAGATGCAGCTCGACAACAGCAGCGAGATCGCCAAGCTGCTCGTGCCCAAGCTGCTGAAGATCGACATCGAGGACGAGGACGTCCGAGAGGCCCAGGAGCTCCTGGAGGGGTGGGACTACACCCAGGACGCCGACTCCGCGGCGGCGGCCTACTTCAACTCGGTCTGGCGCAACATCCTCAAGCTCGCCTTCGGCAACAAGCTGCCCAAGGAACTGCGGGTCAAGGGCCAGTGCCTGTACGTCGACCCCGTCAACACCACCGGCCCCGCCGACGAGGCGGAGAACGTCCGCGAGTGCGGCGAGCGTGAGGCGGAGCAGGCGCAGCCGGACGGCGGCGACCGCTGGTTCGAGGTCGTGCGGGTCCTCATGGACGACGACGACAGCGACTGGTGGAGCACCCCGAAGTCGGGCACCCGCCCCGGGGCCACCGACCGTGACCAGCTGTTCAAGCGCGCGATGATCGACGCCCGCTGGGAGCTGACCGCGAAGCTCGGCAAGGACATCGACACCTGGAGCTGGGGCCGGCTGCACCGCCTGTTCCTGAAGAACCAGACCCTCGGCACGGCGGGCCCCGGCTTCCTCCAGTACGTCCTCAACCGCGGCCCCTGGAAGCTCAGCGGCGGCGAGGGCACGGTCAACGCCACCGGCTGGAACGCCGCGGGCGGCTACGGCGTGGTCTGGGTCCCGTCGATGCGGATGGTGGTCAACCTCGGCGACCTCGACAAGTCGAAGTGGATCAACCTCACCGGTGCCTCCGGGCACGCCTACAACGCCCACTACACCGACCAGACGGACAAGTGGGCCGACGGTGAGCTGCTCGACTGGTCGTTCTCGGACGACGCGGTCACCAAGAGCACGAGCGACACCCTGGTGCTCAAGCCGTGACCCGCTGACGGCGAACGTTCGAGGGCCCTCCACGCGCGCGTGGAGGGCCCTCGGGCATCAAGGGCGTGGCGGGATCAGGGCGCCCGGAACCGGTGCACACCCGAGGGCGTCACGGCCGCGTCCACCGGCCGGTCGTGCGGCTCCCGGGGGACGTGCTCCACGACCTCGGCGTCGTACAGCAGCACCACGAGCGACGGACGGGCCCCCGCTTTCTCCAGCCGGGCGAGTACACGGTCGTACGACCCGCCGCCGCGGCCCAGCCGCATCCCGCGCGCGTCGACCGCGAGGCCCGGCAGCAGCACGACGTCGGCCTCGGTCACGGCCTGCGGGCCGAGACGTTCCCCCGCGGGCTCGAAGAGCGCCATCCTGGCGCCGTGTTGGACGCGGGCCAGGGAGCCCTCTCCCGTGTACGCGCCCCAGTCCAGGTCGTTGTCCGGCAGCAGGGCGGGCAGCAGGACGCGTACGCCCCGCGCGCGCAGCGCGTCGAGCAGCGCGAGCGTGCCGGGCTCGCTCCCTACCGAGACGTACGCCGCGACCGTGCGCGCGTGCGCCAGCTCGGGCAGCTCCAGGGCCCGTCCCGCCAGCGCGACCGCCGATTCCCGCACGTCATCCGCCGTCAACCTGTTTCTCACCACGAGGAACTCCCGCCGCAACATGCGCTTGTCAGGCTCGGTTCCGCGTCCGTTGTGACTCAAGTCGCCTTCGTACCCTTCCCAATGTGCTCATATGAGAGCCAAATAACCGGAGCCTCAGATTCCCTCCAAAGGCACCGGATAAGGTTGCGGACATGACTCAGTCCAACCCTCGGATCAGCAAGGCTGTCATCCCCGCAGCGGGTCTCGGTACCCGCTTCCTGCCGGCCACCAAAGCCACTCCCAAGGAGATGCTGCCGGTCGTGGACAAGCCGGCGATCCAGTACGTGGTCGAAGAGGCCGTCTCCGCCGGCCTCGACGACGTCCTCATGATCACGGGCCGCAACAAGCGCCCCCTTGAGGACCACTTCGACCGCAACTACGAACTCGAGTCGGCCCTGGAGAAGAAGGGCGACGCCGAACGGCTCGCCAAGGTCCAGGAGTCCAGCGACCTCGCCACCATGCACTACGTCCGCCAGGGCGACCCCAGGGGCCTCGGCCACGCCGTGCTGTGCGCCGCCCCGCACGTCGGAGACGAGCCCTTCGCCGTCCTGCTCGGCGACGACCTGATCGACGCCCGCGACCCGCTGCTCAAGCGGATGATCGAGGTCCAGGAGCGGCACGGCGGCAGCGTCATCGCCCTGATGGAGGTCGCGCCCGAGCAGATCCACCTCTACGGCTGTGCGGTCGTCGAGGAGACCGAGGACGGGGACGTCGTCAGGGTCAGCGGCCTGGTCGAGAAGCCGGACGCGGCCGACGCACCGTCGAACTACGCGGTCATCGGCCGCTACGTCCTGGCCCCGCAGATCTTCGACATACTGCGCAAGACCGAGCCGGGCCGCGGCGGCGAGATCCAGCTCACCGACGCCCTCCAGCAGCTCGCCGCGGACGAGAAGGTCGGCGGCCCCGTGCACGGCGTCGTCTTCAAGGGCCGCCGCTATGACACCGGCGACCGCGGCGACTACCTGCGTGCCATTGTCAGACTCGCATGCGAACGTGAAGACCTGGGCCCGGAGTTCCGGACCTGGCTTCGCAGTTTCGTAGCCGAGGAGATGTAGCCAGTTGAGCACCGCCGCGCCCCGCCCCGCCGCTCCGGACCACCTCTGGTCGGTGGACGAGCACCTGGAGGACATCCTCGCGACCGTCCGCCCCCTCGAACCCATCGAGCTGCAACTGCTCGACGCCCAGGGCTGCGTCCTGGTCGACGACGTCACGGTGCCGGTCTCCCTGCCGCCGTTCGACAACAGCTCCATGGACGGGTACGCGGTGCGGGTCGCGGATGTCGCGGGCGCGAGCGAGGAGTTCCCCGCCGTCCTGGAGGTCGTCGGGGACGTCGCGGCGGGCCAGGCCGAGCTGCTCCACGTGGGCCCCGGCCAGGCCGCCCGCATCATGACCGGCGCCCCGTTGCCTCCGGGCGCCGAGACCGTGGTCCCCGTCGAGTGGACCGACGGCGGACTCGGCGAGGGCCCCGTCACCGGCATGCGCGCCCGCAGCCTGGCCCCCGAGGCCGCCGCCGGCGAGGTGCACGTCTACCGGCCGGCCGAGGCACGCGCGCACGTGCGCGCCGAGGGCAGCGACGTGAAGGCCGGAGTCCGGGCGCTGGAAGCCGGCACGATCCTCGGGCCGCCGCAGATCGCCCTGCTCGCCGCGATCGGTCGCGGCAGCGTCCGCGTGCGCCCGCGTCCGCGCGTGGTCGTCCTCTCCACCGGCAGCGAACTCGTCCAGCCCGGCGAGGAGCTGGCCGACGGCCAGATCTACGACTCCAACAGCTTCGCCCTCACCGCGGCCGCCCGGGACGCCGGCGCCATCGCCTACCGCGTCGGAGCCGTCGCCGACGACGCCGAGACGCTGCGCTCCACCATCGAGGACCAGCTGGTCCGCGCCGACCTCATGGTCACCACAGGCGGCGTGAGCGTCGGGGCGTACGACGTGGTCAAGGAGGCGCTGTCGCACGTCGGTGACGAGGACGAGCCCGGCAGCGGCGTGGAGTTCCGCAAGCTCGCCATGCAACCGGGCAAGCCCCAGGGCTTCGGCTCCATCGGCCCCGACCACATCCCGCTGCTCGCGCTCCCGGGCAACCCGGTGTCGTCGTACGTCTCCTTCGAGCTGTTCGTGCGTCCCGCGATCCGCACCCTGATGGGCCTGGACGACGTGCACCGGCCGTCCACCACGGCGAAGCTCGTGGCGGACGAGGCCCTGAGTTCCCCGAAGGGGCGCCGACAGTTCCTGCGCGGGACGTACGCCGACGGCGAGGTGCGGCCGGTCGGCGGCGCCGGATCCCATCTGATCGCGGCCCTCGCCCACGCGGACGCGCTGATCGTCGTCCCCGAGGACGTGGAGAGCGTCGAGCCCGGTGCCGAGGTCGAGGTGGTCCTGCTCGGCTGAGCCGTGCTGGTTGGCGGTACCGTGTCGCGCACAGCAGGCCCGTGCGCCGCACCGCGACGGGCCCGGACCGGGAGCGCCACACGATCATGACTGTGCCTTCCCGGGGGGAGACCCCCGGACCCCCTGTGCAGGACCGACTCACGCACATCGACGACGCGGGCGCGGCCCGTATGGTCGACGTCTCGGAGAAGGACGTGACCGCGCGTACGGCCCGCGCCAGCGGACGCGTCCTCGTCTCGCCCCGCGTCGTCGAGCTGCTGCGCGGCGAGGGAGTACCCAAGGGCGACGCCCTCGCCACCGCGCGTATCGCGGGCATCATGGGCGCCAAGCGCACACCGGACCTGATCCCGCTGTGCCACCCGCTCGCGGTGTCCGGTGTGAAACTGGACCTGTCGGTCGCGGACGACGCCGTGGAGATCCGGGCGACCGTGAAGACCACCGACCGCACGGGCGTCGAGATGGAGGCCCTCACCGCGGTCTCGGTCGCCGCGCTCACCGTGATCGACATGGTGAAGGCGGTCGACAAGACAGCGGTCATCACGGACGTGCGGGTCGAGGAGAAGACGGGCGGCAAGTCGGGAGACTGGAGCCGGGCATGACATATCGCGCTCTTGTGGTCACCGCCTCCAACCGGGCCGCCGCCGGGGTCTACGAGGACAAGGGCGGCCCACTGGTCGCCGACGGCCTCGGGCGCCTCGGGTTCGCCGTCGACGGGCCGCAGGTCGTGCCGGACGGCGATCCGGTCCGGGCGGCGCTGCACGCCGGGGTCGACGCCGGGTACGACGTCATCGTGACGACCGGCGGGACCGGCATCTCGCCCACCGACCGCACCCCCGAGGCGACCCGTGCGGTGATCGATCACGAGGTGCCGGGCATCGCCGAGGCGATCCGGGCGTTCGGACGGGAGAAGGTGCCGACCGCGGTGCTGTCGCGGGGCCTGGCGGGAGTGGCGCGAAGGACGCTGATCGTCAACCTGCCGGGCTCGACCGGCGGGGTCAAGGACGGCCTGGCCGTCCTGGAGCCCCTCCTGATCCACGCCGTCGACCAGATCCGTGGCGGCGACCACCCCAGACCCAGCAGCGGGGGTGCGAGCTGAACAGCCCATCCTGGCCCGTCGTGCTGGGGGACGGCGATGTCGTCCTCCGGCCGATAAAGATGCGCGACCAACGGGCCTGGCGCGAGGTCAACCGGCGCAACCGCGACTGGCTGCGCCCGTGGGAGGCGACGATTCCGCCGCCCACGCCCAGCGGGCCGGTCGCACACCGGCCGACCTACCGCCAGATGGTCCGTCACCTCAGGTCCGAGGCGAGCGCGGGCCGGATGCTGCCGTTCGTCATCGAGTACCAGGGGCGGCTGGTCGGGCAGTTGACGGTCGCCGGGATCACCTGGGGTTCGATGTGCTCCGGGCACGTCGGCTACTGGGTGGACGAGGCCGTGGCGGGCCGCGGGGTGATGCCGACCGCCGTGGCGCTCGTCGTGGACCACTGTTTCCGCACGGTCGGCCTGCACCGCATCGAGGTCTGCATTCGCCCCGAGAACCGGCCCAGCCGCCGGGTCGTGGAGAAACTCGGATTCCGCGAGGAGGGGCTGCGTCCGCGATATCTCCACATCGACGGAGCCTGGCGCGACCATCTCGTCTTCGCGCTCACGGCGGAAGAGGTGCCGGACGGGTTGCTGGGCCGCTGGCACCGGGCACGCTCCCAGGAGGAGCCGCGGACGAAGCCGCAGAACACCCGGGGGAATCCCGCGTAGGGGGCCGCCATCCCCGGAAATTGAATACATGTTCGAAATTGATCGCCTGATGACCGGCTCGGGGCATTAAATTCGCCCCCTCGGAGGGCTGCTGATCGCATCGGTCACAAAAAAAGTTCGAAATATCAGCCAGATCGTGCGACACACCGGCTCAATTGGCAGATGGCCTCACGCAAACCCCTCTACCGTGTGAGGCGTGAGCAGCAGCGGCCTCATCTACGCAGTCATTGTCGGGGCCTGGGCCGCCTACTTGGTGCCGATGTGGCTCCGTAGGCAGGACGAGCTGAACGAGGCCCGTCCGACGGAACGCTTCAGCACAGCCATCCGGTTGCTGTCCGGACGGGCGGGGATGGAGCGCCGATACGCCAAGGACCTGCGCGCGCGCTCCGCCGACGAGGGGGAGCCCGACGCCGATGAACCGGGCGATGTCACCGAGTCGGTGGACGTCCGGGCCTTCGCCATGCCTCCGACCCGTCCGCAGACCCAGGCGGCGGTCCAGGCACAGGCGCCCGAATCCGGCTCCAGACAGGCACCGGAACGCGGCGGCACCAGCGCATCCGAAGCGGACACCGGCCCCTCGGACGCCGAGCGCAAGCGGGTGCCCGCCGCCCGCCGGCCCCCGTCCTCGGAGGCGGCCGCGGCCCGGGCCCGGCGCACCAAGGTGCTCGCGCGCCGACGGCGCACCACCATGGTGCTCTTCCTCGCCTTCACCCTCGGCGCGGTCGTCGCCGCCATCGGAGGGCTCGCGTTCCTGTGGGCGCCCGGCGTTCCCGCCGTGCTGCTCAGCGGCTACATCGCGTACCTGCGCAGCCAGGAGCGCCGCCGCTTCGCGTACCAGATGGACCGGCGCCAGGCCGAGGCCGCCGCGCAGCGGCTGCGTGAGCACGCCCGCCAGTCCCGCCGGCGCGGCCCGGCCGACGGCGGTGACGGCGTCGACGAATCCGACGAGGGGTCCGAACCAGGCACCGACACCGGGCTGTCCGCGCTCGCGGCGGACCGGCGCGCCCTGGTCGAGCAGACCGATCACGCCGAGTGGGTCGACCAGCAGCGCGAGCGGCAGCGTCGGCCGGGGCACGGGGAGAGCTGGGACCCGGTCCCGGTGCCGTTGCCGACGTACGTGACCGCGCCGGTCGCCCCGCGGGCGACCTCCGACGTCGATCTCGGCGCTCCGGACGCGTGGAGCTCGGCGCGGTCCAGTTCCGTCGCCCGGGACCGGGAGGCGGGCGCCGGCTCCACCGAGGCCGACGGTGAGGCCGAGTCGGCCGCTACGGCCGGCGGAGAGGAGCGGGCCGACGGCGGCGGGCGAGGCGACGCCCTTCCCCACGCTCGGACCCGCTCACGCGGGGCGGGCCCCACGGCGGCCTCCGCCCGCCGGGCCCGCGAGCGGGGCCGCACCCCGCTGTTCGACCAGTACGAGGACGGCGACCGGCCGCGCGCGGCCAACGAGTGACGGGGCATCCGCCGCGCAGGTCGGCCGACCGGAAACGGATTTTTGAGCAGGCCGATCGGGGTGCTAAAGTTTCACTCGTTGCAAGGGCCTGTGGCGCAGTCCGGTAGCGCACCTCGTTCGCATCGAGGGGGCCAGGGGTTCAAATCCCCTCAGGTCCACCGCAACAACCCTCCGGGGAAACCTGGGGAGTTGGAAAGATCCCGTCCGATCACCGATCGGGCGGGATCTTTTTGTGTCCAGGCGCATGCTCTGAGGGGGAGGCATGGAGAAGGTCGCCGCGGACTTACCGGTGAACCGCTCGGCGCCGCTGCGGACCGCGGCCTTCCGGCGGTTTTGGGCGGCCAACCTCGTCTCCGCCACCGGGTCGGCCATGGCCCCCCTCGCGCTCGCCTACTCCGTGATCGGGGAGGGCGGCGGTGCCGGGGATCTCGGTCTGGTGCTGACCACCAACACCGTGCCGACCGTTCTGCTCCTCCTCGTGGGCGGAGTGCTCGCGGACCGGCTGTCCCGCAGCCGGATGCTCTTCCTCGGCAATCTCGTGGCGGCAGCCGCCCAGGGGGCGCTCGCTGTGATCGTCGCCACGGGGCAGGCGTCGACCGGTTCCATCGCGGCCTGCGGCTTCGTCTCAGGGGCGGCGGTGGCCTGCACCGTGCCCGCCGCCCAGGGCGCCGTGGGCCAGATCGTCCCCGCGGAGCACATGCAGCAGGCCGGCGCCCTGCTCAGGCTGCCGGGCAACGCCGTCAAGGTGCTGGGACCGGCCGTCGGCGGAGTCGTCGTCGCTGCCGGCGGCCCGGCCTGGGCGCTGGCCTGGGACGCGCTGACGTTCGCCGTGGCCGCCGTACTGCTGCTCGGGCTGCGGCTGGACGCGCCCGTCACCGTCACCGGTGCGCTGCGTGATCTGCGGGAGGGATGGCGCGGCTTCTGGTCGCGTACCTGGTTGTGGACCTACACGGCGGCCGGGGCCGTCCTCGTGGCCGCCTGGCTGGCGGGCTTTCAGCTGCTCGGGCCGGTCGTAGCGGCCCAGCACTACGCGGGGGCGCGGGACTGGGGGCTGGTGCAGGCCGCGTTCGCGGCCGGGCTGCTGGCGGGGACGGTGGTGTGTCTGCGCTGGCGGCCGTACCGGCTGCTCCTGGTGTCCGTCGTGACGGGGATGCCGCTCGCCATGCCGTTGCTCACCCTGGGGTGGCAACTGCCGCTGCCCTGGGTGATGCTGGCCACGTTTCTCGCGGGGGTCGGGCTCGATATGGCGATCGTCACGTGGGCGACCGCGTTCCAACAGCACGTACCGCAGCGGGAGTTGGGGCGCATGAGCGCCTTCAACAGCGTCGGCGAACGGCTGGCGATCCCGCTCGGCTATGTGCTGACCGCCCTCGCGGTGGGCGTGTGGGACAACCGGGGTGTGCTGGTGGCGTGCGCGGGGCTCGTCGTGGCCGCCGTCGTCCTGAATCTGTGCGTGCCGGACGTGTACCGCGTCAACCGGCGTGCGGGGGACGGCTGACGCCGGCCCGTCTCACAGCGCCTTGGCGAAGCACATGCTCAGCTCATGGAAGCGGTAGTAGCCGAACTTGGCGCACGGCTCGTACCCGCTGGACGTGTACAGAGCCACCGCCTCCGGCTGCCTGGCCCCGGTCTCCAGCACCATGCGCCTGCGGCCCGCCGCCCGCGCGTCCTCCTCCAGCGCGGCCAGGATGCGCCGCGCGAGGCCCCGCCCGCGCATGTCCTCGACGACGTACATCCGCTTCAGCTCGGCGTCCCCGTCGAGGTTGCCCTCGCCGTTCTCGTCCTGGGCGCGCCAGCCGCCGGAGGCGACGGGGCCGCCGAGAAGGTCGTACGCGATCAGGTACAGGCCCTTCGGCGGATCGAAGTCCGTGGGGGCCAGCGGGGTGGCGTCGCCGCCGTCGCCGTAGCGGACGCCGTACTCGGCCTGGACCTGGTCGTTGAGCTTGACGGCGTCGGGGTGGTCGAACGAGACGCGGCGTATGTGCATGCCAAACACGGTATAGGAGCTCGATTTCAGTAGGGGTCCAGAATCGGACTCGTTCCAGTGTGCCGGTATCGTGCCGGGGTGCTCACTGTGACCTCTGTGAATGTGAACGGGCTGCGGGCCGCCGCGAAGAAGGGTTTCGTGGAGTGGCTCGCCGGTACCGAGGCCGATGTGCTGTGCCTGCAGGAGGTGCGCGCCGAGCCGCAGCAGCTGCCCGAGCAGGCCGGCAGCCCGGACGGCTGGCACGTCGTGCACGCGCCCGCCGCCGCCAAGGGCCGGGCCGGTGTCTCCCTCTACACCCGTCGTGAGCCCGACCGCGTCCAGGTCGGTTTCGGGTCGAGCGAGTTCGACGACAGCGGGCGTTATGTCGAGGCCGACCTGCCGGGTGTGACGGTCGCCTCCCTCTACCTGCCGTCCGGAGAGGTCGGCACCGAGCGGCAGGACGAGAAGGTCCGCTTCATGGGCGAGTTCCTCGCCCACCTCAAGGGACTGCGCGAGCGCGCCGCCGCCGACGGGCGCGAGGTCGTCGTCTGCGGTGACTGGAACATCGCCCACCAGAAGGCCGACCTGAAGAACTGGCGCGGCAACACCAAGAACTCCGGTTTCCTGCCGGAGGAGCGGGAGTGGCTCTCCCGCGTGCTGGACCCGGCGGACGGCGGCTACGTCGACGTCGTACGCGCCCTGCACCCGGACGAGGAGGGGCCCTACTCCTGGTGGTCGTACCGGGGGCGGGCCTTCGACAACGACACCGGATGGCGCATCGACTACCAGATGGCCACGCCGGGGCTCGCCGCCAGGGCGCTCAAGGGGTACGTCGAGCGCGCGGCGACGCATGCCGAGCGCTGGTCGGACCACGCGCCGGTGACGGTGGTCTACGACCGCTAGGGCCTCGCTCTAGGACGGACCCTGCTCCCGCCCGCTCTGCTTGCGCAGCCGTCGGTCCAGTGCCAGGGACAGCTCGGCCTCCACGACGCTCCGGGCGAGCGGGCGCAGGCGTTGCAGGTCGTCCTCGCCGGTGTGGCGCAGGACCAGGTCGGCGAACATCTCGGCGAGGTCGTCGACGTGTTCGCGGACGCGTTTGCCCGCTGCCAGCACCTCCGCGAGGGGGATGCCCTCGCCGACCAGGGCCGAGGAGACGTCCAGCAGGCGGCGGCTGATGTGGACGATCTCGTCGCCGTCGGTGCCCAGGTAGCCGAGCTCCAGGGCGGCGGCGAGGTTCTCGGGGGTGACCTGGCCCTCGAAGCGGGCGGCGAGTTCCTCGGGGGTGAGGCGGACCGGCTCCTCCTCGGTGGGGGCGACACCGAGGACGTCGGCGACGTCCCGGCCGTTGTCGAGGGCCTCCGCCAGCTCCGCGATGCCCGTGAGGGTGTGGCCGCGTTCCAGCAGGGCCGCGATGGTGCGCAGGCGGGCCAGGTGGTGGTCGTCGTACCAGGCGATGCGACCCTCGCGGCGGGGCGGTGGGATCAGTTTGCGTTCGCGGTAGAAGCGCAGGGTGCGCACCGTGATGCCGGCCAGGCGGGCCAGCTCCTCCATGCGGTATTCACGCTTCTCGGTCACCTGGGCACCCTAGTTCGTACCGGGGGTAACTTTCCTCGGCCGCCCCCTACCGGTCGGTACGGTCCTCCTCTACTCTCCCCATTGTGCCAGTGTTCACTGGCGCGGTTCCGGTGGAGTGTGGGAGGCACAGGCATGGCCGAACGCGAACATGTGCGGGTCGCGGTGGTCGGGTCCGGGTTCGGTGGGCTGGGTGCCGCCGTGCGGCTGCGGCGCGAGGGCGTCACCGACTTCGTCGTCCTGGAGCGGGCCGGCAGCGTCGGCGGCACATGGCGGGACAACAGCTATCCGGGGTGCGCCTGCGACGTGCCCTCCCATCTGTACTCCTTCTCCTTCGCGCCCAACCCCGACTGGCCGCGCACCTTCTCCGGGCAGGAGCACATCCGCGCCTACCTGGAGCACGTCACGGACGTCTTCGGACTGCGCCCCCACATCCGCTTCGACTCGGAGGTGAAGCGGATGACCTGGAACGGCGAGCGGCTGTGCTGGGACATCGAGACCAGCAGCGGGGAACTCTCGGCCGACCTCGTCGTCTCCGCCACCGGGCCGCTGTCCGACCCGAAGATCCCCGACATCCCGGGCCTGGACTCCTTCCCCGGCGAGGTCTTCCACTCCGCCCGCTGGGATCACGGGCTCGACCTGCGCGGCAAGCGCGTCGCCATGGTCGGCACCGGCGCCTCCGCCATCCAGATCGTGCCGTCCATCCAGCCCGAGGTCTCTCGGCTGACCGTCTTCCAGCGCACTCCGCCCTGGGTCATGCCCCGTATGGACCGCGCCATCAGCGGCGCCGAACGCGCCCTGCACCGCGCCCTGCCCGCCACCGCGCAGCTGCGCCGCGGACTGCTGTGGGGCATCCGGGAGTTGCAGGTCCAGGCGTTCACCAAGCGCCCGAACGAGCTCGGCCTGGTCGAGCGGCTGGCCAGGCGCAACATGGCCCGGTCCATCAAGGACCCCGTCCTGCGCGCCAAGCTGACGCCCGACTACCGCATCGGCTGCAAGCGGATCCTGCTGAGCAGCGCGTACTACCCGGCACTCGCCCAGCCCAACGTGGACGTCGTCGCCGGCGGTCTGAGCGAGATCCGCGGCTCGACCCTCGTCGCCGCCGACGGCAGTGAGGCCGAGGCCGACGTGATCGTCTTCGGTACGGGGTTCCATGTCACCGACATGCCGATCGCCGAGCGGGTGGTGGGCGTTGAGGGCAGGACGCTCGCCGAGGTCTGGAAGGGCGGGATGGAGGCGCTGCGCGGTGCCTCGGCCGCGGGGTTCCCGAACTGGATGACCATCATCGGGCCCAACACGGGGCTCGGGAACTCCTCGATGATCCTGATGATCGAGTCCCAGCTGAACTATCTGGCCGACTTCGTACGGCAGTTGGACGTCCTCGGCGGCAGGGTGGCCCTCGACGCGCGGCCGAGCGCCGTGTCCGCCTGGAACCGGAAGGTCCAGGACCGGATGAAGCGGACGGTGTGGAACACCGGCGGGTGCACGAGCTGGTACCTCGACGCGAACGGCCGTAACACCACCGTCTGGCCCGGTACGACGACCGAGTTCCGGCGGGCCGTGCGGCGCGTGGATCTGTCGGAGTACGCCGTGGTCCGTGCCGCGGTCAAGGAATCCCAGGAGAACAGCGAGGTGTCCGCGTGAGCCGTCTCATGCACGTGAAGTCCGGTCCGTACGCCCCACCCGTCGCGGCCCGTGAGCTGACGGCGGTCTCCGCCGACGGCGCCCGGCTGCACACGGAGGTCCACGGCCCCGAGGGCGCGCCCGCCGTCGTCCTCGCGCACGGCTGGACCTGCTCGACCGCCTTCTGGGCTGCGCAGATACGCGACCTCGCCGTCGACCACCGGGTCATCGCCTACGACCAGCGCGGCCACGGACGCAGCCCGGCGAGCCCGGCGTGCAGCACCGACGCCCTCGCCGACGACCTGGAAGCCGTACTGAAGGCGACCCTCGCGCCCGGTGAACGTGCCGTGCTGGTCGGGCACTCCATGGGCGGCATGACGGTGATGGCCGCCGCCACCCGCCCGGCGCTGCGCGAGCACGCGGCCGCGGTCCTGCTGTGCAGCACCGGCGCCTCACGGCTGGTCGCCGAGTCGACGGTCGTACCGATGCGGCCGGGGCGGCTGCGGACCTGGCTGACCAAGCACATCCTCGGATCACGGGCGCCGCTCGGGCCGGTCACACCACTGGCGAGGGCGATCCTCAAGTACGCGACGATGGGACCGGGTTCGGCCCCGCACATGGTCGAGGCGTGCGCGCGGATCGTGCACGCGTGTCCGCGCAAGGTCCGCCACGCCTGGTCGCACGTGCTCGACCTGCTCGACCTCGACCACGGGGCACGGGAGTTGGCGATGCCGACCGCGGTGATCGTCGGCACGGCCGACCGGCTCACCCCGCCGGTGCACGCGCGCTCCCTGGCCGCCGCGCTGCCGAACTGCCTCGGCGTCACCGAACTGCCCGGCCTCGGGCACATGACACCCGTGGAGGCGCCCGCGGTGGTGACCGGGAGGATACGGGAGCTCGTCACGACGTACGCGCGGGGCGGGAACCAGCAGGCCGACACGTACCCGCAGGTGAAGGAGGGCGCATGAGCAGGGTGAGCCTCGAAGGACAGGTCGCCGTCGTCACCGGGGCGGCGCGGGGCGTCGGCGAGTTGCTCGCCCGCAAGCTCTCCGCACGGGGCGCGAAGGTGGCGCTCGTCGGTCTTGAGCCGGACCTCCTCAAGCAGGTCTGCGAACGGCTGCACGGCGACAGCGACCACTGGCATGCCGATGTCACCGACCACGAGGCGATGGCACGGGTGGCGCGGGAGGTCAAGGAGCGGTTCGGAAAGGTCGACATCGTCGTGGCCAACGCGGGTGTCGCGACCGGCGGACCGTTCGTCGACTCCGATCCGCAGGCGTGGCGGCGGGTCATCGAGGTCAACCTCATCGGGTCGGCGGTGACGGCCAGGGCCTTCCTGCCGGTGCTGATGGAGAGCCGGGGCTACCTGCTGCAGATCGCCTCGCTGGCCGCCATCACTCCGGCGCCCATGATGACGGCGTACTGCGCCTCCAAGTCCGGGGTGGAGGCGTACGCGCACAGCCTGCGGGCCGAGGTCGGCCACCGGGGCGTGCGGGTGGGGGTCGGGTACCTGTCCTGGACCGACACCGACATGGTGCGCGGAGCCGATCAGGACGAGGTCATGCGGGAGTTGAGGAAGCGGCTGCCGTGGCCGTCGAACAAGACCTATCCGCTGGGGCCGGCGGTCGACCGGATCGTGGCCGGGATCGAGCGGCGGTCGAGCCATGTGTACGGGCAGTGGTGGCTGCGCGGGATGCAGGGCGTGCGCGGATACCTGCCGGGGATCATCGGGACCGTGGGGCAGCGCGAGATGCGGCGGTTCGCCGGACGCCTGGACGGGATGCGGTCGGGGCTGGTCGGAGCGGGCGGCGCCGCCGATGAGCAGGAGCGCGTCACACGGCGTAACTGATCGACATGCGGGGGGTGATGGCCCGTGTGAACCTGGTCGAGGCCCCACCGAGGGGCCTACCCCCACCCACTACGGGAGTGAACCCACATGGGCATGAAGGACCAGTTCCAGGAGAAGTCCGAGCAGCTGCAGCAGCGTGCGCAGCAGGCGCGGGAGCAGGCTCAGCAGCGTGGGCGCCAGCAGCGGCCGCAGCGGGACGAGGAGTCCGAGCGGATGCGCGAGCGTGAGCGTGAGGACCACGAGCGCTTCGACGAGGACTACGACCGGTAGTCGTCGCGCCCGTTGAACGCGGGGCGCCCCCTGAGGGTGGGTGCCCCGCGTTTCGCCTGTCCCGATCGTGCAGTGCCCTTCGCCCCTCAAGGGCGTGGCGGAAGCTTCGGTCGTGAGCGGTCCGGTACGTGTGCATAGCCGGGCGGCGTCGCCGGGGGGTTGGTCTCCAGGAGCTTCAGGGCCAGTTCCACCGCGTCCGTCAGCTGGGCGTGGCGGCCCTCCGCCCAGTCCAGCGGGGTGCGCAGGACCTCGACGTCGGGGGTCACACCCTTGTTCTCGACGGACCAGCCGTACGCGTCGAACCACGCCGCGTTCATCGGGACCGTGATCACCGTGCCGTCGCCCAGGCGGTGGCGGCCGGTCATGCCGACGACTCCGCCCCAGGTGCGCTGGCCGACGACCGGGCCCAGTCTCAGCAGCTTGAAGGCGGCCGTGATCATGTCGCCGTCGGACGAGGTTGCCTCGTCCGCGAGGGCGACCACCGGGCCGCGCGGGGCGTTGGAGGCGTACGACACGGGCTGGGCGTTGCGTGTGAGGTCCCAGCCCAGGATCGTGCGGGTCAGCTTCTCCATGACCAGTTCGCTGATGTGGCCGCCCGCGTTGCCGCGCACGTCGACGATCAGGGCGGGGCGTGACATCTCCATGCGCAGGTCCCGGTTGAACTGGGCCCAGCCGGAGCCGCCCATGTCCGGGATGTGGAGGTAGCCGCAGCGGCCGCCGCTCAAGTCCCTGACGACGGACCGGCGTTTGGCGACCCAGTCCTGGTAGCGCAGGGGCCGTTCGTCGATCAGGGGGACCACCGCCACACGGCGGGCACGGCCCGCCTCGCCCTCCGCGGGGGTGAACGTCAGCTCCACCGTGGTGCCGCCGGCGCCGGCCAGGAGCGGGTAGGGGCCGGTGACCGGGTCCACCGGGCGTCCGTCGACATGGGTGAGGACCGCGCCCTGCCGGATGCCGGTGCCGGCCAGCGGGGAACGGGCCTTGGAGTCGGAGGACTCGCCCGGCAGGATCCGCTTGACCACCCAGCCCTCGTCCCGGCGTACGAAGTTGGCGCCGAGCAGGCCCTGCCAGCGCTGGTAGTGCGGCGGGCCCTCGTTGCGGCGGGCGGCGGAGACGTAGGCGTGCGAGGTGCCGAGTTCACCCAGCACCTCGCGCAGCAGGTCCGCGAACTCGTCGGGGGAGGCGACCCGTTCGACGAGCGGGCGGTACTGGGCGAGAACGGCGTCCCAGTCGATGCCGCACATGTCCGGTTCCCAGAAGTACGCCCGGATCAGCCGGCCCGCCTCTTCGTACGCCTGCTTCCACTCGGCCGCCGGGTCCACCTCGTGCAGGATGCGGCGCGAGTCGATCCAGACCGTCGAGTCGCTGTCACCGGACTCACTGGCGGGCACCGCCCGCAGGTCGCCCTCGTCGACCAGGACCAGGCGGGTGCCGTCGCCGCTCACCGCGAACCAGTCGAGATGGTCGACGAGTTCGGTCTTCTTCGCCTTGCCGATGGTGAAGTGCTCCAGGGTCGGCCGTCCGGTCGTGTCGTCCGGGTTGGCGAACGTCTCGCCGAGCGCGCCCGAGATCGGCCAGCGCAGCCAGACCAGTCCACCGCCCGCGACCGGGTGCAGCGCCGAGTACTTGGAGGCGGCGACCGGGAACGGCGTGACCCTGCTCTCCAGCCCTTCTGCCTCGACGGTCGTCGTCCCGGCCTCCCCGCCCTCCTCGTCGTCCAGGGGGTCCAGACCGCCGGCCGCGGGGCGGCCCTCGGGGTTCAGGGCGAAGGGGGAGGGGGTCGCGGAGGACAGCGGCACCAGGTAGGGGCGGCAGCCCAGCGGGAAGGACAGGTCGCCGGTGTGCACGTCGTACACCGGGTCGAAGCCCCGCCAGGAGAGGAAGGCGAGGTAACGGCCGTCCCGCGTGAACACCGGGTTCTCGTCCTCGAAGCGGCCGGTTGTGACGTCGACGATGAGGCGGTCCTTGATCCGGGCCAGCTTGATCTGGCGCAGGGAGCGTCCGATCAAGGGGTGGGACCAGGTCAGCCAGCTGCCGTCCGGGGAGAAGGCCAGGTCGCGTACGGGCCCGTTGACCGACCGGATCACCTCGGTGACCTCGCCGTTGGAGTCCTCCGTGACGTCCAGCAGGAGGAGCCGTCCGTCGTGGGAGGCGATCGCGAGGCGTTCCCCGTTCGGGTCGGCGACCATCTCCAGGACCCGGCCCAGCTCGCCCGAGGCGAGTCGGCGCGGCCCGCGCTCGCCGGTGGCCCGGGGCAGGTAGGCGATCTCGACGGCGTCCTCCCCTTCCGCGTCCGTCACGTACGCGACCTGGCCGACGGAGCCGAGCATCTCCGGAAGCCGGACCCGGACGCCGGGGGTGTCGGTGAGGGTGCGGGCCGGGCCGTCGCGGTGGGTCAGCCAGTACAGGCTGCCGCGTACGACGACGGCGCTCGCGCGTCCCGTCTCGTCCACGGAGATGCCGTCGACGTGCTGGGCGGCGGGCACCTGGTAGGCGCGGCGGCCCGCGCGCGGCCCGCTCAGCCGTACGTCGAGTCTGCGCGGCTCGGAGTCGGCGGCGAGGTCGTCCACGATCCACAGGTCGCCCGCGCACTGGTACACCACCCGGGTGCCGTCACTGGCGGCGTGCCGGGCGTAGAAGGCGTCGTGGTCGGTGTGACGGCGCAGGTCGGAGCCGTCGTGGGCGCAGGAGTAGAGGTTGCCGACGCCCTCGTGGTCGCAGAGGAAGGCGATACGGCCGCCGACGAACATGGGGGAGTGGAGGTGGCCGCCGATGTCCGGGAGCAGGCGCTCGCCGTGCAGCCACAGGCGGCCCGTCGCCCCGCCCCGGTAGCGCTTCCAGGAGGCAGGTTCGTGCGGCGGGGTGCCGGTGAGGAGCAGGGTCTTGCGCTCGCCGTCGAGGTCGGCGACCTGGATGTCGGAGCAGGGGCCCCAGGGGAGCTTGCGGCCCGGGTCGCCGTCGGTGCGGACCTTGTAGGCCCAGGTGTAGTGGGAGAAGGGCTCGCCGTGGGAGGCGACGGCGAGGATCACGCCGTCCGGCGTCCAGCCGCGGACCTGGGTGTCCGCGGAGCCCCAGTGGGTGAGCCGGGTGGCCGGGCCGCCGTCCACCGGGACCAGGTGGACCTCGGGGACCAGGCTCCGCCAGCTCGTGTACGCGATGTGCCGCCCGTCGGGGGAGAAACGGGGGTGGCCGGTCTTGGTGCGGTCCACGGTGAGCCGCCAGGCACGGCCCGGACCGTCGAGGGGGGCCAGCCACAGGTCGTCCTCGGCCACGAAGCACAGCAGGTCGCCGCTCAGATGCGGTAGGCGCAGGTAGCTCACCTCCCCATGCTTCGCCCGGGGGCGTATGGGGGCAAGTCGTGTCGAACCGGTCGGCCGTCGGCCTGGGGTGCCCCGGGCGCCGGTGGCCGAGACCCCGCGTGACCCAGGACACGTACGAAACGGTTTCGTTTCGTAAGGGGGTGGGGTACCTTCTTGGTGTACGAAACCGTGTCGTTCGGAGTGGGAAGGTGAGGACGGTGACCGAGGCCCCGACCGCACGTCGCAGCCGCATCACCCCTGAGCGTGAGGCCGAGTTGTACGAGGCCGTGCTCGACCTGCTCCGGGAGGTCGGCTACGACGCCCTCACCATGGACGCCGTGGCGGCCCGCACCCGGTCCAGCAAGGCGACGCTCTACCGCCAGTGGGGCGGCAAGCCCGAGCTGGTGGCGAAGGCGATCCGGCACAACAAGCCGGGCAGCATCGCCGACATCGACACCGGAACCCTGCGGGGAGACCTCCATGCCCTGACGGCACGCGAGGACGACTGCGCCATGCAGCAGAACGCCGCGCTGATGCGAGGGCTGTTCATGGCGGTGCACGCCAACCCGGACCTCCTGACGGCGTTCAAGGAACTGCTGATCGAACCGGAGATGGAGGAGTTCCAGCGGATGGTGCGGCGGGCCGTCGACCGCGGCGAGGTCCGCGCCGACTGCCCGGCACTGGACTACGTCGTGCACATGCTGGTCGGCGCCTTCGCCACCCGCACCCTGATCGACGATCAGCCGCCCACGCAGGCCTTCCTCAAGTCGTACATCGACGCCGTGGTCCTCCCCGCCCTCGGCGTTGCCGTCAACTGACTGCCGTCGGCCGATCCCCGTCGGCTGATTCCCGTCACCTGACAAGTCCCCTGAACGAGCCCTCCACCTGACGTAACCGCTCACGTCGTCGGGCTGATCACCCCTGCCCACGTACCGACCCACGACCTGACCGGGAGACGCCTTCGTGGCCACGTTTCTCTACAAACTCGGCCGACTCGCCTTCAGGCGACGGCACTTCGTCGCCCTCATATGGGTCGCGCTGCTCACCCTCGCGGGTGTCGGCGCGGCCAGCGCCCCCACCGCGGGCTCCACGTCCTTCTCGGTCCCCGGCACCGAGGCGCAGAAAGCCTTCGACCTGCTGGAGCAGCGCTTCCCCGGGATGAGCGCCGACGGCGCCACCGCCCGGGTCGTCTTCAAGGCGCCGGACGGCCAGAAGATGACGGACGCCGCGAACAAGGCGACCGTGAAGGAGACCGTCAAGGAACTGTCCGACGGCTCCGAGGTGGCCTCCGTCGCCGACCCCTACACCACCAAGGCCGTCAGCAAGGACGGCACGATCGCGTACGCGTCGGTGAAGTACGAGGTCTCCGGCATGGAACTGAAGGACTCCTCACGCGAGGCCCTTCAGGACACCGCGCAGCACGCGCGGGACGCCGGGCTGACCGTGGAGGTCGGCGGTGACGCGCTCCAGACGACACCCGAGACCGGCACCACCGAGATCATCGGCATCGCGGTCGCAGCGGTCGTCCTCGTGATCACCTTCGGCTCGCTGGTCGCGGCCGGGCTCCCGCTGCTGACCGCCCTGATCGGCGTCGGCATCGGCATCTCGACGATCACCGCGCTGGCGAGCGCGCTCGAACTGGGCTCCACGACCTCGACGCTGGCGATGATGATCGGCCTCGCCGTCGGTATCGACTACGCCCTGTTCATCGTCTCCCGCTACCGCGCGGAACTCGCCGAGGGCCGTGAGCGCGAGGAGGCGGCCGGCCGGGCCGTCGGCACCGCGGGCTCGGCGGTGGTCTTCGCGGGCCTGACCGTGGTGATCGCGCTGGTGGGCCTGTCCGTCGTCAACATCCCGATGCTGACGAAGATGGGTGTCGCGGCCGCCGGCACGGTCGTGATCGCGGTGCTCATCGCCCTGACCATGGTCCCGGCCCTGCTCGGCTACGCCGGCCGCAAGGTGCGGCCCGCGGGGAGGAAGAGCCGCTGGATGGGCGGGAAGCGGGCCGAGAAGAAGGCCGCCTCCGGCACCGCCAAGCCGAACATGGGCACGCGCTGGGCGAGCTTCGTCGTCCGCCGGCCGGTCGCCGTCCTGCTGCTCGGCGTCATCGGCCTCGGCGCGGCCGCGGTGCCCGCGACCTCCCTGGAGCTGGGCCTGCCCGACGACGGCTCGCAGCCGACGTCCACGACCCAGCGCCGCGCCTACGACCTGCTCTCCGAGGGCTTCGGCCCCGGCTTCAACGGCCCGCTGATGGTCGTGGTCGACGCGAAGGGGAGCGACGACCCGAGCGGCGTGTTCAAGACGGTCGGCGAGGACATCAAGGGCATCGAGAACGTCGTCACGGTGACGCCGGCGACGCCCAACAAGGCGGGCGACACCGCGACGATCACGGTGATCCCGGACGCCAAGCCCTCCTCCGTGGCGACGGAGGACCTCGTGCACGCCATTCGCGACCAGGGCACGCGAGTGAAGGCCGACACGGACGCGACCGTGCTGGTCACCGGCTCGACGGCGATGAACATCGACGTCTCCGAGAAGCTGAACGACGCGCTGCTGCCGTACCTGGCCCTGGTCGTCGGCCTCGCCTTCCTCCTGCTGATCCTGGTCTTCCGCTCGATCCTGGTCCCGCTGAAGGCGGCGCTCGGATTCCTGCTGAGCGTGATGGCGGCGCTGGGCGCGGTGGTCGCGGTCTTCCAGTGGGGTTGGCTCTCCGGCCTGATGGGCGTGGAGGAGACCGGCCCGGTGATGTCGATGATGCCGATCTTCATGGTCGGTGTGGTCTTCGGCCTGGCGATGGACTACGAGGTGTTCCTCGTGACGCGGATGCGCGAGGCGTACGTCCACGGCGAGAAGCCGAGCCAGGCCGTGGTCACCGGCTTCCGGCACGGCGCCCGCGTGGTGACGGCCGCCGCCGTGATCATGATGGCGGTGTTCGCCGGCTTCATCGGCTCCAGCGAGTCCATGGTCAAGATGATCGGCTTCGGCCTGGCCATCGCGGTGTTCTTCGACGCCTTCGTGGTGCGGATGGCCATCGTCCCGGCGGTCCTGGCCCTGCTCGGCAAGAAGGCCTGGTGGCTGCCCACGTGGCTGGACCGCGCCCTGCCGAACGTGGACGTCGAGGGCGAGGGCCTGCGCGCCGGGGACGAGTCGAGGAACCCGGCCGACGACCGCGCGCCGGTACACGTCTGACCGACCCGTCGAGGCAGGCCGGCCGGTGAGGGCTCCGTGGGGACGGGGCCCTCACCGGCTTCTTCCATGGCTCTGACGGCCGGCCTTCCCGGAACCCGGTCGCGTGCACCGTACACCGACCGCTAGCGTGCCCTGCATGACGACAGCCGCCACTGACACCGAAGAGTCCGGGGCGCACCCCCGGTTCGCCGCCGCTCTGGAAGAGCTCGGCCTGGGTGAACTGCACGCCCGGATCCGGCGCTTCCCGGACGCGACCCGTACCGCCGCCGAGGCCGCCGCGGCGATCGGCTGCGAACTCAGCCAGATCTGCAAGTCGCTCGTCTTCGCCGCCGACGGGGTGCCGGTGCTGGTGCTGATGGACGGCGCCTCACGCGTCGACGTCGAGCGGGTGCGGCGTGAGCTCGGCGCCGGCGAGGTCACGCGGGCCCAGGCGGACGTCGTACGGGAGACGACCGGGTACGCCATCGGAGGGGTGCCGCCCTTCGGGCACCGTACGCGGACCCGGGTGCTCGCCGACCGGTCACTGCTGGAGCACGACGTCGTGTGGGCCGCCGCCGGCACCCCGCACACCGTCTTCCCCATGGCCCCCGACGCCCTTGTCGCACACGCCGGCGGCACCCTGGTGGACGTGCGCGAGCGGACTTCGTGACCCCTCTGGTCACGACCGCCGTCCTGCTGGCGGCCGTCACCCACGCCGGCTGGAACGCCATCGCCCACCGGATCACCGACAAGCTGGTCGGGTTCACCCTCATCGCCGGCGGCGGGGCGCTGATCGGCGCGGCCCTCGTGCCCTTCGCCGCGTTCCCGGCGGCGGGGGCGTGGCCGTACCTCCTCGTGTCGGGCCTGGTCCACGTCGTCTACCGCGTGCTGCTGATGCAGTCCTTCCGGCTCGGTGACTTCGGTCAGGCCTACCCGATCGCGCGTGGCACCGCACCGCTCGTGGTCGCCGTACTCGCCGCCGTCGTCGCGCACGAGGTGCCGGACGGATGGGCGGCCGCCGGCATCGCCGTCTCCTGCGCCGGGCTCACCGGCGTCGCCCTGTGGGGGCTGCGCGGGCACCGGCCCGACCGGGCGGCGATCGGCGCGGCGCTGGCGACCGGGTTCAGCATCGCGGCGTACACCGTCCTGGACGGTCTCGGCGTACGGGCCTCCGGCACGGCACTCGGCTACATCGCCTGGCTCATGCTGATCGAGGGCCTCGCCATCCCCGCGTACGCCGTCCGGCGCTGGCGCGGGGAGACGACGGCCGTCCTGCGGCCCTTCGCCGCCCTCGGACTGCTGGGCGCCGCGCTCTCCGTCGCCGCCTACGGCCTGGTCCTGTGGGCCCAGACCAAGGCCGAACTCGCGCCGATCGCAGCCCTGAGGGAGTCGTCGATCATCGTGGGCGCGGCGATCGGCGCGGTCTTCTTCAAGGAGCGGTTCGGCGCACCGCGGATCGCGGCGGCCGGACTGCTGGTCATAGGGATCGGGCTCATGCTGCACGGGGGCTAGGGGCTAGCCCATCATCTAGTCCTCCGCCTCGTCGCACACGCTCTGGGCCTGCTCGAGGGGCTGTGTCGAAAAAACTGGAACGTTCACGTCGGCGTTAATAGCGCACGAATTGATCAGATTAAGCAGATCAGCATCATCATCGGCCTGTGCTTGTGCTGCGGGAGCCATGAATCCTGCCAGGAGCAGGCTGACAGCAGCGATTTGGGCCCTACGAGCTTTCATTCTCATCCTCCGACTCTGCGGTCCGGATAATCAGGCATCCTGCGCAACGCGGGAAGGGCGTCGCAGGCACGCCTGCGGAGACGCCAGAACCCATATGGGGCACCTCGATACCGTCATCAATCACCGCCCACGCGGCGTCAGAAATCTCCTCATCCCTCACGACCGGACCAACGATCCGATGATCGGCGAGACACCCCCTAGGACCCCCCGGGCCCTCGTCCGGACCGGGCCGACGGCCTGTCACCCGTGAGGTCCGGTGACGGATCTGTGATTCCGGTGCATCGGCGGTGCCGCGCACGGCATCCTGGTTCACGCCGGACGGCATCCGCGATCGACCCGAAGGGGAAGATGTGACCGAGAGCCGGGACTCGGGCAGGCAGTTCGACGACTCCGAACTCCTGGAGATGTCCCAGGGCGACCCCGCGCAGGCGAGGCTGCTGCGCAAGTCCCTGGAGACCCTCGCCGCGGGACACGGCGGCGACGCCCTGAAGGAGATGGCGCAGGAGGTCCTCTCCGGGCGGGTCGGCCTGCGGGACGCGGTGAACGTGTCCGCGTACGCCGACCAGTTGATCGAGCGGGCGGCCCCCATGGCGGAGAAGTGGGCTTCACTCACCGAGGCCCAGCGCGAGGAGCTGGCCGCGGAGGGCAGGCGTGCGATCGCGGCGGAGCAGGAGCGGATCGACGAGGAACGACGCGCCGCGCCCGGCGAGGGCGACAGCCACAAGTCCCGGCATGACGGCCGGGGCTGGTCACTGTACTGACGGGGGCAGGGGACGACCGTGGGTTTCGAAGTAGAGCCGGACGCGATCCAGGGCTTCGCCTCGCTCGTGTCGCGCGGCGCCGACGGCGCCGCGAAGGCCGTGGAGTACACGACCAACAACGCGCAGATCGACAAGGCGGCCGGAGGACAACTCTGGGATCTCGTCGCGGGCAACCACGACCAGTACGTGGACTCCGCCAAGGAGGCCCTGGGGAAGGTGCAGAGCGTCCTGCGCTCCTCCCAGTCGGAACTGTCCAGGTCCGCCACGTACTACCGTGAGACGGACACGGAGACCGCCGCGAAGATGGACGCCACCTACCCGGGCTCCAAGGGCGGCGGGGGCGCACCGTCCGGGGGCGGCAACGGGAGCGACTTCGCCGACGCCCAGGACGCGTCGGCGGCCCTCAAGAAACCCGCGGGGGACAGCGACAACCCGCTCGTCAAGTACGGCCAGGGGCACGTCGACGAATACAACATGAACCCGGTCCAGAAGACCCTCGGCACCGTCCTGGACCTGGGCAGCCCGTCGACCGTGGCCGTGGAGGCGGTGAAACTGCTCTTCGGCTACGACGTCTTCGGCGAGATCAACAACTGGGTTCTGGGCGACTGGAACAAGTACAAGGACTGCGCCGAAGTCTGGGGAAACCTCGGCTCGTTCTGCGACGCGATGGCCGCGAACCTGAAGAAGGGCACCACGAACGTCGGCGTCACCTGGCAGGGCAACGCGTACGACGCCGCGAAGGTCTACTTCGACGAGTTCGGCGGGAAACTCGCCGACTTCAAGGAGACTTTCGACTCCCTGCAGTCCTGTTACGACGCGGCGGCGCGTCAGGTGTTCCAGCTTGCGGAAGTCCTCAAGGCCGGGGTCGTCTTCCTCGCCGACATGGCGATCATCTGGATGGCCAACATGGCCGCGGCCACGGCGGTCAACGCCATCCCCGTCGGCGGGCAGGCGGCGTCCGTCGCCATGTTCGCCCTGGCCGCCGCCCAGGCCGTCATGATGATCGAGAGGTTCGCCGCTCTGGTGAAGGCGTTCGACGCGACCATGATGGCCATCACCGGACTCGGGGCGGTGCTGTCCGCTGCGGTCAACGGCTTCTCGTCGGCGGACGGCTTCCCCGAGGCCGGCTCCGCCGGCTACGACAACCGGGTGGTCGCCTGAGATGTCCTTCCCTTACTCGGGCGAAAGCCTGGAGCTGTTCCTCTCCCGCGCCCGGATGATGTCCGCGGCAGCCGTCCCCGCCTACCTGGCCCTGCTGCTCTTCCTCACCAAGGAGGAGGGTTGGCACTGGAGCTTCCTGGTGCTGTGCGTCCTCCCGCCGGCCGCCGCGGTGTCGGGCTTCCTGGGCAAGCGGGACATCCGGCCGGGGCTGGCGGTGGCAGCGCTGGTCATGGCGCTCGCCCCGCTGCCGCTGATCGGCGGGCTTGAGGCGCTGTTCTAGTCCGCGGATCCCGGCGGGCACGAGAGCACCGGCTCGCATGGACCGCACGTCCCGGCGGGCACGAGAGCACCAGCTCGCATGGACCGCGGATCCCGGCGGGCACGAGAGCACCAGCTCGTATGGACCGCGGATCTCGGCGGGCACGAGAGCGCCGGCTCGCACGGCCGGTGGGGCCCGCCCCGGATGAGCCCCGGAGATCGGCCCCTCACCGGCACGTGCGTCCCGGGCCGGTCACGGACGGGCGACGCCGGACAGGTCGTGTGCCGTCACGCTGTTGCGGTCGCCGACCGAGCGGCCCAGGGCGTGGTGGGGCCACAGGCCCGCGGCGACACGGCGGCTGCGTTCGTTCCACTGGCGGGCCGCCGGGGCGTCCGCCTTGTAGTGGTTGAGGGCGTAGCCACCGGAGTGGATCCGCAGCAGCGTGAACCCGCCCGGGTACTCCTTGGCCGCGGCGACCTCCTGCTGGGTGACGTGCGGGGCCCGCGGCAGCACCGTGCGCTTGTTGCGGTGGGTGTGGCCCGCATGGTGCAGGAAGACGCCGGGGGCCTGGGCGTAGGCGTCGAGCACGGTCCGGGCCTGACGGCGCTCGAGGCACTGGCCGCGGGTCACCGGGAAGACCGAGTCCCGCACGGTCAGCGGATGGTGGCCGAACACCACCGTCGGCTGCTCCGGCGCCTCCCTCAGCCGTGCCCGGAACCACGACAGCTGCTCGGGTCCGAGTCCGCCCGCGTCGGCGCCGTTGCCGCTCTTGGCGTAGGTGTCCAGGCCGATGATCCGCAGCCCGCCCAGGTCCCGGGCGAAGTACCCCGGCCCGTCGCCCTCACCCGGGAACGCGGTGTGGAAGGCGTTGTCCCGGGAGCGGTCGTGGTTGCCGCGCACGACGAAGTAGTCCCGCCCGTGCGTGCCGAACCCGTCCAGGATCCGCCGGGCCTCGCCCAGGTCGTGGGCCGCGCCGCCGGCCGAGATGTCGCCCCCGGCCAGCAGCAGGTCCGCCCCGCGCCGCCGGGCCTCCTCGACCAGCGCCCTGCTCATGAGCTCGGGGTACGGCGCCCGCCCCGGCTGCTGCGCCACTCCGCGCAGCAGGGGCAGCCCGCCCACGAGGCCCGCGGTGGTCTCGCCGAGGTGCAGGTCGTTGCAGAGCGCGATCGACAGCAGATGGCGGCCGGGCGGGGGCTGCGGGGTGGTGAAGGAGTACGGTCCGCCGCTCGTGCCCAGCCCGAACGCCGAGGTGCCGACCGCGTTGCCGCGCACCAGGTGCAGCGGGGTCGGCGTCGCGGGCACACCGCGTGAGCGGGCCTGGTAGTAGTACGTCTGCCCTGGTTCCAGGCCGGTGAGTTCGACCTGGTGGTGGGCGGTGCGCAGGCCCTCGGCCGCGACGTGGTGGAGCCGGGAGGGGCGGGTGCCGTAGACGACCTCGCCCTCGGTGATCGCGGGCATCGGGTGGCCGAAGCCGTCGTTGGTGCCGGGGATCCCGGTGTACCAGGTGATGACGGCGCGGTCCTCGGTGAGGGTGACCAGTTCCAGGTTGACGGCGGCCAGGTCGTCGGGGTGGTGGGAGCGCACCCGCTGCACGGCGGCGGTCGCCGACCGCAGCAGGGCGGGGGCGAGACGCGCGCCGGAGCGCAGCATCTCGCAGGGCCCGGGGAAGGCCGACAGGGCCGCGAGGGCCGGGAGGTGGGCGGAGAAACAGCAGCGCATGTCCTCGATGCGGCCCGAATGTGGTTTGGCGAGGGAGGTGGCGGTGGCGGCTGGGCCAGGTCCGGCGCGCGACATCTCCAGGGAACGCGACATCTCCATGGAAGCAGGGCGAAGCCGGTCATCACAGTGAGTGTGCCGAGTCTCACTGATCCCGAGTCGGGGTGTTTGTCCCGCGAGCAAACCGATGGAGGCCGTCCCGGCGTCGCCACTACGCTCGGACCAGCGAAAGTCCACCGAGGGGGGGGCGGGCCATTGACTGCGCTGAGCGAGGGGCCGGACGCGGCGGGGGTCGGCGGCCGGACGCCGCTGGACGCGGACCGGATCAAGCACCTGGAGTTCGTCCAGGCGACGATCACGCGACTGGGCACCAACTCGTTCCTCGTGAAGGGCTGGGCGCTGACCCTGGCCGCCGGCCTGCTCGCGCTGTCCGCCAGCCGGCTGAGCTGGCAGCTCGCGGTCGTCGGCGTGGTGCCGCTGAGCTGCTTCTGGTACCTGGACTGCTTCTTCCTGCGCCAGGAGCGGGCCTTTCGCCGGCTCTACGACGACGCCCGGCGCCCCGACAGCACGGTCGAGGTGCTGTCCATGGACGTGGCGCCGTACCTGTCGCGGATGCCCTGGCCGCAGGTCTGGCTGACCCCGACGTTGCTGCTGTTCTACACGCCGCTGCTGCTCGCCGACCTCGCGCTCGTCGTCATCGCCCTGTGAGTGCGGCCGCCAGCCGGGCGGCGAGCGCGTCCGTCGCCGCGTCGTCCTCGGCGCCGGGACCCGTGCCCTTCGGCGGCCAGATGGGGCCCATCGCGTCCCCGGCCCGGCGCGGCACCAGGTGCACATGGGTGTGGAAGACCGACTGCGAGGCCACTTCGCCCGCCGAGTTGATGACGTTCATGCCCTCGGGTTCGAGCACCGCGCGCAACGCGTCCCCCACCGACAGCACGGCGCGGAACAGGTGCTGAACCTCCTCCGCCTCCATCGCCCACAGGTCCGCCGTATGGACGCGGGGCACGACCAGCGTGTGCCCGCGCGTCGCGGGAGCCAGCGGGAAGAAGGCGAGGGTGTGCGCGTCCTCGTGGATCACGCGCGCCCTGCCGGTGCCGGTGACGATCTCGCAGAAGGGGCACGGCTGTTGACGGGCGTTCATGGGGGCCCTCTCGCTCTAGGGTGTGCGGCGTGGGCGGCATCTTCATCAACTACCGCAGGGGCGATCACGAAGACGTCGTGCGGGAACTGTACGACCGGCTCGAACAGCACTTCGGTACCGACCAGGTCTTCCGGGACATCGCCTCCATCGTGCCGGGGCAGCGCTACCCGGACACCCTGCGGGAGCGGGTGGCGGACTGCGAGGTCCTGCTCGTCGTGGTGCACCGGGGCTGGGCGGACGCGCGGGGCGCCAGGGGCGAGCGACGGCTGGACGACGAGACCGACTGGGTGCGCCGGGAGATCGACCAGGCCCTGCACACCGGCAAGACCGTCATCCCGCTGCTGCTCGACGGTGCCGCCCCGCCGGGGCCGGACCAACTGCCGCCGCCCCTGCGGGACCTGGCCCACCGCAACGCCCAGTTCCTGCGCGCGGCCCACCACGAGGCCGACCTCGCCGAACTGATCGCCGTACTGGAGACGGACGTCTCCCGGACCTGGCGGCCCGTCCCGCCGGCACCGCCCGCGCGCCGGGCGGGCCGGTGGCCGGGCGCGCTCACCGCGGTGCTCGCCGTGGCGGTACTGCTCGCGGCTCCCGCGCTGCCCCAGGACGACGGCTGGGCGGCCGGGAACGGCCTGCCGTGGACGCTCTACGCCACGCTGGGAGGCTGTCTGCTGCTGTGCGCGCCGCCGCTCTCGCTCGCCGTCACCCGCGTCCTGCTCCGCCGCCCCCTGGACGGCTGGGAACGCGACCTGCACGCCGTCAAGCACCGGACGTACATCCGGCAGACCTGGCCGATGGCCGCGGGGCTCGTCCTGGTCGGCGCGTTCGGTGCCCTGCAGCTGTGGGGTGACGGCGGCACGTGGGCGTCCCTGGCCCTGCTCCTGGTGATGTGCCTCGCGGTCGCGCACACGGCCGCCACCCACATCCGTCTCCAGCGGCGCGACGCCGACCTGTGGGCCCGCTGGCCGCAGGGCCTGCCGAACCCGGTGAGCCGGCCCCTGCTGCGCCGGGCGGTCGCACGGCTGGAACTGCGCCTGGCCGCGGCGCGGCCCCCGCTCTCCCGGGAACAGCGCGAGAAGGCCGAGTGGGAGCTGGCGGACATGCGGGCGGCGCTCGCGCGGCTGTCGCAGGAGGCACGGCGTTCCCGGCTGACGTGGCTGCGCCAGGACCACCCCTGGCTCCTCGGCGGCCATGTCGTGGGGCTGGCTTCGATCACGGCCCTCGCGGTGGCGTCCGGGCTCGCGTTCGAGTCGGTGAGGAAGGGCACGCCCCGGGTGCACGGCACGCTGGCGGTCCTGGTCCTGATCGCCGCGGCCCTGGCGCTCACCACGATGGAGATCGGCCTGCGCCACCAGCGCCGGCTGCGCACCGACCTGGTGGCCGAGGTGGGGGAGCGTGTCGCCCTGCTGACCGACCGGGTGGCGGCCCTGAGCGCCCCCGCCCGCACCAAACGGTCCGGACCCGCGCCGCGGCCCGAGGAGTTCGCGGAGCCCGACTAGTCGGCGGCCCTCGACAGGAGCACCCTGGAAGCAGGTCTTCCGGAGGTGATCGTCATGATGCACACCGCAGTGGGATGGCATGTCGAGCTGGAGTTCCAGGAGGACGACCAGCACACGCGGGCGGTCGCGCTGGTGCGTCTGCCCGACGGCACCGAGGTACGGGCCCACGGGCACGCCACCCGGCACCACACCGACTCCAATCAGCCGCGGGTCGGCGAGGAGATCGCCGGGGCCCGCGCACTGAACGAGCTCGCGATGCAGATGCTCACCAAGGCGCACGGCGAGATCGACGCGGCGTCCGGGCGCACCTCGCACCCGATCCACGTCTGATCCAGCCCTCCCTAGGGAGTGCCGAGACAGGCCCGTACCGCCCGTACCAGGCCCTGCGCCCTCGGATCCGCCGTCACCGTCTTGCGGAAGCCGTTCGTCACATAGCCGAACGCGATCCCCGCCTCCGGGTCGGCGAAGCCGAGGGCGCCGCCGCGGCCGGGGTGGCCGAAAGAGCCGGGTCCCAGCAAGGGGGACGCGGTGCCGTGCAGCATGTACCCGAGACCGAAGCGGGTGTTGACCACCAGGACGCGGTCCGGGCCCGCCGACTCCTCGGCCCGCGCCCGTTCCACCGTCGCCGGGTCGAAGAGCCGCACACCGTCGACGTCACCGATCAACGCCGCGTAGAAGCGGGCCAGGCCGTCGGCGGTCGCGATGCCGTTGGTCGCGGGGAGGGCGGCCGCCCGGTAGGCCGGGTCGTTCTGGTCGGGGAAGGGCGTGATCGCGGCGAACGCGCGGCGCGTGAGGGAGTCGGGGTCCGCGTAGGCCTCGGTGACCGAGCGCTTCGGACGCGCCCGCAGCCCCCCGGCCGGCTCGGGCCCCTCGACCCGGCCGGTACGGCCCACCCGGCCCGCCTGCGCGTCCGGCAGCCCCAGCCACAGGTCCGCGCCCAGCGGACCGGCGATCTCGGCCGCGATCCACTCACCGGCCCACCGCCCCGTCACCCGCCGCACCAGCTCGTCCAGCAGCCAGCCGTAGGTCAGCGCGTGATAGCCGTGGGCGGTGCCCGGCTCCCACGCGGGCGTCTGCGCGGCCACCGCCTCGGGGCCGCTGCTCGGGTCCAGGGCCTGTTCGGGGGTGAGCGGGCGGTCGAGCACCGGGAGCCCGGCGCGGTGGTTCAGCACATGCCGTACGAGCAGCCGTTCCTTGCCGTGCTCCTTGAACCGCGGCCAGTACTCGCCCACCGGCGCGTCCAGGTCCAGCTCGCCCCGCTGGTGCAGGAGCAGCGGTACGGCGGCGGCGACGCCCTTGGTCGCCGAGCGCACGACCTGTGCGGTGCCGTGCTGCCAGGGCAGTGTGCCCTCGACGTCCCGCGTGCCGGCCCACAGGTCGACGACCTTGCGTCCGTCCCGGTAGACGGCGACGGCGGCGCCCCGCTCGCCGAGCGCGGCGAAGTTCCGTACGAACGCCTCCCTGACCGGCTCGAAGCCCTCGGCCACTGTGCCGTTCACGTCCACGCCCGTGCTCCCTCTGCTACTGACCGTCTCGCGTTCGATTCGCCTGCGACGGACAGTCCAACATGGGGGTGCTGCCTGCGATTCCGATGTGTGGCCGACGTCTCGCTAGGGTCTGTCGTTTGGATCAGGTCGGCTGGGAGGAACTGCGCCTCTCAGCCCACCCGAGCGGGGTCTGGTGCGTGCAGCTGCAAGGCGGAGGAGGGCGCCGATGCGGAGCATCGGCAACCGACGACAACGCGGCAGATGCGCGTGCCGGACCCCGCGACGCCGGCATGATCCAAACGACAGGCCCTAGCCCAGCACGATCGTGACGTCGATGTTGCCGCGGGTCGCGTTGGAGTACGGGCAGATCTGGTGCGCGGCGTCCACCAGCTTGGCGGCGATGCCCGCGTCCAGCACCGGCAGCGAGACGCTGAGGGCGACCGCGAGGCCGTAGCCGCGGTGCTTGTTGGGGCCGATGCCGACCTTCGCGGCGACCGTGGATCCGGTCAGGTCGTAGCCCTCGCGGTTGCCCACCAGGATCAGCGCGTTGTGGAAGCAGGAGCTGTAGCCGGCGGCGAAGAGCTGCTCCGGGTTGGTGCCGTTGCCGTCGCCGCCCAGCTGCGGCGGCATCGCGACCTTCAGCGCGATCTGGCCGTCCTGACTGGTGACATGACCCTCCCGGCCGCCGTGCGCGGTGGCCTCGGCGACGTACATGATCTTCGTCGGCCGGGTGTCGACGGTGGTGCCCTCGGCGGTCATGGTTGGCCCTCCCCCAGAAAGAACGCGCACAAATACATTGTGCACAAGGTACTGGCCGGTAGGAAGAGTGTGCCCGCCAGGGGGTGGAACCGTGAGCAGTCCGAGGCCGGCAGTCAGCCGGTGCGGCCCGCGGCGGCCTCCGCCCGGTCGGCCAGCCGCAGCAACTCCTCGCGCATCCGGGTGATTTCGGACATACGAAGGTCCGTAGCCGCCAGCAACGCGCCGGACACGCACGCCGCGCGCCCCCGCAGCCGCGTCCCACGCTCCGTCAGGGTGACGAGGACCGACCGCTCGTCCCGCGCCGACCGCTCACGCCGTACCAGGCCCGTCGACTCCAGCCGCTTGAGCAGCGGGGAGACGGTGCCGTAGTCCAGCCGCAGCGCCACCGCCAGCTCCTTGACCGTCGACTCGCCGCGCTCCCACAGCACCAGCAGGGCCAGGTACTGCGGATAGGTCAGCCCCAACTCGTCGAGGAGCGGGCGGTACACCGCCGTCACCGCGCGATGGGCGGCGTACAGCGCGAAACACAGCTGCTCGTCCAGCAGCAGCGAACCCTCGGTCTCCTCGTTCGTCACGCGCCCATTGTCACGGACCGCGGGTCGAAGCCGAAGGGCAGCTCCAGCCGGTGGGCCCGCATCAGCTCGTCGTCCGCCAGCAGCTCGGCCGTCCTCCCGTCCGCGGCGATCACCCCCTCGCTCAGAATCAGCGAGCGCGGGCACAGCTCCAGGGCGTAGGGCAGGTCGTGGGTGACCATGAGGACGGTGACGTCCAACGAGCGCAGGATGTCGGCGAGTTCACGGCGGGAGGCGGGGTCGAGGTTGGAGGAGGGTTCGTCCAGGACGAGGATCTCCGGCTCCATCGCCAGCACGGTCGCCACCGCGACCCGGCGCCGCTGACCGAAGGAGAGGTGGTGCGGCGGCCGGTCCTTGAACTCCGCCATGCCGACCCGCGCCAGCGCCCGGTCGACCCGCTCCTCCAGCTCCGGCCCTTTCAGACCCGCCGCGGCCGGCCCGAAGGCCACGTCCTCACGGACCGTCGGCATGAACAACTGGTCGTCCGGGTCCTGGAAGACGATCCCCACCCGGCGCCGGATCTCGGCCATGTGCTGCCGCCCGACCGGCAGCCCCGCCACCCTCACACTGCCCGTGCCGCCGGTCAGGATGCCGTTGAGATGCAGGACGAGCGTCGTCTTCCCGGCGCCGTTCGGCCCGAGCAGAGCGACCCGCTCGCCGCGCCCGATGCGGAAGTCCACACCGAACAGGGCCTGGTGGCCGTCCGGGTAGGCGAAGGCCAGGCCCGCCACTTCCAGCGACGCAGTCGGTTCCGTCACAGCGACCATCCCAGCAGACAGACGACGAGGGCGGCGAAGGGGAGAGCGAGGGCGTACGACCACTGCGCCCGGGACGCGGTCGCCTCGTCGATCACCGGCATCGAACCGGCGTACCCGCGGCTGACCATGGCCAGATGCACCCGCTCGCCGCGCTCGTAGGAGCGGATGAACAGCGCGCCCGCCGACTTCGCGAGCACGCCCCAGTGCCGTACACCGCGCGCCTCGAAGCCGCGCGACTCCCGGGCGACCCGCATGCGTCGCATCTCGTCGGTGATGACATCGCCGTAGCGGATCATGAAGGAGGCGATCTGCACGAGCAGGGGCGGGAGCTTCAACCGCTGCAGACCGAGGAGCAGTTCGCGCAGCTCGGTGGTGGAGGCGAGGAGCACGGAGGCGGCGACGCCCAGGGTGCCCTTCGCGAGCACGTTCCAGGCGCCCCACAGTCCGCTGACGCTCAGCGGCACGCCCAGCACGTCGACCCGCTCGCCTTCCGCGACGAACGGCATCAGCACCGCGAACGCCACGAACGGAACCTCGATCAGCAGCCGCTTCAGCAGGAACCCGGCGGGCACCCGCGCGGCGCCAGCGACGAGCGCGAGCAGCACGGCGTACAGCCCGAACGCCCACATGGCCTCGCGCGGCGTCGACACCACGACCAGCACGAAGGCGAACACCGCCGCCAGCTTGGTGTGCGGGGGCAGCGCGTGCACCGGCGAATGCCCCGGCCGGTACAGCCTGTGCGCGTGCCCGGCGCCCATGTCAGACCCCGGTGCTCGCGGGCGAGGTGTCGGCCGACTCGTCCGTACGACGCCGGCGCACCGCCCAGAAGACGCCGGTGCCCGCCACGACCGTGGCGCCGACGCCGATCACACCGGCGAGGCCGCCGGACAGACGGGTGTTGTCGATGCCCTTGACGCCGTAGTCGGCGAGCAGGGAGTCGGCGCCCGTGTGCTCCTCGGCGGAGTCGGCGAAGCCCTTGTCCTCGGCGACCTTCTCCAGCCCGTCGGGGCTCGCGGAGGCGTAGAAGCTGACGAACCCGGCGAGGACGAGCGAGGTGGCCAGGCCGCCGATCCACACCGTGCGGCGGGAGGCCCGGGCCGGGACCGGCCGCTCGGCCTCGGGCGCGGGGGCGTCGACCAGTTCGTCACCCACCCGCAGCTTGAGCGGCTGCCGCAGGTCGCGGGCGCCGTACACGAGGTCCGGCCGCACCGCGACCACGGCACCGACGGTCAGCGCGGTGATCGCGGCCTCGCCGATGCCGATCAGCAGGTGGACGCCGCCCATGGCGGTGGCGACCTTGCCGATCGAGACGTCGGTGGTGCCGCCGATCCAGAACAGGAACGTGAACGCGAGGGCCGCGGCCGGCACCGACACCAGCGCCGCGACGAACGAGGCGGCGGTGATCGAGCGCCGGGTCCTGGGCAGGACCTTCACCAGGCCGCGGAAGACGGCGTAGGCGACGACGACGCCGACGACCGCCATGTTGGTGATGTTCACGCCGAGCGCGGTGAGGCCCCCGTCCGCGAAGAGGATGGCCTGCATGAGCAGGACGACGGAGATGCACAGCGCGCCGGTGTACGGGCCGACGAGGATCGCGGCCAGCGCACCGCCCAGCAGGTGTCCGCTGGTGCCGGCCGCCACCGGGAAGTTCAGCATCTGCACGGCGAAGATGAACGCCGCCACCAGGCCGGCCAGCGGCGCGGTCCGCTCGTCGAGCTCACGGCGGGCGCCGCGCAGGCTCACGGCGACGGCGGCAGCGGCGACCACTCCGGTCGCGACCGAGGTCGGGGCGTCTATGAATCCGTCAGGTACGTGCACCGTTCGATGATAGTGGCTTGATGCGAACGGCTTGCAAGAGCGAGTCCTTGTCTATCGCGGCCGTCCGGCGCACGGATGAGATACCCAGGGCTCCAGGGAGCGCTTTCCGGAAGATATGCGACATTGGAGAGGGAACGGATGCACGGATTTCGCAGAGGTCACCCAGCGTGAGAGGGCCGTCCGATGTCTGTAGTCGAGCAGTACGCGCGAGCCCATATCGTCACGGACGCGGACATCCTGGCCGATGAACAGGACGCGGTGCCGGTGATCCTGCGCTACGACCCCGATACCGACCCGCGTTCGGTGCGGATCCGGCTGCCCGGACGCGAAGCCCATGAGTACACGTTCTCCCGTTCCCTGCTGGAACAGGGGCTGCGGGCCCCGGCGGGCAGCGGTGAGATACGCGTCTGGCCGTGCGGGCGGGTGCAGGCCGTGGTGGAGTTCCACTCCGAGCAGGGGGTGTCCGTGGTGCAGTTCGAGTCGAAGGCGCTGATGAGGTTCCTGCGGCGGACCTATCTGGCCGCCGCTCCCGTGGCCCGCTGAGTTTCAGCCACCCAGCTTGAGCAGCGCCGCCACGATCGGGCCCGCCGTCTCCCCGCCGTGGCCGGCCGCCTGGACCACACCCGCCGCGGCCAGGTCTCCCCGGTAGGCGGTGAACCAGCCGTTCGGCTTCTTCTGTCCGTCGACCTCCGCCGAGCCGGTCTTCGCGCCGACGTCACCGCTGACCCCGGCCATCGCCTCGGCCGCCGTTCCGTAGGCCGCCGTGTAGGCCATGAGCCCGCGCAGCTGGGAGAGCGTGGACGCCGACATCGTGCGCGCGGCCGTTGCCAGCCGCCGGCCGTCGACCTCCGGGGAGACCAGGTACGGCTGCTTGAACGTGCCCGACTTGACGGTCGCCGAGACCGACGCCATGTTCAGCGGGTTCATCCGCACTCCGCCCTGGCCGATGAGCGAGGCCGCCATCTGGGCCTGGGACTGGACGGGGACGGAGCCGTCGAAGGTGGGAACGCCGACGGACCAGTTGTTCAGCGAGAGACCGAAGACCTGCTGGGCCTGCTTGGTCAGGCTGTCGTCGTCCAGCTCGGGCGCCTGGCTGATGAAGGCCGTGTTGCAGGAGCGGGCGAAGCTCGCCTTGAACGTGCCGCCCTTGATCTCGAACTTGTCGTCGTTCTGGAACTTCCAGTGGCCGTACGTGAAGTACTTCGGGCAGGGGCGCTGCTTGTCCGCCGTCGCCAGGCCCTTCTCGATCAGCAGCGACGAGGTGACGACCTTCATCGTGGAGCCGGGGGCGAGGGAGCCCTGGAAGGCCGTGTTGAAGCCGTGCGAGGAGTTGGCGGCGGCCAGGATCTCGCCGGTCGACGGGCGCAGCACGACCACCGACGCCTTCGGCTTCGCGGCGACCTGCTTCTCCGCGGCGGCCTGCAGCGTCGGGCTCAGCGTCGTCTTCACCGTGCCCGGTGTGCCCTTGCTCAGCTCCAGCAGCGTCTTGTCGGACAGCTCGTCCTTCTTGGACGCCTCCCCGCGGACCACCTGGAGTTCCACACCCGCCTTGCCGCCGGCCTTCTTGCCGTACTTCTCGCGCAGCCCGTCCAGGACCGAGCCCAGCGACGGGTACTCCTTCTCGGTCAGCTCGCCGCCGTCCCGGTCGAGCGCCTTGACGGGCGGGGTGCCGGACTCGCCGGTGACGAGCCGGTCGCCGTCCCTCAGGTCGGGGTGGACGATCGCGGAGCGCCATGCGACGAGCGGCCTGCCGTCCTCGGCCCGGCGGGCGACGGTCAGCGAACTGTCGTAGGCCACCGGCTTGCTGGTGCCCTTGTACGACACCGTCCCCTTCACCGAGAAGGAGACCTTGTCGCCGGTGCGGGCGCCCGCGGTGAGGGTGACGTCCTTGATGTGGGCGTCCTTGGAATAGGCCGCCAGCAGGGCCTTCGCGGCGGCGGTGTCGTCCGTGGCGGCGGCCGCCTCGGTCACCTTGCCCTTCTGCCAGGCGGTGAGGAAGGTCTCGGCCGCCGTGGTGACCTCCTCGGCCGACAACGGGCCGGTCTTCACGTCCTCGGCCTCGTCGTCGGCGGACGAGGAGGCCGACGTACGGCTGTCGGCCACTGCTCCGCCGCCGTACAGGGCGTAGACACCGAACCCGGCGCCGCCGACGACCACGGCGATCATCCCGCCGAGCACGGCGGGGTTGGTCTTCCGTCGCTCGGCGACGCGCCTTCTGTTGCCCACTGCTTTCCGTTCCCTCGCGAAATCCCAGGGGTCCCCGCCGCCCCGTTGCCCTCACGCATAACGACGACGACCACCCTAGAGTCCCGTGGCGCCGGGGATGACTTCAGCCGGACGCTCGTAGCACGGCTGCGACAATCGGCCCCGCCGCGTCGCCGCCGTGGCCGCCCTGCTCGGACATGGCCGCGGCCGCCACATCGTTGCGGAAGCCGGTGAACCAGCTGTCCGAGGTGGCCTTGCCGTCGACCTCGGCGGAACCGGTCTTGGCGCCGATGTCACCGCTCAGCCCGGCCATGACGCGCACGGCGGTGCCCTGCGGGGACGTCGCCGTCAGCCGCATCATCTGCTTCAGCTGCGCGGCGGTGCTCGACCGCAGCCCCTGGGCGGTGGCGAGCTGCCGGTCGTCCAGCTCGGGCGGGACGAGATACGGCTGCCGGAACCGGCCGGTGATCGCGGTGGCCGTCACCGACGCCATGTTCAGCGGGTTCATCTGCACCTGGCCCTGCCCGATGGCGCCGGCCGCGCGGTCCGGTCCGCCGGCGGCGGGGACACTGCCGTCGAAGGAGGTGATGCCGGTCTTCCAGTCGTCCCCGCGCAGCCCGAAGCGCTCCTCGGCCTCGGCGGTCAGGGACGCGTCCGTGAGCGGCCTCTCGTCGATGAGCTTGATGAAGGCGGTGTTGCACGAGCGCATGAAGGCGTTCGCCAGGGTGGCGTTCGCGCTCTCGTCGGGCTGAAGACCGGTGAGGTTCTCGAAGGTCTGGCTCTGCCAGGTGGCGGTCGGCGGGCAGGGGGCCGGCCCGTTCATCGACGTCACGCCGTTGTCGATGAGCATCGCCGCCGTGATGATCTTCATCGTGGAGCCGGGGGCGACACGGCCCTCGAAGGCCGCGTTGAAGGCGTCCTCGCGGTGGTTCGCCACCGCCAGCACCTCTCCGGTGCTCGGCTTGACGGCCACCACCGAGGACTCGGGGTGCTGCTTCACCGCGCTCTCGGCGGCTGCCTGCACACGCGCGCTGAGGGTGGTCTCCAGCTTGCCGGGTCTGCCCTTGGCAAGGGTCAGCAGCGAGGTGTCCGGCGACTCGTCGGCGTGCCGTATCGCCAGCTCGACGCCGCCCTCGCCGCCCGCCTTGTCGCCGTAGCGGTCGCGCAGGGTGTCGAGGATCGGGCCGAGCGAGGGGTACTTCTCCTTCGTCAGCACGGTGCCGTCACGGTCGACGGCCTCGATCGGCGGGCTCGCGGCCTTGCCGGTGACGAGGGTGTCGTTCTTCTTCAGCCGCGGATGGATCACGTCCGGCTGCCAGTCGACGAGCGGCCGTCCGGTGGTGAGACCGCGCACGACGGTGAGGCTGCTCTTGTACGTCAGCGGCTTGGACTTCCCGTCGTAGGACACCTTCGCCTTCACCGTGAAGGGCACGGCGCCGCCCTTCGCCGCACCCGGCGTGATCTTCACACCGGTGATGTGGGCGTCCTCGCCGTACGCCGTCAGCAGCGGCTCGGCGGCCGCGTCGTTGTTCGTGTACGACGCCGCCCGCGCCGCCTGCCCCTTCTCCCAGGCCGCGAAGAACTCGGTCGTCGTCTCCTCGACCTCCTCCGCGCTCGGCGGCCCCGACCGCGCCGGCGCGGGCTCCCCGCCCGCCCCCGTCGCCCCGCCGCCGTCCAGCGCGGACATGATGTTGTACGCGCCGTATCCGGCGCCCCCCACCATCACGGCGAACACCCCGCCTATGACAGCGGCCTTGACCCCCTTGGCCATGGTCCCCTCCCCGTTCGTCCTCCGCACTGTATGTGGCGCAAGGGGCGGTCGGGAGGAATGTTTTTTGTCACGCGGTTCTTGAAGTGGCTGCCTTCCGCCCCCTGGAACGGGGGCGTTCCGTCACATCCGGGGGCCGGCCCCGTGCCGCCGCAGGGGCGGCCGGTCGAGAACCTCGACGTAGACGATCCGGTGGTCCACGACGTCCAGGCACAGCATGCCCTGCGACGGCAGCAGCGGTACGCAGCGATGACCGGCGCCGTACGGCCGGCCCCGCGGGTGCGGCGCGGTCAGGAAGCTCTGGCAGAAGTCGTCGGCGCAGTCGCACTCGCCGACCAGGCGAAGGTCCCGGGCGCAGACGGCCAGCTCCCGCTCTCCCTCGCTCTCCAGGAGATCGACCAACTCCGCGACCAGCTCGGGGTACACCTCGCGAACGAGGGGATGGTCCTGTTGCATCAGCGGAGGGTAACCGCAGCGGGGGCGCCGGCGGTCCTCATTTTCGGGCCGCCGGCCTCGGGGCACGCCCGTCCCGCTACACCCAGGTGTCCAGCCACATCCGCGCCCGCCAGTCGTCGATCGGGATCGCCGTACCGGTGTAGATCGGCCAGAAGTAGATGAAGTTCCAGGCGATCAGCAGCACCAGCACGCCCGCCCCCGTCGCCCCGGCCACGCGGCGGGTGTCGCCGGTGCGGGGCGGGCCGATGATCGCGCCGAGGAGCATGGCCACGGCGAGGCACAGGAAGGGCAGGAAGACGATGGCGTAGAAGAAGAAGATCGTGCGCTCCTGGTAGAGGAACCAGGGGAGGTAGCCGGCCGCGACACCGCAGGCGATGGCGCCGGCCCGCCAGTCGCGGCGGAACAGCCAGCGCCACAGGACGTAGAGGATGGCGAAGGCGGCCACCCACCACAGCAGCGGCGTGCCGATCGCCAGCACCTCGCGCGCACACTTCTCGCCCGCGTCGACGGGGCAGCCGTCCCTGCCGGGCAGCGGGGACTCGTAGAAGTACGACACGGGGCGGCCGTCGACGATCCAGCTCCACGGGTTGGACTGGTAGGTGTGCGGGGACGACAGCCCGACGTGGAAGTCGTACACCTGGTTCTCGTAGTGCCACAGGCTGAGCCACCAGTCGGGGAATAGCCAGGACCAGTCGCTGCTGCGGCCGTCGGCGCTCGCCCAGTTGCGGTAGTAGCCGCCGGTGCCGTCCGTGGGGGAGAGGATCCAGCCGGTCCAGGACGCGATGTAGGTGACGACCGCCACCGGCACGGTCGCCAGGAAGGCGAGGCCCAGGTCGCGCTTGACCACGGCCCTGTACGGGTGCGCGGCACCGGCCACCCTGCGGGCGCCGACGTCCCACAACACCGTCATCAGGCCGAACGCGGCCAGGAAGTACAGGCCGTTCCACTTGGTGCCGATGGCCAGGCCCAGCATCAGGCCGGCCAGCCACCGGTAGGGGCGCGGGCCCAGGCGCAGGGTCTCGGCGATGTGCGCGTCCGGGCGGAACCGGCCGTCGGCGTCGGCCGGCAGCGCGGCGGCGAGCTTCGCCCGCGTCCGGTCCCGGTCGAGGACGAGACAGCCGAACGCCGCCAGCACGAAGAACATCAGCACCCCGTCGAGCAGCGAGGTGCGCGCCATCACGAAGGCCAGCCCGTCCACCGCCATCAGCGCGCCCGCGAGGCAGCCGAGGAAGGTCGAGCGGAAGATGCGGCGGCCGATCCGGCACAGCATCAGCACGGCCAGGGTGCCCAGCAGCGCCGTCATGAACCGCCAGCCGAACGGGTTGAACCCGAACATCAGCTCGCCCAGCCCGATGACGTACTTGCCGACGGGCGGATGCACGACGTACGCCGCGTCCGTCGGGATCTGGACCTGGTCGCCCAGCCTCAGGACCGCGTCGTTGGCGTTCTTGTCCCAGCTGACCTCGAAGCCGCGGTGGACGAGCGCCCAGGCGTCCTTGGCGTAATACGTCTCATCGAATATCACCGCCTTCGGGCTGCCCAGGTTCCAAAAGCGCAGCACCCCCGCCAGCAGCGTCACCAGAAGCGGGCCGCCCCATGCCGACCAGCGGGCGATCCGCTCCGCGAGCGGGCCCGGGACGCCGAGGAACTGCCACATCCGCGGGCTGGGCTGGACGTACGGCGGTACGAGCCGGTCGCGTACGTCGCTTCTGGGCCCCGCCGTGTAGCCGAATCGGCGCAGCCGCTGCTGCCACGACGGCCGCTGCTCGTGCGGTGCCTGGCCCTGCCGGGTGTCCATGGAGGACGCGGTACTGGTCACCGCGCCATCGTAGGGAACCGTTCTGTGGGAGTCCCGTGCATGTGCGGTAAGGGGGCGGAACCGTTCGCCCCCGGCGGTGGTTGTGCTCGGGCTCCGCGGTCCCCGCGACGAGCGGTCCCTGCGAGGATGGGGGCGTGACTGGAACCCTCGTACTGGCAGGCACCCCCATCGGCGACATCGCGGACGCGCCGCCCCGGCTCGCCGAGGAGCTGGCCGGCGCCGACGTCGTCGCGGCGGAGGACACCCGGCGGCTGCGGCGGCTGACCCAGGGGCTGGGGGTGACGCCCAAGGGGCGTGTCGTGTCGTACTTCGAGGGCAATGAGGCCGCCCGTACCCCCGAACTGGTGGAGGAACTGCTCGGCGGGGCGCGCGTGTTGCTGGTCACGGACGCCGGGATGCCCTCGGTGTCGGATCCCGGGTACCGGCTGGTGGCGGCGGCGGTCGAGCAGGACATCCGGGTCACCGCCGTGCCGGGGCCGTCCGCGGTGCTGACCGCGCTCGCCCTGTCGGGTCTGCCGGTCGACCGGTTCTGCTTCGAGGGGTTCCTGCCGCGCAAGGCGGGTGAGCGGCTGTCCCGGCTCCGGGAGGTCGCCGAGGAGCGGCGCACACTCGTCTACTTCGAGGCTCCGCACCGGCTGGTCGACACCCTCGCCGCGATGGCCGAGGTGTTCGGCGGTGACCGGCGCGCCGCCGTGTGCCGTGAGCTGACCAAGACGTACGAGGAGGTCAGGCGCGGTGGGCTCGGGGAGCTCGCGGCCTGGGCGGCCGAGGGGGTCCGCGGGGAGATCACCGTCGTGGTCGAGGGCGCGCCGGCGAAGGGGGCCGAGGAGGTCGACGCCGCGGAACTCGTGCGCCGGGTGCGGGTGCGCGAGGAGGCGGGGGAACGCCGCAAGGAGGCCATCGCGGCGGTGGCCGCGGCAGCCGGCGTACCGAAGCGCGAGGTCTTCGACGCGGTCGTGGCAGCGAAGAACGCGGGCGGGTGACGGGGGCTCGGTACGGATGTCCGAGGGGGGCGGGCGGGGCGGGGCCTCGACGGAACAGGCGTCCTCGATCGGGGAGGGGCGCAGTGGCCGTCTGAGCAGGGCGTATCTCTGCTGAGCGGGCGCCCCATGGCCGGGTAAAGCACCCGGGCTGTTGCGGCAAGGAACGTTCAAAGGGCCCCAAACACTCGACAGGATCCGTGCGTTCGCCCCGGCCGAGGGGTCCACTGGTCGAAGGGACGCAACCCGTCCCACCAGCGGACCACAGGAGCTGGCATGAGCGAGATCGCACAGCAGACCACGGGCCTTCGCAGCGCCGCGACCGCCGTCGTCCACGAGTCGTATTCCTTCGCCTGCATGCGATGCGGGCACGGCTGGGAGCAGTCGTACGAGATAGAGCACCACATCGACGGTGACGGCCACGAGTTCGTGATGTACGTCGCGGACGGGCAGGTCGTCCCGTCGCCGCTGAGCAGGCCCACGTGCCAGAACTGCGACGGCCACGTCGTCCGGATCATGCGTGCCGGGAAGGTGTCCTCCGCGCAGAACTCCCTGCATCGGCCCCGCTCGGTCCCCCGGCAGTCGGGCCCCGGGCAGCCGGAAGCGGCGGCCGGGGAGCAGTCGCAGCACCACTGGCACCTGTCCGATCTCCTGCACGTCTTCCACCGCAGGGCGAGCTGAGCGCGGCGACCGGCCGGGCTTCGGCCCCCGGACCGAGCGCCGTACGGTGAGGCATGCCCCTTTCGTAGGATCGGGGCATGCCTTCGAACGCCTCCGACAAGCACGCGGCCCCACCCCTCCCGGAGCCCCTCCGGGTGCCGGTCGCCGACTCCCACACCCACCTCGACATGCAGTCCGGCACGGTGGAGGAGGGCCTGGCGAAGGCGGCGTCGGTCGGCGTGACGACCGTCGTCCAGGTCGGCTGCGACGTACGCGGCTCGCAGTGGGCGGCCGAGACGGCGGCGGCGTACGACGCCGTGCACGCGACCGTCGCCCTCCACCCGAACGAGGCGCCGCGCATCGTGCACGGAGACCCGGACGGCTGGTCCCGGCAGGGCGCGCGCGAACCAGGGGGCACGCGGGCGCTCGACGAGGCGCTCGCGGAGATCGACCGCCTCGCCGCACTCCCTCAGGTGAAGGGCGTCGGCGAGACCGGCCTCGACTACTTCCGCACCGGACCCGAGGGCAAGGAGGCGCAGGAGACGTCCTTCCGTGCCCACATCGAGATCGCCAAGCGCCACGGCAAGGCCCTCGTCATCCACGACCGTGACGCCCACGCGGACGTGCTGCGCGTCCTGAAGGAGGAGGGCGCTCCCGAGCGGACGGTGTTCCACTGCTACTCGGGCGACGCCGAGATGGCCGAGGTGTGCGCCGCCGCCGGCTACTTCATGTCCTTCGCCGGCAACGTCACCTTCAAGAACGCCCAGAACCTGCGGGACGCGGTGGCGGTGGCCCCGCTGGAGCTGCTCCTCGTGGAGACCGACGCGCCCTTCCTCACTCCGGCGCCGTACCGCGGACGGCCCAACGCGCCGTATCTCATTCCGATCACGGTGCGCGCCATGGCCGCCGTACGGGGCATCGAGGAGGACGCGCTGGCGGCGGCCCTCGGCTCGAACACGGCACGCGCCTTCGGCTACTGACCGAGCACCGCCCGATCACGCTCGCGCGGGCCCGCCGACACCCCGTCTACTACGCTGCGTAGTCGAGTCGCTTTGGAGAGTAACGGGCCCTCCGCTAGGTTCTGGGGGCCCGATCCGGAGTCCTCCGCTGGAGCGTGTCGTCGTGAGCAACGCGCAGTTCGAGACGTATGGCCCGATCCCCGCCCACGAGCCCCCGGCTTACGGCGGCTTCGACCCGTACGGCGTCCCGACGCCGGCGTACGGGATGCAGGGCCCGTACGCGACACGTACGGACACGTACGAACCCGCCTATGAGACCCGCGGGATCTACGAGGCATACAAGGCATACGGGGCCGACGAGGCGTACAGGGCCGGTGTGGCGTACGGGGCCGACGAGGCGTACGAGGACACATACCGGCCCGCGTACGAGGACTCCGAGACGGCGGCGCCCGCGACCGACCGCCGAGCCCGGGGCGGTCGGCGGGCCGCACACCGGCGCAGGGCGCGAACGGCCGAGCGCGGTGAGGGGTCCATGCGCCGGCTCGTACCGCAGGCGCTGGTCGTGGCCTTCCTCGCGGGTGGGACGACCGCCTTCGTCGCCAAGGACAAGGCGATCGAGCTGAGCGTGGACGGTACTCCGCGCACACTGCACACCTTCGCCGACGACGTCACGGAACTGCTCGCCGAGGAGGGCGTGGAGGTAGGGGCGCACGACGTGGTCGCGCCCGGCCCCGACGCGGGGCTCGCCAGCGGGGACGAGGTCGCGGTGCGCTACGGGCGGCCGGTGCGGCTCACCCTCGACGGCCAGCGGCGCGAGGTGTGGACGACGGAGCGCACGGTGGAGGCGGCGCTCAGACAGCTGGGGGTGCGTGCGGAGGGCGCGTACCTGTCGACGTCGCGCTCCCGGCGCATCGGGCGGGAAGGGCTCGCGCTGGATGTGCGCACCGAGCGCGCGGTGACGGTCATGGCGGACGGCCGCGCCCGCACGATCCGGACGAACGCGGCGACCGTGCGCGAGGTCGTGGAGCAGGCCGGCATCACCCTGCGCGGCCAGGACACCACGTCCGTGCCGCTGGACGGCTTCCCGCGCGACGGGCAGACGGTCACCGTGCTGCGGATCACCGGCCGCAAGGAGATCCGTGACGAGGCGATCGCGTTCGCCGTGGAGCGGATCGAGGACCCGTCGGTCTTCCGGGGCACGGAGGTCGTCGAACGGGCGGGGGAGCCGGGCCTGCGGCGGGTCACCTACTCCCTGCGCACGGTCAACGGCGTCACGCAGAGGCCCCGGCGCCTGCGCTCCGAGGTGGTGCGGGAACCGCGGACCCAGGTGGTGAAGGTGGGAACCAAGCCGCTGCCGACCGTGCGCGGCGCGGACGGGCTGAACTGGCAGAGCCTCGCCTCGTGCGAGTCCGGGGGCCGCCCGGACGCGGTGGACTCGTCGGGGACGTACGGGGGCCTGTACCAGTTCGACACCCAGACCTGGCGCAGCCTCGGCGGGAAGGGCCGGCCGCAGGACGCCCCGGCGGCGGAACAGACGATGCGGGCGAAGAAGCTGTTCGTGCGGCAGGGGACGAGTCCCTGGCCGCACTGCGGGGGCCGGCTGCACGGGTGACACCGGCCGGGGACCCGGCTCGCTCAGACGCCCGGGCCACGCGCGTCGGAGCGCGCCCGGCGGCGCCCGTACCCTTGTCGGGTGAGCAGCCCCACCCCCGACGCCCTCCTGGGCCCCGCCGACATCCGTGAACTGGCGGCAGCCCTCGGCGTGCGCCCCACCAAGCAGCGCGGCCAGAACTTCGTGATCGACGCGAACACGGTCCGCCGTATCGTCCGTACCGCTCAGGTCCGTCCCGACGACGTGGTCGTCGAGGTCGGCCCGGGGCTCGGCTCCCTCACGCTGGCCCTGCTGGAGGTGGCCGACCGCGTCACCGCCGTCGAGATCGACGACGTCCTGGCCGCCGCGCTGCCCGCCACCATCGCGGCCCGCATGCCCGAGCGCGCCGAGCGTTTCGCGCTGGTGCACTCCGACGCGATGCATGTCGCCGAGCTGCCCGGCCCGCCGCCCACCGCCCTGGTCGCCAACCTCCCCTACAACGTGGCCGTGCCGGTGCTCCTGCACATGCTCGACACCTTCCCGAGCATCGAACGCACCCTCGTCATGGTGCAGTCGGAGGTCGCCGACCGCCTCGCCGCCCCGCCCGGCTCCAAGGTGTACGGCGTGCCGTCGGTGAAGGCCAACTGGTACGCCGAGGTCAAGCGGGCCGGTGCCATCGGCCGCAACGTCTTCTGGCCCGCGCCGAACGTCGACAGCGGCCTGGTGGCCCTGACCCGGCGTACCGAGCCGATCAGGACCACCGCCTCGAAGCGCGAGGTCTTCGCGGTCGTCGACGCGGCCTTCGCCCAGCGCCGCAAGACCCTGCGGGCCGCGCTCGCCGGATGGGCCGGATCCGCGGCGGCCGCCGAGGCCGCACTCGTCGCGGCCGGCGTCTCGCCGCAGGCCCGCGGGGAGGCCCTGACCGTCGAGGAGTTCGTCCGCATCGCCGAGCACAAGGAGGCCGCGGACCGGCCGCGGGAGTCCGCCGCCCCGTCGACGCGGTCCGCCGCCCGGTCCGAGGAGTCCGAGTAAGTGAGCACGAGCGTCACCGTCCGCGTCCCCGCCAAGGTCAATGTCCAGCTCGCGGTCGGCGCCGCACGCCCCGACGGCTTCCATGACCTGGCCAACGTCTTCCTCGCCGTCGGCCTGTACGACGAGGTCACCGTGACCCCCTCGCCCGAGGGCCTGCGCGTCACCTGCGACGGCCCCGACGCCGACCAGGTCCCCCTCGACCGTACGAACCTCGCCGCCCGCGCGGCCGAGGCGCTGGCCGCGCGCCACGGGCGTACGCCCGACGTGCACCTGCACATCGCCAAGGACATCCCGGTCGCCGGAGGCATGGCGGGCGGCAGCGCGGACGGCGCGGGCGCCCTGCTCGCCTGCGACGCGCTGTGGGGCACCCGCACCTCCCGCGAGGAACTCCTCGACATCTGCGCCGAGTTGGGCAGCGATGTGCCGTTCAGCCTGGTCGGCGGCGCGGCCCTCGGCACCGGCCGGGGCGAGAAACTGCGCCCGCTCGACGTCGGCGGCACGTTCCACTGGGTGTTCGCGATGGCCGGGCGCGGGCTGTCGACGCCCGCCGTCTTCCGGGAGTTCGACCGGCTCGGCGAGGGCATGGACATCCCCGCGCCCGTCGCCTCCGAGCCGCTCCTCGACGCCCTCGCGGCCGGCGACCCCGACGCGCTCGCCGCCGCGGTCTCCAACGACCTCCAGCCCGCGGCCCTCTCCCTCTTCCCGGAGCTCGCCGACACCCTCGCCGTCGGCCGGGACGCCGGCGCCCTCGCGGCACTCGTCTCCGGCTCGGGCCCGACGACGGCGTTCCTCGCCCGCGACATGCAGGCGGCGGCGACGGTCGCGGAAGCCCTGCGGACCTCGGGCACCTGCCGGACCGTGCGCACGGCCGACGGCCCCGCCCGGGGAGCCACCGTGCTGCCGGAGTGACGCCCGCGGGGGCCGCCGATCCGCTCCGCGCCGGTTCGCCGTACCGCCGATCTGTCCGCCGGGCTGGGACGGCCGTGTCGCCGACTCGTCCGCGCGGCCGGGTTCGTCGATCCGCCTCGTGCCGGGTTCGCCGTGCCGCCGATCCACCCGCCAGTCGGGTCCGCCACGCCGCCGACCCACCCACCCGGCCGGGTCCGCGATCCGCTCCCGCCGGGCCCGCCGTGCCGCCGATCCACCGACCCGCCTCTACCGGGTCCGTTGATCCACCGACCGCCCCTGCGCCACCGACCGTCCCTGCGCCACCGACCGCCCCCGCGCCACCGACGGCCCCCCGCCACCGGGCGCGGTTGTGGTGGCTGGGCGGGCCCACGGCATCGGAGCGTGACCTCTTACTCATAAGTAGGACTTCTTCGCTCGATCTCCACACGGATCTACTGCGATCGCAGTACCCGTGGGGCGAGAGGTGGCGCTAGCGTCGCTTGACGTTTCAAGTGTCGGGGCGCGCGTCCGTGCCCTGCCCACCGTCAAGCGCACTTCCTGGAAGGGGACACATCCGTGTCCGAATCCCCCACCCCCACCCAGCCGTCCCACCGTAGAAAGCGCTCCCTGTCCCGCCGTGGCGCAATCGCCGCAGGCGGGGCTGTGGCGGCCGGAGCCGCGATCACGCCCATGGTGTTCGCGTCCACCGACTCCGGCGCGTCGGACAACTCCGCCTCCGGATCCGGTGATTCCGGCACCACGCCGGAGAAGTTCCCGAAGACCCGCACCGAGTCCGCCACCGGCACCGGCGAGACCACCACCGCCTTCGCCGCCTCCTTCGTCGCCCTGCGCTGGAGCGGCACGCAGGACGGCGCCGGAATCCGCTTCGCGGACGGCACGTCCGCCCCGGGCGCCTGGCAGCGGCTGACCGGCGGCTGCGCGACCGTCGAGGGCGGCGGTACGGCGCTGGTCGCCGCCGGGAACGCCACCGGATACGAGCTGAAGGCCCCCGCCGGGGCACACGGCGTGCTCTCCCTCGCGATCGACACCACCGACGGCCCGGACCGCACCTTCCGGGTGCCGAGCGAGCCGACCCGCGTGCGTGGTGTGCGCTACCTCTCGCGCCCCGCCTGGGGAGCCGACGAGTCGAAGCGCTACAAGGACGGCAAGGTCAACTCGCCCGAGCAGTACTTCCCGCTGCAGACGATCACCGTCCACCACACGGCGACGCCGAACGACGACCCCGACCCGGCGGCCACCATCCGGGGCATGTACGAGTACCACGCGGTCAGCCTCGACTGGGGCGACATCGGCTACCACTTCCTCATCGACGAGGCCGGCAACGTCTACGAGGGCCGTTACTCGGGCGACGACGGCATCCCCGCCTTCGACCCCGACGGCAACGTCGTCACCGCCTTCCACACCGCCGGCTTCAACTCGGGCAACCTCGGCATCGCCCTGCTCGGCACACTGGCCGACCGCGGCCCGACGGACGCGGCCAAGGCCTCGCTGATCCGGCTGGTCAAGGTCGTCTCCCGCTTCAAGGGCCTCGACCCCACGGGCAGGACCACGTTCGTCAACCCCGTCAACGGTGTGACGAAGGACGTGAACACCCTCAGCGGCCACCGCGACTGGCTGCAGACCGAGTGCCCCGGCCAGACGATGTACGACCTCCTCGCCGAGGTCCGGACGGCCGCCGCCCGCAGCTGAGGCCGTGCACAGCGCTGCGCCCCGGGGATCGGAATCCCCGGGGCGGGCGTGGGGGGTGGTACGCGAGTGCGTACGAACACCGTCGCCCCGTTGATGAATCCACGTCAATTAGGGGAATCCCTACGTCCGGGCAGGGGCCGTTCGCCACGGGGACGGAGGTGTCGTACGGGCCGACTACCCTGGGAGGCTGACCCGCGCGGCGGAGCCGCATGTCGACACAGCCCCCGGGCAGGAGCGAAATGGCCGTCAATCTCGTCAATGTCGAGAACGTCAGCAAGGTGTACGGCACCCGTGCCCTGCTCGACGGCGTGTCACTCGGCGTCTCCGAGGGCGACCGCATCGGCGTGGTCGGACGCAACGGCGACGGCAAGACGACCCTGATCCGGATGCTGGCCAAGCTGGAGGAGGCCGACACCGGCCGGGTCACCCACTCCGGCGGGCTGCGCCTCGGAGTCCTCACCCAGCACGACTCGCTCGACCCCGAGGCGACCGTCCGCCACGAGGTGATCCGGGACCTGGCCGACCACGAGTGGGCCGGCAACGCCAAGATCCGCGACGTGCTCACCGGACTGTTCGGCGGACTCGACCTGCCCGGATTCCCGCAGGGCCTGGACACCGTCATCGGTCCGCTCTCCGGCGGCGAGCGACGCAGGATCGCGCTCGCCAAGCTGCTCATCGACGAGCAGGACCTGATCGTCCTCGACGAGCCCACCAACCACCTCGACGTCGAGGGCATCGCCTGGCTCGCCCAGCACCTGCGCGAGCGCCGCTCGGCCCTCGTGTGCGTCACGCACGACCGCTGGTTCCTCGACCAGGTCTGCACCCGCATGTGGGACGTCCAGCGCGGTGACGTCCACGAGTACGAGGGCGGCTACTCCGACTACGTCTTCGCCCGTGCCGAGCGCGAGCGCATCGCCGCGACCGAGGAGGTCAAGCGGCAGAACCTCGTCCGCAAGGAGCTGGCCTGGCTGCGCCGCGGCGCGCCCGCGCGCACCTCCAAGCCCCGCTTCCGCGTCGAGGCGGCCAACGAGCTCATCGCGGACGTCCCCCCGCCCCGGGACAGCAGCGAGCTGATGAAGTTCGCCTCGTCCCGGCTCGGCAGGACCGTGTTCGACCTGGAGGACGTGACCGTCCAGGCCGGTCCCAAGATGCTGCTGAAGCACGTGACATGGCAGCTCGGGCCGGGCGACCGCATCGGGCTCGTGGGTGTCAACGGCGCGGGCAAGACCTCACTGCTGAGGGCCATGGCCCAGGCGGCGCGGACGGACGGCGAGACACAGCCGGCCGGCGGACGGATCAACGTGGGCAAGACCGTCAGACTCGCCTACCTGTCCCAGGAGGTCGACGAACTCGACCCGAACTGGCGTGTCCTGGAGGCCGTCCAGCGCGTGCGCGAGCGCGTCGACCTCGGCAAGGGGCGCGAGATGACCGCCGGGCAGCTGTGCGAGACGTTCGGCTTCGGCAAGGAGAAGCAGTGGACGCCGGTCGGGGACCTCTCCGGTGGTGAGCGGCGCCGACTCCAGCTGCTGCGCCTGCTCATGGACGAGCCCAACGTCCTCTTCCTCGACGAGCCCACCAACGACCTCGACATCGAGACCCTGACCCAGCTGGAGGACGTCCTCGACGGCTGGCCGGGCTCCATGATCGTCATCTCCCACGACCGGTTCTTCATCGAGCGCACGACGGACCGCGTGTTCGCCCTGCTCGGCGACGCCACCCTGCGGATGCTGCCCCGCGGTATCGACGAGTACCTGGAGCGGCGCCACCGCATGGAGGCGCAGGTCGCCGCCGCGGCCACCGCCCCCGCCGTCGAGAAGGCCGCCCCCGAGAGGAGCGCGGCCGACCTGCGGGCCGCCAAGAAGGAACTCCAGAAGATCGAGCGGCAGCTCGACAAGGTCTCCGAGCGCGAGACCAAACTCCACGCGCAGATCGCCGAGCACGCCACCGACTTCGCGAAGGTCGCCGAACTCGACGCCGAACTGCGCGACTTGGCCGGTCAGCGGGACGAACTGGAGCTGCGCTGGCTGGAACTCGCCGAGGACGCCTGACCCCGGCAGCCCTCGACGTACGCCGGCACCGGGCCGTCGGCGGGCGCGGGTGGCGCGTTGCGTGAAGGGGGCGTGAAGGCGCATAACGAGGGCATCACGGGCCGGTCCTCCCTTGGGAACAGGGGCGGACGCGGCCCGGTGTGCTGTCCGTGGCGAGTGATAGAAAGGTCCGTCTGAACAGTCCGAGAACCGCTGGTGTGGCGCGAATGTGACGGCACAGGATGTGACACCACACCGGGCACAAGGGGGAACCGCTCATGAGCCAGCCGCCCAACCAGCCGCCGCAGGGCGGCTTCGGCGCACCGCAGGATCCGCGGCAGAGCGGCTTCGGGGCACCGCAGCCCCCGGCTCAGGGCCCCCAGACCCCGCCGCAGGACGCCCCGCAGACACCCCCGCCGCCGCAGGGCCCTCCGCAGACGCCGCCGCCCCCGCAGGGCCCTCCGCCGGCCGCCCCCCAGCCCGGGTACGGCTACCCGCAGCAGCCGGGCCAGCCCGCGGCCCCCTACAACTCCGGCCCGTACGGCCAGCCGCAGCAGCAGCCGTACGGCTATCCGCAGCAGCCCGGGCCCTACGGCCAGCAGCCCGCCCCCGGTTACGGCTACCCGGGCCAGCCGCAGTACCCGGGCGTGCCCGGCACCCCGCCCGGCGGCTCGCGCAACCCCTTCAAGGGCAAGCCCGCCCTCGCCGCCCTCGCGGCCGTCGCGGCACTGGCCGTCATCGGCGGCACCGTCTACGCGGTGACCGGCGGCGGCGACGACGACCCCAAGAAGCCGATCGCGAAGGGCAGCGGCGACCCGAAGGGCTCCGGCTCCCCGACCGACCCCGAGACCGGCGGCGGCAGCGAGGGAGGGGCGGACCCGGAGAACCTCAACGGCGGTCGTCAGCCCGGCGAGGCGAAGGTCCTCTGGTACAAGCAGGCGCCCGACGCGCCCAGGGCCGGCGCGGACGCCCCCGGCCTGTGGATCACCGACAAGTCCGCGGTGAAGGCCGCGTACAAGCAGCTGTTCGCCTACAACATCGCCGACGGCGAGGAGACCTGGGAGCCGATCACCTTCCCGGAGAAGATCTGCGCGGTCACCCCCGAGAAGTCGTCGGACGACAAGATCGTCGTGGCGTACGAGAGCGGCAGCAGCGACCGCGCCAAGTGCAACCAGATCCAGCAGGTCGACCTCACCACCGGCGCCAAGGGCTGGAAGGGCGAGGTCTCCAACGGCGAGCTGTTCGACAACACCATCAAGATCGACCTGTCCATCACCGGCAAGACGCTCATGGTGGGCCGCTCGCAGTCGGGCGTGGCGTACGACCTCGACAGCGGCAAGAAGCTGTGGGACAAGAAGCGCTACGGCGACAAGTGCTTCCCGGACGCCTTCGCGGGCGGCGAGAAGCTGATCGCCGTGTCCTCCTGCGACGCCACCGGGAGCAACGAGCACGACGAGATCCAGGAGCTCGACCCGAAGACCGGCAAGGCCAAGTGGACCCAGAAGTACGGCAAGGGCTGGAAGATCGCCCGCGTCTTCTCCATCGACCCGCTGGTCGTCTACAGCACCAACGAGGACAAGAAGGCCTGGAACATCTCGACCCTCGGCTCGGGCGGCAAGTTCCGTTCGGAGGTCGGTGTCGACCTGAAGCTCGGTGTCGAGTGCGGCTGGGCCATCCTTGAGCGCAACCTGAGCGGCTGCTCCGGTGTGGCCGCGGACGACGACACGCTCTACCTGCCCACCGAGGCGATCACCAGCGCCAACGAGATCGTCGCGATCAGCCTGTCGAACGGCAAGGAGAAGTGGCGCGTCAAGTCCCCGGCGGACAAGCCGATGATGCCGATCAAGGTCGAGGACGGCAAGCTCATCGCCTACGTCAAGCCGTCGTACGACGCCGGCGGCCAGGTCGTGTCGATCCCGGTCACCGGCGGCAGCCACGAGCCGACGACGCTGCTGCAGAACCCGACGGGCGCCGCGCGCATCGAGAACGGCTTCTTCTCCCGGATCTACGACTGGGTCGACGGGCGCTTCTACCTCGCGAGCGCCCGGCTGAGCGGGAACGACGAGGCGAAGGAGAAACTGATGCTCGCCTTCGGCAAGTGAGGCGTGCGCCGGACCTCCGCTTCGGCGCTCACCGCGTCCCCGCTCCCCGCCGCGTCGTCCCCGCCCGACTCCCCTGAGGTGCCCACGCCATGACCCAGCCGCCGCCCCCACCGCCGCACCAGCCCCCGCCCGGGGGAGGGTTCGGCCCGCCGCAGGACCAACCGCCCCAGCAGGGCGGTGACTTCGGCGCACCCCAGCCGCCGCAGCAGCCCCAGCCGCCCGCGCAGCCTCCGCAGGCGCCGCCGGCGGGCGGGGCGCCGGGCTACGGCTACCCGCAGGCACCCCAGGCTCCGCAGCCGCCCCAGGGGCCGCCCGCGCCGCCGGCCGGCTACGGCTACCCCCAGGCACCGCAGGGAGTCCCGCACAACCCTCCGCCCGGATACGGCCACCCCGGTCAGCAGCCCGGTGCGTACGGGCAGCCGAACCCGTACGGCCAGCCGCCCGGATACGGCTATCCGCAACCGAACATGCCGCTGCACCCCCAGCCCGGCGCGCCGGGCGGCGGGCGGAAGATCAACACGACGGTGGCCGTCGTCGTGGCTTCCGTCGTGGCGATCGCCCTGGTCGTCGGCGGGGTGTGGTACCTCAATTCCGGTGACGACGGCGGAAAGCAGAACACCGCCAACTCCAGCGGCGGCACCGGCGGCGGTGACGACGGCGACGCCATCGGCGGCGGCACCACCACTCCCGGCAAGGAGAAGGTGCCCTCCGACCCCAACTCCCGGGTCATGTTCCAGATCCCGTCCCCCGACGTCCCGGAGGACACCAGCATCACCGTGTCCGGTTCCTGGCTGACGGAGAAGGCGTACGTCAAGAGCGGTGTCTCCGAGATTGTCGGCTACGACCCCGACAAGGGCACCGAGCTGTGGTCGATCAAGCTGCCCGGCCCCGTCTGCCGGGCCGGCAAGCACATGACCGAGGACAACCTCACGGCCATCGCCTACGAGCCGGCGAAGCCGACCAAGAAGAGGCCGTCGCACGGCTGCAGCCAGATCGCGGCGATCGACCTCGACGCCGGTCAGAAGCTGTGGACGAAGAGCGTCGAGGTCGACGACCGGGAGATCTACTTCGACAACGTCACCGTCGGCGGCGGCACGGTCGCCGCGGGCGGCACCAGGGGCGGCGCCGCGTTCGACCTGAAGACCGGCAAGCAGCTGTGGGTCCCCAAGGCCAACGACGGCTGCTACGACCTCGGTTACGCCGGTGGCCCGAAGCTCGTCGTGCTGCGCAAGTGCGGTTCGTATCAGAACCCGCAGCTCAACGTCCAGACCATCGACCCGAAGTCCGGGAAGGTGATCTCCGAGTACAAGATGGCCGAGGGCGTCGAGTACGCCAGCGTGATCTCCACGGAACCGCTCGTCGTGGCCGCGGAGCTCGGCGAGACGGAGTCCGCCGGCATCTCGGACGTCTTCTCGCTCGACAACAAGACCGGCAAACTGCGCATCCGTATCTCCCTGCCGGCCGCCCAGTACGCGGCCCGCTGCTCGGGCGTCACCACCATCGAGGCCTGCACGGGGGTCGTGGTGGGCAACGACCGGCTGTACGTGGAGACCAAGCCGCACCAGGGCGGTGGCGAGTACGGCCAGACCAACGAGATCGTCGTCTTCGACCTGGCCACCGGCAAGCAGACCGGGCAGCGCGCCGACGCGGGCGACCGGTACACGATCACGCCGCTGCGGATGGACGGCGGCAACGTGATCGCGTACAAGCGTCCGCCGTACGACAAGGGCGGGCAGGTCGTCAGCATCGACGGCGGCAGTTTCAAGGAGACGAAGCTGCTGGAGAACCCGGCCGCGCGGAACGTGCGGGATGTGGAGACCCGGATGCTGCCGGAGAACGCCGAAGTCCTCTACGCACAGGGACGCCTGTACATGTCGGCGCGTTATGCGAGCGAGTTGGGCAGTACGTTCCAGAAGAAGTACCACGTGATCGCGTTCGGCGCGGGCGGCTGACCGACGCGGCGGCCACCGCCGACGAGCACGATTCCGGCCCCGTTCCTGTCTGTTCAGGAGCGGGGCCGGATCTTTACCCGCTGGTCGTCCTCGAATGCGGGGAAAGCCAGAAAATCCGCCGTTCCGGGGCACTTCTCACCGGTAGGGGGAGCGCAATGTCGAACAAGCGTGTAGCTTCCGGGGGCAAGAAGGGCCGGGGGAGCCGGGAGGGGGCTTCTGTCCGCGCGGACCAGTGGGCATCCATAGTGGGGCATCCGGGCCGGCGTGGCCGGTCGTGGGTAGTGATGGGGATCCATTGGGGGGACTGGGGGGTTGCTCGATGGGAGTGCGGCTCATGGTGGTCGACGACCACCGATTGCTCGCCGAGGCGCTGGCCTCGGCACTGAAGCTGAGGGGGCACCGGGTGCTGGCCGCGGCGGCACCGGCCGCGGGGGCGGCGGAGCTGGTGATCACGCGGGCTCCTGAGGTGTGCCTGCTGGGGACGGCGACTCCGGCCGAGCCGGGGATCTTCGACCCGGTGGTCCGGATCAAGCGGGAACGCCCGCAGGTGGCGGTGCTGGTGCTGGGCCCGGTCCCGAGCCCGCGCGGCATCGCGGCGGCCTTCGCGGCGGGGGCCTCCGGATACGTCCGGCACGACGAGCGCATCGAGGGCGTCGAGCGGGCGATCATGAAGGCGCGGGCCGGGGAGGCGGCGGTTGCGCCGCAACTGCTGCAGGGGGCGTTCAGCGAGCTGCTCAACCCGGCGGCCCAACCCGACGACGAGGGCCAGCGGTTGCTGTCGATGCTCACGCCCCGGGAGGTCGAGGTCCTGGTCCGCGTGGCGGACGGCGAGGACACCCGCCTGATCGCGGCGGGCATGGGCATCGCCCCTTCGACGGCACGTACCCATGTCCAACGCGTGCTGATGAAACTGGGCGTGGGCTCCCGCCTGGAAGCGGCTGCCCTGGCGGCGCGGACGGGGTTGCTGGACCGGGCGGGTCCGGTGCCCGCCCGCGACCCGGCGCCGGAAGCCTGACGGGCCGCACGCCGGATCGCGTCCTGCCGACCGAGTGAATCGAGAAGGCCGAAGGGAGCATGCGGCACGCTCCGCCTCGGATGATCAGAAGGTGGAGGAACCCAAGGACGTATGACCGAGCCAGAATTCGACCTGCACCCCAAGGCCTCCTCGGACGTCGTCGCCGAGCGCCGCGCGCTGGCCGATGAAGTCCGCCGGCAGCTGGCCCGAGCCGGGTTTCCCGTTCGCCGGGGCGATCTCAGCGATGGGCTCGACAAGCAGCCTGGTGTGGTGGTGCACGTCGACGCTTTCGTCGGCGGCGGGGTGTTCGTGGACTGGGAGACCGGCGCGGAGTTGAGGACGGCCGCTCTCGAACTCTTCGAGAGGGGTTTCGACTTCTCGAACCCGCCGCCTGTCTCCCGCCACTACAACACCGTCTTCACGTGCATGCGGGGTGCCCTCATGGGGATTCTTGCCTCAGCGGGATTCGAGGTCGAGGAACCGGACGGGCACACGCACGGGTCCTTGGTCCAGGTGAACGGCTTCAACCGACCCTGATCCTCTCTCGCGTCAGGCCTCGCCGACCGGCTCCGCCACCGCACCGCCCAGCAGCAGCTGACGAACTCGCTGCTGGTGAAGGTGATCGGGGAGATGAGGGTGAAGGCGAACGCCTGCACCTTCTCGGCGTCGCCCGCGAGCAGCCCGATCATTCAGTGCCGCCCACAAAGGTCGGCGCCCAGCCGCGCCACCGGCCCCAGAGTCACTCTTTCGGCTCGCTCCCCGGCGCAACCTCCGGTGTCGGCGGAGCCGCAGGACGCAGTTTCAGCCATGCCAGGAAGAAGAGCCCCAGTGCCAACATCCCCAACCCGGTCCACAGGTTGATGTTGACGCCCTCCGCCTTGTCGATGTCGGCGTCCGACGCCGTGAGCCCGGCGATCGTCACGATGATGCCGTAGACCACGAACAGGCCGCCGATGATCCGCCGGATGTCGAACAGCCGCGCGGCGGTGGCCGACTTGCCCTGCAGGTCGGTGACTTCCCGCTGTACGTCCTTGTCGGAGTAGTGCTCGGACATCTGTCGATCCTCCCTCGGTCAGAACGAGAACGGGATGTAGCAGGCCGCGGCCAGGATGATCGCGCCCCAGCCGAGCAGTGCCGGCTTGCGGTACCAGGCCTCGTCCCCGGGGGACGGCGGCTCGGCCATGCCGGGTGAGGTGGTGCCGTAGACGAGTCCCTGCAGCTCCTCCGTCGGCTTGGGCGCGGTGAAGAGCGACACCGCCACCATGACGACGGCGCCGGCGGCGAATCCCGCGATCGCCGAGACGAAGTTGGCGCCCTGGTCGGAGGGGATGTCGATGATGTCCTGCTTGTAGAGGACGAAGTAGTTGACCATGGCCGCCGTGGTGCCCGCGAGCAGTCCCCAGAAGCCCGATTTCATCGAGGCCCGCTTCCAGAACATGCCGATGATGAAGACGACGAACATCGGCACGTTGAAGAAGGAGAACAGCGTCTGGAGGTAGGACATGATGTTGGAGAAGGAGCGCGCGAGGAACGCCGTGCCGATGGAGGCGCAGACTCCGATCGCGGTGATGAGCCGGCCGAAGCGCACGTAGTACTCGTCCTGCCGGCCCTTCACCACGTACTTCGCCCAGATGTCCGTCGTGAACACCGTGTTGAAGGACGACACGTTCGCCGCCATGCCCGCCATGAACGCGGCGAGGAGGCCGGTCACCGCGATGCCCAGGACGCCGTTGGGGAGCAGGCCCTCCATGAGGTACGGGATGGCGTCGTTGTACTGGTAGCCGGACTCCTCGGTGCCGAAGCCGGGTACCAGGGCCGCGACGGCCAGTCCCGGGATCATCACCAGGAAGACGATGAAGATCTTCGGGAACGCCGCGATCAGCGGGGTGCGCTGGGCCGCCGAGAGGTTCTTGGCGGAGAGGGCTCGTTGGACCTCCGCGAAGTTCGTCGTCCAGTAGCCGAAGGAGAGGACGAAGCCGAGGCCGAGGACGATCGTCAGCCAGTTCGCGCCGAGCGGGTTGGCCTCACCGATGCCCGTCCCGCCCCACGCGGTGACGAAGTCGTCGCCGTGGGACTTGGTCAGGGTGTCCGTCAGGCCGTCCCAGCCGCCCACCTTCTTCAGCGCCAGCACGGTGATCGGGATCAGCGCGGCCAGGATCACGAAGAACTGCAGGACCTCGTTGTAGATGGCCGATGACAGGCCGCCGAGGGTGATGTAGGCGAGGACGAAGAAACCCGCGACGACGATGGCCACCCACTGCGGCCAGCCCAGCAGGGCCTCGACCACGATCGCCAGGGCGTAGAGGTTCACCCCGGCGATCAGGATCGCGGCCAGCGCGAACAGGATCGAACTGAGCAGGTGGGCCGGCCTGTCGAAGCGCAGGAGCAGGAACTCGGGGACCGAGCGGACCTTGCTGCCGTAGTAGAAGGGCATCATCACCAGGCCCAGGAAGACCATGGCCGGGATGGCGCCGATCCAGTACCAGTGCACGGTGTAGGCGCCGTACTGCGCGCTGTTCGCGGCCATGCCGAGGATCTCGGTGGCGGCCAGGTTGGCCGAGATGAAGGCCAGACCGGTGACCCACGCGGGCAGCGAGCGGCCGGACAGGAAGAAGTCGAGGCTGGTCTTCACCGAGCGGCGGGCGGCGAAACCGATGCCCAGCACGACGACGAAGTAGATGCCGAGCAGCGTGTAGTCGAGCCAGTTCGTGGGGAGCCGCAGCTCGGCGGCGAGGTGGACGGAGGGGGGAGCTGGGGAGGGAGCAGGGGAGAGGGTGGGGGATGAGGTGGGGGGAAATGTGGGGGTTTGCATGTGTACTCGCTTCGTTTCGCGAACCGATACAGAGCGGAACCTACGCCCCGGCGTTCGTTGATTGAACACGCCCGGTGATGCTCTTTGTTTGATTGTGATGTTGACTCACCTGGTGAGTTGTGTTTCTCTGTGTTTAGTTCTGTTTGATGGAGTCTTGGAAGACCTGAGTGGCTCGAATGGGAGTCCGCCGTGAAGAAGACCTCGACCCAGCTGGCCGACGGTCGTGAGCTCGTCTACTACGACCTGCGTGACGACACGGTGCGCGACGCCGTCGACCGCCGCCCGCTGGAGCGGACCGTCACCACCTCCGAGGTCCGCCACGACGTGCTGCTCGGCGACCAGGTCGCCATCGCCTCTCACCGGCAGGGACGGACGTACCACCCGCCTGCCGACGAGTGCCCGCTGTGCCCCTCCGAGGGCGACCGGCTGAGCGAGATCCCGGAGTCGTCGTACGACGTCGTCGTGTTCCAGAACCGCTTCCCCTCCCTCGCCGGCGACTCCGGGCGCTGCGAGGTCGTCTGCTTCACCTCCGACCACGACGCGTCCTTCGCCGACCTGACCGACGAGCAGGCGCGGCTCGTCCTCGACGCGTGGACCGACCGGACCTCCGAGCTGTCATCGCTGCCCTCCGTGGAGCAGGTGTTCTGCTTCGAGAACCGCGGCGCCGAGATCGGGGTGACCCTGGGGCATCCGCACGGGCAGATCTACGCCTACCCGTTCACCACCCCGCGCACCGCCCTGATGCTGCGCTCCGTGGCGGCCCACAAGGACGCGACCGGCGGGGAGAACCTCTTCGACGCCGTCGTGGAGCGGGAACTCGCCGGTGAGCGGGTCGTCCTGGAGGGTGAACACTGGGTGGCCTTCGTGCCGTACGCCGCGCACTGGCCGTACGAGGTCCACCTGTACCCCAAGCGCCGGGTGCCCGATCTGCTCGCGCTCGACGAGGAGGCGCGCACAGAGTTCCCCCAGGTGTATCTGGAACTCTTGAGGCGCTTCGACCGGATCTTCGGGGAGGGTGAGCCGCCCACGCCGTACATCGCCGCCTGGCACCAGGCGCCGTTCGGGCAGCTGGAGGACTTCGAGGGCGTCGTGCGCGAGGACTTCGCGCTCCACCTTGAGCTTTTCACCATCCGCCGCACTTCCGGCAAGCTGAAGTTTCTCGCGGGTTCCGAATCCGGCATGAGCGTGTTCATCAACGATGTGCCGCCGGAGCGCGCGGCCGAGCGACTGCGAGAGGTAGCGAGTTCATGAGCGGGAAGTTTCTGGTCACCGGTGGTGCGGGTTACGTCGGCAGCGTGGTCGCGCAGCACCTGATCGAGGCGGGCGAGGAGGTCGTCGTCCTCGACAACCTCTCCACCGGCTTCCGCGAGGGCGTGCCGTCCGGGGCGTCCTTCGTCGAGGGCGACATCCGCGACGCCGCCAAGTGGCTGGACTCCTCCTTCGACGCCGTGCTGCACTTCGCCGCGTTCTCGCAGGTCGGCGAGTCGGTCGTGAAGCCCGAGAAGTACTGGGACAACAACGTCGGCGGCACCATGGCGCTGCTCGGCGCCATGCGCGAGGCGGGCGTGCGCACGCTCGTCTTCTCCTCCACGGCGGCCACCTACGGCGAGCCGGAGCAGGTGCCCATCGTCGAGTCGGCGCCCACGCGGCCGACGAACCCGTACGGCGCCTCCAAGCTCGCCGTCGACCACATGATCACCGGCGAGGCGGCGGCCCACGGCCTCGGCGCCGTGTCGCTGAGGTACTTCAACGTGGCGGGCGCCTACGGCGACTGCGGCGAGCGCCACGACCCCGAGTCGCACCTCATCCCGCTCGTCCTCCAGGTCGCCCAGGGCAAGCGCGACGCGATCTCCGTGTACGGCGACGACTACCCGACGCCGGACGGCACCTGCGTACGCGACTACATCCACGTCGCCGACCTGGCCGAGGCCCACCTGCTGGCGCTGAAGGCCGCCCGGCCCGGCGAGCACCTCGTCTGCAACCTCGGCAACGGCAACGGATTCTCCGTCCGCGAGGTCATCGAGACCGTCCGGCAGGTCACCGGGCACCCGATCCCCGAGGTCGTGGCCCCGCGCCGCGGCGGCGACCCGGCGGTCCTGGTCGCCTCCGCCGACACCGCCCGCGAGCGGCTCGGCTGGACCCCGTCCCGCGCGGACCTCGCGGGAATCGTCGCGGACGCGTGGCGGTTCGCGCAGCGACGCGCGGGTTAAGGTCTACGGCCGGTACGGACGGCCGTACGTTCCACGGCTGTTCGGCCGGTCAACTCATCGGCCCCAGCGGCCGGTTCAGCAGGGAAGGTCAGGGACAGGGGATGAGCGTCGACACGGCAGCCGCGGTCGCCGAGCGGTTCAGGGAGCTGTACGGGACCGAGCCGGAAGGGGTGTGGGCCGCGCCGGGCCGGGTCAACCTGATCGGCGAGCACACCGACTACAACGACGGCTTCGTCATGCCGTTCGCGCTGCCGCACACCGCGGTCGCCGCCGTCGCCCGGCGCGAGGACGGCGTACTGCGCCTGCACTCGGCCGACGTCGAGGGCGGCGTGGTGGAACTGCGCACCGACGCCCTGACGCCCGAGACGGACAAGGCCTGGACGGCGTACCCGGCGGGCGTCGTCTGGGCGCTGCGCGAGGCCGGGCACGCGGTGACCGGCGCCGACATCCACCTGGCCTCGACGGTCCCGGCGGGCGCGGGCCTGTCGTCGTCGGCGGCCCTGGAGGTCGTGGTGGCACTGGCGCTCAACGAGTTGTACGGCCTCGGTCTCAGGGGCTGGCAGCTGGCCCGCCTGTGCCAGCGCGCCGAGAACGTCTACGTCGGCGCCCCTGTCGGCATCATGGACCAGACGGCGTCCGCCTGCTGCGAGGCCGGTCACGCCCTGTTCCTGGACACCCGGGACCTCTCCCAGAAGCAGATCCCCTTCGACCTGGCCGCGGAGGGCATGCGGCTGCTCGTCGTCGACACCCAGGTCAAGCACTCCCACAGCGAGGGCGAGTACGGCAAGCGCCGGGCCGGCTGCGAGAAGGGCGCGGCGCTGCTGGGCGTGGACGCGCTCCGGGACATCGCCTACGACGACCTGGACGCGGCCCTGGAGCGCCTCGGCGACGACGAGGAGGTACGCCGCCTGGTACGCCATGTCGTCACCGAGGACCAGCGCGTCGAACGTGTCGTCGCCCTGCTGGAGTCCGGCGAGACCCGCGCGATCGGCCCGGTCCTGACCGAGGGCCACGCCTCCCTGCGCGACGACTTCCGTATCTCCTGCCGCGAACTGGATCTGGTCGTCGACACGGCCCTCGCGAGCGGTGCGCTCGGCGCCCGCATGACCGGCGGCGGCTTCGGCGGCTCGGCGATCGTGCTGGCCGAGGTGGCCGACGTCGACACCATCACCAAGGCGGTCGAGGAGGCCTTCGCCTCGGCCGGCCTCACCGCACCGCGCGTGTTCGAGGCGGTGCCGGCGGCGGGCGCGCGGCGGGTGGGCTGACCGCCTCACCCCAGCCGCTTGGTCAGCGTGTACTCCGTGATCCCCGGCGGATAGTCGGGGATCACGCACACCACCTCGTACCCCTGCTTCCTGTAGAACTCCGGCGCCTGGAAGTCCCATGTCTCCAGGCGCACGGAAGCACAGCCGCGCTCGTCACGCGCGACGCGCTCCGCCTGTGCGAGCAATTGCGAACCGAGACCGGCGCCGCGGTGGCGTTGGTCGACCCAGAGGTACGTGACGTGGAGCCAGCTGGTCCAGGTGTGGCCGACCAGGCCGCCCGCCACGGCGCCGGTGTCGTCCAATCCCCAGACCTGGAGCGGGTGTTCGCGCTCACCTGGGGTTCCGCGCAGGGCGCGCAGGACCGGGGAGGCCGCGGTGTTGGTGTCCCGCAGGCGGCGGCGGAGCAGATCCTGCCGCGATTTGTCGACTTCTGTCTCCAGACGAAACATGCGGCTCACCATAAACGCGTCGGACAACCAGTTCTGCAAATTACCTTCCGCTCGTGGCCCCCGGCCGTACTCTGATGAACAGCACCGGTGGGGGCCGGTGCTGATCAGGGGGCGAGACAGTCGGGTTCGGCGCCCGAAGTGGGGGTAGCAGTTCTTGCACGGCGGCGGTCGTGCGGCCATCCCTGCTTCGGGCGTCGCGCCTGCGACGGTGTTCGTCTCCCGGTGTCGTCCTCATGACGATGGGGTATCCCCTGCTCTTCGAGAGCTTGGGGAAGGGGGTTTCGTGGTTCGCATCCGAGTCCTGGTCGTCGACGACCATCGCATCTTCGCCGAGTCGCTCGCCGCCGCCCTGGCCGCAGAGCCCGATGTCGACGTCTCCGCCGCGGGCAGCGGCCCGGCCGCGCTGCGCAGTCTGGAGCGAGCGGCCGCCGAGGGGCGGCGCTTCGACGTGCTGCTCGTCGACGCCGACCTGGGCGGCAACGTGCCGGGGGTCCGGCCGGCCGTGCCCGTTCCGGAGGTGGGCGAGGACGGGATGGTCGACGGTATCTCGCTGGTCGTCGGCGTCCGCGCCGCGCAGCCCGCCGTACGGATCGTCGTCCTCGCCGAGAAGGACGATCCACGCCGGGCTGCGCTCGCCCTGCAGGCCGGGGCGTCCGGGTGGGTGGCCAAGGACTGCTCGCTGTCCCGGCTGCTCACCGTCATCCGCGGGGTGCTGCGGGACGAGACCCATCTGCCGCCCGCCCTGCTCACCGGGGTGCTGCGGGAGCTGACGGCCGCCCGCAAGCACCGCACCGAGAGCGAGCGCCTGGTCGAGTCGCTGACCCCGCGTGAACGCGAGGTCCTGCGCTGCATGGTGGCCGGCCTGGGCCGCAAGGCGGTCGCCGAACGCCTGTTCCTGTCCCCGCACACCGTCCGCACCCACATGCAGAACGTCCTCGGCAAACTCGGCGTCCACTCCACCCTCGCCGCCGTCGCCCTCGCCCGCCGCGCCGGGGTCGGCCCGGTCGATCTGGCCGGGGACGTCGTGGAGCGGGGCGGTCAGCTGGCGTAGGAGCGGGGTGGGTTCGCGGTCGGGCGAGCGCGTCCACCCCGCCCTTGGCGCGTAAGCCCCGGGGATGTCGTGGGCCCGGGCGGTCAACCGGCTCGCAGGCGTGCGGCTTGGTGGCGCAGGGCGGGCGGCCGGTGCCGGACGCGCTGACTCCGGCTTCGCCCTTCGCCGCCGTCGTCCATGACGCCTTCGCCCGCCGCGGTCCCTACGACACCCTCGCCGAGGGCGTCCTCGCCAGCCCCGTCGCGATCACCCCGCCGGCCTCGACCGGGGATCCGGCCTCAACCGGGGATGTTGTCGAACGGGGCGGTCAGCTGGCGCAGGAGGGCGGCCAGTTCGCCGCGCTGGGCGCGTGAGAGCTCCGCGAGGATCGCGCGCTCCTGGTCGAGGAGGCCGGCGAGGGCCTGGTCGGCGCGGTCGCGGCCCTCGTCCGTGAGGCGGACCAGGACTCCGCGACGGTCACTGGGGTCGGGGAGGCGCTCCACCAGGCCCTTCTTGGCGAGGCGGTCGATGCGGTTCGTCATCGTGCCCGAGGTGACCAGGGTCTGGGTCAGGAGCTGGCCGGGGGAGAGCTGGTACGGCGTTCCCGCGCGCCTGAGCGCGGTCAGCACGTCGAACTCCCAGGGCTCCAGACTGTGCTCGGAGAAGGCCAGTCGGCGTGCGCGGTCCAGATGCCGGGCCAGTCTGCTCACCCGGCTGAGCACCTCAAGCGGTTCCACGTCGAGGTCCGGGCGCTCCCGGCGCCACGCTGCGACCAGCCGATCGACCTCGTCCTCCATGGCGATCAGTGTAGTGGTTGTGTCGACGTGAAGTCTCTTGACGTCAAGATACCTCGAGGGGCAGGCTGGAGAGCGAGAAGACAGGAGGCCCTGCCCATGTCCGCTGCCGCCGCCCCCACCTGGGACCCGGCCCAGTACCTGCGCCACGCCGGCCACCGCGCCCGCCCCTTCGCCGACCTCCTCGCCCGCGTCCCGGATCTGCCCCAGGACCGGCCCCGTATCGCCGACCTCGGCTGCGGTCCCGGAAACGTCACCGCCCTGCTCGCCCGGCGCTGGCCCACCGCCCACATCACCGGCTACGACAACTCCGCCGAGATGCTGGACCGGGCCCACACCGAGTACGAGGGCCCGACCGAGGGCGGCGGCCGCCTCGACTTCGCCCACGCCGACGTACGGACCTGGACGCCCGAGGAGCCGTACGACCTGATCGTCAGCAACGCCACGCTGCAATGGGTGCCGGGCCACGTGGAGCGGTTCGGTTCCTGGGTCGGCGGACTGCGCCCCGGCGGCACCTTCGCCTTCCAGGTCCCCGGCAACTTCGACGCCCCGAGCCACCGCCTGATGCGCGACCTCGCCCACCGGCACGGCCTCGACCACACCCTGCGCCACTCCGACGCCGTGCTCGACCCGCGCGCCTACCTGGCCCGCCTGACCGGCCCGGGCTGCACGGCGGACGTGTGGGAGACGACGTACATCCATCTCCTGACCGGCGAGGATCCCGTCCTCGACTGGGTCAAGGGCACGGGACTGCGCCCCGTCCTGACGGCCCTCGCCGACGCCCCCGAGCGACGGGAGGCCTTTCTGCGCGACTACCGGGCCGCCCTGCGCGACGCCTACCCGCCCGAGGCGCACGGCACCCCCTTCCCCTTCCGGCGAATCTTCGCCGTGGCCCGCAAGCAGCAGTGAGGGTCACCGGGATCATGGAGTACGGCGCCCGGCCGGCCGCCCTCGGTCGGGGCGCACGTCGAGTGGGACGGGAACCTGCCGGGGTACAGGAGGTTCTACTCGTACGACCCCGTGGGGAACCGGCTGGAGTTCCTTGAACCCACGACCGCTGTTTGAGCGCCGGGCAGCGGGTCACCCGCTCGGTGACACCGACGTCGACCCTCGCGAGGAGTGAGGAACGTGGCGAAGGAAGAGAAGACCCGGGCCAAGAAGGAACAGCTCAAGGGCAAGGCCAAGGAAGCGATGGGCCGCATGGCCGGCAACGAGCGGATGACCGCCGAGGGCAAGGCCGACCAGATGAAGGGCGACGCACGTCAGGCCAAGGAGAAGGGCAAGGACACCTTCAAGCACTGAGCGCAGCCGCACCGGTGCCCCGCGCACGCGGCGCGGGGCGCTGGTCTGCGCGGGGCACCGGTCTGCACGCGGCGCGGCGCGTCAGCTCTTGCGGCGCCCTATGAGGTGCGGCTTCGCCTCCAGCCCGTCCAGCCCGTGCCAGGCCAGGTTCACCAGATGGGCCGCCACCTCCGCCTTCTTCGGGCGGCGCACGTCCAGCCACCACTGGCCGGTCAGCGCGACCATCCCCACCAGGGCCTGGGCGTACAGCGGGGCCAGCTTGGGGTCGAAGCCGCGGCTCTTGAACTCGCGGCCCAGGATGTCCTCCACCTGGGTCGCGATGTCGGAGATCAGCGAGGCGAAGGACCCCGTCGACTGCGGGATGGGCGAGTCACGGACCAGGATGCGGAACCCGTCCGTGTACTCCTCGATGTAGTCCAGCAGCGCGAACGCCGCCTGTTCGCACAGCTCACGCGGGTGGCCGGCGGTCAGGGAACTGGTCACCATGTCCAGCAGGCGCCGCATCTCACGGTCCACGACGACCGCGTACAGGCCCTCCTTGCCGCCGAAATGCTCGTACACCACCGGCTTGGACACCCCGGCCTTCGCCGCGATCTCCTCCACCGAGGTGCCCTCGAAGCCCTTCGCGGCGAAGAGGGTACGACCGATCTCCAGCAGCTGCTGGCGGCGCTCCGCACCGGTCATCCGGGTACGGCGCGCCCGCCGCGGCTTGTCGTTGCTGGGAGTGCTGCTCGAGTCGGTCGCCACAGCGACCATCATGCCGCCTTGACGGGCTCCTTCCCGTGCCGGGAGCCGCCTTCCTTGGTGTTACGGCGCGAATCGATACGCGAGCGTGACGGCCAGCGCACGTCGTAGGCCCAGCCGAGCATCTCGAACCAGCGGATCAGCCGGGCGGAGGAGTCCAGTTGGCCGCGCATCACACCGTGCCGGGCGGACGTCGGGTCGGCGTGGTGCAGGTTGTGCCAGGACTCACCGCACGACAGCACGGCCAGCCACCACACGTTGCCCGAACGGTCCCGCGACTTGAAGGGACGCTTGCCGACCGCGTGGCAGATCGAGTTGATCGACCAGGTCACGTGGTGCAGCAGGGCCACCCTGACGAGCGAACCCCAGAAGAACCCGGTGAACGCGCCCCACCACGACATCGTGACCAGACCGCCGATCAGCGGGGGCAGCGCCAGGGACACCACCGTCCACAGCACGAACTGCCGGGAGATCGTCCGCAGCGTCCTGTCCTTGATCAGGTCCGGCGCGTACTTCTCCTGCGAGGTCTGCTCCTCGTCGAACATCCATCCGATGTGCGCCCACCACAGGCCCTTCATCAGGGCCGGAAGGGTCTCGCCGAACCGCCACGGCGAGTGCGGGTCGCCCTCCGCGTCGGAGAACTTGTGGTGCTTGCGGTGATCGGCCACCCAGCGCACCAGCGGCCCCTCGACCGCCATGGACCCCGCGATCGCCAAAGCGATCTTCAGGGGCCGCTTGGCCTTGAACGAACCGTGCGTGAAGTGGCGGTGGAAGCCGATCGTGATGCCGTGGCAGCCCAGGTAGTAGAAGAACACCAGCAGACCGAGGTCCAGCCAGCTCACCCCCCAGCCCCAGGCCAGCGGCACGGCCGCCAGCAGCGCGAGGAACGGGACGGTGATGAAGAGGAGGAGGGCGATCTGCTCGATGGAGCGCTTCTGCTCGCCGCCCAGCGTGGCGGAGGCCTCTGCGGCGTCGGTGTCCGGACCGGGCACCTTCGGGGTGTCTGCGATCACGTCGGAACTACTGGTCATACGCGTCCCCTGGGGGGTATGTGGATGGAGAGGGCAACCGGGCCACCGGAACCCGTGCAGTACTTCCTACGGTTCCGTAACCTACGGCATCGTAAGTATGGCAGTGCGTCGCCCGGCGGCAAGAGCCCCAGAGCCTGCGCGTCCCGACCGGCACATATCCTGGGGTCGGTCGGACAGCGCGGTCCGCTCTGATTTCTTCCCGGACGTCCGGCTCCGTAAGCGGCGCCCGCCGCGCGAGACGCCGTCCGGGTTCCCCTCCCAGACGAGCTTCAACACTGCAAGGAGCCGCACCTGTGAGCAGTGCCGACGACCAGACCACGACGACGAACAGCGAGCTGCGCGCCGATATCCGCCGACTGGGTGACCTGCTCGGCGAGACCCTGGTCCGCCAGGAGGGCCCGGAGCTGCTGGAGCTCGTCGAGAAGGTACGCCGCCTCACCCGAGAGGACGGCGAGGCCGCCGCCGAGCTGCTGCGCGGCACCGAACTGGAGACCGCGGCCAAGCTGGTCCGCGCCTTCTCCACCTACTTCCACCTGGCCAACGTCACCGAGCAGGTCCACCGAGGCCGCGAGCTGCGGGCCCGGCGCGCCGCCGAGGGCGGCCTCCTCGCCCGTACGGCCGACCGGCTCAAGGACGCAGACCCCGAACACCTGCGCCAGACCATCCAGCACCTCAACGTGCGCCCCGTCTTCACCGCGCACCCCACCGAGGCCGCCCGCCGCTCGGTCCTCAACAAGCTCCGGCGCATCGCGGCCCTCCTGGAGACCCCGGTCCTCGACGGCGACCGCCGCCGCCACGACACCCGACTGGCCGAGAACATCGACCTCGTCTGGCAGACCGACGAGCTGCGCGTCGTACGCCCCGAACCCACCGACGAGGCCCGCAACGCCATCTACTACCTCGACGAACTGCACGCCGGCGCCGTCGGCGACGTCCTGGAGGACCTCACCGCCGAACTGGAGCGCGTCGGCCACAAGCTGCCCGACGACACCCGCCCGCTCACCTTCGGCACCTGGATCGGCGGCGACCGCGACGGCAACCCCAACGTCACCCCCCAGGTCACCTGGGACGTCCTCATCCTCCAGCACGAGCACGGCATCAACGACGCCCTGGAGATGATCGACGAGCTGCGCGGCTTCCTGTCGAACTCCATCCGCTACACCGGCGCCACCGAGGAACTCCTGGAGTCCCTCAAGGCCGACCTCGAAGCCCTCCCCGAGATCAGCCCCCGCTACAAGCGCCTGAACGCCGAGGAGCCCTACCGGCTCAAGGCCACCTGCATCCGGCAGAAGCTGGAGAACACCAAGACCCGCCTGGCCCGGAACATCCCGCACGAGCCCGGCCGGGACTACCTCGGCACCGGCGAACTGCTCCAGGACCTCACCCTGATCCAGACCTCGCTGCGCGAGCACAGAGGCGGCCTGTTCGCCGAAGGCCGGATGAACCGGACCATCCGCACCCTGTCCGCGTTCGGCCTCCAGCTCGCCACCATGGACGTACGCGAACACGCCGACGCCCACCACCACGCCCTCGGCCAGCTCTTCGACCGCCTCGGCGAGGAGTCCTGGCGCTACGCCGACATGCCCCGCGACTACCGCACCAAGCTCCTCGCCAAGGAACTGCGCTCGCGCCGGCCCCTCGCGCCCACCCCGGCGCCCGTCGACGCGGCCGGCGAGAAGACCCTCGGCGTGTTCCGGACCGTCAAGCGGGCGCTCGCCGTCTTCGGACCCGAGGTCATCGAGTCGTACATCATCTCGATGTGCCAGGGCGCCGACGACGTCTTCGCCGCCACCGTCCTCGCCCGCGAGGCCGGCCTGATCGACCTGCACGCCGGCTGGGCCAAGATCGGCATCGTCCCGCTGCTGGAGACCACCGACGAGCTCAAGGCCGCCGACACCATCCTGGAGGACATGCTCTCCGACCCGTCGTACCGCAGGCTCGTGGCACTGCGGGGCGACGTCCAGGAGGTCATGCTCGGCTACTCCGACTCCTCCAAGTTCGGCGGCATCACCACCAGCCAGTGGGAGATCCACCGCGCCCAGCGCCGCCTGCGCGACGTCGCTCACCGCTACGGCGTCCGGCTGCGCCTCTTCCACGGCCGCGGCGGCACCGTCGGCCGCGGCGGCGGCCCCTCCCACGACGCGATCCTCGCCCAGCCCTGGGGCACCCTGGAGGGCGAGATCAAGGTCACCGAGCAGGGCGAGGTCATCTCCGACAAGTACCTCGTGCCCTCCCTGGCCCGCGAGAACCTGGAACTGACCGTCGCGGCCACCCTCCAGGCCTCCGCCCTGCACACCGCGCCCCGCCAGTCCGTCGAGGCCCTCGCCCGCTGGGACGCCGCCATGGACGTCGTCAGCGACGCCGCCCACGCCGCCTACCGCAAGCTCGTCGAAGACCCCGACCTGCCGACGTACTTCCTCGCGTCGACGCCGGTCGACCAGCTCGCCGACCTGCACCTGGGCTCACGACCCGCCCGCCGCCCCGGCTCGGGCGTCTCGCTCGACGGCCTGCGCGCGATCCCCTGGGTGTTCGGCTGGACCCAGTCCCGGCAGATCGTGCCCGGCTGGTTCGGCGTCGGCTCCGGCCTCAAGGCCCTGCGCGAGGCCGGACTCGACACCGTGCTCGACGAGATGCACGAGCAGTGGCACTTCTTCCGCAACTTCATCTCCAACGTCGAGATGACCCTCGCCAAGACCGACCTGCGGATCGCCGCGCACTACGTCGACACCCTCGTGCCGGACGAGCTCAAGCACGTCTTCGACACCATCCGCGCCGAACACGAACTCACCGTCGCCGAGGTCCTCAAGGTCACCGGCGAGAAGGAGCTCCTCGACGCGGCACCCGTCCTCAAGCAGACCTTCGCCATCCGCGACGCCTACCTGGACCCCATCAGCTACCTCCAGGTCGCCCTCCTCAAGCGCCAGCGCGACGCCGCGGCCGCCGGCACCGAAGTCGACCCGCTGCTCTCCCGCGCCCTGCTGCTCACCGTCAACGGTGTGGCGGCGGGCCTGCGCAACACCGGCTGACCCGCCGGCCGCGGACCAGCCAGGAAGGGCGGTGCCCCCGCGCTCGCACCGAGCGCGGGGGCACCGCCCTTCCCCTCGTCACAGGCGGAACATCAGGCCTTACGACGGCGAAGCAGCAGATAACCGCCCGCCGCCACCAAAGCAGCCGCCGCACCCGACAGCAGACCCACCGGGGCACCGTTGCCGGTCTCGGCCAGATCGCCCCCGCCGCCCTGCGAGGACGGCGACGACGACGGCGACGCGCCACCCTCGGCCGGCGCCGACGGGCTCGCGGCCGGCTCGGTGGCCGACGCGCTCGGCGTGGCGGGCTCCGAGGCGGACGCACTCGGCGTCGTCGTCGCGCCGGGCTCCTCCTCGTCCTCGTCCTCGCAGTCCGTCCAGAACACCTTGTGCTTCGCCGAGCCGTGCTCGCCCTCGAAGTTCCAGAACAGCTTGTAGTGCCCGTCGGGCAGAGTCATGTCCTCCGTACGGCCATGACCTTCACCGTCCAGCGTGATCTCACCGGACTTCACGGTCTCGCCCTTGACGCCGGCCGTCGGGGCCCAGGACTCGATGTGCCAGTCGACCTGCTGGACGCTGTCAAAACCGAACGCGTCGAGATAGAACTCGCACACGTGCGGCTCGTTCTTGCGCAGCTCCTCGCCGGTGGTGGCGTCATGGATCTTGACGGTGCCGTTGTCCCCGGGAGGGGTGGCGTGTGCGGCGGCCGGACCGCAGAAAACCGCGGCCGCGGCGACGGCGGACAGGGCGCCGACGCGGGTGAGGGTACGCATGAGGCAGTAGTCCATCTTCGAGAAGGAACGGGAAGATGTGGAGGGGGCGGCTCAGCTTCCAGCCCGGACTGACCGCCGGTCAATCACGAAGCGGCAACAAACAGATCCTCCACACCCAACAAGAACGGCGCAGACCCTCAGACCGTCACGAACGCCGCCGTGAGCAACGCGAAACCCGCCCCCGCCAGCACCCACGCGCCCCGCGTCCGCCGCAACCCACCCGCCACCACGACCGACGCCAGCAGCAACGCACCACCGAACGGAACCCACGCGTACAGCACACCCGCCGGCCCCGACCGCACCACCGCGTCACTGCCCGGCTTCACCACGACCGTGTACGTCTCCCCCGCCCGCACAGCCACGTTCTTCTCGATGACGACCGACCGCCGCGGCTGCGACCCCACCGACACCGGCGTGTACCGCCCACGACACGTGTCCGCTCCACACCGCGCCACCTCGATCGTGCCGCGCTCCCGGCCCTTGGTGAGCATCACATGCTGCGCACTGCCCCACGACGCCCACACACCCGCGATCAGAATCAGCATCGCGACCGTACCCATCGCCGCGAAACGACCGAACCGCAACGCGACCACAGCGCCCTGACTGGAGACAACGGCAGAAGGCATGGCCGCGATCCTTGGCCATGCCCGTACTACCGGTCAACTTCTGTTGTTCGAGCGGCCGGACAAGTCAGGAGTTGTACGTGCTTTGCGCCCGCTCCAACCCCTCGATCACCAGACACTCCACCGCGTCCGCCGCCCGGTCCACGAAATAGTCCAGCTCCTTGCGCTCCGCGGAGGAGAAGTCCTTCAACACGAAGTCCGCCACCGGCATACGCCCCGGAGGCCGCCCGATCCCGAACCGCACCCGGTGATAGTCCGAACCCATCACCTTCGTCATCGACTTCAACCCGTTGTGCCCGTTGTCGCCACCACCCAGCTTCAACCGCAACGTGCCGAAATCGATGTCCAACTCGTCATGAACCGCCACGATGTTGCCCACCGGCACCTTGTAGAAATCCCGCAGCGCGTTCACGGGCCCACCCGACAGATTCATGTACGACATCGGCTTCACCACCACCACCCGACGGCTACCCGGCCCCGGCGGCCCGATCCGCCCCTCCACGACCTGCGCCTGAGCCTTGCCCGCCCGCTTGAACCTCCCCCCGATCCGCTCCGCCAGCAGATCCACCACCATGAACCCCACGTTGTGCCGGTTCATCGCATAGTCGGGCCCCGGATTACCCAGACCGGCGATCAGCCAAGGCGCGCTCGGGTCGCTCGTCACGTCCATGTCTCCTTAGATACGCGCCAGCCGCTGCCCCCAACGGGAACAGCGGCTGACAAACCGATGACAGAGCCGAGGAACACGCCCCTGCCGCAACCGAGGATCAGGCCTCGGCGACTTCCTCGCCCTCGGCGGCCTCGCCCTCAGGGGCCTCCTCCGCCTGCGCGGCCAGCACCTGCAGGACGACGGCGTCCTCCTCCACGGCCAGCGTCGTGCCCTTCGGCAGCGCGATGTCCTTGGCCAGGATCGAGGCACCGGCCTCCAGACCCTCCACGGACACGGTGACGGCCTCGGGGATGTGCGTCGCCTCGGTCTCGACCGGCAGCGCGTTCAGAACGTGCTCCAGCAGGTTGCCGCCCGGGGCCAGCTCGCCCTCGGTCTGCACCGGGATCTCGACCGTGACCTTCTCGCCGCGCTTGACCAGCTGCAGGTCCACGTGCTCCAGGAAGCCCTTCAGCGGGTCACGCTGCACAGCCTTCGGGATCGCCAGCTCGTTGGTCTTGCCGTCGATGTCCAGCGCGATCAGCACGTTCGGCGTACGCAGCGCCAGCAGCAGGTCGTGACCCGGCAGCGTCAGGTGCAGCGGGTCCGAACCGTGCCCGTACAGCACACCCGGAACCTTGTTGTCACGACGGATACGGCGCGCGGCACCCTTACCGAACTCGGTGCGCGTCTCGGCGCTGAGCTTCACCTCGGACATATGGATCACTCCTCGTAGAAGTAGAAACGGACGTGGTCACCCGGCCACGAACGGCCTGCTACGAAGAGCGCGTCGATAACGGACCACCGACACCCGAACACACGGATGCGGCCTCCCTCGCCGAGCAACTGCAGCAGTCTACTCGGACCAGGAGGCCGCACCCAAAAGGATCTCTACTGCTCGTCGAACAGGCTCGTCACCGAACCGTCCTCGAACACCTCACGCGCCGCACTCGCGATCGTCGGCGCGATCGACAGCACCGTCAGCTTGTCCAGATCACGGCTCAGCTCACCCGGCGTCGGCAACGTGTTCGTGAACACGAACTCACTCACCCGCGAGTTCTTCAACCGATCCGCCGCCGGACCCGACAGCACACCGTGCGTCGCCGTCACGATGACATCCTCCGCCCCGTGCGCGAACAACGCGTCCGCAGCCGCACAGATCGTGCCACCAGTGTCGATCATGTCGTCCACCAGGACACACACCCGGCCCTTGACCTCACCCACGACCTCGTGGACGGTCACCTGGTTCGCCACGTCCTTGTCACGCCGCTTGTGCACGATCGCCAGCGGCGCACCCAACCGGTCACACCAACGGTCCGCCACCCGCACACGCCCCGCGTCCGGCGACACGACCGTCAGCTTCTCCTTGTCGACCTTGGCGCCCACATAGTCCGCCAGCAGCGGAAGAGCGAAAAGGTGATCCACCGGGCCGTCGAAGAAACCCTGGATCTGGTCCGTATGCAGATCCACGGTCAGGATGCGATCCGCACCCGCCGTCTTCATCAGATCCGCGATCAGACGCGCCGAGATCGGCTCACGCCCACGATGCTTCTTGTCCTGGCGCGCGTAACCGTAGAACGGCACGATCACCGTGATCGAGCGAGCCGACGCACGCTTCAACGCGTCGATCATGATCAACTGCTCCATGATCCACTTGTTGATCGGAGCCGTGTGGCTCTGGATCAGGAAACAGTCCGCACCACGCGCCGACTCCTGATACCGCACATAGATCTCGCCATTGGCGAAGTCGAAGGCCTTCGTCGGGACGACCCCGACACCCAACTGCCGGGCGACCTCCTCGGCAAGCTCGGGGTGGGCGCGGCCGGAGAAGAACATCATCTTCTTCTCGCCGGTCGTCTTGATCCCGGTCACAGCACTGTCTCCTCAGAGGTGTCGCAGCTGGGTGTCGAGCAGGCCGTCCCGACTAACAGCGGGAAGCCGTCTCAGCTGGTGGGGTGCGGGTCTGCACTTATCACGGTACGCCGTGTTTGACGCACCGGTTTCCGGTCAGTCCTCCCGCTCACCCTGGCGAGAGGCCTCCTCGGCCGCCCTCGCGGCCGCACTTCCCGGACGCTTACGAGCCACCCAACCCTCGATATTCCGCTGCTGGCCACGGGCCACGGCCAGCGAACCGGGCGGCACATTCTTCGTGATCACAGAGCCGGCAGCCGTATAAGCACCGTCCCCGACCGTGACAGGAGCCACAAACATGTTGTCCGAACCGGTACGACAGTGCGAACCGATCGTCGTGTGGTGTTTGTCCTGTCCGTCATAGTTCACAAACACACTCGCGGCACCGATGTTCGAGTACTCACCGATCGTCGCGTCACCGACATACGACAGATGCGGAATCTTCGTACCCTCACCGACCGAAGCGTTCTTCGTCTCGACGAACGTACCGATCTTGCCCTTCGCACCCAACCGCGTACCCGGCCGCAGATACGCGAACGGCCCCACGGACGCGTTCGGCCCGACATGAGAGCTGTAAGCCACCGTGTTGTCCACACGAGCACCGGCGCCGACACGCGTGTCCGTCAACCGGCTGTTCGGCCCCACCTCGGCGCCCTCACCCACATGCGTGGAACCCAGCAACTGCGTACCCGGATGCACAACCGCATCCCGCTCGAACGTGACCGTCACATCGACCCAAGTCGTAGCAGGGTCGACCACCGTCACACCCTCCAACATCGCCCGCGTCAACAACCGGTCATTCAGGATGCGACGCGCCTCCGCGAGCTGCACCCGATTGTTGATCCCCGCGATCTCCCGGTGATCACCCGCAACGGAAGCACCCACACGATGACCGGCCTCCCGCAGAATCCCCAGAACATCGGTCAGATACTCCTCACCCTGACTGTTGTCGGTCCGCACCTTCCCGAGCGCATCCGCGAGCAACCGCCCGTCGAACGCGAACACCCCCGAGTTGATCTCCCGGATCGCCCGCTGCGCCTCGGTCGCGTCCTTGTGCTCGACGATCGCGGTGACCGCACCGGAGACACCGTCGCGTACGATCCGGCCGTAACCCGTCGCGTCCGGCACCTCGGCGGTCAGCACGGTGACGGCATTGCCGTCGGCGGAGTGGGTCGCGGCGAGGCGGGTCAGGGTCTCACCGGACAGCAGCGGAGTGTCCCCGCAGACGACGACCACCGTCCCGTCGACGGCACCGCCGAGCTCCTCCAGGCCCATCCGTACCGCGTGCCCCGTACCGTTCTGCTCCGCCTGGATCGCGGTCCGCACACCGGGGTCGATCTCGGCGAGATGCGCGGCGACCTGCTCGCGTGCGTGCCCGACCACCACGACGAGGTTCTCGGGCTGCAACTCGCCTGCGGCGGCGAGCACATGGCCTACGAGGCTGCGTCCGCACAGCTCGTGCAGGACCTTGGGTGTGGCCGACTTCATACGGGTGCCCTCACCCGCTGCGAGAACGACGACGGCTGCCGGGCGAATGGCGCTCACGGGATGCCCTTCGGCTGTGGAGAGGGTGGGTGACATCCGCAGGATACCGGGGCGTTTCGTGGGGGACATGAGAGCGGGCCCTGACTTGGCTGTCAGGGCCCGGAAGAGCAGCTCCGCCGCTAGGACTCGAACCTAGACCGAACACCTCCAAAGGGTGTCGTGCTGCCAATTACACTACGGCGGATCGCTGCATCAGACCTTACCGGAGCCTGGCTGTATGCCAAGAACGATTCCGTTCCACCACCCCTCGATGCGGCGGTACAGCTCGGCGCACTGCCGCACGCTGACCACGAGGCATCCCCGGTAGTTTTCGCCCACGTTCTTCCGGACGGTCTTGGGGTTGTGCTTCTTGATCGTCGTTGTCTGGAACGCGGAGACATCCACGCCGACCAGGTCGGCCCAGTAGCGCTCGGCGCCTTCGACGTCCCCCGTCGCGTGGATCATGACCCGGTAGCGAAGACGTTCGCTGTCAACGCCCAGGAGGTCCAGCCAGGCCAGGTAGATGCGGATCACGCCCGGGTCGCTGTTGACGAACTGTACGTTCTCGCGCCTCGCGTACGGCTTGTCCTTGGCGCCCTCGGCCCAGTAGAGGGCCACGCCCGTCATGAACAGATCGCGGGATGTCATTGCGCCGACCTCAGCTGCTGCGGCCGCCTTGGTTCGCTGTCGCTCCTGGTCGCGCACCGCCAGTTCGTGCTCCCACCTCTTCCTGGCCGCCAGCTTCGCCTGCTCCGACGGATCCCGCCGTTCGGGCTTCGGCAGATCCCGGACCCACAGTGAGATCGAGCTCTTCGAGCATCCCAGCTCCACCTGGATCCGGTCGTACGTCCAGCCCTGGAGTCGGAGCTCCCTGGCCCGGTCCCTCAGGTCGTCCTTGGCGTTCGGGCGTTTCGTCCACTCCGGTGGGGGCTCGCCCTCCAGCAGCCGGTTGAGGATGTCGTTGTTGTCGACGTGCAGTCGGTCGCGGATCTGGCGCCGGCTGAGTCCCGTGCGCCGTAGCGCCACGGCCCGCTCCCGCAGTGCTTCGAAGTCGGCGTATTTGCCTTGTGGATGTGCCATGGGCATACCGTCCGGCCGGAATGATTCGTTCCGGTGTCGAACGGAGGGTGGTTCAGCAGTTCGAGGGATTTCGGGTTGTTTCGTGCGCGCTCGGTCACGGGCTGTGGTGTAGGCCAGTCCGTAAAAGTCGCCGGAAAACCGGGGGCACCCGCCCGTAGGCTGGAGCCATGACCACGACGGGGGAAGACCACGCCGGGAACCCGCCACCGGGGGCGGGACCGTGGTGGTGGGGCAGGTTGCGCAGTGCCGTGCTGGATGTGGGGCTGGGCGTGGCGTCCGCGCTGGAGTGCGGGGCCGAGGGGGTTCGGTTCGCGCGGGATGCCGGGATTCCGGTGGCCGTGGGGGTGGTGTTCGGGGTTCTGGCCGGGTCGGTGCTGGTGTTGCGCCGCCGGTGGCCGATCGCCGTCGTGTTGGTGTCGATCGCGGTGATGCCCGCCCAGATGGGCTTCTTGATGGGCATCGTCGGCCTGTACACCCTGGCCGCGTCGGAGCTGCCGCGGCGGATCATCGCCTCGCTCGCGGGGATGTCGTTCGTGGGGATGTTGATCGTGACGTTCGTGTGGGTGCGGCAGGACGTGGCGCGGGGGAATCTGACGTTCGGGGACTGGGTGATTCCGTTCGCCTCCGGTACCACCGCGATCGGGTTGACGGCGCCTCCGCTGCTGCTGGGGCTCTATGTGGGGGCGCGGCGGCGGCTCATGGAGAGTCTGCGGGAGCGGGCGGACAGTTTGGAGCGGGAGCTTCAGCTGCTGGCCGAGCGGGCGGAGGAGCGTGCGGAGTGGGCGCGGGGTGAGGAGCGGACGCGGATCGCTCGGGAGATGCATGACGTCGTCGCGCATCGGGTGAGTTTGATGGTGGTGCATGCGGCGGCGTTGCAGGCGGTCGCGCGCAAGGATCCGGAGAAGGCGGTGAAGAACGCCGCGCTGGTGGGGGACATGGGGCGGCAGGCGTTGACCGAGTTGCGGGAGATGCTCGGGGTGCTGCGCAGTGCTGGTGGTGGGGAGCGGGAGCGGGCTGTGGTGCCGCTCGCGGCGGTGGGGGTCGCTGCGGCTGCCGCTGCTGATCGGGGGCGGTCCGGTGGGGACGAGGGGGCCGGTGAGGGGCCTTGTCTGTCGGAGTTGGACGAGTTGATCGGGCAGTCGGCCGCTGCGGGGATGGTGGTGGATCTGTCCGTGGAGGGGGAGTCGCGTTCGTATGCGCCGGAGGTGGAGCAGACGGCGTTCCGGGTGGTGCAGGAGGCGCTGACGAACGTCCACAAGCATGCTGCGGGGGCGAAGACGTATGTGCGGCTCGCGCATCGGGTGTCGGAGATCGCGATGCAGGTGGAGAACGAGCCGCCGCCGGAGTTGTCGTCGGCGTCGTCGGCGCGGTTGCCGTCGGGGGGTAATGGCTTGGTGGGGATGAAGGAGCGGGTCGTGGCGCTGGGTGGGGTGTTCGTGTCGGGGCCGACGGACGCGGGTGGTTTTCGGGTGTCTGCGGTGATTCCGGCGGTGTAGTGCTGGGGCGGGGCGTTGGGGTTTCGTCCGGTGTGGGTGCTGTCCGGTGCGGGGTGGGTTCAGCCTGCTGTGAGTCGTACCGGTTCTATGCCTACGACGAGTCCGGTGAGGGCTTGGTCGATGTCGGGGCCGAGGTACCAGTCGCCGGTGTGGTCGAGGGTGTAGATGCGGCCTTCGGTGTCGATGGCGAGGAGGGCCTGGGTGTCGGTTTCGGCGCCGAGGGGGCAGACCTCGGTGTCGAGGGCGCGGCCGAGGTCGCCGAGGGTGCGGGCCATGTGGAGGCCGTGGAGGGGGTCGAAGTGGAGGTTGGCGGGGGCGACCTGACGGCCGGGGCCGGTGGGGGTGAGGCGTAGGCCGCCGAATTCGGCCCAGGCTTCCACGGCGGCGGGGAAGACGGTGTGGCGGTGGCCGGCGGGTGAGGTGTGTTCGCGCAGGGTGTCGGCCCAGATCTCGGCTTGTTTGATGTCCCAGCGTCCGGGTTGCCAGCCGGCGGCGCGCAGGGTGGCGTCGACGGGGACGGGGAAGCGGGTGGTGGAGGTGCGGTCGGTGTGCATCTGCCCTTCGTTCGTCTGTGCCTGTGCGGTGTGCTGCAGGGGCGGGGCGGGGGCGGGGTCAGTTGTCGGTTGCCGTGGGGTCGACGATGCGGACGCCGAAGTGGGCGCTGAGGGCGGTGCAGGCGCGGCAGGGGGTGGCGAAGCTGCCGTGGAGGGGGTCGCCGTCCTCGCGGATGCGGCGGGCGGTGAGTTTGGCCTGTTTGAGGGCTTTGCGGGCTTCGCCGTTGGTCATGGGTTTGCGGGCGGCGCGTTTGCTGCGTGCGGCGTCCGCGGTGGCGATGTGGCGTGAGATGAGGATGGTTTCGGCGCAGCGGCCGGTGAAGCGGTCGCGTTGGCCGCTGGTGAGGGTGTCGAGGAAGTCCTGGACGAGGTGGTGCAGGGCGGGGGGCTGGTCGCCGCGGGCGGCGGTGCCGGTGAGGGTGGCGCCGCGCACGGAGAGGGCGGCGGCGACGGTGGGGAGTATGCCGTCGCGGCGGTGCCGGAGGGTCGGCGCGTGGGGTGTTTCGGCGGCGCTCCAGCCGATGCGGGGGTCGCCGGAACTCGCGGCGTGTGGGCCTGTCTGCGTCACGTTCATGCTCATCATCCCCTCCTGAGCATCCCCCGGGCATGCTCTCGGACGTCACAGAGTGCCAAATGGCGTGGTGGGTGCGGAAACTGGGGCGGCGCGACACGCCCGGGTTTGGGCGGGCTGTCACGGCGAGGTGACGGCTGGTCACGGAAGCGGAGGGGGTCGTGGCCGGTGCCGGTGACCGGTGTCGTCGTACCGCATAGGCTGTCGGCACCGCTTTCCATGCGGTGACGCGTGGAGGCACGAGAGACAGTGGATACGAGGCCGTTGTGACCGAGAGTGGTCGTGGCGGGCCGTATCAGGACGCCGCAGGGGGCAACCGCCATGACGACAGGTCGGCTCGGGCAGCGAGCCGCGCCGCCGAACGCGGCCTACGCCGGGCAGGTCGTGCATTTCCCGGATCCGGTCCGGGCGGCCCGTCACCCGAGAGGAGTACGGGTCGACGAGGGTGGTTATCCCGACTTCTCACCGTATGCGCGGGCTGCGGCGGAGATCGCGGAGCCGCCGGAGGGTTTCGGTGTCGACGAGTTGCGGCTGACGGACTATGTGTCGGCGAACGCGGCGTTGGCGGCGTCGGGGCACGATCTGTGGGACACGGTTCCGGCGGTGGCGACGCCGCACGGCTGGACGTGGCATCACGTGGTGGGTTCGCGGCGGCTGGAGTTGGTGCCGGTCGAGGTGAAGGCGTTGCTGCGGCATCACGGTGGCATAGCGACGTCGGGGGTGGATCAGGACAAGCGGGGGACGCGGCCGTTGCAGGAGACGCGGCCGGCGCATTTCCGGCTGCCGAAGTCGGGTGTGGCGGTGACGGAGTCGCAGGTGCTGGGGGTGGAGGAGGACCTCGGGTACCGGCTGCCGGGTGCGTATCGGTCGTTTTTGAAGGCGGCGGGCGGGTGTGCTCCCGTGGGGACGGCGTTGGACCCGGAGTTGGGTCTGCTGGTGGACCAGCCGCTGTTCACGGTCCGGGACGAGGCGGCTGTCAACGACCTGGTCTATGTCAACAAGTGCCTGCGGGACCATCTGACCAAGGATTACCTGGGTGTCGGGTTCGTGCAGGGCGGGTTGCTGGCCGTGAAGGTGAAGGGCGACCGGATCGGTTCGGTGTGGTTCTGCTCGTACGACGACGTGCGCGATGTGGATCCGTCGTGGCCGCCGGCGGAGCGGGTGGAGCGGTTGCTGCTGCCGTGCGGTGAGGACTTCGACGCGTTTCTGTCCCGACTGGCGGGTTCGCCGCCTGAGTTGGAGACGGTGGCGAATCTGATGGTGGACGGTGGGTTCGCGCGTGCGGTGCCCGTGGCTGCCGCGGCTGTGGGGGAGTGAGCTTCGCGATGGTGACGTTCGCGCAGGCGCAGGAGCGCGCGGAAGAGTGGATCAACGGGGATGTGCCGGCGTATCAGCATCGTGAGGTGCGGGTGCGGGAGTTCGAGCTCGGGTTCGTGGTGTGGGCCGAGGACCGGGCGGACGGGCCGCGTTCGGAGGGGGGCGAGCAGCGGCTGGTGATCGCGCGGGACAGCGGGGAGGCGACGCTGTGGCCTGCGTTGCCGGTGGGTGAGGTCATTCGCCGGTACGAGGAGGAGTACGGCCGTGCGGACGCGGTCGCGCAACCGGCGCCGGCTGCTCCGGCTCGGGTGGACCTGAACCAGACGTCGTTCCTGCTGACTCCGCCGGAGTGGTTGCAGGAGGCGGCGGACCGGATGGGTGGTTCGGATTCCGCTGCCGGTGCGCTTGCCGAGACGCAGGGTGGGGTGCCGGCGGGGGGCGGTTCCGCCGGTGCGGGCGGGTCTTCGGCCGCTCCCGCGCCGGGGGTGCCCGGTGTGCCTGACGGGGCGACTCCCTGGGCCGGGACGGACACCAACGCCGATGCGGGTGAGGACCGTTCGGTGCCGTTGCCGGAGACGGTGTTCGCGCCGCCGCTGAGCGCTGACGACATCGCGCCCGCGCCGGTGGCGCCGGATGCCGCGACGGCGTTGATGTCGGGCGGTAGTCAGCTTCCGTCGACGGCGGTGGAGCCGGCGCTCGCCGACCCGAACGCGCCGGGTGCGCAGGGTACGCGGGGTGGGTCGTCGTACGGCTATCCGCAGGGTGGGGGCGTGCCGGGTACGCCGCCTGCCGGGGTTCCGGGGCCGGGTGCCACGCCTCCGCCTGCGCCGGGTGCGCCGTCTTACGGTTCGCGGGGTGGGCAGTCGCTCGCGCCGGACGCCGGGGACATCGCCGACGCGGTGACGAGCAAGGCGGCGCCTCCGGTGGGCCGTCCGGGGGCCGGGGCGACGCCGCCTCCGCCGCCGGGCCCGCCCGGGATACCCGGTGCGGGGGGTCCGGGGGCCGGCGCTACGCCTCCTCCGGCGGCCGCTCCGGGTGCGCCGGCCGGTGGGTACGTTCCTACGCAGATGGTGTCGGCCTTGGGGCCCGACGGGCCTGAGGGTGCTGCCGGGCCGGGGGCTCCGCAGCCGCCGGGTGTGCCGCAGCCGCCCGGTGTTCCGGGTCCGCCCGGTGCGCCGCAGCCGCCCGGTGTTCCGCATGCGCCGGGTACGCCCGGTGGTACGCCTGCGGGCGGTGTGCATCATGCCGCGACCGTGTTCGCCGACCCGGGCCGGGCGGGCGGTCCGCCGCCTCCTCCGGGTGCGCCCGGTGCGCCGGGTGCGCCTGGCGCGCCGAATCCGCCCGGCGTTCCCAACCCGCCCGGTCCTCCCGGTGCCCCGGGGATGCCGGGTGGGCAGGGCGTCCAGGGTCCCGTGGGCGGCGACCGAGGTGCCGTGCACCATGCGGAGACGGTGCTGGCCGCGCCGCCGGTCGGCGGCCCCGGCGTGCCTCCGCCACCGCAGGCCCCCGGCGCTCCCGGTGTCCCGGCGGCTCCCGGCATGCCCGGCGCCCCTGGTGTCCCGGCGGCTCCCGGCATGCCCGGCGCCCCTGGTGTCCCGGCGCCCCCCGGCGCCCCCGGCGTCCCCGGTCCTCCCACCCCGCCCGGTCCTCCCGGCATGCCGCCCGGCGCTCCCCAACCCCCCGCGCCGCCCGGCGCCGTCGCCCAGCCGCCGGGGCAGCCCGGAGCGGTGCAGCCCCCGGCGTACGGCTACCCGCAGCAGCCCACCGGTCAGCCGACCGTCGGTCCCGGCTACCAGGCCGTGTTGCGCTACCGCGCGCAGGACGGGTCGGAGCAGCAGCTGATCCGGCGTTCGGCACCGGGCACGCCGCATCCGGAGTGGCAGATCTTCCACGAGCTGCGGGGCATGAACGTGCCCCCGGACCAGGTGCTGGAGCTGCACACCGAGTTGGAGTCGTGTGAGCTGCCGGGCGCCTACTGCGCGCGGATGATCCGGGAGCAGTGGCCGCAGGCGCGGATCACGTCCATCGCGCCGTACGGCACGGATCACGCGAGCCGGCAGCAGGGTATGCGGCAACTGCTCGCGCATCAGGGCGAGTTGCACCAGGTGGCCGACGGTCCCGCCCGACCGGCGCCGGTGCGCGCGCCGCTTCCGCAGGTGCAGCCGGTGCCGCCGGTACCGCCGGAGGGCGTGGCACAGGAGCTGGCGGGGGCGTTCGGGCCGGGGATCTTCCGGTTCGAGCAGGCCGCCGTGTCCCGGCAGGGCGTGCCGCCGGTCGTGGCGCACAGCCTGGTCGTCGGTGGTCTGCCGATGGACATGGGCCCGTTCTTCTGGGCGCAGGCCCAGCCGGGGCGGCCCGTTCCGACGCTGGCGGAGCTGGCGCAGGAGCGGGGGGTGCAGCCGGCGTCGGACGCGGGTTCGTACCTCGTGATGGGCAGCGACTTCGGCAGGGCGCTGTGTGTGCAGTACGGGACGGCGAACATCGTCGCCGTGCCGGTGGAGGCGGGGCCGGGCGGTGCGCCCGTGCCGCCGCAGTTCGTGAACACCGGGCTGCCCGAGTTCCAGCGCTGTCTGGCGTTGCTCGGCCGGATGTGGCGGCTGCGCTTCGGTCTGAACCAGGAGCAGGCGGGCCGTTGGACCGTCGACTTCCAGGCCCAGCTCGCCGCCCTCGACCCGGCGGCGCTCGGCTCGCCGGAGAGCTGGTGGTCGGTGCTGCTGGAGCAGATGTGGGACGGGCTGCTGTGACGCCGTCCGTCCTCGTGCGGTGACGTCGCCGCCCCGCTGCCGCTGAGGGCGGCGGGCGCGCGACGGGAAAGGGCCGGCCTTCGGTTGTACGACCGAGGCCGGCCCTTTCCTGTGCGCCCGGGAGCGGCCCTTTCCTGTGCGCCCGGGAGCGGCCCTTGCATGCGCGCCCGGAGAGGCTCTTGCGTGTGCGCAGGGAGAGGCGGCGTACGGCGGCGTCGGAGCCCTGTGCTCCGCCTGCTGGTGGCCGCTTCCCTTGTCCGTCTCGGGCCTGCACCCCTTCTCACCTGCGCTTCTCGTGCTGCCTCGGAGTCAGTCGAACGGTATGCGCGGAGTGTCGCGTTATGAACGGTTCTGTCCGATACATCAAGATGTGCGCTAAATCATCATTTCGCATCCGTTCGGCGGAAAGGGGTCCCAGGATGAGCGGCGCACCGGTCTCGCGGCACGACTTCGTGGTCGTGCGAGGGCGCGGCTACCGTCCCGAACAGGTCGACGCCTACGTCGAAGCCCTCTTCCGCGACCGTGACGCCGCATGGGAGCGGGCCGCCCGGCTCACCGTGCTGGCCAAGGAGATGGACGCGGAGGCGGAGCGGCTGCGGGAGGTGGTGGCGCAGCTCACCCCGCAGACGTACGAGGCGCTCGGTGAGCGCGCGCACCGGATCTTCGAGCTGGTGCAGGAGGAGGCCGCGGTCGTCCGGGAGGGCGCGCGGCAGGAGGCGCAGCGCCTGATGGACGAGGCGCAGGCGCATGCCGACCGCGTGCGCGAGGCGGCGCAGGCGCACGCCGAGGCCGTGAGCGCCGAAGCCGACGTGTACGCCCGGGAGAGGGTCAGCGCCGCCCGCGCCGAGGCGGGCGAGATCCGTATCTCCTCCCGGCGGGCGGTGAAGGAGGGGCGCGGGGAGGAGCTCGGCTTGTTGCGCGAGGTGCGCCAGCGCACGTCCAGGTTGCAGGCCGAGTACGCCAAGGAGCAGGCCCAGCGGTTGGCGGAGGTCGAGCGGGAGGCCGGTGAGCGGCTGGCGGCCCTGGAACTGGCGGAGGAGGAGCGGGTGGCTCGGGCCGAGGCCTCGCTGTTCGCGGCTAAGCAGGCGGTGGCGGATGCGGAGGCCTCGGCGGAGCGGCTGCAGGAGCGGGCCCGGGCACGCGCGGCGGAGGTGCTCGCTGAGGCCCGGCAGCAGGCGGACCAGATCGCCCGGGAGACGGAGCAGGTGCTGCGCGAGCACCAGACGATGTGGGACGAGGTGCGGGCGCACATCGGGCAGATGCGCAACAGCCTGACGGCGCTGACGGCACAGGTCCGGGAGTGACCAGCAGCGGCGAACGCCGCCCCGCGGGTCGACGGCCGCGGTCTTCGGTCGCCCGTTGTCCGGCGCCCCGCGGGTCGGGGGCCGCGGTCCTCGGTTGCCGTTGTCCGCCGCCCCGCGGGTGGGGTGCCGCAGTCTTCGGTCGCCGTCGCCGTCGCCCGCGTCGGTCGCTCCGCGAGCCCCCGCTTCAGGCCGTCAGCTGCTCCTGCGTACCGCCCCCGCCAGGATCCACCCCTCCACTGCCTCGTACTCCCGCCGCTGCTCCTCCGTCTTCTGCCGGCCGGAGAGGACCGTGCCCAGCCACCCGAGGGCGAACCCGGCCGGAATCGAAACCAGCCCCGGTGTCGTGAACGGGAACCAGTTGAAGTCGGCGTGCGGGAAGGCCGAGATCGGGGACCCGGAGACCAGGTTGGTCCCCGGCATCAGCGCCAGCACCACCACCGAGCCGCCGATCAGCGTCCACATCAGCCCGGTCCGGGTGTACCGGCGCCAGAAGAGGCTGTAGACGAGGGCCGGGGCGATGGCGGAGGCGCCCAGCGTGAAGGACAGGGTCACCAGGGGCTGGAGGCTGCGGTGCTGGACCATCGTCGCCAGGATGATCGCCGGGACGCCCACCGCCAGCGCCGACAGCCGTGCCAGCGTCATCTCACGGCGCCCGGACAGCTCCCGCAGCCGGGGGGCGAACACGTCGTGGGCGAGCGAGTTCGCGCAGGCGAGGATCATGCCCGCGACCGAGGCGAGCACGGTGAGGAAGATGGCCGTGGTGACCGCCGTGAACAGGAGGGTCTCCGCGGTCGAGACCTCGGCGCCGAACGCGGCCCTGGAGCCCAGCAGATAGGCCGTGTTGCCCTGCGGGTCCTCCCCGGCGATGACCTGGCGGCCGATCAGCGCGGTCGCGCCGAAGCCGATCACCGTGATCATCAGCACGAACACCGCCACGCTCGACACCGCCCACGACATCGAACGCCGCACCTGACGCGCACCGCTCGCGGTGTACATGCGCATCGTGATGTGCGGCAGGCAGGCACCGCCGAGCACGACCGCGAGCTGGGAGCTGATCATGTCGAGGCGGGGGTACGGGCCGCCAGCGAACTGCAGTCCCGACTCCAGGAACGCCGAGCCGACGCCGCTCTGCCGCGCCGCCGCGTCGAACAGCGCGGTCGGGTCCCAGTCGAAGCGGTCCAGCATCAGGACGGCGACCACGGCGCCCGAGCCGAGCAGCATCACGATCTTCAGGATCTGGATGAGGGCCGTGCCCTTCATCCCGCCGATCGCCGCGTAGCTGATCATCAGCACGCCCAGGCCGATGATGCAGCCGGTCTGGAAGGACTCGCCCGTGAAGCCCAGGATGAACGCCAGCAGCTGCCCGGTGCCGGCCAGCTGCACCAGCATCAGCGGCACCAGCGCGGCCAGGGTCACCGCGCACGCCGCGATGCGCACGCCACGGCCGGGCATACGGCGTGCCAGCGCGTCGCCCATCGTGAACCGGCCCGCGTTGCGCAGCGGTTCGGCCAGCAGGAACATCAGCAGCATCAGCGACAGGGCGGTGCTCAGCGCGAGCACGATGCCGTCGTAGCCGCACAGCGCGATCACGCCGGTCGTGCCCAGGACGGTGGCCGCGCTGATGTAGTCGCCCGCGATCGCCAGGCCGTTGCGCATGGGCGACAGGGAGCTGTAGCCGGTGTAGAACTCGTCGAGGTCGTCCCGGTCGGGGCCCGTCATCACGCACAGCAGCAAGGTGATCGTGGCCACGGCGCAGAACGCGACCAGTGACATCGCCTGCGCGTCTCCGGTGAAGTTCGTCATCGCCGCGTCCCCCTCGTGCCGGCCTCGCGCTTGGCTTCCACCGCGGCCTCCTTGCGGATGCGGTCCGCGAGCGGGTCGACGTGACGGCGGGCGGTGTGCTCGTACAGCCAGATCGCCAGCCAGGTCACCGGCAGCTGGATCAGGGCGAGCAGCAGCCCGACGGGCAGTCCGTCGGTGATCGTGCTCGACATGAACCCGGGCGCGGTCGCGGACAGGATCAGGAACAGCGTGAAGTAGCCGAGCGCGGTGAGCGTCGCCACGCGCCGCTGCCACCGGTAGGCGGTGCGCAGGATCCTCAGGTCGCTGTGGTGGCCCAGGGGCGGGTGGTCGGGGGTCCGGTGCCGTGGGGGTGAGGGGGGCTCCGGCGGGACGGGGGGCTGCCAGGGGTAGGTGGGGTATGTCGGTGCGGGGTCACCCGGCCCGAAGGGGTGCGGTGGTGACGGGTCGTAGGACGGGGACATCCCGTGCTCCTTGCATGGCTCGGGTCCGGTGCGGCGGACCGCAGGGAGGTGGGGGGAGGGCGAGCCACGCACGTTACTTCGGGGTAAAGAAAAAGGCGAGGGTTTCATCTAACTGAGTGGTCGGTATGCGCTTTCTCCATCAAGTTGTGTCTGACCTGCAGTGTTACCCCCGTTAACCCGGACCTTCGCGCGGGCGCGTGACGGACACGGGAGGCGATCGGTGCGCTACGTCCGGTGACCTACCGCAGGTGGACCAGGGCTACGCTGCCGGGCACTTCGCTCCCGTCGTCCAGCCTCGCCCCGAACGCCGGCCGACGGTCCGTCCGCCGGGGCACCGACCGCCCCGCGACGATCACGAACTCCACACCGACGCGCCCCCCGGCTGGCACCCACACACGCGTGCCGCCCACCGCGCCGACCGACCAGCCCGCCCCCATGGCCTCCGCCGCGACGCTCACCTGCCGCCCCGAGGCGCCGAAGTTGTAGACGTCGACGCTCATGCGCGTGCGGCGGCCCAGGCGGTAGCCGTACGGCGGTGGCGCGTCGCCGTCGTCCTTGCCGGGAGCGGCGTTGCGGGCGGCGTAGCGCTGACTGAGGACGATGTGTTCGGCGGCGGAGAGGGGACGGGGCACCCGGCGGCCCCGTCCCGTCGGCTCCGCCGCGACGGCAGGCCCGGCGGCGCGCGAGACGACGTACACCGGATCCGGTGAGGCGGACACCGCGGCCCGCTCCCCGATGCGGCGGCCCATGATGTCGTACACCACGCCCGACGGCACCCGCACGCGCACGTGCCGCCCGGCCCCTGCGTCGGCCCACACGACGGTCACCCGCCGCCCGCGTCCGTCGTTGAGGTCCATGACTCCAGCAGACGCCCGAGGACGGCCCCGGGGCGTCCTGCCGGAGGCGGGCTCCGCCCCGGGACGCCGTATGAGGGAGTGCCCTGGGGTCTGTCGTTCGGATCAGGTCGGCTGGGAGGAACTGCGCCTCTCAGCCACGCCGCGACGCCGGCATGATCCAAACGGCAGGCCCTAGGGGACGGCGTGCGGCGACCTGCTCGAACGCGCCCCCCTGCGACTCTTGTTGAGTCATCATGGACCCACTCGTCGTGGTGCGCGAGAGGCAAGGGGGAGGCCACATGAGTGACGGGCCGGCAGCGGGGCGGGTGTTCATCTCGTACGCCCATGACGACGACAAGCACATCGAACACGTGCGGGACTTCTACCACTTCCTGCGCGGCTGCGGGGTCCCCGCCGAACTGGACCTGCCCGCCGGGGAACGCCGTCAGGACTGGGCGCTGTGGATGCTGCGCGGCATCAGGGACAGCCGGCACGTGATCGTCGTCGCCTCACCCGAGTACAAGAGGCGCGCGGAGGGCGACGCCGGGGCCGGTGAGGGCGCCGGGGTGCAGTGGGAGGCGCGACTGCTGCGGAACATGGTGTACGAGGACCCGGACGCCGCGCTGGACAGGATCGTCCCCGTCGTCCTGCCCGGCGGGTCCCCCGCAGACCTGCCGATGTGGCTGGGCGGCAGCACCCACACCCGCTACGCGGTGGAGGAGCTGACGGTCCCGGGCTCGGAGGCGCTGCTGCGGCTGCTGACGAACCAGCCGTACGAGACGGTGCCGGAGCTGGGACCGGTGCCCTTGCTCCCCCCGCGTGAACCCGCCGGTACCGCCCCGCCGCTGCGGCTGCCCGCGCCGGTCGCCGCACCCGCGCCGGTGCCGGCCACCCAGCCACCGCCCGCGACCTTCGTGCTCCCGGAGCGGAAGGAACTGCTCGACGCCCTCATGGGGTGCCCGGCGCTGCACCGGCTCGACACCCGGCACGAACTGCTGGAGATCATGGGCGAGGAACTGGGGCTCGAAGGCCCCTTCGACGTGCCCGAGTCCGCGGAGACCCGCACGCACCTGCGCGCACTGGACCGCCGTATCCGACGGACCACCCTGACCGCCGACGCCGCCCTGAAAGCCATGTACCACGCGCTGAAGGAGATCGCGTCGGACGACATCGGCACCCAGCGGGTCCGGGAGTTGCTCGTCGCGTCCGGACTGGCGCTCGGGGAGGAGTGAGTGCCCCCCTGGCGCCGGCGGCTCACCGGTCTCGGCGGGATGTACCGGGTCCGCCGCTCGAACGCCTACCGGCAGCTGGTGGAGATCCTGCTCGCCACCGACGGACTGACCCGCCTCGACGCACGGCAGGAACTGCTGCTGCTCACGGGTGAACACATGGGCCTCGATCACGCCATGCCGGTGACCGAGTCCCCCGAGCCCCGCACACACCTGCGCGCCATCGTGCGTGCCGCCCGTCGTGCCGGGAGGCTGAGGGAGTTGCGGGACGCGTTGCTGGAGCTGCGGCCGGACGACATCGGCGCCGCCTGGTTCAACCTCGCCGCCACCGCGCTGATCCGGCCGGACGGACCCGTGCCCGGCGACCTCATGCTGCGTCTCGTCGAGGAACTGCGCGCCCACGCGGACGACTTCGGGCGGGCCGCGGTGATCCGGTACGTCGGCGACCGGCGGGCGGCCGGGCGTCCGCTGGACTGCGGCCCGGTCCTCCCGCAGGTGCTGTTCCGGCTCTACGACGCGCGCGAGCCGGTCTCCGCCTCCGGCCCCGACCCGCGGCGGGCGGACCTGCTCGGATTCCTGCGCCTGCTCGACGCCGAGCCGGGCCGCAGCGGCCGACTCGGCGCACTGATCGCCGCAGCCCCGCGCGGCGGTCGCGACGACCACTGCCCGCCGGGCGACGGCGTGCGCTCGACGGGCGAGCGGCAGGTCGTCATCCAGATACGGGTCGAGGAGGAGGACGCCCCGAGCGACCTGCCGTACACCCAGCGCCGGTACTCGCTGCGCGGCTTCCACTACGAGGGCGTCACGGGAGACAAACCCGCCTTCCACTGTTCATGGCCCTCGCCCGGCCCCTTCACCGGTGACGAACTCCAGGCCCACGGACACGAGTTCCTGGCCGCCTGGCGTGCTCAGGAGCAGGTCGACTGGGACGCGAACCGGCGCGTGGAGTTCCTGCTGCCGGACTCGTTGCTCGGCCATCCGGTAGAGCTGTGGCCGAGCGGCTCGTCCGGCCGGCCCCTCAGCCGCAGGTGCCAGGTCGTCGTCCGCTCCCTCAGGCGCTACAAGGACGACTTCCTGCACGAGGAGTGGCGCCGCCGCTGGGCGGCCCTGGACCGCGACTGCCCGCCCGGTGACGCCCTGGAACGCATCGGCTGGATGAGCCCCGACACCACCGGTACCCAGACATGCGGGGACACGGACTGCCCCGACGTGACCTGGGACTGTCCCGACAGCAAGTACCAGCCGCTGCGCCTGACCGACCCCTCCGACGTCGAGGAGTGGCTGCGGCTCCACACGGACCTCGCCTGCCTCGGGCTGGGCTCCCCGTACGACCCCGAGGACCCGCTCATCCGGGACGCCGTGCTCGACGCCCTCCTGGAGGACGGCATCCCCGTCATGGTCTGGCGGCGCGACGCGGGCGACCCCGCCGCCCTCCTGGACGAGCTGCGCGACGGCCGACCTCCCACCCAGCTGGCCGAACTGCCGGACAGCGTCCTGGAGGTGCGCAAGCGCAAGCGCCACGATCCGGCGAGCCTGGGCAAGCAGATCACCCTGCTGTGGGACGACCCGACGTGCGTCTTCAGCAAACAGGACAGCCCGATGTCCGGCACCCGCGGCGCCGGCGAAGGAGCAGCATGACGCAGACGCAGGACTGGTGGGTCTACCAGGGGACAGGCACCCCGCACGACGGCATCGAGCACCTGCCCGAGGCGCCCCCGTGGCGGGCCTTCCGGCACGGCGACGCCCCGCCCTCGGACCCACCGCAGGTCCCGGCCGACGACGCCCAACGCCGCCACCTCGGCCGCCGGGGCCAGGGCAAGGCCTACCAGGCGGGTCTTCGGGAGAGGCATCTCGTCAACCTGGCCCTGCACCTGCGCCGGCCGCTGCTGCTCACCGGCAAGCCCGGCACCGGCAAGTCCACCCTCGCCTACGCCGTCGCCCACGAGCTGAAGCTCGGGCCCGTGCTGCGGTGGGCGATCACCAGCCGGTCGACCCTCAAGGACGGGCTGTACGAGTACGACGCCGTGGGCCGCCTCTACGACGCCGGACTGAGCAACGCCGGTGCTCTCCGAGGCCCCGGCGGCGGGACGTCCGAGCCACCGGACATCGGCAAGTACCTGTGGCTCGGGCCGCTGGGGACGGCGCTGCTGCCCTGGAAGCGGCCCAGGGTCCTGCTCATCGACGAGATCGACAAGAGCGACATGGACTTCCCCAACGACCTGCTGAACGTCTTCGAGGAGGGCGAGTTCGTCATCCCCGAACTGGCACGCCTGGGCAAGGGCAAACAGACGGTGATGACTGCCGACCGCGCGACGGCCGACGTCCACGGCGGCGAAGTGGCCTGCGCGGAGTTCCCGTTCGTGGTGCTGACCAGCAACGAGGAGCGCGAGTTCCCGATGGCGTTCCTGCGCCGCTGCGTCCGGCTGGAGATCGGGCCGGCCGACCAGGACCAGCTCACCGGCATGGTCGCGGCACACCTCGGCGAGCCGGGAGTCGGCGGCAACAAGGGATCCGCCGAGGTACGGGCCGAGATCATCGCCCAGTTCCTGACCAAGCAGCGGGAGGTGGGCACGCTGGCCAACGACCAGTTGCTCAACGCGCTGCTCATGGCGGAACGGGGCCTGTGGCACACCGAAGAGGGGCAGTCCCTGCTCGGTGACGACCTGCTGCGTCCACTGGACCGGGGCTAGGCCGGGCGTGCCGGGGGACGAGGAGACCGTGTCCGGGAACGCGGGAGCGGGGACGGGCGCCGACTCCGTCCCGCCGGGTGACGTGCTGCGCGAGGAACTCGCCCGGCTCCTCGACGCCGGTGGCGCGCCCGACGCCGGTGACGCCCTCGACGTGCTCTGGATCGCCCGGCTCAGCGGACTCGACCCCGTCGACTGGTCCCTCCTCGGCAACGGCACCGACCCCACGGCGCCCCCTCCTGCCGCCCAACCCCCCGCCCCGCCCGCGCCGGACGTCCCGCCCGCCGCCGACCCCGCCCCCGAACCGCCCTCGGCCCGCCTCCACCTGCCTGGCGGTGCCGGCGGCACCGGCTCCGTCCGCCCCGGCGGCGCCCACGCCATCCGGGTCGCCCAGCCGCAGGCCCTCACCGACGCGCTGGCCCTGACCCGGGCACTGCGCCCACTGCGCCAGGCGGTGTCCTCCACCCGTACCCGCACCCTCGACGTGGCCGCCACCGCCGCGGCCTCCGGCGACACCGGCCTGCTCCTGCCGATCCTGCGCCCCGCCACCGAACGCCGCTTCTCCGTCGACCTGCTGGTCGACACGGGCGCCACGATGACGGTGTGGCACCGCCTCGCCGACGAACTGCGCACCCTGCTCGCCCGGCACGGGGCCTTCGCCGACGTACGCGCCTGGGCGCTTAACACGGACGGCACGGAGCCCACGCTGGCTCCGTTCCGCCGGGGCGCCCAGGCGGCCTCGCCCACCCGGCACTGGAAACAGTCCCTGGCGGATCCCGCGGGCCGACGCGCGGTCCTGCTCCTGACGGACGGCGTGGGCCCGGCCTGGTACGGCGGAGAACTGCCCGACACCCTCGCCGACTGGTCCGTACGGCGTCCCGTCGCCGCGCTCCAGGTGCTGCCCAGCCGGCTGTGGCACCGCACGGCGCTGCGGGCCGTACCCGTAAGAGCGCGGGGTACGGACACCGGGCGGGCCGTGATCGAGGTGCGGTCGTCGGGGCCGCTGCCGGGCATCGCGCGCGGCCGGGCGGGCGAGGCGGACCGGGCCCGGATCCGGTGGCTGCCGGCCCTGGAGGTCTCCGGGGACTGGCTGGCACCGTGGGCGCGGCTGGTGTCCGGCCGTACGACGGACCCCGTCCCGCTGCGGGCCGTACCGCTGACGGTCGTGGAACGACCGGCCCCCGCCGCCGCGGAGGACCAGCCGAACACACCGGCGCAGTGGATCGAGCGGTTCGAGGAGGGCTACTCGCCGCAGGCGTTCGCACTGGTACGGCTGCTGGCCGCCGCCCCCTTGAGTCTGCCGGTGATGCGGCTGGTCCAGCGCACCATGCTCCCGGCCTCCACACCGATGCACCTCGCGGAGATCTTCCTCTCCGGCCTGCTGGTACGCCGCACTCCCGCCGAGCCCGGCGAGGACCCCGACTGCGTGCTGTACGACTTCCGCGACGGGGTGCGCGAGGCGCTCCTGGACCGGCTGACCCGCACGGAGTCGCTGCGCGTGCTGGAACGGGTCGTCGAGGGCGTGAGCGAGCGGGTCGCGGCGACGTTCGGCGGGGTCACGGACTTCGGGGCGCTGGTGGCCGCCGTGCAGGAGAACGGCGGCCTGGACGGCCTCGAACTGCCCGAGGGCAGCCGGGCGTTCGCGGAGGTCGCGATGGCGGTCATCGGCGGGGTCGGCGGGGACTACGGGGAGGTGGCGGCGCGGCTGACGCGGGGGCGGGTGGCCTCGGGGGGCGGGGTGGCCCGGCGGGACGCCGAGGAGGTCACGCGGCCGCGGGAGCGCAGGCGCCGCCGGTTCTCGTGGTTGCGCAGGAGGTGGGAAGACGAGCGGACGGACCTCGCCGAGCCGCTGCGCCTCTCGGTGCGGGGCGACGGGCAGGTGGTGCCGCGGCGGCAGAGGGCGGTGGTGCCGAGCAGGGTGCCTGAGCCGCCGCCGTTCTTCATGCTCCACGACGAGTTCTCGGCGGTCGCGGGGGTACTCCTGACCTCAACACCCCCTCCGGACCCGGCCAGGAGGACCTGCGTGGTCGACGGCGCCGCGGGTGTGGGCAAGACGACACTGGCCGCCCACTGCGCGCAGCATTTGGCCGTAACCTTCACGCTGGTCAGGTGGATCCGCGCCCACAGCCGTGAGGCTCTGCTCGAAGACCTCATGGCACTCGCCGACGATCTCGGTGTCCCTGGTGCGGGGGAGGGCCGGCGCGCCTTCCCCGTCCGGCGACTGGTCGACCTGCGGGACTATCTGACGCGCCACCCCGACTGGTTGCTGGTCTACGACGGAGTCACCTCCGAGACGTTCCGGTCAGCTCCCGATGAAGCTACCGGGTGGGTGAAACTGTGCCTGCCGCCGGAGGAGTACGGCAGCCTGCTGGTGACCTGTGACGAGGGGGCATGGTGGCCGGGCAGCGTGCACCTGAGGATGACTCTGCGGGAACCGGACCGTGAGACGGCGGTGGGGTACCTCGCGGAGGTGGCCGGTCCCCGATCCAACGGGCGTGCGGACCGAGAGGCGCTGGCCGTCCTCGTCGACCTCGTGGGAACGAGCCCGGCGGCACTGGCGGAGGCCGCTGCGACGCTCGTGAAGGGCGACAAGCCGGCTCGCGTTGTCGCCATCGAGGCGCTGCTGGAACGCAAACGAGTACAACGGCTCCTGCGCTCACTCGTGTGGATCACCAGCGGCGGCAAAGTCGTCGGCACGGGTGTCGCGGTGCGACCTAATGCCGTGCTCACCAGCGGCATCGACCCGAGCTCTGGCTCTTTCCGAGTCCATCCGGGGGACGGTCGCGTCCTTGCTGTGAGCTACGCGGCGACATACAGCGAGCACCCCGGGGCTGTCACGATGGTGGTGGGCAAGGCCGTACTCCCGGTGGTACAGCTCTCTCTCCCCGGCGAGCGCATGGTGGGTGCGTTGTGGTACAGCCTTGGTTCCTCGAAGAAGCCGATCTGTATGGCGGATTTTGCCTACGAGGGATTGCACAAGGACGTTCCCGGAGCGGTGCTGTTCGACGCCGACGGGCGGCTGCACTCCATGGTCGTGTCGGATGGCGACACCACGACGAGGCGGCGGGTCACACCCGAACTCGTCGAGAGGCGGGCACGGAGAGACGCACCGCAAGGAGCGGCACAGGTCCGTGACCGTGCCTCACCGTCGCGGCCGCTGTTCTTTCTGAGCTACGCCCGCGAGCCCGCAACCACCGGTGGACGGCGCAACCGGGAGTACCGCTTCTTCACGGATCTGACCAAGCATCTCGCCTCGCTGACCGACATCCCGAAGGAAGAGCTCGGCTTCTTCGACGTAGTGCTTCCAGTGGGCGCCGACTGGCAAGCCGAGCTGAAGCAAGCGCTGGCCACGGCCCAGGTGTTCGTGCCCCTGTACTCGCCCCGGTACTTCACCAGGGAATGGTGCGGCAAGGAGTGGGATGCCTTCAGTCGGCGGGAGCAACGGGAGGGGCGCGTCCCTGGCTCTGAGAACTCGGCGGTCGTCCCAGTGCTGTGGACACCTACCGCCCCCAGACCCGTGCCGGCACCCGCCTTCGGTCTCTCGCCCTCTGGGGGCCGTGAGGGGGGCATGCTGGAGTTGATGGAGTCCGAGCGGCGCGACGTATACGAACGCGAGGTCAATCGGATCGCCAGGACGATCCTCGAAACCGCCCGGAAGACCCGCCTGAGCCCTTGCGACCCCTCGTTGTTCGAAGACCTGCGCAACGTCTTCGCGCCGGAGGAGGACTAGCAGACCTGGGCGACGAACGCCGCCCACGCCGACGCCGAGAAGACGACCGCCGGGCCGGTGGGGCGCTTGCTGTCGCGGACGGGGACGTGGGTGGTGGGGAGGGGGGTGTCGTGGACTTCGAGGCAGTTGCCGCTGCTGCCCCCGCTGTAGCTGGACTTGCGCCAGCCTCGCAGTGCCGAGGCGTCACGAAGGGTCGGCTCGCTGCTCTTCATGCTCGTAATCCTCCGCGACGGACCGAAGCAAGTCCAGGGACTTTCGATGCGACAGCGCGTCGCCCAGGGCCTGTTCGTAGAGTTCCTGGCACGTCCGTACCTCAGACGGAAGCTCCAGGATGCGCCCGCTCTTGATGCCCTCTGCGTAGGCGATAGGCGGAAGATCATCGAACCACATGAGTGAGACGAAGCCCTCCTGAAGGGCGTGGGCGCCCACGGAGTACGGGAGTACGTGGACCCGAATACGGCGGCTCGCACCCAGTTCTGCGATGTGCCGTAGCTGTTCGCACATGACGGCGGGGCCGCCCACCACCCGCCGCAGGACAGCCTCGTCGAGGAGGAAACACACCTCGGGTGAATGGAACGTGTTCAGGATCCGGGCCCGATCCATTCGGGTGGCCACCAGCTTGTCGCATTCCTCGTCGCTCGGGCGCGGATAGCCGGTACCGAGGACCTCGTACGCGTACGCCTTTGTCTGCAGCAGGCCCGGCACCAGATTGGGGGCGTACTCCTTGATGGCATTAGCCCGCCCCTCGAACTCCAGCGCCTCCGCGAAGTGCTCCGCCACCTTCTTCCCGTCCAACGCGGGCAGGAAGTTCACGAAGAACCCACCCGCCCCCAGCACCTGATCCAGCCGCAGCGCATCCTCCGGGTCCGGCCTGCGCCGACCGCCCTCGATGTGCGCGATGTGCGTGCGCGACATCACCGCACGCTGGCTCAGCTGCTCCTGCGTCAGCCCCGCCGCCTCCCGTCGCCGCTTCAGCTCCGCCCCGTACTGCTCCCGTGAACGCGGGTTGTCCTCGATCGCCACCCGTGCAACTCCCCTCCGTGCCGACGCCGTTGTCACGCTGAGCCACCTTCCGAGCGTACCGATCATGACGTCACTGTGTGCATGCAACGGCACGGAAAGTGAAAGGCGTCGGCATGGAGCAGCTGGACCAGCAGAAAGACCCGTACGACGGCCTCCCCGGCCCGGCACTCACGCTCCGCGTCTCACGCGACGGCGGCCGGACATGGGGACCCACAGTGACGTACCAGCCGTCCCGGAAGGACACGCCCTTCGACCTCGCGGGCCGCTTCCCGCCCTGTCAGTGCCCGAGATGCGCACGCCGGTAGCGGATGCCGGGCCGGGCGTCCACGACGAGGTCCGCCTCGGCGGTGAAGGCGTTGCGCTCCAGGACGGCCCGGGAGGCGAGGTTGTCCAGGGTGGTGACGGCGAACAGCGACGTGAGCCCGTACGTCGTACCGGCCACCCGGCACACCTCCGCGACCGCGGCCGTGGCGACGCCCTTGCCGGTGGCGTGTTCTCCGACGCGGTAGCCGAGTTCGGCGGCACCGTCCTCGACGTCGATCAGGTTGATCCGTCCGACCAGGCGTCCCTCGTCGTCCAGGACGACATGGAAGTGGCAGATCCCGGCGTCCTGCTCGGCCAGCAACGCGGCGTGCCGGGTGGGGAAGTCGGAGAAGTAGGCGTCTCCGCGGTCCGGGATCGACCGGGCGAAGTACTCCCGGTTCTCCCGCTCGAAGGTCAGGACCGCTTCGGCGTGATCGGCGCGCAGCCGCTCCAGCTTCACCATGGCCGCAGGGTAGGGACACCCGGGGGCCCGGGAGAACTGATTTACCCCGCAGATCGTCTTGGGAGGCGTGACCTGGACGATGTGGGCGCCGGTGGCGCGCGGGCGGGTGCTCGCCGCGCTCGCCGCGCTGACGGCCGGGCTGTCGGCGTTCCACCGGGCGGTGCCCAACTCCGTGGGGCGCGTGGGCAGCCTGCTGGAGACCTTCCTGCCCTGGCTCGGCGCGGTGGTCGTGGTGCTGTTCGGGCTGGCCCTGCTGCGTCGGTCGGCGCTCGCGCTGGTGGCCCTCCTGCTGCCGGTGGCGGCCTGGACGTACCACTTCGCCGGGCTGCTGCGGCCCGAACCGCAGCCCGGCGCCCGCGACCTGGTCGTGGTGCAGCACAACGTCAGCGACGAGAACGGCGACCCGGCGGGCACGGCCCGAGCCCTGGCCGACGCCGAGCCCGACCTCATCGCGCTGGAGGAGTTGGTGCCTCGGGCGCTGCCGGTCTACGAGAGGACTCTCGCGCGGGACTTTCCGTACCACGCGGTGCGGGGCACCGTCGGACTCTGGTCGAGGTATCCGCTCAGTGGTGAGCGGTTGGTGGACATCAGGCCCCGGGGGGTGACGGAGTCCTGGAACCGGGGGCTGCGGGCTGTCGTCCACACGCCGCACGGTGACCTCGCCGCCTACGTCGCGCACCTGCCCTCGGTACGGGTCCGGGCGAGCGGCCTCGCGTCCGCCCGGCGTGACGAGAGCGCCGCGCTGCTGGGGGAGGCCATCGCAGCGGAGAGGGCGCGGACGGTGATTCTGCTGGGTGACCTCAACGGCACCGTCGACGACCGTGGACTGCTCCCGCTGACCTCGCGGATGAACGTGGCCGAGCGGGGTTTCGCCCTCAGTTTCCCCGCCGCGCTGCCGCTGGCCCGGATCGACCAGGTCATGGCCCGTTCGGGAAGGGTGGGCCACATCCGCGTCCTGCCCGCCACCGGCAGCGACCATCTGCCGGTCGCCGCCCGTGTCACGCCGGGTCCTTGAGCACCGGGAACCGCCTCGGCGCCAGCAGCAACAGCACCAGGAAGGCCAGCGCCGCCGCGCAGGACGCCCCCAGGTACACGGCGTGCACCGCGTCGGCGACGGCCCGCCTGGTGGCCTCCGACGCCGTGCCGCCGGAGTCCAGCGCCCGCGTCACCGAGTCCAGGTCGCCCGCGCCGCCCAGCCGCGCGGCCAGCACGCCGTTGGCCACCGCGCCGAAGAGCGCCGCACCCACCGTCTGGCCCGTCTGCCGGCAGAACAGCACCGAGGCCGTCGCGGTGCCCCGCTCCGACCAGCCCACCGTCGACTGCACGCCCACGATCAGCGGCAGTTGGAACAGCCCCAGCGCCGCCCCGAGCAACAGCATCAGCAGCGTCGGCTGCCAGGCCTGACCCGGATACGGCAGGAACGGGAACGCCAGCAGGATCAGCGACGCCGAACCGATCCCCAGCATCGCCGTGTTGCGGAAGCCGATCCTGCGGTACACGTGCTGGCTGAACGCCGCCGACAGCGGCCAGCTCAACGTCCAGACGGACAGCACGAACCCGGCGGCCACCGGGCCCAGTGAGAGGACCGACTGGGCGTACGTCGGCAGGAACACCGTCGGAGCCACCATCAGCAGCCCGAGCGCGCCGAGGGCCAGGTTCACCGCCGCGATCGTCCGGCGGCGCCACACCCAGCCCGGGATGACCGGCTCGGCCGCACGGCGTTCCACGAACACCACGGTCACCGCCAGCGCCAGGCCCGTACCGAACAGGGCGATCGACGGCACCGACAGCCACGGCCAGGCCACCCCGCCCTGCACCAGCGCCGTCAGCAGGACGCCCCCGCACGCGAACACCGCGAGCGCACCCGCCCAGTCGACCCGCGCGCGCGTGGCGGCCGCGTCCGGATCCGGGGCCCGCCGGGGTTCGTGCAGGTGCCGCGCGATCAGCCACAGCGCCACCGCCCCGATCGGCAGGTTGACCAGGAAGATCCAGCGCCAGTCCGCGTAGGCCGCGAGCACCCCGCCCAGCCCCGGCCCGGCCACCGCCGACACCGCCCACACCGTGGACAACCTGGCCTGGATCTTCGGGCGTTCCTGAAGCGGATACAGGTCGGCGGCGAGCGTCTGCACCGTCCCCTGCAGGGCACCGCCGCCCAGTCCCTGGAGGATGCGGAACGCGATCAGCGCCCCCATGTTCCAGGCCACCGCGCACAGCAGCGAACCCAGCAGGAACACGGCCGCGCCGGCGATCAGCACCGGCTTGCGGCCGAAGGTGTCGGAGAGCTTGCCGTACACCGGCAGGGTCACGGTCACGGCCAGCAGATAGCCGGAGAACAGCCAGGAGAAGACAGCGAACCCTCCGAGGTCGCCGACGATCTGCGGTACGGCCGTGGAGACGACGGTGGAGTCGAGTGCCGCCAGCGCCATCGTGAGCATCAGGGCGGCGACCACGGCCCCCCGCTTGTCGGTTCCGGTGCGCTGTGCGGTGTCGCGTACAGCGGGTCTCGTACTGCCCACCGGCTGTCCCTTCGCTGTGCTTTCCCCTTGCACCTATATGCCGCGCATCAGCTTCCCACTTGACCCTCACGTCGCGGGAGGGTGGAGCCTGGATGAGCCCGAGGGCCGAGGCGACCCCGATACGCCCTCCCCCGGAGGGTGGAAGCCCCTAGGGGGACCTCCGTACTACGTCTCGGGGAGGGTTGGTACCGCCGGAGGACGAGAGGGCAGGGGGGCCGTCCTTAATCTGGCTTCACGCCGCTGGGGGGCGGCTGACCGAACCCGCGGGGGTGGGGTTTTCCCCCGCACAAGAGGGGGCTGCGCACCAGCGCGCCGCACCCTCTCCCACCACGAGACTGACCGTCGTAACCAGTTCTCGCGACTCATCTGCTTACCGACTTAGGAGACATACCGTGACATCGGCTGTGACCATTCCCAGGCACGGGGGTACTGGAGGGCGTACGGCCGTTGCCGCGCGGGCGCGGCAGGTCGTCAAGGCGTACGGGTCGGGGGAGACCCGCGTCGTCGCCCTCGACCATGTCGACGTGGACATCGCGCGTGGCCAGTTCACCGCGATCATGGGCCCTTCGGGGTCCGGCAAGTCCACCTTGATGCACTGCCTCGCCGGGCTCGACACCGTGACCAGCGGTCAGATCTACCTCGACGAGACCGAGATCACCGGGCTGAAGGACAAGAAGCTCACCCAGCTGCGCCGGGACCGGATCGGCTTCATCTTCCAGGCGTTCAACCTGCTGCCGACCCTCAACGCCCTGGAGAACATCACGCTGCCGATGGACATCGCGGGTCGCAAGCCGGACCGGGCGTGGCTGAGCCGGGTCGTAGACACCGTGGGCCTGTCCGACCGGCTCAAGCACCGGCCGACCCAGCTCTCCGGCGGTCAGCAGCAGCGCGTGGCCGTCGCCCGGGCCCTGGCCGCGCGGCCGGAGATCATCTTCGGGGACGAGCCCACCGGAAACCTCGACTCCCGCGCCGGCGCCGAAGTCCTCGGCTTCCTGCGCAGGTCCGTCGACGAGCTCGGGCAGACCATCGTGATGGTCACGCACGACCCGGTGGCCGCCTCGTACGCGGACCGGGTGCTGTACCTCGCCGACGGACGCATCGTCGACGAGATGTACAAGCCGACCGCCGAGGCCGTGCTGGACCGCATGAAGGACTTCGACGCCCGGGGGCGTACGTCATGACCGTCATGAAGACCTCCCTGCGCAACTTCTTCGCGCACAAAGGGCGCATGGCGCTGTCGGCCGTGGCCGTGCTCCTGTCGGTCGCCTTCGTGTGCGGGACGCTCGTGTTCACCGACACGATGAACACCACGTTCGACAAGCTCTTCGCGGTCACCTCGTCCGACGTCACCGTCAGCCCCAAGACGGCCAAGGACGAGGACGACGGCGCCGGCACCGGCCGGCCCGCCTCGCTGCCCGCCTCGACCGTCGAGCGGGTCGCTGCCGTCGACGGAGTGAAGAAGGCGGAGGGCGCGGTCGCCTCCACGAACGTGACCGTCGTCAACTCCGAGAACGAGAACATGGGGTCCAGTACGGGGGCACCCACGTTCGCCGGCAACTGGACGGCGAACGAGCTGAAGTCCATGAAGATCACCTCCGGGCACGCCCCGCGCGGCCCCACCGAGGTCATGGTCGACGCGGACACCGCCGACAAGCACGACCTGAAGCTCGGCGACGAGCTGCGCACCATCGCCGCCACCGGTGACATCCGCGCGCGGATCGTCGGCATCGCCTCCTGGAAGGTGACCAACCCCGGCGCGGCCGTCGTCTACTTCGACACCGAGACCGCCCAGCGCACCCTGCTCGGCGCCACCGGCCGCTTCACCCAGATCTCCGTCACCGCGGCGGCCGGTGTGGGCGACGCACAGCTCAAGCAGGAAATCACCCGGTCCCTGGACGGCACGTACAAGATCCAGACGGCCAAGGAGAACGCCGACGAGAACCGCAAGGACGTCGGCGAGTTCATGAACATCATCAAGTACGCGATGCTCGGCTTCGCCGGAATCGCGTTCCTGGTGGGCATCTTCCTGATCATCAACACCTTCTCCATGCTGGTCGCCCAGCGCACCCGCGAGATCGGCCTGATGCGGGCGATCGGCTCCTCACGCCGGCAGGTCAACCGGTCGGTGCTGGTCGAGGCGCTGCTGCTCGGCTTCGTCGGCTCGGTGTTCGGCGTGGGCGCCGGTGTCGGCATCGCGATCGGCCTGATGAAGCTCATGTCGATGGCCGGGATGAACCTGTCCACCGACGACCTGACGGTGAAGGCGACGACCCCCGTGGTCGGCCTGCTCCTGGGTGTCGTGGTGACGGTCCTGGCCGCCTACCTGCCGGCCCGCCGCGCCGGCAAGGTCTCCCCGATGGCCGCCCTGCGCGACGCCGGTACGCCGGCCGACGGCAAGGCGGGCCGGGTACGGGGCCTGGTCGGGCTGGTCCTGACGGGCGCCGGTGTCTTCGCGCTGTACGCGGCCGCCACCGCCGACAAGGCGAGAGAGGGCGCGCTGATCCTGGGCGGCGGCGTCGTGCTGACCCTGATCGGCTTCGTGGTCATCGGCCCGCTGCTCGCGGGCGGTGTGGTCCGGGTGATCAGCGCGGTGCTGCTGCGGGCCTTCGGTCCCGTCGGCCGCCTCGCCGAGCGCAACGCCCTGCGCAACCCACGCCGCACCGGCGCCACGGGCGCTGCCCTCATGATCGGCCTCGCGCTGGTGGCCTGCCTGTCGGTGGTCGGCTCCTCGATGGTCGCCTCGGCGACGGGCGAACTCGACAAGTCGGTGGGCGCGGACTTCATCGTCATGCGCGGCCAGCAGGCCATCGTCGCGGACGCCGAGAAGGCGATGCGGCAGACACCGGGCCTGGAGCACGTCTCCCGCTCCAAGCAGGTCCAGGCCACGCTGACCTCGCCCGACGGCAAGAGGGACGACGAGGGGGTCACGGCCACCGACCCGACGTACGCCGAGGACCTGCGCCGCGCGACCACGGAGGGCACCCTGTCCGCCGCGTACGGCGAGGGCGCCATGTCGGTCGGGTCCGACTACGCCAAGAAGCACGGCGTGCACGTCGGCGACACCATCCAGGTCGCCTTCAGGGGCGGCGAGACGGCGAAGCTGAAGGTCGCGGCCATCACCGACGACGACACCGCCTTCGACCAGGGCGCCCGCTACGTCAGCATCGCCACTGTGCAGCGGTACCTGCCCGCCGACCGGATCCCGCAGAGCGACATGCTGCTCGCCAAGGCGAAGGACGGCCAGGAGGAGGCCGCGTACGCGGCGCTGAAGAAGTCCCTGCACGAGTACCCGCAGTACGCGGTCCGCGACCAGACCGACTACAAGGAGGAGCTCAAGGACCAGATGGGCCAGCTCCTGAACATGATCTACGGCCTGCTGGCCCTGGCGATCATCGTGGCCGTCCTGGGCGTGGTGAACACCCTGGCCCTGTCGGTGGTGGAACGCACCCGCGAGATCGGCCTGCTGCGTGCCGTCGGTCTCTCCCGACGCCAGCTGCGCCGCATGATCCGCATGGAGTCCGTGGTGATCGCCCTGTTCGGCGCCCTGCTCGGCCTCGGGCTCGGGATGGGCTGGGGCGCGACCGCCCAGCGGCTGCTGGCCCTGGAGGGCCTGAACGTCCTGGACATCCCGTGGCCGACGATCATCGGTGTCTTCATCGGCTCGGCCTTCGTGGGCCTGTTCGCGGCCCTGGTGCCGGCGTTCAGGGCAGGCCGGATGAACGTACTGAACGCGATCGCGACCGACTAGCCACCGCACACGGGGGTTGCGGGGGGCGGGCCCGGACCGGAGTCTTCACACTCCGGTCCGGGCCCGCGACCGTTGCCCGCTCCGCCCGCCCCCGCTGCGCTCCCGTCCGCTCCGCACCCGCCCGCTGCGCTCCCGCCCCCGGTCAGGTCCGTCGTTCGAGCAGTACGACCCCGTAGGCGGTGCCCTTGACGCTGTAGCGGGCGTCGGGGTGCAGGGTGCGGGCGTAACCCTCGACGTCCTGGTAGCGCTTGCGGGAGTTGTCCAGGGCGATGAAGTCCGGTTCGACGCCGCGCGTGTTGCTGACCCAGAAGACCCGGCAGCGCGAGGTGAGCCGGCTGATCGGCGCGATGTTCGCCTCGACCGAGGCCCCGTCCGGAATCTGGGCCAGCAGCCTCTCGACGGCGCCCGTGCGCTCGGGCTTGCGGTAGATCTCGCTCTCGGTCACCGCGGACAGCGGCAGCGAGGTCGTCAGCGCGACGGAGGCGGCGGCGACGGCGGCCGGCAGATGGTTCACGTACGACCGCAGCCAGGCACGCGGACTGTGCCGGGAGAGGTCGAGGGCGTCGACGAGGGCGAGGACGACGACGGGCATCAGCACGGCGTTGTAGTGCCAGTCCGTCCCCCAGTACTGCGAGTACGACGAGACGAACCGCCACCCGAGGGTGGGCAGGGCGACGAGCAGCAGGGGGGACCGCAGGGCGAGCAGTCCGCTGGTGGGGATGAGCAGCCAGCCGAGGGTGCGCAGCTTGGTGTCGAGGCCGTCGAGGGGTCCGCCGCCGCCCGACTCGTTCACCTTGTTCCAGTAGTCGTAGGTGCCGGCGTTGTTGAAGCTCGGTATGACCAGCAGGAGGGTGACCGCGACGGCCACCACGCCGAGGACGGCCACGCCGATCGCGTACCGGGCCGCCCGCGGAGCGTCATGCCGGGCGCGCAGCGCGACCACGACGGCGATGGCCGCGACGGTCATCCCCAGGTCCTCCTTCACGAAGAGGAGGGGAAGCGCCCACAGCAGGGCGGCACGCCAGCGCCGGGCGAGCAGCGCCTCCAGGCTGAAGGCGATGACCGGGACGGCGAAGCAGATCTCGTGGAAGTCGAAGTCGACGGCCTGCTGCAGTCCCCACGACAGCCCGTACGCCACACCGATCGACAGACCACGCGCCCGGCCGAGCAGCCGGACCGCGGCACGGGTGACGGGGACGGCGGAGAGGGCGAAGAGCGCCGCCTGTGCCACGAGCAGGGTGACCGGCGAGGGGAACATCCGGTACAGCGGTGCCAGAAGCGCGGTCACGGGGCTGAAGTGGTCCCCCAGGATGTTGAAGCCGGGGCCCTTGAGGTCGGCGACCGGCGCCTGGAGATGCGCGTAGGAGCGGATGACCTGCTCGAAGATCCCGAGGTCCCAGGACCGCTGGCCCAGATGCCGGTAACGCCCGACGGACACGATCGCGTAGCCGACGAAGAGGACCCCGGAGAGCAGCCAGGGGTCCCACCGGCCGCGATCGGGCCGCTCCTGCCCCGAGGAGCCCGCGTCGGGCACCGGTATGGAGGGCTCGGAGGACGTGTCCGGCGTCGTGGAGGGAGCGGGGGAGGGCATGCAGGGACCTTACGCGGTGTACATGCGTGGCCTTACTTGGTGGGGTGATTTGTCCGGATCTTGGGTGGGGTGAGGCTGGGGGGTGAGGGGCTGGGAGCGGGCGGGCGGCGGGGCAGCCTGGGGTGGGGGCGAGTGCCGGGGGCGAGCTCTGCGGGGGTGAGCGCCGGGGGTGGCGAGTTCTGCTGTGGGGGTGAGCGCCGGGGTGGCCGGTTCTGTGGGGGTGAGTGCCGGGGGTGGCGGGTTCTGCGGGGGCGAGCCCCTCACGCGCGCGGGCGCCGGAGTGGCGGGCGCGGGCTCGGGAGCGGCAGGCACCGCAGCGGCGGGGGCCGGAACGGCGAGCACGGCGCCGGAGCGGCGGGTACCGGAGCAGTGAGCACCGCAGCGGCGGGCCCCGGGACGGACGCCGGGGGACGGCCGCCGGAGGACGGACGTCGGCGAGTACAGGAGAACGGACGTTATCCACAGCGCCCGCACCGGCCCGCGCAGCGACGTACGCTGGAATCCCCCGGCTCGTCACACGCGTCGGGCCCTTCGTGTTGCCCACCCCGGACGGAAGCGCCCCCGAATGAGTCTGCACGGTCTGCTCGACGCCGTAGTCAAGGACACCGCCCTCGCGGAAGCGACCAGGGCGGCCGCGGACGGCAACCGCATGCACGTCGACCTGGTCGGCCCTCCGGCGGCCCGCCCGTTCGCGCTCGCGGCGCTGGCCCGCGAGACCGGTCGCCCGGTCCTCGCGGTGACGGCGACGGGCCGCGAGGCCGAGGACCTGGCGGCGGCCCTGCGCTCCCTCCTCCCCTCGGAGGGTGTCGTGGAGTACCCGTCCTGGGAGACCCTGCCGCACGAGCGCCTCAGCCCGCGCAGCGACACCGTCGGCCGCCGCCTCGCCGTCCTGCGCCGCCTCGCCCACCCCCGCCCCGACGACCCCGAGACCGGCCCGGTCTCCGTCGTCGTGGCGCCGGTCCGCTCGGTCCTCCAGCCCCAGGTCAAGGGCCTCGGTGAGCTGGAACCGGTGGCCTTGAGGACGGGTGGCACGGCCGACCTCGGCGCCGTCGTGGAGGCCCTCGCCGCCGCCGCGTACGCGCGCGTGGAGCTCGTCGAGAAGCGCGGCGAGTTCGCCGTACGAGGCGGCATCCTGGACGTCTTCCCGCCCACCGAGGAACACCCCCTGCGCGTCGAGTTCTGGGGCGACGAGGTGGAGGAGATCCGCTACTTCAAGGTCGCCGACCAGCGCTCCCTCGAAGTCGCCGAGCACGGCCTGTGGGCCCCGCCCTGCCGCGAGCTCCTCCTCACCGACGACGTACGCGCACGCGCGCGCTCCCTCGCCGAACAGCACCCGGAACTCGGCGAACTGCTCGGCAAGATCGCCGAGGGCATCGCGGTCGAGGGCATGGAGTCCCTCGCCCCCGTCCTCGTCGACGACATGGAGCTGCTGCTCGACGTCCTGCCCAAGGGCGCCATGGCCGTCGTGTGCGACCCGGAGCGGGTGCGCACGCGCGCCGCCGACCTCGTGGCGACGAGCCAGGAGTTCCTGCAGGCGTCCTGGGCCGCCACGGCCGGTGGCGGCGAGGCCCCCATCGACGTCGGCGCGGCTTCCCTGTGGTCCATCGCGGACGTCCGCGACCGCGCCCGCGAGCTGGACATGATGTGGTGGTCGGTCTCGCCGTTCGCGGCCGACGAGACGCTCGACGCGGACACCCTCAAGTTGGGCATGCACGCGCCCGAGTCCTACCGCGGCGACACCGCGAAGGCCCTCGCCGACACCAAGGGCTGGCTCGCCGACGGCTGGCGCACCGTCTTCGTGACCGAGGGCCACGGCCCGGCGGCCCGCACGGTCGAGGTGCTCGGCGGCGAGGGCGTCGCGGCGCGCCTGGAGGCGGACCTGGGGGAGATCTCCCCGTCGATCGTCCACGTCGCCTGCGGCTCGATCGAGTACGGCTTCGTCGACCCCGTGCTGAAGCTGGCCGTGCTGACCGAGACCGACCTGACCGGGCAGAGGGCGGCCGGCAAGGACGGCGCCCGGATGCCGGCGCGGCGCCGCAAGACCATCGACCCGCTGACCCTGGAGGCGGGCGACTACATCGTCCACGAGCAGCACGGCGTGGGCCGCTACATCGAGATGGTGCAGCGCACCGTCCAGGGCGCCACACGCGAGTACCTCGTCGTCGAGTACGCCCCCGCCAAGCGCGGCCAGCCGGGCGACCGCCTGTACATCCCCACCGACCAGCTGGAGCAGATCACCAAGTACGTCGGCGGCGAGGCGCCCACCCTGCACCGCCTCGGCGGCGCGGACTGGACGAAGACCAAGGCCCGCGCGAAGAAGGCCGTCAAGGAGATCGCCGCCGACCTGATCAAGCTGTACAGCGCCCGCATGGCGGCGCCCGGGCACTCCTTCGGCCCGGACACCCCCTGGCAGCGCGAGCTTGAGGACGCCTTCCCGTACGCCGAGACCCCCGACCAGCTGACCACCATCGCCGAGGTCAAGGAGGACATGGAGAAGTCGGTCCCGATGGACCGCCTGATCTGCGGCGACGTGGGTTACGGCAAGACGGAGATCGCGGTACGGGCCGCCTTCAAGGCCGTGCAGGACGGCAAGCAGGTGGCGGTCCTGGTGCCCACGACCCTCCTGGTCCAGCAGCACTTCGGCACGTTCTCCGAGCGGTACTCGCAGTTCCCGGTGAACGTGCGCGCCCTGTCCCGCTTCCAGACCGACACCGAGGCCAAGGCGGTCCTGGAGGGCCTGCGCGACGGCGCGGTCGACATCGTCATCGGCACCCACCGCCTGTTCTCCTCGGAGACCAAGTTCAAGGACCTGGGCCTGGTCATCGTCGACGAGGAGCAGCGCTTCGGCGTCGAGCACAAGGAGCAGCTGAAGAAGCTGCGCGCCAACGTCGACGTCCTGACGATGTCCGCGACCCCGATTCCCAGAACCCTGGAGATGGCGGTCACCGGCATCCGGGAGATGTCGACGATCACGACGCCGCCCGAGGAGCGCCACCCGGTCCTGACTTTCGTCGGGCCGTACGAGGAGAAGCAGATCGGCGCCGCCATCCGCCGTGAACTGCTGCGCGAGGGCCAGGTCTTCTACATCCACAACCGGGTCGAATCGATCGACCGGGCGGCCGCCCGGCTGCGCGAGATCGTCCCCGAGGCGCGGATCGCAACCGCCCACGGCCAGATGTCGGAGCAGGCGCTGGAGCAGGTCGTCGTCGACTTCTGGGAGAAGAAGTTCGACGTCCTGGTCTCCACGACGATCGTCGAGTCCGGCATCGACATCTCCAACGCCAACACCCTGATCGTGGAGCGCGGTGACAACTTCGGCCTCTCCCAGCTGCACCAGCTGCGCGGCCGAGTCGGACGCGGCAGGGAACGCGGCTACGCCTACTTCCTGTATCCCCCGGAGAAGCCGCTGACGGAGACGGCCCACGAGCGCCTGGCGACCATCGCCCAGCACACGGAGATGGGCGCGGGCATGTACGTCGCCATGAAGGACCTGGAGATCCGGGGCGCGGGCAACCTGCTGGGCGGCGAGCAGTCCGGCCACATCGCGGGCGTCGGCTTCGACCTCTACGTCCGTATGGTCGGCGAGGCGGTCGCGGACTACCGGGCGTCGCTGGAGGGCGGTGTCGAGGAGGAGCCGCCGCTGGAGGTCAAGATCGAGCTCCCCGTCGACGCCCACGTCCCGCACGACTACGCGCCGGGCGAGCGGCTCCGCCTCCAGGCATACCGCTCGATCGCCTCCGCCAACACGGAGGAGGACATCAAGGCCGTACGGGAGGAACTCGTCGACCGCTACGGCAAGTTGCCGGAGCCGGTCGAGAACCTCCTCCTGGTGGCCGGTCTGCGCATGCTGGCACGCGCGTGCGGTGTCGGCGAGATCGTCCTGCAGGGCAACAACATCCGCTTCGCGCCGGTGGAGTTGCGCGAGTCCCAGGAACTCCGGCTCAAGCGGCTCTACCCCGGGACCGTCATCAAGCCGGCCGCACACCAGGTGCTGGTGCCGCGCCCGAAGACGGCGAAGGTGGGCGGAAAGCCGCTGGTCGGACGGGACCTGCTGGGCTGGGTCGGGGAGTTCCTCACGTCGGTTCTGGGGTCGTAGCGCGGGGTTGAGCTCGGGCTCGGGCTGGGGGGCTCACGCTCGGGCTGCGGCTCGGGCTGGGGCTCGGGCTGGGGCTCACGGTCGGGCCAGGGCTCGGGCTCGGGCTCGGGCTTGAGCTGGGGCCGGGGCCGGGGCCGGGGCCGGGGCTCGGGTTCAGGCCACCGGCTGCACGCGGCCGCCCCTCGCCTGGGCCAGGGCCGTTGCCAGCCGTTCCCGCACGGCGAGCTGCGCCGCGATGCGCTCGTCCATCACGGCGAGGCGGTCGAGGGCGACCCGCAGGGCCGCGTCGGACGCCGGCCCCTCGGTCACGTCGCCGTCCAGGCACGGCAGGAACACGCGGACGTCGTCCAGGGTCAGGCCCACGTCCAGGAGATGACGGATGTTGCGGACGCGGGCGGCGACGGCGGCGTCGTAGAACCGGTAGCCGTTCGCCGCCCGCTCCGAGGTGATCAGCCCCGCCTGCTCGTAGTGCCGCAGGGCGCGCGGCGTCGTGCCGGTCGCTTCGGCCAGCACGCCGATACGCATGGAGGGCTGTCCTGAAGGTCGCTGCGAAGGTCGTCCCATGCGGGCGAGTCTCACGCGACGACGGCGCCGCCGTCCACCGGAAGGATCACGCCGGTGATGAACGCGGCCTGCCCGGAGGCGAGTTGTGTGATCGCCCAGGCGACCTCCTCCGGCCGGCCGACGCGGCCCAGCGGGGTGTGCGCCAGCTGCCACTCGCGGATCACCGCCAACTGCTCGGGCGAGTAGCCCGCGTGGTCCCCGATCGGCGTCTCGATCGCACCCGGAGCCACGGCGACCACCCTGATGCCGTGCGGGGCCAACTCGACCGCCCAGCTTCTGGTGAGCACTTCGAGGGCCGCCTTCCCGGCCGCGTACAGGGAGTTGCCGGGCCAGCCGCGCTGGGCGACGGACGTCGTCACGTTCACGATGACACCGCGGCTGTCCTCCAGTGCGGGGAGGGCGGCCTGGGTGAGCAGTACGGGGGCGAGGAGGTTCGTCGCGAGCTGCGGCTCGACGGACGTGCGGGAGTAGGTGCGCAGGGAACCGGCGTCGACGACACCGGCGTTGTTGACCAGGACGTCGATCCTTCCGTACCTGTCCAGGGCCGTACGGACGACGGTCTCAGGGCCTTCGGGTGCCGTGATGTCGACGGCGAGCGGCGTGATGCGGTCACCGGAGCCGGAGCCGGAGCCGGAGCCGGAGCCTGAGCCGGCCGCGGTCTCGGCGAGGGGCGCGGCACGTCGGCCCACGGCGAGGACGTCCGCCCCTTCGGCGGCGAAGGCGCGGGCCGTGGCACGGCCGATGCCCGTGCCCGCGCCGGTGACGACGACGGTGCGGGGTGCGATGCGGTTCATGGGTACGACGTTCCGACCCTGCCGCCGGTGACAAGGTCAACGCACGGCCGTGTTCCTCATGTCACAGTCACCCGTCACGCCTACGACAGGCCCTAATCCTCGTCGACCCGCACCGAGGTGTTCTGGCAGGCGTGCAGCAGCCACCGTCCGTCGTCCTGACGGGTCATGACGTACAACGGGGCGCCCTCCGTGTCGCCGTCCGGTGCGTGGTAGACCTGCCGGACCTTGACGGCCGCCACGTCGGGCCGCAGGAACTGCGTGTGCGCCACCTCGTAGGTGACCTCGCCGTCCCAGGTCGCGTTCGGCAGCACGGCCCGGGTGAACTCGGCGATCGCGTCGAGGCCGATGAGGACCTTGCCATGAGCGGTGGTCCACAGGGCGTCGGGGTGGAAGAGGGCGAGGAAGCCCTCGGGGTCCTTGGCCCGCTGTGTGCGTTGGACGGTGGCGACGACTTCGGCGATCGCCTGGAGGTCCGCCTCCGCGGCGGCTGTGTGCGCGGCTGTGGTGGTCATGCGGATCACTTTGGGGCCTCAACTGGACTTGAGGTCAAGTGTTTTTCCGGGGGCCGCAGCGCCTGGCCCGGTCACCTGGGGTTCCGCTCCGGGCTCGCGGTCGAGCACCCGTGGCCGCGCCAGCCGGTACTCCGGTCGGCCGCGTGGTCGGGTCACCCGGGGCTCTGCTCCGGGCTCGCGGTCCCCCGGGTCGTGGTCGCCGGAAGCTCGGTCGTCGGGGCGGCGGCCTCCTGGGGTGCGCCGGTGCGGAACAGCGTCGCCGCCAGGGTCCGGAACACCTCCTCCGGATCCCTGTCGCCCACCGGGCCGTCCAGGTTGTGGCCGAGGAGCAGCGTGGCGAAGCCGTGCGCGAGGGACCAGGCGGCCACGCCCGCGAGGCGGGAGTCGATGCCGAAACTCTCGGGCCGTACGCCTGAGACGGCGCCGCGCAGCGCGTCGCCGGCGAGGGTGCGGGCCGTGGTCAGTTCCAGGTCGTCGGCGCGCAGCAGTTCGGGCGTGAACATCACCTGGAAATGCGCGGGGTGCTCGCGTGCGAAGCGGACGTAGCGCACGCCCGCGTCCTTGAGGTCGTCGGCCTCGGCGAGCGCGCTCGCCAGCAGCCCGAACCCCTCGGCGGCGATCGCCGTGAGCAGGCCGGTGCGGTCCTTGAAGTGATGGGCCGGCGCCGCGTGCGAGACACCGGCGCGGCGGGCGAGGTCGCGCAGGCTCAGCGCGGACGGGCCGTCGGCGCCGATGACGTCCAGGGCCGCCGCGAGGATGGCGCGGCGCAGGTCGCCGTGGTGATAGGGGCGGCGGGGGGACGTGGGCTTCTGCGTGGGGGTCATGTGCAGCAGCGTACGCGTAATCTAGGCATTGACAAGTTCTGTCCTCGTCGGGCAATCTTGTCAGTGTCAAGTTGCGGGGCTTCGGGAGTCCCCGCGTCATCGAGTCAGGGGGAGTCGCGTCATGGTGAACCACGACGGCGGTCCGGAGCAGGGTCGGGTACGTCAGCTCTGGCACCTGCTGGAGCCGCTGCACGCGGTGGTGTACTACGCGCCGGAGGTCTTCGACGAGGCCGCCGCGCTCGGGTATTCCGTAGAGGAGCGCTGGCCGGCTTACTTCCCGTTCCGGGCCGCACCGCTGGGTCCGGTCGGCGCGGAGAGCGTCTCGTCCGCCTTCTACAGCTTCAGCCCCCGCATGGTGGCCGAACACATCGACCGCGCATGGAAGATCGCCGACCCCGAAGCCCTGCTGCAGGCGAGAGTACGGGGCATCGACCGGACCTACCGCGCGTTGTTCGGCGACCGTACGGACAGCGCGGAACTGGCGGAGGGTGCCGCCCTCGCCCGCCGCGTCGCCGAGGCCGCGAACACCGCGGGCCGCCCGCTCGCCGCGGCCAACGCCGCCCTGGACTGGCCGGAAGCTCCCCACCTCCAGCTCTGGCACGCGGCGACACTCCTGCGGGAACACCGCGGTGACGGCCATATAGCCGCCCTGCAGGTCGCCGGGCTCGACCCCGTCGAATCACTCGTGTCCTTCGCGGCGATCGGCGCCGCGTCCGTCGAGCGCTTCGGCAGCCGGGGCTGGACCTCCGGGGAATGGGCCGACGCCCGTGCCCAGCTGGCGGACCGAGGGCTGGTCGACGCTGACGGCACGGCCACGGAATCGGGCCATGAGTTGCGCAGCACGGTGGAGGAGCACACCGACCGGCTCGCCGCCGCGCCCTGGCGGGTGCTGAGCGGTGCCGAGACCGACCGCCTCGTGGAACTGCTCGGCGAGTTCTGGGTGGCGGTGCTGTCCTCGGGTCTGCTGCCGTCGGAGACGACGCTGGGCATCGGGAAGGTGTGAGGGAAGGTGTGAGAGCGCGCGCAGCCGCCCGCGGGGGCTGGTCCCGCGGACGGCTCTGGTTCGCACGGTGAGGGAGAAGACCTCTTCGCACGGTGAGGGGGAAGACGACGCGTCCCCGGCCCTACGGCTGCTCGGGCCTGTCACGTTCCATGCCGAACTCGCGCTCCATCCGCTGCTGCGCGTCGTCGACCTGGCTCTCGTACTTGCTGCCCGTCTTCTCGTTGGTCTTCCGCTCCGCGGCGTCGGACATGTCCCTGGCCTTGTCCTGCCCGTGGCGGTTCTTGAACCTGTCGAAGATGCCCATGCAGAGCTCCTTCCAGAGGTGATTCACCACCGACGATACGCCCGGGTTGTGAGGTATGCGCGGTCAACTCCGTCGGGGTCCGGACCTCGTGGACGCCGCGGTGTGTCGGATCGCTACCGTGTGTACGACGGCGTACCGGGGAAGACCGCCAGCGCGGGCGGAACTGGTCGGCAAGGGGAGGGGCAGGTCGTGATGCGTCTGAGGGGCGGGGCGGCCGGCGCCGCGGCGATGCTCGGCTTGGTGCTGACCGTGGCGGGGTGTGAGAGCGTCGACCTGCCGGTGGACGGCACGCCGACCGGCGCCGGCCCGGCCAAGGGTTCCGGCCGTGCGGCGAGCCCGCTGGACAACCCCGACGGCACGAAACCGGGACTCGCACCGCTCACCTCGGACGCCGAACGCGCCGAGGCGCGGGCCCTCATCGAGAAGGTGGCCACCAAGGGCCGCGGCCCCAGGACGGGTTACGACCGGGACGAGTTCGGCTACGCGTGGATGGACTCGGCACCGGGCGGCATCCCGTTCGCGCGCAACGGCTGCGACACCCGCAACGACCTGCTGAAACGCGACGGCGAGGACCTCCGCTTCCGGTCCGGATCGGACTGTGTCGTGATGGCCATGACGCTGGACGACCCGTACACGGGCCGGACGATCGAGTGGACCAAGTCCCGGGCCACGGCCGTACAGATCGACCACGTCATGCCACTGTCGTACGACTGGCAGATGGGCGCGTCCCGCTGGCCCGAGGGCAAACGCCAGGACATCGCCAACGACCCCCTCAACCTCATACCGGTCGACGGCCGCACGAACAGCTCCAAGGGCGACTCGGGCCCCGCGTCCTGGCTGCCTCCGAACAAGCGGATCCGCTGCTCGTACGCGGTGCGCTTCGCCCAGGTGTCACTGAAGTACGAACTGCCGGTGACGACCGCCGACAAGGAGATGATGCTGCGCCAGTGCACGGGCTGAGGCGAGCCGGTACGCGGTGAAGTGCCGCTGCTGAGGGCGAAATCGGCTGGTCGGCGCGATCACCCGGCCCCTACGGTGACGGGCATGGAGCTGAAAATATCGAGCCTGGCCGACCGTCCCGAGATGCTCGACCGGGTCGTCGAAATGGCGGACAGCTGGCCCGCGTTCATGGGGCAGGACCTGGTGGCAAACGCCCAGTACGGCAGGATTCCCCGGGAACTCCCGCAGTACGTGCTGTTCGCCGAGGACGAGCGCGGCGAGGTCGTCGCACACGCCTACAGCGTGCCCTTCGCCCTGGCCGCCGAGGGCCGCGGCCGACTTCCCGCCCGCGGCTGGGACGAGGTGCTGGTGTGGGCGTTCGCCGACCTGCGCACCGGCACCCGGCCCGACACGGTCAGCGCCATCTCCATCGTCGTCGCCCCGCACGTCCAGGGCAGCGGCCTGTCCGCGCGCATGCTCTCCGCGATGCGTGACAACGCCCGTGCCCAGGGCTTTCGCGAGGTCGTCGCGCCGGTCCGCCCCAACGCCAAGCACCTCGAACCGCGCACCCCCATCGAGGAGTACGCCCGCCGCGTGCGCCCCGACGGGCTGCCCCACGACCCGTGGCTGCGCGTTCACGCCCGCGCCGGCGCCACCATCGACCGCGTCGCACCCGCCTCCATGACCATCGCCGGCTCGCTGGAGCAGTGGCGCGACTGGACCGGCCTGCCCTTCGACACCGCGGGCGACATCGAGGTACCCGGGGCCCTGGTGCCGGTGCGATGCGAGCCGGAGCGGGACCACGCGGTGTACGTCGAGCCCAACGTGTGGATGCGGCACCCTCTCTGACCCGGAAGCCGGGCCTCGACGACCTGCGCCGCGGTACGGAGTGATCGGCATGACAACGGTTCGGTACAACCAGTGACCGTATGTCGGTGTCGACCTATACGCTCGAAGCGACAATCGCACGATCGAGGTTGTCCCAGACCGGGCCAGGGGGGCGACCCCGCACGCCCACTTCAGCGCAACAGGAGCAGCCATGCAGGGCCACGGCTACACGCAGCCGGTGAAGCAGCCGCCGTCGACGGGGTGGCTGGTCTTCGTGCGCGTGGTCCTCGTCGTGATCTCGGTGATGAGCTGCGGCATGCTGCTGTGGGTGATGATGCTGCGTCTGGTCATCGTCACCCGCAGAGCGCGCGACTGGGCTCTGTTCGCGGCGTCGATCGGCGTGGAGTTCTTCGGCCTCTACCTGCTGGGGACCGAGCCCGGCGACGAGATCCACAGCGCGCGCGGCTGGACGGGCCTGGTCATCGTCCTGGGCGGGATGGTCGCCGCGATCGCGTACTACCTCGCCGCGGACATACGTCACTTCCAGCAGCTCCGCCTCGCCAGTCACGGCACACAGGCGCCCTCGGCCCCCGCCTACGGCTATCCGCAGTCCCAGTCGCCGTACACCGCCACGACCGTGCCGCAGTCACCCCCGCTGTCCGGGACCCCGCTGCCCCAGACCCCGCTGCCCCAGACCCCGCTGCCCCAGACTCCGGTACCCCAGACCCCGATACCCCAGCCGCCGACCTCCGGGACGCCGGTGCCGCCGCCCCCGCAGCGCCCCGCGCCCGCGCGCATCGACCAGGTGCGTGCCGAACTCGACGAGCTCAGTGACTACCTGCGCCAGCACGACGGCCGGCAGGACCGCAACCACGAGGGCGGAAGGTGACCGTGGCGGCAGGACGTGTCGTCGCCGGCCGCTATGAACTGTCCACGCTCATCGGACAGGGCGGCATGGGACAGGTCTGGACGGCGTACGACCGTCGGCTCGACCGGCGCGTCGCCGTGAAGCTGCTGCGCCCCGACAAGGTGGCCGGGCACGAGGCGGACGAACTGCGCCGCCGCTTCGAGCGCGAGTGCCGGGTGACCGCACAGGTCGACCACCCAGGGCTGGTCACGGTCCATGACGCGGGCACCGAGGGCGAGGAACTGTTCCTCGTCATGCAGTACGTCGACGGCGTCGACCTCTCCGCCCACCTCGCCGAGCGCAACCCGTACCCGTGGCAGACGGCGGTGGCGGTCGCCGCGCAGCTGTGCGCCGTACTCAGTGCCGTGCACGCGGTGCCGATCGTCCACCGCGACCTCAAGCCGCGCAACGTCATGGTGAAACAGGACGGCACGGCCACCGTGCTCGACCTCGGTGTCGCCTCCGTCATGGACGCCGACACCACCCGCCTCACCCACACCGGCACGCCCATCGGCTCGCCCGCCTACATGGCCCCCGAGCAGGCGATGGGCGGCGCGGTCGGCCCGTACACCGACCTGTACGCGCTCGGCGTGGTGCTGCACGAACTCCTCAGCGGCGACGTGCCGTTCTCCGGCTCGACGGCGCTCGGCGTGCTGCACCGGCACCTGTACGAACCACCGCTGCCCGTGCGCCGTATCCGCGCCGAGGTCCCCGAGGCGCTCGAAGCACTGGTCCTGCGCCTGCTCGCGAAGGACCCCCAGCACCGCCCCGCCTCCGCCCAGGAGGTGTACGAAGCCCTGGCGCCGCTCCTGCCCGCCCGTGGAACGCCCACCGGGGCACCCCTCGACCCCACGCGTCCCTTCCTGCGCCCGCACGCCCCCTGGCCGGACCGGGCCCGCACTCCCGCCCCCCAGCCCGCCCCCGCCACCCCCGTCACGCCGGCCGACGAGAAACCGGACGTCGCGCGCGCCGTCGACGAGGTCAAGCGCCTCCTCGGCGAGGGCCGCATCACCCAGGCCGTCGACATCCTGGGCGCGATCCTGCCCGCCGCCGCCGAACAGCACGGCGAGCACTCCCCGGTCGTGCGCACCTTGCGCAAGCAGTACGCGGCCACCCTCATGGACGACGGCCAGTACCGGCGCGCGCTGCCCGAACTGCGCCGCCTCGCCGACGAACGCGCCGCCGAGGCCGGCCAGGCCGACCCGCAGTCCCTGCGCTTCCGCTACGACGCCGCGCAGTGCCTGGAGCAGCTCGGGGAGCCCGCGGCCGCGCTCGCCGAGTACCGCGCGCTGCTGCCGTACTACGAGAACCAGTACGTCTCAGGCAACGACCACGAACTCGCCCACGACGTCCGCCGCCGCATCGGCCACCTCCTGCTGGCCCTCGGCGACCGCCCCGCCGCCCACGACACCCTGGCCCGCCTGCTGCTCGACGTGGAACGCCGGCACGGCCCGGTCCACCCGCTCGCCACCGAGGTGCGCCGGACGCTGCAGTGGCTGGGGCAGGTGCGCGGCTGATTCCTGACCGGCGACGGCGAGCGCTCGCGCTGAGGGCCGTGCGGGTGGCGCTGCGGTGCCGGAAGTCCTGATGAATCGTTGGTCGAATGGGTTGGCCAGAGCTTGCCCACTGCCTACCATCGATCACCGCAAGACTTTGTGCACTGCCGCACAAGCTCTTCCTCGGGAGGTCTCCTTGCACCGCCGCCGTCGCACCGCGCTCCTCCTCTCCGCCGCGATCGCCGCCGCGCCCCTGCTCACCGCCTGCGGGAACGATGCGCACCCCGGCGCGGCAGCCGTCGTCGGCGGCCAGCGGATCACCGTCGCGCAGCTGGAGAACAGGGTGGGCGAGGTCCGTGCGGCCCAGCGCGCAGCCGTCCCGGACGACGCCCAGTACGCGCAGGTCATCGCCAAGTCCGGCACCCTCCCGCGGGACGTCCTGCACACCATGGTCCTCGACCGGGTGCTGCATCGCGCCGCCCAGGACGCGGGCGTGACCGTGACCCGCAAGGAGCTCCAGGGCATGCGCGGCGACCTGGAGCGGGAGGTCGGCGGCGCCAAGGCGCTGGAGGCGGCCTGGCTCCAGCAGTACGGCATCCCCCCGCAGCGCCTCGACGAGAACCTGCGCCTCCAGCTGGAGGCGCAGAAACTCGCCGCGAAGCTCGGCACCGACACCGGCAAGCCCGCTTTCTGGAACGCCCTGGCCGAGGCCTCCAAGCGGCTCGACATCGACCTCAACCCGCGTTACGGCACCTGGGACGTCCAAAAGAGCAGCCGGGCCGACACCAAGACGCCGTGGGTGCGCGAGGTGACGGCTACGGGCGGCGGGCAGACGGCGTAGCCGCACGGCGCGACGGCCCACCGGGATCAAGGGCGCAACGGCCCTCCCGTGGCCCGCCCCGGCGCAACCGCCCGCTCACGGCCCCGCGCAATCGACCGCCTACGGCCCCGGCGCCCGCCCCCTGTGGACAACGCGGGCCGTGAGCCTGTGGACAACCGGAGGGGCCGTCGGCGTCGTGGGTTACGTTCGGATGGTGAACGCAACCAGCCCCGAAGCCGTCGCTCCCGGCCGCATCGTCCTGCTCACCACCAGCCACCGCGTCGCGCCCGGCCTGCTGTCCTGGCCCGCCTGGCAGGCACTGCACGGGGCCGACCGTGTGCTGTGCGCGGACGGCACGCACCCACAGCTGCCGTATCTGCGCGAGGCCGGGATCACGGTCGACGAGGCCGCCCCGAGCGCCGAGGAACTGATCGACGCCTGCGCCGGCGGGCGCACCGTCGTCGTCGTGGCCACCGGCGAGGGCGAGCCGGCGCTCACCGACGGTCTGGCCCGCCTCGCCGGTTCCGGACGCGTCAGCATGCCCGACCTGGAGCTGCTCCCCGCCTCCTACGACCTGCCCGGCGCCCGCCTCCTCGACCTCGTCCAGGTCATGGACCGCATCCGCGCCGAGTGCCCGTGGTCCTCCCGGCAGACACACAAGGGTCTGGCGAAGTACGGCATCGAGGAGGCGTACGAACTCGTCGAGGCGATCGAGGAAGGCGACCGCGACGAACTCCGCGAGGAACTCGGGGACGTCCTCCTGCAGGTCGTCTTCCACTCCCGCATAGCCGAGGAGGACCCGGAGGCGCCTTTCTCCATCGACGACGTGGCAGGCGGCATCGTCACCAAGCTGATCCACCGCCACCCGCACGTCTTCGGCGACGAGACGGCGACGACCCCCGAGGAGGTCAAGGAGCACTGGCTGCGCACGAAGGCCGTCGAGAAGCGGCGCGAGTCGGTGACGGAGGGCATCCCGCTCGGCCAGCCGGGCCTCGCCCTCGCGGCGAAGCTGGCGTCGCGGGTGCGGACGGCGGAACTGGAGGTGGACCTGCCGACCGGCGAAGGAGTCGGATATGAACTGCTGGCACTGGCGGTCCGCGCCGAGGCGGCCGGAGTGGACCCCGAGGCAGCGCTGAGAGTAGCGGCCCGGGCCTACCGCGATGCCGTACGGGCTGCCGAGGGCTTGTCCGCGTAGGTGTGCCCGGGTCCGCCCCGGCCACGCCCCCGGACCGCCGAGGGGGCCCTCTACCCAGGGCCCCGCCTACCCAGGCCCCCGCTTGGCCAGACCCTCGGCCACCCAGGCCCCCGCCTCCGAGACCCTCGGCCGCCCAGGCCCCCCGCCTCCGAGACCCTCGGCCGCCCAAGCCCGCTTCCGCCGCGGCCGGCCCAGAGCACCGACACGTGCGGACCCGCCGGGCACCGAGCCCGGCACAGGGCTCCCGCCTGAGTGGTCCGGCCCTCACGCCCGTGCCACCTGGGCCCACGCCTGAGTGGTCCCCCGTCGCCCGTGCCCGACGGGCTCACGCCCGAGTCGCCCGGCCCCACACCCCTGCCATCCAGACCCCCGCCCGAGTCGCCGGCCCCACGCCCCCGCTCCACAGCCCCACGCCCCGCCTCACAGCCCCCCGCCCGAGTCGCCCGGCCCCACACCCCTGCCACCCAGACCCACCCCCGAGTCGCCCGGCCCCCACGCCCCCGCCCCACAGCCCCACGCCCCGCCCCACGGCCCCCCGCCCCGAGTCGCCCGGCCCCCACGGCCGTGCCCCCGCCGCCCCTCCGGATACGGTCGAGGAGTGACCGACCAGCACGCCCCCGCCGATGCCGCGCCCGAACCCCCGGAGCTCTTCACCTGGGAGTTCGCCACCGACCCCTACCCCGCCTACGCCTGGCTGCGGGACCACGCGCCCGTGCACAGGACGCGTCTTCCCAGCGGCGTGGAGGCCTGGCTGGTCACCCGGTACGCCGACGCCAAGCAGACGCTCGCCGACAACCGGCTCTCCAAGAACCCGGCCCATCACGACGAACCGGCCCACGCCAAGGGCAAGACCGGCATCCCCGGTGAGCGCAAGGCCGAGCTCATGACGCATCTGCTCAACATCGACCCGCCGGACCACACCCGGCTGCGCCGTCTGGTCAGCAAGGCGTTCACCCCGCGCCGGGTCGCCGAGTTCGCGCCCCGCGTGCAGGAGCTCACCGACAGCCTCATCGACGGGTTCGCGGACAAAGGGGAGGCCGACCTCATCCACGAGTTCGCCTTCCCGCTCCCCATCTACGCCATCTGCGACCTGCTCGGCGTTCCCCGAGAGGATCAGGACGACTTCAGGGACTGGGCGGGCATGATGATCCGTCACCAGGGTGGCCCGAGGGGCGGTGTCGCGCGGTCGGTGAAGAAGATGCGCGGCTATCTCGCCGACCTCATCCACCGCAAGCGCGAGGCACTCCCGGACACCCCCGCACCCGGCGAGGACCTCATCTCCGGCCTCATCCGCGCCTCCGACCACGGTGAGCACCTCACCGAGAACGAGGCCGCCGCCATGGCCTTCATCCTGCTGTTCGCCGGTTTCGAGACCACCGTCAATCTCATCGGCAACGGCACCTACGCCCTGCTGACGCACCCCGAGCAGCGCGCCCGCCTCCAGCGTTCCCTGGCCGCCCAGGAAACCGCCCTCCTCGAAACCGGAGTGGAGGAACTGCTGCGCTACGACGGCCCCGTCGAACTCGCCACCTGGCGGTTCGCCAAGGAGCCGCTCACCATCGGCGGGCAGCGGATCGCATCCGGCGACCCCGTCCTGGTCGTCCTGGCCGCCGCCGACCGGGACCCGGAGCGGTTCGCCGACCCCGACGTCCTCGACCTCGGCCGCCGCGACAACCAGCACCTCGGGTACGGCCATGGCATCCACTACTGCCTCGGCGCCCCGCTGGCCCGCCTGGAGGGCCAGACCGCCCTCGCGACCCTGCTCACCCGGCTCCCGGACCTGCAACTCGCGGTGGACCCGGCCGAGTTGCGGTGGCGCGGCGGCCTCATCATGCGGGGGCTGCGAACACTTCCGGTGCGGTTCACCCCAGTTGGGTGAGTGTGTCCACCTCGGCAAACGTGACACGCACTCACCTCTGTGATCTTCACGTGATCTGCGCGGCATTAACTTGTGACAAGTGATCGTCTGCCTATACGTTCACGGATCAACGACGGCGCCCACGCTTCACGCGCCGCGGTCACTGCTGTCTCGTGAAAGGTCCCCGCATGCTCTCCGGGAACGGTCGTCACCGTCGCCCCCGTCAGGCGCCGGCACTCCTGGTCGCGGCCGGAGTGACCGGCTCCGCCATCGCCATCCCGCTCCTCGGTGCCACGGGGGCGAGCGCGGCCGACGGTACGGTCTGGGACAAGGTGGCCGACTGCGAGAGCGGTGGATCCTGGAGCGCGGACACCGGCAACGGGCAGTACGGCGGCCTGCAGTTGACCCAGGACGAATGGGACGAGTACGGCGGTCTCGACTACGCGGCGAGCCCCGACCTGGCGAGCCGTTCCCAGCAGATCGCGGTGGCGCAGGAGATCCTCGCGGACCGCGGAACCAGCCCCTGGGGCACATGCGCGGTGCTCAACGGCCTCACCAAGGAGTCGGGGTCGGTCGACCTGGACACCGGTGTGGAGGAGGACTCGCCGTCCGAGGTGTCCGGGTCATCCGGATTGCTTGACTCGCCAGGTCGGTCCGATTCATCCGGATCACCCAACAGGTCCAACCCATCTGATTCATCGACTTCATCCGACTCTTCCGGTTCTTCGGACTCTTCCGACGCCTCGACTCCGTCGGGTGACTCGAACTCGCCGAGCGGCTCTTCTGATGAATCGTCCGAATCGCCCGATAGCTCCTCATCGTCTCCCTCGTCATCCCCGCAGGCCGAAAAGTCCGAAAAGGCGGACGCGTCGCCCGACTCCCGGGTCGCGCAGTCGCCGGACAGCTCTCCCGTAGAAGCCCCCAAGGGGGACAATCGGGACGACTTGGGGCAGTCCGCGGGCTCCTGGAGCCTGGTCGACACCGGGTCGATCGAGGACGCGACCACCGGCTCCGGGCGTCATCGCGGAGCCAGTGCCGACGAGAGCGAGGTCGTCGACGGCGCCGCCAAGCCCTCCGGCCGCCACGCCTCGTACAGCGTCCGCCCGGGGGACACCCTGGCCTCCATCGCCGACTCCCTTGAGCTCGACGGCGGATGGCGTGCGCTGTACGACGCGAACAAGGACGCCATCGGCGCCGACGCCAACGACATCTTCCCCGGTCAGACCCTGGACGTCCCGACCGAATAGGGGCCGAACAGGGCGAAAAACTGCGGGAGTTCGCGTCACGTTTCGCTCCTGAATGTCCGTTTTAAATGTAGTGAGAGATAGATCTCAGAAGCCCTGATCGTCTTTGAAATTCCGCGAATCGCGTGTCTACGGTCGTGACCGCTCGCCACCAGTGCGGGCCCCGATGGCCGTCACGCCGAATCCTGCCGGCGGCCGTACGGGAACAGTCGTCGCGTCAAGCGCCGTAGGCAGGAGCGGGGGACCCAAGGTTTGCGCCGGGTCCGGCAGTTGAGGCCCTTCGGGGCCGCACGGCCGGAGCCGGCTCGGGGTGAAGCCGCGCAACAGCAGCCGAGAGGCGAGCGTGCGCGGCCGGGCAACTCAACCGGCCCGAACCCGACAGCTCACCTCGTAGGCGTCGGTGAGGGGATCTCTCCATGCTGTTTTCCAGCAAGGGCAAGCACCGTCGTCCGTCCAAGGCCGTCCGTGCCATCGCCGTCGTCGGCGTCACCGGCGCCGCCGCCGTCGCCGCCCCGCTGATGGCCGCGGGCAGCGCCTCGGCCGCCACCGCCTCCGAGTGGGACGCCGTCGCCCAGTGCGAGTCCGGCGGTAACTGGTCGATCAACACCGGCAACGGCTACTACGGCGGTCTGCAGTTCTCCGCCTCGACCTGGGCCGCGTACGGCGGCACCAAGTACGCCTCCACCGCCGACCAGGCCACCAAGGCCCAGCAGATCGAGATAGCCGAGAAGGTCCTCGCCGGTCAGGGCAAGGGTGCCTGGCCGCACTGCGGCACCGGCCTGTCGAACGCCGCCTACTCCGGCGCCTCGTCGAGCGACTCCTCGCAGAGCTCCGAGACCACCACCCGCTCCACCGAGCAGCAGTCGGCCTCCCGCTCCGCCGAGCGCCCGGCCGCCGAGAAGGACAAGACCGTCACCACCCCGACCGGCAAGAAGGTCAAGAAGGGCGACGGCGAGTACAAGGTCGCCAAGGGTGACACCCTCAGCTCGATCGCCCAGGAGCACGACGTCAAGGGCGGCTGGGAGAAGCTCTTCCAGCTGAACAAGGACATCGTCCAGGACGCCAACCTGATCTACCCGGGTCAGCAGCTGCACCTGAAGTAGTGCGGGCCGAAAGCTGAACCCCGGCGCCCTCACATCCGTGGACCTCAGAGTCAGGACCCCGTGAGGGCCGCCCCCCCCGTCCCCACGGACTCCCCGCTCCGGTGCGTGTTCCCCCGTACGCGCCGGGGCGGGGCTTTTCTCTGTCCGCGTCCGGTCGCCCGACGGCACGGGTGCATCCTTGCGTCGGCCTTCGCTGCGGATTCGTTTCCTGTCCGTCATCCGGAAGCTCTTTGTTCCGCCTGGGAACAATGTGTACCGTCAGTCTGTCCACGGGACGGTCGCTCGCCGACCGATGTCCCGGGGGCGGTTAGGCTCTAGGCGCGAGGCCCCGTGCCCGCACCACCAGCGACACATCGCGTCACATCCCAAGAAGGAGATGCTCGTGCCGTCCATCGACGTCGTCGTAGCCCGGGAAATCCTGGACTCCCGAGGCAATCCCACGGTCGAGGTCGAGGTCGGCCTCGACGACGGCAGCACGGGTCGTGCCGCCGTCCCGTCCGGCGCCTCCACCGGCGCCTTCGAGGCCATCGAGCTCCGCGACGGTGACCCCAACCGCTACCTGGGCAAGGGTGTGGAGAAGGCCGTCCTCGCGGTCATCGAGCAGATCGGCCCGGAGCTGGTCGGCTACGACGCCACCGAGCAGCGCCTGATTGACCAGGCCATGTTCGACCTGGACGCCACCGACAACAAGGGCTCCCTCGGCGCCAACGCCATCCTCGGCGTCTCGCTCGCCGTCGCCCACGCCGCCTCCGAGGCCAGCGACCTCCCGCTCTTCCGCTACCTGGGCGGTCCCAACGCGCACCTGCTGCCGGTGCCGATGATGAACATCCTGAACGGCGGCTCGCACGCCGACACCAACGTGGACATCCAGGAGTTCATGATCGCCCCGATCGGCGCGGAGACCTTCTCCGAGGCGCTGCGCTGGGGCGCCGAGGTCTACCACACCCTCAAGAAGGTGCTGAAGCGCAAGGGCCTGAACACCGGTCTCGGCGACGAGGGCGGCTTCGCCCCGAACCTGGACTCCAACCGCGCCGCCCTCGACCTCATCCTGGAGGCCGTCAAGGAGGCCGGCTACACCCCCGGCGAGCAGATCGCCCTGGCGCTCGACGTCGCCGCCTCCGAGTTCTACAAGGACGGCGTCTACGTCTTCGAGGGCAAGGAGCGCTCCGCCGCCGAGATGACGGACTACTACGCGGAGCTCGTCGACGCGTACCCGCTCGTCTCCATCGAGGACCCGCTGTTCGAGGACGACTGGGACGGCTGGAAGACCATCACCGAGCGCCTCGGCGACAAGGTCCAGCTCGTCGGCGACGACCTGTTCGTCACCAACCCCGAGCGCCTCGCCCGCGGCATCGAGGAGGGCGCCGCCAACGCCCTGCTGGTCAAGGTCAACCAGATCGGTTCGCTCACCGAGACCCTGGACGCCGTCGAGCTGGCCCAGCGCAACGGCTTCAAGTGCATGATGTCCCACCGCTCCGGCGAGACCGAGGACGTCACCATCGCCGACCTCGCCGTCGCCGTGAACTGCGGCCAGATCAAGACCGGCGCCCCGGCCCGCTCGGACCGCGTCGCCAAGTACAACCAGCTGCTGCGCATCGAGGAGATCCTCGACGACGCCGCGGTGTACGCCGGCCGCAGCGCCTTCCCGCGCTTCAAGGGCTGAGCCGTAAAGGGTCAATCCTTAGCCAGTCGTACGTACGTCCCCGTACCGGTCCCGTACCGTGTGCGGGGACGTACGCGTGTGAAACGGGAGGCGGGACATGGCCGTCAAGGACCGGGACCGGTTCTCCACCGCGACCAGGATCCGGTTGCTCGGCGAGCAGACGGCTGCCCGTGTCTACCGCTCCCAGACCAAGCGGCAGGCCCGGCGCTCCAGGCTCACCGGACGCGCCGCCCTGCTCGCGCTGGTCGTCTGCTCCATGGTGGTGGCGCTGGCCTACCCCATAAGGCAGTACGTCTCCCAGCGGGCCGAGATCGCCGACCTGAAGCGCCAGAAGCAGGAGGCCGCCGAGCGGGTCGAGCAACTGCGCGACACCAAGGCACGCTGGCAGGACGACGCCTACGCCGAGCAGCGGATCCGGGAGCGGTTGCACTATGTGATGCCCGGCGAGACCGGGTTCGTGGTGATCGACCCGGACGCCGCCCGGCAGTCGCGGACCGACCAGGGCGCGGCCGACCGCCCCTGGTACACCGACATCTGGGACGGGGTCGACAAGGCCGACGCCGCCGACCACTGAGACCAGCGAGACCGAGAAACCGGCGAGAGCAGCGAGGCCGGCCGGTCCGGGCGAACCGATCGCCCGGACCGGCCGACCCGTCGCCGGCGAGAAACCGATAGAAAGACAGGCATGGAAACGCCCCCGCCGCCCACCCCGCGCACCGAGCCCACCGACACGGACGTCGAGGCATTCAAGCAGCAGCTCGGGCGTCCGCCGCGCGGGCTGCGCGCGATCGCGCACCGGTGCCCGTGCGGGCAGCCGGACGTGGTCGAGACGGCCCCGCGCCTGCCCGACGGCACGCCCTTCCCGACGCTGTACTACCTGACGTGCCCCAAGGCGTCGTCGGCGATCGGCACGCTGGAGGCGAACGGCGTGATGAAGGAGATGACGGCGCGGCTGGAGACCGACCCGGAGCTGGCCGCCGCGTACCGTGCCGCGCACGAGGACTACATCCGGCGCCGGGACGAGATCGAGGAGCTGAAGGGCTTCCCCAGCGCCGGTGGCATGCCGGACCGGGTGAAGTGCCTGCACGTGCTCGTGGCGCACTCCCTGGCCGCGGGCCCCGGAGTCAACCCGCTCGGGGACGAGGCCCTCGCGATGCTGCCCGAGTGGTGGCGCAAGGGAGCCTGCGTGACGCTCCCGGAGGCGTCCGAGGGGGACGTCCAGTGAGCCGGGTCGCCGCCGTCGACTGCGGCACCAACTCCATCCGGCTCCTCGTCGCCGACGCCGACCCGCTGACCGGGCAACTCGTCGACCTGGACCGCCGTATGACGATCGTTCGCCTCGGCCAGGGCGTGGACCGCACGGGCCGGCTCGCTCCCGAGGCCCTGGAGCGGACCTTCGCGGCCTGTCACGAGTACGCGGCGATCATCAAGGAGCACGGCGCGCAGCGGCTGCGCTTCGTGGCGACCTCCGCCTCGCGGGACGCCGAGAACCGCGACGAGTTCGTGCGCGGGGTCGTGGACATCCTGGGCGTCGAGCCCGAGGTGATCACCGGGGACCAGGAGGCGGAGTTCTCCTTCACGGGGGCGACGAAGGAGCTGGCGGGCCGGGAGGACCTGCACCGGCCCTACCTCGTCGTGGACATCGGCGGCGGCTCCACCGAGTTCGTCGTCGGCGAGGAGCACGTCCGGGCGGCACGGTCCGTGGACGTCGGCTGTGTGCGGATGACCGAACGTCACCTGGTCCGGGACGGCGTCGTCTCCGACCCGCCCTCCGCGGAGCAGATCGCAGCGATGCGGGCGGACATCGAGGCGGCCCTCGACCTCGCCGAGGAGACGGTGCCGCTGCGCGAGGCGCGCACGCTGGTGGGGCTCGCCGGGTCGGTCACCACGGTGTCGGCGATCGCCCAGGACCTGCCCGGGTACGACTCGACCCGCATCCACCACTCGCGGATCACCCGCGACCGGGTCCGGGAGATCACCGACTGGCTCCTGCACTCCACCCACGCCGAGCGCGCGGCCGTACCGTCCATGCACCCGGGGCGGGTCGACGTCATCGCGGCGGGTGCCCTGGTGCTGCTCGCGATCATGGAGCGGATCGGCGCGGAGGAGGTCGTGGTCAGCGAGCACGACATCCTCGACGGCATCGCCTTCAAAGTGGCCGAGGACGCCGAGGGCGGCCGGCCCGGCGGCTGACCGTCGGCCCCCGAACGGCACGGAACGGCCCCGGCACCTCCCAGAGGTGACGGGGCCGTCGTCTATGCCCACGGGGGCTGTCCGTCAGTTGCAGAGAAGGACGATGAGGCCGCTGCACCCCCCGTCGTCGCCGTGGTGGTGTCCGTGGTGGTGACCGTGGTGGTGTCCGTGGTGGTGACCATGGCCACCGGCCGCGACCTTGGTGGCGACGGGGTGGGCGGGAGCGGCCGCGGCGGAGGCGGCCGACGCTGCCCCCAACGCCAGGGCAATGCCCAGGGCAGCGCCGACAGAGACTATTCGCGAGGAGGCCCGCTTGAGGGCTCGGTGTGTGGTGATCATGGCTGAACGTTATGCACCGTTGTGTCCACTCCGCTCGCCGAGCGTGGCCGACGGGTGAACGGCGCCCGCGGCCGCCCTCCGCGAGGGGTGCGCCAGACCCGTTCCCGACTGGTCAGCGGGCTGCGCGAGTGAGCGCGCCGACCGGCGTACGAGCGCCTCCGAGGGGGTCTCGCGGGCCCCTTTTCCGCCGCGCGCGAGTGCCCGCCCGGGAAAGTTCGTGAAGTTCTTCACAAGGAATTCGGCCCTCCCGAAGCAAGGACAGGGGCCGGTTGACCCTTCCGAGGGGTGAACAGGCCCTTGAACATGTTCAGATGGGCGGTGTATGAGGGCCGGGGTAAACCGCCCCCGGAGGGTGTTTCCGTCCGCTCACAGGGGGCCCGACGGGACAGAGAGGCAGCTCACGCGGCATTGACAACGGGTCGCGGGGTGGGCCGGTTCCCGATCGTGACCATGACCTGCGTCACGCGGGCCGGGGAGTGTAGCACAGGGCATGGAAGAGCTTGTGAAGGGGCGCACGAGCGACCCCCCTGGAGCGGGTGGATACTCGATGGCATGAGCACCACGGAGCGTCCCAGGATCCTCGTAGTAGGCGGTGGGTACGTAGGCCTGTACGCAGCTCGGCGCATCCTCAAGAAGATGCGCTACGGCGAGGCGACCGTCACGGTCGTCGACCCCCGGTCGTACATGACCTACCAGCCCTTCCTCCCCGAAACCGCCGCCGGCAACATCTCCCCGCGCCATGTCGTCGTCCCGCTGCGACGCGTGCTGCCGAAGGCGGAGGTGCTCACCGGCCGGGTCACCACCATCGACCAGGACCGCAAGGTCGCCACGATCGCCCCGCTGGTCGGCGAGGCGTACGAGCTGCCCTTCGACTACCTGGTGATCGCGCTCGGCGCGGTCTCCCGCACCTTCCCGATCCCCGGCCTCGCCGAGCAGGGCATCGGTATGAAGGGCATCGAAGAGGCCATCGGCCTGCGCAACCACGTGCTGGAGCAGCTGGACAAGGCCGACTCCACGACCGACGAGGAGATCCGCCGCAAGGCGCTCACCTTCGTCTTCATCGGCGGTGGCTTCGCGGGCGCGGAGACCATCGGCGAGGTCGAGGACATGGCCCGTGACGCGGCGAAGTACTACACCAACGTGTCCCGTGAGGACATGCGGTTCATCCTCGTCGACGCCGCCGACAAGATCCTCCCCGAGGTCGGCCCCAAGCTCGGCCAGTACGGCAAGGCGCACCTGGAGGCCCGCGGGGTCGAGGTCTACCTCTCCACCTCGATGGACTCCTGCGTCGACGGCCACGTCGTGCTGAAGAACGGTCTGGAGGTCGACTCCAACACCATCGTGTGGACGGCCGGCGTCAAGCCGAACCCGGCCCTGGCCCGCTTCGGTCTGCCGCTCGGCCCCCGCGGCCACGTCGACTGCGAGACGACCCTCCAGGTCAAGGGCACCGACTACATCTGGGCCGCGGGCGACAACGCCCAGGTCCCGGACCTCGTCGGCCGCAAGGCGGGCAACGAGAACGCCTGGTGCCCGCCGAACGCCCAGCACGCGCTGCGTCAGGCCCGCGTCCTCGGCGACAACGTGATCTCCGGTATGCGGGGCTTCCCGCAGAAGGACTACGAGCACGCCAACAAGGGTGCGGTCGCCGGTCTCGGCCTGCACAAGGGCGTCGCGATGATCGTCATGGGCAAGATGAAGATCAAGCTCAAGGGCCGTCTCGCCTGGTACATGCACCGTGGCTACCACGGTCTGGCGATGCCGACCTGGAACCGCAAGATCCGCGTCTTCGCCGACTGGACCCTCGGCATGTTCCTCAAGCGTGAGGTCGTGGCGCTCGGCGCGCTGGAGTCCCCGCGCGAGGAGTTCTACGAGGCGGCCAAGCCGGCGCCGGTGCCCGCGGCGGCCAAGCCGGAGAAGACCGAGGAGAAGGCCAAGGCCTCCTGACCTCGTCCGGTCACTGAACGAACCGAAGGACCTCCCGCCATCCGTGGTGCGGGAGGTCCTTCGGCTTTCCGGCGCCTCCGTCACGGTGTTTGCCCAGTCGTAACGCGCGTGGGGGACTGCGCCCGCCCCCCGCGGGTGTTTTCGTGGTGTTGGACATTCCGACCACCATCGGAGGTGTGCGCCATGGCTGACGCCGCGCGGCGGCTGCAGGTCCTTCTCGAACGACTGCTGGGAACACCGCTCCCGGTGCGCATCCGCGCCTGGGACGGTTCGCTGGCGGGGCCGGCGGGTGCGCCGACCCTCGTCGTCCGCAACCGCCGTGCCGTGCGCCGGCTGCTGTGGAAGCCGGGTGAACTGGGCCTGGCCCGCGCCTGGGTGGCCGGTGACCTCGGCATCGAGGGCGATGTGTACGCCGCCCTCGACCTGCTCTCGGGGCTGGTGTGGGAGCGCGGGGAGGACGCCCGCGGTCTCGCGGAGATCCTGCGCGATCCCGAGGCGCGCGCCGCCGTCCGTGGGCTGGTCCGGATGGGCGGGGTGCCGCTGCCCCCCGCACCGCCGCCGGAGGAGGTCCGCCGGCGCCGCGGCCATCTGCACACCAAGCGCACCGACAAGCGGGCCATCAGCCACCACTACGACGTCGGCAACGACTTCTACGAGATCGTCCTCGGCCCGTCCATGGTGTACTCCTGCGCCTACTGGCCGGCCCCGCCTCCGCAGGGCACGCTGGAGGCCGCGCAGCGCGACAAACTCGATCTCGTCTGCCGCAAACTCGCCCTCAGACCCGGCCTGCGCCTGCTCGACGTCGGCTGCGGCTGGGGCTCCATGGCCGTGCACGCGGCGCGTGAGTACGGCGTGAGCGTCGTCGGCATCACCCTCTCCCAGGAGCAGGCGGTCTACGCCCGCAAGCGCGTCGCCGACGAGGGACTCACCGACAAGGTGGAGATCCGCGTCCAGGACTACCGGGACGTCGCCGACGGGCCGTACGACGCGATCTCCTCCATCGGCATGGCCGAACACGTCGGCGCCGAACGGTACCTGGAGTACGCCGATGTGCTGTACGGGCTGCTGAAGCCCGGTGGGCGGCTGCTGAACCACCAGATCGGCCGCCGTCCGCAGCGGGACGAATCCTCCTACCGTGTCGACGAGTTCATCGACGCCTACGTCTTCCCCGACGGCGAGCTCCAGCCGATCGGCACCACCGTCACCCAGCTGGAGCGGGCGGGTTTCGAGGTGCGGGACGTGGAGTCGATCCGCGAGCACTACGCCCTGACCCTGCGCCGCTGGGTCGCCAATCTGGAAGCCGGCTGGGACCGGGCCGTCGCGCTCAGCGGCCCCGGCCGCGCCCGCGTCTGGCGGCTGTACATGGCCGCCTCGGCGCTCGCGTTCGAGCGCAATCACATCGGCGTCAACCAGGTCCTGGCGGTCCGGGCGCCCGACTCCGGTGACTCCAAGATGCCGCTGCGCGCCCGCAGGTGGACCGAGGGCGAGCGCGGTTGACCCGGACGAAAGCGGAAGGGCCGGGCTCCCCCTGACAGGGGAGCCCGGCCCTTCGGTGGCGTCGGAGGTGGTCACTCGGCCTTGATCGCGTTCAGCACGTTCAGCCGTGCGGCGTTGCGGGCCGGCCACAGCGCCGCCAGGACGCCCACCAGACCGGCCAGCGCCAGGAAGATCCCGATCCGGTCCCAGGGCAGCACCAGCGCGTAACCCGGGACCTGGTCCGCGAAGGTCTCACCGATCGCCCAGCCGAGGAACGAGCCGAGACCGATGCCGACCACCGCGCCGAACACCGAGATGACCACGGCCTCCAGCCGGACCATCCGCTTCACCCGGCGCCGGTCGAGACCGATGGCCCGCAGCATGCCGATCTCCTGCTGCCGTTCGAAGACCGACATCGCCAGGGTGTTGACGACACCCAGCACGGCGATGATGAGGGCCATCGCCAGAAGGCCGTACATGATGTTCAGCATGGTGTTGATGGCACCGCCGAACTCGTTGCGGATGTCCTGCCGGTCCATGACCTTGATCGCGGGACTGTCGCCCAGCGCGTCGACGAGAACCTTCTCGTTGGCCGCGGACTGGCCGCCGTCCACCTTCACGAAGATCTGCTGGATGGACGGCTGCACCTCGTGCGGGTTCACGACCTTCGTGTCGACGAGGACGGGGGAGAGGAACTCGCTGTCCTTGAAGACGGCCCCGACCTTGAGCGTGTCCTTCTTCTCGTCGCCGAAGGTCACGGAAACGCTCTCGCCGGGCTTCCAGCCCTTGCTCTTGGCCGTCTTCTCGGCGACCGCGATCTCGCCCCGGGCGAGCGAGCCGATGTCGCCGTTGACGACGTCGACGTTCAGGACCCGCTCGATGTCGCCCGGTGTGACCGCCGAAGCGGACACGTAGTCCTCGTCACCGACCTGGAAGTAGACGCTCTGCTGCGGTGATACCGCGGAGACGCCCTTGGCCTTCTCCAGCGCCTTGAGCGCGGACTCGTCGAGGGACCCGCCGTTCGCCATCGAGACCATGTAGTCGGCCTTGATGTTGTCCGTGGTCATCTTGTCGATGGCCGTGCCGACCGTGGCACCGAGCACCGAGAGGCCGGTCACCAGGGTCAGTCCGATCGCCAGCGCCGAGGCGGTGGCGCCGGTACGGCGCGGATTGCGGACCGCGTTCAGGCCGGCCAGCCTGCCCGCCACCCCGAAGGGGCCGACGAGCAGCGGACGGACGAGCGCGATCACGGGCCGGGACAGCAGCGGGATCAGGATGATCACACCGACCAGCGCGAAGAACGCGCCCGCCGCGATGTACATCCGGCCGCTGTCGCCGCCGGACGAGGCACCCGCCATGATCCCGACCGCGCCGAGAGCGGTGACGGCCGCGCCGATGGAGTTGCGGACCACCAGCGACTTGGTGGTCGCCGCCGCGTGGACGCTGCTCATGGCCGCCACCGGCGGGATCTTCGCTGCCCGGCGGCCGGGCAGCCAGGCGGCGAGCATGGTGATCAGCACACCGACGCCGATCGCGGCGAGCACCGGCGTGGCGGACAGGATCAGCGGGCCGTCCGGGATCTTCATGCCGAACGCGGCCATTCCGGACCGCAGCCCGACCGCGAGACCGACGCCGAGGACGAAGCCGATCAGCGAGGCGACCAGGCCCACCACCGCGGCCTCGGCCAGCACCGAACGGGTGACCTGCCGGCGCGAGGCGCCGACGGCCCGCATCAGCGCGATCTCCTTGGTGCGCTGGGCGACCAGCATCGTGAAGGTGTTGGAGATCAGGAAGATCCCGACGAACAGCGCGATGCCCGCGAAACCGAGCAGCACCTGCTTGAGCGAGCCCATGCCCTGTTCGATCTGCTCGGCCTGCTCGTCCGCGAGCGCCTGGCCGGTCTTGGCCTCGGCACTGTCCGGCAGCAGCGGCTTGACCTGGCCCAGGATCTTCGTGTCGGAGGCGCCGGGGGCGGCGGTGACGGTGGCGCTCGCGAAGTAGCCCGGCTTGAGGTACTGCTTCTGGGCGACCGCGGTGTCGAAGAGGACGAGGCTGCCGCCGGCGTTCACGGCGCCGTCCTCGGTGGTGAACACGCCGCTGAGGGTGTACTCCTTCACCGGCCCGTTGGTGGCGACCCGCACCCGGTCGCCGACCTGGTACTCGCCCTTGGCCGCGGAGTCCTTGTCCAGGGCGATCTGATCGTCCTTCACCGGGCCCGAGCCGTCGGTGAAGGTGTAGGCGGGGTCCTTGCCGTCCTTGCCGGGGGCGAAGTTGGAGCCCTTGTTGGACCAGCCGACGCCGATCAGCTTCCCGTCGGGGTCGGCGACCCCGGCGAAGCCGTCGACGCGGCCGTACGCGGCGGCGACGCCGTCCACCGAGGAGATCTTGTCGAGGGTCTCGCGGGAGAGGCCGGGCTCTTCCTTGGCGTTGTCGGGGTCGGCGTACGAGGTGACGGCGACGGCGACGTCGTCGTAGCTCTTGGCCGACTGGTTGCGGAAGGCGTTGGAGAGGGTGTCGGCGAAGACCAGGGTGCCGGAGACGAACGCGACGCCGAGCATCACGGCGAGCACGGTCATCAACAGCCGGGCCTTGTGCGCGAGTACGTTGCGCAGGGCGGTGCGGAACATCAGCTGGTGCGGCCCTTCGCGTCGAACTGCTTCATGAAGTCGAGGACGTTGTCCGCGGTGGGCTTGTACATCTCGTCGACGATCCGGCCGTCCGCGAGGAACACCACCCGGTCCGCGTACGCCGCGGCCACCGGGTCGTGCGTCACCATCACCACCGTCTGCCCCAGCTCCCGAACGGAGTTGCGCAGGAAGCCGAGCACCTCGGCGCCGGAGCGCGAGTCGAGGTTTCCGGTCGGCTCGTCACCGAAGATGATCTCGGGCTTGGAGGCCAGGGCGCGGGCGACGGCGACGCGCTGCTGCTGGCCGCCGGAGAGCTGCGCGGGACGGTGGCTCAGGCGATCGGCCAGGCCGACCATCCGGATGACCGAGTCCACCCACTGCTTGTCCGCCTTGCGGCCCGCGATGTCCATCGGAAGGGTGATGTTCTCCAGGGCGGTCAGCGTGGGCAGCAGGTTGAACGCCTGGAAGATGAAGCCGATCTTGTCGCGGCGCAACTTGGTGAGCTGCTTGTCCTTCAGGGAGCCCAGCTCGGTGTCGCCGATGCGCACGGAGCCGGAGGAGAAGGTGTCCAGGCCGGCCACGCAGTGCATCAGCGTGGACTTGCCGGAGCCGGACGGGCCCATGATCGCGGTGAACTCGGCCTGCCGGAACTCGACGGAGACCCGGTCCAGCGCGACCACCTGGGTCTCGCCCTGTCCGTAGATCTTCGACAGATCCGTGGCACGCGCGGCCACGGCGGTGGTCCGGCCGGCGATGGATGAGGTGGTCACGAGTGAAACGCTCCTGAGGGACGACGATGTGTTCGAAGGACTCGTCCATCGTCCCGGTCGTGAGCCGCCGTGTAGTCAGTCGCTGTTCCGGTTCCGAAGACAGACTGCGGATGGACCGGACGGGGCGGCGTCATACCTGAGGATGACGAGGACCCCTGAGGAGCCGACGGGCCGCCGGCTGACCGCACTCGTGCCGTAACAGGTGGAGCGTCCTCCTTTGGACGGTGAAATTCCGTCATTCCGCATGCGTCACGGACCGTCACACGCAAGGCTATTGGCAAGTGCGGATGGCGTGTTCCCGGGGCTGATGCACCCTCAGACGTCAATAAAATAAGACAACATCGGTCCGCCCGTCCGCTGTTCGGGGGAGGTATCCCGATAGGCTCGGGACCTCGATGCGGAGCCCATGGCCTGCCCAGATGGTGGAATGCAGACACGGCGAGCTTAAACCTCGCTGCCCCTTCGCGGGCGTGCCGGTTCAAGTCCGGCTCTGGGCACTTCCGATCACCACTTCCTCCCCGCCGGGCTCCCCTTCGTTGGTGCGTCGCCCGTTCAAGAGTTCACGTACGACCGTTGACAGCAGACGTGTGCGGTCGGAGACTCACGTCAGAAGATGGTGAATAAAAGTTCACCACGCGAACGCAGGGGCAGCGGTCCACGGAAGACAGGGACAGCGGTCCACGGAAGAAGGGACGACCGATGCGCACCACCGTCGGCATCATCGGAGCAGGCCCCGCCGGGCTCCTCCTCGCCCGGCTGCTCCACAACGCCGGCATCGACTCGGTCGTCCTGGAGAGCCGCGACCGCGCCTACGTCGAGAACCGCCAGCGGGCCGGGATCCTGGAGCAGGGCACGGCGGACGTGCTGCGCGCGGCCGGCGCCGGGGAACGCATGGACCGCGAGGGGCTCAGGCACGACGGCATGGAACTGCGCTTCGCCAGGCGGCGCCACCGCGTCGACTTCCCCGCCCTCACCGGCGGCCGGTCCGTGACGGTCTACGCCCAGACCGAGGTCTGCAAGGACCTCATCGCCCTCCAGCTCAAGGAGGGCGGTCCGCTGCTGTTCGGGGCGGAGGCGCTGGCGGTGGAGGGCGCCGACACCCGGAACCCGCGGGTGCGCTTCCGTCACCAGGGCGTCGAGGACGTCCTCGTCTGCGACTACGTCGTGGGCTGCGACGGCTTCTGGGGTGTGGCCCGAGGAGCGATCCCCGCCGAGCTGACCCAGGTCTTCGAGCGGACGTACCCCTTCGGCTGGCTCGGCATCCTCGCCGACGTCGCCCCCTCGCACGACGAGCTGGTCTACGCCCGCCACGACCGCGGCTTCGCCCTCCTCTCCATGCGCTCCCCGTCCGTCTCCCGCCTCTACCTCCAGGTCCCCGAGGGCACCGACGCGCGGAGCTGGGCCGACACGGAGATCTGGGACGAACTGGAGCGCCGGTTCGAGACCGCCGACGACTGGCACCTGGAGCGCGGCCCCATAACCCAGAAGTCGGTCACACCCATGCGCTCGTACGTCCACGAGCCCATGCGGTACGGCCGCCTCTTCCTCGCCGGCGACGCGGCGCACATCGTGCCGCCGACGGGTGCCAAGGGGCTCAATCTCGCCGTCGGGGACGTCGTCACCTTCGCGCGGGCGCTGACGCACGAGAAGGAGACGGGTTCGGCCGAGCTCCTCGACGCCTACTCCGAGACCTGTCTGCGCAGGGTCTGGCAGGCCGAGCGGTTCTCCTACGACATGACCACGCTGCTGCACCGCGCCCCCGGCGCCACGCCCTTCGAGGACCGGCTCCAGCTGGCGCGACTGGAGCGGCTCACGCAATCCCGGGCGGCCGAGACGGACCTCGCCGAGGGGTACACGGGGTTTCCGTTCGGGTGAGCGCACGCGGGGTCCGGGCGAGTGATCTCCGATCGGTTCCGGCCACGTCGCAGCTTGGTCATGAATGATCCCCTCCGTGGCTGGGAATCACCGAGCCGCGTAGCGTGTTGCGCAGCACGACGAGGGAAAGATCCTCCCCAAGCACTAGGGTCAATCCTTTGCCTACCTATTACTCTTGAGCCAAGGCCACGCACGGTGGCCATGGAGGAGTGAAATGAGGAGCAGCAACCCGGTCTTCTCGCGACGGGGGTTCAGCCGCGACAACGGCTACGCGGGCTTCAACACCGCGCCGCAGGCCGGGGGCGCCGCTGTCGGCACGCAGGGCAACCCGTACGCCCAGCCGCAGGCGGGCAACCCGTACGCGCAGAACCCTTACGCCCAGCAGGACCTTCAGTACGGCGCGCCGCCGCAGGCCCCGGCCACCACCGGCAGGATGACGATCGACGACGTCATCCTGCGCACGGGCACCACGCTCGGCACGCTCATCGTCACGGCCGCGCTCGCCTGGGCGCTGCTGCCGGTCGACGCCGCGAACATCAACCGGTCCTACGGCATCGCCATCGGTGCCGGTCTGATCGGCATGGTGCTGGCGCTCGTGCAGTCCTTCAAGCGCAAGGCCTCGCCGGCGCTGATCCTGGCGTACGCCGCGCTGGAGGGTGTCTTCCTCGGCGTCGTCTCCAGCATCGTCGACACCCACATCGCCAGTGGCGCGGCCATGCAGGCGGTGCTCGGCACGATGGCGGTCTTCGCCTCGGTGCTGGTGGCGTACAAGGCGGGCTGGATCCGCGTCAACCGCCGCTTCGTCGGCTTCGTGATGGCGGCAGCCCTCGGCTTCATCCTGCTGATGGCGATCAACCTGCTGTTCGCCGTCTTCGGCGGCGGTGACGGCCTCGGCTTCCGCAGCGGCCCGCTCGGCATCGTCTTCGGCATCGTCGGCATCCTGCTCGGCGCCTGCTTCCTCGCCCTGGACTTCAAGCAGGTCGAGGACGGCATCGCCTACGGCGCGCCGCGCGAGGAGGCCTGGCTCGCGGCCTTCGGTCTCACGATGACGCTGGTGTGGATCTACATGGAGTTCCTGAGGCTCATCTCGATCCTCAACAGCAGCGACTGACTCTCGACGCCGTAGCGCGGCGACGGTCGAAGGCGAAAGGGCCCCGGGTTCGTCCCGGGGCCCTTCGTCGTCTGTGCGCGCCTAGAGGAATTTGCGCGCCGCCCTCCTCAGGTCGTACTCGTGGACGATCGCCTTCGCGTGGCCGTACGCGAGGTCGTACTCGTGGCGAAGCCAGCTGACCTTCTCCTCGAAGCGAACGAGGGCCGGTCCTTCTTCTACGGTGCGGAGCCAGTCGGAGACTTCACGACCGGTGCAGTGGGGGATGCGGGCGAGCATGTTGCGGTGGGTCTCCTCGGAGAGGACGTGGGACATCGGCGCCTCCGGACGCAAAGGGGATGTAAGCCGGTCCTTCAGGTCACCGTGCCTGAGCGTTCGCCCGTTGGCAACAGTCGCGTACGCTCACGGCGTGGTTGATACGACGCCTCTGACTCGTGCCGTTGATCATTTCGCTGATCGTCTGCGGGCCGCGCCGCAGAGCCGGCTGCAACGAAGTGCGGCTTCGGAGGCGCTGGGACTGGCCAGAGAGCTGGCCCGCAGGGCTCAGGTCCTGGAGGCGCCCGAGGTGGAGCCCCGGGTCATGCCGGACGCCGGGATGTTCGCGGCGGCGGACCAGATCACCGTCGCCGTGCACGACTTGGCGACGGTGATCGAGACGGAGGCCGAAGTCCTGGAAGCGGTGCGGCTGGTGGAGGAGGCGCAGAAGCGGGCGGGGGTGTGATCCGCGGCCTCCGCCCCAGGGCCTGTCGTTCGGATCGTGCCGGCGTCGCGGTTCCTAGAGGGACGCTATGACGCGGTCCGCCAGGATGTAGACGTTCTCCCCGCCGCACGCGAAGGTCAGCGTGTAGGCGCCGGAGACTCCCGACCCGCCCAGCAGCACCGGCGTCTCGCCCGCACGCAGGGCCGCCGCCAGCCGCTCCGCCGTCTCGCGGTGGCCCGGCGTCATGCACAAGGTGGTCCCGTCGGCGAAGACGTAGACGTCGAGGGTGCCCAGCGGGCCCGGCCGGACATCGGTCAGTTCGACGGCGGACTCGGCCAGTTCCTCAAGGGTGGCCACGGTGCGCTCGTGGTCGTTCACGGCCGGTGAGGAGACCGGGACGAAGTCCGGGTGGGAGGGGTGGCGGCGGCGCGCCGCGGCCAGTTCGGGCGACTCACTGGGGGTGGTGCCCTGGACGAAGTCCTTGGCGGCCACCTCGTCGGCGTCCGCGCTCGGCTCCGTCACCGGCTCCAAGTGCTCCAGGCCCGCGAAATCGGCCTGCCGGGGCAGGAACAGCTCGCTGTCGGTCAGGCCCAGCAGGGTGGGCGCGTCCGAGGCGTCGCGGGCCTCCTGGGCGGCCCAGAAGGCCCGGGCCTCGGCCAGTTCCCGCTCGCGCTCCTCGGCGAGTGCCTCGGCCACGGCCGCGCGTATCTCATCGGCGTCCGCGGAGATGCGGGCGGGCGGGACGAGACCGCGGGCCGCGGTCGCGTTGCTCTGTGCCAGCTCGGTGTGCAGGGCCGCGACCTGTCGACGCAGCACCATGAGGGTGCGCAGGACGGCGACGCCCACGGCGCCGGTGGCGGCCGTGGTGAGCAGCAGGGCGATCGGCATGGCGCTCACGGACGTACTCCCGGTTCAAAGTCGACCCCCGACTTCCTACATCAGCTTGAAGGGCGGACTATCCAGCTGTCAGTGCGTAACGTCACGAAACGGACAGGTCTTTGGGCCTGGGGTTTGGTGGTGCAACGGCTCTGAGCTGCGCGGATCCCTCCGTGGAGGGAGATAGGTCACATCCTGGGGGAGATTGGATCACAAAACGGCCCAGAACCAAGGGGTTTCCCGGGTTCTGGGCCGAAGCCTCACGCTGGGTCGTGACTTGACTACGCGGAGGGTCGCTCGGTGACTCAGCTCAGGCGCTCGATGACCATCGCCATGCCCTGGCCCCCGCCGACGCACATCGTCTCCAGGCCGAACTGCTTGTCGTGGAACTGGAGCGAGTTGATGAGCGTGCCGGTGATGCGCGCGCCCGTCATGCCGAAGGGGTGACCGACGGCGATGGCGCCGCCGTTGACGTTCAGCTTGTCGAGGTCGATGCCCAGGTCGCGGTAGGAGGGGATCACCTGGGCGGCGAACGCCTCGTTGATCTCGACCAGGTCGATGTCGTCGATGGTCAGGCCGGCCCGGCGCAGGGCCTGCTGGGACGCCTCGACCGGGCCGAGACCCATGATCTCGGGCGACAGGCCCGAGACACCGGTGGAGACGATGCGGGCGAGCGGGGTCAGGCCGAGCTCACGGGCCTTGGTGTCGGACATGATCACGACCGCGGCGGCGCCGTCGTTGAGCGGGCAGCAGTTGCCGGCGGTGACCAGGCCGTCGGGGCGGAAGACCGGCTTCAGGCCGCCGACCGCCTCCATGGTGACGCCGGCGCGGGGGCCGTCGTCCTTGCTGACGACGGTGCCGTCGGGGAGCGTCACCGGGGTGATCTCGCGCTCCCAGAAGCCGTTCTTGATGGCTTCCTCGGCGAGGTTCTGGGAGCGGACGCCGAACTCGTCCATGTCCTGACGGGTGATGCCCTTCCAGCGGGCCAGGTTCTCGGCGGTCTGGCCCATCGCGATGTAGGCGTCCGGCACCAGGCCGTCCTCGCGCGGGTCGTGCCAGGTGGTGCCTTCCTGCTCGGCGACCGCGGCGGTGCGGGCCTCGGCCTCCGCGAAGAACGGGTTGTGCGTGTCCGGGAGGCTGTCGGAGTTGCCCTTGGTGAAGCGGGAGACCATCTCGACGCCGGCCGAGATGAAGACGTCGCCCTCGCCGGCCTTGATGGCGTGCAGCGCCATGCGGCTCGTCTGCAGCGACGAGGAGCAGTACCGGGTGATCGTGCAGCCCGGCAGGTGGTCCATCCCCATCTGCACGGCGACGATACGGCCGAGGTTGTTGCCCTGCTCGCCGCCGGGGAGGCCGCAGCCGAGCATCAGGTCGTCGATGTCGCGCGGGTCCAGCTCGGGGACCTTGGCGAGGGCGGCCTGGATGATCGTGGCGGTGAGGTCGTCCGGACGCAGGTCCTTCAGGGAGCCCTTGAAGGCGCGGCCGATGGGCGAGCGGGCGGTCGAGACGATCACGGCTTCAGGCATCACGGCTCCAGTCGAAAGGTGCGGGCGCGCAGCGCCTCGTTCAGGGGTGGTGGTCGGGCGGCGGTGGGCATACCGGAGGGTCGGGCAGGGCTGTGAGGGAAGTTACCCGCACGTAGCGGCGGGGTCACGGGCAGGGCGGTGTGACCCTTGCCGCAATTTTCTAAGCGCTTGCTTGGCTCGGGTGCCCGGTCTCCCGGAACGGGGCCTCGTCCTCAGGGTCCCTCGGCGGCGGAACCGCCGTACAGACCGGACGGCGTGGACGCCGGCTCCACTTCCTGCACCCGGCGCCGACGGCGCCTCTTGAGCAGGGCCCAGGGCCCCTTCGGGCCGGTCGGCATGGCCGCCGTGACCTCCGTGCCCGCCTCCGACGCGGCCTCCGCGGCCGCACGGGCGACCGGCAGGAAGCCCTCGCGACGGGTGACGTCGGGGCGTTCCTCCTCCGCCGGCCACAGGCCCAGCGCCGCGCAGACCGTCGGCAGAACCGCCATGGCCGCGGTGGCGTAGCCCTCCGCCGAGGGGTGGTAGTTGTCGGGGCCGAACAGCTCACGCGGGTTCGCCGCGAACTCCGGGCCCAACAGATCGCCCAGCGACACCGTGCGCCCGCCCTGCTCGACGACGCCGATCGTCTGGGCGGCCGCCAGCTGCCGGGAGGCCCGGCGGGCCAGCCAGCGCAGCGGCTGCTGGACGGGCTCGATCGTGCCGAGGTCGGGACAGGTGCCGACCACGACCTCCGCGCCGGCCGTGCGCAGCCGCCGTACCGCCGCGGAGAGGTGCCGGACCGAGCGCGTCGGCGGCATCCGGTTCGTGACGTCGTTCGCGCCGATCATGATCACGCAGATGTCGGGCGTCAGGGCCGGGTCGGCGAGCACCAGGGCCACCTGGCGGTCCAGGTCGTCCGAACGGGCCCCCGGCAGCGCCACGTTGCGCAGCAGCACCGGCCGTTCCGCCACCGCCGCCAGCCCCGACGCCAGCAGCGCCCCCGGCGTCTGCCCCGCCCGGTGGACGCCCTGTCCGGCGGCGGTCGAGTCACCCAGCAACGTCAGCCGCAGCGGCGCCGCGCCGACGGTGCCGTACAGACGGCCGTACCGGCCGTCGGCGTTCGGCACGTGATTGTTCGTCCCGTTGCCCACATGGCGCCTGGCCAGCCGCACCTCGGCGAGGAGCAGACCCACGCCCGCCGCACCCACCAGCCCGATCCCGCCGCCGCCGTACGCGGCGCCCGCCGCGATCCGCCGGGCCACCCTCGCCCTCGACATGCTCGTCATGCGTCGCCGCCACCTCCTCGTAGCCGTACATCAACTGCTTGCCCCGCACGGACCGTGGCCCAATCCCAACGAGCAGTGAACGACCGTCATGGGCTCCGCGCAGGCCATAGGCTGGCGGAACCACTAAGACCATTTCTTTTGCAGCATCCGGAGACAACGGTGCATTTCCACGACTCGATGATCAGCCTCGTCGGCAACACCCCGCTGGTGAGGCTCAACAACGTGACCAAGGGCATCCGGGCGACCGTCCTTGCCAAGGTGGAGTACTTCAACCCGGGCGGCTCCGTGAAGGACCGCATCGCCCTGCGCATGATCGAGGCGGCGGAGGAGAGCGGCGCGCTCAAGCCCGGCGGCACGATCGTCGAGCCGACCAGCGGCAACACCGGTGTCGGGCTCGCCATCGTGGCTCAGCAGAAGGGGTACAAGTGCATCTTCGTGTGCCCCGACAAGGTCAGCACCGACAAGATCAACGTACTGCGGGCCTACGGCGCCGAGGTGGTCGTCTGCCCGACCGCCGTCGACCCCGAGCACCCGGACTCGTACTACAACGTCTCCGACCGGCTGGTCCGTGAGACGCCGGGTGCCTGGAAGCCGGACCAGTACTCCAACCCGAACAACCCGCTGTCCCACTACCACTCCACCGGTCCCGAGCTGTGGGAGCAGACCGAGGGGAAGATCACCCACTTCGTGGCGGGTGTGGGGACGGGCGGCACCATCTCCGGCACCGGTCGCTATCTGAAGGAGGCCAGCGACGGCAAGGTGCAGGTCATCGGCGCCGACCCGGAGGGCTCCGTGTACTCCGGCGGCTCCGGGCGGCCGTATCTCGTCGAGGGCGTCGGCGAGGACTTCTGGCCGACCGCCTACGACCGGACCGTCGCCGACGAGATCGTCGCCGTGTCCGACAAGGACTCCTTCCAGATGACCCGGCGGCTGGCCCGCGAGGAGGGTCTGCTGGTCGGCGGTTCCTGCGGGATGGCGGTCGTGGCCGCGCTGGAGGTCGCCGAGCGGCTCGGCCCGGACGACGTCGTGGTGGTCCTGCTCCCGGACAGCGGCCGCGGCTACCTCTCCAAGATCTTCAACGACGAGTGGATGGCCGACTACGGCTTCCTGGAGGACGAGGGCCCGAGCGCGCGCGTCGCTGACGTCCTCAACGACAAGGAGCACGGCGCCATCCCGTCCCTCGTCCACATGCACCCGGACGAGACGGTCGGTCAGGCCATCGAGGTGCTGCGCGAGTACGGCGTCTCCCAGATGCCGATCGTGAAGCCGGGCGCCGGTCACCCGGACGTCATGGCGGCGGAGGTCGTCGGGTCGGTCGTCGAACGGGAGCTGCTGGACGCGCTGTTCACCAAGCGGGCCTCGCTCGACGACCCGCTGGAGAAGCACATGTCGGCTCCGCTGCCGCAGGTCGGCTCCGGTGAGCCGGTCGCGGATCTGATGTCCGTGCTGGGCGCGGCCGACGCGGCGATCGTCCTCGTCGAGGGCAAGCCGACCGGTGTGGTGAGCCGTCAGGACCTGCTGGCCTTCCTCGCCAAGGGCGGGAAGTAGCGGCGAACGTGCGGTGAACGGGCCGCGTCCGGAGCGAACCCACGATGACCGGGGCTGCTCGGAACGTCGCGGAACTGGTACGAGCGCGTCACGTTCACGCAGCACCCGCTTAACACGGGTCCGGCAGATTAGGGGATGTCGGCAGGGCGGCGGCACGACCCGGGTGTTGAGCACTCGGGGAGGCTTCCCGCCCGGTCGGCGCCGAACGGCGCCAAGGACCTCCGGAGCGGCTCCCGGACCTCCATGGACGCCACGGACGCGCAAGCCCGGCCCTGACCCGGCCCGCGTCCTTCGCGGGGACCGCCGTCGTCCCGCCCCCCGGCAACGGGGGAGCGGCGGTCCCCGCGCACCTTCCTTCTGCGGCTGAACCGCCGCCGCTCTCGCGGACGTGGTTGCCCGCCGTCGGAGTTCCTCGATGGATGGGTGCGGTGGTCGTCGTCCTCTTCCGGCGACCTGGGGCCGGTCAGTCCTCCCAGCTGTCCCCGTCCTTCGCCGGCCTGCGCCGCCAGCCGCGGAAGAGACCGGGGTTGGTACGGGCGGCCTGGACGACGTTGATGCCGACGATGCCGATCCAGGCGACGAGCAGACCGCGCAGGCCGGCGACACCGCCGCCGATGCCGGACAGCGGGATCGCCATGACCAGCGAGATGATGCCGAATCCGAAGCGCTCCCCGAAGGAGTCCGTCGTCACCGGGGACCGGGTACCCCGTGCCGCCGCCATCTGCTGCTCGGCCACCTGACGGCGCATCCGGCGCTCGACCGCCCCGTCGATGCGCTGGTCGACCTTCTCCATGAACGAGTCGACCAGCGCGGACTCGTACTCCTCACCCAGCTCCCTGCGGGCCTGCAGGGTGGCGTTGAGTTCCTTCTTGAGCTCGGTGTCCCGCGCGTCCATTCCCGTCATGCCACCCACGGTAGGCAGCGGGGACGAGCGGTGCACTGGGGTTAGCCCCCCTGTCGGTGCGGGGGGCGCCGGGAGCGGGGGAGCCCGCCGTGGCCCTTCCCCGCCGTGGCCTGTCCCGCTCGCTGGCCGCGTCTCCGGTCGTGGCCCGTCCCATGCCGTGGCCCGTCCCCGGTCGTGGCCCGTCCCCGGTCGCGGCCCGTCCCCGGCCACAGCTCGTTCCAGGGCCTGGGACCGTTCCAGGGCCTGGGACCGTTCCAGGGCCGGGGACCGTTCCAGGGCCGGGGACCTAGGAGGGGGACTGGATGCGCAGCCCGAAGCGCGCCCAGAGCAGACGTTGGATCAGCAGCGTGAGGACGCCCGCGATGATCATGCCCGCGAGGTTCACGCCGAGCTGCTTGAGAGACGCCCCCACCTCCCCCCAGTGCGCCAGGGGGATGGCGACGGCGATGTTGCCCGCGGCCGGTACGGTCGTGACGGAGATGAAGACCCCGACCAGCACGGAGGACTTCCCCGCGGTCAGCGACAGGATCCCGGCGATACCCGCCAGCAGCGCCACGATGAACGACCAGCGGTCGGGATGCGCGATGAACTCCGTCATCGGCCTGTCGTCCAGCATGTCCGGCGTGATCCAGCCGAGCAGGCGGCTGACCCCGGCGCACACCGTGGTGACGGCGATCGCGACCGCGAAGCCCACCACCAGCGCACGTAGGGCGGTGCCCATGAGAACGGGACGGCGCCGCAGGATCGCGAAACACAGTGCGGCCACCGGGCCGAACTCCGGGCCGAGCACCATGGCGCCGACGATCAGGATCGGCTGGTCCAGGAGGACACCGATGCCCGCGATCTGCGTGGCCAGAGCCAGGAAGGCCAGGTAGGACCAGTTCAACCGGGTGTCGGCGGTGACCCTGGCCTCCAACTCCGCCCACACCACGGCGTCCTGCGGATCTCCGGGCGCAGCCTTCTCGGCCCGCTCCGCCGCCGCCGAGAGGGCGAGGTCGATCTGCTCGACCGTGATCGAGCCACTGTCCTCAAGGCCCAGCTCGCGCAGCTGGTCGAATATCGCGTTCGCGGCCTCCCTGGTGACGACGAACTCGACCACATCGCCCTCGGGCGACGTGGCGGCACCGGGGAACTTGACGACGTTGACGGCTCCCGGGCAGTCCAGGGCGGTGCGAAGCACCTCTGCCGTCCGGTGGGCGGGACTGATGACTCGTACATGCAACACGCTGCGCATTGTGCCCCGCCCGCTTCTCCACCGGAACGCGCGGTGGCGGGTCAGTTCGCCGATCGTCGGCCCAGCACCTGGGCCACCAGCAGGCCCGCCAGCAGGGCCCACGCCACGACGCCTCCACCCATGTGGGGCCAGCCGAGGGCGGCCAGGGACGCTGCGGTCAGCAGGCCGCCGGCCCAGGCGACCCGGTCCGTGACGAACGTCCACTCCCGTCGAGCGCTGCCGGGATCACGCAGTTCCAGTACCGCGGCCCTGATCACCAGCGCGGCGGCGATGACCACCACGGTCGTCACTGAGGGGTCCACAGCCGGTTCCTCCGCTTCGTGTTCCGGGGACCGCAGGGCATCCGTCGTGCGGGCGGCCAGGATCCCGCTGCGCTGTCCGACCCAGTGTGCGCCCCCGGCCCCGGCCGGCCACCCGACGCGGCGCTCCTGTGCCCTGTTCACCGCTCAGCGGATCGGCCCAGGCTCTTGATCTTCTCGAAGGGGTAGGCACCCACGATCACCACGGCCAGTCCGTAGAGGGCGAGAACCACCAGTCCCCGGGTGCCGACCGATCGGCCACCGCCGCTCATGAGGACCGTGCCGATCGGCACCAACGGGGCGAAGCCGAGCACCGCGGCCCCGGTGCACCAGAAGGCCACCAGGTCGTTCGCCCGTTTCCTCAGCTCGGGGTCCGCCTTCACCTGTGCCGGGACGTCGTACCCGTCGGACCTGTCACAGACCTTGCCCCGGTACCCGGTGCGTGCGGCCAGTGCGCCGGCCAGGCCCAGCAGGAGGAAACAACCGAAGACGAACGCGTAAGCCATGGATGCCCCAGGGGTGGTGCGATGCCGAGCAGCGGCAGCGGCTGTACTTGATGATGAAGGCGATCACCCTGCCCGGGGGCGTCGTGGGCGCACTCAGCGCCCAGCTGCTCCACCAGCCGCCCCTTGCCGGACTGTATAAGGTCATGCAGAGTTCTTGCTATCTGAATAGGCCGGGCCTCCGGAGTGAGGGGTGAGTGGGCTTCATGTCGGCTCCGACCATGGACGCGCGCGGCTCCCTGCGTACCGCCCCCGCGTCGCTCGGGCACGCTGTACTCTCCCGGGGCGTGGCGGAGCAGGGCGGCTGCGCCTCACTCGCCGCGCGGCGGACACCGCGCGCCTGCCGCGCGTACCGTCTTGCCGTGGGCCGCGAACTCGTCTCCACCGTACGGGCCTTGCGGCAGCGCGGCCTCGGACCCGACCCGGAGCGCAGGGTGGGCCGGGCAGCGGTGCCGGCCGGGTCGGTGCTCGACGACGACCTGCACGACCGGCCGCTCACCGGCGATGCGGCGGCGGCAGAACTGCTGGACCGGTTCACGGACATCTGGAGGGGAAGCGCGGCATGAGCGCGGACAGGAACACCACCGGGACGGACAGCCCCGCCGCGCGGCTGCAGGCGCTCTTCGAGGGGCACCGGCTGACGCCGACCCAGCGCCGTATCGCGCACAGCATGGTGCGGCGGGCCGCCGATGTGCCGTTCCTGTCCAGCGTCGAGCTGGCCGAGCTGGCCGGGGTCAGCCAGCCGTCCGTGACCCGCTTCGCCGTCGCCCTCGGCTTCGACGGCTACCCGGCGCTGCGCCGGCACCTGCGCGAGGTGGCGCCCGTCGAGCAGCCGGTGGACGCCGGCTCGTACAACGAGTACCAGCAGGCCGTGGAGGCCGAGATCGAGAACCTGCGGCATCTGGCCGAGGTGCTCGCCGACCCGCGGCCCGTGCAGAAGGCCGGGCGGCTGCTCGCCGCCTCGCGTCCGCTCCCCGTCCTCGGCCTGCGCGCCGCGGCCTCCCAGGCGTACGGCTTCGCCTACTTCGCCGCCAAGGTCCACCCGGACGTACGGCTGCTGCACGAGGGCGGCACCATGATCCACGACCGGGTCGACGCGGCCGTCCGGGCCGGTGCGACCGCCCTGCTGTGCTTCGCGCTGCCCCGGCATCCGCGGGAGGTCGTGGACACGCTGGCGTACGCCAAGAAGGCCGGTCTGACGGTGGTGACGGTGGCCGACTCCGCCTTCGCGCCGGTCGCCAAGGTCTCCGACCTGCTGCTGCCTGCGGCCGTCGGCACGGGCCTCGCCTTCGACACCGCCTGTGCGCCGATGCTGCTGGGCCGGGTCCTGCTGGAGGCGATGTGCGACGACCTGCCGGACGCCCAGGCCCGGCTTGAGGAGTTCGACGCGCGGGCGGCGGCACGGGGGCTGTTCGTCGAGTGATTTCTTAAGACTCGTCTCACGTTCCTTCACTAATCTGCCCGTCCGACAGAACTGTGCCAGGACGACGAGGAGGCGGAACGTGGCACGCGGAGATCGCAGAGCTCAAGGTCTGACTCGGGTGGCGGTCGTCGTACGGTCCGGGGCGGCGCCGTTGTGGTGGGTCGGGGTGGTCGCGGCGGGCGTCGGGATGCTGGTGCCGGGGCTGACGGGGCGCCGGATCGGCGTGACGGCCGGGGCCGCGCTGTTCATCGTCGCGCTGGCGGTCGCGGCGTACGCACGTCGCGGGCGCTACAACGACCTGATCCGCACGGCGGTCCGCGCCGGCAAGCACGATGTGCTCCAGGACCGCGCGGTGACCGCGCGCAACTGGCGCCGGGGGCACCGCTGGTGGCTGGTCCTCGCGTTCCTCGCCGCGCTGGGCGGCGCGTTCGCCGTGCCGGCGGCGGGCGGGATGCTGCTGGCGGGGTGCGGGGCGGGGCTGTGGCTCAAGGCCGCGTGGCTCGGCCGGCGCGAGCGGGACGAGAACGCCCTGCTGTGGGTGCGGGTGGACTGGCTCGACCGGCGCGGCGGCAGGCCGGCGGGCAAGGCGGTCAAGGCCTACCGCAGTACGGGGATCGCCGCGGGCGACGCGGCCCCCGGTGGGGCCCGCCGCCGCACCGCGGCGCTGGTGTAGGTCGGGCTTCGCGGCTGCCGCGCGTCAGACCTCCAGCTCCTCCTCGATCTTCCGCAACTGGTGCCGGGCCATGGCCAGGTTGGCGCGCTTCGCGTCGAGCACCAGGTACAGGAAGAGGCCGTTGCCCCCGCGTCCGGTGATCAACCGGATCAGGTGGTACTGGTCGCTGAGGGTGATCAGGATGTCCTCGATGCCGCCCTTGAGGCCGAGGTGCTCCATCGTGCGCATCTTGGCGCGGACGACGTCGGTGTTCCCGGCGGCGGCGACGTTCAGGTCGAAGGTCTTGCCGCCGCCCAGCGTGCCGAGCGCCATCCCGCTGGTGTAGTCGACCAGTGCGGCTCCGGTCGCGCCCTCGATCGAGGCGAGGCATTCCTTCAGCGTGGTCTCGGTGTTGGCCATGATGGTGTGTCCTTTCAACTATCCGTAGTGGTACGCGCGTTGCCGGAACTTCCGGCGTTGGTGGCAGTGGTGCGTGAGGCGCGCGCGGTCCTCGGGCGGGTGGTCAGGGGTCTGGCGGGCTCCTCGGCGACGTCCTTGGCGGGGCCGCGCCGCAGGGGCACCGCCTCGGCGTCGACGAGCTCGCCGATGCGGGCGCCGGCGCGGCGGCCCTCCAGATGGAGCCGGCCGACGTTGACGTTGTCCTGCGCGAGCAGCGTCAGGACGGCGGTGCGGCCCGCGGCGTACGTCGCCACGTAGCCGCCCGCCCCGCGCACGAGCAGTTCGCGGAAGTCGCCCCGGCCGGTCGCGTCCGCCACCCGCACCGCGACGCCGAGCGCGGCGGCGGTGAGGGCGGCGAGGCCGTCCGGCTCGACACCGGGGGTGTCGTGGGCGAGCACCAGGCCGTCCACGCCGGCGGCGAGCGCGCCGGTCAGCTGGGGCACGCGGGATCTGAGTCGACGGAACTCGTCGAGTATCGGTGGCTCGGCCGCCATCAGGCGTCTCCTCTCGGCGCCGGACCGCTGCGACGGGCGCGGCGGCCCGGTCTGCTCGCGGTCCTCGAAGGGTTTGCGGTCAAAGGGCCTCCAGCGCATCCCTGACCCTCTTCAGCAGCGCGATATAGGGATCGGCGGCGTCGGGTGGTGGTGGGTGGTCCTCGGCGGGCGGGGCCTGTGGGGAGACGAGCCCCGCCGCGGCCAGCCGCCGGATGTGCACCAGCGTGTGGAACGCCGGCCTGCCCAGCTCCCGCGCGATGTCCGTGGCCCGCCGTACGCCGTCCACCCGGGCCAGTACGGCGGCCTGCCGGGGCGGCACCGCGGGCGCCGCGAGCGGGTCGGCGCGGATCAGGGGTGCGGCGTCGGTCGCCGGGTCGGGCCAGATGCGGCGCAACAGGGCGCGGCGGCGCAGCGTCTCCCGCTCCAGGCCGGCCACCGGCACGGGGTGCACGGCGGCGAGCCAGTGCGCGGTGCCGTAGCGGAACCGGCCGGGCGTGCTGCTGGGGGCGAGCGCGAAGTACGCGGCGTCGTACAGGGCACTCGCCTGGGCCAGCTCCAGTGCGCCCGGGGTGACGCCGTGGCCCAGGAGCCGGGATCCGTCGGCGCTGTCCTCGGCGGCCCGCCAGGTCCCGGCGTCCAGGGTGCCGTGGGCCGTGAGGACCACGTCGAGGCCGGGAGCGAGGGGGCTCTCGGCGTGCACCACCCTGCCCTCGGCCAGGTGGAGCGTGCCGTGCTCGCGGACCAGGACGCCGGTGGCACGCTCGTCGGCGAGCCGGGTCAGCATCGGGGACAGGATGCCCCGGACCCGCTCATGGGCTCCGGCGCTGTCCCGGACCGGCAGCGGAGGCGGCGGGGTGGTGTCGACGACGGTCATGCCAGCACCAGCCGTTCGGCCATCTCGCCCAGCCGGATACGGGCCAGTGCGAGGTTGCCGTCCGAGCGGGCCAGCCACAGGTACAGCACCACGCTGCTGTCGAAGGTGGTCGGTACGAACCGCAGCACGTGGTAGCTGTCCCGGTTGCTGAGGATCACGTCCTCGACGGGCGGGTCCGCTGCGCCCGCGTCGTCGGCGGGCCCGAACGCGTGCTGCTCGGCCGCCAGCCGTGCCAGTTCCGCCGCTTCCGCCGCCGCCACCTCGTGGTCGCCGCCGGGAGGGTCGCCCACCGTGCCCAGGGCCAGCCCGCTCGTCCAGTCGACCAGCGCGGCGCCCCTGGCACCGGGCAACCGCATCGTCTCCAGCAAGCACTCGTCGATTCCGGGCACCGTCGCTCCCCTCCCGCCTGGGGTCCGGCTGAGTGACCGCCAAACTACGCAACGTGTGTGCGGCGAGTGAGCGTTCGGGCATTTTCCAGTGGAACATGCGCGAAGTGGCTAGGGTGGGTCAACTGAGCTCGTTTTCAAGCGGGTTGATCACCCCTGTCCTGCCGGTGTTTCTCGGTGTGCGTCAACGGCGCTTCGGCGCGGGCAGGGTGGTGAGCGAGGCGGCGTGCGCCGCACCGGATTCGGCCACGATCTCGTCGAGGGACTGAGGTTCGCGCACGGTGGCGAAGGCGACTCCCTCGGAGCCGTCCGGGGCGAAGCCGTAAATGCCGGGCCGAGCAAGGGAGTTGTAGGCGTAGTGATGCGCGAAGTAGTACGCCCCCGTGTCCAGCGCCGCCACATGGTCGCCCTGCTCCAGCAGCGGCAGCGCGCACCCCTCGGCCAGCAGGTCGCCCGAGAAGCACGCCGGACCGGCCACGTCCTGCACCACGGCCGGGCCCTCCTTCGGGCGCCCCTTGCCGTCGTACGCCCTGATCCGCAGCGGCCAGCTCCCCGGCGCGTACACCGTCCGCGTCGCCACCTGCACACCCGCGTGGGTGACCGCCACCGGGCGACCTCCGGCGCTCTTGGCGTACTCGACCCGCGCCACCACCGTCCCGTGCTTGGCGAGCAGTGAGCGGCCGAATTCGGTCACCAGGCCGTACCGGCCGTCGAACAGCCCTGGCACGGCCTCGCGCAGCAGTCGCGCGTACTGCGCGTAGGTCGGCGTCGTGGCGTCCGAGGCGAAGTTCACCGGCAGTCCGCCGCCGATGTCGAGCGTGTCGATCTGCCGCCGGCCGATCCGCCGGTTGATCTCCTCCGCGAGCGCGTACGCCTGCGCCACCCCCTGGGCCATGAGTGACAGCGGGATGCCCTGCGACCCGGTGTGCGCATGCAGCCGGGTCAGCCACGGACGGTCCTGATAAGCCCGTACGACCCACTCCCGCGCCCCCTCGTCGCGCAGCGCCACACCGAACTTCGAGGTCGCCGTGGCCGTGGACGTCGACTCGATGGAACCGCCTCCGATCTGCGGGTTCACCCGGATCCCGAGAGGGGACCGGCTGGACGCCGACCTCATCAGGCCGTCGATGCGGTCCAGCTCCTGCGGGTTGTCCGCGTTGACCGCGATGCCCAGCGCCAGCGCCTCACGCAGTTCTGCCGGTGTCTTGGCGGGGGAGTCCAGCACCGTCATCTCCGGGCGCACCCCCGCCGCGCGCGCCAGCGCCAGCTCGCCCGGGCTGGCCACCTCCGCGCCGACGCCCTCCTCGCGCAGCAGCCGCAGCACCGGTACCAGGGGAGTGGCCTTCACCGCGAAGGCGTGCAGCACGGGGGTGCCCGGCGCCACCACCGCCTCGAACGCCGCTCGCAGCGCCGCCGCCGACTCCCGGATGCCGGTGACGTCGAGCAGGCCGACGATGGGGGAGCCGGGCCCGAGCAGCCCCTGCTCCACGACGGCCCGCACCGCCTCGTCCCGCCGTGCCACCCTTTCGGCGTCACCTGTCGGCATCCCGGCCCCGCTGTCCACCGTGCCCCCCGCCATGTGGTTCACCCGCCCCGTCCCGTCGTCGTCCGAGCCCATGCATCCAGCCAAACATCCCCGGCAGGGAGACGCGGGCGCCCGCACGTATTGACTAGTTCTATTCAGACCGCCAGGATGTGAATACCCACTTCAACAGTCCGCAGTCACAGTCCGCTGGAGGCAGACCATGTCAGGACCCCGCCCCGTCCGAGCGCCGCGCGGCACGGAACTGAGCGCCCTGGGATGGCAGCAGGAAGCCGCCCTGCGGATGCTCCAGAACAACCTCGACCCCGAGGTCGCCGAGCACCCCGACAAACTCGTCGTCTACGGCGGCACCGGAAAGGCCGCCCGCGACTGGCGGTCCTTCGACGCGATGGTCCGGACGCTGAAGACCCTCAAGCAGGACGAGACGATGCTCGTCCAGTCGGGTCGCCCCGTCGGCGTCATGCAGACCCACGAGTGGGCTCCGCGCGTCCTCATCGCCAACTCCAACCTCGTCGGCGACTGGGCCAACTGGGAGGAGTTCCGCCGCCTGGAGCAGCTCGGCCTGACCATGTACGGCCAGATGACCGCCGGCTCCTGGATCTACATCGGCACCCAGGGCATCCTCCAGGGCACCTACGAGACCTTCGCCGCCGTCGCCGCGAAGAAGTTCGGCGGCACCCTGGCCGGGACGATCACCCTCACCGCCGGCCTCGGCGGCATGGGCGGCGCCCAGCCGCTCGCCGTGACCATGAACGACGGCGTCGCCCTCTGCATCGACTGCGACCCGCGTGCCATCGAGCGCCGCATCGAGCACCGCTACCTGGATGTGCAGGCCGACTCGCTCGACCACGCGCTGCAGCTGGCCACCGAGGCCCGCGACGCCCGCCGCCCGCTGTCCGTCGGCGTCCTCGGCAACGCCGCCGAGCTGGTGCCGCAGCTGCTCGCCATGGGCGCCCCCATCGACATCGTCACCGACCAGACCTCGGCCCACGACCCGCTGTCGTACCTGCCGCTGGGCGTGGCGTTCGACGAGATGGCGTCCTACGCCGCGAAGGACCCGGCGGGCTTCACGACCCGGGCCCGGGAGTCGATGGCCCGGCATGTCGAGGCCATGGTCGGCTTCATGGACGCCGGTGCCGAGGTCTTCGACTACGGCAACTCGATCCGCGGCGAGGCCCGACTCGCCGGATACGACCGGGCCTTCGCCTTCCCCGGGTTCGTCCCGGCCTACATCCGCCCCCTGTTCTGCGAGGGCAAGGGCCCCTTCCGCTGGGCGGCCCTGTCGGGCGACCCGGCCGACATCGCCAAGACCGACAAGGCGATCCTCGACCTCTTCCCGGAGAACGAGTCCCTCGCCCGCTGGATCAAGATGGCGGGGGAGCGGGTGCACTTCCAGGGGCTGCCCGCACGCATCTGCTGGCTCGGCTACGGCGAGCGGGACAAGGCCGGAGAGCGGTTCAACGACATGGTGGCGAGCGGGGAACTCACCGCCCCGCTGGCGATCGGGCGGGACCATCTCGACTGCGGTTCCGTCGCCTCGCCCTACCGCGAGACCGAGGCCATGCTCGACGGCTCCGACGCGATCGCCGACTGGCCGCTGCTGAACGCCATGGTGAACGTGGCGTCGGGCGCCTCCTGGGTGTCCATCCACCACGGCGGCGGCGTGGGGATGGGACGGTCCATCCACGCCGGACAGGTGACGGTGGCCGACGGCACGAAGCTGGGCGGGGAGAAGATCCGCCGGGTGCTGACCAACGACCCCGGCATGGGAGTCATCCGGCACGTGGACGCGGGCTACGACATCGCGGAGTCGGTCGCCGACGAGCGCGAGGTGCGTGTGCCGATGCGCGAGGGTGACGACGCGTGACGCAGCACGACAGTGGCCCATCGCACGGGGGCGGCAGCTCGTTCCACGCCATGTGGCGCGAGCTCCTCCCCGTCGGCCGGCACCCCGACACCCAGGGCTACCGGCGCTTCGCCTGGACCGGCGCCGACTCCGAATGCCGGGCCTGGTTCAAGGACCAGGCCGAGGCACGCGGACTCACCTACGAGGTGGACCGGAACGGCAACCAGTGGGCCTGGCTCGGCGACCCTGCCGCCGGGGACGCCGTGGTCACCGGCTCACACCTCGACTCCGTGCCCGACGGCGGTGCCTTCGACGGACCCCTCGGCGTCGTCTCCTCCTTCGCCGCGCTCGACGAACTACGGCACAGAGGAGCGCAGTTCGCCAAGCCCCTCGCCATCGTCAACTTCGGCGACGAGGAGGGAGCCCGCTTCGGCCTCGCCTGCGTCGGGTCCCGGCTCACCGCCGGGCAGCTCACCGTGGCGGACGCCCACAAGCTGACCGACGGGGACGGGATCAGCCTGCCCCGGGCCATGGAGGCCGCCGGATACGACCCCGACACCATCGGCGCCGACCCGCAGCGCCTCGCCCGCATCGGCGCCTTCGTCGAGTTGCACGTCGAGCAGGGCCGCGCCCTGGACCTGTCCGGCGACCGGGTCGGCATCGCCAGCGCCATCTGGCCGCACGGCCGCTGGCGGTTCGACTTCCGGGGCGAGGCCAACCACGCCGGGACGACCCGGCTCGTGGACCGGCGCGACCCGATGCTGTCGTACGCCGAGACCGTGCTCGCCGCCCGCCGGGAGGCCGAACTCGCGGGCGCCGTGGCCACCTTCGGCAAGATCGCCGTCGAGCCGAACGGCGTCAACGCCGTCCCGTCCCTCGTCCGCGGCTGGCTGGACTCCCGTGCCGAGGACCAGACCGCCCTCGACCGCGTGGTCGGCGGCATCGAGAAGGCCGCCCGGGAGTACGCCGCGGCCCACGGCATCGACCTCGACGTCGTCCGGGAGTCCTTCACCCCCGTCGTCGAGTTCGACCACGCCCTGCGCGACGAACTGGGCCGCGTCCTGGGCAAGCACACCGGCATCACCGTGCCCGTCCTCGGTACGGGTGCCGGACACGACGCCGGAATCCTCTCCGGGAGCGTCCCGACCGCCATGCTGTTCGTGCGCAACCCCACGGGCGTCTCGCACTCCCCGGCCGAGTTCGCCGCCGAGGACGACTGCGTGGCCGGAGTGCTCGCCCTCGCCGACGTACTGGAAGGACTGGCCTGCCGGTGACCACAGCAGCCACACGGACGTACTGGCTGGAGCACGCCTGGCTCGACACCCGCGTCGAGCCGGGTGTGGCCCTCGACGTCCAGGACGGTCGCATCACCGCCGTCCGGACCGACGTGCCGGCCCCGCCCCCCGGCGCGGAGATCCTCCGCGGGCTGACGCTCCCCGGCCTGGCGAACGCCCACAGCCACGCCTTCCACCGCGCCCTGCGCGGCACCGTCCAGGTCGGCTCCGGCACCTTCTGGACCTGGCGCGAGGTCATGTACTCCGTCGCCGACCGGCTGACCCCGGAGACCTACCACGCCCTCGCCCGCGCCGTGTACGCCGAGATGGCGCTCGCCGGCGTCACCGCCGTCGGCGAGTTCCACTACGTCCACCACGCGCCGGGCGGCACCCCGTACGCGGACCCCAACGCCATGGGCGAGGCCCTCGTCGCGGCCGCCGCCGAAGCCGGCATCCGCATCACCCTCCTCGACACCGCCTACCTCTCCTCCGGCTTCGGACAGCCACCCACCGCCCACCAACTCCGCTTCTCCGACGGCACGGCGGACGCCTGGGCCGAACGCTGTTCAGTTCTCAAGGAGCGGGATCACGCACGGATCGGGGCGGCCATCCACTCCGTACGGGCCGTGCCCGCCGACCAGTTGGCGACCGTGGCCCGCTGGGCCGAGGAGCGGCGGGCCCCGCTCCATGTGCACCTGTCCGAGCAGACCGCCGAGAACGACGCCTGCCGGGAGGTCCACGGCTGCACCCCGACCCAGCTGCTGGCCCTGCACGGCGTGCTCGGCCCGCGCACCACCGGCGTCCACAACACCCACCTCACCGCCGAGGACATCTCCCTCATCGGCGGCAGCGGCACCGGCACCTGCATGTGTCCGACGACCGAGCGTGACCTCGCCGACGGCATCGGACCCGCCGCCGCCCTGCAGAACGAGGGCTCCCCGCTCTCCCTCGGCTCCGACAGCCACGCCGTCATCGACCTGCTCGAAGAGGCGCGGGCGATGGAGCTGAACGAGCGCCTGCGCACCCGCACCCGAGGTCACTGGACGGCGGCGGCCCTGCTGCGGGCCGCCTCGGCCGACGGCCACGCGGCGCTCGGCTGGGACGGCGCCGGCGCCCTGGAGGCCGGAGCGCTCGCCGACTTCACGACGATCGCGCTCGACTCGGTCAGGACGGCAGGGCCGCTTCCGCGGCTCGGGGCCGAGACGGCCGTATTCGCCGCGTCGGCAGCAGACGTGTCGCATACGGTCGTGGGAGGTCGGCACGTCGTCCGGGACGGGGTGCACACCCTCGTACCGGATGTGCCGCGAGCCCTCGCGGACGCCGTCGCAGCCCTGCGCGGATGACTCCGGGCCGCTCCGCCGCGTGGGCGGCCCCCGACCCCGACCCCACCGCCGACCAGGCAACCAAGGACGCCATGAGCAACGCGACGACCGTCAGCCCCGCCCACTCCGCGAGCACCGCAAGCACGCTCATCACCAACATCGCCGCCCTGGTCACCAACGACCCCTCCCTCGGTGACAATTCCCCCCTCGGACTGATCCAGGACGCGGCCGTCGTCATCGAAGGCGACCGCGTCGCGTGGACCGGTGATCAAAGCAAAGCACCCGCCACTGACAATCGGGTCGACGCCGGTGGCCGGGCGGTCCTCCCCGGCTTCGTGGACTCGCACTCCCACCTCGTCTTCGCGGGCGACCGGACGCAGGAGTTCAACGCCCGGATGTCGGGGCGGCCGTACAGTGCGGGCGGCATCCGCACGACCGTCGCCGCCACCCGGGCCGCGAGCGACGAGGAACTCGACGCGAACCTCACCCGCTATCTCGCCGAAGCCCTGCGCCAGGGCACCACCACCTTCGAGACCAAGTCCGGCTACGGCCTGACCGTCGAGGACGAGGCCCGTGCGCTGCGCATCGCGGCCGCCCGCACCGACGAGGTCACCTACCTCGGCGCCCACATCGTGTCCCCGGACTACGCGCAGGACCCGGCGGCGTACGTCTCCCTCGTCACCGGCGAGATGCTCGACGCCTGCGCCCCGTACGCCCGTTGGATCGACGTCTTCTGCGAGAAGGGCGCCTTCGACGGCGACCAGGCCCGCGCGATCCTCACCGCGGGCAAGGCCAAGGGCCTGCACCCGCGCGTCCACGCCAACCAGCTCTCCTACGGCCCGGGCGTCCAGCTCGCCGTCGAGCTCGACGCCGCCTCCGCCGACCACTGCACCCACCTGACGGACGACGACGTCGACGCGCTCGCCAACAGCGACACCGTCGCCACCCTGCTCCCCGGCGCCGAGTTCTCCACCCGCGCCGAGTGGCCGAACGCCCGGCGCCTCCTCGACGCGGGCGTCACCGTCGCCCTCTCCACGGACTGCAACCCGGGCTCGTCCTTCACCTCGTCCGTGCCCTTCTGCGTCGCGCTCGCGGTACGCGACATGGGGATGACCCCCGACGAGGCGGTCTGGTCGGCCACGGCGGGCGGCGCCGCCGCCCTGCGCCGCGAGGACGTCGGCCGCCTCACCCCGGGCGCCCGCGCCGACCTGCTGCTCCTCGACGCCCCGAGCCATGTGCACCTGGCCTACCGGCCGGGCGTGCCGCTGGTCAGCGGGGTGTGGCGACGGGGCCTGCGGGTCGCCTGAGCGGGCGCAAGGCCGCCTGGATCAGGCGGCCCCCGCCCGCCACCGCTGGTTCTCCCGACCCGTCTCCCGCACCAGGGACAGCGGGCCGTCCTCGTCCGGGGTGACCGCGTGGTCCGGGGCGATCCCGGGGCGGATCACCCCGCGCGCGTCCACGGCGAACCTGAGGTTCTGGCCGTTGCGTCCGTACACCGAGTCGCACTCCCAGATGCCCAGTCCGCGCTCCAGGGAGCCGCGGCTGTCCAGGCAGTAGTCGGGGTAGGCGTAGGACTGCAGCACGCCGCGTGCGGCGTCGACCCGCCAGCGCTGGTCGCGCGCGGACGTGCAGGTGGCCGTGACGACGTCCGTGCCGTTCCACGGGCCCCCGTCGACGTCCAGGCACCGCCCCGAGGCGATGTTCACGACCTGGGCGAAGGCGCCGTTGGGCGGGAGGGCGGACGGGGAGGGCGACGGCTTCGGCCGGGGGGTCCTCGTGGGCGCCGGGCGCTTCGTGGGCGACGGCGACCGGGACGTCCGCGACGGTGACGGCGAGGGCGACGACGACGGCGACGGCGTCGCCGACACCGTGGTCGTGACCGTCACCGCGACCGTCGGCAGGCTCACCGCCGTCCCGACCGACCCGACCGGCTCCTGGGCCGGCGGCGAAGCATCCTGCGTGGCCAGGACGACCACCAGCGGCAGCAGCGCCGCCCCGAGCGCCGCGGACACCAGCACCACCCGGCGACGCTCCCGCGGCAGGCCCGCCAGCGGCCAACTCCGCACGGCGGCAGGCCGGACGGCCGCGCGATCGGCGGCGACGTGTGTCGCGTACGTCCGCCCGCCCCACGGCAACAGCCCCTCCACGAGCGCCCCGCACGGCGCGTCCCGCAGGGCCGAGAGCTCCTCGTACGCCGTCGTGCAGTGCGGGCAACGCGTCATGTGGGCCTGCAGGTCGGTGCTGCCACGGGGGCCGTCCGGCCGTACCGACTCCTCGATGAGACGTCCGAAGTCACGGCAGTCCGGGTCGTCGGAGCCCGCGAGACGGGTGCGCAGACAGGCCCGGGACAACTGCTGGAGGGCCGGCCTGATGCCGTACGCGACGTCCTCGCGGGTGAGGCCGAGGAGTCCGGCCGTCCGTTCCACCGGCTCCCGCTCCACGACGCCGTACCAGAGCAGGCCCTGCGCACGGGCCGGCAGGGACTGGAAGGCCGTGAGCATGGGCGGGACGGGGCCGGCGGGTCCGGCGGTGTTCAGCACGAGCAGCAGGCTCGCGTCGAGGCCCGCGGCCCGCTCGTCCATGGCCCACGTCCCGGCCACCCGGGCGGTCAGCATCAGCAGCCGGTGCCGCCAGGGCAGGCCCGGGTCGTCGCCGCGCGCCGTCTGACGGGCCGCGAGCGTGAACGCCTGGGCCGCCAACTGCCGGGCCGTGGACTCGTTGGGGGTGCACAGGCGGGCGTAGGTGAGGACGGAGGCGTGGTGGCGGGTGCGCAGCTCCTGCAGGGCCGTGTACGCGGTGGCCGTGTCGGTGCGCAGCAGCTCGGTCAGCCGCGCGTCGGACGCGCCCGCGTACACCCCGGGATCATGGTCCCTGCCTTCGTCGGCCCGAGCCATCCGCCTGCCTCCTTGCAGCCTTGCCGCCCGCTACGGCAACTGACTTACCGGCGGGTATGACGGCTCATAGTGAACGAAGGGAGGCGCTGGGGAAAGGGTTTCTGTGGGTAACCCGCGGCTTGAATGTGATCTGGAGCACGCGTACGTTGCTCGAAATCCCGAACAACCGCGTCCGAAGTGCCGAACAACCGGGGCTCGGATGCCGAAACACGTGCCCGATGTCCACAACGCGCTGTGCCCGGTATCCGGCCGACGGATTCGGCGGGGTACCGGGCACAGCGCAGGTCGGCGGGAGGGGTTCCTCCGTCGCCGACCGGTCATTCCTCGACCGTCAGCCCCTTCCGGAGCCGGATCAGGGTGCGCGACAGCAGCCGCGACACATGCATCTGGGAGATACCGAGTTCGTCGCCGATCTCCGACTGGGTCATACCCGCGACGAACCTCAGGGAGAGGATCTTGCGGTCTCTGGGCTGCAGTTCGGCGATGAGCGGCTTCAACGACTCGACGTACTCGATGCCTTCGATGCCGTGGTCCTCGTAGCCGATGCGGTCGGCCAGCGCGCCCTCGGCGTCGTCCTCCTCGGGCTGGGCGTCCAGCGACGAGGCGGTGTACGCGTTCGACGCGGCCATGCCCTCGACGACCTCGTCGTTGGTCAGGCCGAGGCGCTCCGCGAGCTCCGCCACCGTGGGGGCGCGGTCCAGCTTCTGGGCCAACTCGTCGCCGGCCTTGGCCAGGTCGAGTCGGAGTTCCTGGAGTCGGCGCGGTACCCGCACCGACCACGACGTGTCGCGGAAGAAACGCTTGATCTCGCCGACGATGGTCGGCATCGCGAAGGTCGGGAACTCCACGCCGCGGCTGAGCTCGAAGCGGTCGATCGCCTTGATCAGGCCGATCGTGCCGACCTGGATGATGTCCTCCATCGGCTCGCTGCGCGAGCGGAAGCGGGAGGCGGCGAACTTGACCAGGGCGAGGTTGAGTTCGACGAGCGTGTTGCGTACGTACGAGTACTCGTGGGTCCCTTCCTCCAGCGACTCCAGCCGCTCGAAGAGGGTCTTGGACAGGGCTCGCGCGTCAACCGGCCCCACCTCGTCGTACGGGGGGATGTCCGGAAGCCCGGCGAGAGCGTCGTCCTGACCGAAACCGTGTTCGGAATGTACGTCGCTGTTCTGCTCGATGGGATCCAGATGTTCCGGTCGGGATGCCGACGTCGCGCTCTGGGTATGCGATGCGTCGAGCCGGGGTGACATGATGTCCTCCATCGTTCTCGGCATATGGCTGCCGAAGCCTGTGCGTGCACTGCGGTGTGCGGCGCCTCCAAAGCCGGCCGAGTCGGTTACGTGTCTCTACTAGCCCTACCCGCTTTCGTGAGCCCACCGCAAGTGCGCTCTGTTCCGAAATGTCCGTTTCTGGGTGGATGTTCGGGTGTTGGAGGGCGTAGGGAAGGCGTAGTGTTCGGGAGCGTCAGTCAGCAGCCACGACGTCGGGAGTGAGACACGGCATGGACCGCGGGACGGTCGGCAGCGCACAGTCTGGCCGACTTCTGGTCGAGGTGCGGGAAGAGGGCTCCAGCGCCGTCGTGACCCCGGCGGGTGAGTTGGACCACCACACCGCCGATTTGTTGCGTGAGCCCATCGAGGACTGCCTCGCCAAGGGCTTCAGTCGACTGGTGGTCGACTGCTCGCGGCTTGAGTTCTGTGACTCCACAGGGCTGAACGTGCTGCTCGGGGCGCGTTTGAAGGCGGAGGCCGCCGGTGGCGGGGTGCACCTCGCGGGCATGTTGCCCGCCGTTGCGCGTGTGTTCGAGATCACGGGGGCCGAAGCGGTCTTCACGGTCCACGACTCGCTCGACGCGGCCCTGGGCGACAGGGCCGACGGCTCGGATTGACCCCTCCTGTCCGACGCCGCATCGGACGTCACATCTTTCGTGGCGAATACGGGGGTGTTCCCTCGGCGTGGTCGGGCAGGAGACATCCTGAACATGTCGACTGTGAAGTCGGCCACGGGGGGTGGGGGACTGTGACCGACGTATCAGGCAAGGGCCGTGTACGGACGTACTGACTCTGCGTACTGATCTCTGAATCGTGTGAACGTTGAACTGGTGAATCGGTGAGGTGAAGCGCTGATGAGCACCACCCGGCCTTTCTCGCCGGGCGACCGCGGCCATGAGCCCAGCGGCGCTTCCGGGGCGTCCGAGGGGACCGCGTCGTCCGCCGAGCCGTCGGTGGGGCCTCAGGTCCGTCGGCTGGACTTCGAGGGCCAGAGCGGGGTCGTGCCGCTCGCCCGTGACTTCGCCCGCCAGGCGTTGTACGCGTGGGGCTGGCTGCCCGCCGCGACCGCCGACCAGCGGGCCGCCGCCGAGGACGTACTGCTCGTCGTCTCCGAGCTGGTCACCAACGCCTGCCTGCACGCCGAAGGCCCCGACGAGCTGCTGATCGCCTGCGACAACAAGGTGATCCGCGTCGAGGTCTCCGACAAGGGCACGGGCCAGCCCGCCCCCCGCACCCCGCACCGCGCGGGCCGGCCCGGCGGCCACGGCATGTTCATCGTGCAGCGGCTGTGCCTGGACTGGGGGGTCGTAAGGGCCCCGGGCGTCGCCGGCAAGACGGTGTGGGCGGAGCTGGGCGCGCCGGCCTAGAGTCACTCGTCCAGCTCTGCGGAAAATTCGTTTCCTCACCGCTGAGGTGCTGCTCTACCCTCCCCGTAACGCGCTGACGGAGACAAGTACCCCGGGTCCGCGAGCTCAGAGAGAGCCGCCGTTCGCTGTGAAGGCGGCCTCGCGCTCCGGGGGAATCCACTCCCGAGTGCGGGGAGGAAATGCCCCGCCGGCCGGCCCCCGTCATCGGGCCCGAACGAGTCCGTCGTACGGCCACACGGATGGTGTACGGCGGTGAAGGCGTGGTGGCACCGCGAGCACCCTCTCGCCCACGCCCCGAGGGACCACCCCGGGGCGGACCGCGCCGCTCCGGACGACCGGACGGAGCGGAGCGCCATGCTCGACGTCACCCTCATCCGACAGCACCCCGACCAGGTCCGCGAAGGTCTGCGCAAACGCGCCGTGGACGCCGACATCCCGGGCTTCCTGGCCCTCGACGCCGAGTTCCGCGAGGCCCGGGCGGGCGTGGAGCGGCTGCGCGGCGAGCGGCGGCGGATCTCGGCCGAGATCGCCGCACGACGCCGTACGGACGCCCCCGTGGACGAACCGAGGGCCGCGGCCAAGGCCCTGGGCGACCGGCTCGCCGAGGCCGAAGCGGACCTCACCCGCCTGGCCGCCCGCCACCAGGAGTTCCTGGACGCGCTGCCCAACCTCCCGGACGACGACGTCGTGGCGGGTGGCAAGGAGAACAACGAGGTCGTACGGAGCGTGGGCGCCCCGCCCGCCTTCGCTTTCCCGGCCCGCGACCACGTCCGGCTCGCCCAGGACCTCGGCCTCGTCGACCACAGGCGGGGCACGGACCTGGCCGGCAGCGGCCACTGGATCTACCGCGGTGAGGGCGCCGCCCTGGAGTGGGCGCTGCTCAACCACTTCCTGGACGCCCATCGCCGGGCGGGCTACGAGTTCGTGCTGCCGCCGCATGTGCTCACCTACGAAGCCGGTTACACGGCGGGCCAGTTCCCGAAGTTCGCCGGGGACGTCTTCGTGGTGGAGGAGGGCGAGGGCGGCCGGCCCGAGCGGTTCCTGCTGCCCACCGCCGAGACGGCCCTGGTCAACCTCCATCGCGGCGAGACGCTCGACGAACGGGAACTGCCGCGCCGGTACGTCGCCTACACCCCCTGCTACCGCAGGGAGGGCGGCAGCCACCGCACGGCGGAACGCGGGACGCTGCGGGGCCACCAGTTCAACAAGGTCGAGCTGTTCCAGTTCGCGCGACCGCAGGACTCGGACGCCGCGCATCGCGAACTGCTCACGCGGGCACAGGAGTTGGTGGCGGAACTCGGCCTGCACCACCGGGTCACCAAGCTGGCCGCCGAGGACACCAGCCCGGCCCAGGCCAAGACCTACGACGTGGAGGTCTGGCTGCCCAGCCTGGGTACGTACACCGAGGTCAGCTCGGTGTCGAACGCCCGCACCTACCAGGCCCGGCGCGGCGGCATCCGGTACCGCCCGGCCGGTGGCGGCAAGGCGGCGTACGTCCACACCCTCAACGCCTCGGGTCTGGCCACCAGCCGCCTGCTGCCCGCGATCCTGGAACAGCACCAGCGGGCCGACGGCACCGTGGTCGTGCCCGAGGTGCTGCGGCGGTGGGGGCTGCCCGAGGTGCTGCGCCCGGCCCACCCCTGAGCCCCCGGGGTCACGCCCTCCACTCGGTGCACGCCGGATCGCCACAACTCCGGCGTGCACCGTGTCTTCCTTCCTCAAGGCCCCGGGCGTACCTTGACGGCCCGATCTGATATGCCGTCAGAAATGAGGGGACCGTGCCGAAGCAGAAGCGAACCGCCGCGCTCGCGACCGCCGCGGCCCTGGCCGGCTCGGCGGTGCTGATGGCCGCCCCCGCGGCCCGGGCCGACGTGGTCGAGGTCAACTACGCCTGCAAGACGCCGATCGGCGACAAGAGCGCCGTCTCGCCCATCGACATCAAGGGCGTCAAGAGCGGCAGCGGTTACAAGATCACCATGTCGTGGCAGAAGGGCGTCTCCTCCAGCCCGGTCGAACTGGGCAAGGGGGCGATGAACCCGAGCGCCACCATCGAGCTGGGCGGCGCGGACAGCGGCACCCTGACGGTCAGCGGCCCCGCCAACCAGCAAGCCGTTCCGGCCGACACCCCCATCAAGATCAGCGATCTGACGGGCACCTACACCCCGAAGAAGTCCGGCAAGGTCACCTTCACGGCGGGTGTGCTCACCATCAAGGCTCTCGGTACGACGACCACGTGCTCGCCGACCAACAGCCCCGGGCCGGCGCTGACCCTCGACGTCACGGCGGCGTCCGGGGGCGGCACGGGCGGTACGGGGCAGAGCGGCTCCGGCTCCGGCGCCGAGCTCCCGCAGACCGGTCCCGAGGACTCGGCGATCGCCCTGGGCACCCTCGGCGGCACCGTGCTGCTCGCGGGTGCGGCGGGCGCGCTGTGGCTGAGCCGGAGGGGACGTACGGCGCACCGCTGACCGTTTCGCACGACCCGCTGGAGCCGCCGATGACGTCAGCCGCCCGTGTCCCGTGCCTGTCCCCGCTGCTCGTGCTCACGGCCGTCCCGGCGGCGAGCGCCGACGGCACCACAACCCCCATCCCGACCCCGGCGGTCCGCGCCGACGGTGTCCTCGGGCGCGTCCTCCACCGTGCCCCGCGCCCCCTCACCACCGCCCTGCCCCCGGGCAGCCGTACCCGGCTCACCGAGCCCTGGCCGGACCGGCCCGCACCGGACGCCGTGGACGTGCGGCTGACCGTGCGGGCCGCGGGCGGGGCGAGCGACACGGCGGAGTCCTCGGCGGGGTTCGTGCCCGGAGCGCCGCGGGGTGCGTGGGGTGTGGTGTCGGGGGCCGCCGGGTGCGTGGTGGCGGCGGGTGCCTTCCTGGCCGTACGCCGTCGTGGGTGTCGTACGGACGACGAGTCGACGGGAGCGGGCACGTGAACGGCAGGGCGCGGATCTCGGCACTGGTGGCGGTGGTGGCGCTCCTGCTGTCACCGACGACGGCTCCGACCGCGTCGGCGGCCGACGGCCCGCCCGTCGTGAAACTCTCCAGGTCCCAGGCGGGTACGGGCGGTTCGGTCACGGTGAGCGGCAGCGGTTGGCGCCCGCGCGCCCTGCTGATGATCCTGATCTGCGGCCAGTCCGTGCCGTCGACGGGTGTGCGAGGCGGCACCAACTCCTGCGCCAACGCGGACGGCAGGGCCGTGACCACGGACGCCGAGGGCCGCTTCAGCAGGAAGCTGCCGGTGGCCGAGCCGCCCGTGCCGTGCCCGTGCGTGGTGCATGCCGCGACGGTGACCGGGGCCCGGGCCGAGGCCGACGCCGTCTTCCGGGTGGCCGGTCACACCGTCGAGCCCTTGCCCACGGAGCCGGACGGCGGACGGCTGTCGGTCCTCACCGACACCCGGCTGGACGGCTCCGACAGCCTGCTCACCCGGTTCGGCGCACCGCCGGCGCGCACCCTCGTCTTCACCGTGGGCAACGTCGGCACCTCCGACGTCCGCGACCCGGTCTTCCACGTCGGCACCTCCCACGGTGTGTTCGCCCCGCAGTGGCAGGAACAGCAGTGGCGCGGCACGATCCGGCCGGGAAAGAAGGCCCGGGTCGAACTGTCGGTGGAACTCGCCGCCGGGGCGCACGGCGACTACACCGTCTCGCTGAAGTACGGCGGCAAGGTGATGGCCGAACAGCCCTGGGGCGTCAGCCGGCCCTGGGGCGTGACGCTGTTCTGGATCCTGGCCTGCCTGGTCGTACCGGCCGCGCTCTTCCGCCTCGGGATGGCGGTCGTGGACCGTGTACGGCCGCGGCAGAAGGCGCGCCGCCCGAGGCCGCGTCTGCCCGAAGTCGCCCTGCGCCTGCCGGGGTTGCGGCCCCGCCAAGAGGCGCGGCACTCCATGCGTTCGTCCTCGGCCCTGCCGTGGTTCACCCCGGACGACGACCCGGGCACGGCCGGCCGGCTCTCCGCACCGCACGACGACGGCCCGACGAGTCCTGGGACTCCGACCACGAAGGGACCCCCGTGAGCAAGCGAAGGAGAGTCAGACCGGCGCGTCCGCGAAGAGCGAGTGCGGCGGGCGCCGCCCTGATGCTCGGCGGCGCGGGCGTGCTGCTGGGCGTGGCCGCCGCGCCCGCGCAGGCGGCCGAGGTGTCGTACGCGACCGAGTGCGTCCCGCCCGCCATCTCGGGACTGCCGCCGGTCCAGGGCACCACGGAGGTGGAGGTCATCGCGCCCGCGGAGGCGAAGGTCGGCGACGAGGTGGAGGTCGTCTGGAAGTTCGTCCGGGCGGCGTCCAAGAACCCCGACATCCTCGACCTGGGCGAGAACACCGTCCGGCCGACGGGGGTGGTGAAGGCGGCCGGTGCGCAGACGGGCGACATCGCCATGCAGGGGCCGCGGCAGAACCCGCCCATTCCCAAGGGCGGCGACATGAAGCTGTCCGACATGAAGGGCCGGCTGAAGCTGACGGCACCCGGCGAGGTGACGCTGACGCCGGACGGGTACGACATCAACGTCGACAAGCCGATCTCCACGGACACCAGGTGTGCGCCGAAGGAGACGGTGAAGCCCGCGGCGACCATCAAGGTGACGAGCGGGGGCGGGAGTTCGGGCGGCACGACGGGAGGGCAGCCGACGGTCGGTCCGACGGAGCCGACGGGCGACCCGACCGGACCGGCCGAGCCGACGCCCGGTGGTAGCGAGACGGGCGGGGACACCGGCGGCACGAGCACGGGAGGCGGGGGCGGCGGCCGGACCGACTTCACGGGCTCGGAGGTGAAGGTCCCCTACGAGTGCAAGACACCCATCGGCGACAAGAACGCCACCTCGCCGGTCCGGATCGACGCCACGAAGAACGGCGGGAGCTTCGACCTCACCGTCCGGTTCGGGAAGTCGGTGATGGACAGCCCCGCGGACATCCCCGAGGGCTCGGTCAAGCCGTCGATGGAGGTCGTCCTCGGCGGCGCGGACCAGGGCACGGTCCATGTCGAGGGCCCGGCCAACGCCGAACCGATCAAGGCGGGCGCCCCGATCGAGATCCCCGATCTCAAGGGCACCTACCGGCCCGGCGCGAGCGGCGAGTCGACCCTCTCCCCGGGCGTCCTGACGGTGCAGGCCCTGGGCACGACGACGACATGCACGCCGACGAGGACGGCGGTGTCGTTGACCCTGGACACGAGCGAGCAGGCGAGCGGGGCGTCGGGAGGCGGTTCGGCCGGAGGCTCGGCGGGCGGCTCGTCGACCGACGGCGGCCTGGCGGCTACGGGAGCGGAGGACCGCGGGTCGCTGAAGGCGCTGGGCCTGGTGGCGGGAACGGCACTTCTGCTGGGCGGAGCGGTGTTCACCTTCATGCCCAGGCGAGGGATGCGCTGACCGGCCTTTCTCGGGGGCGCGGGGCTGTAGCCATGTGCGGCTCCGCCGCGTGGGCGCACAGCCACAAAAGGCGACGGGGCCGCTGAAACCCACCTGGATCCCAGCGGCCCCACCGGCCCGAGCCGAGCGCTAGCGGACGTCGCCCATCAGCGCCCGGATCTTCCGCCCGGCCATCATGAACGCCAGCCCCGCGGCGACGGCGATGACTGCCCACATCGAGTAGTACACGGCATCACCCAGCGGAGCGTTCAGCTTGGTGGTCCAGCCGTTGAGGGCGTTGCCCGTCGCGGTGGCCAGGAACCACAGGCCCATGATCTGGCCCACGAACTGCTTCGGCGCCAGCTTCGTCGACAGGGACAGGCCGACCGGCGACAGGCACATCTCGCCGAGGGTCTGCACCAGGTAGACGCTCAGCAGCCAGAAGACCGTGACCTTGCCGGTGTCGCTGTTCGCGGCGGCGGCGCCGGCCAGGCCCATGATGCCGAACGAGCCACCGATGAGGAGCATCGCCAGGGCGAACTTCATCGGCGTGCTGGGCTCACGGTTGCGCTGGGCCAGCTTCACCCACACCGCGGCGAAGACCGGGGCCAGGACGATGACCATCGCCGGGTTCACCGACTGGTACCAGGACGCCGGGAACTCCCAGCCGCCGATCATGCGGTCGGTCTTGCCGTCGGCGAAGATCGTCAGCAGCGAACCGGACTGGTCGTAGATCATCCAGAACAGCACGGCGGTGGCGAAGAACCAGGCGAAGGCCTGGATCTTCGGCTTGTCCTCGGCGGCCAGGGCCGGGTTGCGGTACATGGTCACGAAGTAGACGACCGGGACCACGATGCCGAGGATCGCGAGCACATTGACGATGTGCTCGATGTCGTACGTGCCCAGCGCGATGTCCGCGACCAGCGCGGCGACGGCGATGCCACCCCACAGGCCGACCTTGCGCAGTGCGGCGCGCTTCTCCTCGGGGGAGGCCGGGGTGCCGGGCTCCTTGCCGATGTCGCCGAGGTGGCGGCCGCCGAGGACGTACTGGACGACGGCGAGCGTCATACCGACACCGGCGACACCGAAGCCGAGGTGCCAGTCGACGTTCTCGCCGAGGTAGCCGACGACCAGCGGGGCGGCCATGCCACCGATGTTGATCGCCATGTAGAAGAGGGTGAAGCCGGCGTCGCGGCGGGCGCTGGGCTGCCCCTCGTAGAGGCCGCCGACCATCGCGGAGATGTTCGGCTTCAGCAGACCGGTGCCGATCGCGATCAGGCCGAGACCGCAGAAGAAGGCGATGTCCGCCGGGACGGCCAGGGTGAAGTGACCGGCGGCGATGACGATGCCGCCGACGAGAACGGCCTTGCGGGCACCCCAGAGGCGGTCCGCGACCCAGCCACCGGGCATGGCGGCCATGTACACGACCGCGTTGTAGACACCGTAGATCGAGGCGGCCAGGGCCTCGCGGCCCGCCAGGGGGCCGTCGAGGACGCCCGCGATCAGGTAGAGGACGAGGATGCCGCGCATTCCGTACCAGGAGAAGCGCTCCCACATCTCCGTCATGAAAAGCGTGGCCATACCGCGGGGGTGGCCGAAGAAGGTCTTCTCGGTGCCGGGGGTGCCCGGGGAGGCCGAGTCCTTCGTCAGGCTGGACGCCATGGTCGATCCTTGCTGGTCGGGACGCGTATCGACACAGAACGGTCACGCGCCCGGTGGGGGGCGGCCGGCACCGGCGGGTACGGCCGCCCGCCCCACGCCCGAAGGGGGTCCCGCTCCGGGTCTCGGAGCGGAAGACGGCGACCGCCGGGATCCTCGCCCCCGTCTTCGGGGGCCCGGCCACAGGTCATTCCTTGTTCGGTCCGCACATGGAAGAGACCCCCGGCGTCAAGCCGAAGGTCCCCGCAGTGCTACAGGCGTGAGGTCACCATACGTCAGGACAGTGCCTGAAATGGAAGGACTTGAGACACGGATCACAGGTGTCGAGGGAACCGCAGGCACCCTTTCCAAGGTCCTTTCCAGGATCCCACCTCTCAGACATGGTCTGTACCACAGGGGGGCGAAGGTAAGAGAAGCGTCAGAAGCGAGTAAGGATCCAGACCCGCGATCACACCTCGGCTCTTGTCCCGGGCGGACTACCATCAGCTCATGACCCGTGTACTGCTCGCCGAGGACGACGCGTCCATTTCGGAGCCGCTGGCCCGCGCACTGCGCCGGGAAGGGTACGAGGTCGAGGTGCGGGAGGACGGCCCCACCGCGCTCGACGCAGGAATGCAGGGCGGCGTCGACCTTGTCGTGCTGGACCTGGGACTGCCCGGCATGGACGGACTGGAGGTGGCCCGCCGCCTGCGCGCCGAGGGCCACACCGTGCCGATCCTCATCCTGACCGCGCGCGCCGACGAGGTGGACACCGTGGTCGGTCTGGACGCGGGCGCCGACGACTACGTCACCAAGCCGTTCCGGCTCGCCGAACTGCTCGCCCGGGTGCGGGCCCTGCTGCGGCGCGGGGCGGCCGAGCCCCAGCAGCCGCCGGCCACGCACGGGGTGCGGATCGACGTCGAGTCGCACCGGGCGTGGATGGGGGACGAGGAACTCCAGCTCACGGCCAAGGAGTTCGACCTGCTGCGGGTGCTCGTGCGTGACGCGGGGCGGGTCGTCACCAGGGACCAGCTGATGCGCGAGGTCTGGGACACCACCTGGTGGTCGTCGACCAAGACGCTCGACATGCACATCTCCTGGTTGCGTAAGAAGTTGGGCGACGACGCGGCGAATCCCCGCTACATCGCCACCGTGCGGGGCGTCGGCTTCCGCTTCGAGAAGAGCTGAGCCGCAGGGCCGGCACGGACAAGTAGCAGGACATGCGTCGTCGACTGATCCAGTCCACGCTCGCCGTCGTTCTCGTCGTCATCGCCGTCTTCGGGGTGTCGCTCGTGATCGTCGAGACGCGGACCATCACCACCACCGCGCAGGAGCGCGTGGACACCGAAGCGGTACGGCTGGTCAGCATCGTGGACAGCCGGCTCCTCGGGGACGAGACCGTCAACGCCTCGGTGCTGCGGGAACAGATCCAGGGGGACCGCTACGCCGAGATCCGCATCCCCGGCCAGGCCCTCATCGCGGTGGGGGACAAACCCACCGGTGACGTCATCAGCGCCACCGAGAAGGGCGAGGAGGGCGAGACGGTCACCGTGCAGGAGCCGCGCTCCTCGGTCACGCGCGAGGTCGGCCGCACGTTGGTGATCATCGGGGCGGTGGCGCTGCTGGCGGTGATCGCGGCGGTCCTGCTGGCGGTGCGCCAGGCCAACCGCCTCGCCTCACCGCTGACCGACCTCGCGGAGACGGCGGAGCGCCTCGGCTCGGGAGACCCCCGCCCCCGTCACAAGCGGTACGGCGTGCCGGAGCTGGACCGGGTGGCGGACGTACTGGACGCCTCCGCCGAGCGCATCGGCCGCATGCTCACGGCGGAGCGCCGCCTCGCCGCGGACGCCTCCCACCAGCTGCGCACCCCGCTCACGGCACTGTCCATGCGCCTGGAGGAGATCACCCTCACCGACGATCCCGACACGGTGAAGGAGGAGGCGACGATCGCGCTGACGCAGGTGGAGCGCCTCACGGACGTGGTCGAACGCCTGCTGACCAACTCCCGCGACCCGCGCAACGGCTCCGCCGTCACCTTCGACCTGGACGAGGTGATCCAGCAGCAGCTCGCGGAGTGGCGCCCGGCGTACCGCAGCGCGGGGCGGGCGATCGTCAGCTCCGGCAAACGCCACCTGGAGGCGGTCGGCACCCCCGGCGCGGTCGCTCAGGTGCTTGCGGCCCTGATCGAGAACTCCCTCATGCACGGCGGCGGCACGGTGGCGCTGCGCACGCGTGTCACCGGCAACCAGGCGGTCATCGAGGTCACGGACGAGGGGCCCGGCATCCCGGCGGACCTGGGCGCCCGTATCTTCGAGCGGGCCATCAGCGGCCGCAACTCCACAGGCATCGGCCTGGCGGTCGCCCGCGACCTCGCGGAGGCGGACGGCGGCCGCCTGGAGATGCTCCAGGCGAACCCCCCGGTCCTCGCCCTGTTCCTGTCCCGCACGCCGCCGCCGAAGAAGACGGCGCAGGATTCGGGCCCTACGGTCAGGTGACGGTGGGCCTCCGGGCCCTACGGTCAGATGACGATCGGCCTCCGGGACCGACGGTCAGATGACGATCGGCCTCCGGGACCGACGGTCGGCCTCCGGGCCCTGGCGCGTGGCGGGCCCGCCGACCGCCGGCGGGTCAGCCCACTCGCTGCTTGACCCGCGGCTTGGGCTTCTCGGCCCGCTTGCCCGTCTCCAGGAACGATTCCGCGCCGCCGGTCGCCGGCTCCTGAGCCGGAAGCGCACGGAACACCCAGGTCCGGTACGACCAGAACCGGAACAGCGTCGCGACACCGATGCCGAGGAACTTGAAGATGTTGCTCTGCAGCGGGCTGTCCCAGCCGAAGCCGTAGGTCGCCGCGTACAGCACACCGTTCTCGATCACCAGGCCGACCACGCTGAACAGCAGGAACAGGCTCAGTTCCCTGGTGCGCCGGCCCTTGTCGCGGTCCCGGTAGGTGAAGTAGCGGAACCCGATGTAGTTGAAGATGATCGCGACGACCGTCGCGATGACGCTCGCCCGCACCACCTGGAGGTCGGTCACATGCCGCACCAGGTTGAACACCGCGAGGTTGACCAGGAGCCCCGCTCCACCCACCGCGCCGAACTTGGCGATCTCCCGCACCAGCCGGTCGACGCGTTGCCGAACGGCACTGCGGGGTACCGGAGGCGCCGCCTGAAGCCCCGAGGAACCACGTCCCATGGTCGTGAAGGCTCCTGTCGGTCGGTTCGTCGATCGGTTTCCGTCAACCCAGCCATGCTAACCACCCCCCTGCGCGATTGCCTGTGGGCGAGCTCATAGGCCGGGAAGAGCCCCGAAAAAGTCCGGGAAGAGGGTCGCTCCGGCACGGCCGATACCCTAGGGGCGTGACGTTCCCGGTAGTCGGCATGGTCGGCGGTGGCCAGCTCGCTCGTATGACACACGAGGCGGGCATCCCGCTGGGCATCAGGTTCAAGCTCCTCAGTGACACCCCTCAGGATTCCGCGGCGCAGGTCGTCGGCGATGTCGTCATCGGCGACTATCGCGACCTCGACACGCTGCGTGACTTCGCGCGGGGCTGCGATGTGATCACCTTCGATCACGAACATGTACCCACCGAGCACCTCAGGGCTCTTCAGGCGGACGGCATCCCCGTCCGCCCGGGCCCCGACGCGCTTCAGCACGCCCAGGACAAGGGGGTGATGCGCGCCAGGCTCGACGCGATCGGCATCCCCTGCCCACGGCACAGGATCGTGAGCGACCCGCAGGACGTCGCCGCGTTCGCACGCGAGGGTCTCGCGGAAGGCGCCGAAGGGGACGGCTTCCCCGTCGTCCTCAAGACGGTCCGCGGTGGCTACGACGGCAAGGGCGTGTGGGTCGTCGACTCCGTCGAGGAGGCCGCCGAGCCGTTCCGCGCCGGCGTGCCCGTGCTCGCCGAGGAGAAGGTCGACTACGTCCGCGAGCTCGCCGCCAACGTCGTACGCTCCCCGCACGGCCAGGCCGTCGCCTACCCGGTGGTCGAGTCGCAGCAGGTGAACGGCGTCTGCGACACGGTGATCGCCCCCGCCCCCGACCTCGACGAGGCCCTCGCGCTCAAGGCCGAGGAGATGGCCCTCACCATCGCCAAGGAACTCGGCGTCGTCGGCCACCTCGCCGTCGAGCTGTTCCAGACCCGCGACGGCCGCATACTCGTCAACGAACTGGCGATGCGCCCGCACAACTCGGGCCACTGGAGCCAGGACGGCGCGATCACCTCGCAGTTCGCCAACCACGTCCGGGCGGTCCTCGACCTCCCCCTCGGCGACCCGCGCCCGCGCGCGAAGTGGACCGTGATGGTCAACGTCCTCGGCGGCGACTACCCCGACATGTACTCCGCGTACCTGCACTGCATGGCCCGCGACCCCCAGCTCAAGATCCACATGTACGGCAAGGACGTGAAGCCCGGCCGCAAGGTCGGTCACGTCAACACCTACGGCGACGACCTGGACGACGTGCTGGAGCGCGCCCGTCACGCTGCCGGCTACCTGAGAGGCACGATCACCGAATGAGCCCTGTTGTTGGCATCGTCATGGGGTCGGACTCCGACTGGCCTGTCATGGAGGCCGCCGCCAAGGCCCTCGACGAGTTCGAGATCGCGTACGAGGTCGACGTCGTCTCCGCGCACCGCATGCCGCGCGAGATGGTCACCTACGGCGAGCAGGCCGCCGAGCGCGGCCTGAAGGTGATCATCGCGGGCGCCGGCGGCGCCGCCCACCTGCCCGGCATGCTCGCCTCGGTCACGCCGCTGCCGGTCATCGGCGTCCCGGTCCCGCTGAAGTACCTCGACGGCATGGACTCGCTGCTCTCGATCGTGCAGATGCCGGCCGGTGTGCCCGTGGCCACCGTCTCGGTCGCCGGCGCGCGCAACGCCGGACTGCTCGCCGCCCGCATCCTCGCCACCCACGACGAGGACCTGCTCCAGAAGATGCGGGACTTCCAGCAGGACCTCAACGACCAGGCCACCGAGAAGGGCAAGCGCCTGCGCGCCAAGGCAGAGGGCGCGGGCGGCTTCGGCTTCGGCACGGGGAAGTGACGACGATGACCTCCTTGGAGGCAGCCCGGGAACTCCTGCGCGAGTTCCCGGTCGTCGACGGCCACAACGACCTTCCCTGGGCCCTGCGGGAGCAGGTCCGCTACGACCTCGACGCCCGCGACATCGCCGGCGACCAGGCCGCCCATCTGCACACCGACCTCCCGCGTCTGCGCGCGGGAGGTGTGGGCGCACAGTACTGGTCGGTGTACGTCCGCTCGGACTACGCCGGCGACAAGGCGGTCAGCGCCACCCTCGAACAGATCGACTGCGTACGGCAGTTGCTGGCGCGCTACCCGTCCGACCTGCGCCCGGCGCTGACGGCGGCCGACATGGAGGCCGCCCGCGCCGAGGGCCGTATCGCCTCCCTCATCGGCGCCGAGGGCGGCCACTGCATCGCCGACTCCCTCGCGACGCTACGCGCGTTGTACGCGCTCGGCGTCCGCTACATGACCCTCACCCACAACGACAACATCGCGTGGGCGGACTCCGCGACCGACGAGCCCGGGGTGGGCGGCCTGACGGCCTTCGGCCGCGAGGTGGTCCGGGAGATGAACCGCGAGGGCATGCTGGTCGACCTCTCGCACGTGGCGGCCACGACCATGTGCGACGCGCTCGACACCTCCGTCGCGCCGGTGATCTTCTCCCACTCCTCGTCCCGCGCCGTGTGCGACCACCCCCGCAACATCCCGGACGACGTCCTGGAGCGCCTGCCCGGCAACGGCGGCGTCGCGATGGTGACCTTCGTGCCCAAGTTCGTCCTCCAGGCCGCCGTCGACTGGACCGCCGCCGCCGACGAGAACATGCGCGCACACGGCTTCCACCACCTCGACACCACCGCCGAGGCGATGAAGGTGCATCGCGCCTTCGAGGAGAGCACCCCGCGCCCGGTCGCCACGGTGGCCACCGTCGCCGACCACCTGGACCACATGCGCGAGGTCGCCGGCATCGACCACCTCGGCATCGGCGGCGACTACGACGGCACCGCCTTCACCCCGGACGGTCTGAACGACGTCTCCGGCTACCCCAACCTGATCGCCGAACTGCTGGACCGCGGCTGGTCGAGAACCGACCTGGCCAAGCTGACCTGGCAGAACGCGGTACGGGTGCTGGGCGCGGCCGAGGACGTGGCGCGTGACCTTCAGGCGACGCGAGGGCCCTCCAACGCCACCATCGGGGAACTGGACGGCTGAGCGCCGAGGGCGGGGTGGTCGGTGTACCCGGCGGCCCCGCCCGTGTACATCAGGTACCGGTCCCGCACCGGGTTGAGCGGTGCGCCCGGACGCAGCCGGGCGATCAGGTCCGGGTCGGCGAGGGCGAGGGGGCAGCGGCATGCGCATCGGGGAATTGGCCCGGCGCACCGGCGTGAGCGAGTGGTCGCTGCGCTACTGCGAGACCCAGGGGCTGCCGCGTGCCGAGCGCACCCCCGGCGGGCACCGCCACCACCCCGAGGCGGCCGTCGACCGGGTCATCCGGATCCAGGAGCTGTTCGCCTCCGGGCTGCACAGCAGCAGGATCGCCCAGCTGCTGCCGTGCATGCGGGAGCCCGACGGCGCCCATCCGAGATCGCCACGCCCCGGCTGGTGGAGGACCTCACCGCCGAGCGCGACCGCATCGACCGCATGATCGCCGACCTCCTGCGGTCCCGGGACACCCTGGACGAGGTGATCGAGGTGGCGCGCGGCGCTGACCGCCGGGCCGTACCCCCGAACGCCCCGTCCACCAGGAAGCAACACCGGGTCCGTGCGACGGTGAACCGTACTGCTGATCAGGACGCCGAGCACGTACGGAGACCGCCATGGCAGACCTCAAGGACGAACTGGACGCCGGCTCCGAGGTCGGCGAACTCGATGACCTGTCCGACCGGTCCGCCCGGCTCCCCGACGAGCCGTCCGCAAGCGTCACCGGAACCGGCGAGGACACCGACGCGGACCTTCTCGACCGCGCCCACGCCCTCCTGGCCGCCCACCCCGTCGCGGACGGCTACAGCGGGCTGCCGTGGGCCCTGCGCCACCTGACCTTCTTCGACCTGGAGCTCGGTGAGAGCGCGGTCGACACGGACATACCCCGCATGCGCGAAGGCCACGTAGGCGCGCTGTTCTGGGCGCTGCACCTGCCCGAGGGGATCGGCGGGGACCGTGCCGTCGCGGCCACACTGGACCAGCTGGACCTGGTCAAGACCGTCGTACGGGCCCATCCCGACGGGCTGCGCCTCGCCGACGCCCCCGGCCCGATCACCGACGTGCGGCACCGCGGCCGGGTCGCCGTCCTGCCAGGCCCGGCAGGAGCCACGGCCATCGGCGACTCGCTCGGCATCCTGCGTTCCCTGCACGGTCTCGGACTGCGCGCCCTGACCCTGTGCGGCACCTCCTGGGCGAGCGAGGCGGGGCTGACCCGGTTCGGCGAGGAGGTGCTGCGCGAGATGAACCGCCTCGGAGTGCTGGCCGACCTCTCCGGTGCCTCCGAGGACACCGTGCGCAGGGCGTGCGCCGTGTCCAAGGCGCCGGTCCTGTGCGCGCGCTCCGCAGCCCGCGCCCTGCGCCCCCATCCGGCCAACCTCAGCGACGAACTCCTCCGCCAGCTCGGCGCCGCCAAGGGCCTGTGCATGGTGCCGCTCACCGCCGAGCAGGCCGGCCCGACCGTCCGGGACGTCGCCGACCACCTCGACCATGTGCGCGAGGTCGCGGGCCCGGAGTGCGTCGGCCTCTCCGGCACCTACGACGCCGGCACCGCCCATCCCCAGGACCTCGCCGACGCCTCCCGCTACCCCCACCTCATCGCCGAACTGCTCCGCAGAGGCTGGCCCGACTCCGATATCGCCCTGCTGACCTGGGGCAACGTCCAGCGGGTGCTGCGCGAGGCGGACTTCACGGCGCGGGAGGCACAGCGGCGCCGGGAGCCGTCGACGGCGAAGATCGCGGATTTCGACGGCTGACGGGTCCCGGGCCCGGCAGAGGGATCACCCGTGCCCGATCCGGCAGAGGGATCACCCGTGCCCGATCCGGCAGAGGCAGAACGGGTGCCCCGCAGGATCGGCGTACACCCGGAAATCCTCCTTGTCCTCCGCGTGCAGCAACCGCGCGCCCAGCGCCAGCACCTTCTCCTGGGCCGCCTCGACCTCCTCCCAGGTGGACCCCGCGTCGAAGTCGAGGTGGAACTGCTGGGAGTTGCGGTCGGCCCGCGGCCACTCCGGCGCGGTGTACCCGGGCGCCGGCTGGAAGGCGAGGCGCGGCCCGCCCGGCAGCCGGAGCACGACCCAGTCCGGGTCCTCTTCCTCCGGTGTACCGCCGCCGATGCCGGCGTAGAAGCGGGCCAGGGCGCTCGGGTCGGGGCAGTCGATGACGACGGAGCGCAGGGCTGCCACTGGGGCCATGACTTCCTCCCGGCGGATCAGGCGCGATCAGACGCGATCAGGGGCGATCAGCAGGCGCACAGGCAGAACGGGTGCCCGGCAGGATCCGCGTAAACCCTGAAGGTCCGTGTGCGGTCCTCGGTGTCCAGGGGCTTCGCGCCCAGGGCCAGGACCTCCTTCTCGGCCGTGTCCAGGTCCTCGACGGTCAGGTCCAGATGGAACTGCTGCGACTGCTCGGGCGACGGCCACTTCGGCGGCACGAACCCGGGAGCGGCCTGGAACGCCAGCGTCCGTCCGCCGGGCAGTTTCAGGTCCACCCAGTCCCCCTCGCCCTCGACGCTGCCGCCGACGACGCGGGCGTAGAAGTCGGCGAGTGCGCGCGGGTCGGGACAGTCCAGAACGACGGCGCCCAGTTCGGCGATGGCCATGGCTTCCTCCTCGAAGCGTCTGTTACCTGTATTCGGCCTTAACAGGTAACTGCGTTACCGCATACTCCCGTATTGGCGGTAACGTCGCAAGGGGAAATGCGGGAGGTAGCGTGCAGCCATGAGTGAGAGATCGCCCGCGCCCGGAGGGCTGGGGCTGGTCCAGTCCCTGGTCAACACGCTGGACGTGGAGTCGGGTGCCGACTCGCTGGACACGGCGGAGGGCCGGGCGCGTTTCGGGCTGGCGGAGGAAGAGCTGCCGCGAGCGCGGGAACTGCGGGAGTCGCTGCGCGTGGTGCTCCTCGCTCACGCGGGCCACCCGCCGCACCGTGAGGTGACGCCGCTCGGCGAGCTGCTCTCCGCGGCCCCGCTGCTCGTCCGGGTCGATCCCGAGGACGGCTCGGCCATGCTCTGCGCGGCCGACGACACTCCGCTGCTCTCCCGGGTCGCGGCCGCTGTCGCCCGGTCGCTCGTCGAGGGCACCTGGTCACGGCTGAAGGCGTGCGAGGCGGCCGACTGCCACTGGGCCTACTACGACCGCAGCCCTGCCGGCCGCGGCCGCTGGTGCTCGATGCAGGTGTGCGGGGCACGCGCGAAGATGCGGCGCTACCGAGCCAAGTGAGCCTTTTCGAAAGGTTGTTGAAGATTCACTCGGCGCCGGGCGGCCGTTGTGGGGCAGAATGCCACAAGACGCCGTTTCGGCCGACTGAGCCTCGGCCGAAACGGCGTCACCCGTCCGCGCCGCGCGGCTCCACCTGGCCCCGTCCCAAGGGTCAGGCCGTCGGCCGGCCCATCGCCCGGTAGGTCCAGCCGGCACTGCGCCAGACCTCCGGGTCGAGCGCGTTGCGCCCGTCCAGCACGACCCGGGCCGCCGCGACCTCACCCAGCTGCGCCGGGTCCAGTTCGCGGAACTCCCGCCACTCCGTCAGGTGCAGGACGACATCGGCGCCCCGCACCGCCTCGATCGCGCTGTCGGCGTAGCCGAGGGTGGGGAAGAGGCGGCGGGCGTTGTCCATGCCCTTGGGGTCGTACACCGTGACCTGGCCGCCCTGGAGATGGATCTGCCCGGCGACGTTCAGCGCGGGCGAGTCCCGTACGTCGTCCGAGTCCGGCTTGAAGGTGGCGCCGAGCACGGCGACCCGCTTGCCCAGGAACGGCCCGCCGCCCAGCGCCTGCCGCGCCAGCTCCACCATCTGACCGCGCTGGCGCATGTTGATCGAGTCGATCTCGCGCAGGAAGGTCAGCGCCTGGTCGGCGCCCAGCTCGCCGGCCCGGGCCATGAAGGCGCGGATGTCCTTGGGCAGGCAGCCGCCACCGAACCCGATCCCGGCCCGCAGGAACTTCTTCCCGATCCGGTCGTCGTAGCCGATGGCCTCCGCGAGCTTGGCGACATCGCCGCCGGCGGCCTCGCACACCTCCGCCATCGCGTTGATGAAGGAGATCTTGGTGGCGAGGAAGGAGTTGGCGGAGGTCTTCACCAGCTCGGACGTGGGGAAGTCGGTGACGACGAAGGGGGAGCCGTCGGCGATCGGCGTCGCGTACACCTCGCGCAGCAGCTTCTCGGCCCGCTCGCTGCGCACGCCGACCACGATCCGGTCCGGGTGCAGCGTGTCCTGGACGGCGAAGCCCTCGCGCAGGAACTCCGGGTTCCAGGCCAGCTCCACCTCGCCGCCCCCGGGAGCCAGCTCCAGGATGCGGGCGGCGAGCCGGTCCGCGCTGCCCACCGGCACGGTCGACTTGCCCACCACCAGGCAGGGCTTGCGCAGATGCTTGGCGAGCGATTCCATGGCCGTGTCGACATAACTCATGTCACACGCGTACTCGCCGTGCTTCTGCGGAGTGTTCACACACACGAAGTGCACATCGCCGAACTCGGCGACCTCCGCCCAGTCCATCGTGAAGCGCAGCCGCCCGGTGGAGCCCTCGATACCGGCGACGTGCTTGCGCAGCAGCTCCTCCAGACCCGGCTCGAACATCGGGACCCGGCCCTGGCCGAGCATCTCGATCTTCTCGGGCACCACGTCCAGTCCCAGCACCTCGAAACCGAGTTCGGCCATGGCCGCGGCGTGGGTGGCGCCGAGATAGCCGGTACCGATCACGGTGATCTTCAGGGCCATGGAGACTCCAGCAAGAGGGACGGAGGCAGTGCGGGCTTGAGCATAGTCGGAGGGCTTGACGGGCAGCGTTCCAGCTGTCGCCAAGCTCACGTATCACTCCCGTGAGCCGACCCTTAAAATTTGAGTTACTTAACGGTAGTTAGCGCGCATCGCACACAGACACACAGCGTCCTTGGAGCGTGAGAAACCTTGGCCGGATCGGCTGACTTCGACTTGTACCGCCCGTCCGAGGAGCACGACATGCTCCGTGACGCGATCCGCTCACTGGCCGAGGCGAAGATCGCGCCGTACGCCGCCGCGGTCGACGAGGAGGCCCGCTTCCCGCAGGAGGCGTTGGACGCCCTCGTCGCCAATGACCTGCATGCGGTGCACGTGCCCGAGGAGTTCGGCGGCGCGGGCGCGGACGCCCTCGCCACGGTGATCGTGATCGAGGAGGTGGCCCGCGTCTGCGCGAGCTCCTCCCTCATCCCGGCCGTGAACAAGCTGGGCTCGCTCCCGGTGATCCTCTCCGGCTCCGAGGACCTGAAGAAGAAGTACATGACCCCGCTCGCCAAGGGCGACGGCATGTTCTCGTACTGCCTCTCCGAGCCCGACGCCGGTTCGGACGCGGCCGGCATGAAGACCAAGGCCGTCCGCGACGGCGACCACTGGGTCCTCAACGGCGTGAAGCGCTGGATCACCAACGCCGGCGTCTCCGAGTACTACACGGTGATGGCCGTGACGGACCCGACGAAGCGCTCCAAGGGCATCAGCGCCTTCGTCGTCGAGAAGTCCGACGAGGGCGTCTCCTTCGGCGCTCCGGAGAAGAAGCTCGGCATCAAGGGCTCCCCGACCCGCGAGGTCTACCTGGACAACGTCCGCATCCCGGCGGACCGCATGATCGGCGAGGAGGGCACCGGCTTCGCCACGGCGATGAAGACCCTGGACCACACCCGCATCACCATCGCGGCGCAGGCCCTCGGCATCGCGCAGGGCGCCCTCGACTACGCCAAGGGCTACGTCCAGGAGCGCAAGCAGTTCGGCAAGCCGATCGCCGACTTCCAGGGCATCCAGTTCATGCTCGCCGACATGGCGATGAAGATCTCCGCCGCCCGCGCCCTGACCTACCAGGCCGCCGCCGCCTCCGAGCGCGGCGACGCCGACCTCACCTACCTGGGCGCCGCCGCCAAGTGCTTCGCCTCGGACGTGGCGATGGAGGTCACCACGGACGCCGTCCAGCTCCTCGGCGGCTACGGCTACACCCGTGACTACCCGGTGGAGCGCATGATGCGGGACGCCAAGATCACACAGATATACGAGGGCACGAACCAGGTTCAGCGCATCGTGATGGCCCGCAACCTGCCGTAACGGCTGCCGAGTAGATGACTGAGGGGCGCCGTACCGGCGCCCCTCACTCGTCGGGACGTTCCGGCCCTCAGTCCTCGAACCCCTCCGCCGCCCGCTTCTCGCGCAGTTCCTTGATCGCGCGACGGCGGGCGAGCCGGTGGGTCCGCCGGATCTGGGCCTCCTGGTAGCGCCGCTTGTCGCGCTCGGTCTCCGGAATCACCGGCGGCACCTGGCGCGGCTTGCCGTCCGCGTCCACCGCGGCGAACACCAGGTACGCCGAGCCGACCTGGGTGGGCGGCGCCGACTCGTTCCAGCGCTCCGCCAGGACGCGTACGCCGACCTCCATCGAGGTCCGGCCGGTCCAGTTGACCTGCGCCTTCACATGCACGAGGTCACCCACCCGCACCGGCTCGAGGAAGGCCATCTCGTCCATGGAGGCGGTGACGGCGGGGCCGCCGCTGTGCCGTCCGGCCACGGCACCCGCCGCGTCGTCGACGAGTTTCATGATCACGCCGCCGTGCACCGTCCCCAGAAGGTTGGTGTCGCTGTGGGTCATGATGTGGCTCAGGGTGGTGCGGGATGCGGCTGTCGGCTTGCCCGGGATCTCCGGAGTGCCCGACTCCGCGGCGGTGACCTGGTCTGTCATGACCTCCACCCTATGCCGCGTCGTCATTCGCGGACTTTGTGTTGGGTTCGCAACAGCCGTGCCCCTATTTTCCGCCGAAGCTTGTAAGACACCTGGCCGGGCCCTGCACACTAAGCGCATGAATGACTGGCCCCAGGGATGGTCCGACGACAACCGCGGCAACCACTACGGACGCGGCAGCGCGAGCGCACAGCCGGAGAGCGCGCGCGTGATGCGGCAGGTCCGCCGCGGCCAGGCGGCACCGCCCGGCCAGGGATACGGCGGCGTGCCGCAGCAGCCGTCGTACGTCGACGGCCGGGGCCACGGTGGCTACGACGACGGGTACGACAGCGGCTACAACACGGGCCAGGTCTACGGCGGCGCGGGCGGCTCCGGCGGTACGGGGATGCGCGAGCCGCGCCCCGCGCCGAACTGGCGGCGCCGCATCAAGGTGACCTCCATAACCGTCGTGACGGTGCTGCTGGTCACGACCGTCGCCACCTACTTCTGGGCCGACTCCAAGCTCAACCGCGAGGTCGACCTGTCCAAGGTCATCGACCGGCCGGAGGCGGGCGAGGGCACGAACTACCTGATCGTCGGCTCCGACAGCCGTGCGGGCATGTCGGCCGAGGAGAAGAAGAGGCTGCGCACCGGGTCCGCCGAGGGCAAGCGCACGGACTCGATGATGATCCTGCACACCGGCAGCAACGGCGACACGCTGATCTCCCTGCCGCGTGACTCGAACGTCACGATCCCGTCCTTCAAGGGCTCGGACTCCGGCAAGTTCTACAAGGGCACCGGCCGCCAGGTGAAGCTGAACGCGGCGTACGCGGAGGACGGCCCCGAGCTCCTGGTCCGCACCGTCGAGGCCAACACCGGTCTGCACATCGACCACTACGTCGAGATCGGCTTCGCGGGCTTCGCGAACATCGTGGACGCGGTCGGCGGCGTCGAGATGGACATCCCGCGGGACATCAAGGACTCCAAGTCCGGCGCGGACTTCAAGAAGGGCAAGCAGACCCTGAACGGCGAGGAGGCGCTCGCCTTCGTCCGTACCCGGTACGCGCTCGCCGGTTCCGACCTGGACCGTACGAAGAACCAGCAGAAGTTCCTGTCCGCCCTGGCCAACCAGGTCGCGACCCCGGGCACGGTCCTCAACCCGTTCAAGCTGTACCCGACCATGGGTGCCGGCCTGGACTCCCTGATCGTCGACAAGGACATGGGCCTGTACGACCTGGCGTCCATGTTCTGGGCGATGAAGGGCGTCAGCGGCGGCGAGGGCAAGTCCATGAACATGCCGATCTCGGGCAACTCCGCGAACGGCAACCTCCAGTGGGACACCGCAAAGGTGAAGCAGCTGGTGGAGCAGCTCAAGAACGACGAGAAGGTGACCGTCTCGGGCAAGTGAGCCGCACCCCGCGGACGACGAGGGCACCCCCGCCGGGGGTGCCCTCGCATGCGTCCGGCGTCACATGGTGGCGCCCGCCATCGTGCGACAGCTCTCGGCGCAGCGGCGACACGCCTCGGCGCAGCGCATCATCTGGGGATCGTCCGGCATGGACATACACGCCTCGGCGCACATCTCACAGGCCTTCGCGCACATCGCGCACATCTCGGCCGACATGGGCGAGCGGCGCATCATCATGTCCGCGCACATACGGGTCGTCTCGGCGCAGTCCATGAGCGCCCGCATGATCTGCATCTGCGGCTGACCGCCCATCTGCATGCAGGAGCTCATCGTCTCCTCGCAGATGGCGTGGCAGGACATGCACGCGTCGACGCAGGCCTGCATCTCCGTGCTCATGGCGCTCATGGTTCCGGGCTGGGTCATGGCTCCTCCTCGGGGTGCTGGAGCCCGGGAGCGGGCCCCGTGCCCTTCCGTCCTACGCCCGCCCGGGCCGCTGCGCCATCGGTGGGAGGGGACGATTCCGGTCGGATGCCGCATCTGCGGGGCCCCCGACGGTCCGCCGGGGCTGCGGGCATGAACCCATTGGAGTGACGGCCCGCATCTGCCCGGACACCAGGCGTGACCTTCCGCCTACGAGCACCCCGCCTCGTCACCCCGCAGCACGACGGCCTCGCCCTGCGCATCCTCCGCCCGCACCTTCCTGACCTGCTTGAAATCCTCCCCGACGATCACCTTCAGGGTCGGCCCCAACCCCTTCACCGGTCGCAGCTCGCTCCCCGGCAGCGCGGCCGCCAGGGACCTCGCCGAGCGGTCCCAGCCCGGGTCGTGCGCGACGACCGTCCGCTTCGTCGCGCGGTCCGCCGCGAACGCCGGCCGCCCTGTCGTGCGGAACCCGGTCGCCGCCAGCGCGGCGTCGACGCGTTTGCCAAGGTCCTCCGTCCGCGTGCCGTTCTCGACCTGGACGTGGATCTCCCGCGGGGCGACCTCCACCCGGACCGCCTTGCGCTTCGACCGGTGCGCGGCCAGCGGTCGGTCCTCACGCAGAGCCCTGAAGAGGCGCTCCGCCTTCACGGTGTCCCACTTCACGGTGGAACCGACGCCCTTCACGGTGTACCCCATCTGCTTGATCGGCACGGTCGTGAACTCCGACGACGACGGGGAGAAGTTCCGCATCGCCCGTCCCAGGTCGAGCAGCTCACCCGTCCCGAACCCCTTGTCGGCCCGCACCGAGCCCAGCACCGCCCGTGTCACGTCCCGGAACCGCATCGGGTTCAGCAGGATCCCGGACGACGTCGCCCGCTCGATCAGTGCCGCCATGAAACGCTGCTGGCGCTGCACCCGGCCCAGGTCGGAGTCGGTGTCGATGTGCCGGGCGCGGACGAACTGCAGTGCCTCGCCGCCCATCAGCCGGTGCGTGCCGGCCGACAGGTCGAGGCCGGTGTAGGAGTCCTTCAGCGGTGCGGCGGTGCAGATCTGCACCCCGCCGAGCACATCCACCGTCTTCATGAAGCTGGTGAAGTCGACCTCCAGATAGTGGTCGATCTTCACATGGGTCATGTGCTCGACCGTGCGCACGGTGAGGTTCGGCCCGCCCTCCGCGTACGCCGCGTTGATCTTGATGGGGTGTGCCTTGTGCCCCTCGCCGGCCGGCACCTCGGCGTAGGAGTCGCGCGGCAGGCTGACCACGCTCGCCCGCTCCCGGTCCTCCGAGATGTGCACGATCATCATCGTGTCGGTGCAGTGGCAGGGGGCGCCGCCCAGCCGGTACTTGCGCCGCTCCTCCTCGCTGATGCGGTCGCGGCCGTCGGTGCCGACGAGCAGGACGTTCATTCCGTGCCCGGCCTGCGGCCGGTTCTTCATGTCCTTGAAGGGGTCCACGCGCGCGATCTTCGCGTCCAGGCTGGTGACCACCGCGTGCCCGATCCCCGCGGAGGCGAGGACCACGACGGACAGTGTGGTCACCGCCCGCATGGCCCACCGCGGCCTCTTGCGTCGCACGGGCGCGACCGGCCGCGCCCCGCGGCGGGACGGCTGCGTGCGGCGCTGCGCAGGAGGGGGAGACTGGCGGGGCGGCGTGGGCATGGGGGAGATACCTCCACTGTCGCTTGCCCTGGGGGCCGTACGTGGATCCGTGAGCACCGTAGGCCCATACGATCTGCTGACCGGTGCAGCGACCCCGGCGGCGCGCACCGCTGTCCCCCGTTCGCGGTAACGTGAGCCCCCTATGAACGCCAAGCCCGACGTGCAGCTCCCCGCCGTGTCCGTCATCATGCCCGTCCTCAACGAGGAGCGGCATCTGCGCGGAGCCGTCCAAGCGATCCTCGCGCAGGAGTACGCCGGCGAGATGGAGGTCGTGATCGCCCTCGGTCCGTCCACGGACCGCACGGACGAGATCGCCGCCGAGCTCGTGGCCGAAGACCCCCGCGTGCACACCGTCCCGAACCCGACCGGCCGCACCCCCGCCGCCCTGAACGCGGCGATCAAGGCGTCCCGCCACCCGATCGTGGTGCGCGTCGACGGCCACGGCATGCTCTCGCCGAACTACATCGCCACCGCCGTGCGGCTCCTGGAGGAGACCGGCGCGCAGAACGTCGGCGGCATCATGCACGCCGAGGGCGAGAACGACTGGGAGCACGCCGTCGCGGCCGCGATGACCTCGAAGATCGGGGTCGGCAACGCCGCCTTCCACACCGGTGGCGAGGCGCAGGCGGCCGAGACCGTCTACCTCGGTGTCTTCCGGCGCGAGGCGCTGGAGCAGCAGGGTGGCTACAACGAGGAGTTCATCCGCGCCCAGGACTGGGAGCTCAACTTCCGGATCCGTGAGGCGGGCGGGCTGATCTGGTTCTCACCGGAGCTGAAGGTGTCGTACCGCCCGCGGCCTTCGGTGAAGGCCCTCGCCAAGCAGTACAAGGACTACGGCCGCTGGCGGCACGTCGTCGCCCGCTACCACTCCGGCTCCATCAACCTGCGCTACCTCGCCCCGCCCACCGCGGTGTGCGCGATCGCGGCGGGCCTCGTGGTCGGCGCCGCCCTGACCCCCTGGGGCTTCGTGATCCCCGGCGGCTACCTCGCGGCCATCACCGCGGGCTCCGTCCCGGCCGGCAAGGGCCTCCCGCTGAAGGCACGCCTGCAGATCCCGGTCGCTCTCGCCACCATGCACATGTCCTGGGGCTACGGCTTCCTGACCAGCCCGCGGTCCCTGGCGAAGAAGGTCATCGCGTCCCGCCGCCCGGCAGTGCTCAGCGTCGACTGAGCCCGCCGGGCGGGCGCCCGTCAGCGCGTCACCAGGTGAAGTTCGGGTCGACCTTCATACACGCCTTGGTGTCCGAGGCGTTCAGTGCCTCGGCCGTGTCCGGCGTCCTGTCGTTCTGCTTCGGGGCCTTGTACGCCGTGCCCTCGCGCCAGTCGGCGCCGACGACGAGGATGACACCGGAGACGTCCGTGGACTTCTCCACCGCGCTCATGGGGATACCGAGGGCCTTGGCGACCCGCTGGGCGTCGCCCTCCAGTTCGGCGCTCGGGTAGCGGACGACCGTCGTCTTCTCGATCGGCGCGGCCGACTGGTCCGCCACGGCCCGGGTGAAGCCCTCGTCGGCCAGTGCTCCGGCGACGGCGTGCGCGCGACCGCGGACCGGGGCGAGAGTGTCGGTGCGGGTGCCGTTCTGCACCTGGACGGCTATCTCGCCGTCCGCCGCGGCCGGGTCCGAGGAGGTCTTCTCCTCAGGGGTCTTCTTCTTGTCCTTGCCGTCGAGGGAGATGTCCTCACGCACCAGCCGGAACAGCTGGGAGGCGTCCTCGGTGGGCACCACCCGGCCGGTCTGGATGGTGTCGTACGCGTTCGGCATCGTCGTCATGGTGATGCGCGAGGTGGGCACCTTCTTCAGCTCGCCCGCCAGGTCGTACAGCTTCGCCACCGTGCCCAGGCCCGGGTCGACGGTGAGCGCGTTCGTGGCCGCCTCGGCGAGCTTGCGCAGCTTGTTCGGGCTGCTCAGCTTGGCGTTCTTGCGCAGCTCGCGGACCATCGAGTTCATGTACTGGTGCTGCGCCTTGGCGCGGGCCAGGTCGCTGCCGTCCTCGAAGCCGTACCGGGTGCGCAGCCACTGCAGGGCCTGCTCGCCCTTGATGTACGTGGTGCCCTTCTCCAGCTTCAGCCCGGAGCCGTGGCCCTCGCGGTCCTTGGAGTGGATGTTCTTGTTCACGCAGACCGGGACGCCACCGATGGCGTCCGCCATCGACACCACGCCCGAGAAGTCGATCATCATGAAGTGGTCGATGTGGATGTCGGTCAGCTTCTCCCACGTCGCCACCGTGCACCCCGGGCCGCCGCGGCCGAGCGAGCGGTTCGTCATCGCGCGCCGGATGGCCGGGTACACGTCACCGCTGTCCGGGTCCGTGCACTTGGGTATGTCCACCAGTGTGTCGCGCGGCATGCTGACGACCGACATGTTGGTGCGGTCCGCGGAGACGTGCAGCAGCATCTGGACGTCGGCGAGCGGGGTGCCGCCGAAGGTCTCCTTGGCACCGCCCAGCTTCTGGTTCTCCTTGCTGTCCCGTGCGTCCGAGCCGATCAGCAGGATGTTCAGCGGCGTCTGACCGAACGCGTTCGCCTCGGTCCGGGCGGCGCGGTCCTTGGCGTCGCCGATGTTGAGGTCGTCCTTCTTCAGGTTGCCGTTGAGGTGCTGGTAGTAGAGATATCCGGCACCCGCGGTGCCCAGTACCACCACCGCCAGAACCGTCGCCGACCAGCGCAGCACACGCCGCCTGCGGGGCCTGCCGCCGATCTTCCGGTCGTCCGTGCGTCCCTCGCCACCGTGCCGGCCGTCCAGGTCGGCCGGCGTGTCCTGGTCGGCCCGCGGGGTGAGGGACATGGTGTCCTCCACCGCGGGGACCTCCCCTCGCACACTGCTCTGCGCCAACTCTCCGCCCTTCCCCACCCTTTGCCCGGCACGGCATCGCTCCGCGCCGGACCTCCCTGACCGATGCGGAGCGAACCATGTCGAGCCAGCCTGTCCGACACCGGTTCACAACCTGTCAGACCCGTATGCATCCGGGTCGGGTTGGCCACGTGTCGGCAAAATCCAGCCTTGGTACGGCCTGTGATGCGTCCGGCCGATACCGCCTGACACACCCATGTCCTGTGTCAGACCAACGAGGGCCTGCCACAGTTGCCCTCCTCACCGAAGATTTCGCGCCAGAGGGTTCACACGGCGGACGGATCCGCGCCGAAACAGGCCCGTTCCGTACCGAAACGGGCCCGCGTTCACCCCGGGCGCTGTGCCGGGCGGGCGCGAGGGACCGCTACGACGCGCACTTGACCTTGTCGGCCGTGGACTTCTCCACGTCCGGCGCCTTCGTCGGAGCCGTGAGCGGTACGCCCGCCCCCTTGAAGTCCTTGCCCAGCGTGAGCGTCATCGTGGGCAGGCCCTGGGAGTTGGTCACGCTCTCGCCGGGCTTCATCGCGGAGCCGGCGAGCCCCAGGATGGCGGCGAGCCGACGGGCCTGGTCGGCCTGGTCGGGGCCGTACTCGAGCGTCGTCTTCGCGAGCGTCGCCGGGGCGTTGCCCGCGTTCTCGGACTTGGTCACGCCCTCCTCGGTCTGCAGCCAGGTGAGGGTCTCCTGGGCGCTGCCCGCGGGCGCCCCGCCGTTGAAGACCTGCACCCGCACCTCGGAGGGGTCGGCCTTGGTGCCCTTGAGCCGGGCGGCCACGGCGGCGGCCTCCTTCTTCTTCTGCTGCTTGGCGTCGGTGAAGGAGACGTCGTTCTGGATCGCCTGGAAGACTTCCTGAGCCGGCTTCTCGTTGAGTACGACGGTCGCCTTGACCTTCTCGGCCGGGTTGTCGATCACCGGGATCGTGGTGAAGGTCAGGTTCTTGGTGTCGAGCTTGCCCAGCTCCAGACCCAGGTCCTTCAGCTTGTCGATGCTGTCGAGCTGGGAGTCGACACTCAGCGCCTTGGTGCCCGCCTCGGCCAGCTTGATCATCTTGGTCGGGCTGGTGAGGGTGTCGTTCGACTTCAGCTTGCGCATCAGCGCGCTGAGGAACTGCTGCTGCAGCCCGATCCGGCTCAGGTCGCCGCCGAAGCCGACCGAGTGCCGGGTGCGGACGAAGGCCAGCGCCTGCTCGCCCTCGATGACGTGCTCGCCCTTGGGGAGATCGAGGTGCGAGTCGGGGTCCTTGATGTCCTTGGCCAGACACACCTCGACGCCCCCGACGGCCGAGGTGAGCGTCTTCACCGCGTTGAAGTCGGCCACGATGAAGTTGTCCGGCTTGATTCCGGTGAGTTCGGTGACCGTGCGCGCGGTGCAGCTGGGCGTACGGCCCTCCTGGCCGAGGCTGGTGTTGAAGCGCACGCCGGTCCCGCCCGAGATGACCTTCTGGGAGCCGTCCTCCTGCGTCGTCGGGCAGTCCGGGATGTCGACGATCAAGTCGCGCGGGATGCTGAGCGCGGTCGCGTTCGAGCGGTCCTTGGAGACGTGGAGCAGGATCGTGGTGTCGGCGTGTCCTTCGCTGCCCTTGTCGCCGTAGCTGCCGTTGCCCGCGCCCGTGCGCTTGTCCGTGCCGATGAGCAGGATGTTGATGGCCTTGTCCTTCTGGAAGCCACCGGTGCTCGCGCCGTCGTCGGAGATGGACTGGATGTTGCCGTTGAGGTGCTCGATGTAGAGGTAGGCGCCGGCCGCGGCGGCGACCACCACGAACGCCATCACGCCACCGGTCCACAGGAGAGCCTTCTTCGCCTTGCTCTTCTGCTTCACCGGCCGTCGACCACGCCGCCCCGGCGGCTCCTCGGGCGCGCCGCGACGCCTGCGCTGCGAGGGGACCTCACGTCCGGGCGCCGGTCTCGTCTCGCGTCCCGGCCCCGGCGCCGCGGTCCGGCTGCGCGCGGGGCCCGGCGCACCGGCCGCGCCCTTGGCGCTCGCGGCCCCGGCGGCGCGTGAGGCGGCGCCTGCGCGGGAGGCGGATCTACGGGGCCCGGGGACCGATGACTGCGGTGCGGAAGGAGTCAGTCGCAGTTCGTATTCGCCGGTGTTCGGATTGAGCACCCACTGGTCTGCGGGATCGATGTCGTCCGCCCGCCCACGGCCTTGCGCGTCCACGGTTGTCTGAATCCTCCGTCGGGGCCACGCGGCGCCTTCCCCCTCCAAGGCGCTCGGGTCTCGGTCAAACAGTGCGCAAGCCTAACTACGGCCGGGTGCACCGGATCGCTCACACTATCCGCCCAGTTCAGCGTCGAGCCACGACGGTGACAAATTCCACGTCCCTACAACTGGGCAATCCGCCCCATTTCTTTGAATTGTGCTTCGCCGGCTTGGTGAGCGTTTTACCCGCAGGGGTTCTCGGCGGCGGTGTTGCCGCGGAAGGTGGGGGGCGGGGAAGGGGGATCGGAGACGTCGTTCGGCCCGCGCATACCGGGCGAATCCACTACTTTCACCGGCGTGTCGGTGCGCAGCCGCTCGAAGAGGCGCTCGGCCTCGGGCTCCACGAGTTGGTCGCGATTGGCGTTGTGCGCGTAGGCCTCACGAGGAACGGTGAGGAATTGCACGCGTTCGGTGGGGATGTCGCGGACCCCGCGCACAAGTTCGTACAAACCGCGCAAGCTGGCCAGGTCCGGGTCGGTGGTGAGGGAGGACGTGGCGGCGTCGAGCACGGGGTAGAGCCGGACCGGGTTCAGCAGGACGTCGTTGCTCTGCGCCTTGTGCACCAGGGCGGCGAGGAAGCGCTGCTGGCGCTCCATACGGTCGGTGTCGCTGCCGTTGCCGAGGGACTTGCGGGCGCGGACGTAGCCGAGGGCCTGCTCGCCGTCGAGGGTCACCTTGCCGGCCGGGAGTCTGAGTTTGGCGGCCTTGTCGTCGATGGGTTTCGCGAGGCATATCTCGACGCCGTCGAGTGCGTCGACCATCTTCTTGAAACCCTGGAAGTCGACGACCACGTGGTGGTCCATGCGGATGTCGGTGAGCCGTTCCACGGTGCGGATGGTGCAGGCCGAGCCGCCCACCTGGAAGGCGTAGTTGAACATCGCGAACATGGGGGCGCTGCGGGTGCCGTCCCGGCGGCGGCAGCCGGGGACGTCGACCATCAGGTCGCGGGGTATCGACACGGCGGTGGCGCTGCGGCGTTCCGCGGAGAGGTGCAGCAGGATGGTGGTGTCGGAGCGCGCGGTGCCGGAGTCACGGCCGTAGCGGCGGTTTCCGCTTCCTGCCCTGGAGTCCGACCCGATGAGCAGGATGTTCTGGGCGCCGCGCACGAGTGAGGTGGGGCGTTCCTTCTCGTACCGGGCGAGTTCGGCCGCGGCGGCCTCGTCGGGGGTGATGTTGGAGTCGAGCTTGGCGTAGACGGCCCACCCGGCCCCGCCGGCGGCCACGACCAGCAGCCCCATCCCCAGGGCGCCCCGCCGCGCCCACCGCCACCGACGTCTCGACGAGACGCGCCCGACGACACCGGAAGCTGCGGGGCGTGGTCGTGCGGTGCCGGTCACGTCGGGCTCCACTCCTCAGCTGTGGTGTGGGCTGCTCTTACGACGATGGCTCGGATCGGGGGGTGGGGGTGGGTGGTGGTGGGCTGAACGGGTGACGGGGTGGTGGGGGTGGGTGTTGATGCTTGCGGGTGGTGGGTGCGCGGTGCCTGCGGCGCCTGTGCGGGTTCGGTGGGGGTGCGTGTCGCGCCTGGGGGTGGTGGGTGGGGCGGGGCCCGGGCCGGGGGGGGGGGGGGGCGGCGCGGGGGGGGGGGGGGGGGGTGGGGGGGTGGTT